>NZ_VUOS01000001.1 GCF_009829325.1 Nocardia sp. CY41
ACAACGCCGCCCTCATCTGCCTGGCCCGGCGACGCTGCGACGTCCTCTACGCGATGCTCAAACACGGCGAACTCTACCGATCACCCACGACCTCAGCGGCTTGACGAACACCATAGGGACACCCCCCCACGTGAGCAGGGTCATCCGGTACACCGCGCATGCCGCGACCTCCGCTCGGTTCACGTCCCGGAGGTATTGTTCGAGTCTGTGAACACTACGAGGTTGCGGATTCTCTGCTATTTGTGTGGGGTGGTGGGGTGACCAATACTTCCGGAGACGCGTATCCCCTCGCGGACACGATGACCACCACGGTCGCGGCGCACGACGGCGCGACAGTGCTGACGGTGGCCGGCGAGGTCGACCTGGCGACCGCCCCTGCGCTGGAGAACGCGATCGATGCCATCCTCAGCGGCAAACCCGCGGCGCTGATCATCGACCTCACCTCGGTGAGCTTCCTCGCCTCGGCGGGCATGGCGACGCTCGTGGCTGCCCACCAGCGCGCGGGCTCGACCACCGCGATCGCCGTCGTGGCCGAGGGCCCTGCGACCAGCAGGCAGCTGAAGATGACCAGCCTGGATCAGGTGTTCGCGCTGCATTCGACGCTGGACGCCGCGCTGGCGGCGCTGCGCCAGAGATGACCCGTGCCGCTGCCGCCGTCGCACCCGCCGACGGCGGCAGCGCCGTGTCTCACACCAGTTCTCGCAGCTGTTCGATCAGCTTGACGCGCTCGGCCGCGGTCGCCGCCATCGGCACCACGTTCAGCACCGTGACACCCGCTTCGCGGAAGGCCGCGATCCGCTCCTTGACGTAGCCGGCCGGCCCGACCAGGGAAATGTCCCGGACGAGCTGGTCCGGCACCGCCTTGATCGCGGCCTCCTTCTCGCCCGCCAGGTACAGCTCCTGGATGCGGTCGGCCTCGGCGCCGTAGCCGTACTTCGTGGCCAGGGTGTGGTAGAAGTTCTTGCCTTTGGCGCCCATGCCGCCGATGTACAACGCCAGATGCGGCTTCACGAACTCCAGCAGCGGTTCGACGTTGTCCCCGATGGCCAAGGCCGGGCCCGCGTACACGTCCAGGTCGCCGAGGGCGGGGTCGCGCTTGGCGAGCCCGGCGGCGAGCGAGCCCGCCCACACGTCGTTCGCCTTCTCGGGCAGGAAGAAGATCGGCTGCCAGCCCTCCGCGATCTCGGCGGCCAGTTCCACGTTCTTCGGTCCGAGCGCGGCCAGCAAGACCGGGATCCGCTCGCGCACCGGGTGGTTGATCAGCTTGAGCGGCTTGCCCAGGCCGGTGCCCTGCCCGGCGGGCAGCGGGATCTGGTAGTACTTGCCCTGGTATTCCAGGCGCTCGCGCCGCCAGACCTTCCGGCAGATCTCCACCAGTTCCCGGGTGCGGCCGATCGGCGCGTCGTAGGGCACGCCGTGGAAGCCCTCGATCACCTGCGGACCCGACGCGCCCAGCCCGAGCACATAGCGTCCGTCGGAGACGAAGTCCAGGCCCGCCGCGGTCATGGCGGTCAGGCTCGGGGTGCGCGTGTAGAGCTGCAGGATGCCGGAGGCCAGCTGCAGGCGCGTGGTCTTGGCGGCCAGGTAACCGAGCGCGCTCACCGCGTCGAACGAGTACGCCTCGGGCACGAACACGATGTCCAGGCCCGCCCGCTCGAGGTCGGCGACTTCGGCCGCCGCCTCTTTGAAGCCCCCCGAGTAGTTGATGCTCAATCCGATCCGCATGGCACTCAACATAACGGCGGGTACGCCGGGGCCGCGCACCGGCCACCGGGGGAACGCCCGGCACGGCATGGTAGCGGCCAGGCGCCGGGCGCCACGGGGTAGCGTCTACTCGTAGTCCTCCTCGCCGATGAACGAAAGGCAACAACCTCGTGTCGCAGCCCAGCTCGTCGTCCACGGAAACTGCGCCGTCCTTCGGCGGGGCCGCCCTGGCGCAGTACCTGAGCGATCTGGCCGCCAAGATTCCCGCACCCGGCGGCGGTGCGGTGGCCGCGCTGCACGCCGCCCAGGCCGCCGCGCTCGTCGCGATGGTCGCGCGTTACACCACTCGCGCCAAGGATGCCGAGAACCGGCCGGTGGTCGATCGGATCATCGAGGCCGCCGACGCGGCCCGCGAGCGCGCTCTCGCGCTGGCCGACGCCGACGCCGCCGCCTTCACGGCCGTCGGCGCCGCCTACAAGCTGCCCAAGGACACTCCGGAGGAGCTCGCCGCCCGCACCGCGGCGATCAATGCCGCGCTGATCGAGGCCGCCCGCGTGCCCGCCGCTGTCGTCGACGAGGCGGACGAGGTGCTGTCGCTGGCCACGGAGCTGTTCCCGATCGGGAATCCGAACGTCGTCACCGACATCGGCGCGGCCGCCGACGCCTGCCGAGCCGCCGCGACCAGCTCGCAGCTCAACATCGAGATCAACGTGGCCTCGCTGCCCGCCGCCGAGGGCGACCGGTTCGCCGCGGTGCTGCTGCGGATCGACGGACTCACCGCGCGAGCGGACGCCCTGCACGCCGACGTCGTGCACGCCCTACGGCGCTGACCACGCCGCGCGCGGACGGCGCGTTCAGGCGGGCGGCGCCCAGGCGACCAGCACGATCTTGCCGCGCACCCGCCCCGCTTCGCTGAGCTCGTGCGCCTTCGCCGCTTCCGGAAGCGGCAGGATCCGATCGATCGTCACGCGCAGCCGACCGCGTTCGACCATCGTGGTGATCTCGCGCAGTGACGCCCCGGACGGCTCGACGTAGAACCGCTCGTAACGGGGGTCTGCTTCCGCGTCCGAGCCCTGGGTGTCGATCAGCCGGCCGTCGGGACGCAACACCGCGAGCGAGCGGGAACCGTAGGCGCCGCCGACCAGGTCGAGCACGATATCCACGTCGCGCACCGCGGCGGCGAAATCCGTTGCGGTGTAGTCGATGACCTCGTCGGCCCCGAGCTCGCGCAGATACTCGTGGTTGACCGCGCGCGCAGTGCCGATCACGTACGCCCCGCGATGCCGGGCTATCTGTACCGCCAGATGTCCGACGCCGCCCGCGGCCGCGTGCACCAGCACCCGCTGCCCGGCGCCGAGCGCGGCCAGTGCCTGCCACGCGGTGAGCGCCGCCGTCGGCAGCGCGGCGGCGTGGACGAGGTCGACGTTCCTCGGCTTCGGCGCCAGCGTCTGCGCTGGCGCCACGACGTATTCCGCGTTCGCGCCGCCGAACACCATGCCGTATACCGGATCACCCACCGCGAAGCGGTCGGCACCGGGCCCGAGTTCGGCTACGACGCCCGACACGTCGAGCCCGAGCGTCAACGGTGGATCGCCCAACTGCCCGAGCAGCCCGGCGCGCACTTTCCAGTCGGCGGCGTTGACGCTGGTCGCGGCGACCCGGACCAGCACCTCCCCGGGGCCGGGCCGTGGCCGATCCACCTCGACCACTTGGAGCACTTCCGGGCCACCGAACGCGTATTGCGTGATTGCGAGCATGCACCGATTCTGACCAGCGATGGTATCTTTCGGAAAGAACGCACCTTCTTGATACTGAGGTTCCCAATGGATACTGCCTGCGCACCGCCCGCGGCCGACGGCCTGGTAGACAACTACCTCCACCACTGCCCCGCACGAGAAGTACTGACCGTTCTCGCCGACAAGTGGGTGATGCTGGTACTCGCCGTGCTGCGTGACCACGACCGGCCGATCCGCTTCAACGAGTTGCGCCGCCGCCTGGACGGCATCACGCAGAAGATGCTCACCCGCACACTGCGCGACCTGGAGCGCGAGGGCATGGTGCGCCGCGCGGTCTATCCCACGGTGCCGCCCCGAGTGGAGTACTCGCTCACCGGAATGGGCGCGAGCATCGGCGCGATCACCCACGCCATGGGCGTGTGGGCGGTCGAGAATCAGGACCGAATCGTGGCCGCGCGAGCGGCGTTCGACGCGCGTGCGGCGGCCGCACCGCAACCGCTGCCCACCGAACTCGCACACTGACCGAATTGTCCGGCTCCACCGGCGGCGAGCTGAGTGGAGCGTCCCCGTTTCGGCCGCATTCGGCTGGGTAAGCGATCTATGGTGGGCGTGTCCCCGATCGCAAACGGACCGCGGACCGGTTCGCTTCGAGTGGCCGAGTTGATCATGGGGACCTAAACTGTTCCTTGCCTACCACACCATTTCGAAGGGGTGGACGCCATGAGGAGCGCCATTCGGTACCTGTTCCTCGCGACCGTGATCGCGGCACTGGCCGCGTTCGGGTCGGGCGCGGCGGCAGCGACGATGATCGGTAAGCCATCGACGCCTCGGGCGGCGTCGATCGGACCGTCGAACGGCCAGGTGGTGGGCGTGGCTCATCCCGTGACCATTCGTTTCACCGCACCTGTCACCGACCGCGCCCGGACGGAACAATCCATCGACATCAGATCGACCCGCCCGTTGCCGGGCACGTTCGCGTGGACCGACGACCGCGAAGCGGTGTGGACGCCGTCCGGGTTCCTGCCCGCCGACGCCACCATCCTCGTATCGGTCGGCGACACGCGCACGGAATTCCGCACCAACGCAGGCGTTTTCGGCGAGGCGAACATGTCGGCGCACACGTTCACGCTGACCGTCGGCGGCACCGTCGTCCGGACGATGCCCGCCTCGATGGGCAAGCCGGGATACGAGACGCCGACCGGCACCTATCCGGTGCTCGAGAAGTTCCGTTCCATCGTGTTCGACTCCCGCACCATCGGCATTCCGCTGAGCTCGCCCGAGGGCTACGTCATCAACGGCGAGTTCGCCGAACGACTCACGTGGGGCGGCGTTTTCATCCACTCCGCCCCGTGGTCGGTGGATCAGCAGGGTTATGCGAATGTCAGCCACGGCTGCATCAACCTCGCGCCCGATGACGCCGAATGGGTCTATCACACGATCGGCATCGGCGACCCGGTCGTCACGCACTGGTGAGCGGCGCCCTCCTGCGGGTAGCGTCGGCAGACGTACTCGAGGGGAGGGCCGTCGTTGCGTGAGTTCCTGATCCCGCCACCGCGTGACGCGGAGGCAGCCGAGTTCCAGAACCTCTGGGGTGCTTGGGCATTGGTCACGCCCGTCGATGTCGCCGAGATTCTCGGCGACATCGGCGTTCCGTGGTGGATCGCGGGCGGCTGGGCGATCGATGCCTGGACCGGCACCCGGCGCGAGCACAGTGACGTCGACGCGTCGATGTTCCGCAGCGATCTGCCCGCTCTGCGCGCCGCTGCGCGCGGCCGCCTGCATATCTGGGCGGCGGGCTCGGACGGCATCCGCCCCGTCGACGACCGCTTGCCCGATTTGCCCGAAAGCGCCGATGGCGTCTGGCTGCGGGCCGATGCCCGCTCCCCATGGCTGATCGATGTCCTGCTCAATCCCGATCGGCACGGACAATGGGTCAACCGGCGGGATCCCACCATGGTCGCGCCGCTCGACGAGGTGACCTGGATCGCGGGCGACGGCATCCGCTACCTCGAACCGGAACTCGTACTGATCTTCAAGGCCAAGCAGGGCCGGCCGAAAGACCGCGTGGACCTGGAGCGAACCTGGCCGGAGTTGAACGCCGCCCAGCGCGCGGCGGTGCGGAATTACGTGTCCGACCACTATCCCGAGCACGAATGGCTTCCGCTCGTTCAGTGATGCGCGCCGACGGTATCCGAGCGATGGGGACCGCCGAGATGGACGTCACGACCTCCGCGCGCGAACACTTCTCGAACCGCGTCCGCGCTCGACCGGTCGGCACGTCCCCGGGTAGCTTGGTCCCGATCGGCGGATCCCGCGAGCCGGAGTGCGACCGCGCGGCGCGTCACACGTGCGCCGGATCGACGCATCGGCCGGCGGACTCCGGGCCACGGCACGGCTCAATTGCGCACGCGGCCGGGCGTTCCGGCGTCGTGGCGATGCGGTTAATCTGACGGGGACCTGACGAAGGGTGGGGCGATGGATCGACCGGAGATGAGCGCGCGACCCGGCTACGACCGGGGCGATCCGTACAGCGCCGGGGGGCCGGGGCAGGCCCCTGCCGGTGAAGAGTACCGAGGTGAGTGGGCCGCATGGGTGGACCGGCAGCCCGCCGAGGCCCCAGCCGCCGAACCCGAGAACACGCCGCAGCCCGATCCGGACGAGTACGAGGATCGATTCGCGGGACTGATCGACCGCTCCCCCGCGCCGCGCGCGAGGCGGCGGTGGGCGGTACCCGTGCTGGGGACGCTCGGCGTCGTCGCGCTGGGCTTCGCGGCCATCATGCAGTTCGGGATCGGCGGCCCCGATCAGCAAGCCGCCGCACCGGCGCCGTCCGCCCCCACCGCTCCCGCCGCACCGGCCGCGCAGTGCCCGGCCGAACGGGTCGGCAACCGGATCCAGGGCAATGGCGCGGGCGGTTTCGATTCCGGCCCGGCGGTGATCCTCGCCTTCCAGTACGCCTACTACGTGGACCGGTCCGGCGAGCACGTCCGTGCCACCACCACCTCCGATGCCGCCGTCCAGGCCGCCGACGCCATCCAGCGCGGCATCGACAGCATCCCCTCGGGCACCACCCACTGCGTGGCGATCACTCCTGGCGCGTTCGCGGGCCAGTACCTCGTGGTGGTCACCGAATATCGGCCCGGGCAGCAACCGGTCACCTACAACCCGCAGATCGTCACCACCACCAAGGACGGCAGCCGCACGCTCATCAGCGCCATCGCCCGCGGGTGAGGCCGCTCTTCGCCGAGAACTGCGAAGAGCGCGCGATCAGTCGGATTCGGCCGCGGTGACGACGTGGCGCATGAGCAGGGCCGTGGTGACCGGGCCCACGCCGCCGGGGACCGGGCTGAGTCCGGCGGCCTTGCCGCGCACCGACTCCGCCTCGACATCGCCGACGATCTTGCCGTCCGGGGCCTCGTTGGTGCCGACGTCGATGACCACCGCGCCCTCCCGGACGTGCTTGCCGGAGATCAGGCCGATGCGGCCCGCCGCGGCGACGACGATGTCCGCGGTGGCGGTGACGGCGGCGAGGTCGGCCGTGCGGGAGTGGCACACCGTGACGGTCGCGTCCTTCGCCAGCAGCAGCTGGGCGAGCGGCTTCCCGACGACGTTCGAGCGGCCGACGACCGCGACGTGGCGGCCGGCCAGCGGGATCTCGTGATGTTCGAGCAGTTCCACCACGGCCTCGGAGGTGGCGGGGACGAAACCGTCCAGCCCGGCCGCCAGCAGGCCGAGCGACAACGGGCTGACGCCGTCCACGTCCTTCGACGCGACGATCGCCGAACTCACGTCGTCGAGCGTGACACCCGCCGGGAGGGGCGTCTGCAGCATGATCGCGTCGGTCGCCGGATCCGCGCCGCGCGCCGTGAGCTCGTCGCGAATCTCCGCCACGCTCGCTTCGGGGCCGAGATCGACCGTGTCGCAAGCGATGCCGAGTCGTTCGGCCGCTTTGCGCAGCGAGTTCACATACCAGGCGCTCGCCGGGTCGTCGTTCGCCACGACCAAGGCAAGGCGCGGAGCGGTGCCGCCGTCGGTGAGCGCGGCGGCGCGGGCCTTGGTATCGGCGTTGATGGCGGCGGCGAGTTCCTTGCCGGACAGCGAAACGGTATCCACGTTGACACAGCCTAACGGGCGCGGCCGCGAGCACCCGGCTCCAGCCCGTCTCGAATCGCGGACAGGTGAAGCAACCCGTTCGCGAATTGCCGGGTGGCCGGGACATTCGGCCGTATGGTGATTGCTGTTTGCCCCAGCTGACTGCTAGCGCGTGCCATCCCGTTCCACGGCGGAAAGGTGACGACTGTAGTGATGATCTCGAGGCATTGGAAACTTCTCGTCGCGGCGTCGTTCGCCGCGTTCTCGCTCACCGGGCTCGCCGGAGTTCCCGCGTACGCGGCGCCGGAAACGGACGCGCTGTACAACTCCGCCCAGCGTCACTTCGCCGACGGCGACGACGTCGCAGGCCGCGCCGACCTGCGCAACCTGATCGGAGCAGATCCCGCGGACGCCGAAGCGCTGGCCTTGCAGGCCATCTGGTCCGACTACGCTGGTGACCTGCCCGCGCTGGTGGACGCCATGGCACGGCTGCACGTGGTCGATCCGGGCCTGGCGCAGGGCACCGACAACGTGCTCGGCGCAATCCGCGCGGCGGTGGGCACCCTGCCGAACCCGCTGCCCGCGCTGGCCGGCCCGCAGACCGGCATCGTCGTGCTCGGCTACGGCCTGCTCCCGGACGGCGCGCTGCGCCCCGAACTGGTGAACCGGCTCACCGCGGCCTGGTTGCAGTCGATCGCCGCGCCGCTGTCGCCGATCGTCGTCACCGGCGGGAATCCGCAGAACGGGATCACCGAAGCCGAGGCCATGCGGGACTGGCTGGTGGCGCACGCCGTGCCGCCCACGCGCATCCACGTGGAGAGCCGCGCGGGCTCGACCGTGCAGAATGCCCTGTTCAGCACCAGGCTGCTGCGCGATGTCGGTGCGACCAGCGCGATCGTGGTCACCTCCCCCAACCACATCCGCCGCGCCGTCGCCGATTTCATCGTCGCGGGCACCAGGGTCGTCGGCGCGACGACCTCGCTCGAGCAGCTGGTCGCGCAACTCCCACCGCCCGGCCGAGCGGGCCGGCGCGGCATCTATCTCGACGCGACCCGGACTTTCCAGCTCAGCACGGCGCGCTGACCCCGCCCGACGACACCGGTCGCGGCCACCGGGGAAATTCACTGGCGGCATCCATCGTGCGCACGGCAGGATGGCCGGGTGACCCCACCCGCGAGTACCGATGTGGTGGCCCTGCTGCGGGCGGCGGGCTGCGTGTTCGCCGAGGACGAGGCGCGGCTGCTGGCGGCCGCCGCCGCGGAGATCGGCGTGGCCCTCGATGCGCTGGTCGCCCAGCGCGTCGCGGGCAGCCCGCTCGAGCACCTGCTCGGCTGGGCGGAATTCCACGGGCTGCGGGTCGCGGTGGCCCCCGGCGTCTTCGTGCCGCGGCAGCGCACCGCGTTCCTCGTCGATCAGGCGGTCGAGTCGGTCCGCGAACGCACCGGGCATCCGGTGGTGGTCGACCTGTGTTGCGGCTCCGGCGCGCTCGGCCTGGCGACGGCGCGAACCGCCGCCGACGAAGGTCGCGCGGTCACGCTGGCGGCCGCCGACATCGATCCGATCGCGGTGGAGTGCGCCCGCCGCAACCTCACCCCGCTCGGCGCGCCGGTCTACCAAGGGGATCTCTTCGATCCCTTGCCCGCGGAATTGCGCGGCTGCATCGACATCTTGCTCTGCAACACCCCCTACGTGCCCTCGGAGATGATCGCGCGGATGCCGCCGGAGGCCCGCGACCACGAACCGCGCACCGCTCTCGACGGCGGCCCGGACGGCTTGGACGTCTTCCGGCGTGTGGCTGCCGAAGCGGCCGAGTGGCTGTCCCCGGGGGGACATCTTTTCGTCGAGGCCGGCGAGGACCAGGCCCCGATCGCGCTCGCCGTGCTGGCTGAGCACGGTCTCGCGGGCCGGGTCGCGGCATCCGACGAGCACTACGCGACCGTGGTCATCGGCACCCGCCCACGCTGATGGGCGCGCCGCTTCGCTCGGCCCGCTCGTAGGGCCCGTATGGCGCTCTACTTCTTGCGGCCGGTGAACTGATCCATCGAGTGGTAGACGCCGACCGTGTCGAGGAACAGGTCACGCAACCTGATCGGCAGCAGGCCGGAGATCGCCTTGTTCAGACGCGACGTCCACGGCAGCACCACCAGCGGTGTGCCGTTCTTCATCTCGCGCCACGAGGTGTCGACCACCTTGTCCTGTTCCAAGATCGGGGTGAACAGGAATCCTTTGGCGCCTTCGAACATCCCGGTATTGATGTAGGTCGGGCAAACCGTGGTGACCTTCACGTGCTCGTGACCGGCCTGCTCCAGTTCGATGCGCACCGAGTCCGACCAGCCCAGCGCCGCCCACTTCGACGCGGCGTAGACGCTCATGCGCGGGTTGGACACCAGGCCCGCCGACGACGCGATCGTGAGCACCCGCGCCTCGGTGGCCCCGGCGACCATGGCGGGCAGGAACTCCAGCGTGACGTACATCGGGGCGAGCGAGTTGATCGCCATCGTCTTGTTTATGTCGGCGCGGTCCCCCGTCTCCCAGAAGTAGTTGTTGCCGCGCACGATGCCCGCGTTGTTGACCAGGATGTCGATGCCGCCGACCTGCTCGCGCACGCTCGCCGCCGCCTCGGTGATCGCCTCGGGCGAGGCCACGTCGACCACGTGGTGGTGCACGGCGCTGCCCCGGCCGGCCAGCTCGGCGGCAGTCTCCTTCAGCACGGCCTCGTTGACGTCCCACAGCACCACCGCCGCGGCGCCTTCGCCCACCGCGCGCTCGGCGAACAGCTTGCCCAAGCCCATCGCGGCTCCCGTGACCAGGACCCTCTTGCCCGCCACCGTGTCCAGTTTCATCCGTACCGCTTCCTGATCCGTGAGTCGTGCGAGTTACTTCTGCCGGAGCGCTTTCATGACGCCGAAGTACAGCGTCATCGTCTTGGCCCAGAGCGCTTCGGACATACCGGGCAGCGGCGCGATCGGCAAGACCCGCTGCACCGCGATGGTCTGGGTGTCGATGTACTTGAGCAGGCCTTCGGGACCGTGCCTGCGTCCGGTGCCGGAGATGCCGAGCCCGCCGGACGGCGCGTCGGCGCTGCCCCAGGCGGCGATGAAGCCTTCGTTGACGTTCACCGAGCCCGCCTGGATCCGCGCCGCCACCGCGCGGCCGCGGGCGGTGTCCTTGGTCCAGACGCTGGCGTTCAAGCCGTAGGCGGTGTCGTTGGCCTGCTCGACGGCTTCGTCGTCGCTGCTCACGCGGTAGATCGAGACCACGGGGCCGAAGGTCTCCTCACGGTGCACCGTCATGCCCGGCCGCACCCCGGCCAGCACGGTGGGTTCGTGGAAATACGGTCCGAGGTCCGGACGCGCGCGACCGCCCGCCAGGACCTTCGCGCCCTTGGCGACCGCGTCGTTCACGTGCGCCACCACCGTGTCCAGCTGACGCCGGAAGGTCAGCGACCCCATGTCGCTGTCGTAGTCCAGCCCGCCGCCGAGCCGGATGGCCTCGACGTGCCCGACGAATTCGGTGACGAAGCGGTCGTAGACGCTGTCGTGCACGTAGATCCGCTCCATCGACTCGCACAGCTGCCCGGCCGAGGCGAAACAGGCGCGGATGGCGATCTTGGCGGCGCGCGAGACGTCGGCGTCGGCCAGCACCAGCAGCGGATTCTTGCCGCCGAGTTCGAGCGAGTAGCCGATCAGCCGCTCCCCCGCCTGCTGGGCGATGGTCCGCCCGGTCGCGCTCGAACCGGTGTAGTCGACGTAGTCGGCGCGAGCGATCACCTCGCCGCCGATCACCGAACCGCGGCCCAGCACCGCCTGCCACAGCCCGCGCGGCAATCCGGCGCGCTCGGCGGCGTCGATCGCCCACAACGCGGTGAGCGCGGTCTGGTTGTCCGGTCGCGCCACCACCGCGTTGCCCGCGACGAGGGCGGGTAGCGCGTCGGAGGCGGCCAGGGCCAGCGGATAGTTCCACGGCGAGATCACCGCGACCACGCCCTTGGGCCGGTGCCGCACGTCGACCTGGGTGAGCACGGGGAGCACCCCGCGCGGCTTGCGCGTGGCCAGCAGCCGGCCTGCCACCGAGGCGTAGTACCTGGCGTTCACGGCCACGTCGCCGACTTCGTCGAAGGCATGTGCCCGAGCCTTGCCGGTCTCGGTCTGCACGATATCGAGGATGGCGTCCTGCTCGGCCAGCACGATGTCGTGGAAGCGGCGCAGCACCGCGACCCGCTCCCGCACCGGACGCGCCGCCCACCGGCGCTGCGCCTCGCGCGCGGTGGCGAACGCGGTCTCGATGTCGTCGGTGGAGGACTGCGGCAGGTCGGCGATCTTCGCACCGGTCGCTGGGGCGAACACCTCGACCGCGGGGGCGCCGCCCGCGACGGCGTGCGCGAGCAACGACTGCACCAGCGACGAGGGCAGCGCGTCGGCGGTGGCCGGTGGGGAGGCGGTCGTCATGGTCGGCCCTCTCGAGGACGATGGCCGCGCCGCGCGCGCCCAATTAAATGAACAGTGGTGTTAGATTAATGTCTATGTCACCGCTCGTGTCAAGCTGTTCGTCGTGGCGCACAGAACCCTCGGGGGCCGCGTTGTGAGGCGGCACTATGCAGGCTGAGCCGACGGCCGCGCGGCGTGGCAGACCGCCACAGACGCAGGAACAGGCCGAGGAGGTCCGGGCCCGGATCGTGCTCGCGACCGCGGAAGTGTTCACCCGCACCGGTTCCCGCGGACTGAGCGTCGCGCAGATCATCGAGCAGGCGGGCTTGGCCCGGCCGACCTTCTACCGTTATTTCGCCAACGCGAACGAACCGCTGCTGGCCGTGCTCGACAGCTCCAACGACGGGTTGGTCGGCGGCATCCGCGCGGCGCTGACCGGGACCGACGAACCGGTCGAGCTGGGCATCCGGCTGATCGACGCGTACCTGGACTGGGCTCGCGGGCACGGCCCCATGCTGCGGCCGTTGTTCGCCGAGCTGCACGATCCGGGCTCGCCGGTGTCGGCCTACCGGGAGCGCGCGCTCGACGACATCCGCGACCTGGTGCGCGAGACGTTCGCCGGACTGGGCCGCCCGGTGCCGAGCCCGCTCGACCTGGACGCCGCGCTACACCTGTGCGAGTACGTGGTCTACCGGATCTCCGCGGGTACCGCCCCCGGAGCCGAACCGGACGCGGACACCGTCGCCGCGGCACGTCTGACCATGATCCGGGTGCTGCTCACGACGCTAGGCACAAGGGTGGACGTGGAGTACGCGTTGACGCTGCCCACGATCTTTCCCGCCGAGCCGTGAACCGTACCCCGCGCGTCAGCGCGGCACGGGCGTGACGGGACGACTGTCGCGGACCCGCTGTTCGACCCGGTGGATCAGGTCGTGCACGCGCGGGTCGCGCGCCAGCCTGCTGTCCAGCACCACGTTGACGACGCCGCGGAACAACGCGTAGGGCTCCCATTGCGGCGGCGCGATCGTGCGCGCCGCGCGGCGGGCGATGCCGTCCGCGATGGATTCCGCCGCGTCGCGCACGGTGATGCGCAGATTGAGCGGCCAGGGCAGCAACGCGCCGAGGTCGGCGCCCAGCTCGTCCTCGTCGAGAGTGCCGTGGGTCATCGCGGTGTCGACGATGCCGAAGTACGCCACGCCCGCGGTCGCGCCGACCGCGGCCAGCTCCACCCGCAACGCCCGCCCGAATTGCTCGACGGCGGCCTTGCTCACCATGTAGGGCGAACCGGCCATGCCCGGCGCGAACGCGGCCGCGGAGGAGACCACGACGACGTGCCCTTTCGCGGCGACGATGTCGTCCAGCGCGGGATGCACGGTGTTGAACACCCCGGTCACGTTGATGCCGATCACCCGGTCGAAGTCCCCGGGGTTCATCGTCCGGATGGTCGCGGGCTCGGGCACCACGCCCGCATTGGCCACGACGACATCGATCCGCCCGAAACGTTCGCGCACGCGGGAGATGGCTTCCCGCATGCCGATTCGATCGGAGACGTCCGCGCGCACGACCAGCGCACGCTCCCCCATCGAACGTCCGACGGCCGCGGCGGCGGCCTCGTCGATGTCGATGAGCGCCACCGAAGCGCCGGAGGCGTAGAGCTTCTCGGCCAGCGCCCGGCCGATGCCGGTGCCCGCGCCGGTGATCACGACCACCCGGTCACGTACGTCCAGGCGGTTCTCCGCGGGCGGGGACAGCAACTGCCGCAGCAGGTCGGCGACCACGGCGTTCACCCTGCCCGCAGCCGGTAGGACTCCGGATCGAAACGACTTGTCCGACGGCGGTATTCGAAACTCCAGTTCGGGTACAGGCCCGCGTTGCCGCCGTCGGCGGTCTGGTAGTAGCTGCGACACCCGCCGGTCAGCCAGGCGGTGTCGCGGCTGCGCTCGGTCACCTCGTCGAGGAAGGCGCGTTGCGCCTCCTCGCGCACATCGATCCGCTGGATGTTCTGCGCACGCATGGTGGTCACGGCATCGACGATATAGCGCACCTGCGCCTCGATCATATAGATGGCGGACTGATTGCCCGCCGCTCCGAACGGTCCCAGCGTGCAGAAGAAGTTGGGGAAGCCCGTCATGGCCGCACCGAGGTAGCTGCTGGGCCGCTGCCGGTACATGTCACCGATCGAGCGCCCGCCCATCCCGTACACGCGGTCGAAAACGGCGGGCGGAACGCCGAATCCGGTGCCCCAGATGATCGTGTCCACGGGATGCTCCGCGCCGTCGGCGGTGACGATCGAGCGGGCGCGGATCTCCTGGATCCCCGTGGTCACCACCTCAACGTTCGACCGGGTCAGCGCCGGATAGTACGCGTCGGAGAAGATCGCCCGCTTGCAGCCGATCACGTAATCCGGGGTGAGTTTGCGGCGCAGCTCCGGATCGCGGACCTGGCGCAGCAGTTGCAGCCTGCCCAGCGCCTCGTACGGATGCCGGAAACGCTTGTCCACGAAGCCGACCAGGCCGAACCCTTCGATGCCGGTGTAGTACATGCCGCGGATGGCCTTGCCGAGCGCGGGCACCCGGCGCAGCAGCGCGCGTTCCGCGGGCAGCGTGCGCCGATCCAGCCGCGACACGATCCACGGCGCCGAACGCTGGAATACCGTCAGCTCGCCCACCACCGGCTGGATCTCGGGGATGAACTGCACGGCGGAGGCGCCCGTGCCGATCACCGCGACGCGCTCGCCGGTGAGATCGTGCTCGTGGTCCCAGTGCAGCGAATGGAATTGCGTCCCTTCGAAGGTCTCCGCACCCGGCAGCCGCGGGACCTGCGCCTCGCTGAACGGGCCCACGGCGGAGACCAGCACATCCGCGGTCAGGTCACCGCGGCCGGTGCGCAGCCGCCACAGCGTGGCCGTGTCGTCCCAGCGCGCCTCGTGCAGTTCGACGCCGAATCGCATGTGGCGCACCACGTCGTGGCGCGTCGCGACCGACCGGAGGTAGGCGAGGATCTCCTGCTGCGTGCCGTAGGTGCGCGACCAGTCCGGATTCGGGGCGAAGGAGTACGAATACAGATGCGAGGGCACGTCGCAGGCGCACCCGGGATAAGTGTTCGCCCGCCACGTGCCGCCGAGACCGTCCGCCCGCTCGAGGAGCACGAAATCCTCTATGCCCGCTTCGCGCAGCGCGACCGCCAGGCCGATACCGGCTATCCCGGCCCCGATCACCGCGATCGGGACGTGCTCCTGGTTCGCAGCCACTGTCATGTCTTCCTCTCACCCGCGGGCGCCGTTGCCCGCCGAGTTCACAGATCCAGTTCGAGCTCGCCGCCGCGCGCCCGGGAGACGCAGGTCAGCATCGCCTCCGCGCGCTCGGACTCGAGCAGCGACCGGTCGCGGTGTTCCACCGCTCCTGCGAGCACCCGCGTCTTGCAGGTGCCGCAGAAGCCCTGCTGACAGGAGTAGGCGACACCGGGCAGCACCCGGCGGATCGCGCTGAGCGCGGACTCGTCGGCGGCGACCTCCACGTCGAAACCGCTGCGATGCAACCGGATCCGGAACGGCTCCCCGTCTCGCACGGGCAGCGGCGAGAAGCGCTCGGTGTGCAGCGAGGCCGTCGGATCGTGCAGGGCGAGCACCGCACGCGCGGCCTCGGCCAGCGGCGGCGGCCCGCAGACGTATACCGCGGCGCCGGGCGGGGTCTGCTCGAAGATCATCCGCGCGTCGGGTACGCCGAATTCGTCATCGGGGCGCACCACGACGTCGCCACCGGTGTAGCGGGCCAGGTCGTACAGGAACGGCATGCGCGATCTGGCCCGGCCCAGGTACATCAACCGCCAAGGCACACCCGCGCGCTCGGCCGCGGCGACCATCGGCAGGATCGGGGTGATGCCGATGCCACCCGCGACGAACAGGTAGCACGGCGCCTCGACGAAAGGGAAGGCGTTGCGCGGACCGCGCACAGCCAGCCGGTCACCGACTCGCAGGTCCCGGTGGATCTCCGCGGAGCCGCCCTCGCCGTCGGGGATGAGGCGCACCGCGATGCGGTAGAACCCGCGGTCGGCGGGGTCGTTGGTGAGCGAGTACTGCCGCTGCCGACCGGAGGGCAGGACGACGTCCAGGTGCGCCCCTGGCGTCCACGCGGGTAGCGGACCGCCGTCCGGGTGCCGTAGCCACAAGCTCAGCACATCGTCGGCCTCGTAGCCGATCCGATCGACCGTCACCTCGAATTCGTAGCCGGTGCGACGAACCGGACTGGGCCGCGAAAGCAAAGGCGCGGCGTCGCTCGCGGCGAACAGGCGTTTGTAGGCGTCGGCCGCAGAGCCGATCAGCCGCAGCGCGCCCCCGGGCTGGTACCGCTCCCCGACGGCGGTCACGCGCCCGCCGCCCGTGCCGCGGGCGACTGCGCGAGGTAGCGCAGCGCGTTGTCCATCGGGCCGAGTTGCGAGGGGTGGAAGCCCGGCCGCAGGTATCGCGGAATCTCGGTGAAGAACGTCGTGAAGCTCGGCACCACACCGCGCACCGACGCGCCGGCCAGTTGCAGCGGCCAGAACCGGCCTTTGTGCTTCGAGGGGTCCTTGTGGAAGAGGTAGCCACCGGAGATGACGAACAGGACGAGCAATCCCGCGCTCGCCACCAGCGCCTGGCGCGCCTTGCGCGCGTATCCGCCGTCGACGTGCATGTACGCGTCGTAGACGACGCTGCGATGCTCGACCTCCTCGGCGCCGTGCCAGCGGATCAGGTCGAGCATCGCCGGATGCATGCCCTTGGCTTCGAGCTTGTCGTTGGTCAGCAGCCACTCGCCGATGACCGCGGTGTAGTGCTCCATGCCGGCGAACAACGCCAGCCGCTCGCACAGCCACTCGCGTTTGGCCCGGCCGGTGAGTCCGTGGTCGCCGAGGATCCGGTCGACCAGCCAGGTGACACGGTCGACCATCGGGCCGACCTCCAAGCCGAGCCGCTCCAACTGCTCGCGAGCCTTCTCGTGCGAACTGGCATGCATGGATTCCTGGCCGATGAAGCCGCGGACCTCCTCGCGTAACCGCTCGTCGTCGATCAGGGGCAGCGCCTCCGCCAGGGCCTGCGCCATCGCGCGCTCGCCCTCCGGCAGCACCAGGTGCATCACGTTGATGATGTGGGTGGCCATCGCCTCGCCAGGGATGTAGTGCATCGGCACCGTGGCGAAATCGAACTCCACGGCCCGCGCATTGATGGCGTGTGTCTGGTCGGCATAGACGGCAGAACCCATCTCGCACCCCTCGTGATCGATCGGCGTCTTCGCAATGTATTGGTGACATCAGATGCTGTCAACATCACATGATGTCAATTCGGGCGCTATGAGAGGATGACGCTATGGACGAAGGCGACGGGTCGATTCCCGGCATGCGCCGCTGGCGCGGGCAGTCCCCCGCCGATCGCGTCGCCGCACGTCGCGAGCAGCTGATCGAGGCGTGCACGGAGTTGATGGCGACCGTGGGCGCGGCCGAGACGTCCATGCGCGGCGTGTGCAGGCAGGCCGGGCTCACCGAGCGCTATTTCTACGAGAGTTTCCCCAACCTGGATGCGTTGCTGACCACCGTGCTGGACACCGTCGTCCTCGGCGCGCGCGACCGATTGCTCGACGAGCTGCCCAACGCGCCCATCGACCGCGACGCGATGTTCCGCCACATGGTCGGCGTCTTCACCGACTACCTGCTGGCCGACCGCCGCCGCGGCCGCATCATGTTCGTCGAATCGCAGGCCACCCCGGTGTTGATGCCGCGGGCCAACGAGCTCATCGGCTTGTTCACCGCGCCGATCGCCCTGACCATCAGCGCGGGCGACTACACCGAGCCGGTGCCCGACGAGCACGACTACGCGCTCAACGCCAGCGCCATCTTCGGCGCGCTCGCCTATCTCTACCGCCCCTGGCTCGACGGCGAGATCCCGGTCTCCCGAGCGCGTTTCGACGCGCATGCCGCCGATGTCATCGAGCGGATCGCCACCGCGCGATCCTCGCTGATCACCGAAGCCTGATCCCCGGACGCCGGTCGCCCGGCCGTTGGGGTGCCTGCGTGGTGTCCAGGCCATGCTTTCCGACGATTCATGTTCTGACACAACGTCGTTCGTCCGCAGTCCACCAGCGTACGGTGCGGCGATCGGCACCGCCCGACGCCCCATACACAGTGAACTCACTCACATCCGGCGAGAGAGGCAGCCCTCCCGCCCCCCAGAAAGAACCACCATTCGGCAATAGCCCATCGCTTGCCGTAATCGAAGCAACGCCTGCGCCCACCCGCGGCGCCACACCCGGCTCCGAATACGAAATGCCCCGACAGGCCGAAACGGCACCTCACATCGCAATACTGCGAACGCCATAGCCAGTCGGTCACCAGTTAGTGATACCTCACGAAACAGGTACCTCCATCAGTGATTCGCGTCTCAGGAGGAGCCCTCACAGGGGATATAGCCATTTGTTGTTACTGTCGGGTAGTGTTCACTGCACCGACGATCAGAGTCGATCCGGAACCGTATATCTCAACGATTTCAGGAGCGCTCGTGTCTCCCCAATCTCGCTTTGAATCCATCGGCGCCTATCTGCCTTCGAAAGTCGTCACCACCGCGGAATTGCTTTCCGGGCTCAAAGAGCCGCCTTCGTTCGATCTGGAGAAAATCACCGGCGTCCGTGAGCGCCGCGTCCGCGATACCCGACCGGAAAGTCACGAGGATTCGTTCACCCTCGCCACCAAGGCGGTCGAGGATTGTCTGTCCAGGTCAAGGTATGCGCCTGAGGATATCGACGTGGTCATATCCGCCTCGATCACGCGCAGCAAGCAGGCGACAAGGATGTATCTGGAGCCATCGTTCGCCGGATCGATAAGCCGTCTTATCGGTGCCAAGAACGCCATTACTTTCGATGTCGCCAATGCCTGCGCCGGAATGCTCACCGGAACCTACATCCTCGATCGGATGATCCGGTCCGGCGCCGTTCGAAACGGCCTCGTGGTCAGCGGCGAGGCCATTACTCCGATCGCCGAGACAGCGGTCACCGAGATTTCTCAGAAATACGATCCGCAGTTCGCCTCGCTGACTGTCGGCGATTCCGGATGCGCGATCGTGCTGGATCAGGCGGTCGATGAAAACGACGTGATCCACTACATCGAGATGATGACCGCCGCGGAATACGCGCAGCTGTGCCTCGGCATGCCCAGCAGTAAGACACAGGGCATCGCGATGTACACCGACAACCGCAAGATGCACAACGAGGACCGCTTCCTGCTCGGGACCAACACCCAGCGGAAACTCCTCGAGGCGCAGGGCAAGACCTTCGCCGACGAGCAGTTCGACTACGTCATCCACCATCAGTTCGGCGCGGCCGCCATCCCGTGGATGAACGCGATCGCCGAGCGCGAGTTCGGCAGCCCGATGCCGCCGGACCTGCGGGTCATCGAGAAGTACGGAAACACCTCCACCACTTCGCATTTCATCGTGCTGCACGATCAGCTCGGCGAGCAGAACATCCCCGCCGGCTCGAAGTTGCTGCTGGTGCCCGCTGCCTCCGGCATCGTCACCGGGTTTCTGTCCACCACCATCTCGTCTCTGAAGGTCTGAGGTCGGTCATGAGCGTCCGCATCAAGTCCACCGGCATCAGCCGGGGCGGCGACACCAACAGCATCGTCGAGCACAGCGCCCGCGCGGCCAAGCGCAGCCTCGAACGTGCCGGGATCCGGCCCGAGCAGGTCGGGCTGCTGATCAACGCGGGCATCTTCCGGGATTCGAACACCGTCGAACCGGCGGTGTCCGCGCTGATCCAGAAGGCGGCGGGCATCGGTCTCGAATACGCCAAAGACGACCCGCGCACCTTCTCCTTCGACCTGTTGAACGGGGCGGTGAGCGTGCTGAACGCGGTTCAGGTGGCCGCGTCGGTCCTGGCGACCGGAAGCGCCGAACACGTGCTCATCGTCTCCGGCGACACCCATCCGTCGCTGCTGCGCTCCGTCGGCGATGCGGAATTCCCGTACGCCACCTGCGGCGCGGCGCTGCTGCTCGAGCACACCGACGAGCCGACCGGCTTCGGCTCCGTGCACACCGTCGCAGGCGAGGGCACACCCGCCGTCGAGGCATACGTCGACGTCTCCACCATGGGCAAGACGGGCCGCGGCGCGATGACCGTGGAGCGGGAACCCGGCTTCCAGGACCGTCTGCTCGACGTGGCCGTCGACGCGGCGCACCGCGCGCTCGCCGAGTCCGACCACGGCTCGCTCGACGAGATCGCGTTGATCGCGTCGACGCCGAGCCCGCAGTTCCCGGGCAGGCTGGCCGCCGCGCTCGGCATCGACCAAGCCTCGGTCCGCATCCCGGATCTGCGCGACGGCGACCCGCACACCGCGGCGCTCACCGCCGCCTACGATCTGGCGATCGCCGACGACGCCTTGGCCGAGTTCCGCCAGGTGCTGTTCGTCGCGGCGGGTGCCGGTCCTTCGGCGGCGGCGGTGCTCTACCGGTTGCCCGTGTTCGCCGGGGCGCCTGCGTGACAACGGGAACCCACTGGCAGGCCATCGACCGCTTCCGTGCCGTCGTCCGCACCCACCCCACCCGGGTGGCCGTGCGCTACGCGGACGGGGTCGGGCCCGATGGCCTGCCGGCCTACCGGCAGCTGACCTATCGCGCATTGGACGCGTGGTCGGACACGATCGCCCAGCGGCTCGCCGCGTCGGGCGTCGGCGCCGGGACGCGCACCATCGTGCTGGTGCTGCCGAGTCCCGAACTGTACGCGATCATGTTCGGGCTGTTGAAGATCGGCGCGGTGGCGGTGGTGATCGACCCCGGCATGGGCGTGCGAAAGATGTTGCGCTGTCTGCGCGCCGTGGACGCCGAGGCGTTCATCGGCATCCCGCAGGCACACACGTTGCGAGTGCTGTTCCGGCGCGGCTTCCGCACCGTGCGCACCGCGGTCACGGTCGGCAAACGCTGGTTCTGGCGCGGCGAGTCGCTGCGGGAATGGGGCCGCACGCCCACCGGCCCGGTCCCCACGGGCCGGCCGGTCACCGAGGACGACCTGCTGTTCATCGCGTTCACCACCGGCAGCACCGGGCCGGCCAAGGCCGTGCGGCTGACGCACGGCAACTTGGCGGCGATGGTGGAACAGGTGCATGTGGCGCGGGGTGAGGTCGCGCCGGAGGTCTCGCTGATCACGCTGCCGCTGGTCGGCGTGCTGGATCTGCTGCTCGGCTCGCAGTGCGTGCTGCCGCCGCTGATCCCGAGCAAGGTCGGGGCGACCGATCCCGCGCACGTGGTCGACGCGATCCAGCGCTTCGGCGTGCGAACCATGTTCGCCTCCCCCGCCGTGCTGATTCCGCTGCTCGAGCATCTGCGCGTCCGCCCGGCCGCGCTGGACTCGCTCGACAGTGTCTATTCCGGTGGCGCCCCGGTGCCGGACTGGTGCATCGCCGGACTGCGGGAAGTGCTCCGTGCGGACGCGAAGGTGGTCGCGGGCTACGGATCCACCGAGGCGCTGCCGATGTCCACCATCGAGTCCAGAGAACTGCTGGACGGCTTGGTCGAACGGGCGCATCGCGGCGCGGGAACCTGCCTCGGCAGGCCCTCCTACCGAGTGCAGGCCCGCGTCGTCGCCATCACCGACGACGCCATCCCCACCTGGGCGCGGGCCGAAGAACTCGCGGGCGGGCTGGCGGACACGCGCGGCATCGGCGAACTCGTGGTCGCCGGGCCGAACGTCAGCACCGGGTACTATTGGCCGCCGCAGGCGAACACGCTGGGCAAGATCGTCGACGGTGACCGGATCTGGCATCGTACCGGCGATCTCGTGTGGATCGACGAACACGAACGGATCTGGTTCTGCGGACGCAAGAGCCAGCGGGTGGTCACGCCGCATGGACCGATGTTCACCGTCCAGGTCGAGCAGATCTGCAACACCGTCTCGGGCGTGGCGCGCACGGCGCTGGTGGGCATCGGGACGCGGGGATCGCAGCGGCCGGTGCTGTGCGTCGAACTGAAACCCGGCGCGGACGCGGGGGTCGTCGAGGTCACGTTGCGGGCCCACGCGGCGCGATTCGACCTCACCCGGCCGATCACCGACTTCCTGGTCCATCCGGCGTTCCCGGTGGACATCCGGCACAACGCCAAGATCGGCCGCGAGCAGCTCGCGGTGTGGGCGGCCGAGCGGCTTCGAACGGACAACCGACGATGAAAACGACTGTATTGCGGGCGGTTCCCGTCCTGGGGTGGCTGTATCTGGCCTGCGGCGCGCTCGCCGCGGCGACCGGCCGTATCCCGGAAAGCCAGATCCTGCGCACCGTCTGGTGGATCGACGCGTTCCTCAGCGTCGTCGTGCACGCGGCCCAGATCCCGGCGGCCCTGCGCGCCGCCGAAGGCGCCGGCCGCGGCCGGCTGGAGACGGCGGTCCTGACGCAGATCTTCGGCCTGACCTGGTGGCGGACCCAGCCCGGCAAGGAGGAAAGGCAATGAGCAAAGTTCTGGTGACCGGCGCGTCCGGATTTCTCGGCGGCGCGCTGGTGCGCAGGCTGGTGCGCGACGGCGAGCACGATGTGTCGATTCTGGTGCGCCGCAGCAGCAATCTGACCGACCTCGGCTCGGACATCGACAAGATCCAGCTGGTCTACGGCGACCTGACCGATCCCGCCTCGCTGGAGCGGGCCACCAGCGGGGTCGACATCATCTTCCACAGCGCGGCTCGCGTGGACGAGCGCGGCACCCGCGAACAATTCTGGAACGAGAACGTCCGGGCCACCGAACGGCTGCTCGACGCGGCCCGGCGCGGCGGGGCCTCGCGGTTCGTGTTCATCTCCAGCCCGAGCGCGCTGATGGACTACTACGGCGGCGACCAGCTCGACGTCGACGAATCGGTGCCGTATCCCCGGCGCTACCTGAATTTGTACTCGGAGACCAAAGCCGCGGCCGAGCGGGCGGTCCTGGCCGCCGACACCGACGGTTTCCGCACCTGCGCGCTGCGCCCCCGCGCGATCTGGGGCGCGGGCGACCGCTCCGGTCCCATCGTGCGGATGCTCGGCCGGGCCGGCGCGGGAACGCTGCCGGACCTGTCGTTCGGCCGCACCGTGTACGCCTCGCTGTGCCACGTCGACAACATCGTCGAGGCATGTGTGCTGGCGGCCGCGTCCGACGCGGTGGGCGGTAAAGCGTATTTCGTCGCGGACGCCGAGAAGACCGACGTCTGGGGATTTCTCGGCCAGGTGGCCACCCGGCTGGGATACCGGCCGCCGACCAGGAAACCCAATCCGAAGGTGATCGACGCTGCGGTGCGCGTCATCGAGACGATCTGGCGCGTCCCGGCCGTCGCGACGCGCTGGTCGCCGCCGCTGTCGCGCTACGCCGTCGCTCTGCTGACCCGCAGCGCCACCTATGACACCAGCGCCGCCGCACGCGATTTCGGCTATCGGCCGGTCATCGATCGCGACAGCGGACTGACCGCCTTCCTCGCCTGGCTCGACAGCCAGGGCGGCGCTGTCGAACTCACCCGCGCTCTGCGCTGAGCACCTCATCGGTACCGGAGACCAGCATGAGCAACGCCCCTGTCTTCCGCCGGAAGATCACCCCCACCGAACGCCTCTATTTCGCCACGCGGCGGGTGACCCCGCCGTTCGTGATGTACCTCGCCGTCCACGGCGACGGCAACCTGGACCCGGCGGCGCTGCAGGCCGCCGTCGACGCCGCCTCGGCGGCCTGCCCCGGCGCCCGCCTGGTGCGCGACGGCAGCGACTGGGTGGACAGCGGTCTGGCCGCCACCGTGCGCGTCGTGCCGGGATGGACGCTGAACTACGCCGCATTGGAGCAGGACGCGGTGCTCAACAGCCCGATCGGCCCCACGCCCGATCGCACCACCGAGGTCCTGTTGCTGACCGGTGCGCAGACCACCGTGCTGTTCCGCGCCTTCCACGGCGTGATGGACGGCATGGGCCTGCGGATGTGGGTGGACGACGTGTTCCGCGCCCTGCGCGGACACACGCCACTCGGTGCGCCCGACCCGGTCGCCGACGCCGAACTGGTGGCACGCGTCGGCACCGCGGGGAAGCCCACCCTGGTCCTGCCGACGTTCCAGGCGCCGACCGGCCGCGGCCGCCAGGATCCGGCGGCCCCGCGCTGGCTGCTGCGCCACCGCACGATCGAGGCGACCGGTAAGGGCATCGTCGCGCTGGTGGCCTCGGTGCTGGCCGCGGAGTCGGATACCCGCTCGCGCTTCATGATCCCGGTCGACCTGCGCAGGCACGATCCCGGCCTGCGCTCTACCGCGAACCTGGCGCTGCCGCTGTTTCTCGACGTGGCGCCCGGTGAAGACTGGGCGACGGTCCGGGAGCGGATGCGCACCGGCCTGCGGGAGAAACGGGAGGTGAACGAGCTGGACAACGGCAACCTGTCGAAGTTCCCGGACGCCGTCGTCCGCGCCGTGCTGCGCGGCGGCAACTGGCTAGGGGCCCGGCTGAACCGCAACATGGTGTCGGCCACCGTCTCTCATCTGGGCGCCTTCGATCTCGCCGAGATGGCGGTTCCCGGCTGGACGCCGACGACCATGCGGGTGCTGCCACAGCACAGCGGCGCGATGCCGCTGCTGTTCGCGATGGTCGAGTCGCGCGGGAAGCTCGAGTTGACCGTCTCCTGCCGCAACGGCGCGGGCATCGAGCCCCGGCTGGAGGCGCTGCTGGACAAGATCACCGCGCGGCTCGAAGCCGAGCTCACGCCGCACCGGGCGGCCGTCGGATGACCGGCCTCGCCCGGGTCGTCCTGGCCCGGCCGCGGATGGTGCTCGCGGTGGTGACCGGGGTGATGCTGCTGTCCGGTCTGCTGGGCATCGGAGCGTCGGACAAGGTCACGGCCGCCGGGTTCATCGATCCCGGCAGCGAGTCCGCGCGCGTGGATCAGCTCGTGAGCGACCACTTCGGCCCGCAGAATCCCGATGTGGTCGTGCGGTACACCGCACCGGAGGGACAGACGCTCGACGACCTCGGCCCCCGTGTACAGGAGGCGCTGGCGCGGATCGATCCGGCGATGCTGCAACGGCCGATCGAGACCTACTGGAACGCCGGGTTCGCGCGCAAGCAATTCCTGCGCTCGGCCGACAACCGGCACGCCCTGGCCGTGGTCTATCTCGCCGGTGACGCCAACCAGCGCGTCGCCGCGTATCCGGACATCGAACCGCTGCTTCGTGTTCCGGGTGTCCCGGCCGATCTGTCCGGCTACAGCGCGGTCTCCACGGAGATCAACGCGCAGTCCCAGCACGATCTGGTACGGGCGGAAGGGCTCTCGCTTCCGCTCACACTGCTCATCCTGGTGCTGGTGTTCGGTGGTCTGATCGCCGCGTCGTTCCCGGTCGTGGTCGGTGGCCTGACGGTGCTCGGCGCGCTGGGCGCCATCCGCGTGCTCGCCGAGCTGACCGAGGTGAGCACGTTCGCGGTGAACATCGCGTCCCTGCTCGGCCTCGGAATGGCCATCGACTACGGGCTGTTCCTGGTCACCCGATTCCGCGAGGAGGTCGCCGGCGGGCACGACGTGCGCTCCGCGATCGGCCGCACCTACGCGACCGCAGGACGTACCATCGCGTTCTCGGCACTGCTGCTGGTCTGCGCGTTCGCGGGGACGTTCGTCTTCCCGCAGGCGGTGCTGCGCTCGCTCGGCATCGGCGCGATCACGGCGGTGGCGCTGGCCGCATGCCTCTCGCTCACGGTGCTGCCCGCCATGCTCGCGTTGTTCGGCGCGCGCATCGGGACCGCGCGCGCGATCGATCGCACCGACCGGTTCTGGGGCGGTCTGGTCGATCGCGTGCTGCGACGGCCGGGGCTGGTGACCGTGGCCGTCGGCGCCGTCCTGCTGGTCTTCGCGGCGCCGCTGGCCGGGCTGCGGCTGGGCGATATCGACCACCACGCCTTGCCGCCGGACAACCCCATGCGCGTCACCATCGAAGAGCTCACCGCGCAGTTCCCCGCGGCAGGCAGCGGCGTCACCGCCGTGCTGCACGGCTCGGACGGGCCGCCGCAGTCGGCCGCGGTGGACGCGGCCGCGACAGCGCTGGGCACGGTCGACGGTGTCCGGCAGGTCGTCCAGGTGGGTCGCGCCGAGGACTTCGTCGTCTTCCACGCATTCCTGCGCGACACCGACCGCACCGAAGCAGCGAGCGCCTCGGTGCGCGGCATGCGCGAGTTGACTCCCCCGGACGGCACGGTTCTGTGGATCGGCGGCGACACCGCGGCCACCGTGGACAGCGTGCGTTCCATCGTCGCCGCGATGCCGTGGATGATCCTCGTCATGGTCGGCGCCACGATGGTGCTGCTGACCGCGGCGTTCCGCTCGATCGTGCTGCCGCTCAAGGCCGTCGCCCTGGCATTCCTCAGCCTGGCCGCCACGTTCGGCGTGCTCACCTGGATCTTCTGCGGCGGGCATCTGTCCGGCCTGCTCGGTGTGAGCACCGGCCCCATCACCGCGGGCATGCTGGTGCTGATCATCGCGGTGGTCTTCGGCCTGTCCACCGACTACGAGGTGTTCCTGCTGTCGCGCATGGTGGAAGCGCACGACGCGGGCGCCGACACCGCCGCGTCGGTGCGCGCGGGCACGGTCAAGACCGCCCGTGTGATCACCGCCGCCGCCACTCTGTTGGTGATCGTCACCGGCGCGTTCACCTTGTCGCCGCTGACCCCCATGCGCTTCCTCGGCCTGGGCATGATCATCGCGCTCGTCGTGGACGCCACCCTCGTCCGCATGCTGCTGGTCCCGGCGCTGGTGCAGCTGATGGGTCCGGCCAACTGGTGGTCACCTCGCCGCCGCCGCGTCGTCCCGGCCACCGTCGACCGCATCCGGGAGCGCGCGGCGACCACACGCTGACGCGGTGGACAGCGACCTTCGGACGCACCGGGCGGCACAGCCGCGCATCGCCCGGCATCGTCACCAACGGCGGCGCCGGCCGCGTCGGAGGCGGCCGGTATAGCACCTCGAAGGGCCACAGCTTCAGCTTCGGTTGGTCTGGCACCCATCAGCTGTCCGAGCCGCCCGGCCGGCGTGGACGCGAGCTGGGCGGCTCCCTACCCGGCTTCTGCCGAGCGTGCTTTCCGCTCGACGCGACCTAAGCGACCAGTTCCATCACCCCACGCGGATCCCATGGCATCGGCCCGGTCGGGAAGCTGAGCCGGACCAGCCGGTGCGGCGCGGCCGTGTCGAAGTGCGCCACCGCGGGTGGTAGGAATCCGCCGATCACCTTCTCCACCATGACGTTCAGTCCGGACAACCGCGGCCGCAGCCGCACCTGCCAGCTGTTGATGCGCCCGGCCGGAACCTCGACGACGGTGCGCTGCTCCACCTTGGCCCCGAGCGGGAAGTGCACCGAGAAGGCCAGCCACAGGTCGACGCACTGCTCGGCGCCCTCGGCGAAGTCCAGGCCGCGCAGCAGCGTCAGGCCACCGGCCAGCGGCATCACGTTGGCCGGGAAAGGCGCGATACCACCGCCGAATCGGAGGTGGACGGTGCCGAGGAAGTCGGCCTCCTCCCGAGAGACCACCGTGGTGCCCGAGCGTGTCTCGGCGCGGTAGTGCTCGGCCCGCAGCCGGTCCCCGCAGCGCTGGAACCGCTGCTCGATGGTCATCGCGAAAGTCCGGTGTCCCAGGCTTGCCTCGAGCGTCGAGCGGTACCCGTCGCCGTCGTGGGCGACCACGCTGACCAGGTCGAGCTTCAGCGGCCGATCGGCGATGGTGACGGTGTAGACGGACTTCTCTCCGTCCGGGATCCCCGGGTCACGAAAAGCGATGTCCACCAATCCTCCTCTACCGGGTGTCCGCGGCCGCCGCCGCGAACACCGCTGCCAGCGTGGCGATGTAGCGTTCGACGGAGCCGTGCGCCACCGGCGTGTCCGGGTAGATGACGCTCAGCGTGGTCTCCGACGCGAGCCGGTTGATCCAGATCAGCACCTGCTCGGACGCGGCGCGATTGGCGTACAGCCCGCACGACGCCAGGTCGAAGACCTCGTTGCCGAGCAGCTCCCTGGCGTCCACATACGAGATCATCGGCGTGGACCAGCCCGGTTCCAGGTCGAGATCGGAGTCGGCGGGCAGCAGTTCCACTACGCGCTGGAACGAGGTCGGGGCCAGGCGCAGCCCGTTCTCGTAGGCGCGCTGCGCCAGGGACGCGGCGCGGGTGAAGGTGGTCGTGGGGCCGATCGGGAAGGCCACCGGCAGCAGCGTGACGTACCAGCCGACCGACGCGCGTTCCGCGGCGCTGCTGCGGGTACTGACGGGCGTCATGCCGAAGTAGTAGTCGCTGTCGATGAGCTCGCGCTCGGTCAGCGCCGCCGCGGCGAAGATGCCACCGACGAACTCGGCTCCGCCTGCACGGCAGGCCCGCTCGAACCGCAGCGCGGTGTGCTCGTCGAAAAGGGTGACGGTGCGGTGAGCGCTGCGGTTGTACACGTCGGTGCGTCTGCCCAGATCCAAGGGGAAGGAGGGCAGCTCGCCGTCGTTCCCACGGATGAGCTCCAGCCACTTCCGCACGCCGGGCGAGGCGAGCGTCATGCGGCCGGTGTACTCCCGCTCGGCGGTCGATCACCTGCACACCGAAGTACCGGAATTCCGCCGCGGCGTGCCGATCGGCCAGCCGGAGATACTGTTCCTGCTGATGTGAGGGCGGGGCCGGGTGCACCGGCGCCCGCCGGGCGCGCGCCACCGACTCCGGTGACGCCGCCCAGCTGATCAGGCGTCCCGGCCCCGGCTCCCATTCATCGATCAGCCCGAAACGGACCACGGTGATACCTCGTTTCGACGACGGCGGTCGCTCACGGCCTGGCCTCGGCCGCCGCCACCGCCAGCGCCGGTTCGGCCGCGGAGCCCTTCGTGAGCGCAGGCTCGGCCTGCCCCGGCACGGCAACCGGCTGCGGCTGGCCGGAATCCGCCGCCAGGATCAGCTCGGCCACCTTCGGGCCGGCCTGCTCCAGACTGAACGAGCGGCCCATCTGCAGTGACATCAGGTCGATGCCGAGGGTCTTGGTGACCCGCGCGCCGAGTTCCACCGCCATCAACGAGTCCAAGCCGAGTTCGGGCACCGGGACGGTCATGTCGATGGAATCGACCGGCACACCCATCACGACGGCGAGTTCCTCGGCCATCTTGCGGGCGACGAAGGCCCCGCGCTTGCTCTCCTCGATCGCGGCCACCTCGGCCCGCAGGCGGGCCAGTTCGGAGGTGTCCTTGGCGGAGGCCTGCGCGAGCGCGATGGTGCGGCCGGTACGGGTCAGCTGCGGGAAGGTGCCGGTCAGCTTGGCCCAGTCGGTCGGGATGATCGCGGCGCGCGCCACCCCCAAGCGCAACGTCTGCTCGAGGTAGGCGGTGGCGTCGGCCATGTCGATCGGGTCGAAGCCCACCAGATCGAGGTACTTCAGCGCCGTCTCGTCGGCGGCCATGCCACCGGTCGCGCCGGACAGGTGACCCCAGCCGACGCACAGCGCCCGCTCGCCCGCCGGGGACCATTCCTCGGCCAGCGACTCCACCGCCACGTTGGCCACGCAGTAGTTGTACTGGCCGTAGATGCCGTACATCGAACCGCCGGAGGAGCACAGCACGAACATGTCCAACCGGATCCCGGCGTCGGCCACGGCTCGATGCAGGACTCGCGCGCCGTGCACCTTCGGGCGGTACACCTTGGCCAGCTCCTCGAACCGCATCGCGGCCAGTCGATTGTCGGCCACCGCACCCGCCGCGTGGAACACCCCTCGCAGCGGGTGTTCGGCGCTGTGCGACCGCGCGACGATCGCGGCGACCGCATCCGGATCGGTGACGTCGGCCAGTTCCTCGACCACCTCGACGCCCACGGTGCGCCACGCCTCGAGCTGACGGCGCGCCTCCTCCGTGCTCGCGCCGCCGCGGCCGAGCAGGACCAGCCGCCGCGCCCCGCGCAACACCAGCCAGCGACCGATGGCCATCCCGAACCCGCCGAAGCCGCCGGCGACCAGATACGTGGCGGCGCCGTCGATCTCGATCCCGGCCAGGTACGGCCGCACCGCCGGGGTGGGCGAATCCATGCGCAGCGCGATCCGGGTGAGCCCGGTCGACCGGATGGTTTCCTCGAAGGCCCTGGCCACCTCGTCGGTCTCGAACAGTTTGTAGGGCAGCGGCCGGTAGGTGCCCGCGAGCACCTTCTCGTAGACCCGCTGCAACAGGCGGGCCAGCCGCTGTGCGTCGACGGCGACCAAGCGGTCGAGGTCCATCGAGAAGTACGCCAGGTTCTTGTCGAAGTTGGCCATCTCGAGCAGGCCGCCGGTGTAGATGTCGGCCTTGCCGACCTCGACGATCCGCCCGAATTCCGCGACGGCGTGGAAATTCTGGCGCAGGATCTCTCCGGGCGCACTGCTGAGCACGACCTCGACGCCCTTGCCGCCGGTCAGTTCCAGCACGTCGTCGACGAAGTTCAGCGAACGCGAGTCGATCGCGTGGTCGGCGCCGAGGGCGAGCACATGGGCACGGCGCTCGTCGGTGCTCGCGGTGCCGATGATGCGGGCCCCGCGATCCTTCGCGACCTGGATCGCGGCCGTGCCGACACCACCCGCCGCGCCGTGGATCAGCACCGTCTCGCCCGGTTCCAGCCGCGCCAGGTCCAGCAGCGCGTACTCGGCCGTGCCGAAGGCGATGGTGCTGGTGCAATATCCGGGATCCGCGTCGGCGGGCAGCGGGACCGCCAGCTGGCGGTCGACCACGACGTAGCGCTGCATCATGCCCTTGGCGGCGACGGCGACCAGCTCGCCCACCACGACATCGGTGATGTCCGCGCCCACGCGCACCACCTCGCCGACGCCCTCCATCCCGGGCACGGTGCCGAAATAGGTCGGCGCGAGTTCCCGCTCACCGAGCAGGCCGATGACCTTGAGCGGATCCTTGTAGTTGAGGCCGATGATCTTCATCCGCACCTCGATCTGCCCCGGTCCCGGTTCGGGCCGCGGGCACTGCCGCCACGCCAACGCCGACAGCAGCCGGGTCCGGGGCATTTCGAGCGTGAAGTTGGCCTCCGGGTCGGCCAGCGGTTCGGCGGTGTCCAGGGCGTCGAGACGTTCCTGCAGCGGCTTGGTCACCAGTGGGACCCAGCGCTTGCCGCCGCGCAGCACGACCTCGTCGAGGTTGTCGTTCCAGAACGCGCCGGGAACGGCCAATTCGCGGATCAGATCGGCCATCTCGGTATCGGGTTCCACGTCGATCAGCCGCCAGCGCAGTGCCGATTGCTCGTTGAGCAGCACTCGGCGGGCACCTGCCAGCGCGGCGTGGTTGGAGTTCGGCGGGATCGGGCTGTCCGGCAGCGCGAACGCCCGCTCGGTCACCAGGGTGGCATGACACCAGCCTTCGCCGAAGACGCTCTTGGGCCCCTCCTCGGTGGCCTCCGGATGGACGAACTCGTCGAGTGCGACCGCGATCCGCTCCAGCATCCACAGATCGGCGACATCGTCCTCGACAGCCCCCGCGACCACGCAGACGTGCAGCCGGTCGGCGCCCTCGGCCTTGGCGGCCGCCAATGTCGCGGCCAGATCGGAGGCGAGTTCGCGACCCGCCACTCCGGCGACGTAGAGCCGGGAGCCCGGGATGGCGGCGGCCAGCTGCCCCGCACGGCGGCAGTCGCCGCCCAGCGCGACGAGCACGGTGCTCACCGAATCCTGTGGCAGCGCGGCGGGATCGAGCGGATCGCGCTGTTCCAGCGTCTCGGCGTAGTAGAAGTCGACCATCCGGTGCAGCGGATCCTGCCCCGGCGCCAGCGCGCCGATCTGCACGCCGCTCAACCGCATGACCAGGTTCTGTTCGTCGTCGACCAGATCCACGTCGGCGCGCAGCCGGGCCCGGGGATCGCGGCGCGCGACGACCGTGATCCGCTCGGGCAGCGGGGCCACCAGCCGCACCGCCGCGACGCCGACCGGCACCAGCGTGCCCTCGTCGATCCGGGCGTCGGCGAACAACAACGCCGCCGACTGCATCGCCGCATCGACGACCGCGGGATGGGCGAGGTGCCCGGAGTCGGCGGCGATCGCGCCGTCGACGGTGGCCACCACCGCGTCCGCGCCGACGCGCACCGAGGTCACGCGGCGGAAGGCCGGACCGTACTGCAGCCCCGCCGCGGCCAGGCCGCGGTAGAACATCTGCGGGTCGACGTCCAGACCGACGTCCAAGGCCGGGACCGTGACCTTCGTGGGCTTGTGGCTGCCGGTCAGCGTGCGGCCGAACTCGTGCACCGTCCAGGCCGTGCCCGTCGCCGAGCGCGATCGGATCAGGAAGCGGCCGCTGGCCTCTTCGACGGTCAGCGCCACCAGCGGCACGTCCGGCGCGGCCATGATCAGCGGGGCCACGAACCGGACCTGTTCCAGCGCAACGCGTTCGACGCCCAACCGGGCGGCCGTGGCGCTCAGCGCGGCATCCAGGTACGCCGCGCCCGGCATGATCTTGACGCCGTTGACGACGTGATCGGCCAGCCACGGCAGCAGTTCGGTGCCGACCTGCAGCAACCAGTCCGGCCTGCCCTCGACGTCCGGGTCGCCCAGCATGGCGTAGGTACCGGGGGTGCCAAGCCGTGCCTGCTCGAACAGCGGCAGCGCCGAATGCAGCCGGGTCCGCTGCCACGGATAACGCGGCAGCGGCACGTGCGGCGTGGCGGGAAGCCGCGCGGGGAACAGTGCGTCGAGGTCGAGCACGCCCGCGGCGTAGAGACCGATGAGGGTGCGGCGGATGCTCTCCGAGTCCGCCTGCTTGCGATCCAATGTCGCCACCGTCGTGCCGTTGACGTCCGCGCCCAGCAGGGCCTCGCGAATGTTGCCCGACAGCACCGGATGCGGGCCGACCTCCAGGAAGACCCGGCTGTCCGCGCCGATCAGCTTCGTGATCGCGTCGGCGAACCGGACGGGTTCGCGCACGTTGGCGCACCAGTACCCGGCGTCCCAGTCGGTACCGTGCACCGCCTCGCCCGTGACCGAGGAATACAGCGGCACGGTCGGCGCCTGCGGCTGCAGCCCGGCCAGCGCCGCGCGCAGCTCGTCCAGGATTGGGTCCATCAACCGGCTGTGGTAAGGCACCTCGACGCGCAGCCTGCGCGCGAAAACGCCGTCCTCGGTGAGCTTCTCGGCGATCTGGTCCAGGCGGTCGACGTCACCGGACAACGTCAGCGAGCTCGCGCTGTTGATCGCGGCGACATCCACACACGGGTCGTCGCCGACGAGCTCGCGAGCCTGCTCGAGCGACATCCCGACCGCGAGCATGCCACCCGAGCCCGCGGTCGTCGCCTGCAACCGGGCCCGGTGGTAGGCCACCAGCACCGCGTCGCGCAACGACAGCATGCCGCTCACGTAAGCCGCCGACACCTCACCGACACTGTGCCCCACGACGGCCGCGGGCCGGACGCCGTATTCGGCCAGCTCCCGCGCCAGCGCCACCTGCACGAGGAAGTTCGCCGGCTGCGCCACCTCGGTGCTGGTGACCCGTGACTCGTCCTCGGGCCGCAGCAGTTCCTCGATGATCGACCAGCCGGCGATCGCGCGGAACTCGGCGTCGATCGCCTGCGCCGTGTCGGCGAAGACGCCTTCGCCGCCGAGCAGCTCGCGGGCCATGCCCCACCACTGCGGACCCATGCCCGAGAACACGAACACCGGTTCGGCCGTGCGCGCCACGATCGTCCGCGCGGCATCGCGGCCTGCGCCCGCGGCGAACTCGTGCAGGTCCCGGACCAGGTCGGCGGTGTCACCGACGAGCATGCCGGTACGGAACTGATGATGCGCCATGCGGGTCCAGGCGGCCTCGGCCAGCCGCCCCGGGTCGGCGCCCGCGGTGATCAGATCGGCGAACCGGCCGGCCAGCGCACGAGCCGCGCCGGTACTGCGCGCCGAGATCGGCAGCACACCGAAATGCCGTGCCTGCTGCGCCGGTGGCCGGGAGACCTGCCGGAACTCCTGCAGGATGGTGTGGGCGTTGGTGCCGCCGTAGCCGAAACCGTTGACCGCGATCGTCATCGGCTCGGCGTCGTCGGGCAGCGCCTGCGCCTCCAGCTGAACGTGCAGTCCCAGCTCGTCGAAGGGAATGTCGGGATTGGGTTTGTCCAACCAGCCCTGCGGCGGGATGGTGCGATGGTGGATCGCCAGCGCCGACTTGATCACGCCGGCGATTCCGGCCGCGGCCTCGGTATGGCCTAGTGTCGACTTGACCGAGCCGACGCCGAGCGACCGCGTGCGCCCCGCCGGCGCGCCGAACACCCGGCCAAGCGCGCGCAACTCGACCGGATCGCCGACCAGCGTGCCGGTGCCGTGCGCCTCGACGTAGGTGATGGTGTCCGGCGCGAGCCCCGCCCGGCTGCACACCGAACGAGCCAGAGCCTCTTGGGATTCGGCGTTCGGCACGGTGATCGCGGTGGTGCGGCCGTCCTGGTTGGCGCCGGTCGCCTTGACCACCGCGTAGATCCGGTCACCGTCGCGGACCGCGTCGTCGAGCTTCTTCAATGCCACCATGCCCGCGCCCTCGCCGCGCCCGTAGCCGTCGGCCGACGCGTCGAAGGACTTGCAGCGGCCGTCCGCGGCCAGGAAGCCGCCCTTGCACATCAAGACGAAGGTCTCCGGCTGCAGCATCACGTTGACGCCGCCCGCGAGCGCCACCTCGCAGTCGCCGTTCTCCAGCGCCTGGCAGGCGAGATGGAAGGCGACCAGCGACGACGAGCAGGCGGTGTCGACCGTGAGCGCGGGTCCGACCAGGTTCAGCGCGTAGGCGATCCGGTTGGACAGCATGGTGTACGACGCGCTGGCCGGGGTGTGCATGTCGGTGTGGAACAGGGCCGGGCCGACCACGCCGATCACCGACTGGTCCACCACGAATCCGCCGACGTAGACGCCGATCGACGAGCCCGCCGCGTGCCGCGCGATCCCGGCGTCGTCGAGCGCCTCCCAGGTCACCTCGAGCATCAGGCGCTGCTGCGGATCCAGCACGGTCGCCTCGCGGGCGGAGATGCCGAAGAAGTCCGGGTCGAACTCCCACGGGTCGATCGTCATGAAAGCGGCGCGCTTGGTGTAGCTGCGCCCCGGCGTTCGCGGTTCCGGATCGTAGTAGCGGCGGTAGTCCCAGCGATCGGCGGGCATATCGATCACGCCGTCGCGTTTGTCCAGGACGAATTCCCAAAAGGTGTCGGGCGAGTCGATTCCGCCTGCGAATCTGCAGCCGATGCCGACAATTGCAATATCCGACATGCACATCCTCCGGGTCGGATCTAGTTGATCGCCATTCTTGTCCGGCGATTCACGAATTGGCGTGTGCGCAGCTGGCGACCGCCCCAGCGTAACGGCGGCCACACGACCCGTGGCGGACTCAGGGAGACTTCACAATCCGGCCGAACAGCGCTTTGTAACATTTCGAGATTCTCGATTCTTCGTCGGTCGAATGCCCTGCGATCGCTAGGTTTTCAGTTCGTACGTGACCCTCGCCGGCATGCGATGTCATCGATCAGGAGGCGGCATTGTTCACGCGCTGGGCCGATACGCTCGTGCGGCGGCGATTCATCGTCCTCGGGCTCGTCGTGGCCGGCCTGCTCGCCCTTGGTGGGTACGGCCTCGGCCTAGGTGATCACCTCAGCGTCAGCGGGTGGGACGATCCGACGTCGGAATCGGCGCGCGCGGCTCGGCTGAAGGACGAGGCGTTCGGGCGCGACCACATCGCCGACGTGCTGTTGTTGTTCCATGCCCCGGCCGGGAAGACGATCGACGATCCCGCCTTCGCCGCCACGGTCGTGGGCCACTTGAACAGCCTGCCGCAACGCTTTCCGGATCGGATCGGCAAGATCAACGCCGCCTACTGGCGCACCGACACCGGGCTCGAACTGCCGGACATCTTCGGCTCCCAGGACCGCGCGCACGCCTTCGCCTCCGTCGCCATCCGCGGCACCGACGACACCGAGGTGATGCGCAACTACCGAGCCGTCGCCGAGGAGTTCCGACTGCCCGGTGTCGAGATGGAGGTCGCAGGCGGACAGCCGGTCGCGGCCGCCCTCAACGACACGATGGCCCACGACCAGCGGCGCATGGAGCTGTTCGCCGTCCCCGCCGTGGCGGTGCTGTTGTTCTTCCTGTTCGGCGGCGTCGTGGCGGCCGCGCTCCCGCTCGTCGTCGGCGGGCTGACCGTGCTGGGCGCCTGGGGGATCATTCGCGCCTTGACCACCGTCACCGAAGTGAATTCCTTCGTCTCACCGGTGGTCTCGATGATCGGCCTCGGCTTGGCCATCGACTACGGCCTGTTCCTCGTGAGCCGGTTCCGTGAGGAGCTGGCCGACGGTCACGAGGTGCCCGACGCGGTACGGCGCGCGGTCGCGACCGCCGGGCGGACCGTCGTGTTCTCCGCGACCGTCGTGGTGGTCGCCGCGGGCGCGATCCTGCTGTTCCCGCAGGGCTTCCTGCGTTCGTTCGCCGTCGGCGCGATGGTGACGGTGACGCTGGCGGCGCTGATCTCGATCACGGTGCTGTCCGCCATGCTGGCTGTGCTCGGCCGGCGCGTGGACCGGCTGGGGCTCAACCGTTTCCACGCGCGCCGGGCGAGCGACCGCGAGCAGGACAACGGGTGGGGCCGCGTCGCCGGATGGGTCATGAGAAGGCCGCTGGCCGTCGCGGTCCCGCTGGTGGCCGTCCTGGTGGTGCTCATCGCGCCGGTGCGCGAGGTGGCCTTCGGCGGCATCACCGAGCGCTTCCTGCCGCCGCGGCATCCGGCCCGCACGGCGCAACAGCATTTCGACCAGATCTTCCCACTGCGTCAGATCAACCCGATCGACCTGGTGCTGATCACCCATGACAGCGCCGCGATCGACGCGGTGGTCGCCGAGGCCGGCCGAGCCCCCGGGCTCGTCGCGCCGTTTCCCCGCGCGGTGCCGGGACCGGGACATCCCAACGTCTTCACGACCTCGACCGTCCTGCGTGACGCGCACGATGCGAGCGCGACCATCGATTATCTGCGCTCCATGTCCGTGCCGCAGAGCACGACCGTGCTGGTCGGCGGGCAGCCCGCGAAGCAACGCGACAGCGTCGACGCGTTGCTGCGCCGTATGCCGCTGATGATCGCGCTCGTCTTCCTCGTCACCACCGTGCTGATGGTGCTGGCCTTCGGCTCGGTGGTGCTGCCGCTGAAGGCCGCGCTGCTGAACTTGCTCGGGCTAGGCTCCACGCTCGGCATTCTCACCTGGATCTTCGTCGAGGGCCACGGCGCGGGACTGCTGGAATTCACCCCGCAACCGATCATGGCACTGGTGCTGGTGCTGATCGTCGCCGTGATCTACGGCTTGTCCACCGACTACGAGGTATTCCTGCTCGCCCGCATGGTGGAGGCGCGCGCGGCCGGCGCGACGACCACCGAGGCGGTCCGCGTCGGCATCGCCCGCACCGGGTGGATCATCACCGCCGCCGCCCTCATCCTGGTGGTGGTGACCGGAGCGTTCGCCCTGTCGGATCTGGTGATGATGCAATACATCGCCTACGGCATGGTCGCGGCGCTGTTCATCGACGCGACGATCCTGCGCATGCTGCTGGTGCCCGCGACCATGCGGTTGCTCGGCGACGCGTGCTGGTGGGCGCCGTCCTGGCTGCGGCGCGGCGGGCGTCGTCGTGCCGAGGCCGAGGATTTCCACACCGAGGCCGTCTCCGGACGCTCCCAGGTCCGGTAGGCAGGGGCCACGAACTCACGCATCTCCCGCACAGCAGCCAGGTGCCGTCGCCCGACGACCGACTGTAAACGGCGTCGGACACCCCGCCAGTCCCTCTTTCGGCGACTCATGGCCAATGCGCTGAATCCTTCTCTGGTGAGCGTGCGCGATCACTGCGGGGCAGTCTTCGGGATGCCTCGGTGGCATCCGGACCACGGTTGCCGCCTGGACTGCGGTGGCCGAACACGGTTGCCGCGGAATCCGGCCTCGATGCGAGGACAGTCGGCGCTGGAACGCGTCGTCGAAGGGGGACGGAGCGGTCAGCCCGCGGTCGACCAGCTCCACGGGCTCGTTGCGGCCCGCGCGCGGTCCGGCAGCGCCAGCGTCAGGGCGGCGAGGCCGAGGGCGGCGGCGGCGATGGCCGAGAGCATGATCATGCTGCCCGACAACGTGTGCGCGCGGAAGAACAGCGCGCTGAGCACCGCCAGCCCGACCGAGTTGCCGATCTGTTCGATCGTGGGCAGCACTCCCGACGCCTCCCCCATCGCGCGATCGTCCAGGTCGGCCAGCATCAGCGGCTGCAGCGGCACCCCGAACACCCCTACCCCGAAACCCGCCAGGAACACCGGCCCGGCCACCAGCGGCAGATTCACCGCGCCGGAGCCCACGTACAAGTAGCCCACTCCGACCACGACGCACCCCGCGAAGACGGCGATACCGGCGGCCGGTGCGCGAATCCCCCAACGGCTGACAAGTACCGGCGACAGCACCGCCCCCGCCCCGGCTCCCAAGGCGAACGGCGTCATCGCGACACCGGTACGCAGCGCGGAGAACCGCAACACGTCCTGCAGCAGGATCGAAACGGTGAAAACGAACGCGGTGAACAGGCCGAAGAAGACCGTCACCAGCACCGATCCGACCGCGAATCCGCGGTCGGAGAACAGGTCCAGCCGCACCAGCGCCCGGCCGCCGCGGCGGCGCGTCGCGCGTTCGCGGGCCGCGAACACCGCGCCCAGCACCACCGCGGCCCCGATGTATGCCCCGTGCAGCGGCCGCCAGCCCGCCTGTTGACTGTCCGACAGCGCGAACAGCAGCAGGAACAGCGCCGCGGTGGCCACCACGGCTCCGCGCATATCCAACGGGTCCCGATCCGTCGCCGGGCCCAGTCGCAGGTAGCGGGCGGCCAGCGCGATGGCCACCACCCCCAGCGGCAGATTCATCAGGAAGATCGCGTGCCAGCCGAGCCCGAACGGATCCAGAGTGATCAGCCCGCCGCCGAGGATCGGCCCGAGCATCCCGGCGAAACCGGCAGTCGCGCCGTAGACGGCGAAGGCGTATTGATGGTGCTCGCGCCGGAAACTCGCGGTGATGATGGCGATGGTCTGCGCGGCCATCCCCGCGCCCGCCACACCCTGGACGATCCTGGCGATCACCAACTCCATTGCGGTGGAAGACACTCCGCACCACACCGAGGCCGCCGTGAAGGCCGCCGCCGACCACAGGAACATGCTGCGGCGGCCGGCGATCGCGCCGACGCGAGCCGCGGTGAGCAGCACACAGGCGAACGCCAGGGAGTAACCGGCCACCACCCACAGCTGCTCGGACCGGGACGCCCCCAGTTCCGCGGTGACCACCGGGAGCGCGGTGTTGACGATCGTCACATCGATCATCTGCATGAAAACCGAAATCAGGCATGCCCCGAACGATCCGAGGGCGACCGCCGCCTCCTTGCGGGTCATCGAATCACCGTCTTCGTCGTCGGCCGCGAATCGTCCCGAAACTTGTGCCGACAGCTCCGAGAGCAGGTGTCGTTCTTCCCTCGATCAACGGTCGACGCTCGCATATCCGCCTCGGCGTTCCACAGCGGAGGGATTCGCTCGGTACTGTTCATCGCGGCCGAATTCACCTCGCGTTTCGATTACCGGTCGGATCAGGCCGGATTCCACTATCGGACACGCCTGCCACCGCGACGGCCTGTTCGCCGGAAAATACGGCTCCCGGCCCCGGATGAGAGGGCCCGAATTCGCAGTAAATAGCATCGCATGTCCGATGAGCAGCTTTTCAAGCGGTTCTGTGCGCGATAACAATTCGGTTCGGTGACCATTGCCGGGATTCCCAAACCGGTGGTGCAAGCGTCACCGTCCGAGGCAGCGCAACCTGCGTCGAGCGCGGGGCGTCCCTTGCGCGAGGTCGGCTATGCCGTGACCGAGGAGTGCGCCCAGGGGTCGGCGAGATCCCTGGAAGGCGGCGCGTCATGGCTTCCCGCGCGCCGGGTGTTGGAGTCCACGCAGAGGTTGCCCGGGCGCGGTCGAGCCAGGCCCGGCCGGCCAGATCACCGACGCCGGAGGTGGGCACTACATCTGCGAGCAGCGCCTGTCCGGCACGGACATGTTCGTTGATGTCCCGGATCGGCGATGGTTGCCCGGCCCGAGCCGCGAGAACGGTGCCGGGACTGCCTGCCGGGCTGCGTCCCCTCAGGCCGAGCATGTCTGTGCCTGGTCACCCTGGTCCACCGACACCACCAGGCCCGCCTCTGGCGCTACCGGAGCCGCGGCTGACGCTATGCCCGTCGTGCGCGGCCGGAACCGGCCGCCGGAACTATCGCCGTCGCAGGCCTGACGTGCAGGAACATGCGCGGCGAAACAATTTTCGCCGCGACCGATGAATCCTCGCGAGGACCGCCGTCCTATCAGGTGAACGCGCTACCGAACAGCGCAACCGACCCTGGAGGAATGAACAATGACCAGCATCGCCGCCGCGACCACCACCACCGTCCGCCCCGGCAAAGTCCGCAACCGCGTCCTGTGGGGACTGCAGATCTTCCTGGGCCTCTTCTTCATCGTCGCCTCGGGCATGCCGAAGGTGCTCGACATGGTTCCGGAGGAGAACATGGCGGCGATGCGCGAGGCGGGTATCGGCTCGCCCTGGTTCATGTACTTCGTGGGCATCTGCGAGATCGCCGGCGGCATCGGCCTGCTCGTGCGCCGCCTGAGCGGGGCGGCCGCAGTAGGCCTGTCCGTCCTCACCCTGCTGGCCGCAGCCACCAACCTTTTCCTGACGGATATGCCCGCGTACGCGCCCTTCCCGCTGGTGCTGTCCGGGATCTTCGCCTGGATCGCCTACGAGCGCCGCGACTCCATCCTCGCCCTGCGCTCGTTGCTCACCCGGTGACAACGCGATAGACACGGAAACGATCGGCAGGCTCCGGCCCGCCGATCGTTTCCGACGTTGCCCGGCAGGGGTGTTCAGGGTCGGTCCGCCCTCGCCGGGCAACACATTCGCACGCCACCAGGCTGACTTACTGTCCTCCACGACAACCCCACGGCCATACACGTGTCCACGCCACAGGCTCGACCTCACGTCCAGGGGCACACCCATCGCCACCGGCAGACGAGACGGGTTCCAGGCTCAGCCACCACCGCCCACTCGACAGACAACCGAGTGCCATTGCAGGACCGAGCCGTGCTCGTCTTGCGGTCAGCAGTTGAACGGGAAGCACGATCTCGGCGGGGCAGCCGGTTGCGCGGGCGCGAGAGTAGACGGCACGACGGCGGTATCGGCCTGCTTGTCGGGATGTCCCATGTGGGTGAGGGTCAGCACGACAAGCAGAAGGAACGTACCAGGTGGAAATACTATTGTTGCCGGCCAGGACGTTCGGGACGACCTAGGGTGCGCGGTCGAGAATCAAGCGGGCGAGGGCGTCGCGGTCCTCGAGCATCGCGATATGCCCGACTCCGCGAAGGTATTCCAACTCGGCACCCGGCACCGCCTCATACTGGTGCGCCGATGCCGGGTCCCAACGAGGGTCGGAATCCCCGAAGATCACGAGGAGGGGCTTTCCGGCGTCGATGAGACGCTGGGGCACGGTCCGCTCGGCGATGTAGTCGCCGTTGGCGGCGAGAATCGCGCGGAAAGCTCGATAAGACGTCCTTCGCAAGTCGGCCAAAGCCCCGTCGGGCACCGTGATCGGAGCCGCCGCAGTCGCTGCCAGTCCGCGGCGGATCATCGAGTCGGTACGGATCGCCCACACGAGCGGGCCGAAGGGCGGCGAGGCGAGTACCCGGATGATCGCCGGCTCGGGGAGAAGCGCTGCGTGACTCGGCCCCGTGCTGACCAGGACCAGCTCGCCGACCAGGTCTGGACGACGCTCCACGAGGGCGGTAGCGACGTACCCTCCGCTGGAGTGGCCGACCACCTTCAGACTTCGGACGCCGAGCTCGTCCAACACCGTCGCCGTCCGATCCGCCTGCTGCGGAACGGCGTACGTCGACGCCGGCGTGGACCGGCCGCATCCCGGAAGGTCGATCGTGATCACCCGGTACTTCGTGGCGAGCGACGGCACCACTGGCGCCCACATCGAACCGGTTGCACCCGAGCCGTGGATGAGTAACAAGGGCGGTGCCGCCGGGTTCCCCTCGATGACGACGTGCAATCCACGGACTGTCGTGTCATCGCGTGTCTGGGTGGGACTCGATTCGCTCATACCGACAGCTTCGTCGCGGGCTCGTCACGCCGTATTGGACAAATGTCACGTTATCCCGCTCCGGCTAGCCTGGGATGCATGACCGCAACGGAGGGATTGGACTGGAGTCGGGTCGACGTCGCCGTCCCGGTCCGACTACCGACTCCGGGAGTCCGGATGGCGGGTTTCCGGTACCACGACGTTGGTCCCGTTGACATCACGATGATCCCGCATCCCTTGGTCACGCTCCTGCTCGATCTCAGCGAGCACGGAGTCGTCTACGACGTTCTCGGGCGCCCGGTCACGGGGAACGCGATCGTCGGCCTCCATGCCGGCGCCTTACGCATCACCAGCGCAGGGGCCGGCGACGTCCTGCAGATCCGCGTGTCCCCCGTCATCGCCGCAGCGATTCTCCGAGACACCGAAATCATCGGCGGCGCCGTGACACCACTGCCGGAACTGTGGGGCAGTTGCGCTGCCATCTTGACCGAGCGACTCCGTTCGACGCCGTCGTGGGACGACCGGTTCGCAATCGCAGCCGCGTTCCTCCGAAGCCGGGTACCTCGCGGATTCGGTGTAGCACCCGAGATCGCGTACACCTGGGACCAGATCGTCCGCACCAGAGGCGTGCTCCGCATCGAGACCCTTGCCGCAGAGACCGGCTGGACCCGCCAGCGACTCTGGTCTCGCTTCCGCACCCACATGGGGGTCTCGCCCAAGCATGCATCCGAACTCGTCCGCTTCGACCATGCCGCCCATCTCCTAGCGACAGGGCGCTCGCCTGCGGATGCCGCCGTCGAGGCCGGCTACGCCGACCAATCCCATCTTCACCGTCGAACCAAGGCGATTACCGATATGACCCCCACCGTCGTCGCGAGGGCACCGTGGCTCGCGATCGACGAAGTCGCCTGGCCGACAACCTGATCCCGCAGCCGAACGAACATCGAGACGGCCTATCCGACGGGCACATGAGGACCGGAGTGAGCACCACTCGTCCCGCGAGGTCAGCATGCGGTCCCGCCAGATCCAGGGGTCGCGATCCCGTTGTGAGTCGGTCTGCTTCGTTCAGACTGCGCTTCGTGCCGACAACGCCCCGAGTGCACGTATGGCTTCCGCGGTCTCCCGCTGGGCTTCCGCCTGGGCGAGGGCAGCATGTGCCTGCGCCTGAGCGATCACGTTCCGCCGCTCCGCTCCGCTGACCGCCTCCCCGGCGGTGAGGCCACTGAGCAGTGCCTCGGCGCGCTGCTTGTGAGTGGTGTAGTCATCCATCGGGCGATTCTCGCACCCTGCCCCCATCGTGGGCGATCCACCCTCGCACGCTCATCGGAGTACCGCCTCGAGCCGACGGCAGCGGTCCCCGGGACTGCGGCGTCGGTCTGGCCCATTCCCGCATTTCCGCGACCACTTTGTCGGTGATACGAGAAACGGTCTCCTTCGACACCGACGCGCCGTAGATCTCGGTGATCGCGGCTGCTCGGAACTGAGCAACGGGCAGTTGGCGGCCAGTGAGGATCACGCGACGCCGGAGGGCTCGAGTAGCGTTCCCCGCCCGCGCCCGGTCGTCGGGATCGTCTGTGGCAATCCCACTTCGCAGGACGGGTGCACACTTGAATCCTTGACTTCCAAACCTTCCTCCCGTCGAATCGTGTAGGGCATCGAGGATCCGAGAAGGTGAAGCGCGTCGACCCGTCGTGCCACACGTCGCCGACAGAGCCTGTCCGGCCCGCTACTGAATCACGGCCGAACCGACGCTTACTGACACGCCGACCGACCGCGCCGACCGCGCCCGCCGCGCGTCACCCGTCGGATCGCTGCGAGCGCAGGGCCTTCCACGCGACGTATCGGTCGGGCAGGCAGACGGCGCAGGGGCGGTAGCCGGCGGCGAGAGCGTCGAGTTCGGTGGCGAAGAAGACGCGATGTGGGAGGTAGGCGCCGAGTGCCAGCGCGCGCAGGGCCGAAGGGCAGTCGAGGCGACCGTAGATCCGGCTACGGCGATGACCGCCGTAGCCGCCCGGCCGGGTGCTGCGATACGGCCGGCCGTCACCATCGAGCAACGTGTACACCGGCGGCTACTGCGCGTCGTGCAACACGAGCCCCAGCGTGTGCCGGAGACCGTCGCGCACACGGCTGACGCCGTGGCGGATCGGAGCCCGGGACCAGCCCCGGCTCGAGCGCGCCGGCCGGTCGCGGGTGGTGAAGATCAGCGCGTGGCCTTGCTCGAGCACCGAGACGGTCGCTTTCGACTGGGCACGCGGACGCTGCTCGACGAGCACGAATTCGCCTCCTGTGTAGTCGATTCCGGGCCGGTCCAATCCGATGACGACCTGCATCGGGAAGACCAGGTCGCCGTACAGGTCGCGATGCAAGGCGTTCCAGTCACCCGCGTCGTAGCGCAACAGAAGGGGAGTCGGCTCGGTCTGGCCCGCGGCGTGGCAGGCGGCGAGCCAATCCGCGAACTCGTCGGGCCACGCAGCTGGATCGCCGAGCCGCTCGGCCCAGCAGCGCGCCAGTGGCAACAGTTTTCGGTAGAAGCACGCGCGCAGGGTCATGATCGACTCGGGCAGGGGGTCCGCGAAGTACCGGTAGGTGCCTTCGCCGAATCGGTAACGTGCCATGTCGACGGTGGAACGGAACCGCGTGCGGTCGTCCCAGACAGCGGTGAACTCGGCGCACTCGTCCGGAGTGAGGATCGGCCCGGTCGCCGCGCAGCCGTGGGCGTCGACTTCCTCGAGCAGCGCCTGCCACGGCTGGTCGTCGACTCGATCTGCCAGGGAGGCGGCGACTCTCGTCCCTCCTGGGATCGGCGCGGCCGGGTGACCGCGCCGGGCGGTGCCGATGCCTCGCCCGCTCATGCCGCCGCCTCCAGATCCAGCAGCGCGTGCTTGGCGGTGACGCCGCCGACGTACTGTCCGATCGACCCGTCACCGCGCACTACCCGGTGGCACGGAAGCACCAACGGCAGCGGATTGCGCGCGCAGGCCGAACCGACCGCGCGCACGGCACGCGGGTTCCCGACGGCGGCCGCCACCGCGCCGTAGCTCGCGCGCTGTCCGTAGCCGATGGCGGGCAGGTGCTCGATCACCTGGCGGCGGAAACCTGCCGCCAGCCGCAGATCCAGGGGCAGATCGAACCGCGTCCGGCTGCCCGCGAAGTATTCCGCGATCTGCCGCGCCGCCGCGTCCAGCCGGGCGGGCGCCGCGAGGATCCGCGGGCTGATCCGGGCGGCCAGCGTGGCGAGCACCGCGTCGTGGTCCTCGGTGGGATAGGCGACGCGGACCAGCCCGGCGGGCGTTGCGGCCAGCAGCAGCGTCCCCACCGGGGTGTCCAGCAGGCGGTAGGCGACATCGAGCAGGCCCGCGGTTTCGGCCTCGGCGGTCAGTCGCGCGTGCAAGGTGGCGAGCAGATCGGCGTCGGGGGTCAGTGCGCGCGACAACCCGTCGCCGTGATCGAGAGTGGCCATCATGCTTCATCCTTCGGGTAGAGCTTGCGCAGGGTCTTCAGGCCGTCCGCGGCGGCGCGGCGGGCGGCGTCGGGAGAATTGCCGAGCAATGCGGCGATCTCCGCGTGGGGAAGCCCGGCCAGATAGTGGTAGGCGACCGCTTGGCGCTGCTTGGTCGGCAGCGCCCGCAGGGCGGCCCACAGGTCGGGGTCGTAGTCGGCGGGTCCGGGGGCGGTGGCGGGGCGTTCCGGCAGCGTCTCGGCCGGGACCGGCGCGCGCGTGAGCGCCCGGCCGACGTCGATCGCGCGACGGTGCGCGATGGTGACCAGCCATGCCTCGACATTCGTGTCCGAGGGCATGCCGGGAAACGCGCGCAGCGCCGAGAGAAACGTTTCCGACCAGGCGTCGGCCGCGTCGGACGGACCGAGCACCGCCCGGCAGACGCGCAACACCATCGGGCCGTATTCGGCCACTATTTCCTCGAACGGGGGCAGGCTCACACCCGGTAGACGCGGCAGGCGCCGCGAATGTGAGATGTCGTCACCGGACCTCTTCCCGCCGCGACAACCCGCTGGCGCGCAACACCCGTCGTGCGATACCGGCGCGGATGGACTCGTCGGCGCCGATGATCCGGACGTGGCGGCGCGCCCTGGTGATCGCGGTGTACAGCAATTCCCGCGTCAGCAGCGTCGATTCCGGCTCGGGCAGGACGACGGACACCGTGTCGTACTGGCTGCCCTGGCTGCGATGGATGGTCATGGCGAAGACGGTGACCACGGCGGGGAACTGCGTCGGATGTACCAGATACGGTTCGCTGCCGCGTTGCAGCGCGGCGCGCAGCGAGCCGTCGGGCATGCGAACGACCACGCCGGTGTCACCGTTGTAGATCCGCGCCTCGTGATCGTTCGCGGTGACCAGCAGCGGCTGGCCGGGATACCACGGCGCTTGGTGCGCATCGGGGCCCGCTCCCCCGGCGGCGGCCCACTCCGCGGCCATCCGGTCCCAGCGTTCGACGCCGAAGGGCCCCTGCCGGTGCGCGCACAGCAAACGATGTGATTCCAGTGCCGTGAGCGCGCCGGCCGCGTCGCCGTCGAGCGCGGCGGCGGTGACCGCGGTGGCGGCCCGCACTACGTCGGCGCGCACCGCGAGCAGCTCGTCCGGCGCGTTGAGCGACAATTCGTCGCCGCCCCCGCGCAACAACTCGAGTGCGGTGTCCGCGTCTCCGGCCCGCACCGCGACGGCCAGGTCGGCGATCCGGCCGCCGAACCGACGGCCCCGGGTCAGCCGCACGATGCCGCCGCGCAGGCGGGTGCGCTCCAGCGCGGTCAAGGACTCCGCGTGTGCGGCGGTCGGATCCGGGCCGAGGATCTGGTCCAGGACGGGGTTCGCCGTGGCGGCGACCGGTCCGGCGACCAGGTCGGCGAGGACCGCGCCCGCGTCGACCGAGGCGAGCTGGTCCGGGTCGCCGACCAGGACCAGGCGGGTGTCCGGGCGCAGCGCGGCCAGCAGCCTGCTCATCATCGTCAACGAGACCATCGAGGTCTCGTCGACCACGATCACGTCGTAGGGCAGCCGGTTGTACTCGTGGTATTTGAACCGGGTACTGCGCCCGCGCTGCCAGCCGAGCAGCCGGTGCAGCGTGGCGGCGGTGAGGTCGGGCAGTCCGAGCGACGCCGCTTGCTCACGCACGGCTTCCTGCAGGCGCGCCGCCGCTTTGCCGGTCGGGGCGGCCAGCGCGATGCGCAGCGTGGGCAGCTTCGGCTCGGCCTCGCGGTGCGCGGACAGCAAGGCGATGATCCGGGCGATGGTGTGGGTCTTGCCGGTGCCCGGCCCGCCGGCGACCACGGTGGTCCAGTGGGTGGCGGCCAGCGCGGCGGCCAGACGCTGGCGATCCGGCGCGGTGCCCGCGGGCGTGTCGAACAACCGGTCCAGTTCGCGGCGCACGATCCGGGGATCCACCACCGGATGATGTGCGGATCGCTCGGTGAGCACCCGACGGATCGTCTGCTCCTGCCGGTAGTAACGATCGAGGTAGAGCAGCGGACCGGAGTCGCCCGGCCCGTGCGATTCGACCAGTCGCAACGGTCGCAACGGACCGGCGGGTCCACCGCGCACCAGCGGACTCTCCCGCAGCGCGGCGACCACCGCCGGGATGTCCGGCCACGGCAGCGTCGCCGGATCGACGCCCGCGTCCCAGGTTTCGTCGGCGTCGACGCCGATCTCCCGCATCCGGTGCAGTTCCAGGCACACCGAGCCGGAGCGCACCGCTCGCACAGCCAGCGCCGCGGCGAACAGCACCGGCTCCGACGATTCCCGCCCCAGCCGGCCCAACCGCAGGGCCACGTGCACATCCGCCGCCGACAGCACTCCCGCCTCGTTGAACGTACGCAGCAGCCCGGTGCCCCGCTGCGCCACCTGGATCGAGGTCACCGCGCCTCCCCCGCCAGCAACGCCGACAGCGCGACGACCAAGCCGGCGGGCGGACGCCAGTCGAACACGCCACATCCCGAGGGCGTCTCGGGTCCGATCATGCCGCGCACGAACAAGTACCGGACCCCGCCGAGATGCCGCGCCGGGTCGTAGCCGGGCAAGCGCCAGCGCAGATACCGGTGCAACGCCACCGAATACAGCAGCGCTTGCAGCGGATAGTGCGAGCGCAGCATCTCGGCGGCCATGCGGTCGCGGGTGTAGTGCGCGACGGTGAGATCACCGGTGCCGAGCCGATTGGTCTTGTAGTCGACCACGACGAATCGCGGGTCCGGGCCGCCCGCGACCCGCAGCACGGCGTCGATGCTGCCGGTCAGGTAGCCGCGCAGTGGGAGGTCGTCCAGCGCCGCCAACTGGTCGGCGTACGCGATCAGGTCGTCGTCCGCCGGAAGATGCTCGCGCAACAATGCGGCGACGCACCGCAGGGTCGCCGCGGTCGCGCCGACACGGTCCCCGCCCGCCAGTGGCAATTCGAATTCGAGTTCGCTGAGCCGGTCGCGCGGGGCGACATCGGCCAGGCAGCCGGTATCGAGCGGGGTGCGCAGCACCGCGAGCAGCGCGGTGGCCAGCACTTCCGCGTCCACCTCGGCCATCAGTTCGCGCACCGCTTCGCGGCACCGGTCGTGCACCTCGGCCGCCAGGTCCGGGTGGCCGGTATCGATCCGTTCGAGCACGCCGTGCACCAGCGTGCCGAACTCCGCCCCGTAGGGCAGCGCGTTCATCAGCGACGCCGCGCCCGCGGGCTCCGGCTCCGCCGCGCCGACCAGGGAGGTGCCCGCGGGCTCGTCACCGGGCCCCCGCGCGTCCTCCGGTTCGCTGTCGGGTTCCGCGGCCGCGGGCCCGTGTGCCGAAGCGGTCAACGCCGAGTACGACGTACGCCGCCACTGCTGGTCCAGCTCCCGGTCGAATCGGGCGGCCGCCAGCGCGCCGTGCGCGGGCTCGGTGCGCACCCGCCGGATCGCGACGTCGTCGCTCCCGGCCACCGCCGTCACCGAGATCGCCGCGCCCCCGTCCTGCGCCCACGTCGAAAGAGATCGAACAGCAACGGAATCCGTCGGCACGGCAGCACGTGTGGCGACGACGGCGCCGCGATCGCCGCGCCCGAAGACCATCCGATGCAGCGGAGACGCCGCGGTGGTGATCGCGGGCGCCCACCACGCGACGATCTGGCACATGGCCCGGGTCAGCGCGACGTACAGCAGCCGCAGCTCCTCCCCCGCCTCCTCGGCCTCGCTGCGCGCCTTGCGATCGGCGTACCCCGCGGCGTCCTGGCCGCCCACGTCCAGCACGCGCGCCCCGTCGTCGGCGTGGAACAGCAACGTCGCCGGATAGGGATTCTTCGCGCTGTCCCAGGCGAAGGGCAGGTAGACGACCGGGAATTCGAGTCCCTTGCTCGCGTGCACGGTGGCGATCTGGACGGCGGCGGCGTCCCGGTCGAGCCTGCGGCTGCGATCGGCGACGGCGCCGGAGGCCGGATCGCGCACCCGGTCGGCCAGCCACCGGGTCAGCGCGGTCAGCCCGAGGCCCTCGGTGAGCGCGACCTGATCGAGCAGCTGCGCGAGGTGCCGCAGGTCGGTGAGCTGCCGTTCCCCGTTCTCCACGGCCAGCAACCGCGGCGCCAGACGCGTCTCGGCGGCGATCTTCTCGTAGACGGCGGCGAAGCCCGCGCGAGCGAACAGTCGCGCCGCCTCGCGCAACTGGGCGCTGACCCGGCCGACCAGATCGGCTCCGCCGCTGTCGATCTCGGCCGCCGTCACACCGAGCAGCGGTGTGCACGCGGCCAGCCGTACCCGGTCGCCGCGGTGCGGCTGTTCCAGCGCCCGCAGCACCCACAGCCAGTCGGTCGCGCTGCTGGTCGCGAAGACGCTGATGCCACCGGCGAGCACCGACGCGACGCCGACACGGTCCAGCGCGGCGCGCACCACGTCGATCTGCGAGCGGGTGCGCACCAGCACCGCGATGTCGCCGGGGCCGATCGGCCTGCGCGCGGCGTCCCCGGGCGCGGCCGGCGAAGCACTCTCGGTTTCCGCTTTCGCGTCCAGCAGTACCCCGGATTCGAGCAAGCGGACGATATCGGCGGCGAGATCGTCGGCGACCTTGGCGCGCATCCGCCCGACGGCCGGGAAGCCGGATTTGTTGAGCGGTCCCGCCCCCGTGCGCGGCAGGCAGCGAACGCGCATCGGCGTGGTGAGCTCGCCGGGACCGGACAGCCGCGACCACGGCCGGGTCGGCGCGACCGGATAGACGCGGATCTCCTCGTGCCCCAGCGCCGCTCCGCCGTGCAGGTGGTCGAGTGCGGCGAGCAGGCCCGCGTCGCTGCGCCAGTTCGTGGTGAGCTCCCGGCGGGTGCCTGCGTGCGCGACGGCGTCCAGGTAGCTGAGCACCTCCGCGCCGCGGAAGGCGTAGATCGCCTGCTTCGGATCCCCGACCAGCACCAGGGTGGCGTGCCCGTGGAACGACCTGCGCAGAATGTCCCATTGCAAGGGATCGGTGTCCTGGAATTCGTCGACCAAGGCGACCCGGTACCGCGCGCGGATGCGGCGGCACGCGCGCGGGCCGTGCTCCGGATCGGCGAGCACATCGTGCAGCAGCACCAGCAGATCGTCGAAGTCGCGCAGTCCGGCCGAACGCTTGCGGCGCTCGGTCTCCGCGCGCACGGCGTGCGCGAACGCCACCCGCTCGCCCGCGCCGGTCTCGCCGTCGGGCACGAGCGCCGCGTGCCGGTCCCGCACCGCGGCCAGCGCGAGCGTGCGGGCCTCTTTCAGCGAGAACGGCGGTTCCGCGCGGGCGTAACGGTTGAGGTACAGATCGTCGACGACCGTGCCGACGAGGTCGTCGACGGTCTCCACCAGCCGGGTGCCCGGGTCGTGTTCGCCCGCCAGGCCGAGTTCGTCGAGCATGCGCTGGCAGAAGCTGTGCGTGGTGGCGATGGTGCCCGCGTCGAAATCCGACAGGGCGGCCAGCAGCCGTCGCCGCCGCAGCCGCACCTCCTCGTCCCCGGCCTGCGCGAGGTACCGGACCAGTTCGTCGGTGTGTACCGCCGCCGCCTCCGGATCGGCCAATCCCGCGGCGACGGCGACGAACCGGTCGCGGGTGCGTTCCCGTAGCTCCTGCGTCGCGGCGCGACTGAAGGTCACCAACAGCAGCTGGGATACGTCGACGCCGGACTCGGCGACGTAGCGCACGGCGAGGCCGACGATGGCGTGCGTCTTGCCGGTGCCCGCGCTGGCCTCGAGCACGGTGGTGCCGGTGGGCAACGGCCCATACGGTTGGAACCCGTCGGCGTCGAAATCCGCTGCGGCGAAGGAGGTTTCCTGCACGGTCACGCCCGCCTCCCTCCTGCGCGTGCGTTGGTCCCGCAATTCGCGATCGCCCGGGGGGCCGGCCACGCCGCGCGGAGCTGCTCCCGAACCGACCGTCCGACCCGACATTCTGCCCCGCGCCCGGCCGCCCACCGGCGACCGACACGCGCCGCGTCGGTGCATCCGGGTGTTCCGCGTCGAATCGCGCCGAACCCTCGCACCGGAGCGGCCGCTGGGTGATCGCTCACGGCTGTCCCTGGCTTTCCGCGGCCAGCAAGGGGAACCACATCCGCCGGGCCAGCGCGCCGAACCGGCTGCGCTCCCCGGGCTCACCCGCCGCGGCGGGCGCGGCCACGAGGTCCTCGAGCCGGGGCGCCGGACCCCAGACGTAGCGCAGATGACGGTCGGTGTGGTCGCCGAACGGCCCGGGACCGTTGGGCCCGCCGTTGAATTCGCGCTCCGCCGCGGCGATGGCGTCGTCGGTGCCCGCGCCGCGGAACCGGCGCTCGGCGTACACCGCGGAGGCGGCGGGCGCGACCGGCAGCGGTTCGGTCAAGCCCACGTCGCGCAGTGCGACGAGCTGACGTAGGGCCTCCCTGGCCGCGGGCACATCGGGCGCGGTGAGTTCGCTCCGCCAGGTGGGACGGCCGAACTGTCCGCGGCCGGTGCTCACCGCCCGCCACGACCGGTCCTCGGTCGAGGTCAGCGCAAGCAGCGAAACCCACGCCGCGATCCGGTGTTTGGGAGCCAGCCGGGAGAAGGTGGTGCGGACCAGGACGTCGCCCCGAACCTCGGGGACGGTGCCGGTGAGCCGCCGTCCGTTGCCCAGGTCGACCGCGATGTCCACGGCGCGCGCCGAGCCCGCGTAGTCCGCCTGTGCCGCGCGCACCAAGCGGTCGACGGTGTGTTCGACCTCATCGAGCACGGCGGCGCCGAAACCGAAGGGCGGCAGCGTGCCGCGCCGCCATTCCGCCGCCCGCAGCCCGGCCGGATCCGCGCCGTTGAGGCGGGCGGCGAGCAGGCGTTCGCCCAGCTCCCACTTGGCCAGGCCGTCGAGTTCGATGGGCAGCCGGTCGGCGATGTCCTCCTCGTGCTCGGGCACCCGCAGGCCGAGGCGCTGCCACAGGAACGCGCGCACCGGGTGCTCCGCGAAGGAGATCAGGTCGGCCAGCGCGACGTCCGCGGCTTCCGCCGCGGGCAACGGGGCGGCCAGGAATCCGGGCCGCGCTCGCACGGGTCCGTCGGCCGCGTGCGCGCCTGCCAAGGCCACGGTGTCGAAGCTGAACGGCTGCTCGGCCCGGAAATTCCGCCGATCGAACGACTGCAGCGGATGGCGGGTCACCACCGCGCGCATCGCCGCGGCGCCGACGTGGGCCCGCAGCGCGTCCAGCAACTCGGCGACCGGGATGGCGGGCGGGCGGTGCGCCCCGCTGACCGGATCGGCGCCGGTGTGGAACACCAGCAGGGTGTCCCGCGCCGCGAGGATCGCGTCCAGCAGCAGTTGCCGGTCCTCGCTGCGCGGATCACGTTCACCGAGGAGCGGTTCACGGGCCAGCACATCGTCACCGTCCGCGGCGCTCGCGCGCGGGAACATCTCGTCGTCCAGCCCGAGCAGCACGACCACCCGGTGCGGTACCGACCGCATCGGCACCATGGTGCAGACGGTCAGCTCGCCGGTGCGGAAGTTGGCCCTGGTGGGGCGCGCCGCCAGCCGCGACCGGAGCAAGACGCCGACATCGGTCAGCCGCAACGACACCTCGCCCGCGTGGTCGGTGGCGGCGGCGAGTTCCTGCCTGGCCTCGGTGCGCACCCACGCCTGCGCGTCCGGTACGTCGGTCAGCAGGTCCAGCGCGCGGCCGAGCGCCGCCGCCCACTCGTGCGCGGGCCGGGGGCCGCGCAGGTCGCGCAGGCACACCGCGAGGCGGTCGACGAATTCCGCGAAACGTCCGGCCAGGTCCACGTCGTTGCTGTCCACGTCGTCCAAGGGCAGCGCGAGATCCAGCCAGTCGTCGGAGGTCTCGCCCGCGGTGACGCCGAGCAGAATTCGGTCCACCGCGCTGTTGAGCGTGTTCTGCGCGAAATCGGCGAGCCCGAACGCTTGGCGCTGTCGCTGTCCGATGCCCCACCTGGCCCCGGATTCGGCCGCCCACTCGCGCAGCCGCTCGATGTCGTCGTCGTCGAATCCGCAACGGCGGCGGACGGGTTCGGCGGCCGCGAGATCGAGCACCTGGGTCACCGTCACCCGGCCGTCGGCGAGCTCGAGGAGGACTCCGATCACCGCGAGCAGCGGATTGGTCACCCCGCGCCCCCGGTCGGCCAAGCGCACCCGCAGCCGGTGCGCCGGATGCTCCGAATCCGAGTGCGGCTCGGGCGTTCCCGCCGTGCGCTGCCCGAACGCCGCGCGTACCAGCGGTGCGTAGAGCTCCACCTCCGGGCACATGATCAGCACGTCGCGCGGCTCCAGCGTCTCGTCGGCCGCGAACCGCCCGAGCAGGCAGTCTCGCAGCACCTCGACCTGCCGCGCGGGGCCGTGACACGCATGCACCTGCACGGTGCCGTCGGCGCCCGCCTCCCCGGGGGGAGGCGGCCACCGGTCGTCCCGGATGCCCCGCTGCAACGCCTGCAGCAAGGTCGCGGGCGAGGTGTCTTCCCCCGCGACGTCGGAGCGCGCCGAACCGAGTGGGTGATAGGTGTCGGAGCCGGTGGCGGCCGCTGCGGTCAACCGCTGCTGCAGCTCCCGCACGTCGCGGGCCGATCCCGCCAGCAGCGGGTGGGCCACCGCTTCGGCACTGTGATCGTCGGCGCGCGTGCGGGCCGAGGGCAGTTCGCCGAGGGCCGACCACAGAACCGGACTCGGGTGCACGAGCCACAAGTGGACGTCGCGGGCGGCGGCCAGCGCCGACAGCACGGCAAGCTGATCGCTGGGCAACCGGGTCACGCCGAACAGCGACAGCCGCGGTGGCAGCGGCACCAGATCCGGCCGCGCGCGCAGCCGCGCGCAGGCTGCCTCGAGCCGCTCGGCCGGGCTCGGCGTCCCGATCTCCCCCCGCAGCCCACGCCACAGCATCGGCTGCCAGAGCAGATCGTCGGGTATCACGCCGCCCGCGCCGTCGGTGTCCAGGCCCGCCGCCCATTCGGTGATCAGCGCGGGCCGCTGTGCGGCATAGCTGTCGAACAGCGCGGCGATCCGCGCCGCCGTCGCGTAGCGCCGGCCGACGCGGTGCTCGTCGCCCACAGCGGCCCGCGCGCCCAGGTGCCTGGCCAGTACAGCGGACCACGGCTCGGACAACGATCCGTCGATCACCCGCAGCAGCGTCCACACCGCCCGCTCCGGCGCCCATGGGTCCTCGGCGGGCGTCACTCCGCTCGCCGCCGCCAGCGCCTCGGCGACCAGCGCGGCGGGCGAGGGGAAGGCGATGTTCGCGCACACGCCGTCGACCGCGCCGTCCGCGCCGAGCACCCCCGACAGCGTCTGTGTCAGCCAGCGCTCCACCCCCTTCGCGGGCACCGCGACCACCTCGGTCGCGAGCGGGTCGTCCAGCGGCGACGCCAGCACACCGGCGAGCGCCCGGGCCAGGACGTCGGCGCGCTCGGCACGGTGCATGTGCAGCGGCATCTGCGCCCTCTCGATCGATGGTGTCCGGTCGCGCCGGCCACGGACTGTGCACGTTTATACGCCCAGCGACCGACGCGCAATCGCACCGCCCCGTCCGCACCTCAGTGAAATAGACCACACCAGAACGGATTACTTCGCCGTGTCACGCCGGGACCGCTGCGGCGATGTGCGACAGTGCTGCACCGGGGAGGTAAGAGTTTGCACCGGGGCGGAACGAGAGAGCTGCACCGAAAGGCTGGTTCGCGTTCATGGATGCGATGGTGATTCCCCTGGTCCCGAAAGGCGGATTCACGGTCCGCCGGATCGGTGACCGCTGGGAGCTGATCAACTCGCGCCACTACGGCCGCACCGTCGTCCTGCATTCCTGGCCCCGGGATCGGCACACCGAGGCGTTCGAGCACTGCTATCGACTCAACGGACGCACCGTCGAGGAGCTGCGCGCGGCCTTCCGCTGACGCCCTGGCCTGCGCCGACGAGCGAAAATCGCTGGGGCCCAAGCGCCGGGACCGGCGTTAGCACACCCCGGACCCGAGCTCAAGACGTGCGTCCGGACCCGGGATGTGCGATCGTGGTCCCTCGTGCGTTATCCGTCCCCCGCCACCCGAACCGTTCCCCGCGTGGCCGCCTCCGCCTGTGTCCTTGCCGCCGCGGCGATCATCGCCCCGAGCCTGCCCGCCGCATTGCCGATCGCGGGCGCGGCGCCGCTCGCGCACACTCAGGGCTGCCTGCCCGGCTTCGACTGCGACCTGAGCAGCCGCATCGCGAAGGCCGACGCCTACCTCAACAGCCGCCCCGGGGTCACCGGCTACGTCCTGCGTGACCGGGTATCGGGCGGCGTCTACGCCAACGCCAACGCCGAGAACGCGGTCTGGACCGCGTCCACGATCAAGCTCGCGATCGCCGCGGACCTGCTCAACCGGGCGCGGGTCGGCGCGATCACCCTGTCGCCGGAGGACCGCGGCCTCATGGAGGGGATGCTCGCGACCTCCAACGACGGCGCCGCCGACCTGCTCTGGACCAAGTACGCGGGGATCGACCGGATGGCCTACAACAACGCTTTCCGCGCCAACGGGATGACCTCGCTGGTTCCGCAGCCGACCAATACCGCGCTGTTCCCGGACTGGTCGTTCCAGAAGTGCACCGCCGCCGACCTCGACCGGCTGATGGATCACATCCTCAACCGCATGCACCCCGACGACCGCAACTACCTGGTCGACCGGATGCGCGCGGTGGACTCCAACCAGCACTGGGGCGTGTGGGGCGCGGGTGCGAGCATGCGTCCCGGCCTGAAGAACGGCTGGTCGGCCGAGCAGGGCGGCTGGGTGGTCAACTCGGTCGGCTTCGCGGGTCCGGGCGAGCGCTACACCCTGGCCATCATGAGCTCGCTGGGTGACGCGGGCGGCTACACCGAGGGCGCCGAGACCGACACCAAGCTCGCGGAGATCCTGCTCGCGGGCCGCTGATCGCGGGGCCGCTCAGGCGGCCGCGCGTCTGCGCAAGGTCATCGGCGCGCCGTCCCTGGGGAACGGAATCGTGGTGAATCCCCAGGGCATGCGGTATTTCTCGGGGATCCGCCACTCGTACTCGCGCACCAGGGCGGCGGTCACCGTCTTCACCTCGAACGTGCCGAAGTGCATCCCGATGCACTTGTGCGCGCCCGCCCCGAACGGCATCCAGGCCAGGCGGTGCGACTTGTCCTCACGCCGCTGCTCGCCGAACCGCTCCGGATCGAAGCGCTCGGGGCGGGTCCACAGTTCGGGCAACAGGTGGTTCACCTGGTAGGCGAGGTCGACGGGGGCGCCCGCCGGAATGTAGTGACCCGCGATCTCGGTGTCGCGCACGGCGCGGCGCGCCAGTCCGGGAACCGGCGGCATCAGCCGCAGGCTCTCCCGCACCACCAGATCCAGGTCGCGCAGCGCCTCCAGGTCCGCGATGGCCGGTGGCCCATCGCCGAGGCGCGCGTCCATGTCGAGCACCTCGGCGCGCACCCGCTGCTGCCAGTCGGGGTGTTTACCCAGGTAGTAGGCCACGGCGGTGGCGGTCGTCGTGGTGGTGTCGTGCGCGGCCATGATCAGGAAGATCATGTGGTTCACCACGTCCGCGTCACCGAAGACGCCACCGTCCTCGCTACGGGCGTGACACAACCCCGAGAAGAAGTCCGCCGATTCGGCGCGGCGTTTCTCCGGAAGCATCGCGGTGAAATAATCCTCGAGCACTCTCCTGCCGCGCAACCCGGCCCGCCAGTGGCCGCCGGGCACCGAGTGTCGGATGATCGACAGCCCCGCGTGGGTGCAATCGACGAACGCGTCGATCAATTGCCTGCGCTGCGGGCCGACGTCCGCGGCCATGAAAGTCCCGCCCGCGACGTCGAGGGTCAGCTCTTTGATCGTCGGATACAGCCGCACCGTGCGTTCGGCGTCGCGCTCGCGCGGCACCCAGCGTGCGATGCTCGCCCGCACCACCGGCGTCAGCCCGGCCAGGTGGGCTTCCAGCCGGTCCCTGGTGAACGCCTGCTGCATGATCCTGCGATGGAATTTGTGCTCGTCGAACTCCAGCAGCAGCAGGCCGCGCCGGAAGAACGGACCGATGAAATAGTCCCAGCCCTGGCCGAAATCGCGGCGGCGGTGACCGAGCACTTCGTCGAGCGCGTCCGGTCCCGCGACCAGAACGCGGTCGACACCGAGCGAGGTGTTCATCGAGACGGGTCCGTACCGGCGGTAGCGCTCCATCATCTCGGCCGGGCCCCAGCGCATGTAGTGCAGCGCCCGGCCCAGATAGGGCAGTCCGGCATCGCCGAGCACCGGGACGGTGTCGCTGCCCCGCGGCGGGGTGGCCAGCACCTGGCGGCGTTCCGGCAGCAACCCGAGCGCCCGGTCGATCAGATGGCCGTGCGGTACCTCGATCAGCGCGATATTCTCCGAATCGGCCTGCACGCTGGGCTTTCGGCCGACCGCACGGTCACCGGCGACCATGGCAATCCTCCCTGAGCGACAGCTACCATCGTAGGCTCTCCACCTCCCCCGCTCGGCCGGTTCGGCCGCGACGAACCTCCCCGCACCGCCCCGGCGACGGTGAGACGTCGCACCGCAACACGCCAGGAACGGGGATCTCGTCGTGACGCTGCCCGGCGCGACGGCTACGGTTTAGCTGTCAGGAACCGCCGCCGGGGACGACCCCCAAGGTCCATCGAGGAGCAGGACGATGAGCACTCAGACTGTCGAGAACGGCCGGCACCGGGTGGTGGTGATCGGCTCGGGCTTCGGCGGCCTGTTCGGCACCAAGCACCTCAAGCGCGCCGACGTCGACGTCACGCTGATCTCGAAGACCTCGACCCACCTGTTCCAGCCGCTGCTCTACCAGGTCGCCACCGGCATCCTCTCGGTCGGCGAGATCGCGCCCGCCACCCGGCTGGTGCTGCGCAAGCAGAAGAACGCGCAGGTGCTGCTCGGCGAGGTCACCGACATCGACCTGACGAACAACACGGTGACCTCGCGCCTGCTCGACCAGGACACGGTCACTCCGTTCGACAGCCTGATCGTCGCGACGGGCGCCCAGCAGTCCTACTTCGGCAACGACCGGTTCGCCACCTACGCACCCGGCATGAAGACCATCGATGACGCGCTCGAGCTACGCGGCCGGATCCTAGGCGCCTTCGAACAGGCCGAACTGGCCACCACTCAAGAGGAACGTGACCGGCTGCTGACCTTCGTCATCGTCGGCGCCGGACCGACCGGCGTGGAGTTGGCCGGGCAGATCGCCGAGCTGTCCGACCGCACGCTGGAGGGCACCTTCCACAACATCGATCCGCGCGACGCGCGGGTCGTGCTCATCGAGGGCGCGGGTGCGGTGCTCGGGCCGATGGGTCCGAAGCTCGGCGGCAAGGCCGAACGTCGGCTGGAGAAGATGGGCGTGGAGATCCAGCTCAACGCCATGGTGATCGATGTCGACGCATTCGGCGTCACGGTGAAGGATTCCGACGGCACGATCCGCAGGATCGAGTCGGCATGCAAGGTCTGGTCGGCGGGCGTGCAGGCCAGCCCGCTCGGCAAGCTGATCGCCGACCAGTCCGACGGCACCGAGGTCGACCGCGCGGGCCGGGTCGTGGTGGAACCGGATCTGACCGTCAAGGGCCACCCGAACGTCTTCGTGGTCGGCGACCTGATGTCGGTGCCGAACGTGCCCGGGCAGGCGCAAGGCGCCATCCAGGGCGCCACCTACGCGGCCAAGCAGATCAAGGCGGGACTGAAGGGTCAGACGCCCCAGGAGCGCAAGCCGTTCAAGTACTTCAACAAGGGCAGCATGGCCACGATCTCGCGGTTCAGCGCCGTCTGCCAGGTGGGCAAGCTGGAGTTCGGCGGGTTCATCGCCTGGCTGGCCTGGCTCGCGCTGCACCTGTACTACCTGGTCGGTTACCGCAGCCGGATCATCACGGTGATCCAGTGGTTCGTCACCTTCCTCGGCCGCAGCCGCGGGCAGATGGCGGCCACCGAGCAGTGGGTGTTCGCCCGGCTGGCCTTGGAGGCGATCAGCACCGGCGACGACGAAGACGCCGAACAACTGGCCGCCGCGCTCGGCGCCTCCACCAACAGCCGGGTCGCCGTGGACAAGGCGCATACCGACGCCAAAGCCGGCTGACAGGTGTTGTGCGCGCTTGTTGTAGCGCGTTCGACCAATCCAGGTCGCCAACGGATCCGAATGTGAGGCGTCGACGTCTCCTTCGGATGAAAGGTGATCTATGGGCACGGGCAAGCACCGAGCACCCAAACCGCACCGGCCGAAATTGGGCTCCCTGGTCGCCGTGGGGACGGTTCCTCTCGTTCTCGCGCTGGTGGGAACCGGCACGGCGAACGCCGAGCCCGATCACCCCGTTCCGGTGACCAGGACGGACTCCGCCGATCAGGCCGAAGCGGCCCAGTGGCCCGCCGCCGAGGCGCCGAACGTGCGCCCGTACGAGGGTCTGCGGATTCCGGACGACATACTGAGTTCGTTGCAATGGGCACGTCCACTGCCTGATCACCAGTACCTGGCTCCGCTGGTAGGACTGCATGCGCCGGTTCCGGTGGCCCCGGTACCGCCGATCGCGCCGCCTTCCGGCAAGTTGCGCTTCGGCGACGTGCAGGTCGACGCACCGGAGTGGCTCTACCGGGAGCAGGCGATCCAGATCAACGACACCGCCGCCATGGCCGAGGCGAACATGGCGACGTTCTTCGATTCGATCGGGATGGAGCGCACGAGATCCGACCGCGTCGCCGGCCAGACCATGGGCGCCGCCGCGATCGGTGCGGCGGCGGGCTTCGTGTTCGCCAGCCCGTTCGCGCTGTTCGGGGCGGCCGTCGGCGGCGGTCTCGCCCTGGCCATCGGTCTGCCGTTCGCGCCGATCGGCCTCGCCGCGGGTCCGATCGGGGCCGCCTACGGTGCGGCTCTGATGGCCGCCCCGCTGTCCGCCATCGGTGCGGGCATCGGCGCGGGACTCGGGGCGGTGCACGCGCTCAGCGCGCCGCCGCGGGCGCTCAGTACGCCCGATGCGGTCGCCCCGGCCCCGGAAGTCACCGACCCCGCTCCGGAGGCCGCGGATACGGCCGACGGCTGATCGGATGACCTTTCCGAGAAGCGAGCCGGAAGGGGTGGGAACCCGACGACGCTGTCGAGCTCCCATCCTTTCTTTCTCCAGGCCGCACCGGATTACACCTGTACGGAACGAATCCCACATACCGCGCGGACCACGCATAACCGATCCCGACAGCCCGCCCGGGATGCGGGCAGGTCGCGGACCGTGGGCTGCACTGCCGATCCGCCGTTGATCAGCTCTTCATCTCGGCGCGTTCCACGCCGGGCAGGCGCAGCACCGATCCCGTGCGGGTGGACAAACTGCCGCCCGCCGCCAGCGGCAACCGGCTCTGCGTCAAACCGCTGGTCGCCGCCGCGCTCTCGTCCGGATAGACGAGTTCGCTCTCCAGCGCCCGAGGCGCGGACAGCGCGTCATCGGCCGGCGTGCCCGCGCCCAACGCCAGCCGGTGGCGTAGTAGCGGCAGATCGTCCACGTCGGCGATGAGGTCTCCCTGCCACTCGCCGCCGTCCTCCCCCACGCGGCCGATCTGGACACGTTCGCGCACGCGCAGCCGGGCGCCGGAGGCCAGCCGGATCGTGGTGACCGTATGGTGCCGCGCGCCACCTGCGACGATCATCGGCTCGGGATCGAAATCCAGCACGCCCCCGCTGCCGACCTCCAGGTGCCAGCGCCCGGACGACAGGGGCGTCGCCGAGCCCGGTAGCGCGAGAGTCGCCGCGACCGAGCGCACCACCAGTTCGGCGCCGGGTGCGACCACGATCACGACGTCGAGTTCGTCGCCGCCCAGTGGTGTGGCGGCCGTGCCGATCAGATGGACCGTTCGCGGGCCTGTGCGGCGGGCCGACAAACCGCCACATGCACGGATCTCCGGAAGGGCCGCCGGGTGGGCGACTATTCGTAACTCGGTGCGCACCAGCGGCATTCAGTGCGCGGTGGCGGATTCGCCCGCGCGGTCCCGCTCGGCGACCGCGCGCAGTTGCTCGCGCACCCAGGCCAGCACCGGCGTCGCCGCGGGATCCTCGGTGAGCGAGACGAGCACCGTCGGCCGGTCCCCACGCACCCGCGCCGCGTCCCGTTCCATCACATCGAGGTCCGCGCCGACCAGCGGCGCCAGATCGGTCTTGTTGACCACCAGCAGATCCGAGAAGGTCACGCCCGGGCCGCCTTTGCGTGGCACCTTGTCACCGCCCGCCACGTCCACCACGAAGATCTGCACGTCGATCAGGCCGGAGGAGAAGGTCGCGGTGAGATTGTCACCGCCGGATTCGACCAGGATCAGATCCAGCGGCGAATTGGCGGCGACGAGATCGTCGATGGCGTCGAGGTTGGCGGTGATGTCGTCGCGGATGGCGGTGTGCGGGCAGCCGCCGGTCTGCACGGCGGTGATCCGCTCGTCCGGCAGGACCGCGTGCCTGCGCAGGAAGTCGGCGTCCTCGGTGGTGTAGATGTCGTTGGTCAGCACCGCCAGCGACAGCTCGTCGCGCAACTGCCTGCACAACGCGGCCACCAACGCGGTCTTCCCCGAGCCGACCGGGCCGCCGATCCCGATGCGCAGCGCCTCCCCGGGCGTGCGATGACGTTTCGGCCGATCGTGACCGTGGTCGTGCGGCTCACCGTCGATCAGGTGCGGGGGCATGGCGCGGTCTCCTTCTTCCGGGGCTTCAGCTCGCGAACAGGGGCATGTCCCGCTGCCGATGGCGCTCGGCGAGCACATCCTGCAGCGGGTCGGACAGCGCGGCGAGACCGGTCGCGGCCTCCGTGGCGACGCGGTCGCACAGGCAGGCCAGCCGGATCGTGCACGCGGCGATCGCGGCGGGATCCAGGGCCAGCAAACGCTGTGCCGCGGTGGCGGCCCCGGTGAGCGTCGTGTAGACGACCACGCCCGCGATCTCCCGTGGCGGCACTGCGGCGGCCGAGCCGACCATCCCGAACACCGTGGACAGATGCGGTGTCGTCCCGAGTGGCGACCAATCGTGCCGGGGCCACAGCTGATTCGCCAGTCGCGTCAGGCCGCGGCCTTGGGCCCGGGACGCGGTCCGTGCCGCGGGTGCGGGCGTGCGCGCGTCGGCTTCGGTCTCCGCCCGCGCCGGATCCAGTTCGCCCGCGCACACCGCCGCGGCGAGCGACGCGGCCACCAGCCCCGACGTCCGGATCCGGCGGCGCAGGTACAGCTCCACCGTCGCGACGTCGCGGAGCACGCCGGAGGCGACGGCTTCCTCCACCCCGCCGGAGTGCACGTGCCCGCCGATGGGCAGCCGCGAGTCGGCGAGCGCGAGCAGCGTCGTCAAGCCGGACGCATCGGGACCGGTCGCGGCGGGTTCAGGCATCCGTCGATCCTATGCCCGTCGTGTCGACCCGGAGGTCCCGCTCGTTTCCGGTCAGCGACGAAAAGCGCGTTCCATGAATCGCTGCGCGCGGCCGCGGGTCAGATCGGTCCACGCCTGTACCGGCCCCGACCACCACGGGGCGATCTCTCGCGGCTTCGCGGTCACCGCGTGGCAGACGAGATCGGCGGCCTCGGCCACGGTGAGCCCGGGGACACGGCTGAAGTCCGTGGGCGCGCTCATCCTGGTGTGTACGAGCGGGAGGTAGATGGAGGTGGTGGTGACGCCGTCGGCGGCCACCTCCGCCGCCACGCTGCGCAACCAGACGTCGAAGGCGGATTTGGACGCACCGTAGGCGGCCCAGCGCGGCGCGGGGGGCATGCGCACACCCCAGGTCGACACGTTGACGATGTGCCCACGGCGCCGCGCGCGCATGGCGGGCAGCAACGTGAGCAGCAGGCGCACCGGCCCGAGGTAGTTCACCTCGATGGTGCGGGTGAAATCGTGGAACCGGTCATAGGAATCGTCGATCGGGCGGCGGATCGATTTGCCCGCGTTGTTGATCACCACGTCGAGGTGGCCGTGTTCGTCGAGGAGCAGACGGCCGAGCCGTTCGACGGCATCCATGTCCGTGAGATCGGTGGGGTAGGTGTGCGCGATGCCGCCCGCGGCGGTGATCTCCGCGGCCAGCCGCTCGAGTTCGCCGCCGGAGCGGGCCACGAGCAGCACGGTCGCGCCCGCCGCGGCCAGCTTGCGCGCACTGGCCTTGCCTATACCGTGCGACGAACCGGTGACCAGCACGATCTTGCCGCCCACCGCGTGGCGCAACGCCTCGTCCCGCGGACGCGACGTGGGGTACAGCAGTCGCGTCGCCACGAGTTCGGCGACCGGACGACCGTTGCTCGCGGCACGGGGTCGATGCACGAATTCGACTGTAGGCGTTGTTCGGGGTGCCCACCCGGGCTTCGCGCGATCAGTCCGTGCGCGACATGTCCCGGACGAGCCGCGGCAGGTCCTGGCGGGTGAGATAGGCGGCGATGCGCAGCTCCCCGTCGGCGTGCCGGACCAGGAAATCGCTGTAGAGGTCGAGCGTGGCCGCGTCCGCGAGGGTCAGCGTCCAGTGCGTCGAGGTGAGCCAGTAGTGCCCGCCCAGGTCGATCGTGGACTGCGCGGCCACCGGCGCGCGCCCAGCGGCGAGTCCGCGGGCACGCGCGCGGGCGGCGGCGATGAACTCCTCGCGGGTGACGCATCGGCTCGTCGTCGGCGTGACGACCAGGATCTGCGGATCGAAAAAGTCTGGCAGCGAGTCGAAGTAGGACGCGGCGACGCTGTCGTCGTAGCGGCGGAGGAACGCCTGGACCGCATCGATGCCAGGCCCACAAGAGCCGTCGGCGGTGGGGTTGTCATGTGAAAACATGACATCTAAAAATATCACGAACGGCGTTCGCCCTGCGGGAGGCGCGCCGATGCGCGGCTCGAGCATTTCTACTCACGCGCCCGTGGGCGGCCGTGTGATCGAATGTGGGATCGCACAGATCGCTTCGCCAGGGCTTTGCTCAGGTGGTCAGCCGAGGGGGAACACGGTGTCGACGCCGGATACGCAGGTATCGATCGCACAATGGATCGCGCGCGGCATCGCGATCGTCGTGCTGGTCCCGATTCGCCTGTTGTGGGAGGGCATTCGCCTGCTGGGCCGCGTCACCGGAGCGGTGCTCGGGTACATCGCGCGGTACCTGCTGGTTCCGGCGGCCGAGCTGATCCGGCAGTGGGTGCTGCGGCCCGCCTGGATCGTCGTGAAGGACTTCTTGTGGGGCTGGGTGATCCAGCACCTGCTGTGGGGTTCGCTGCTCACGCCGCTGCTGTCCTTTCTGCTCGAGTACCTGTTGCGACCGCTGCGGCGGGCAGTGGAGATCTTTCTGTGGCGCAGAGTCATTCGTCCTCTCGGGGCTTGGCTGCTGCGGTGGGTGGTCTACCCGGTCGTCTATGCCATCGCGTGGGTGTGCCATCGCACCGTCGAGTGGTTGATCGTCCGGCCGCTGACGCAACTGTGGCGCTGGGTGCTGCGCCCGCTGTGGGGCGTGCTGCGCACGACCGCACGATACGGGTGGCGCGTGGCCACCCTCGTCGTGGGCGTCCTCGTGGTGGCGCCGTGCCGGGCGGTGTACCGCTCTGTGCTGCGCCCGCTGTTCGCCGCGCTGGCGGTCGTCTGGCGCGCGCTGGTGGTGCGCCCGGTCCGCTGGGTGCACGGCGCGATCATCCGGCCGATGAACCGCTGGGCAGCCGAGGTCGTGGCGACGGTGTTCGGCCGCTGACCCCGGCCGGGCTCAGCGCGGGCGGGGCGTAGCGAAGCGCGCGATCAGCGCCATCGCGGTGAGCGCCGCCGCGCCGACGGCCACCGCGACGTGCATGCCGTCGACGAAAGACCCGCGCGCCGCCTCGATCAACGCCGCGTCGCCGCCGGCCTGCTGGATGGTCTCGCCGAGTGTCTCCGCGTAGTGGCCTCCGGACCGGAAGATCAGCGCGGCGAGCGAACCGAGCAGCGCCAGGCCCAGCGCGTTGCCCAATTCGAAGCTGGTCTCCGAAATGCCGACCGCCGACCCTGCCCGCTCCGGCGGCACCGAGGACACCGCGACCTCGGACACCAGGGTGAATGCCAGGCCGTAGCCGACTCCGGCGATCGCGGATCCGGTCAGATACCACCAGAGTCCGTCGTGCGCACCGACGCCGAGCAGCATCAGATTGCCCACCGCGGAGGCGAGCAGGGCGAACACGAAGGTGGCGCGCGCGCCGAAGCGATGCCCGACCCGGGCGCCGCCCACCGAGCAGACGAACACCGCGATCGCCATCGGAATGCCGAGCAGTGCCGCCGCCAGCGGCGTGCGCCCGGTCACCGACTGCAGATAGATGCTGGTCAGGTAGCTCAGCCCGGCCAGGGACATCATGCCGGTCAGGCTGGCGCCGATGGCGACCGAGAATTGCGGCCGGGCGAACAACCGCAGGTCCAGCAGCGGTTCGTCGAGCTGCCGCTGCCTGCGCACGAAGGCGGTCAGGATCACCGCGCCGATCAGCGCGACGACGATCGCCTGCGCATCGATGCCTTCGGTGGCGGCGTGCTTGATGCCGTACACCACCGGCAGGATGCCGCCGATCGACAAGGCGACGCTCGGCAGGTCCAGCGGCCCCCTCGCCCCGGCGCGGTGCTCCGGCAGCACGAGTGGACCGAAAACGAGCAGGACCAGCAGCACCGGGATGTTGATGAGGAACACCGACCCCCACCAGAAATGGTGCAGCAGCACGCCCCCGATGACCGGCCCCACGGCCGAACCACCGGCGAAGAACGCGGTCCAGACGCCGATCGCGGCGGCGCGCTCCCTGGCGTCCGGGAACAGGCTGGAGATCAGCGCCAAGCTGGACGGCAGCAGCGTCGCGCCGCCGATGCCCATCAGCGCCCGCGCCGCGATCAGTACGCCCGCGCTGGGGGCGAACCCGGCGATCACCGACGCGATGCCGAAGACCGCCGCGCCCGCCAGCAGGATGTTGCGCCGCCCGATCCGGTCGCCGAGATTGCCCATGGTGATCAGCAGGCCCGCGATCAAGAAGCCGTAGATGTCCAGGATCCACAACTGCTGGTCCGCCGACGGGTCGAGATCGAGGGTCAACGTCGGCAGCGCGAGGAACAGCACCGAGATATCCATCGACACCAGCAGCACCGGCAGCAACAGGACCGCGAGGCCCAGCCAGGCGCGGCGCGAACCCGTAGTGGACGGCGCGGTTCGCACTGCCTGCACCTCTGTCATCACCCGACATCCTCTCACTGACGCGTACGTCGTACGCACGACTCCGGGTACAGTGTACGCATGCTGCACCGCGCCGCCATTGTCGACACCGCGATCGAGCTCGCCGACGCCGAGGGTTTGGACGCGCTGTCCATGCGGCGCATCGCCGATCGTCTCGGAGTGGGCGCCATGTCGCTGTACCGCCACGTCGCGAACAAGGACGAGTTGCTCGCGCTGATGACCGACGAAGTGGCCCGGCGCAATCCGTATCCCTCCCCCGAAGGACAGCGGTGGACCTGGCGCGACCGGGTGCGCATCGCCGCCGAGGTCGACTGGGCCCTCTACCGGCAGCACCCCTGGGTGCTGCTCACCTTCGCCACTCCGCGCTACAGCTTCGGACCGCAGAGCCTGGCCTGCCTGGCGTGGCTGGTGGACGGTTTCTTGGAACTCGGCGTGTCCACCCGCGAAGCGACCGGCATGTCCTTCACCGTGTGGAACTACATCTCCGGCGCGACCCTGCCGGAGATCAGCGCCGAGCTGATGGCGCGCAAAGGCATGGATCCCGGCGGGGACAACGCGCTGCGGACGCTGTTGAACGGCACGGCCGAGGGACCGGTCCCGACCGCCCTGACCGATCTCGCGGGCAGCGGCGTGCGCGACCTGACCCAGGAGGAACTGCTCTACGACGGGCTCACCGCGCTGTGCGACGGATTCGAGGTCAGAGCAGCACGACGCGACGAATTGACCTCGAGCTGACTTGATGTTGCAGGCTGGCCGGCGACAGCTCACGAACAGGAGTCGCCGTGCACGCCATTCGCCTTCATGCCTTCGGCCCGGCCGAGAACCTTCGCTACGAGACCGTTCCCGATCCGGTGCCAGGCCCCGGGCAGGTGCGCATCGCGGTCGCGGCCGCCGGTGTGCATCTGATCGACACCGCGCTGCGCAGAGGCGAGCCAGGGCCGTTTCCGTTGCCCGAGCTGCCGACCGTTCCCGGACGTGAAGTCGCGGGCACCGTGGACCGGGTGGGCGACGGCGTGCCCGCGAATCTGCTGCGCGCACGCGTCGTCGCCCATCTCGGCGCGGTGCCCGGCGGATACGCCGAACTGGCCGTCACGGACGCCGCCCGACTGCACGAGATTCCCGCCGCGCTGGACTCCGCGCAGGCGGTGGCGATGATCGGCACCGGGCGCACGACCATGGGCATCCTTCAGTTCGCCGAGCTGGAGCCCGGCAGCGTCGTCCTGGTGACGGCCGCGGCGGGCGGCATCGGAACCCTGGTCGTGCAGTACGCGAAGAACGCCGGAGCCACGGTGATCGGCGCCGCCGGTGGCCCCGCGAAAGTGGATCTGGTGCGCCGCAACGGCGCCGACCTCGCGGTGGACTACCTGCTGCCGGACTGGCCCGACCGGGTGCGTGCGCTCGTCGGCGATGCCGGGGTGCACGTGTTGTTCGACTCGGTGGGCGGTGCCATCGCTCGCACCGGCATCGATCTGCTCACCCGCGGTGGGCGGCATCTGGTCTACGGCTGGTCCGGTAGGTCGGTGGACGACGGGCCGGTGCGGCTTTCCGCCGACGACCTGGCCGCACGCGGGATCACGTCGGAGATGGTGATCGGCCCGCCGATGCTCGCGCGAGCCGGTGGCGATCTGCGCGTCCTCGAGGATCGCGCGATGGCCGAGGCGGCCGCGGGCCGGTTGCGCCCCGCCCTGCATCGCTTCGCGCTCGCCGACGCGGCCGCCGCGCACCGCGCGCTGGAGACGCGCGGAACGACCGGAAAAGTGGTGCTGGAACCCTAGCCGAGGCCGGTCATTCGACGCCGTCTCCGTTCACCACGGCATAAGCGAAGCCGTCCCAGCCCTTGCCGCCGACGGTCTGGACCACGGTCGCGTCCAGGCTCGGTTCGGAGGCGAGCAACTCGACCAGCTCCCGGCTTGCCTGTGCGTTGGGATCCTCGGAATGCTCCTCGGCGATTCTGCCGCCGCGGACCACGTTGTCGACGATGATCACCGAGCCGGGCCGGGTCAACCGCAGCGCCCACAGGACGTAGTTGGAATTGTTCACCTTGTCCGCGTCGATGAACACCAAGTCGAACGGGTCCGGGTCCTCCTCCGCGAGCACGGGCAGACTGTCCAGCGCGGCGCCGACCCGGATCTCCACCCGGTCGCCGACACCGGCGCGCTCCAGATTGGCTCGCGCCACCTCCGCGTGCTGGGCGGAGAACTCCAGCGTGATCACCCGGCCTTTGGGACCGACTGCCCTGGCGAGCCAGATCGTGCTGTACCCGCCGAGCGTGCCGATCTCCAGCACGCGCCGCGCCACGGCCGATCTGGCCAGCAGATGCAGGAACTTTCCCTGCGGCGGGGACACGTCGATCGGGGGCAGGCCTGCCGCCTTGTTCGCGTCCAGCGCCGCGTCGGAATCGGGGTCCGCCACCAGTGTCTCCACCAGATAGCGGTCCACGTCGGCCCATCCAGATGTCGTCATAGCTGGAAGTCTGCCACCCGATCGCGCCCGCGGGCTCGGCGCGCCGAGTAGCGTTCGGCACAGCGAGAGGTACGTGTCCAGTGATCGCGCCGACCATGGGACGGACAGGACCTGACATGACGAATCCCGCGCGGGCCGTGGTGGTCATCGCCTCCCTGATCGCCTTGGGCGCCACCGCCCCCGCCGAGGCCGCTCCCGCAGGCGGAGCCGAATACGTCGCGCTGGGTGACTCCGGGGCGGCCACCACGGGCGTGCGGAACTACGACATCACGTCCCCGCCTCGATGCCTCCGCTCGACCGCGAACACCCCGAAATTGATCGCCGCGGACCTGGGTCTGCGGATCGACGACCGTACCTGCAACTCCGCGCGCATCCCGGATCTCACCGCCGCGCAAGGGCCGGGCATCCCACCGCAGTTCGACGCCCTCGGCCCGGCCACCAGGCTGGTCACAGTGCACATCGGCGCCAACGACGCCTTGATGGCCGAGCACATCGTCGCCTGTCATGTCTACGGCCTCTCCGGTATCGGCGGGTGCGCCGGTCCGGACTGGGACGCCGACATCGAGGCGATCGCGACATCCTATGCCACCGCCTTGCAACAGATCTCGTCCCTGGCGCCGCGGGCGCTGATCGTGGTCGACGGCTGGCCGACCTATGTGCGCGACGGCGGCTGTCCGGAGCTGGTCGGTCTGCGCCCGTCCGATGCCGCGCCCATCCAGGCCGCCTTCGATCGCCTCGATACCGTGGTGGCCCGGGTGGCCACGGCGCACGGCGCCACCTACGTCGACACTCGCGCCGCCTCGGCGGGCCGCGATGCGTGCGCGCCGGTCGGCGTTCGCTGGATCGACCCTGTGGTCGCCACCGAGACGCTCATCCCCTACCACCTCACCCCGCAGGGCATGCGTGGCGTCGCCGACGTCATGCTCCCGGCGATCCGCGCCGCCGGACTGCCCGGCTGAGCGATTCGGCGGTACCGACGCGGCCGCCCCGGACTCGGGCGAGTCCGGGGCGGCTGGGATGCGGGCTTATTTCGAGAAGTTCTCCGGCGGCTGCCAAGGACGGCCGTGCGGGTCGTCCGGGCGCTGGGCCGGAGGTTGCTGCGGCTGTTGCTGCTGTTGCGGCGGCTGCTGGGCCGGGAAAGCCTCGTGCGGAGGGATGACCGGCTGGTGCGGCGACGGTTCGAAGCTCTGCGGCGGCGGTGTCGGAGTCAGCCCCTCGACCGGAGTCCGCGCCGTCGCCTCGGCGGCCCGCACGGCCCGCTCGATGGTCGGATCGGGCGCGGTGTCGAACCAGTCCGCGACGTCGGAGTCGTCCTCGGGCTTGACTTCCGCGCCGTCGGAGGCGGGCGGCTCGTACCGGAATACGCCGTCCTCGCCCTGCGTGCCGAAACTCTTGGCGAACCCTTCCAGCGCTTTGCCGAAGTCGCTGGGCACCAGCCACACCTTGTTGGCGTCACCGCGCGCCACCATGGGCAGCGTCTGCATGTACTGGTAGGCAAGCAGTTCCGGCGTCGGCTTGCCGGATTTGATGGCGGCGAAGACTTTTTCGATGGCCTTGGCCTGGCCTTGCGCCTGCAAGTAGGCGGCGGCGCGCTCACCCTGCGCCCGCAGGATGCGGCTCTGCCGTTCGCCTTCGGCGGCCAGGATCGCCGACTGCTTGGCGCCCTCGGCGGACAGGATCTGCGCCTGTTTCGAGCCCTCGGCCGTCTTGATCTGCGATTCGCGCTGGCCCTCGGCGGTGAGGATCATGGCGCGCTTCTCGCGGTCGGCCTTCATCTGCTTCTCCATCGATTCCTGGATCGAGGGAGGCGGATCAATGCTCTTCAGCTCGACGCGCGCGACGCGCAGACCCCAGCGCCCGGTCGCCTCGTCCAGCACGCCGCGCAGCTGGCCGTTGATCGCGTCGCGGGAGGTCAGGGTCTGCTCGAGCGTCATGCCGCCGACCACGTTGCGCAACGTGGTGACCGTCAACTGCTCGACGGCGGCGATGTAATTGCTGATCTCGTACACCGCCGCCTGCGGGCTGGTCACCTGGAAATAGACCACTGTGTCGATGTGCAGGGTCAGGTTGTCCTCGGTGATCACCGGCTGCGGCGGGAACGACACCACCCGTTCCCGCAGATCCACCTTGGCGCGGACCCGGTCGGCGAACGGCACCAGGAACGTCAGCTGGCCGGACACGGTCCGCGAATACCGGCCCAGCCGCTCGATCACCGCCGCCTCGGCCTGCGGCACCAGCGCGATCGACTTGAAGACCACCACCACGACCAGCAACACGAGGACGGCGGCAACGATCAGTACAGCCATCAAGGCCCCTTCCAGACGACGGCGGTAGCGCCGTCGATCTTCATGACATACACGGTCGTACCCGGTTCATAGACTTCGCTCGTATCCATCGGCCGCGCGGTCCAGACCTCCCCGCCCAGCTTCACCTGACCGGAGTGCTCCGCCACCTGTTCGAGCACCAGTGCGGTCTTCCCCGGCAGGGCGTCCACGTTCGTCGGCGTCGGCGGCGGAGTTCCGAAGCGACGCCGGATCATCGGGCGCACCCCGAGGAACAGCACCGCCGAGATCACCGCGAAGACGATGGCGTCCACCACCAGCGAGGTGTCCGCCGCCGCGCTCACGCCCGCGGTGCCCAACGCGGCGACACCGAGCATCAGCAGCGTGAAATCGCCGGTGAGCATCTCCGCCGCCGCGAGCAGAACGCCCGCGACCAGCCAAAAAATTGCGGCCACACGACCACTGTAGTGCGCCGATCATGATATCGGGCGCGACCTCGGCGAGTACTCCGGAGGAATTCCGCGCGCGGACGCGCGGCCACCCGGGTGCGGCGAAAGCCGCAGCGGCGGTGCTAGCTTCAGGCGGGTGAGCGGGCGTGACAGGTATGGCGACATCTTCTCCGGACATCCTCGATCGAAGAAAAGGGCGGTGCCCACGGTCACCGCGGAACGCGACCTGGTCGTCGAGGACGCCGCGACCGGATTCTGCGGCGCGGTGGTCGGATTCGATCGCAGCTACGACGGCGAGTTCGTGAAACTGGAGGACGCCCGCGGCGCGGTGCGCCTGTTCGCACTGCGCGAGGCCGCGTTCCTCATCGACGGCGAGCCGGTGACACTGGTGCGGCCGTCGGCCGCCCCGCCGAAGACGCCCACCCGCTCCGCCTCCGGGTCCACCCGGGTCGAGGGCTTGCGCGCCCGGGTCGCCCGCGGCAGCCGGATCTGGGTGGAGGGCGTCCACGACGCCGCGCTCGTCGAGCGGGTGTGGGGGCACGATCTGCGCGTCGAGGGCGTGGTCGTGGAGCAGCTGGAAGGCTTGGACAACCTGGCCGCGCGCCTCACGGAGTTCGAGCCGGGCCCGGGCAGACGGGTCGGCGTCCTGGTCGACCACCTGGTGACCGGATCGAAGGAAACCCAGCTGACCACCGGCCTCGGACCGCACGTGCTGGTAACCGGTCACCCGTTCGTCGACGTCTGGCAGGCGGTGCGCCCGGATACTCTCGGCATCGCCCGGTGGCCCGAAGTGCCCCGGGACGAGGACTGGAAGACCGGCGTCTGCGCCCGTCTGGGCTGGGGCACCCCGCAGGACGGCTGGCGGCGGGTGTACGGCGCGGTGACCTCCTTCCGCGATATGGAGGCTCCGCTCATCGGCGCGGTGGAGCGTCTCATCGATTTCGTGACCGAGCCGGACCAGCGCGGCGGCGGGCAAGGGTAGCTGCCGGGCGGTGTCCGCGCGGACCCGCTCGTCGCCGGCCGCGCGGCGCCCGCAGGTTTCCATGCTGCTCACCAATGCCCTTGCGCATGGATGCCCACCGGTAGCGCCCACCCTTTATGCTCGATAATTATGTGCTCTCCAAGTGCGACGCTGACGGTGTGGGCGAGCTCCTGGCTGGCCGGCCGCAGTGCGCCCGACGACGTTTTGGCCGCCTTGCACGCGTGGGCGCCGAAGCACACGATCGCGGCGGGCGACCCGCTCACCGGCGGACGCACCGACCTACCCTGGTCCGCGCACGGCAACCTGCCGGGCAGCGGAGTCATGGCATTGCTCAAGGCGATTCGCGAGACGATGGCCCAACCGGGGGCACAACTGCGGTTGGTGCTCCCCGTCCCCGGCGACGTGCGCGGAGTCCCCGCGGGCACGGCGTTCGCCGCCGACGCGATCGAGGCGGAGGAGGGCATCCTGATCGGCGTGCCGGGCGCCGACGGCACCGGACTCATCCCCCAGTGGGCCGACGACGACACCCTGCAGTGGACCGTCTACAGCACGCCCGTCCCCGCGGAGCCGGGCTCCGACATGTCGCTCGGCGAGGCCGAATACGCGATGCGCGAAGCGGTCCGCGAGGCCGCCGACGCGTTGATGAAACTGCACACGACCTCGCTCGGCACGGTCGATTCCGATCCGCGCGAGCTCATCGAAGCCGAACTCGCCGACTACTCGCGGCACGACTATCCCGAGTCGATCCCGCTGCGGGCCAGGCGCATCCTGGACACCGCCGATCACGTCGCGGCCATCCTCACGGTGGCGCAGCGAGAGCCCGCGTCCGCACCCACCTCCGCCAGCGCGATCGGCGCGCAGGAATCACTGCTGCGGCCGCTGTGGGACGCGATTCGCGCCGCGCGTCTGGTCGCCGTGCACGCCTCCGCGCGCGGAAGTCGCTGAGCCATGTCGCGGGCGGTGTGACATGCGCTGCTCCCGTCGTCGCCGCACGGCCGCCCTCGCTGTTCTGCTCGGTCTGACGCTGCATGCCCCGGCGTCGGCGATCGTGGGCGGCGCCACAGCGACGACCGCGGAGTATCCGTGGCTGGCGGCCATCGGCACACCGTTGTTCCTCACCCGCGCTTCCGGCCAATTCTGCGGCGGCGCGCTCATCGCGCCGGATCAGGTGATCACCACGGCACACTGCGTGGCCCTCGCGCAGCCGCTGGCGCAGACGCTCACCGCCACCTTCGGCCGCGACGACCTGCGCGGGCGCGAGGGAAACACGGTGCACGTCAAGGACATTCGTATCCATCCGGGTTTCCGGGCGACCGTTCTCGACACCACGACCGCCTATCAGAACGATATGGCGATCCTCACCCTGGACGAGCCGCAGCCCGGTCCCACGATCACCGTCGCCGCCGCGGCTTCGGGCACCGGAACGATCCTGGGTTGGGGCGCGACTTCGGAAACCGACGAAGCCAACACCCGGTTGCGCGCCGCGGACGTCCCACTGGCCACCGACGGAGAGTGCGCCGCCGCCTATGGCTCGGCCTTCGACCCGCACACCATGCTGTGCGCGGGCACTCCGGCCGCCGACACCGCCCAGTACGACAGCGGCGGACCGCTTCTCGTCGACGGGCGGCTCACCGGCCTCACGTCCTGGGGCGTCGGTGCGGCGCGCCCCGGTTTCCCCACGGTCTACACCCGGGTGAACACCACCGATTTCTGAGTGGCCGGCACCGCGAGACTCACTGCTGCGGCGGCTGGTACTGCTGCTGCGGAGGATACTGCTGCTGTTGCGGGTACTGCTGATACTGCGGTTGCTGCTGCGGCTGGTAAGGCTGCTGATATTGCGGCGGGGCAGGATACTGCGGCTGCCCTGGCAGACCCTGTTGCGGAGGATAGGGCTGCGGATACTGTTGTGCCTGCGGATACTGCTGATGCTGCTGTTGCTGGGCCTGGTTCTTGCCCCGCTTGCTCAGCCAGACGATCAGGCCGATGACGACGGCAACCACCCCGACGCACAACAGCAGACCACCGAGGGAGAAGCCACCACCGCCTCTGCTGCGGCTGCGGCGCCTGGCCTCGGTGGTGTCGAGAGCCACGGTCCATACGTTGGAGTCGGACCAGGCATGCGGATCGAGCACGGCGGCATTGGTCAGCACGTCGGCATAAGTCATAGAGAGTTCTCCCCCCGGAGAAGTCGATTCGGCTAAAGGTCGCAGGCGATGCTACCGGGCCTGGTTCCGCTCAATTCCCAGTGCTGGGACGGCGCGGCGCCGCGCAACAACCGACGACGCACGGCGCGCCGTCGCGCGTGCAGCCGTAACCGGGGACCGCTCCGAGCCGCCGCGGTTCGGCGCCGCGCAACTGTTCGGAGACCAGTTCGACGACCAGCTTCGCGAAACGCGGGTCGCTTCCGGGGGTCGCGGCCCGCGCGAAGCCCATCCCGAGTTCCGCGGCCTTCTGCGCGGCCTCGTTGTCCAGATCCCAGATGACCTCGAGATGATCGGAGACGAAGCCCACCGGACAGACGACCACGGCCTCGACACCCTTCGCGGCGAGGTCGTCGAGATGGTCGACGATGTCCGGCGCCAGCCACGGCACCTGCGGTGGACCGGAACGAGACTGCCAGACGACGTCGTAGTCGGTGAACCCGGTTGCCGCGGCGCACAATCGGGCGGCCTCGGCGACCTGACGGCTGTAGAGCCGCCCACCGTCGGCGGGCGGGCCCGCGGCGGCGTCGGCCGACAGCGGGACGGAGTGCGCTGTGAACACCAGTCGCGCGGCGGCGCGCTGCCCGGCGGGAAGCCGCTCCAGGGCCGCGCGAATGGCGTCGGCGAACGCCTCGATCAGCAGCGGATGGTCGAAGTACTGGCGCAGCTTCAGCAGCTCCGGCGCCCCCGCGCCGAACGCCGCACGCGCCCTGGCGATGTCCTCATGGTACTGCAGGCAGCCGGAGTATCCGCCCCACGCCGACGTCGGGAAGACCAAGGCGGACTCGACGCCGTCGGCGGCCATCCGCGCCACGGTGTCCTCCACCATCGGATGCCAGTTGCGGTTGCCGAAGTACACCGGCAGTTCGAGGCCCGCGCCGGCCAATTCGGTCTCGACCGCCGCGATGATGGCGCGATTGAGCGCGTTGATCGGCGAGACACCGCCGAAGTGCAGATAGTGCTCGGCGACCGCTTCGAGACGCTCGCGCGGCACTCCCCTACCCCGGGTGACGTTCTCCAGGAAGGGCATCACATCGTCGGGCCGCTCCGGACCTCCGAAGGACAGCAGCAGCAGCGCGTCGGCGGTCCGGACCACGGTTTCTCCCATCCGATCGGCTCAGTTGATCGCCATGTTCTCCGGGAACCAGGTGTTGTGGCTGGCTCCGCCGTCGACGTAGATGATCGAGCCGGTGGTGCCCGGCAGCCAGTCCGACAGCAGCGCCACGATCGACTTCGCCACCACCGTGGGGTCGTCGACGTCCCAGCCGATCGGCGACGCGCCGTCCCAGTAGGTGTTGAGCTGGTTGAGCTTGGCCGCGTCGTCGGTCGCGGTGCCCGCGATCGCCTTGGCGGCCAGCGTCTTGATCGGCCCTGCCGCGATGAGGTTGGAGCGAATCTTCTTGGCGGTGCCCACTTCTCGCGCGACGTACCGGTTCACCGACTCCAGCGCCGCCTTCGCCACACCCATCCAGTTGTAGTAGGGCATCGCGGTGCGCGGATCGAAGTCCATGCCGACGATCGAGCCGCCCTCGTTCATCACCGGCAGCACCGCGCGCGACAGCGATGCGTAGCTCCACGCCGAGATCTCGAACGCCTTGGCCGCGTCGGGGCCCGGACCCTCGAGGAACGGCCGGGCCTCCGGGCCCATCAGGGTGCGGGGCGCGAACGCGATCGAGTGCAGCACTCCGTCGATCCCCTCGGGAGCCAGTTCCCGCAGCTTGTCGGCGAGACCGGCGAGGTCGTCTTCGCTGGTGACGTCGAGCCCGATGGCCGGCGGGACCTCTTGGGGCAGACGCTTGGCGATCCGGTCGATCAGCCGCAGCCGCTCCGGGATGCCGGTGATGATCACCTTCGCGCCCTGCTCCTGCGCGACGGCCGCCGCGCGGAACGCGATCGACGCATCGGTGATGATGCCCGTGACCAGGATGGTCTTGCCTTCGAGCAGTCCGCCCATGAGTTCTCGGTTCTCCTGAAATTCGAATGTGGGGTTGGCTGCGGGCGGCCGTGACCGGCCGCGCTACGCGTTCGGAATGGTCAGTGGCCCATGCCCATGCCGCCGTCGACGGGGATCACCGCGCCGGAGACGTAGGCGGAATCCTCGGAGGCGAGGAAGCTGACGACAGCCGCGATGTCTTCCGGCTGGCCGAGCCGCTGCAGGGGGATGAACTTCTTGGCCATGTCGCGCATCTCGTCGGGCAGGTCGGCGGTCATGTCGGTCTCGATGAAACCCGGGGCGACGACATTCGCGGTGATCGAGCGCGAGCCGAGCTCACGCGTGATCGAGCGGGCCAGGCCGATCACACCGGCCTTGGAGGAGGCGTAGTTGATCTGGCCGGCTTGCCCGCTCATGCCGACCACGGAGCCGAGGAAGATCATCCGGCCCCAGCGCCCACGCAACATGGCACGGTTGGCCCGCTTGGCACACCGGAACGCGCCGGTCAGGTTGGCGTCGAGCACCTTGGTGAACTGCTCCTCGGTCATCCGCATGAGCAGTGTGTCGTCGGTGATGCCCGCGTTGGCCACGAGCACCTCGACCGGGCCCTGATGCGCCTCCACCTCGGTGAAGGCGGCGTCCACCGACTCACTGTCGGTCACATCGCATTTCACACCGAACAAGCCGTCCGGCACCCCCGACCCACGATGCGTGACAGCCACCTTGTGACCGTCGGCAAGCAGACGCTGCGCGACCGCGAGTCCGATGCCGCGGTTACCGCCGGTCACCAGGACCGACCGGGATGTGAGGTTCGACATGGGGTTCAACCTACCTGGTCGGACCGATCGCTCACGAGCGGGCTGCCCCCTCTGTCGAACCGACACCGACGTGCCGGACCATTGGTGAAACGCCACAACGACACCACGACTCGGCGCACGAACGCCGACCGGCCGGGACCGCCCCGAGGGGAGGCCACCGGCCGGGCGATGGTCCTGCGCGATAGGTACCGCTACGGCAGCCGCTGGCGATACAACAGACCGGTGATGACGCCCGTCGCGATCACCAGCAGTCCGAGCAACAGCCACGGGCGGCTGGCGTCGCCTCTGGTCAGCTCGTACCCGATCTGCTGCTCCAAGGTGTCGTAGACCTTGGTCAGCTCCTGCAGCGACGAGGCGGTGTAGAACTCCCCGCCGGACAGCCGTGCGAGCTCGCGCATGGCGTCGTCGTCCACCGCGACGCGCACCCGGTCCTTGCTGCCGTCTTCCCGTGGGATCTCCACTTCGCCCCAGCTGGTGCCGAACGAGATCGTCGAGATGGGGACGTTCTTGGTCTTGGCCAGCCGGGCCGCGACGTACTCGTGGCGCGGATTGTCGACGTCCTCGAACGCCGGAACCGTCTGCTTTCCGTCCGACATCAGCACGATGCGCGCCGGCGGCGGCTCCTGCGCACCGCCGAGCACCGTCGCGAGCGTCTCGATCGCCTGCAGCGCGGTGAGGATGCCTTCACCCGTCGCCGTGCGCTCGGCCAGTCGGACGTTGTCGATCGAGGCCTTCACGCCCTCGTGATTGGTCGTCGGCGACACCATCACCGAGGCGGTGCCGGCGAAGGTGACGAAACCGATGTTCACGCCCTCGGGCAGACCGTCGACGAACTCCTTGGCCGCCTTCTTGGCGACCTGGATGCGGCTCGGGGCGACGTCGGTCGCCTCCATCGACAGCGACACGTCCATCACCAGCATGACGGTCGCGCGGTTGCGCGGCACCTTCTTGACCGCGGTCGGTCCCGCGGCGGCGACGGTGAGGAACACCAGACCGACCAGCAGGAGCGCGACCGCAACGTGGCGGAACGGGCTCGGGCGCGACGGAGCGACCTTCTCCAGCAGCTCCATGTTGGTGAACTTCAACATGTGCTTGCGCCGGTTGCGCTGGACCAGCACGTAGCCGAGCGCGATCAGCGCGATGACGGCGAGGAATCCGAGCCAGATCTGTGCGGTGAAATGCGAAATACTCACTGACGTGGCACCCGCCCGGTCGGGGCGCCGAAGCTGTGGCGCCGGGTGGACACGAACCGGACCACGTCGGCGATCCAGTCCCGATCGGTTCGCAAGGTGAGCACCGGAGCGCCGCAACTACGCAGGGCCTGTTCGACCTGCTGACGGTGGCGCTGCGCGGCGGCCGCGAAATCGGCGCGCAGAGTGGAGGTCACGCTGAACTCGCGGGTGCGCCCGGTCTCCGGATCGTGCAGCACGACGTCGCCCATGTCGGGCAGCGACAGGTCGCGCGGGTCGAGCACCTCGACCGCGAGCAGATCGTGCCTGGCCGAGATCGCGCGCAGCGAACGCTGCCAATCGATGTCACCCAGGAAATCGCTGATGATCACCGCGAGTCCGCGCTTGCGCTGCGGGCGGCGCAGCGACTCGATGCCGCCGCGCAGGTCGCCGCGCACACCGTCGCGCGCGTGCGGGGTGGTCGCGATGCCGCGCAGCAGCGACTGCGCGTGCACGCGCCCGCCGCGCGCGGGGATACGGGTCAACCGTTCGCCGGTGGCGACGACCGCGCCGATCCGGTTGCCGCCGCCGCTGGTCAGGTGGGTGATCGCGGCCGCAGCGGCAATGGCCAGATCCCGCTTCTGGCAGGCGGCGGTGCCGAAGTCGAGACTGGCCGACAGATCCACCACCATCCAGGTTTCCAGTTCCCGGTCGGCGATCATCTGCCGCACGTGCGGATGGGTGGTGCGGGCGGTGACCGACCAATCCATCTGGCGCACGTCGTCGCCCGGCTGGTAGGCGCGCGCCTCGCCCGGCTCGGAGCCGGGTCCGGGGATCAGACCGAGGTGATCGCCGTGCAGCACGCCGTCGAGCCTTCGGCGCACGGTGAGTTCGAGGGTCTTCAGCGCGACGGTGAGCCTGGGGTCGGTCAGCTCCCCCGCGTGGAAGGACGGCGGTGCGTGGGACGGCGACATCGGCACTGGTGCGACCGGATCCGAGGCCGAGGTCACTTCGGCGGGAGGGTGCCCGCGGGCTGCGACTGCTGCCCGTTAGGCGGCTGGGGAACGGCCTGCTGTTGCGGCGACGGCGGCTGCGGAACCTGTTGCGGCGCGCCCTGCGCCGGGGCGGCGGGCACGCCGGGCGCGACGGCCTGCGGGGCGACCTGCGGCAGGCCGACGGTCTGCAGAACGCGCCTGATGACGTCCTCCGGGCTGATCTCGTCGGCGAGCGCGTCGTAGGACAGCACCAGGCGGTGGCGCAGCACGTCCGGGATCACCTCGACAACGTCCTGCGGCACCACGTAGTCACGGCCGCGGATCAGCGCGACCGCACGGGCCGCGGCGATGATGCCGAGGCTGGCGCGCGGCGAGGCGCCGTAGGAGATCCAGCCGGCCACGTCCTGCATGCCGAACTCGGCCGGTTTGCGGGTCGCGGCGATCACCCGGACCACGTAGTCGACGAGAGCGTGGTGCACGAAGGTGTTGGCCGCGACCTTCTGCAAGCGGATCAGATCCTCCGGCTGCAGGATGCGGCTCGCCTCCGGCGGGGTGACGCCCATCCGATAGATGATCTCGCGCTCCTCCTCCACCGAGGGGTAGTCGACGACCACCTTGAACAGGAAGCGGTCGCGCTGCGCCTCGGGCAGCGGGTACACGCCCTCGCTCTCGATCGGGTTCTGCGTCGCCATGACCAGGAACGGGTCCGGCATCGGGTAGGTCTTGCCGCCGATCGAGACGTGCCGTTCGGCCATCACCTCGAGCAGCGCCGACTGCACCTTGGCGGGCGCGCGGTTGATCTCGTCGGCGAGCACGAAGTTCGCGACGACCGGGCCGAGCTCGGTGTCGAACTCCTCGCGGCCCTGCCGGTAGATGCGGGTACCGATCAGGTCGGTGGGCACCAGGTCCGGCGTGAACTGCACCCGGGCGAACGAGCCGCCGACCACCTTGGCGAAGGTCTCCACGGCGAGGGTCTTCGCGATGCCGGGAACGCCTTCGAGCAGGACGTGACCACGCGCGAGTACGCCGACGAGCAAGCGTTCGACCAGGCGATCCTGGCCCACGATCACCCGCTTGACCTCATAGATCGCCTTCTCCAGGGTCTGGACGTCACGCTCGAGGGTGCTGGGCGTGGAGACCGGCGCATCCTTCGCCGAGTTCGCTCCGCTCACACCGTCCGTCGAAGTCACCAACATCCCCGCTTTCGCCTTGGTCCTGTGCGTGCTGCCACAACTATTCCAGGTAATCGCGGCCGGTGCCGCAACCGGACCCGACAGAATGGGAATTCGACGGTCCCGCGCCCCGGCTGGGCACCCGGAATGTCCGCCGATCAGGAGACGATGCGCACCGCGAACGGCATGATGCCGCCCTCACGGACCGGGGACACCTTGACCACGTCGCCGCTTTCCGGGGCCTCGACCATCTGCCCGTCGCCCAGATACAACGCCACGTGCTGGCTGCCGTTCGGTCCCCAGAACAACATGTCGCCGCGCTCGCGGTCGCCGACCGGCACTCGCGTGCCCGCGTTGTACTGGTAGCCGCTGTAGTGCGGCAGCGCGACCCCGATGCCCGCGAACGCGTAGACCATCAAGCCGGAGCAGTCGAAGCCCACTTTGGTGTAGTCGCCGTGGCTGTCGGCGACGCCGCCGTCGCGGATCCCGAGAGTCGGGCCGTCTTCGTCGCCCCCGCCCCAGGCATAGGTGACGCCCAGCTGCGACATGGCGCGATCGACCACGATCTCGATTGCCGACGAGCCCCCGACCGGGGGCGATTTCGGCCGGGGCATGCTGCGCCGCGGCGGCGGCGTGTCCTCCAGCTGGGTGTGCGGGCGTTTGCCTGCGCCCAGTTCCGCGGCGCGGTCGAGGGCGGCGCGGTCGGCGGCCGCGCGGGCCGCGGCCGCGGCGGCAGCTGCCCGCACCGCGGCCTCCTCCGCCTTGCGCATCGCGTCCCAGGCCAGGAAGGCGTCGCGCTGACCCTGCAGACCCGCCACGTTCTGCCGCGCCTGATCCAGTCGGCCCTGCGCGTCCTGACGCTGCCGCAGCAGGTCGTCGCGCTGGGCGGCCTGCCGGTCGAGTTCGGCTTCGGCCGCGGCGACGGCGTGCTCGGCGTCGGTCTTGCGCGCGGCGGCCGTGGCGGCGGCCGCATCGGCGTCCGCCTTCGCCCGCCGGGCGGTGGAGTTCTTGTTGCCCTGGTCTATCTGGGCGCGCCGCAGGCTGTCCAGCACCTGCTGACGGTTCTTGGAGACCGATTCCAACAGCTGGGCCCGATCCAGCGCGACCGCAGGCGTGGCCGCCGCGAGGTAGGTGACCATCGAGTCGGAGCCGGGGCGGGTGTAGACCTGGGTGGCGAACTGATCGAAATTGCGGCGCGCCTGACCCACCCTGACCGCGGCGTCGGCCAGGGCCAGCTGGGTGTCGACCACCACGGCGGCGGCCGCGTCGGCGGCGTCACGCGCGGCCTGCAGATCCACCAACGCCCTGTTGACGTCTTCCCGGCGCTGCGCGACGGCGTCGTCGAGCCGCCCCAGCTCGTGGTCGGCCACGGCGACCTGGTTGATCAGGGTGCCGATCTCGGCGACCCCGGCGTCGACCTGTGCGCCCGCCTGCGCGATCTGGGCGTCGCTGGGATTTGGCGGAGGCGGCGGAACAGCAGCGACCGGCCCGGTCGTGACCACGACGGCGACCAAGCTCAGCAATCCCACAGCGATCGATAGTCGGCGCCGGTGGGTCAGCCCGCCGATGTTGCGCATCACACCTCCAAGGGACCGGATTCCGGCAATCCTCTACGGCATCAGGCGAACCATCACGCACTGTGGTCGACAGATGGCCTCTGGAAACACATATTCCCCATCAGGGACCATTCGAACCGTACGACACTTACGTCACCGACGAAACGGCATCCGACACCCGGGCGCGCGGCATTCTCCGTTTGCTTGAAATTTGCTAGATGCGGCATAGATTTACAGGCCGCATAACAGACCAACCGCCCCGGAAGTTGGCTGCCCGGATACCACCGGCCCGTTCACCCCCCAGGTGGGGTGCCGTGCGTCTTCGCATCGAGCGAAGGCGCGCCCCCTCACCCCAGGCGTCAGGACGCGGCGCGGCTACGGCATCCGCGCGGCCTCGAGAACCGACTCGGCCGAAGCGACTCACCCGAGTGGCGTCGCGCGACCTCAGAGAGTGCGGGCGTCGGACGATTCCCCCTCCGAGGCACGCCGATCACTACCCGTACGCATCGAACCCGCGTCGTCCCCCGCACGCCGGGTCTTGACCCAGTACAACCCCGCGATGACCGCCACCGTCCCACCCAGCAGCGCGCAGGTGATCGCGGTCCAGGACATCGACTCCGGCGTCTCCAAGCGGGCCGCGAAAATACTTGCGGCTTCTCCGCTCCGTCCCTGCGTGCCCTTGGCGGCGTCCTCCGCCCATTCCAGCCGCACGCGGCTGATCGAGTCGCTGTAGGTGCCGACCCAGTCGTCGCTGAAGACGACCACGGTGCCGTGCTGCGTCTTGCCCACCTCGGTGGCCAGGTCGCGTAGGCTCGAGTCGTGTCCTGGATTGCCGGGGACTACCACTATGCTCAACGGAATTCCCTGCGAGCGTGCCTCCGCGGCGATGGCCGCCAGTTCCGCTTTGTTCTTCCCGGTCAGCGTAGCGACGTGATCGTCGGCCAGATCGGCGTTGAGCGAGCGCACGGTGTCGGTGGTGACATTCGGCGGCAATTCGGCGGCCATGGGGGTGAAAACCGAGTTGTGCGGGGCGGTCATCTTCCATCCGGTCTGTCGAGCCGCATCGGCAACCGAAGCGACGGGCATCCAACACTGCAGGGCGAGCAAGACCCCCCTTGCTGGCTCGAAAGCACAGTACGCGACGGAGTGTCGCATCCCGCGCGCACGGCACGCCGAACCGCCCCCTGGTGTTTCACAGGACAAGCGTACTGTTAAGGTCGTAGGCGCGAGGAACCGGCGCTCGAGCGGCGCCGGAGCACCTCCGAAGACTCGGCCGCCGGCACAGCCCCGCCGGTGGCCGCCCTCACAGACGAGTGGAGCTGACGTGACGACAAGTATCGATACTTTCGGCGCCAAGGGCACCCTCGAGGTGGGAAGCAACTCCTACGAGATCTTCCGCCTCAACGCCGTGCCCGGCACCGAGAAACTCCCGTACGCACTGAAGGTCCTCGCGGAGAACCTCCTCCGCACCGAGGACGGCGCCAACATCACCGCCGATCACATTCGCGCCATCGCGAGCTGGGATCCCTCGGCGCAGCCGAACACCGAGATCCAGTTCACGCCCGCCCGCGTCATCATGCAGGACTTCACCGGCGTGCCGTGCATCGTCGACCTGGCCACGATGCGCGAGGCCGTGGCCACCCTGGGCGGCGACCCGGACAAGGTGAACCCGCTCGCCCCCGCCGAGATGGTCATCGACCACTCCGTCATCATCGACGTCTTCGGCCGCGCCGACGCCTTCGAGCGCAACGTCGACATCGAGTACCAGCGCAACGGCGAGCGTTACCAGTTCCTGCGCTGGGGCCAGACCGCGTTCGACGACTTCAAGGTCGTCCCGCCCAGCACCGGCATCGTGCACCAGGTCAACATCGAGCACCTGGCCCGCGTCGTCATGGTCCGCAACGGCCAGGCCTACCCCGACACCTGTGTCGGCACCGACTCGCACACCACCATGGTCAACGGCCTCGGCGTGCTCGGCTGGGGCGTCGGCGGCATCGAGGCCGAGGCGGCCATGCTGGGCCAGCCCGTCTCGATGCTGATCCCGCGCGTCGTCGGCTTCAAGCTGACCGGCGAGATCCAGCCGGGCGTGACCGCGACCGACGTGGTGCTCACCGTCACCGACATGCTGCGCAAGCACGGCGTGGTCGGCAAGTTCGTCGAGTTCTACGGCAAGGGCGTAGCCGAGGTGCCGCTGGCCAACCGCGCCACCCTGGGCAACATGAGCCCCGAATTCGGTTCCACCGCGGCGATTTTCCCGATCGACGACGTGACCGTCGACTACCTGCGCCTGACCGGCCGCTCCGACGAGCAGGTCGCGCTGGTCGAGGCCTACGCCAAGGAGCAGGGCCTCTGGCACGATCCCGACACCGAGCCCGCCTACTCCGAGTACCTCGAGCTGGACCTGAGCACCGTGGTGCCGTCCATCGCGGGCCCGAAGCGCCCGCAGGACCGGATCCTGTTGTCGGAGTCGAAGATCGCGTTCCGCAAGGACATCCACAACTACACCAGTGACGCGGAGAGCGGCCCCGCGGCCGACACCCCGCACAGCAAGCTGGACGAGGCCGTCGAGGAATCCTTCCCGGCGAGCGACCCGGCGGTGCTGTCGTTCGCCGACGACGGCGCCGAGTCGCTGGTGTCGGCCGCCAACGGCGCAGAGGGCCGTCCGTCCAAGCCGGTGACGGTGCGCAGCGAGGAGTACGGCGACTTCGTGCTCGATCACGGCGCCGTCGTGGTGGCCTCGATCACCTCCTGCACCAACACCTCCAACCCGTCGGTCATGCTCGGCGCGGCCCTGCTCGCCCGCAACGCGGTGGAGAAGGGCTTGGCCCGCAAGCCGTGGGTGAAGACGTCCATGGCGCCGGGTTCGCAGGTCGTCAACGGCTACTACGAGAAGGCCGGTCTGTGGCCGTACCTGGACAAGCTGGGCTTCAACCTGGTCGCGTTCGGCTGCGCCACCTGCATCGGCAACACCGGGCCGCTGCCGGAGGAGATCTCCAAGGCGGTCAACGACAACGACCTCACCGTCACCGCGGTGCTGTCGGGCAACCGTAACTTCGAAGGCCGTATCTCCCCCGACGTGAAGATGAACTACCTGGCCTCCCCGCCGCTGGTCATCGCCTACGCGCTCGCGGGAACCATGGACTTCGACTTCGAGAACGACCCGCTGGGCAAGGACACCGAGGGCAACGACGTCTTCCTGAAGGACATCTGGCCGTCGCCGCAGGAGATCCAGGACACCATCGACCGGGTCATCAGCCGCGACATGTTCCTCGAGGACTACAAGGACGTGTTCCGGGGCGACGAGCGCTGGCGCAGCCTGCCCACGCCGGAGGGCAAGACCTTCGAGTGGGACGCCGAGTCGACCTACGTGCGCAAGCCTCCGTACTTCGAGGGCATGCCGCAGACCCCGGAGCCGGTCACCGACATCAAGGGCGCCCGGGTGCTCGCGCTGCTCGGCGACTCGGTCACCACCGACCACATCTCCCCGGCGGGCAACATCAAGCCCGGCACCCCGGCCGCCCAGTACCTGGAGGCCAACGGCGTCGAGCGCAAGGACTACAACTCCTACGGCTCGCGCCGCGGCAACCACGAGGTGATGATCCGCGGCACCTTCGCCAACATCCGGCTGCGCAACCAGCTGCTCGACGACGTCTCGGGTGGTTACACCCGCGACTTCACCCAGCCCGGTGGCCCGCAGGCGTTCATCTACGACGCCTCGCAGAACTACCAGGCCGCCGGCATTCCGCTGGTCGTGCTCGGTGGCAACGAGTACGGTTCGGGATCCTCGCGCGACTGGGCCGCCAAGGGCACCAGCCTGCTGGGCGTGAAGGCCGTCATCACCGAGTCGTTCGAGCGCATCCACCGCTCCAACCTCATCGGCATGGGCGTCATCCCGCTGCAGTTCCCGGCGGGCGAGTCGGCCGCGTCGCTGAAGCTGGACGGCACCGAGACCTTCGACATCGAGGGCATCACCCAGCTCAACGAGGGTGTCACCCCGAAGACGCTGAAGGTCACCGCCACCAAGGAGAACGGTGACAAGATCACCTTCGACGCGGTGGTGCGGATCGACACCCCCGGTGAGGCGGACTACTACCGCAACGGCGGCATCCTGCAGTACGTGCTGCGCAACATGATCGGTGCTTGATCGCGCCACCTTCGGCGGCGCGCGTCCGCGCCGCTGAGGTCTAGTGTTCGCGAGAACCCCCGCATCGGTGGACCGCCGATGCGGGGGTCCGTGTTTCCCCACTGGAGGATTCCGTGCCCAAGGTCAGTGACGATCACCTCGCCGCCCGGCGCAGCCAGATTCTCGACGGAGCACGCCGTTGCTTCGCCGAGTACGGCTACGACGGCGCCACGGTGCGCCGCCTCGAGGAGGAGATCGGGCTATCCAGGGGCGCCATTTTCCACCACTTCCGCGACAAGGACGCGCTGTTCTTCGCCCTCGCTCAGGAGGACGCCGAACGCATGGCCGACGTCGCGGCCAACCAGGGCATCGTGCAGGTGATGCGCGACATGCTCGCGCACCCGGAGCAGTTCAACTGGCTCGGTACGCGTCTGGAGATCGCGCGACGGCTGCGCACCGATCCCGAGTTCCGCGCGGGCTGGACGCAGCGTTCGGCCGAACTCACCGCCGCCACCCTGGCCCGCCTGGAACGCCGCAAGGCCGCGGGCGCGCTGCGCGACGACGTGCCCACCGATGTCCTGCTCGGCTACCTGGACCTGGTCCTCGACGGACTCATCGCCCGGATCGCCTCCGGGCACACCAACGAGAACCTCTCGGCCGTGCTGGATTTGGTCGAGGCCTCGGTCCGTCGCAAGCAGTGAGTCAGAACGTCGCGTTGATGTACTCCGCCGCGTGGGTGGTCCACAGGACGTCCGTTCCGGGCATGTTCCGTCCGGAATAGCGCACGTGCTGCCCGTCGGGCCACGGGGTCAGATAGCCGATGACACCGCGTACCGCGGCGGTGTAGCGCGCGAGGTTCGCGATCGGGTCGCGCAGCAGGACTTCGAGTAGTTCGGCGAAGATCAGCGGCGCGACGTCGCCGACGCGGGCGCCTTCCACGAAGGAGAACGGCGAGATGCCCACGTCGATGACGCGCAACGGCGAATTGCCCGGTGACGCGGTGATGATGTCGCCGGGGTTGGCGTACTCGCGGACCGCCACCGAGGCCGGCCACGCGCCCCGCTGCCCGTGCAAGCCGAATGTGTTCGCGGGGCAGAGATTCGCCACCGACTGCCCGGCGCGGCGCAGGGGGTTGGCGAGGTTCACCACGAAGGCGATTTCCAGCGGGGTGCCGTCGGTGTTCTTGTACTTCCCGGACTGGACACCCTCCAGGATGCGGCTGGCGCAGATGCCGCCGAGCGAATAACTCAGCAGACCGCAGACGTTCGGCGAGTCCTGGATCGCCTGCACCCCTGCGGCGACTCCGAGCCGTACCGAGGTCTCCAGCGAAGGCCCCCACGCCTCCGGTACGGGGCCGACCGAAGCGGGCCAATCCGGTTCGAAGCAGCTGAACCTGCTGGTGTCGAGTAGTTTCGTGACGTCGTGCAGCATGCCCGCGGGCGTTCCGCCGGAGTTGCGCGGCTCGCCGGTGCCGCGGAGCGTGATGATGTCGATCATCGTGTCCTCCTTGCACAACCGCGCCGACCCCTTCGGCACGGAATCTCAAGGTAGACCCGAAGGAGGCGCGCTGACACGAGTATCGGGCTACCTCACCGGGGCATGAGTTCTCCCATGTAGAGCGCGATTCGGCACGAAGACGGATGCGGGAGCTATCGCGATTACGCGTCCGGTTCCATGCTGCTCAGCAGGATTCGCGCGATGCGGTCCAGTTCCCGGCGTTCGCTCGCGGTGAGCACCGAAAGCAGCCGGGTCTCGTTCGCGGTGTGCTCGGTGACCACGGTGTCGACCAGTTCGCGCCCCGGTTCGGTCAGGGCGACGCGCACCGCCCGCCGGTCGTGCGCGTCGGCCACGCGCCGCACCAGGCCCGCCGACTCCAGGCGATCCAGCCGTCCGGTCATGCCCGCACGCGACAGCATCAACGTGTCGGCGAGGGCCGAGGGGTTGAGCTCGAACGGCTCGCCCGAACGGCGTAGCGCGGCAAGCACATCGAACTCGCCGCGTTGCAAGCCGTGCTTGCCGAACACCGCTTCGATCTCCCGCTGGGCCACCACCAGCAGCCGGCCCAGCCGGCCGACCACGGCCATCGCCTCGAGATCGAGGTCGGGTCGTTCCCGTTCCCACTGCGCCACGATCGCGTCCACGGCGTCGGTCTTCCGCTCGGTCATGGACAAGATTCTATTCGGCAAGATATAGTTTGTTAGCGAATTATCAACCATCGAATTAATGGAGCCTGCCATGAGCACTCCCACTGCCCGCAAGGACGTCGCGATCCGCCAGCCGCAGGACGCGGAGACTCTGCGCACCACGTCGGTCACCCTGCGCCTGCTGATCGACGCCGAGGAGGCGGGCGGCGGCCTGAGCACACTCGAGGTCAGCATGGATCGCGGCGCGGACGGCGCGGCGCCGCACTACCACACGCGTTCCGACGAGCTCTTCTACGTCGCCGACGGGGAGCTGCAACTGCTGGCCGGCGACCGGATCGTCACCGTCGGCGCGGGCGGGTCGATCGTTGTCCCGAAATTCATGCCGCACGCTTTCGGCGCCGCGGCCGGCAGCACGGCGCGCGTCCTCATCGCGCTCACCCCGGGCGTGCAGCGATTCGAGTACTTCCGGCTGCTGGAGCGGATCGCCGCGGGAGAATCCACTATGGCCGAGCTCGCCGCCGCGCAGGAAGAGTTCGACAACCACTTCGTCGACGCTCCCGCCTGGTGGGCGGAGCGCAACGCGAACCGGGGCTGACTTTCGGCGAAGCTCGGATCCTCGTGCGCGCAACCGGATTCGGGCAAGCCGATCATGACGCGGTGGAAGACGTGCGCTGTCGTGCGCACCAGGTCGCCACGACCCACCGAGCTGCGCGAATGTACAGATGCACAGCCGCCAATATCGGGCTATGGACACCGTCTGCGCACCGCGTGCGATTAGCTCCTTGATTGCGATGGAGGTATTTCCAGCCTACCGGAAAACTTTCGGCGCTCGCCCCTTTTGGATCGGAATTCGGTTTGCCACGGGCTGGGAAATCTCGCGATCCGAGCCGATAGCGCCCCTCATCGCGATATGATCGCTCACACGCTCGGGGGTCGTGGCAAATCGTGAGCAGATCGGAGAAACGGCTATGACCGACGCAATCCACCCTCCCGGTTCGACGCCGAAGGCTGACCGTGTTCCTCCGCTCCAGGGTTTGCTGGTGGGGGAATCCGACCGGCAGATCAGCGTGCGCGTCGCCGAGGGAACGTGGACCTTCAGTCGGTCCGATGTGCTGCGCGTGATCGATTCCGCGGCACCGCACGCCGATCAGGACGGCCGCCCGGTGCTGGTGGACATCCGCGCCGGCGCCACCGCCGATTTCACCCGCAGGCTGCGCATCGATCTGGTCGATCGGCCGATGACCATTCCGGAGTCACCGTCGGCGGCGCTCGGCGACGAGCAGCTGCGTCAGCTCACCGAAACCTGGGCCGACCGGCTGCAACTCGTCGATTGCCCGGGCGCGGGCGGAGCGACGTACACCTACTGCCAGACCAAATCGATCAACGGCAGCGACGACGGCATCAACTGCGACAGCCTCGACTGAGCGGCAGGTCGATGGCCGCACGCCGGCGCGGTTCGGTCCTGATCGTGTCCGAATCCGATGATCTACACGCCACCGCGATGGCGGCGACCCTGCGAGAACACCACGGGCTCGGCCCGATCCACCTCGACTTGCGGGATTTCCCCCGGGAGTCCGGCAGCTTCCGGCTGGATCGGCTCGGCACCACGCGGTCGCTGTCGCACCTGATCGGTCTCGACGATGTCCGGTCGGTGTGGTGGCGACGACCGCACCCGGCGCGGGTGCCCGCGAGTGTCCGCGCCTCGGACAACGATTTTCGCCAGGCCGAGTGCGACGGATTCATCCAGGGCCTGCTCTGGTCCATCCCGGCCTACTGGGTCAACGACCCGGGCGCCGACCGCACCGCGGCACGCAAGATCGTGCAACTGGAGACGGCGTTGCGGGCCGGGTTCGCGGTACCGGAGACGTTGATCACCAATGATCCGGACGAGGCGCGCAGCTTCGTCGAATCCCGGCCCGGCCCCGTCGTTTACAAGCGCACGGGCACCAGCCGGGCGGAGTTCGCCGAGACCAGGATCATCTCCAAGGACGATTTCGGCAGACTGGCTGCGATCCGTTCGGCTCCGACCACCTTCCAGGACTACGTCGACGCCACCTGCGATCTGCGCGTGGTGTGGGTCGACGGGGTCGAATGGACCGTGCGCATCGACTCGCAGGCGGGCGTCGGCAAGGTCGACTCGCGCCTGGACACCTCGGTCGATTTCGTGCCCGACCATCTGCCCGCCTCGGTGAGCAAGTCGCTGGCCACGCTGATGGGCGCGCTCGGATTGTCCTTCGGCGTCCTCGACATTCGGCTCGGCCGCGACGGCGAGTACTACTTCCTCGAGGTCAATCCACAGGGCCAGTTCGCCTACCTGGAGATCAAAACCGGACTGCCGATCTTTCGCAGCCTGGCCAACCTGCTGGTGGACGGCGACGGCATGGTGGCGGGCTACTGAGCGCAACCGCCCATCGCGCGCCGCAGCCAGCCGAAACCCTGGTAGCCGAGAGGCATTCACCGCCTCGAGGCCGCACATCTACCGCGCCCGCCCGGGCACGCGCCGACACCGTCACCGGCCTGCCGGGGTTGCTCTTGCGCCCGCGACCCCGGGCAGAGTCCGCGCCGACCCGCGGGTGGCGGCGATGGCGGTTCCGCAGGAAACGACGGCGGACCATCGTCCACGACAGCGGGCTCCGCACCGCGAGGCCGCTTCCGTCGGCCACCGGTGTGCACCGTGCGACGGTTGCTCGCGGCGCAAAATCCGCTCGCCGTGACGGCGCTATTGCCCCTTGCGGCGATTGGCTCCACCCCTGCTGCGGAGCTGCACATGCGACTCCACCAGCACGTTGTGGATGAAGCCGTAGGAGCGGCCGGTGGACCGCGCCAAGGACCGGATGCTCGCACCCGCCTCGTATTGCTTCTTCAGCTGGGTTTGTAGGCGGTCGCGTGACTTCCCGGTGACGCGTGTGCCCTTACCCAATGGGGCCTTGCTCTGTGGCCTGTCGCTCATGGCTTCCTCCGAGTCGCCGAGCAGCGTCTTTCCAGGCTAAGCACTCAGCAGGCCGTGATCAACGGGTTCCTGTGATGAAACTCACGCAAGCTGAATAAGTTCCAGATATTCGGCCGACCAGTGGTCTTCTGTCCCGTCCGGAAGCAGGATCACGCGTTCCGGAGACAGCGCCTCCGCTGCGCCGGGGTCGTGGGTCACCAGCACCACCGCGCCCGCGTAAGTGCGCAGGGCGTCGAGCACCTGCTCCCGCGACACCGGGTCGAGGTTGTTCGTCGGCTCGTCCAGCAGCAGCACGTTCGCCGCCGAGGAGACCAGTCCGGCCAGCGCGAGCCGGGTCTTCTCACCACCCGACAGGGTGCCCGCCGGCTGCTCGAGCTGCGGACCGGAGAACATGAAGGCGCCGAGCAGACCGCGCAGATCCTGCTCGCCCGCGTCCGGCGCGGCGTGGCGGATGTTCTCCCACACGGTGGCGTTGTCGTCCAGGGTGTCGTGCTCCTGAGCGAAGTAGCCGACCTTCAGGCCGTGCCCCGGCACCAGCCCGCCCGCCGTCGGCTGCTCGACGCCGGCCAGCAGGCGCAGCAGTGTCGTCTTGCCCGCGCCGTTGAGTCCGAGGACGACCACCCGGCTGCCGCGGTCGATCGCGAGGTCGACGCCGGTGAAGATCTCCAACGAGCCGTAGACCTTGGTCAGGTTCTCGGCCATCAGGGGAGTCTTGCCGCAGGCAGCGGGCTCGGGGAACTTGATCCGGGCGACTTTGTCGGCGACGCGCACGTCGTCGAGCTCGGCCAGCAGGCGATCGGCGCGCTTGGCCATGTTCTGCGCCGCAGTCGCTTTGGTGGCCTTCGCGCCGAGCTTGGCCGCTTGGGCGCGCAGCGCACTGGCCTTCTTCTCGGCGTTCGCGCGTTCACGGCGCCTGCGCTGCTCGTCGGTCGCGCGCGCGTCGAGGTACTTCTTCCAGCCCATGTTGTAGACGTCGGCCTCGCCGCGCACCGCGTCCAGGAACCACACCTTGTTCACCACGTCGGCGAGCAGGTCGACGTCGTGGCTGATGACGATCAGTCCGCCGTCGTGATTCTGCAGGAAGCCACGCAGCCAGGTGATCGAGTCGGCGTCGAGATGGTTGGTCGGCTCGTCCAGCAGCAGGATGGTGTCGGAGCGCCCGCCACTGCCGTCGGAAGCGGCGAACAGGATGCGCGCCAATTCGATTCGGCGCCGCTGACCACCGGAGAGGGTGCGCAACGGCTGGCCGAGGACCCGGTCGGGCAGGCCGAGGCTGTGGCAGATGCGCGCGGCCTCGCTCTCGGCGACGTAGCCGCCCAGCGCCGAGAAGCGCTCCTCGAGCCTGCCGTACTTGCGGACGGCCTTCTCGCGCTCCTTGTCGTCGGCGACCTCGGCCATCAGCGCCTGCTGCTTCTCCATCTCCCGGATCAGCGTGTCCAAGCCGCGGGCGGACAGCACCCGGTCGCGAGCCAGCACGTCCAGATTGCCCTCGCGCGGATCCTGCGGCAGGTAACCGATGTCGCTGGAGCGAAGGATCTTCCCGGCGTACGGCTCACCCTCACCGGCCAGGATGCGCAGCGTGGTGGTCTTCCCCGCGCCGTTGCGCCCGACCAGCCCGATCCGGTCGCCCGCCTGCACCCGCAGCGCCGGTCCCGGAGCGGACAGCAGGGTGCGGACTCCGGCCCGGACCTCCAGGTCGGTCGCGGTGATCACAAACTTCTCCTCGCGGATCGTGGTGCTGGACGCGTGCTCGATTGTGCGACCCGACGCGCACAAGAACCACCGATTTTACCTGGGGCCGGTGGTGCTGCCCCATCCCAGCTCCCCGCATGTGACGGCGGTAACGGCACGTCCGATCGGCTGCGCTAGCGTGCGATGCCATGAGTACCGATCTATTGGGCAAGAGCGCTCTGGTCACGGGGGCCAGCCGTGGCATCGGCAAGGCGGTCGCGGCGGAATTGCTCGGCCGCGGCGCGAACGTGCTGATCACCGCGCGGAAGAAGGATCCGCTGGAGGAGGCCGCCGCCCAGCTGCGCGAACTGGGTCACCAGGGCCAGGTCGTCGCCCTGGCCGGCAACTCGGGTGTCGCCGAGGATCGGGCGGCCGCGGTCGAGCGCGCGGTCACGGAGTTCGGTTCGCTGGACGTGCTGATCAACAACACCGGCATCAACCCGGTCTACGGCGCCCTGATGGACGCCGACCTGGACGCGGTGCGCAAGATCTTCGACGTGAACGTGGTCGCGGCTCTCGGCTACATCCAGGAGGCGTACAAGGCGTGGATGCGCGACCACGGCGGCGCCGTGGTCAACGTGGCCAGTGTGGCGGGCATCCGCTCGACCGGCGTGATCGCCGCCTACGGCGCGTCGAAGTCGGCGCTGATTCATCTCACCGGCGAACTCGCCTGGCAGCTGGGGCCGAAGATCCGGGTGAACGCGGTCGCCCCCGGCGTGATCAAGACCAAGTTCGCCGACGCGCTGTACTCGGCAGACGAGGACCGCGCCGCGAGCGTGTATCCGATGAAGCGGTTGGGCAGCCCGGAGGATGTGGCGCGCCTGATCGGATTCCTGGTTTCGGACGAGGCTGCGTGGATCACCGGCGAGACGGTGCGCGTGGACGGCGGATTGCTCTCCACCGGCGGTATCTGACCGGCGACGAGCGGCGCTACCGGAACGCCAGCGCGCCGAGCGTGTCGGCGTGCCGGTAGCGCAGGTATTTCTCCACGGTCGCAGCGTCGACCGCGCCGGTGGCCGTCGCCAGCGTCACCACCACGAATTCCTTCTCGCTGCCGTCCTTCCACTTCCCGGTCGCGTAGCCCTTGATGTACGTGCCGGGACGCAGGGTGAGGTCCGCGTCGGTGAACCGGTCTTTCGCCGCGGCCGCCTTGCCCTGGTCGGCCATGCCGAGGACGAACTGAGTGAGCATGAGCGCGCCGCCCTCGGCGCGATACACCAGCTCCGCCGCGTAGACGCAGCCGAGACCGGTGAGCTTGCCCGCCGCTTCGATCGGATGGCAATCGGCGTGATCACGGCCGTCGACCCAGTCGGCGTGTAACTCGACGCGATCGAACCGGAAGTCCCAGTCCTTCGCGTATTCCGTGTAGCTCAGTCTTCCCGACGAAGGGCGCGTACCGCCAGGCGTGGGTCGCGTGCTCGTGACGCCACCCGCGCGGGTGGTCGCCTCGGCGGACGTGGCCGCGGCCTTGGCGTGCCCCGGCACACGCGAATGCGCCGACACGCCGATTACGACCGCCGCCAGCACGGCGACCACGCCGACCGCCAGCGCGACGATCACGCCGGCTCCGCGCTCGGGCGGCGGAGGCATGGGCGGCGCCTCCCACGCCTGCAGGGGGTACGCGCTCGGCGGGGACATGCTTCCCCAGTCCGGCGCGGGCCGCGCCTCGTCCGATTTCCCGTAATCCGCTCGGCCGCTGCCGAATCCGGAACCGGACGGGTAGGTCATCGCGGTCGCCCTCCACACTCCACGCAGCCGTCCCACCCGGTGTGGGCCTCCCCGGAAGTGCCGGAACGACCCTACCGGATCGGGCGCGTACGGTCGGTGCCCTCAGAGCCGCGCGGGCTGAAGCCAGTCCTCCCGTCCCGCGACCGCGGTAGCGGCAGGCTCCTCTTCGATGCCGAAGCGCTGGTGCAGTGCGCGCAACGGGCCGGGCGCGTACCAGTTCCAGTGGCCGAGCAATTCCATCGCCGCGGGCAGCAGGAAGCCACGCACGAGCGTCGCGTCCACCAGGACGGCGAGCGGCAGCCCGATGCCGAACGCCTTCATGAACGTGATGTCGGAGGCCAGGAAGCCGAGGAAGACCAGCGAGATCAGGACCGCCGCGGCCGTGACGATCCGGCCGATGCGCTCCAGCCCGGAGGTGACGGCCAGCGCGTTGGATCGGGTGCGCTGGTACTCCTCACGAATGCGTGCCAGCAGGAACACCTGATAGTCCATGGCGAGACCGAACGCGACGCCGAACAGCATGACCGGAACCGTCGGCGGCAAGTCGCCGGTGACGGTGAAACCGAGCAGCCCGGACAGGTGCCCGTCCTGGAAGATCCAGACCAGCGCACCGAAGGTCGCGGTGAGGCTCAGGAAGCTGAGCACGACCGCCAGCAGCGGGAGCACGACGCTGCCGGTGAGCAGGAACAAGACCACCACCATGATCAGCACGACGAAGGCCAGCGCGTACGGCAGCGCCGAGATCACCGAGCCGATCGCGTCCGCGTTGGCCGCGGCCACGCCGCCGACCAGCACCGGCGACGCGGCGGGCGTCGCGCGCACGTCATCGGCGATCCGGTCCAGCACCGTGGGGTCGGTGGTGTCCGGGACCACCGCGAGATAGGCGGCGTTCGCGGCGCGGAAGCGGCCGTTGGCCTCGGTGGGCGCGGCGAGCAGCCCGCCGTGGCTGTAACTGCCGGTGGCGGTGTCGACCCGGCGGACGTCCTCGATCTCGGACAGTTCCCGGGCGTAGGCGTCCAATCCGGCCGCGCTGTAGGCGCTTTCCGGCAGTACTGCGAACAGCCCGTTCTGCTCGGTGGCCGAGAAGTCGCGCTGAATGGTCTCGGTGACCTGGCGATTGTTCATCGACTCCGGCAGCGACCGCTCGTCGGGGAAGCCGAGTTGGACGCCGAGGAACGGCGCGCCCAGCACGAGCAGCAGGGCGGTCACCGCCAGGCCGATGGGCACCGGCCGCATCATCACGAACCGCGCCAGGCGGTGCCAGGCGCCCTCGCCGGGCGCGGGACGGGCGGCGCGCAGGAACCACCACAATTGGCCGTTGTCGATCTTGGTGCCGAGCAGGAACAGGATCGCGGGCAGCACGGTCAGCGACACCGTCGCGGCGATCACCGCGACGGCCAGACCCGCGTAACCCATCGACCGCACGGCCAGCAGCGGGAAGAACAGCAGCCCCGACAGGGCGACCGCGACGGTGACGGCGGAGAACAGGACGGTCCGGCCCGCCGAGCGCATGGTCGCGGCCACCGCGGCGCCCGGCTGCTGACCGGCGACCAGTTCGTCGCGGTAGCGGCTGATGATCAGCAGGCTGTAGTCGATCGCCAGGCCGAGCCCGAGCAGGGTGGCGACGTTGGTGGCGGTGGCGGCGAGATCGGTGACGCTCGCGATCAGCCACAGCGCGCCCATCGTGATCATCACCGTGATCATCGCGACCACCAGCGGCAGGCTGGCCGCGACCAGGCCACCGAAGACCAGCAGCAGGGCGACCAGCGTGATCGGAAAGGCGATGGATTCGCCGAGCACGACGTCCTTCTCGCTCTGCTGCACCGTCTCGTGCAGCAGCATCGCGTAGCCGCCGACCCGCACCTCGAGCGGGCCGTGCGTGCCGCCGAACCGGTCGGCGAGGTCGCCCACCCGCTTGTCCACCTCGGCCTCCTCGCCGAGGATGCTGGCCACGATCAGCCCCTTGGTGCCGTCGGTGCTGCGCAGCGCGGGCGATTTGTCGGTCCAGTAGGACGTGACGCCCGCGACGCCGGTCTGCGACTTCAGCTCGGTGGCGAGGTTCGTCGCCGCGGTGGCCGCGGCGTCGTCGTCGACCGAGCGGCGAGTCTGCACCAGCAGCACGAAGTTCGGGGTGGCCTCGCCGAAGGTGTCGCGCAGCACCGCGGCCGCCCGGCTCGATTCGCTGTCGGGGTCGATGTAGCCGCCGCCCTGCACTTTGTCGAACAGCGTCGCGCTCAGCGTGCCCATCGCCAGTGCGAGCACCACGAACACGGCGAGGATCCACCGGCTGCGCCGCCTGGTCAGTTCGAACACTCCGTCTACCCCTAACTCGTTCCGGTCGTGCCGCTTTCGCTCTCGGACGCCAGCGGTCGCCGGTCGGCAACCTGCCCGGCGCGCCATCCGCGGCGCACCGGGTGCGCCGACACCTGACACTCGGCACCGGAGCCGGATGCGTGCGCCAGCGCCCCGGCATCCTAGCAACGCGCGACAAACTACGGTGAGCCCGAACACATTCCATCGGCACACGGCCTGGACGCGACCGGAGCTGCCGAGGCGCGACTGCCCCACCGGGGAGGCTCGGCCCACACCGACCGGCCGCGCGGGGCGCGTCGAAGTCGCCCCCTCTTCGTGGTCACCGGCTGCGGTCTGGACACCGGTCCGCGCCGGTCACGGTCCGGCACGCGAGCTCGGCACTCGGGAGCACCGCGAAGCCGGATCCTCCGCGCCTTCGGTGTGGGCGGTACCCGCGTCGAGTGCGCAGATGAGAGGCTCCCACCATGCCTCGCATCGCATCCCCGCAAAATCTCGGGCCCGTGACGTGACACCCGACTTGGTCGTTTGCGGTCTCGGCCCGGCCGGTCGCGCCCTCGCACACCGCGCCGTGGCGCGCGGACTCACGGTCACCGTGGTGGATCCCGCGCCGGAGCGCAGGTGGACGGCCACCTACGCGATGTGGGCCGACGAACTGCCGGAGTGGCTGGCGCCGGGGGTCGTCGCGGCCACGGTGCCCCGGCCGCTGGCATGGGGAACGCGCGCGTACCAGGTGGACCGCCCGTACGTCGTGCTGGACACCGGTCGATTGCAGACCGCGCTGACGCCGGCCGACGCGAACGTCCTCACCGACCGCGCCGCCCACATCGCTCCCGAACGGGTGACCTTGGCTTCCGGTGCGTCGATCACCGGCGCCAGGGTGATCGACGCGCGCGGACTCGCTCGCTCGCCCGCCCGGGCCGAGCAGACCGCCTACGGCGTCATCGTGGACGCGGAACGCTGCGGTGGACTCGACCCGCTGTTCATGGACTGGCGGCCGGACAACGGCGCCGCACCCGGCGCGCCGCGCTCGTTCCTCTACGCCGTCCCGTTGGACGACAGGCGGATGCTGCTCGAGGAAACCTGTCTGGCCGGCCGTCCTGCGTTGACCGGTGCGCAACTGCGCGCACGCTTGCGGCACCGGCTCGACGCCAGGGGCATCCGATACACCGGCGAGGAGCCCGTGGAACACGTCCGATTCCCGGTGCAGGGCGGCCGTCCCGGTCCGCGGAGGTTCGGGGCGGCGGGCGGGTTCCTGCACCAGGCGACCGGGTACAGCATCGGCGCCGCGCTGGCCTCGGCCGATGCCGTGGCGGCGGGACAAGACGTCTGGCCTGCCGCGGCACGCGTCGTCCACCGGCTGCGCGGTGCCGGGTTGCGCGCCCTGCTCGCGCTGCCGCCCGAGGATCTCCCGCTGTTCTTCGACACCTTCTTCGCGCTGCCCCCGGCGACGCAACGCGCGTATCTGTCGGGCCGCACCGACCTCGCGGGCACGGCCGCGGCGATGAGCGCGCTCTTCGTGGCGTTGCCGGGGCGGCTGCGGCGGCGTGTCGTGGCCGCGACACTCGGGGTTCCGGTTCCCTCGCGAGGTCGAGGGGCTTCGGCCATGATGGGTGTATGAGATCGATCTGGAAGGGCTCGATCGCATTCGGGCTGGTGAACGTTCCGGTGAAGGTGTACACCGCCACCGAGGACCACGACATCCGGTTCCATCAGGTGCACGCCAAGGATGGAGGCCGGATCAAATACGAGCGCGTGTGCACCGTGTGCGGTGAATCCGTCCAGTACACCGAGATCGACAAGGCCTACGAGTCCCCGGACGGCGACAAGATCGTCCTCAGTGACGAGGACTTCGCGAAACTGCCGGTGGCCGAGAAGCATGAGATTCCGGTGCTCCAGTTCGTCCCGTCCGAGCAGATCGACCCGATCCTGTTCGAGAAGAGCTACTACCTGGAACCTGATTCGAGCACGCCGAAGGCTTACGTCCTGCTGGCGCGGACCCTGGAGAAGATCGAGCGCACCGCCCTGGTGTATTTCACTCTGCGGCAGAAGACGCGGCTGGCCGCGCTGCGCGTCCGTGAGGGCGTTCTGGTGGTCCAGACGCTGCTGTGGCCGGACGAAGTCCGCTCGGTCGACTTCGAGTCCCTCGACGGGGTCGCCGACCCCAGGCCGCAGGAGATCAAGATGGCCGAGACGCTGGTCGAGGCCATGTCCGACGACTTCGATCCGGAGCAGTTCACCGACGAGTACCAGATCGAATTGAAGCGCCTGCTCGACGAGGCGATCGCCAGCGGCACCGGCAAAGTGCCCGAGCAGCCGGAGCTCGCGCCCAGCGGGATGGACGCCGAGGTGGTCGACCTGGTCGCCGCGCTGCAGCGCAGCCTGGAGGCGAGCGGACGCCGGACCGCGGGTGGCGACGGCGCCGAGCCGAAGAAGACCGCGAAGAAGACCGCGGCCAAGAGCGCCGGGGGCAAGAGCGCAGCCAAGAGCACCGCGTCCAAGAGCAGCGCGTCCAAGAGCGCGGCCGCCAAGAGCGCGGCGAAGAAGACGCCTGCGAAGAAGGCGGCCAAGAAGGCCCCGACGCGCAAAGGCGCCTGACAACCGGGGTCTCGGAACCGCAGGGCGGCGGCAGGTCAGCCCTGGGCCGCGAGTTGCCTGCCCTCCTCGAAGAACTCCAGCAGGGCCGCGACGGTGTTCACCGCGCCACGTGGCCTGAGCGCGCCGAACGGCGCGTTCCAGAAATCGCCGGTTCGTGGGGTCCACGGCCCGATATAGGCGTACGGGCCGGGATGTGCGTCGTCTCCCGGTGAAACCCCGTAGTTCACTTCGTCGAGCGTGCTCGACAGATCGAAATGCTCCGGCCACAGCACCGGCGTCACGCTGGAAGCCAGGCAGCGCAACGCCTTGTCCCCTACCGCGAGCCAGTCTTCGATCAACCCGGCCGCCGAGGAGTCCACCTCGATCGCCGCATCGGGGTCTACACCCGTGGTGTCCGTGTACACACCCTCCGGCGGCCCCGGTTCGAAACCCGCAGCCATGGCGACCTCTCGATAGGTCCCCTCCAGCCGGACCCGCCCTTCCGGCCAGACCAATTCCTCTCCGACAACCGAGACCGGCCACCGCACGCCCCCGAAGCCTCCCCGCACGACACCCAAGCGGATAGTGCCGAACTCCCGGAACTGCGGCCCAGCGATCAACAACTCCGCGACCGCGTGCAACCCGACGCGCGATCGCCGATACGTCACCTCGTCCACCTCCGCATCATCTCCGCTGTCCCAGGCCTCGCGCAGGCATTTCCGACGGGTGGCGCCCGGCTTCGCCCATCACTACCGGATGCCGACCGGGGAACGCCTCACCTAGCGACCCGCCTTCCCGCAGGACACAGTGGCCTCAGTCGACAAGTGCACCGCCCGACAGATTGACAACGGTTCCGGTCATGACTCCAGCGCGATCCGAAGCAAGGAACGCGGCCGTCTCCGCGACTTCGGAGAGCGTGGGCAGCCTTTTCAGGAGCGTCCCCTGCGCCATCGCCCCGCCTTCGAGCAACTCCTGGACCGATTCCCCCGCCGCTGCCGCGATCTGGATGAAGAGATCCTTGGTGTAGGACCCCGCCGCCGGGGCGTCGACGACAGCGTGTGGACGGATGTCGATGACCCGGATGTTGCGGGGTGCCAGTTCCGCGGCCAGCCCCCGCGCAAAGGCTTCCTTGCCTGCCGCGCTCACGGCGTGCCCCAGGATGCCGCCCGCAGCCAGTTTGGCGCCTGGCTCGGACAAGGTCAGAATGACGCCAGGACGCTCGCGACCCATGTGCGGTGCCACAGCCTTGCTCGTGATGAACAGCGTCCGCAGAAAGCCGTCGATCGGCCGCATGAACTCCGCCAGAGAGAGGTCCGCCAGCACCGTCCCCTGGTCGTGCATGACGCTCACGGCGTTGAGGGCGATGTCGATGCTCCCGACCGCCACCGCGATCGCGTTGGCATGCTTTTCGACCGCCTGTTGATCGAGAACGTCGACGCGCGCGGTCTCGACTGTCCCGCCCGTGGCGGCGATGTCATGCGCCACGGCGTCGAGCTTCGCCTGCGTTCGCCCGGCGAGGAACACCCTCGCGCCTTCTCGGGCGAATACCCGTGCGATCGCGCCGCCGATAGCGCCCCCGCCGCCATAGATCACAGCGTTCTTGTCCTCGAGCAGCAATCCACTCATGTGTCCTCCGGGTGATCGATTTCCGATGGTTACGCAAGCCGATGGCTCGAGCTGGTCAGCGTGCCGACCCGTTCCACGAGCAGGTCGAGCAGACGGCGCCTGATCGGGTCCCCCTTCGCCGACCAGATCTCGTCGGCGACCGCAACGGTCATCGCGGCACCACGGAAGTGGCGTAGCTCTGCAACCTCAGGACCGATACGCAACCATTGGTTGCGTATCATCCTAACCGAAGGTCCTGACAATCCGCAACCTCTTGTTGCGCAATGCTCGCGCGGTCGACACAGGCTGGACCAAGCCACGGCGAACTTCGATCGAAACTGCGGCGGCGACTGACGCGCGCTTGTCCATCAGCGCCGCGGATGCTGCCCTTCGGCGGCTTCAGGCGCGAGCTCAAGGCCCCCGGTTCACACCAGATCGGCATCACGGGCCCCACCGCCACAGGGGTGTCCCTCCGGCAACGCGGACGCGGGCGTGGAAGCCGGCGTGAAGGCGTCGTGATGGTCAGGAGGGCCGGGTGATGCCTTCGCTGCTGCCGAAGCTGGCTTCCTCGTGGCTGACGAGTCCGAGCAACGCCAGCGGCCGGGGGGTCACCGCGATGGTCAGGTAGGAGACCGTGATCGCCCAGCGGTTGACGGCTCTCGGCACGGCGAAAGTGTGATAGGCGCGCGTCACCGCCTTGGCGGGCAGACCGGAGAGGCGAATGCCCATCGGGTTGGCGACGGCGAAGCCCGGCCCGAGGTCGACGACCAGACCGAGGTCGCGATGCTTGTAGTCGGCGGCGGTGCCGATGCCGAGGCTGGCGGCGACGTTCCTGGCCAGCGTCTTGCCCTGCCGCGAGGCGTGCTGTGCGGTGGGCGGCGTGATCCGCCCCGGCTTGGTGAGGTCGGGCACGGCCGCCGCGTCCCCGCCCGCGAAGACGTCGGGGTGACCGGGCACGGTCAGTTTCGCGTCGACGACCAAGCGACCCTTCTCCAACGGCAGGCCGAGCGTGCCGAGCACCGGCGCGCCGGTCACACCGGTCACCCAGGCGACGGTGTGCGTCGGGACCACCGTGCCGTCGGTGAGCACCACCGAGTTCTCGTCGAGTTTCTTCAGCGAGGTCTCCAACCGGATCTCGATCCCCCGTTTGCGCAGCACCTTCAGCACCTTGTCGCTGAGCCGCTCGCCGACTTCGGGCATCACCCTGGGCGCCATGTCGAGCAGCAGGAAACGCACTTCGGCGGGGTCGAATCCGCGACGCGCGGCGTAGGCGTCGGCGAGGGCGCGCAACTGCGCGATCAGCTCGGTACCCGCGTACGACGCCCCCACGACGACCACTGTGCGGCGAGCCCGCCGGACGTCGTCGTCCTCTTCGTCGTCGGCGAGTTCGAGTTGGCGCAGCAACTGCTCGCGCAGGTACAGCGCCTCGGCGACGGTCTTGAGCCCGCGCGCGTGCTCCGCCAATCCCGGTATGTCGAACAGCCGGGTGACCGATCCGGGTGTGAGCACCAACCGATCCCACGACAACTGCCGCGGCGGGTACTGCTCACCGGCCACCGTGATCGTCTTGTTCTGCAGGTCCACCGACCGGACGTGCGCGACCACGAGCCGGACCTGCGGCAGCGAATCGGCCAGTGAGATGGCGACGAACCGGGGGTCGATCAGTCCGCCCGCCACATCCGGCAGCAGCGGGGTGTAGAGCATGTAGTCGTTCGGGGTGACCAGCACGATTTCGACGTCCCGGTTCGCCTTCGCCACGATGCGGCAGAGCTTCTGGGCGCAGGTGAACCCGGAGAACCCGCTTCCGACGATCACGACCCGCTGCGGGCTCACAGTATTCCGTTCCGGCACGGAGACCTCCTCGGCGTCAGCTCCCCGACGCGATTCCCGCCCAGATCCGCCCGAAACCGCGCCACCGGCCTCTCGTGTCCCGGCGGACTCCGCCGGGACACGAGAGCCACCGATGGTTTGGCGGTCCGAGGGGGTGGTAGTGCGTCGGTGTCAGTTGCTCGAATCGGCGATTGCGCGAAAGGAGCACAGCATGGGCCAGGTCAATCCGATCCAGGTACAGAAGTACCTCTCCGGCGTCGACTATCCGTGCGACCGCGAGGGCATTGTCTCGGCAGCCCGGGACAACGGAGCGGACAGAGACATCATCGACGCGCTCGAGGGAATTCCCGACCGGACCTACGACGGCCCGAACGCGGTCAGCCAAGCCGTCTCGTGAACCGCCGCGACCACGGGCCCGGACCACTGACTCAGGCCGTGCCGGACCCGTGGTCGCTCGCACGACCCCTGAGCCCGCTGCGGACCCGCACAGCCGGGCACTCGGAAGGAGGAACGCTGTGGACGCATTGACATTTCTGCGCACCGACCACGAAGGCGTACTCGGGATTCTCGAGTCCCTCGAACGTGGCCGGGGCAGCGGCGACGCAGAGGTTCGCGCTCGCGGCGATCTGGTGACCACCCTGGTGATCGCGGAATCGCAGCACGAGGCGATCGAGGAGCAGTTCTTCTGGCCCGAAGTCCGTCGGACGGTCCCGGACGGCGACGAACTCGCCGATCGGGCGATCGGCCAGGAGGACAGGGCCAAGAAATTGCTTCAGCAGTTGAAGAACTCGCAGGCGGGCAGCTCGGAATTCGAGCGGGCGCTGACCGAGTTCATTCCCGCCGCGCGCGCCCACATCGAGTTCGAGCAGTCCGAGGTATGGCCCGCGTTCTCGGACGCGATACCACCGGAGACGTCCAACGAACTGGGGCGCAAAATGGCCGCGGCCAAGGCCATGGCGCCGACCCGGCCGCATCCGAGCGCCCCGTCGAGCCCCGGATATCTGAAGACCGTGGGCATGGTATCCGCGCTCGTGGACAAGGCCCGCGACCTGATCAGCGGCAGGCGCTCCCACTACCCGCCGACCGCGCCCCCGTCCTGACCCCGGCGCAAAAGCGCCGACGTGCCCGCGACCGGCGGTCGCGGCGACTCGGCACGCTTATTTCCGGAACCGGGACTCCAGTTCGGCGAGCGTCGCTCGCAGATCGGTCTTGAAGATCCCCTGGGAACCGGCTTCCGCGCGCACCGCGGCCTCGACCTCCGGATGGGCGAGCAGGGGCCGGCGGCGGTGGTCTCGGCGACTTCGCCTTGGTCTACGGCTACCAGCGCTTCGCCTGGCGGGTCACGCTCGTCGCGACGCTGATCATCATCGCGGGCGTGCAGTGCATCCAGTTCTCCGGCAACTGGCCGGACCGGAAAGTATTGCGCCGCTGAGCTATCCAGCGGTCGAGGTGCAGGCGGTCAATCGCACGCTCGCAGCACGGGGAATCGCGCTGCCGAGGTCGGGGAACGGCGGAGCGCTGGGACCGAGGACCTCGATGGCCCGGCGTTCGGCTTCGGCTCGGGTGGCGCCCCACGCCCATCCGTGCCTGCCGTCGGCGCCGCGCACCACGGACCCGCAGGCGTTCCAGAACTGCACCACCGTCCGGCAGTCGGCAACACCGCATTGAGCGCGAGCCGCGGTGTCCGCGGCGGCGGCGCTCGCATAGTCCACCGCCGAAGTGACGGCACCCGTGCTGGAGGAAAACGCCAGCGCGCCATAATAGGTCGCCGCACGCGCTTCACCCGCAGGAGCGCCGACCACGGCGCAGGTGGCGGCCGACACCGCCGCGAGCCCGAGGGCAGCCTTGTGCGGCACCGACATGTGCGGATCCTCCCCGTCTCTCGTCTGTGGGGTCAGATCATCGCCGGACTCGTACGCTTTGTCCAAAGCGGGCTTCCCACCGTGGGCGGGTCCGTGATACCGGCGCGGTAGGCGCTCGCCTGACGAGAGCCCTTCGCGCCGAGTACCGGGCGATGCGGCCGTGCGGATGGGTAGTGACCGGAAGGGCCGCTGGTGACCGGCACCCACCACCACTGCACGCGGCGGATATGACTCAGCCGCCGGAGCACCTTGTTCGGGCGCTGTCCGGCGGCTGTTTCCGACTCCGGCTATTACACCGTGAACCCGAGGGCGCGCAGCTGCTCGCGGCCGTCCTCGGTGATCTTGTCCGGCCCCCACGGCGGCATCCAGACCCAGTTGATCTTCAGGTCTTCCACCAGCCCGCTGCGCACCAGCGCGTTGCGGGACTGGTCCTCGATGACGTCGGTCAACGGGCAGGCCGCCGAGGTCAGCGTCATGTCGAGGACCGCGATGTTCTCCTCCTCGACGCGCAACCCGTAGACCAGGCCGAGATCGACCACATTGATGCCCAGTTCCGGGTCGACGACGTCGCGCATCGCCTCTTCGATGTCCTCGAGCAGCTTGATGTCCTCCGCGGACAGCTCGGCCGGTTCGGCGGCCGGCGCGGCCGGTTCGGTCGTGTCGGTGGCCGGTGTGTCACTCATGCGCTTCCCCGTTTCCCATCGGACGGTGTCAGTTCTCTTCCGCGGCGCCGGCGGGCTGCGCGGGGCCGATCCTGAGGACGGCGTCCTTGAACGCCATCCACCCGAGCAGCGCGCACTTCACCCGCGCGGGGTATTTCGAGACACCCGCCAAGGCGACGCCGTCGCCGATCACGTCCTCGTCGCCCTCGACGGTGCCGCGGCTGGAGATCATCTCACTGTAGGAGTCGACCACCTTCAGCGCCTGTTGCACCGGCAGCCCGATGACCTGGTCGGTGAGGATCGAGGTGGCGGCCTGGCTGATCGAGCAGCCCTGGCCGTCGTAGGAGACATCGGCGATGTCACCGTTGTCGTTCAACTGCACGCGCAAGGTCACCTCGTCGCCGCAGGTCGGGTTCACGTGGTGTACCTCGGCCCCGAACGGCTCGCGCAGCCCCCGGTGATGCGGGTGCTTGTAGTGGTCCAGGATCACTTCCTGGTACATCTGCTCCATGCGCATGTCTTATGCAACTCCGAAGAAGCTCTGTGCCTTCCGCACGGCGGCGACCAGCGCGTCCACCTCGGCCAGGGTGTTGTAGACCGCGAAGGAGGCGCGCGCGGTGGCGGCGACGCCGAAACGCCGGTGCAGCGGCCACGCGCAGTGGTGGCCCACCCGGATGGCGACGCCCTCGTCGTCCAGGATCTGCCCGACGTCATGGGCGTGGATGCCGTCGACGACGAACGCGACCGCACCGCCGCGATCGAGGTTCTCGGTGGGCCCGATCACCCGCACGCCGTCGATCCCGGCCAGTCCTTCCAGCGCCGCGCCCACCAACGTGTGCTCGTGCGCCGCGACGGCGTCCATGCCGATCTCTTCGAGATACCGCACGGCCGCGCCCAATCCGACCACCTGCGAGGTCATCGGCACACCGGCCTCGAAGCGCTGCGGCGGCGGCGCGTAGGTGCTGTGGTCCATGAAGACCGTCTCGATCATGGAACCACCGGTGATGAACGGCGGCATGTCCTCCAGCAGCGCGCGGCGGCCGAAGAGCACGCCGACGCCGGAGGGACCGAGCATCTTGTGACCGGAGAACGCGGCGAAATCCACACCGAGGGAACGGAAGTCGACCGGCATGTGCGGCACCGACTGGCAGGCGTCGAGCACGACCAGCGCGCCCACCGCCTTCGCCCGGCGGACCAGTTCCTCGACCGGAGACACGGCGCCGGTGACGTTGGACTGGTGGGTGAAAGCGATCACCTTGGTGGCGGGCGACAATTCCAGCGAGTCCAGGTCGATCCGGCCGTCGTCGGTCACGCCGTACCACTTCAGCGTGGCGCCGGTGCGGCGGGCCAGCTCCTGCCAGGGCACCAGATTCGCGTGATGCTCCAGCTCGGTGACGACGATCTCGTCGCCCGGGCCCACGTGGTGGGGGAACCGGTCGTCGGCGAACGCGTAGGTCACCAGATTCAACGACTCGGTGGCGTTCTTGGTGAACACGATCTCGCCCGCGTCGACGCCGACGAACCGCGCGATGTCGGCCCGCGCGCCCTCGTAGGCGTCGGTCGCCTCCTCGGCCAGCTGGTGCGCGCCGCGATGCACCGCCGAGTTGCTGGTGATCAGGAAGTCGCGTTCGGCTTCGAGCACCTCGATCGGCCGCTGCGCGGTCGCGCCGGAGTCCAGGTACACCAACGGTTTCCCGTCCCGGACCGTGCGGTTCAGGATCGGGAAGTCGGCCCGGATGCGGGCGACGTCGAGGGTGCGGACCGTAGCGGTCATATCAGGCTCCAGCGGTAGCGGTCTGAGTGAAGCGGACGTAGCCGTTGGCGTCGAGTTCCTCGGCGAGCTCGGGGCCGCCCTCGGCGACGATGCGGCCACCGACGAAGACGTGCACGAACTGCGGCTGGATGTAGCGCAGGATGCGGGTGTAGTGCGTGATCAGCAGGACACCGCCGTTCTCGCGCTCCTTGTAGCGGTTGACCCCCTCGGAGACGATGCGCAGCGCGTCGACGTCCAAGCCGGAGTCGGTCTCGTCCAGGATGGCGATCTTCGGCTTGAGCAGGCCCAGCTGGAGGATCTCGTGGCGCTTCTTCTCGCCGCCGGAGAAGCCCTCGTTCACGCTGCGCTCGGCGAAGGCGGCGTCGATCTCCAGCTCGCTCATCGACTCCTTCACCTCCTTGACCCAGTGCCGCAGCTTGGGGGCCTCGCCGCGCACGGCGGTGGCGGCGGTGCGCAGGAAGTTCGACATCGAGACGCCGGGAACCTCGACCGGGTACTGCATGGCGAGGAACAGGCCCGCACGCGCACGCTCGTCCACCGACATCGCCAGCACGTCCTCGCCGTCCAGGGTGATCGTGCCGGAGGTCACCGTGTACTTCGGGTGACCGGCGATCGCGTAGGACAGCGTCGATTTGCCGGAGCCGTTCGGGCCCATGATGGCGTGCGTCTCACCGGATTTCACCGTGAGGTTCACGCCCTTGAGGATCTTGATGGGCTCGCCGGACTCGTCGGGGTTGGCGACCTCGACGTGCAGGTCCTTGATTTCCAGGGTGGTCATCGAATTCGGATTCCTTTGCCAGGTATGGGGGTCGTTGATCAGGCGCCGATGGCGGCGAGTTCGGCCTCGATGGCCGCCTCCAGCCGCTCCCGGACCTCGGGCACCGCGATCTTCTGGATGATCTCGTGGAAGAAACCGCGCACCACCAGGCGGCGGGCGGCATCCTCCGGGATGCCGCGGGCACGCAGGTAGAACAGCTGCTCGTCGTCGAACCTGCCGGTCGCGGAAGCGTGTCCGGCTCCGACGATCTCGCCGGTCTCGATCTCCAGGTTCGGCACCGAGTCCGCCCGCGCGCCGTCGGTGAGCACCAGGTTGCGGTTCACCTCGAAGGTGTCGGTGCCCTCGGCGGCGGCGCGGATGAGCACGTCGCCGACCCACACGGTGCGAGCGTCGCCCTTCGACGAGTTCGGGTCGCCTTGCAGCGCACCCTTGTACAGCACGTTCGACTTGCAGTTCGGCACCGCGTGGTCGACCAGCAGGCGCTGCTCGAAATGCTGACCCGCGTCGGCGAAGTAGAGGCCGAGCAGTTCGGCGTCGCCGCCGGGGCCGTCGTAGCGGACGTTGCCGGTCAGGCGCACCAGGTCGCCGCCGAGGGTGACCGAGGTGTGCCGCAGGGTGGCATCGCGACCGAGCTTCGCGTGATGGGCGGTGGCGTGTACGGCGTCGTCGGCCCAGTCCTGGACGGCGACGACGGTCAGCGAGGCCGAATCGCCGAGCACGAATTCGACGTTCTCGGCGTAGATTCCGCTGCCGCGCTGGTCGATGACCACGGTCGCCTTGGCGAAGCGGTCCAGCCGGATCTGCAAGTGGCCGTAGGCGGTCTTGCCTTCGCCGGGGCCGGTGATCGTGACGGTCACCGGCTCGGCGACCTCGACCTCCTTGCCCACCGACACGACGGTGGCCTGCTCGAAGCCCGAGTAGGCCTGCGCGGCGACACGATCGGACGGCACGCCGCCCGCGCCGAGCCGCGCGTCGGAGCGGTCGACCGTCTCAAGCGTCACGCCCTCGGACACGGCGACCTCGACGGTCGCGCGGCCGTCGCGGACCGCGGTGCCGTCCTGCAGGCCGCGCAGGCGGCGCAACGGGGTGAACCGCCACGCCTCGTCCTTGGCGGACGGCACCTCGAAGGCGTTGACGTCGAACGAGGTGAAGACCTCGCCCTTGTTGATCGCGGGGGTACGAGCCTCGGCGGCTTCGGCGACGTTGTCCACGGCCATCAGCCGACGGCTCCTTCCATCTGCAGTTCGATCAGGCGGTTCAGTTCGAGGGCGTACTCCATCGGCAGTTCCTTGGCGATCGGCTCGACGAAGCCGCGCACCACCATCGCCATCGCCTCGTCCTCGGTGAGGCCGCGGCTCATCAGGTAGAACAGCTGATCCTCGGAGACCTTCGAGACGGTCGCCTCGTGCCCCATGGTCACGTCGTCCTCGCGGATGTCCACGTAGGGATAGGTGTCCGAGCGGCTGATCGTGTCCACCAGCAGCGCGTCGCACTTCACCGTCGACTTCGAGCCGTGCGCGCCCTTGTTCACCTGGACCAGGCCGCGGTAGGAGGCCCGGCCGCCGCCGCGCGCCACCGACTTCGACACGATGGTCGAGGAGGTGTGCGGCGCGAGGTGCAGCATCTTGGCGCCGGTGTCCTGGTGCTGGCCCTCGCCGGCGAACGCCACCGAGAGCACCTCGCCCTTGGCGTACTCGCCGGTCATCCAGACCGCGGGGTACTTCATGGTGACCTTGGAGCCGATGTTGCCGTCGATCCACTCCATGGTCGCGCCCGCCTCGGCCTTGGCCCGCTTGGTGACCAGGTTGTAGACGTTGTTCGACCAGTTCTGGATGGTGGTGTAGCGGCAGCGGCCGCCCTTCTTCACGATGATCTCCACCACCGCGGAGTGCAGCGAGTCGGACTTGTAGATCGGCGCGGTGCAGCCCTCGACGTAGTGCACGTACGCGCCCTCGTCGACGATGATCAGGGTCCGCTCGAACTGGCCCATGTTCTCGGTGTTGATCCGGAAGTAGGCCTGCAGCGGGATATCCACGTGCACGCCCGGCGGCACGTAGATGAACGAGCCGCCCGACCACACGGCGGTGTTCAGCGCGGAGAACTTGTTGTCGCCCGCGGGGATGACCGAGCCGAAGTACTGCTGGAAGATCTCCGGGTGCTCTTTGAGCCCGGTGTCGGTGTCCAGGAAGATCACGCCCTGGGCCTCCAGGTCCTCGCGGATCTGGTGGTACACCACCTCGGACTCGTACTGCGCGGCCACACCGGCGACCAGCCGCTGCTTCTCCGCCTCGGGGATGCCCAGCTTGTCGTAGGTGTTCTTGATGTCCTCGGGCAGCTCGTCCCAGGAAGCGGCCTGCTTCTCGGTGGAGCGGACGAAGTACTTGATGTTGTCGAAGTCGATGCCATCGAGGTTGGAGCCCCACAGCGGCATCGGCTTGCGATCGAAGATGCGCAGGGCCTTCAGCCGCTGTTCGAGCATCCATTCCGGCTCGTTCTTCTTCGCCGAGATGTCGCGGACAACCGCCTCGGACAGACCTCGTTGCGCGCTGGCGCCGGCCACATCCGAATCGGCCCAGCCGTAACCGTATTTGCCCAGTGAGGCGATGGCCTCTTCCTGGGTGAGCGGTTGCACCTGGTCGGTGGTCGTCGTCATTCGGCACTCCTTCCGGAGTCGTTCGTTCGTACCGCTGCGGGCTGTGCAGCGGTTGGTGCTGACGTTCTGGTGCGGTCGGGGGGCAGCACGAGCAGCGGCACGTGCGTGGTGCACGCGCAGTCGCCGTTGGCGATCGTGGCCAGCCGCTGCACGTGGGTGCCGAGCAGCTCCCGGAACGCCTCGAGTTCCGCCGCGCACAGCTGCGGGAACTCCTCGGCGACGTGCGCCACGGGGCAGTGGTGCTGGCAGATCTGCACACCCGCGCCCACCTTGCGGGTGGTGGCGGCGAACCCCGCGTCGGTGAACGCCTCGGCGATCTCCTCGGCTTTGGCCTCGGTCTGTTCCGTGGTGTGCTCGCCGACCGGTTCGATCCCGGCCACGATAGTGCGTGCTCGTTTGCGGGCGAACTCGGTGATGGCCTGTTCGCCGCCGATCTCCCCGAGCTGCCGGATCGCGGCCCCCGCCAGATCGTCGTAGGCGTGACCGAGCTGGCCTCGCCCGGCGGCGGTGAGCTGGTACTGCTTGGCCGGGCGGCCCCGGCCTTTCTGCTGCCAGGGCGCCGATCGGCCGGCTCGTGCCTGACCGGAGTCGATCAGGGCGTCCAAATGCCTGCGCACACCCGCCGGTGCCAGGCCGAGCCTGTTCCCGATCGCGGTGGCGGTGATCGGTCCTTCCTCCAGCAGCAGCTGGACGATGGCCGCTCGGGTGTGTCCTTCGCCGCCGACCGTCGCGGGGGCAGCAGCCGACCCGGCACCGGCCCGGCGGCCGGCCCCTTCGTCGTTCCTCCGCAAACCCACGGTTTTCACAACATCAGTGTGGCGGAATTCGTTCCCGAAATCTAATAAGGGTGCCCTGAGTCAGCGGCCCGACCGACCTGCGGGTATTCCGGCACAGCGGACAGGCGCGCGCGCAGGCCCGGACAAGTGTCCACCCGTGGAAACGCCCACTCCGCGCCCATCTCCCCCGGCTGACCTGCGCAGAGAAAACGTCGATCGGAATCGATCGCCGGGCATTCGGGAAAGCTCCGGCTCCCGCCACCACATCCGCGGCGCGGTCGTCGCAGGACGGCGACGACCCGCAGTGCTGTTCGTCACAGGCGCTCAGCGCACCGCGACCAGTTTCATCGGCGTCTCCAGCAGCGCGTCCACCGCCTCGTCCCACACCGCCGTCGCGGTGGTGACCAGCGACGGATCGAAGCGACCTGCCGCGACGAGTTCGAGCACCTCGGGGATGACGGGGCGCACGTGCGCGCGACCGGTGTGGAAGGTGCAGCACCGGGTGTACATGTCCAGGATCGGCAGGGCCACGTCCTGCAACTGGACGCTGACGCTCGTGCACCAGCCGTCGTATGCCGTGGCATCGATGGCCGCGCGCAGCGCCTTCGGCTCACCCGCCGCCTCCACCACGATCCGGAAACGCCCGACCCGCGCATCGCGCGGACCTTCGATCGCCTCCGCGCCGAAAGATTTCGCGATGTTCAGCCGCTCGACGGAGTCGTCGAGATAGACGACGCGGGCGGAGCCGAGCGCGACCGCGAGCCCGGCGGCGTACAAACCGATGGACGGTGCGGCAGGACCGCCGATCACCAGCACTTCGGCGCCGGGATCGGCGGCCAACTGCGGCGCCACCGAGCGATAGGCGTCCGGAATGTTGTCGCTGGCACTGGCTACCGCGGCCGGGTCGACGCCGGAGGGCAACCGCACCAGCATGGCGTCGGCGTGTGGCACCAGCGCCAGGTCGGCCCACAGCCCGCCCCAATCCAACCCGCCCATGGGGCCGAGACCGAAACTGGACAGGCGCGGATGGCTCGCGCAGTTCCCGGTCCGCCCACGCGCACAGGACGGGCACACGCCGCAGGAGATCTGGAACGGCACCACCACCAGGTCGCCCACCGCGACGCCGCGGACCTCCGGCCCGGCCTCGACCACTTCGGCGACTCCCTCGTGCCCGAACGGATACGGCCCGGGCAGTGGGAACGCGCCGCGCAGGACGGCCGGGTCGAGGTCGCAGGTGGCCAACGCGACCGGTCGCACCAGCGCCTGACCGGGCCCACTCAGCGCGGGTTCGGGATGTTCTTCCCAGCGCATCGCACCGGGCCCGGTCAGCATCAGACGCTTCATCGTCCAAGTGTCGCTAGAACGTTCTTTCTAGTCAAGAGTTTCCGCCGGAGACGCCTGCTCGCGTGCGTCGGCTTCGGCCGCCGCTCCGTCGCCGGAAGACGCGGTGGTTCCGATCCCCGCCGACGCGAACGTCGACCGGATGAGCCGCTCCATCGACTTCGCCACCGTGCGCAGCGGGGCGTCCGACTGCCGGATGCGGGCCAGGATCGTCGCGCCCTCGTAGGCGGCGACCACCGTGGCGGCCAGCTCCGCCGCCTCTTCCCCGCGCAGCCCGAGTTCGGCGAGCAGCCCGGCGAACGCCTGCTCCATGCTGTCGAAGGCGCACACACACGCCGAGCGCACCGCTTCCACGTCACTGCCGCCGTCCAGTGCGGGAGTCCCGATCGGGCACCCGTCGGTCCATTCGGAGTCCGCCAGCTTGTCCACCATGAATTCGAACAGCGTGGCCAAAGTGGCGAACACGTCGGTCGGCGCCTGCCGGATCATCCGGCCGGTGAGCACCCCGGTCCCGGTGATCGCCGCGACCGCGATCTCCTCCTTGCCACCCGGAAAGTGGTGGTAGATCGAGCCGTACGGCAGTTCGGCCGCCTCGCTCAACGCCTTCAGGCCGAACCCGTGATACCCGTGCCGCGCCAGCAGCCCGGAGGCGGCCACCTCTATCCGCCGCCTGGACTCCGAAACCATGCGTCGATTGTGCCGTGTGCGCGGCGCGGGTCCGGGCGGAACGAGCGGGGTCCGTTCTCGACGCGGGATGCCCGCGCGAGCCCGGCCGGTGGGCGAAGTGCTCGGATCACTTCTCGCCGAGCCGCCGTGACCGAGGCCGGCGGCTGGACGAGGAGATCGTGGTCACTGGTTCGCGACTCCCTTCAGGACCGAACGAACCGGTTCAGCGGGGCGCTGGAGCAGATTTTCGAGTTCGCCTGCCGTAGTGGCGAATTCCCCGCGGCGCGCAGCCCGGAACATGCCCAGCAGCAGGGCGGCCCGCTCGTCGGGGACGCCGTGAGCCATCAGGGAGGCAGCCCATTCGGCGTCCTCGACGACGACGCGGCGGATCGTTCGCCCGGTCCGTTCGGTGAGGAGGGCGGCGATGTCGCCGAGGTCGAGGGCGTCCGGTGCGGCCAGGGGCGGAGTCGGCCCGTCGAACCGGCCCTCGTCGGCGAGGATGATCGCCGCCGCTTCGGCGAGGTCGGCATGGGTGGTCCAGGAGACGGGGCCATCGGCCGGGGCGCGGAGTTCACCGGTGTCCAGCGCAGGGCCGAGCAGGAGCGGGACGGTGGCGGCGTAGAACCCGTTGCGCAGCGCGGTGAACGGTGTGCCGGTCGTTGCCAGATACCGCTCGGTCGCGGCGTGGTCCGGCATGGGCGCGAACACCGAATCGGCGGCGGCGGCCTGGTGGCTGGTGTACAGGATGCGCCCGGTTCCCGCAGCGCGCGCGGCGTCGATCGCCGCGACGTGCGCCGCGACGGCCGCCTCCCCCGTGAGGTCGGCCGAGACGATCAGCACTTGGGTCGCGCCTTCGAAGGCCTCGGCCAGGGATCGCGGGTCGGTGAAGTCGCCGCGCCGCACCCGCACGCCGCGGGCGGCCAGTTCACCGGCCCGGCCGATGTCGCGAACGCTGACGCCCACTCGATCGGCCGGTACCCGCTCCAGCAGTCGCTCGACGATCCGGGAGCCGAGGAGCCCGGTCGCGCCGGTAACGATGATCATCACTTCTCCTTATCAACGTTATTATCACTGATAACAACGGCGATATTAGCAGCGGTTAGAATCGCCGCATGGCGGAGTCGAGGTCGAGCAGCGCGAGCAGGCACGAGACGCGGGAGCGGATCGTGGAGGTGGCGGCGCGGCTGTTGCAGGAGCAGGGCCCGGACGCGGTCACCACCCGCGCGGTCGCCCGCGCGGCCGGCATGCAGGCGCCGACCATCTACCGGTTCTTCGAGGACAAGGACGCCTTGCTCGATGCCGTCGCCGAACACGTTTTCGCGACCTACGTGGCCGGCAAGGCGCTCGTCGAGCAGGAGGACGACCCGGTGGTCGATCTGCACGCCGGTTGGGACATGCACATCGACTTCGCCCTGACCAACCCGGCGGTCTTCGCGATGCTCGCCGACCCGCGGCGCGGGACCGCCTCACCGGCAGCGGCCGCCGGGCTGCGGGTGCTGCGCGAGCGGGTGCGCCGCGTCGCCGCCGCCGGTCGGCTCCGGGTCGGCGAACGCCGCGCCGTCGAACTCATCCACGCCGCCGGGACCGGCGCCGCGCTGGCGCTGTTGTCCGTCCCGCCACAACAGCGTGACCTCGGGCTTGCCGAGGCGATGTACGAGGCGGTGGCCCACGCGGTCCTGACGGACGGTCCCGCTCTTTCCGCGCGCGACACGACCAGGGCAGCACTACGCGCCGCCGCACCCGAACTGCCGATGCTCACCGACGCCGAACGCGCCTTGCTGTCGGAATGGCTGCGACGCCCCGACGAGGACTCCATCGACACCGCCGACCCGCCTCGTCCCGGCTGACATCGACGCGACAGACCGGGATGCGCGCACGCACTAGGCTGCGTTGCGTGGCGGTACTGGAGGGCGCGCGGCGCAGGACACTGGCTTTCGGGCGCCGGGCACTCGGACTCGACGTGCCCGCGGCCGATCACACCATCGCGGTGCTGCACCGCGACGAGTCCGAGGTGCCCGGTCTCGATCGCAAGGAGCTGGCGCAGCTCGACCGGATCCGCCTGATGGGCGCGACCGGCACGGTGCTGATGGCGATCAGCGCATTAGGGATCGGCGCGCAGCCGGTGCACCAGAACCCCACGTCCGGCGTCCGCGTGCTCGGCATCTTCGCCCGCGCCCACACCGGCTCGCTGGCCATGTGCATGACCGGCACCGTCGTGGTCGTGCTGGCCTGGCTGCTGCTGGGCCGGTTCGCGGTCGGCGGCATCGGCGGCTCCCCCGTCCACCGGCTGACCCGCTCGCAGATGGATCGCACACTGCTGCTGTGGCTCATCCCGCTCAGCGTCGCTCCCCCGCTTTTCAGCAATGACGTCTACTCGTATCTGGCGCAGAGCGAGATCGCCGCGCGCGGCATCGATCCCTACGAGGAAGGGCCGGTCGCGGGCCTGGGGATCGACAACGTGCTCACCAACAACGTCCCGACCATCTGGCGCGACACCCCCGCGCCCTACGGTCCGCTGTTCCTCTGGATCGGCCGGGGCATCGCCGAACTGACCGGGGACAACATCATCGCGGGCGTCTGGGTGCACCGGGTCCTCGCGCTCGGTGGCGTCGCGCTGATCGTCTGGGCGCTGCCCCGGCTGTCGGCGCGCTGCGGCGTCGCGGCGGTGAGCGCGCTGTGGCTCGGCGCGGCGAACCCGCTGGTGCTGTTCCATCTGGTGGGCGGCGTGCACAACGACGCGCTCATGCTCGGCTTGATGCTGGCCGGACTGGAGTTCTGCCTGCGCGCCATCGAGGACACCCATCCGTTCGACGGCCGCGCCTACGCGTGGCTGATCGGCGGGGCGATCATCATCACGCTGTCGTCGTCGATCAAGTTCACCTCGATCATCGTGCTCGGGTTCGTCGGGATGGCGCTGGCGCGGCGTTGGGGCGCTTCACTGCGCACGGTCGCCGTCGCGGCCGCCATGCTGGGCGCGATCGCCATCGGCACCACGTTGTTCATCAGTTCGGTGAGCGGCCTCGGCTTCGGCTGGATCTACACGCTGAACACGGCGAACGCGGTGCGCAGCTGGATGTCGCTGCCGACCGCGCTCGGCATCATCACCGGATTCGGCGGTGTGCTGCTGGGGCTGGGCGATCACACCACCGCGCTGCTGAGCATCACCCGCCCGATCGCGGCGGTGGTCGCGGGCTTCTTCACGGTGCGGATGCTGGTGGCCACCGGCACCGGCCGCCTGCATCCGGTCGGCGCGCTGGGCGTGGCGCTCGGCGCGATCGTGCTGCTGTTTCCGGTGGTGCAGCCCTGGTATCTGCTGTGGGCGATCGTGCCGATGGCGGCCTGGGCGACCCGGCCGGTGTTCCGGGTGCCCGCGGTGGCGTTCTCCGGGATCGTCAGCGTGATCCTGATGCCGCGCGGCGCCGATCTCGAAGTGTTCCAAATCGTGGGCGCCGCGATCGCCACCGTGATCGTCGGGGTGCTGTTCATCGTGATCACACGCAATTCGCTGCCCTGGCGCGGGCAGACGGGGGTGTCGGCTCCGTCACAGGCGCCCACCTCCTACGGTGTGACATCGTGAGCGCACCCTCCGGACCCGCCGTCAGCGTCGCCGGCGTCGTCAAGCGTTACGGCGAGACCACGGCGGTGGACGGCCTGACCTTCGAGGTACAGCAGGCGCAGGTGCTCGCGCTGCTGGGCCCCAACGGCGCGGGCAAGACCACGACGGTCGAGATGTGCGAGGGATTCACCACGCCGGACGCGGGCTCGGTGCGTGTGCTCGGCCTGGACCCGGTCGCCGATTCCGAACGGCTGCGTCCCCGCATCGGCGTCATGCTCCAGGGCGGCGGCGCGTATCCCGGTGCGCGCGCGGGCGAGATGCTCGACCTGGTGGCCGCCTATTCCGCGGATCCGCTCGACCCCGACTGGTTGCTGCGCACACTCGGTCTCCAGGACAACCGCCGCACGCCCTATCGCCGCCTCTCCGGCGGCCAGCAGCAGCGCCTGGCGCTGGCCTGCGCGCTGGTGGGCAGGCCGGAGATCGTGTTCCTCGACGAACCGACCGCTGGACTGGACGCCCAGGCCAGGTTGATCGTCTGGGAGCTGATCGATGCCCTGCGCCGCGACGGGGTGACCGTCGTGCTGACCACGCACATGATGGACGAGGCCGAGCAACTCGCCGACCAGCTGGTGATCATCGATCACGGCCGCATCGTCGCCTCCGGGACCCCGGCCGAGGTCACCGCGCACGGGGCGGCGGGGCAGCTGCGGTTCTGCGCGCCGCCCAAACTGAACCTGGAATTGCTGGCCAACGCCCTGCCCGAGGGGTTCGCGCCCCGGGAGACCACACCGGGCACGTATCTGGTGGAGGGCGAGATCAATCCGCAAGTGCTCGCGACCGTCACGGCGTGGTGCGCGCGAATGAACGTGCTGGCCACCGACATCCGGATCGACCAGCGCCGCCTCGAAGACGTCTTCCTCGAACTGACCGGACGGGACCTGCGCGGATGAGCGAGCACGACCGGACCGCCAACCGTTTCGCGCCGGGCACCTTCACCCCCGGCCCGCGCCCGAGCACCCGTGCCGCGATGCTGCTCGCGCAGACCCGGCTCGAGCTGATCCTCTTGCTGCGCAACGGCGAACAACTGCTGCTGACCATGTTCATCCCGATCACCCTGCTGGTCGGCCTGAGCCTGCTGCCGTTCGGTGATCTGGGCACGCATCGGGTGGACAAGATCGTGCCCGCGGTGATGATGGTGGCCGTCATGTCCACCGCGTTCACCGGTCAAGCCATCGCGGTCGGCTTCGACCGGCGCTACGGTGCGCTCAAGCGGCTGGGCGCGACGGCGCTGCCGCGGTGGGGCGTCATCGCGGGCAAGAGCGCGGCCGTGCTCATCGTGGTGGTGCTGCAAGCCGTCCTGCTCGGCCTGATCGGCTTCGCGCTGGGCTGGCGGCCGCAGCCCGTCGGGCTGCTGCTGGGCGCGGCGGTGATCGCGCTCGGCACCGCCACGTTCGCGGCGATGGGCCTGCTGCTGGGCGGCACGCTCAAGGCCGAGGTGGTGCTCGCGCTTGCGAACATCCTGTGGTTCGTCATGCTCGGCGTCGCCAGCATCGTGTTCGCCGCCGACGACCTGCCCACGGTGGTGAGCGTGCTCGCCCGCCTGGTGCCGTCGGGGGCGCTGGCCGAAGCGCTGGAGAGCGCGATGCACACCAGCGTCGACTGGTTCGGGATCGCCGTACTCGCGGTGTGGGGCGCGGTGTCGGGGGTTGCCGCCACCCGCCTGTTCCGCTTCCACTGAATTCCGGACGCTGCACGGCGCGGTTCTGCGCGAGCGGCACTCCAGCACGGCAGGCAGACTCAACGACGAAATGTAGTAGACCGGGTGAAGTCGCCGGATCCGGCCCGGCTACCATTTTCGACGTGCTGTATCGCGCGTTCTTGCGACTCGTCGACAAGCTGCCGCTGCCCTCACTGCGAGCGCAGCGCCTGATCGCGCTCGCGGTCATCCTGTCCCAGGCCGGGATCTCGGTGACCGGCGCGGTCGTGCGCGTCACGGCGTCCGGGCTCGGCTGCCCCACCTGGCCGCAGTGCTTCCCCGGCAGCTTCACCCCTGTCGCGGTGTCGGAAGTGCCCGCCCTCCATCAGGCGGTGGAGTTCTCCAACCGGCTGCTCACCTTCGTGGTCACGCTGTGCGCGGCGGCGATCGTGCTGGCGGTGACCAAGGCGCGCCGCCGCCGCGAAGTGCTGGTCTACGCGTGGCTGATGCCCGGCGGCACCGTCGTGCAGGCGATCATCGGCGGCATCACGGTGCGCACCGGGCTGCTGTGGTGGACCGTCTCGACGCACCTGCTCGCGTCGATGGTGATGGTGTGGCTCGCGGTGGTGCTGTACGCGAAGATCGGCGAACCCGACGACGGCATCGACACCGTGCAGGCTCCCGCGCCGCTGCGCTGGCTCACCGTGCTGGTCGGGATCGCACTGGCCGCGGTCCTGGTCGCGGGCACCTTGGTGACCGCCGCCGGTCCGCACGCGGGCGACAAGAGCATCGAGCGTCCGGTCGAGCGCTTGCAGGTCGAGATCGTCACCCTGGTGCATCTGCACTCGCAGCTGCTGGTCGGCTATCTCGCGCTGTTGATCGGCTTGGCATTCGGCCTGTTCGCGGTCGGCATCACGCCCGCCGTGCGCATCCGCCTGTTCGCGCTGCTCGGACTGGTCTGCGCGCAGGCGCTGGTCGGCGTCGTGCAGTACTTCACCGATGTCCCCGCGGCGCTGGTCGTGGTGCACGTGGGCGGGGCCGCGGCGTGCACCGCCGCCACCGCCGCGCTGTGGGCTTCGTTGCGCACCCGGGAGCGGGTCGCCGCTCCGAAGCCGGACGCCGCCGCGCAGGCCGCCTGAACTACGCGCGCCCCGCTCGCCGACCAGCCGCGCGGTGCGCCGCGCTCGACGGTAGCCTGGTCGATCGTGTCCACGCCCGACTCGCAATCCGAAGCGCCGCAGCCTTTTCCCGATATCGAGCCGTACGCCCACGGGTTGCTCGACGTCGGCGACGGTCAGCGGATCTATTGGGAGACCAGCGGTAATCCATACGGCAAACCGGCGCTGGTCGTGCACGGCGGGCCCGGCAGCGGCGGAAGCCGCGGATCGCGCAGGACCTTCGATCCGGCGGCCTACCTGATCGTCCTGTTCGATCAGCGCGGGTGCGGCGAGAGCCTCCCGCACGCCTCCGATCCGGCGGTCGACCTCGCGCACAACACCACCCAGCACCTCATCGCGGACATGGAACGCCTGCGCGACCACCTCGGGATCGACCGATGGTTGCTCTTCGGCGGTTCCTGGGGCTCGACGCTGATCCTCGCCTACGCGCAGCGCTACCCGTTGCGGGTCAGCGAGATCGTGCTGGCCGGGGTGACCATGACCCGGCCGGAGGAGATCGACTGGCTCTACCGCGACGTCGCCCGCCTGCTGCCCGAGCAGTGGGAGACCTTCCGCACCGGCGTCCCGCCGGCCGACCGCCACGGCGATCTGGTCGACGCCTACCGGAGACTGATGGAAAGCCCCGACGCGGCGACCCGCGAGGCGGCGGCGCGGCGGTGGTGCGCGTGGGAGGACGCCGTGATCGCGCACGAGAACCAGGGCAGCCCCGGGCAATACAGCGCGAAGCCGGACGCCGCCCTGCTGGCCTTCGTGCGGATCTGCACGCATTACTTCGCCAACGCCGCCTGGCTGGAGGACGGGCAGCTGCTGCGCGACGCGCATCGACTGACGGGGATTCCCGGCATGCTGATCCACGGCCGACTCGACCTGAGCGCCCCGCTGTACACCGCCTGGCAGCTGGCCCAGGCATGGCCCGACGCGGAACTGCAGGTCATCGATGATGCCGGGCATACCGGAAGCTCGGCCATGGGCGCCGCCGTCCGGCGGGCGGTCGCCCGGTTCGCTCGATAGCCCGATCCGGCTCGGGCGGTGGAAGCCTGCCCGGTGAAGGTCTTTGGTCCCGACCATCGAGGGCCACCGCCCCCGGTGCGGACGGGCGGAGACTGCGAATGTTGGAGTCGACCTTGTCGCCGCCGCAATCGGAGCCGAAATGAGCGCATCAGCAGACCGTCAGTCGATCATCGTCGGGATCGACGGCAGCCCGACCGCTGTGGGAGCAGCGCGCTGGGCCGGAGCCATCGCGAATCGACAGCACGCCCCGTTGACGCTGCTCGGCGTGGTTCCCGCGCTCGACTACCCGCTGACCTCTTCGGCTTTGGCCGAGGTGAACCTGTTGCCCGAACTCCGAGCGGCGGCGAAGCAAAAAGTCCAGGAAGCGTTCGAGGCCGTACACGCCGAGCAGCCGGACCTCGAGATCCGGCGGGTCGTGGAGGACGGCTCGCCCGCGCGTGAGTTGATCCGGCACAGCGCGAACGCGCGCATGGTCGTCGTCGCGGCGAAGTCCCAAGACCGGCTCTCCACGCTGCTGCTGGGTTCCACCGCGCTCACGGTCGCGAACAAGGCGACATGTCCGGTGACTGTCTGGCGGGGCAGGCTCGACCGGCCGGAGCCGGACGAACGACCCGTGCTCGTCGGCGTCGACGGAAGCCCTGGCGGTTCCGCCGCGGTGGGAGAGGCGTTCGAGCTCGCGTCCAGGCTGGGCGTCGAAGTGACCGCCTTGCACGCGTGGAACGACCCCGACCTGTTGCAATGGACGCCGGTGCCCGACGCGTGGGACACGCTCGCCCAGCAAGAGGAGGAACTGCTGTCCGAACGCATGGCCGGATGGAGCGAAAAATACCCGGACGTCACGGTCACCAAGGTGGTCGTGAAGGCCACGCCCGCGCAGGCGCTGCTCGAACACGGCGAGAAGGCGCAGCTGGTGGTGACCGGCAGTCGCGGACACAACCGCCTCACCGGGCTTCTCACCGGGTCGACGAGCCAGAGTCTGCTGCACCACGCGTCGAGCCCGCTGGTCATCTGCCGTGAGCGGTAGGACATCGGACGTTGCGAACAGATCGCCGCGCGGACCTCAGAGCACCGACCTCGCGTCCCTCGGTCCGGTCGCGGAGGTCCTGGGCCTGACGATGGTGGTCGCCGCGCTCGCCACACTGACCAGGATTCCGGGGTGGACGTCGGATTATGGCGTCCTGGTGATCGCCGCCGTCGTCCTCTATATGGCCATCGCGACCGGGCTGGTGCGCTGGGGAGGCGAGCACCGGCGCGACCGACCCCGCAACGGCTGAGTCGCGCGTCAGCGCGTGGTTTCCACCGGCCTCCGGACCACCCGCTGGAGCGCGCGCAGGTCCGCGTCGAGCGTCCGGTACAGCCAGTACACGGCGACGAACGCCAGTCCGCCGACGGCGCACAACCCCAGGACCGAATCGCGCACCAGCGGAAGTTCCTCCGGTTCGAGCAGGCTGAATCCGGCGAGCACCCCGACCAGCGGCACGGATGCGGTGACCGCGAGGTAGATCGTGGTTCTCCGGCGCAGCGTGCGGATGACGCCGGAGTCGTGCGGCGTCGTGCGGCTGTAGCGGAAGTAGAGCGGGTAGACGCAGCGGACGATGTAGAACGTCGACAGGAAGAACGTGTAGGCGACGGAGATGACGGCCGCCATCAGAACGGTCGTCGCCGCGTGGACCACCAGTCGCGCCGGCAGGTCGGTGAGCCAGAGGCACAGGAACACACCGGTCACCGTCGCGGTAAGGCCGGTCTGAAAGGTGTTCAGCGCACACATATCGCCCCAGAACAGTGTTCGCGACCGCACGCGCGCGAGCAGTGCCTCGTCGTAGTGTCTGCCCGCGCGCAAGCCGCGCGGAACCGCGAGCAGTTCGCGTGACATGGCCGCGTAGATGACGATCGACAGCGGACCGGCGATGAGGATGAAGACGAAGACCCCCATGTTGAGCTGCCAATTCGTGTGATCGGACAGGCGTTCTCGGATCAGTTCCTGGACATGCACGGCCATATAGACGGTTGCCAGGCCGACGCCGACCAGCGAGGACAACCACAGGATGGGAGTCGGCCTGCGCGCGAGACGTGCGCGCCAGCTGCGCGGGGGCGGATATACGAGATCGCGGGCCCGTTGCTCCATGCACAGATCGAGTTGCTGCGCCAGCTCCGAACCGGACGAGTAGCGGTCCGCCCGGTCGGGCGACAGGCACTTCAGCAGGACCCGGCGCAGCGCCATGGGGCAGTCCGGCGGGAGTTCCGACAGGAACGCCGGATGGATGGGTCTGCGCCGCAGTTCGATCATGCGGGCCAGCGACGTCTGGGAATCGCCCGCGGATGTCTCGTCCGCGAAGGGACGACGTCCGGTGAGCAGCTCCCACAGCATGACGGCCAGCGCGAAGATGTCGCTGCGCGTATCCAGTTCCGCGGCGGTGCCGGGCAGGTCGGGGTGGCAGGCTTCGAGCTGCTCGGGCGACATGTACGCCAGCGATCCGCCGAAATACGCCAGCGGGCTGGTGCCTCGCACCCGGTTACTGAAGCTGACGTTGAAGTCGGCCAGTTTCGGAATTCCCTCGGCGCTCAGCAGCACGTTCGCGGGTTTGATGTCGCGATGCAGCACCCCTCGATCGGACGCGTGCTGCAGCGCGTCCGCGAGCCTGCGCCCCAGCCAGACCACGGTCTCCGGCCAGGTCAGTCCCGCGATGCGGAGCCGAACGGCTGATTCCGTCGGCCGCACCTCGCCTTTGTCGGCGAGCACCTGGTCGATGGCGTCGAGCAGCAATTGCCCACCGCGGCGCTCCTGCGGCGTCACGCGCGACAAGCGCAACACGTCGAGCAGGGTTCCGCCGGGCAGGTACTGCATGTAGAGCAGCTTCAGCTCGCCGTCGGCGATGAGCCGCTGATCGAAGATGCGCACGATGTACTCGTGGTCCAGCTGGGCCAGCGTCTGCGGCTCGTTGCCGTGGTTGTGCGAGATCTTGACCGCGACCAGTCGCTGCATCGACTGTTGCCGGGCGAGATACACCTGGGCGAAGGCGCCGACGCCGATCCGCATCAGGAGGTCGAAATCATCGACCCGGTCACCGACGTCGATGGCATCGAGCGCGACTTGGGCGCTCGGGCGGGCGATCATCGTGCTGCGGTAGTCGCTGGTGACCCGGTCGGGCGCGGAACCGGCCGCCGTGGCGGTGGCGGTGCCTGCCATATCGGTGGCGTCGCTGCCGCGATCGCGGCGGCGCATGGCGTGGAATTCCTCGTAGACGAGATCGGCCGGGAACGGGCCGTTGCGTAGCTCGGGGAATTCCGCGCGGTAGTCGATCAGCCGCTTGGGGAAGTCGAAGCGAAGCCAGCGGAATTCCAGGTCGACCTTGACCAATTCGATCAGTGTGGTGCGCCGTTCGGCTTGCTCCCGGGGCAGGAATGCGGCCAGATCGGGCGGGGCCCCGGACGCCCAAGCCTCCGAGAATCGCGCCACGGCGGTGGCGAGCGCCGCGCGGGTTCGTTCAGCGGAATCGGCAAGATCGATCGGCTCACGCATCGGTAGCTCGGAATCAGCCCGGGCCGGTCATACGACGGCTGAGCACGACGCGCCCTTGCCTCGCAGGTGTTCCACCATCAGCTCCTCGACGTCGAATTACCCATTTCAAGGGTATCGCCCCCACCGAAGGTCGATAGCGCATCTGCGCGAGACGCAGCGGACGCGTTACTTTGCGAGCAATTCGCCGATACCGCCACAGCGTCGACGGTGTTGGCGGCGGGCTGAGCCGACCGGCTCCGCCATGAGCAGGCCCGCCGCGCACGCCGTGGCGGCGACCATCGCGGTTCACGGATCGCCGAAGTACAGCGCCGCCCGGCGGCACCGCGGCCGGGCCCGCGACGACGACGGCGGGACTCTCATGAGCCCGTCTCGGCGTTCGGACGCCGCGGCCGCCTCCGCCACTCACGAGTCGAGGAACAACCGCTCGTTGGGCAGGCGGGGTAGTCCGGCCGGTTCGTCCGGCAGCACGGTGACCGCGTCCTCGTAGTGACGGGCGCGCCACTCCTGGACGAACAACTCGGCGGCGGTCACGCAGGCCGCGAAATCCAGACGCACATCGTGGAATTGCACGGAGAGATGCACATCCCGCTCGTCCGGTCGCGGCGACCGGTGCTCCGGCCCGGTCACCTTCGACGTCCCGCGCGAAGGCGAATCGCCGCGACCACGACCGAGCCCGACGGCCGGAACGTGTCGCGAGGCGGTTCGACCCACACCCGGAAGCACGGCGACCGGTCGGCGGGCGACGGCAGCGCGATCTGCGCACCGTAGCGGGCCACCGAGACGTTCGAGCGGAACAGTTCGGCGAACAAGCCCACTTCGTCGGGCAGGTCCGGCCGCACCAGATAGGTCCAGCGTCCCGAGCGCGGATGCGAGAAGATCGGCCCGAGCGCGCAGCGCCGGACCTGCATCAGCGCTTTCACCTCCTGCCCGAGCCGAGCGGGCATGGTAATCGCGCCCACCCGTCCGGCGGGCACGACGATGCGCCCGAGTTCCGGTTGCACGACCGCCGCCAGCCCGCACTGCCGGTAGAAGAGGCACCGGCTCGCCGGGGTGTCGGCCGCCGGAAGACATGGTTCGCTCACCGCGTGATCTCCCCCGCTGCCGCGCCGGGATTCTGACGCGAAGCCGGTCCGCGCGAGTTACGTCCGCACGGCAGTAGCGCCGCCATCGCGCCGAGTCGAGCGGGACACCGCACGATTTCCGCGCGAAAACCATAGCGGGCCAATCGTTTCGCCAGGTGTAGCAGTTGACCGTTTCCGAGCACCATCGGCACGCGAACCGCGCCGCATGCATATCGGTCACCAGTCGCCCGCACCGCGATCGCCGCACCGCGGCGCGTCCCGGCCGCATCCGGGCGCGCGAAACCAATCACCTTTCCGCGCATCATGTTTGCCTTCCCCTGCTCATCGCGTTGTGAGCACCCGCGGGGAGGGCACGACCGGCTGTCGCACGCATGGTCGCGCCCCGTCCCGACGGCGAGTGCACGCAACAGCTTGGCGGGCCGCCGGACCGGCGCTGTCCCGGTGCGGGACACCTGGCGACGGGTCTAGCATGAGGTTTCGATCAGCATCCGGCGAGGGAGAGCCGATGAGCGAGGATCCGGGGAAAGACGAGGGCCGGTACATCGGCCGACAGGTGCGCGCCATTCGCGCGCGCCGTGGCATCTCCCAGCAGGTGCTGGCCGACCGGGTCGGCGTCAGCCGGGGCGCGATCGCCAAATACGAGAACGGTGAGCGGCCCATCGATTCCCGCCGGACCCTGCACGCCCTCGCCCAGGCGCTGGGCGTCATGGTCGGTGATCTGACAGGCGATCGAGACGACCGGTTCGACCCGTCGTCGGCCGGATTCCACGCTGCGGTGCCCGATATCGAAACCGCGCTGTGGACACACGGGAACACCACGACGGCCGGTCCACCGCGAAGCCTGGACGAACTCACGGCCGCGACGAAATACGCGGCCGAACTCAGGCGGGCGTGCGACTACGCGAGGCTCGGGCCGCTGCTCGCGCCTCTACTGACGGACTGCTATCGCCATACTCGGGACGCGACCGGCTTCGACCTGGACCGCTCCTGGGACACGCTCGCCGCGGCGGCCTATCTCACGGCGCAGTCGGCGTCGCGTCGCGGGTATCCGGCGCTGGCGTGGACAGCGGCGCAGGAAATCGAACGCGCCACCCAGAACATCGGTGGCACATCGGGTCCGGCGACAGCCGCCTACACCCGAAGCCAGACACTCCTTGCCCGCCCTGGAACTCTGCCTGCCGCACTCCAAGACGCCGAGACGACCGCCGAGCGGCTGGCACCGGACGTGCGCTCGGTCCAGGAAATCGAAACCTACGGCATGCTGCATCTGCAAGCCGCGCTCGTCACCGCAGCACTCGGCGGCGACCCGGCCGACCACCTGAACGAAGCGGACGAGCAGGTCGCTCGACTCGAGCACGCCGACGCGGACGACGCCCTGCTGCGCAACCCCACCTTCAACGCGACGAACGTGATCCTGTGGCGCATGTCCGCCGCAATGGAACAACGCGAACCAGGCCGAGTCCTCCAACTCGCCCCCACCCTCGACCCGCGCACCATCCCCGCCCAAGGCCGCCGAGCCCAATACTTCGTCGAAATCGGCCGCGCCCACGCCCTGCGCCGAGACCACCGCAACTGCCTGCACGCCCTCCTGCACGCCGAACACATCGCCCCCCAACAGATCCGCGGCATGCCCCACGTCCGCGAACTCGTCACCCACATGATGCGCACCGCCCACCGCAACCTCACCACCGGCGACCTCGGCCGCCTCGCCAAACGCATCGGCGCCGTCCCCACCTGAGCGCTCGTAGTCGAGGCAGCGCAACGTAGTAGTCACGGCCACTCTCGCCGACCCGGGCGAACGCCGAGCGGGCTGGGTCGCCTGGACACGAAGCGAGGGCGTGACACCATGATGCTGTGGACGCCAACGGAAATCCGGTGCTGTACGCCCTCGTGACCGGCTCGCCCGCCTCGCGCGATGTCGGCAAGTTGATCGCCCTGGCTCAGGCGGACGGCTGGGAGGTGTGCGTAATCGCCTCGCCGTCCGGTCTCGGGTTCATCGACGTCGACGCGATCAGGACACAGACGGGTTATCCCGTGCGCAGCGAGTACAAGGAACCGGGCACGCCGGATGTGCTGCCGCCCGCCGATGGCATCATCGCCGCCCCTCTCACCGGCAATTCGATCGCCAAATGGGCTGCGGGAATTTCCGATACGCTGCTGCTCGGTCTGCTGGTCGAAGGGCTGGGCAAGGGGCTGCCGATCGTCGGCGTGCCGTACTCGAACCGCGCGCAGATCAGCTTTCCGGCGATCCAGGAAGGGATACGCAAACTCTCCGACTGGGGCGTCACCATCGTGATCGGCGAAGGTGAGCCGCACGAGCGGGGCACCGGGGAAGCGCGCCTGCCGCTGTTCCCTTGGCAGGCAGCCTGGAAAGCGCTCCTCGAGCACCCGCGCCGCGAGCGCTCCACGCCGAACTGACCAACGGCCCAGCCGCCTACCGCTCGCCATACCCGCCTCGTTTCGCCGCCGGGCATCGCGCGCGGCCGAATACATCGGTCAGGAGCCGGTTGCCGCGAAGTCCGTGCCACCACCCGCGTCGGACATCACCGCCTGGGCCTGCTCGATCCGCACTCAGCGATGGGTGGCGTTCGGCCCGATCCACTGGTCGAACAACCGGTCCACCTCGCCTGTCGCGAGCCGGGTGGTCAGGTAGGCGTCCAGCATGGCCGCAAGAACCGGATCGTTCTTGCGCACCAGCAGCACCTTGCCGAACGAGTCGAACGGCGCTTCGGGATGCAGCACTTGCAGGTCGGCGTGCTGACGTACGCGGTAGCGTCCCTCGACCGAGTCGGTGACGAACACGTCGGCGCGGCCCTGCTCGATCTCGCCGAAGATCGTCAGATTGTCCGGCCACAAGGTGAGCTGCGCGTCGGGGAAGTGCTTGCGCGCGAAGTCCTCGTTGGTACCGCCGCGATTGGCGATCACCCGCACCTCGGGGCGGTTGATCTCCGCGACGGTCGAGTACGCCGCGCCGTTCGCGCGATGGGTGACCGGGGCCTTGCCGTCGGTCCCGTAGGTGATCGAGAAGTCGGCGAACGCGCGACGCGACGGCAGGTCGGAAATGCCTCCGACCGCGACATCGCAGGTGCGCTCGGCGAAGTCGGTCTGCAGCGTCGCCCAGGTCACGGGCACGAACTCGATCGGACGCCCGAGCAGTGCGGCGAAGCCCCGCGCGAGATCCACGTCCACGCCGCGGTAGCCGCCCGCGTCGTCCCTGATCGAGTACGGCGGGTAGTCACCCGGCGTGCAGGCGCGCAGCGCCGACGATGTCTCCGGCTGCGCGACCGCCGGAATCGCCCCTGCCACAAGGGCTGTCCACCCGGCCGCCAGCACCGCGCCGATCCGGGCGGGCAGCGTCATCCGGCTACGCAACGATCACTTCTCGTTGCGCGCCTTGGGGAAACGCGCTTGCTTGGCGACCCAGCCCGCCATCTTGGCCCAGTGGCCCTTGCGCGGGGTGACGATCGAGGTGAGCTCGCGATCCCATTCGTCGGCCTCGGTGAGACCGTCGATGGTGGCGACCAGCGCCTTGGCGGTCTCCAGATCCGGGACGACCCGGTCACCGAGCACACCATCGGAGCCGACCAGGGTGACGCGCACGCCGGCGCGGCCGATCGGCTGCAGCACGGCCGTGGCGGATCGTCCGTGGTCGGCGACGAATCCCTTGACGGACTCCACGAGGGCGCCCGACAGCTTCTCCGGCGCCGTGGCGGTTTCAGCACTCATGGCATGCAGTTTACCGACCGGTAGGCACCGCGCCCGCCGCTCGGGTGTAGAACTGGAACTCATGCGCGCCATTCAGGTTTCCGAACACGGTGGTCCCGAGGTCCTGAAGTACGTCGAGGTGCCGGATCCGCAGGTCGGGGCGGACCAGTTGCTGGTCGACACGCAGGCGATCGGCATCAACTTCATCGATACCTACATCCGCACCGGGCGCTACCCCCAGAGCGTGCCTTACATCCCGGGAGCGGAGGGCACCGGCGTCGTCGCCGAGGTCGGCGCGAACGTCACCAAGTTCGCGGTCGGCGACCGGGTCGCCTGGGCCGCCGCACCCGGCAGCTATGCGCCGAAGGTCGCGGTGCCCGCCGCGGTCGCCATTCCGGTGCCCGACGGCGTCGACCCTCCGGTGGCCGCCTCGGCGCTGTTGCAGGGCATGACCGCGCACTATCTCATCGAGTCCATTTACAAGCCCGAACCCGGCGAGTCGGTGCTGGTGCACGCGGGCGCGGGCGGCGTCGGGCTGATCCTGACCCAGCTGCTCAACGCACGCGGCGTCCGGGTGATCACCACGGTCTCCTCCGACGAGAAGGAGACGCTGTCGCGCGCGGCGGGAGCCGCCGAGGTGCTGCGTTACGGCGACGATCTCGCCGACCGGGTGCGCGCCCTCACCGATGGCGTCGGCGTGGCGGCGGCCTACGACGGCGTCGGCGCGGCGACCTTCGAATCGAGCCTCGCCGCGTTGCGCGTGCGCGGCACGCTCGCCCTGTTCGGCGGCGCGAGCGGTCCGGTGCCGCCGTTCGACCTGCAACGGCTCAGCACCGCCGGCTCGCTGTTCGTCACCCGCCCGACCCTCGCGCATTACACCCGCGACCGCAGCGAACTCACGTGGCGCGCGGGCGACATCCTCGACGCCATCGCCAAGGGCACGCTGAACATCCGGATCGGCGCGACCTATCCGCTCGCCGACGCCGAGCGCGCCCATCGCGACCTGGAAGGCCGCAAGACCACCGGTTCCATCGTCCTGCTTCCGTGAACACGTGCGGTGGGCGATCCGGCGGGCCGCCCACCTCAGGCGTCAGTAGTCGCGGCCGGTGAGACCGCGATAGATGAAGCGGGTCAGGCCCTCCACGGCCTGCTCGTCGGTCAGTTCGACGTTGCCTTCCTCCACGGCGGCCAGCAGGCTCTGGGTGAGCATGAACATCATCGCCAGGCTGGCGTCGTCCGTGCTCGGCAGCCGCAATCCCTTGTCGGCGAAGCCGGCCACATGGTCGGCGATGTCGGCACGCTGCTGAGTGCCGAAGCGCGCGAGCATCTGCGCGAATTCCTCGTTGACCAGAGCAGCCTGGTTCACCGCTCGCAGCACAGGCGCGTGCTCTCGCGCGAAGGTCCAATACCCGGCGACGTGATAGCGCACCGCCTCCGGGTCGCTGAAATCCGGGTTGTGATCGGGCCCCTCCGCGCGCTCGTCCCCCGCCGCCGCCAGGTCGTTCAGCAGCGCCTGGAGTAATTCTTCCTTACCGGCGAAGTGGTTGTAGAACGACCCGGCCGCCCGGCCTGCGGCCGTCGTGATGTCGGTGATCTTGGTGTTCAGGTAGCCGCGCTCGGCGAACAAGCGCAGGGCCGCGGCCTTCAACGCCTGCTCGGTTTCGGCGGACTTCTCCTTGCGACTCAGCGACACCCACCTCACCTCCTTGACAACGCAACGTACCAAGCGCCACACTGAATCCGCATTCACTGAATATAAATTCATCAGGAGTACGACATGTCGCAGCTGGTTCTCGTCGCGGGCGCCGGACCAACCGGCCTCACCCTCGCCCTCGATCTCGCTCGCCGGGACATCCCGGTCCGGATCGTCGACAAGGCGGCCGCCTTCTTCGCGGGCTCCCGGGGCGACGGCATCCAGCCGCGCACCCTGGAAGTGTTCGACGACCTGGGCGTATCGGACGCGGTGCTGGCCGCGGGCATGCCGACGCCGGTGATGCGCGTGCACCTGGGCGGACAGTTCGTGGCCGAACGCAGAATGAGCGAGCCGGTCGAGCCCACCCCCGCCGTCCCCTACCCGAACCTGTGGGTGCTCGGCCAGTCGCGCACCGAGGCCATCCTGCGCGACCGGCTCGCCGAGTTCGGCGTACACGTGGAACTCGGTACCGCGCTGACCGGCTTCTCCCAGGACGACGACGGCGTCACCGCCACACTCGAACGCGACGGCACACGGGAGATGGTGCGCGCGGCCTACCTGGTCGGCGCGGACGGCGGCAAGAGCACCGTGCGCAAGACACTCGGCATCCCGTTCGAAGGCAGCACCGACGAATCGCTGCGCATGCTGCTCGGCGACGTGCGCGCCGACGCGCTGGATCACGAGTTCGGTTACTGGTTCGCCGCCGCCGACGAGCCCATGCAGGGCATCGCGCTGTCACCGTTGCCCGGTGGGCGTCAGTTCCAGTTCGCCGCCCCGCTGAACGGCGACGCCGAGCCGAGCCTCGAGCTGCTGCAGGAGTACGTGGACCGCTACTGCGGCCGCGACGACGTCACTCTTACGGACTTGACGTGGGTGACCGTATGGCGGCCGAACATCCGCCTTGCGCGGCGTTTTCGCGACGGCCGGATCTTCCTCGCCGGAGACGCCGCCCATGCGCACCCGCCCACCGGCGGCCAGGGCATGAACACCGGCATCCAGGACGCCTACAACCTCGGCTGGAAGCTGGCCGCCGCGCTCTCCGGTGACGACACGCTCCTGGACAGCTACGAAGCCGAGCGCAGGACCGTGGCCGCCAAGGTGCTCGGACTCAGCTCCGCACTGCTGGACAAACTGGTCGACGGCGACGAGGACGCGATGGAGCGCGGAGCGGAGACCCGGCAACTGGACATCAGCTACCGCGACCCCGCCGTGCGCGAGCAACTGGCCGTCGGCGACCGGGCGCCCGACGCGCCGGTGAAAGACGACCAAGGACGACCCATCCGGTTGTTCGACCTGTTCCGCGGGCCGCACGCGACCGTGCTGACCTTCGGGGCGCAAGCGGAGGCCGGGCCGCATGCGTACGCGGTGGTGCGCCCCGGAGAGCACGTGGCCGGGCCGCACGTGGTGGACGTCGACGGGCACGCCTACGCGGCCTACGCCGCGAGCGAGGGCACCCGGGTGCACGTCCGGCCGGACGGCTACATCGGCGCGCTCAGCTGAAGAAGCTGCCGATGGTGTCCCAGCCGAGCACCGAGTCCACCGCGAGGCCGCAGAACACCACGGCCAGGTAGTTGTTCGACTGCAGGAACAGCCGCAGCGGCTTCACCGATTCGCCGCGTCGCACGCCCGCGTACAGCTGGTGCGCCATGAGCAGGAACCACGCTCCGGCCACCAGCGCCACGGCCGCGTAGATCACGCCGGTGGCGGGCACCAGCGCGAGGGTGGTGAGCACGGTCAGCCAGGTGTAGACGACGATCTGCTTGGTGACGGCCCGCTCGGTGGCGACCACCGGCAGCATCGGAACGCCCGCCGCGCGGTAGTCCTCCTTGTAGCGCATGGCCAGCGCCCAGGTGTGCGGCGGCGTCCAGAAGAAGATGACGCCGAACAGCGCGACGGCGGGCCAGCCGATGCCGCCGGTCACCGCCGACCAGCCCACCAACGCGGGCATGCAGCCCGCCGCGCCGCCCCACACCACGTTCTGCGAGGTGCGGCGCTTGAGGCCCAGGGTGTAGACGAAGACGTAGAACAGGATGGTCGCGACGACGAGCAGGCCGCTGAGCAGATTGGCCTGCCACCACAGCCAGGCGAAAGAGCCCGCGCCGAGCACGACGCCGAACACGAAGGCGTTGCGGGTCGGCACCGCCTCCCGGGCCAGCGGCCGCTTGGCGGTGCGCTTCATGACCTTGTCGATGTCGGCGTCGGCGACGCAGTTGAGCGTGTTCGCGCTCGCCGCGCCCATCCAGCCGCCGAACAGGGTCGCCAGGATCAGGCGGATGTCGACCGTGCCGCGATCGGCGAGCAGCATGGTCGGGATCGTGGCGACCAGCAGCAGCTCGATCACCCTGGGCTTGGTCAGCGCGACGTAGGCCAGGACCCGTCGCATCAGCCGGGACGGTAGGCCGGGACCCGTGAACCGGTCGGCCAGCGCCGTCGCGGAGGAGCCGTGCGCACCATCGCCACCCGGCTGTTGCCCAATCCGCACTGTCTCTCCTCGCACGCTGTGCATCGCATCCGGCATGGACCAGCAGTGCGCTCGTCCCGGTGCCACGGATGTGCCCGCGCCGGACTTCGGTCCGCCCCGGCGCCTCTTCCGACCGGTGCGGCGCGACTACTACTACAAAGGATGGTAGACCCCCGCCGCCCCCGCCCTTCCTGTCGCCCCCGCGCTACAGCGCCGGAATGTGACGGGCCCGACGGCTCGTTCCGCGCCGCCGCGACGGCTTCGCCAGGGACGTTCGGCTCGCCCACGCCGCCACCTGTCCCGGGCGCTCGGCCCGATCCGCTCCCGTCCTCGACCCGCATCAGAACTCACGAGGGACACATGAGGAGGCGAATCGTAAGTGGCCGCTCTGTCATGTGCCACTCACGCGCGCCGCCCGGCTGGAAAATTTCGTCGGACCGGATCGGGCCGGGCGAATCCGCCGCGCCCTGGGGTGACGTTTTCCAGCAACTGCGCTACCGCATTGACGGACGCCACAAAGCAGTCGCTTGCTCGGCACGGCCGTTCCATACCGAAAGCGCTTTCTACGAGGGCGTTCGCGGCTCGGCACGCGTCCGGCGCTGGTACGGCGGGCGTGCCGGAGAGATCGGTCCAACCCACTCGAGCGCCCATCGTGCAAGGCCGCCAACACCCCGCCGACGCCGTCGCCGCTCGCGAAATCTCACCTGCGAACACGCAGCGCAACGGGCCTCGCGAAACCAAGACAGGGTTAATGGTGTGCCGGTCACCGGGCACATCTAGGGTAGTTGGGTATACCCGGTGAGCACGCCGTAGCTGCCGCGCGATCATCGCCGTCAGTAACCCACCCGCCGTCGACGAAACCAATGTCAGGAGAACCTCGGTCGTGTCGATCACAGACGACATCCGCGCCCTCACTCAGCCGAACCACCCGGACGACTGGACGGATCTGGACACCAAGGCTGTCGACACCATCCGGGTCCTGGCCGCCGAGGCGGTGCAGAACGCCGGGAACGGCCATCCCGGCACCGCGATGAGCCTGGCGCCGCTGGCGTACACGCTCTACCAGCGCACCATGCGCATCGACCCGAGCGATCCCAGCTGGGTCGGCCGCGACCGGTTCGTGCTGTCCTGCGGGCACTCCAGCCTCACCCAGTACATCCAGCTCTACCTGGCGGGCTACGGCCTGGAGCTGGACGACCTGAAGAACCTGCGCAAGTGGGGCTCGCTCACCCCGGGCCACCCGGAGTTCCGGCACACCGACGGCGTGGAGATCACCACCGGTCCGCTCGGCCAGGGCCTCGCCTCGGCGGTCGGCATGGCGATGGCCGCGCGGCGCGAGCGCGGTCTGTTCGACCCGGACGCCGCGCCCGGCACCAGCCCGTTCGACCACTTCATCTACGTGATCGCCTCCGACGGTGACCTGGAGGAAGGCGTCACCTCCGAGGCGTCGTCGCTGGCGGGCACCCAGCAACTGGGCAACCTCGTGCTGGTCTACGACGACAACAAGATCTCCATCGAGGACGACACCACCATCGCCTTCACCGAGGACGTCGCGAAGCGGTACGAGGCCTACGGCTGGCACGTGCAGGTGGTCGAGGGCGGCGAGGACGTCGTCGCTATCGAGGCCGCACTGGAAGCCGCCAAGGCCGAGACGGGCAAGCCCTCGATCATCGTGCTGCGCACCATCATCGGCTACCCGGCCCCCAGCAAGATGAACACCGGCACCGCCCACGGCGCGGCGCTGGGCGCCGACGAGGTCGCCGCCACCAAGAAGGTCCTCGGCTTCGATCCGGACAAGAGCTTCGACGTGGACCCGGCCGTCATCGAGCACACCCGCAAGGTCGTCGAGCGCGGCCGCGAGGCGCACGCGCAGTGGCAGAAGTCCTTCGACGCGTGGGCCGCGGCCAACCCCGAGAACAAAGCGCTGTTCGACCGCCTGATCGAGCGGCGGCTGCCGGACAACTGGGTCGCGAATCTGCCTGTGCACGAACCGGATCCGAAGGGCATGGCCACCCGCAAGGCGTCCGGCAAGGTGCTCGCCGCCCTGGCGCCGGTGCTGCCGGAGCTGTGGGGCGGTTCGGCCGACCTCGCCGAGTCCAACAACACCACCATGCCCGACCAGCCCAGCTTCGGGCCGGAGTCGATCTCCACCGGCATGTGGAAGGCCGACCCGTACGGCCGCACCCTGCACTTCGGCGTCCGCGAGCACGCGATGGGCGCGATCCTCAACGGCATCGCGCTGCACGGCCCGACCCGGCCCTACGGCGGCACCTTCCTGGTCTTCAGCGACTACATGCGTCCCGCCGTGCGCCTGGCCGCGCTGATGCGGGTGCCCGCCATCTACGTCTGGACCCACGACTCCATCGGCCTCGGCGAGGACGGCCCGACGCACCAGCCGATCGAGCACCTCGCCGCCCTGCGCGCGATCCCGGGCCTGAACGTGGTCCGTCCGGGCGACGCCAACGAGACCACCTACGCCTGGCGCACCATTCTGGAGCGCGACAGCAGCGAGCACCGGTCGCACTTCTCGGTGTCGGAGCTGCCGCACCAGGACGGCCCATCCGGGCTTGCGCTGACCCGCCAGGATCTGCCGATCCTGGAAGGCACCAGCTATGAGGGCGTGTCCAAGGGCGGCTACGTGCTGGCCGAGGCGTCCACCGGCACACCGCAAGTGATCCTGATCGCCACCGGTTCGGAGCTGCAGCTCGCCGTCGCCGCCCGCACTACGCTGGAGGAGCAGGGCATCGCCACCCGAGTGGTGTCGATGCCGTGCGTGGAGTGGTTCGACGCGCAGGACAAGGCTTACCGGGACGAGGTGCTTCCGCCCGCGATCGCCGCTCGTGTCGTCGTCGAAGCCGGTATCGCGATGCCGTGGCACCGGTTCGCCGGTGACGCGGGTGAGATCGTGTCGATCGAGCACTTCGGCGCCTCCGCCGACTACAAGACCCTGTTCCGCGAATTCGGCTTCACTCCGGAAGCCGTCGTTGCCGCCGCGCAGCGCACGCTCGAGAACGTGAAGGGATAAGCGCTCATGGCTCAGAACGAAAATCTCGCCGCCCTCTCGGCGGCGGGAGTGTCCGTATGGCTCGACGATCTGTCCAGGGACCGGATCCGCACCGGCAACCTGCTCGAGCTGATCGAGACCCGGTCCGTCGTCGGGGTCACCACCAACCCGACGATCTTCCAGGGTGCGCTCAGCCAGGGCCACGCCTACGACGGCCAGCTGAAAGAGCTTGCCGCACAAGGCGCGGACGCCGACGCCGCGATCCGCACGATCACCACCGACGACGTCCGCGCGGCCTGCGACGTGTTCGCTCCGGTCTTCGAGGCGACCGGCGGCGTGGACGGCCGGGTCTCCATCGAGGTCGACCCGCGCCTGGCGTTCGACACCGACCGCACCGTCGCGCAGGCGGTGGAACTGTGGAAGATCGTCGACCGGCCCAACCTGTTCATCAAGATCCCCGCCACCGAGGAGGGCCTGCCCGCCATCACCGCGGTGATCGCGGAGGGCATCAGCGTGAACGTCACGCTGATCTTCTCGGTCCAGCGCTACCGCGCGGTGATGGGCGCGTATCTGGAGGGTGTGAAGAAGGCCAAGGTCGGCGGCCACGACCCGGCCAAGATCCATTCCGTCGCCTCGTTCTTCGTCTCCCGCGTGGACACCGAGATCGACAAGCGGCTGGAGGCGCTGGGCACCGAGGAGGCGCTCGCGCTGCGCGGCAAGGCAGGCATCGCCAACGCCCGCCTGGCCTACGCGGAGTACCAGGACGTGTTCGACGGCGGCAAGCACACCTCGACGTTCCTGAACCTGGCCGCGTCGGGTGCGAATCGGCAGCGCCCGCTGTGGGCCTCCACCGGGGTGAAGAACCCGGAGTATCCCGACACGATGTACGTCACCGAGTTGGTCGCCTCCAACACGGTGAACACGCTTCCGGAGAAGACGCTCCAGGCGGTCGCCGACCACGGCGCGGTCGGCGGCGACACGGTCTCCGGCAAGGCGGAGGAGGCCCAGGAGGTCTTCGATCGGCTCGCCGCGGTCGGCATCGACCTCGACGACGTGTTCGCGGTGCTCGAGCGCGAGGGCGTGGACAAATTCGAGAAATCTTGGGAGGAGCTGCTTTCCGCCACCGCCGACGAGCTGAAGTCGGCGTCGACCGGGAACGGCTGACCGATGGCCGAAGCAGCGCCCGCGGATCGGCCGGACGCGGCCGAATGGCACAACCCGCTGCGTGAGAAGCGGGACAAACGTCTTCCGCGCATCGCCGGACCGTGCAGCATGGTCATCTTCGGCGTCACGGGTGACCTGTCCCGCAAGAAGCTGATGCCGGCCATCTACGACTTGGCGAACCGGGGGCTGCTGCCCCCGGCATTCGGCTTGGTCGGCTTCGCGCGCCGCGACTACGCCGACGAGGACTTCGCCCAAGTGGTGCTGGAGGCGGTGAAGGCGCACGCGCGCACCCCCTTCCGCCAGGAGGTCTGGGACCAGCTCTCCGAAGGCATCCGGTTCGTCCAGGGCAGCTTCGACGACAACGCGGCGTTCGACCGGCTCGCCGACACCCTCACCACGCTCGACAAGGAGCGCGGCACGGGCGGCAACCACGCGTTCTACCTGTCGATCCCGCCGAACATGTTCCCGGTCGTGCTCGATCAGCTCTGCGCGCACGGCTTGGCGCAGACGGCCGGGCCGGACGCGGCACGCAAACCCTGGCGGCGGGTCGTCATCGAGAAGCCGTTCGGGCACGATCTGAAAAGCGCGCAGGAGCTCAACGCGCTGGTCAACGGAGTGTTCCCCGAGGAACGAGTGTTCCGCATCGACCATTACCTGGGCAAAGAGACGGTCCAGAACATCCTCGCGATGCGCTTCGCCAACCAGCTCTACGAGCCGATCTGGAATGCCAATTTCGTCGACCACGTGCAGATCACCATGGCCGAGGACATCGGCCTCGGTGGTCGCGCGGGGTATTACGACGGCATCGGCGCCGCGCGCGACGTGATCCAGAACCACCTGCTGCAACTGCTGGCGCTCACCGCCATGGAGGAGCCGATCAGCTTCGAGCCCAAGCAGTTGCAGACCGAGAAGATCAAGGTGCTCTCCGCGACCAAGCTCGTCGAACCGCTGGACGAGACCACCGCGCGCGGACAGTACACCGAGGGCTGGCAGGGCAGCGAACACGTCGTCGGTCTGGCGCAGGAGGAAGGCTTCGACCCGGAGTCGACCACCGAGACCTATGCCGCGATCCGGCTGGAGATCGACACCCGCCGCTGGGCGGGCGTCCCGTTCTTCCTGCGCACCGGGAAACGGCTCGGCCGCAGGGTCACCGAGATCGCGGTGATCTTCAAGCGCGCTCCGCACCTGCCGTTCGACCAGACCATGACCGAGGAACTCGGGCAGAACGCGCTGGTCATCCGGGTGCAGCCGGACGAGGGCATCACCACGCGGTTCGGCTCGAAAGTACCCGGCTCCGGCATGGAGGTGCGCGACGTCAACATGGACTTCAGCTACGGCGAGGCGTTCACCGAATCCTCTCCCGAGGCCTACGAACGCCTGATCCTCGACGTGCTGCTCGGGGTTCCGTCGCTGTTCCCGGTGAACGCGGAGGTCGAATTGTCCTGGCGCATTCTGGATCCGGTGCTCGAGCACTGGGCCGCCGAAGGCAGGCCGGAGCCGTATGAGGCGGGTACCTGGGGCCCGGCCTCGGCCGACGAGATGATCGCCCGCACCGGGCGGGAATGGCGGCGCCCGTGATCGTCGACATGCCCGGGACCGACACCGGCGAGGTCACCAAACGCATCGTGCAGCTGCGTGAGAACAACGGCGTGATCACCGTGGGCCGCGTGCTCACGCTCGTGGTGTGCACGCTCGACAGCTCCGAAGCCGAGCACGCGATCGAGGCGGCGAACGAGGCCAGCCGCGAGCACCCCTGTCGCGTGGTGGTGCTCGCGCGCGGCGACCGGGAGGCCGCCACCCGGCTGGACGCGCAGATCCGGGTGGGCGGCGACGCGGGCGCGGCCGAGGTCATCGTGCTGCGCCTGCAAGGTCAGCTGGTGAACCACGAGAGCAGTGTCGTCACCCCGTTCCTGCTGCCGGACACGCCGGTGGTCGCCTGGTGGCCGCGCGGGGCGCCGGAGTTCCCGTCCAAGGATTCGGTGGGCCGCCTGGCCGGCCGCCGCATCACCGACGCCACGTTCGCGCCCGACCCGCAGGCGGCGATCAAGAAGCGGCTGCAGTCCTACGCCAGCGGCGACACCGATCTGGCCTGGAGCCGGATCACGTACTGGCGCGCCCTGCTGGCGGCGGCCATGGACGAGCCGCCGTTCGAGTCGGTCGATTCGGTGACGGTGTCCGGGCTGCGCGACGAGCCCGCTCTGGACATGCTGGCCGGTTGGCTGGCCGCCCGGCTGGACTGCCCGGTCCGCAGGCGCACCGGGCCGCTGCGGGTGGAACTGCACCGCCCCACCGTCTCCATCGCGATCGAACGCCCGCAGACCGGCCGCACCGCGACGTTGACCCGCACCGGGGAACCGGTGCAGCGAATCGCTCTGGCGCGCAGAGCGACTCGCGATTGCCTCGCCGAAGACCTACGCAGGCTGGACGCCGACGAGACCTACGCGGAGGCGCTGGCCGGACTCGAGAAGGTGATCTATGAGTGAGCACACCGATTCGCCGTTCCCCAGCGACACCGTCGAGGTGCACCTCGACCAGGAGTCGCTGGTGGCCGCCGCGGCGGCCCGCTTCGTCTCGGTCGTCGTGGCGGCTCAAGCCGATCGGGGTTCCGCGTCGGTGGTGGTGACCGGCGGCGGCACCGGCATCGCCTTGCTCGAGCAGGTGCGCAAGTCGCCCGGCGACATCGACTGGTCCCGGGTCGACGTGTTCTGGGGCGACGAGCGTTTCGTGCCCGCGAACGATCCGGAGCGCAACGACCTGCAAGCCAGGCAAGCCCTGTTCGACCACGTGCCGGTGGACCCGGCGCGGGTGCATCCGGTGGCCGTCTCCGACGGCGAGTATCCGGACCCGGTGGAGGCGGCCGCCGAGTACTCCGCGACGGTGCACGCCCACCTCGCCGAACACGGCGCGTTCGATCTGCATCTGCTCGGCATGGGCGGCGAGGGGCACGTGAATTCGCTGTTCCCGCACACCGACGCCGTGCGCGAAGAGCACGAGCTCGTGGTCGCCGTCACGAATTCACCGAAACCGCCGCCGGTGCGGGTGACGCTCACGCTGCCCGCGATCCGCCGCAGCAGACACGTCGTGCTGGTGGTCGGCGGCGCGGCCAAGGCCGAGGCGGTGGCCGCGGCCATCGGCGGCGCGGAGCCGGTGGAGGTGCCCGCGGCGGGTGCGACGGGTATCGACTCCACCACGTGGCTGCTCGATCAAGAAGCCGCGTCCGCTCTGGGCTGAGCAAATCCCGACGATCGCGTGAATTTGTCCGCCGCCAGGCTGGATCGCCAGAAGAACAACGCAGGAAATCCCAGCCGGGCGGTGGACTTTACGAGATGATCGGTCGGTGACCGAGCAGGCAGTGGATTTGGACGAGCGGTTCCGCGCCGCCGTCGCCGCACTCGTCCCGCGACCGGGCCGGTCGGCGGACGAGCCGATCGCGCCCGGCAGTGCGATCACGGGCGCTGCGTGCCTGGAACTGTTCGAAGCCCAGGCGACGAGCAGGCATCTCGATCTAGCGGCACGCCGTCTCGGCGGCACCCGACGCGGTTACTACAGCATCGGATCGTCCGGTCACGAAGGCAACGCCGCCGTGGCGGCCGCCCTGCGGCTCACCGACCCCGCACTCCTGCACTACCGGTCGGGCGCGTTCTTCGTGCACCGGGCCCGCCGCGTGCCCGGGCTGGACCCGATCCGGGACGTGCTGCTCGGCGTGGTCGCCGCGGCGGCGGACCCGATTTCCGGCGGGCGGCACAAGGTGTTCGGCAGCGCCGCGGCCCACATCATCCCGCAGACCTCGACCATCGCGTCACACCTCCCGCGCGCGGTCGGGTTGGCGTTCGCGATCGATCGGGCGGCGCGGCTCGGTGTCGACGGTCCGTGGCCCGCCGATTCGGTGGTGGTGTGCAGTTTCGGCGACGCGTCGGCGAACCATTCCACCGCGGCCGGGGCGATCAATGCCGCGATCCACACCGCGCGCCAGGGAGTCGAGATGCCCATCCTGTTCGTCTGTGAGGACAACGGCATCGGGATCAGCGTCCCCACTCCTGCGGAGTGGATCGAGCAGGCGTACGGCAGCCGTCCGGGCCTGGCGTACTTCCACGCGGACGGCTGCGCCGCACTGGACGCGCTGACCAGCGCCGAGGCTGCCGCGCGGTGGGTACGCGACCACCGCGCGCCCGCGTTCCTGCATCTGCGGACCGTGCGGCTGCTCGGCCACGCGGGATCCGACGTCGAAACCGCCTACCGCCGCCCCGCCGACCTCGCCGCCGACCTCGCCCGCGACCCGGTGCCTGCGACCGCGCGGTTGCTCATCGAGTCCGGCGTGGCCACACCCGCCGACGTGCTCGACCGCTACGCCGAGCTGGGTCGCCGTGTCGCCGCGGCCGCCGAAGTGGTTTCGGCGGAACCGAAACTCGCCTCCGCGGCGGCCGTCATGGCCCCGATCGCCCCGTCCCGTCCGGCGCTCGTGCGCGCCGACGTGCTGCGCACCGGACCGCTCCCCCGCGCTCACGCGGACACCGGCGACGCGATCGCGAGCCCGGATGCGCCGCCCCGCCGCAACGGCGCGGCACGGACGGATCCGATGACCGTGGCGCAGGCGATCAACGACACCCTCGCGAGCCTGCTGGAGCGAGATCGCGACGTGCTGGTCTTCGGGGAGGACGTCGGCCGCAAAGGCGGCGTGTACGGCGTGACGAAGGGGTTGCAGAAGACGTTCGGCGCGCGCCGGGTATTCGACACCCTGCTGGACGAACAGAGCGTGCTCGGCACCGCGCTGGGCTCGGCGCTGGCCGGTCTCGTGCCCATCCCGGAAATCCAGTACCTCGCCTACCTGCACAACGCCGCCGACCAGATCCGCGGCGAAGCGGCCACGTTGTCGTTCTTCTCCGACGGCCGCTACCGCAATCCGATGGTGGTGCGCATCGCCGGATACGCCTACCAGAAAGGATTCGGCGGCCATTTCCACAACGACAACTCGGTGGCCGCGCTGCGCGACATCCCCGGTGTCGTGCTGGCCTCCCCGTCCCGCGCCGACGACGCCGCGGCGATGCTGCGCACTTGCGTGTCCGCGGCCCGGGTGGACGGCAGGGTGTGCCTGTATCTCGAGCCCATCGCGCTGTACCACACCCGCGATCTGCACGATTCGGGCGACGGCGGCTGGCTGGCGCGCCCGTCCGCGGCCGGACACGTCGACATCGGCCGCGCCCGGGTCTACGGCGAGGGGGCCGACCTGACCATCGCCGCTTTCGCCAACGGGGTGCCGATGAGCCTGCGCGTCGCGCGGCGGCTGGCCCGGCACGGGATCCACGCGCGGGTGCTCGACCTGCGCTGGCTCGCGCCGCTTCCGGTGGAGGACCTTTTGCGGCACGCGCACGCGACCGGGCGGGTGCTCGTCGCGGACGAGACCCGCCGCAGCGGTGGCGTGTCGGAGGCGGTGTGCGCCGCTCTGATCGACGCCGGTTTCACCGGCCGTCTCGCGCGCGTGACCAGCGAAGACAGCTTCGTACCGCTCGGCCCGGCCGCCGCGACGGTGCTCCTGGACGAGGACCGCATCGAAGCGGCGGCCCTCCGGCTGGTGGTCGAGGAGGCCGGCGCGCCACCGCGGCGCGCCGAGGCCCGGCATTCCCCGGAATTCGATTCGGCCGGGGAATAGTGGAAATACAGTGAGGTGACGGTGACCAGCAGTGGAAAGGACTCGCGATGACCACGGTGTCCATGCTCGGCGAGGTACGACCGGAGCACGAGCACACGGCCGACGGCGACCTGGTGCTTCTGCACTACCTGCGGTCGTTCCACAAGCCCGTGCTGGACGTATGGTCGGCGGCCACCGAGCGCGGCCAGCTCGCCCGCTGGCTCGGCGCCGTCTCCGGCGGTAACGGCAACCTCACCATCGACTTGTTCGACGGTCCAGTCTCCGGCCCGGTCGCGGTGCGCGTCGACCATTGCCAGGCGCCGCACGAACTGGTCGTGCACATCGACGGTTGCCTGCTCGAAGTCCGGATGAGCCAGGTCGGCGTGGTCACCACCGTGGAACTGACCCGCCGCCACGTATCTCCCGCCGACGCCGGCGCGATCGGCCCGCGCTGGCAATACCTGCTCGACCGCCTCACCGCCTACCTCGACTACCAGCCGCTGCCGCGGTGGTCGGACTACCCGAAGCTGGCCGGGGAATACCAATAGGTCGGCGGCTCAGTAGAAGAACCCGGCGACGCCCCATCCGGGACGCGCCTGCGCCTCCCGGATCCACGCGACGCAGGACTCGATGGCCGCGAGCACCTCGTGGTCGACCTCCTCCCGTTGCGGCGGCGTGGTGGACTCCCACTGCACCAGCGCTTCCGCGCACTGCTCCGGCGTCCATTCGCCGTAGCCGGGCAGTTCGTCGGGCTGCGGCAGCGAGGACGGCAGCGAGTGATACATGAACGCGCGGACGCTGACCGCTTTGATGCCGAGCGTGGCCAGGCCGTCGTCGATGTGGTCGAGCCAGCGGCCACGGAACGCCGAGAAGTAGCGGTTGTCCACGAACCGCCCGTAGAACTGGCAGATCGTCTGGTAGGCGTAGCCGTACTGGAAACCGTAGGCCGGGTCGAACGGGCCGCCGTCGATGACGGCGCGCACCGCCTCGTAACGGGTGGGCGCGCCGGCCGCGATCTCGTCGGCGAACCAGTCGTCGTCGTGGGTCAACTGGGCCTTGAACCGGCCGCCGATCATCCGCCGGAGCTTGTCGTCCCGGGACCCGATGGCGCCGGAGATCCTGTCCAGTTCGACGACGTAGATGCTCAGGCTATAACTCATTCACCGAACATTAGCGGTGCCCACCGACAACGAACCCCACTGAGCCCGAGGACGTTTCGCCTCAGGCCGGAAGCTCGGCCCGGTGGGCCGCGAGGTGGGCGAGATGGTCGGTGAGCAACGCGTTCACCTGCTCGGTCCGTTCCAACTGCACGAGGTGGCCCGCGTCGGCGATCTCGGTGACCGCGCGCAGGTCGGTGACGTGCGCGCGCATGGTGGCCAGCGGGTCACGACCGCTGAATCCTTCCATATCGGGATCGCGGTCGCCGTACAGGAAGTAGGCGGGCACGGTGACTTTCGCGTCCGCGTAGTCGGCGGTGAGTTCCCAATTGCGGTCCAGGTTGCGGTACCAATTCAGCCCGCCGGTGAAGCCGGTGCGTTCGAAATCACCCGCCAGCACGTCCAACTCGTCCGCGCCGAGCCAGCTCCACGGCAGCGCAGGCGCTTGCGGCAGCACGTCGAGATAGCCGGTGCCCTCCGCCGGGAAGCGCCAGGTGTCCAGATAGTGGTAGTCGGCGCTGAGCGCGTAGTACACGCGGGCCAGGAACCCCCTCGGATCCGCGGCGAGTTCCTCGTCCGCCACGCCCGGGGTCTGGAAATAGTGCAGGTGCAGGAAGTGCCGAGCCGCGGCCTTCGCCCACAACTGCGACGGAGCGCGCGGCGGACGCGGCGCGAACGGGTTGTTCAAGACGATGACGCCGCGCACCCGCTCCGGTGCGCGCAACGCCAGCTCCCACACCAGTGCCGCACCGAAGTCCAAGCCGACGAACACCGCCTGCTCGGCGCCGATGTCGTCGAGCAGGGCGAGCAGATCCCCGCAGACCGCGCGATTGGTGTACGCCTCCGGGTCGGCCGGGACCTCGGTCCGGCCGTACCCGCGCAAGTCCGGCGCCAGAGCGCGGTATCCGACCGCGGCGATGGCGGGAAGCTGGCGATGCCAGATGTACCAGGTGTGCGGGAAACCGTGGCAGAAGACCACCGGCTGCCCCGTTCCCTGCTCGGCGACGTGCATGCGGACACCGCCGGACGTCACGAACCGATGGGTCAGTTCCACTCGGACCTCCAAAACCTAGAACACGTTATCGTTTCACGGTAATGTTCCGGTTTCGTGAGCGGAATACCCGAGAGGCTCGAAGGCAGGGTCGCGGTGGTCACCGGCGCCAGCCGCGGCATCGGCAAGGGGATCGCGCTGGAACTCGGTGCGGCGGGCGCCACGGTGTTCGTCACCGGGCGCTCGACGGCGCAGGGACGACTACCCGGCACCGTACACGCCACGGCCGCGGAAATCGATGCCGCGGGCGGGGTCGGCATCCCGTTCGTGTGCGATCACCGCGACGACGACGCGGTGGAGCGGTTGTTCGAGCTGATCCGCACCGAGCACGGCAGACTGGACGTGCTGGTGAACAACGTCTACAACTCCCCCGCCGCGGCGCGCTGGCTGGGCAAGCCGTTCTGGGAGGTGCCGCCCGCGGCGTGGGACGAGTCGTTCGACGTCGGCGTCCGATCCCATTACGTGGCGAGCTATTTCGCCGCACCGTTGCTGATCGGATCGGGCGGTCTGATCGTCAACATCTCCTCGCCCGGGGCACGCAGATACATGCACAACGCCGTGTACGGCGTCGCGAAATCCGCTCTGGACCGGCTCACCGCCGACTTGGCGCACAACCTCGCCGGCACCGAGGTGACCGTGGTCTCGCTCTGGCCCGGCATCGTGAACACCGAACTGCTGCAACTGGTTCCGGCCGACGCCGACGGCAAGCGGATGGTCACGCTGCCCGGTGAGGGCACCTTCGACCTCGGCGACGCGCAGACGCCCCGTTTCACCGGCCGCGCGGTCGTCGCGCTCGCCACCGACGCGGGACGGCGCTCACGCACCGGATTGCCCTGGCCGGTGGCAGATCTCGCGGAGTACTACGGGTTCACCGACATCGACGGTCGCATTCCGCGCGTCGACTGACTCGGTCGGACGGCGCCGCCGAGGACCCGCTGCACCGAGCGCGGCGGGACCGGGCGCGCGTCACGCCGGGTACACGTGTAGGGCGGTGCGGCGGGGACGCGCGGATGGCCGACGCCGGGGTGCGGCGCCCTGGTGCGCGTCAGTTCGGGCACGACGCCGATGCCACGGTCGGCCGCGATCCATTCGTCGAAGTTCGGGCAGGAGATGACGGCCCGGTCCGGGTTCGCCTGCTGCCACGACGCCGCGTCGGCGGTGCCGGAGACCGTGTCCACCACCAGCGGCCGATCGGCCAGGTCGGACCAAGCCACCTTGTTCCCGCGGCCAGTGGCGGGTGGACGGCAACCGCGAGCACCGCCGCTCCGTTGCGATGATTCGCGACGCGCGGTGGCGTGGCAGCCGGGCAGGGACGAGTCATCCCGCCACGTTCTTCATCGCCGCGACCGTGCTCGGTGCGGCGGCGACCGGCGAAATCAGGCGAACTTGATCTCCAGGCCGATGCCGAGAATGGCGATCAGCCAGATGACGCCCGTGAAGATGGTGACGCGGTCGAGATTCTTCTCCACGACGGTGGACCCGGACAGACTGGACTGCACGCCGCCGCCGAACAGGCTGGACAGACCTCCACCCTTGGCGCGGTGCAGCAGCACCAGCAGCACCAGCAGCACGCTGGTGATGATCAGGAGGATATCCAGGAACATCCGCATGCCGGACAGTGTATGCGGTCGGTGCGATCGCACCGAATCAGGCACTCGGCCGGAACCGGCATCAGCGCCGGTCCACCGCGACCAGGTGGGTGACCTGGTCGCCCTCAGCGGCGCCGAACTTCGCGACGGCCTCTTCCCGCAGCTGATCCTGCGCGGTGAGCCGGACCTGATGCTGGTGCATGTGCTCGGCCCACGACCGTACGACGAACGCCTCGACGAAGCGGTCGACCACCCCGACGTCGCGATACAGACGCCATTCCATCGCGCCGGTGCGCTGCCGGGACCGGCCGACGAAGGCCATGGCGGCGAGGAACTCCTCGACGTCCTCCGGCGGCACGTCGTAGCTGCGCAGGATCAACACCGGACCGTCGTCGGGATCGGGCACGACCGCCAGTTCGGGTTCCGGCCAGAACGCCGAGGGTGTCAGGTCGAGCACCTCGGGGTCGTTCCGGATGGGCAACCACACCGTGCTCACCGCGCAGAACGCCAGCAGCACCGCCGCCCACAGCAGCGCGGGCACCGAGCCGATCGCGTCGGCGACCAGACCCCAGACCAGCGAACCGATCGCCTGCCCGCCCATGAACACCAGCAGGTACACCGACAGCCCACGCGCCCGCACCCAGGCGGGCAGCAGCAGTTGCATGGTCGAGTTCATCGTGGACATCGCCAGCAGCCAGGCCAGCCCCGCGAACACCAGCAGCACCAGCACCACCGGCAGCACGCGCAGCAGCGCGGTGCCGGCCGTCGCCGCCCCGAACAGGATCGCGGCGATGGTGAGCCGCTGTGTCGGGGTCAGCCACGCCCGCAGCCGGGACAGCGCCGCCGCGCCGAGCACCGCGCCGACGCCGAGGGCGCCGAGCATCAACCCGTAGCCCGACGACGACAGCCCGAGCCGGTCGCGCGCGATCACCGGCAGCAGCGCCCACACCGCGCTCGCGGGCGCGATGAACAGGATCGAGCGCAGCAGCACCCGGCGGATCGCGGGCGCCGCGCGGATGAACCGCGTGCCTGCCTGCAACGCCGCCAGGGGCCGCTCGGTGGGCAGGCGCCGGTCGGTCGCCGGCCGGCGCCAGACCGTGAGTACCGCGACGATTCCGACGAACGACACCGCGTTCAGCGCGAACACCAGCGTCGGCCCGGACAGCGAGACCAGCGCACCCGCCAGCGCGGGTCCCACCGCCCTGCCGATGTTGATGTTCATGCTGCCCAGCGCGGACGCCGCCGGGATCTGCTCGCGCGAGACCAGTTCGGGCTGTATCGCCTGCCAGGCCGGCGCGGTCAACGCCTGGCCGCAACCGAGCAGGAACAACAAGGTGAGCAGCACCGCGGGCGTGGTGTGGCCCGTCGCCGTCGACACGGCGAGCAGCAGGGCCAGCACCGCCATCGTGGACTGGGCGCCGAGCAACAGCCTGCGCCGGTCCACCAGGTCGGCGATCACCCCGGATGGGATGGCCAGCAGCATCACCGGAAGCGTGATGGCGGTTTGCACGAACGACACCAGCGCCGCCGCGTTGGGCTGGTCGACCATGATCCATTGCGCGCCGACGGTCTGCATCCAGGTGCCGAGATTCGACACCAGCTGCGCTATCCACAGCGCGCGGTACACCGGTGCCCGCAGCGGCGCCCAAGTGGAAATCGGGGTCGTCGCGGCAGTTGTCACGCGCCGAAGCTTAGTCGCGGCGACGACGCCGCCCCGACGCCGCGTCCGGACCCTGGTCCGCCGTACCCGCCGCCGTTGCGGCCAGCAGCAACGCCACGATCAGCAACGCGGCCCCGGCCAGCCCCGGCGTGGTGAGGCGTTCGCCCAGGACCACCGCCGCCAGCACCGCACCCGTGAGCGGTTCGAGCAGAGCCAGCACCGCGGCGATGCCAGCGCGCCTCGGACAGCCCGCGGAAGTACAGGGTGTAGGCGACCGCCGTGGGCGCGAGCCCCAGCAACAGAACGAGCGCGAGACCGGCGGGCGTCGGGTCGAACGTCAGCCCGCCCAGTGCCGCGAGCGGAACGAGCAGCACCGCGCCGCCGGTGAACCCGAGCCCCGTGGTGGTCATCGCGTCCAGCCCGGGCACCGGCGCCGCGTTGAGTACGGTGACCGTCGCGAACGCCACCGCGGCCACCGCCGCCAGCGCCGCGCCCAACAGCAACGCCCCCGCACCGGCACGACCGCTCGGCGCGACCAGCAACGCCAGCCCGCCCAGGGCGATGCCGATCGTCACCGCACGGCGGCGGTCCACCGCATGCCTGCCGGTGACATGCTCCAACCCCGCGACGACCACCGGCGACATGCCGATCGTGATCAGCGTCGCGAGGCCGACCGTAGACGCCGCGACAGCGCCGAAGTAGGCGGCCTGGAAGATCGCGGCGAGGACCGCGACCGCGCCGATCCGGCGCCAAGCCAACGGATCCCGCGGCCACGGCCGCCGCGTGCCCGCGAGCAGGACCACCAGTAGCAGCCCACCGACGGCGAGGCGGCAGGTGGCCACCGAGACGGGCGGCAAACCGGTGGCCCGATGGACCAGCGTGCCGAGCAGGCCGCCGGTACCCCAGAGAAGTCCGGCGCCGACGAGATGGACCACCCCGGAACGGGCGGCGGAGGACACAGATGAGGACATGAAAGATCGCGCTCCTGCGACGAAAGGGATCGGGGTCGCGGAAGCGAGGTGCGCGGCGATGCCGAAAGAGCGCGCCCACCACACGGTGGCGCGCTGGATACCTACACCTCGCTCAGGAGGCGGGCGGCGGGGTGATAGGGAAGCATCGGTGCACGGCACAGATCGTAATACGCCGCGGGGCGAGTCATCCCATGAGTCCGGGATCCGGCGCGGTACAGGGCCGGCGGCAGGCCGATGATGCCGGTGCGCACTCCGCGCGGCAGGCCGTCGTCGGTAGCATCGCCGCATGGCGGCACTCTTCGCGCGATCAGCACCGCTCGTCCTGGTCGCCCTCTGCGCGATCGCGGCGTGCTCGAGGGGAGAGCCGGATCGCGCCGGGGGCGAGCCGACCCCGGTGGGCCGCACCTTTCTCTCCACGGACGTCGAAGGCACCCCGATTCCCGGCGGCGGCCCGTTGACTATCAGCTTCACCGACGACCGGGTGGCGGCCGACGCGGGGTGCAACAAGTTCACCGGCGCGGTCTCCCTGGACGATCAGGTTCTGCACGTTTCCGGCTTGGCCACCACCTTGATGGCCTGCGAGGACGAACGGAGCGGCGCCGACGAGTGGCTCAGCGGCCTGCTGAATTCCAAGCCCACCTGGCGGCTGGAGGGCGCACGGCTCACCCTGCGCAGTCCCGACCGCACGGTGACCTTGCTCGACAAGAAGGTCGCCCGGCCGGACAAACCGGTCAAGGGCACAGCCTGGTTGGTCACCGCGCTCATCACCGACAACAGCAGCATCCGCTCGCGCGCCCTCGACGAGGCGCAGCCGACGCTCACCATCGCCGAGGACGACAGCGTCTCCGGCAGCACCGGATGCAATCGCCTCACCGGCACCGCCGAAGTGTCCGGCACGCAGGTCACCTTCCGGATCGCCACCACGAAGATGCTGTGCTCGCCGGAGGTGATGGAGGTAGAGCAGTCCGTCCTGAAGGCCTTGGACGGCAAGACCACCGCCACGGTGGACGCCGAGACGCTGACCCTGCGCAACGACAACGGCGCGGGCTTGGTCCTGCACGCGCAGTGAGCGCGCTCGTTACTTCTTCCTGGTGAGCACGACGCGGTCGGCGATCCGCTCCGCTTCGCCGGGCGGCGCGAAATAGATCTCCATGACCACCCGGTCGGCCGATTCCAGCCGGATCAGCGTGCGCATCGGGATGTTCTTCCCGACGAACTGTGGGCCGAGCACCCCCGGATCGGTGAATTCCCCGGCCATGACGATGTCGACATCGCCGCCGCTACCTTTCGCGCCCTTGTAACTCATCGTCATGGGCGTGACGCTGTCGACGGTGGTCCACTCGTAACGGTTGTCGGTCGGTCCGAAACCGAGGAGTCCCAGCCGGTAGTACGCACTGCTGCCGTGGATGTCCTCGGCTTCTTCGCGCAGGAAATTGTTGCCGGTCTCGGCGATCCATTCCCAGCGTGAGACGATCTCCCGCTTGGTGGGGTTCTCCGCCGTGCCGCCGGCGACGAAGGTCGACTTGTCGCCCTGCCACTCTCCGACGAGTTGATCGAGCCTGCGATGTCCTGCGTCCCGCTGCTCCGGCCGCACCGGGATGGCGGTGCTCGATGCCACGTCGTGGTGCTCGTGATCGTCGGACGCGTCTGCGGAACAGCCGACGAGAGTGGCCAGCGCGAGCAGCGCTACCGGAAGTGCCAGGGCCAGCTTGCGAACAGTCACGGAAATCCTTGCCGGGCTATGGGATCGAGCTCCGACATCATGGCACGAGCGGCACACGTCCGGGGTCCGCGATCGCTCTCGGCGTAAACGGCACAGCCCGGTATCGCGCGCAGCGATACCGGGCTGTCGGCTGTCGTGCCTGCTCAGGGCAGGGGGCCGCCCGCAGCGATCGCGGAGAGGGTGGCGAATTCGTCACCCTTGAGCGAAGCGCCGCCGACCAAGGCGCCGTCGATGTCGCTCTGCGCGACCAGTTCTCCGACGTTCTTGGCGTTCACCGAACCGCCGTAGAGCACGCGGACGCCCGCCGCGACCTCCGGTCCGGCCAGCTTCTCCAGCTCCCCACGGATCGCGCCGCAGACCTCTTGCGCGTCGGCGGGGGTGGCGACCTTGCCGGTACCGATCGCCCACACCGGCTCATAGGCGATGACGATCTTCGAGATCTCCTCCGGCGTCAGGCCTTTCAGCGATCCCCGCAGTTGCTCGAGGTTGTACTCGACGTGCGTGCCCGCCTCGCGGATGTTCAAGCCCTCGCCGATGCACACGATCGGAGTGATCCCGTGCTTCAACGCCTGCTTGGCCTTGGCCAGCACGGTGGCGTCGTCCTCGTTGTGGTACTGGCGCCGCTCCGAGTGCCCGACCACGACGAAGGTGCAGCCCAGCTTGGCGAGCATGCTCGCGCTGATCTCACCGGTGTAGGCGCCCGACTCGTGCACCGAGACGTCTTGGCCGCCGAAGGTGAGCAGGAGTTTGTCCCCTTCGACCAGCGTCTGCACGCTGCGGATGTCGGTGAACGGCGGGATCACCGCCACGTCCACCTTGTCGAAGTACTTCTCCGGCAGGGCGAACGCGATCTTCTGCACCAGAGCGATGGCCTCGAGGTGGTTGAGGTTCATCTTCCAGTTGCCCGCGATGAGCGGTTTGCGTGCCATGGTCAGCCCTCCAACACCGCGATGCCGGGGAGTTCCTTGCCCTCCAGGTACTCCAGCGACGCGCCGCCGCCGGTGGAGATGTGCGAGAAACCGTCCTCCGGCAGGCCGAGCGCCCGCACGGCCGCGGCCGAGTCGCCGCCACCGACCACGGTGAACGCGCCCTTGCCGGTGGCGGTCACAATCGCCTCGGCCATCCCGCGGGTGCCCGCCGCGAACTTCTCGAACTCGAACACGCCCATCGGCCCGTTCCAGAAGACGGTCCGCGCCTCGGTCAGCAACGCCGAGAAGCGGTCCACCGAGTCCGGTCCGATGTCCAGGCCGAGCCAGCCGTCCGGGATCTCGTGCGCGGGAACGACTTTCGACTCCGCGTCGGCGGCGAACTTGTCGGCCACCACGATGTCACGCGGCAGGTGGATGACGTCGGCATACTGCTCGAGCAGCTGCTTGCAGGTGTCGACCATCTCCTCCTGCAGCAACGAGGCGCCCACCGAAAGGCCCTGTGCGGCAAGGAAGGTGAAGCACATGCCACCGCCGATCACCAGCGTGTCGACCTTCGGGGCGAGCGCTTCGATGACCGCCAGCTTGTCGGAGACCTTGGACCCGCCGAGCACGACCGCGTACGGCCGATCCGGGTTCTCGGTCAGCTTGGCCAGCACCTCGACCTCGGCCGCGACCAACGTGCCCGCGTAGTGCGGCAGCTGCTCGGCGACGTCGTACACCGACGCCTGCTTGCGATGCACCACGCCGAAGCCGTCGGAGACGAACGCGCCGTCGTCGCCGACCAGCTCGACCAGCGCCGCGGCCAGCTTGGCCCGGTCGGCGTCGTCCTTGCTGGTCTCGCGCGGGTCGAACCGGATGTTCTCCAGCAGCAGCACGTCGCCGTCGGTGAGGCCCTCCGACCGCGCGAGCGCGTCCTGGCCCACCACGTCACCGGCGAGCTGGACGTTGCGGCCCAGTTCCTCGGCGAGTCTGGCAGCCACCGGCGCCAGCGACAGCTTCGGGTCCGGCCCGCCCTTCGGCCTGCCGAGGTGCGCGGTCACGACGACCTTGGCGCCCGCCTCGGCGAGCGCCTTGATGGTCGGCGCCGACGCGACGATGCGGCCGGGGTCGGTGATCTGTCCGTTGTCGTCGAGGGGGACGTTCAGGTCCGAGCGCACCAGTACGCCCCGGCCCTCCACACCCTCGCCGAGCAGATCCGCGAGTGTCTTGACAGCCATGCGCGTCAGAGCGACTTGCCGACGAGGCCGATGAGATCGGCGAGACGGTTGGAGTAACCCCACTCGTTGTCGTACCAGGACACGACCTTGACCTGGTCGTCGATCACCTTGGTCAGCGGAGCGTCGTAGATCGACGAGGCCGGGTCGGTGACGATATCGCTGGAGACGATCGGATCGGTGTTGTACTTGAGGATGCCCTTCAGCGGGCCCTCGGCGGCGGCCTGGTAGGCGGCGTTGATCTCCTCGATGGAGGCCGACTTGCGCAGGGTCGCGGTCAGGTCGGTGACCGAACCGGTCGGGACCGGGACGCGCAGCGCGTAGCCGTCCAGCTTGCCCTGCAGCTCGGGCAGCACCAGGCCGATGGCCTTCGCGGCGCCCGTGCCGGTGGGCACGATGTTCAGCGCGGCGGCGCGGGCGCGGCGCAGGTCGCTGTGCGGGCCGTCCTGCAGGTTCTGGTCCTGGGTGTAGGCGTGGATGGTGGTCATCAGGCCACGCTCGATGCCGAACTCGTCGTTGAGCACCTTGGCCAGCGGGCCGAGGCAGTTGGTGGTGCACGAGGCGTTGGAGATGATGTTCTGGCTGCCGTCGTACTTGTCGTCGTTGACGCCCATGACGATGGTGATGTCCTCACCCTTGGCCGGGGCGGAGATGATCACCTTCTTCGCGCCTGCGGCGAGGTGCCCCTTGGCCTTGGTGGCGTCGGTGAAGATGCCGGTGGACTCGACGACCACGTCGACGCCCAGGTCGCCCCACGGCAGCGCGGCGGGGCCCTCCTTGATGGCCAGCGCCTTGATCCGCTGGTCGCCCACCACGATGGTGTCGTCGCCGTCGAGCGAGACGTCCTGGGGCAGCCGGCCGAGGATCGAGTCGTACTTGAGCAGAGTGGCGAGGGTCGCGTTGTCGGTGAGGTCGTTGACCGCGACGATCTCGATGTCGGTGGTGCCGAGCGCCTTCTGCGCCTCCACCGCCCGGAAGAAGTTACGTCCGATACGACCGAAGCCGTTGATGCCTACCCGGACAGTCACGTTATCGCTCCTCAACTTTCCAGCGGATCATTCCGATGTCCACTCACACTAACGCCCTGCCGTGACCTCGCCGACACGCACCTGGCATTCGCGCGGGCGGGATGCCTGGTCAGACGCCCGACCAACAGGAATTCCGGCCGCCGGAACGCCACGATCCCCGCGACCATCCGGCCGCGGGGATCGTGGCGAGCGCGCAGACGCGGATCAGGCTTCGTCGAGCAGTTCGGCCGTCACGGCCGACTCGGTGTCCGGCACGCCCAGTTCCTTGGCACGCCGGTCGGCCATCGACAGCAGCCGCCGGATGCGACCGGCGACGGCGTCTTTCGTCATCGGCGGGTCGGCGAGCTGACCGAGTTCCTCCAGCGACGCCTGGCGGTGCTGCACGCGCAGCTTGCCCGCGGCGGCGAGATGGTCGGGCACGTCGTCGCTGAGGATCTCCAGCGCGCGTTCCACCCGGGCCGCCGCGGCCACCGCGGCCCGCGCGGAGCGGCGCAGGTTGGCGTCGTCGAAGTTGGCCAGGCGATTCGCCGTCGCGCGCACTTCGCGGCGCAGCCTGCGTTCTTCCCACACCATGCGGGTGCCGTGCGCGCCCATCCTGGTCAGCAACGCACCGATCGCCTCACCGTCGCGCACCACCACACGGTCGGTGCCGCGCACTTCGCGCGCCTTGGCGGTGATGCCGAGCCGCCGGGCCGCGCCGACCAGCGCCAGCGCCGCCTCGGGTCCGGGGCAGCTGACCTCGAGCGCCGAGGAACGTCCGGGTTCGGTGAGCGAGCCGTGGGCGAGAAACGCCCCGCGCCAAGCGGCTTCGGCGTCGGCGATGCTGCCGCCGACCACCTGCGCGGGCAGGCCGCGCACCGGACGGCCGCGCACATCGAGCAGGCCGGTCTGCCGGGCCAGCGCCTCCCCCTCCTTGGAGACGCGCACGACGTACCGGGAGGTCTTGCGCAGTCCGCCCGCGCCGAGCACGTGCACGTCGGACCCGTAGCCGTAGAGCTCGAAGATCTCCCGGCGCAGCCTGCGCGCGATGGACCCCATGTCCACCTCGGCCTCGACGATCACCCGGCCGCCGACGATGTGCAGGCCGCCCGCGAAACGCAGCAGTGCGGACAGTTCCGCCTTGCGGGAACTCACCTGCGACACCGTGAGCCTGCTCAGCTCGTCTTTCACATCGGCTGTCATCGCCACGGGACGCGCTCCTTTCCACCCAACCCGGAACGCACATCCTGACCCATGTGCCGTCCCTCGACTCGAAGCCCTGCCATTTGCGGCCGAGGTTGCCGGATCAGTTGATCCAGTGCGGCGGCAAGCTTTCCGGGGTGATGCCGGTCCGTTCCCGCTTCGGCGACATCGGAGAAGGTTACTCGTGCCCGCAACTGTTCGGCAGCCCTGGCCACATGTTCCCGCTCGCGGCCCTCCGGTACCGAGCCGGAGTCGACCAGCACCTCGTCGACGACGAATTCCGGTGCGTGCTGGGACAATACATGCAAATGCCGCTCCGCGGAGAACCCCGCGGTCTCCCCCGGCTCCGCGGCGAGGTTGAGCACCAGGACTTTCCGTGCCCTGGTGTACACCAGGGCCTCCCGTAGCTCCGGGACGAGGACGTGCGGGATCACGCTGGTGAACCACGATCCCGGGCCGAGCACCACGACGTCCGCGTGTTCGATCGCCGAGGTCGCCTCCGGACTGGCCGGTGGATCGGACGGAATCAGCCGCACTCGCCGCACCTTACCCGGCGTCGTCGCGATGGCAACTTGACCGCGAATGCAGCGGCTCACCCGTGGATCCGCTTCCAATCCGGACACGTCCGCCTCGATGTCCAGCGCGATCGGCGACATGGGCAGCACCCGTCCGGTGATGCGCAACATGCGGGCGACCTCGTCGAGCGCGGCGACCGGGTCACCGAGCACTTCGGTGAGTCCGGCCAGGATCAGGTTGCCGACGGAGTGCCCGGCCAATGCGCCGGTGCCGCCGAACCGATGCTGGACCGTCTGTGTCCAGACGCCGTCGGCGTCCGCCGCCAGGGCCGCCAGCGCCATCCGTAGATCCCCGGGCGGCAGCACCCCCAGCTCGGCGCGCAGCCGGCCCGATGAGCCCCCGTCGTCGGCGACGGTGACCACCGCGCAGATCTTCCTGGTCAGCCGCCGCACCGCGGTCAGCGTCGCGTACAAACCGTGTCCGCCACCCAGCGCGACGATGCTGGGGTTCGATTCCCAACCGGTCATTCGCGCCCCAGGTCTCGATGCACTACCCGGACCACATCCGCGGAGTCCTCCGGTCCGCCGGTGACCTCGCTCATCAACTCGCCCAGCGCCTCGGCAATCGCGACGCTCCGGTGCTTGCCTCCGGTGCAGCCCACTGCGACCGTCATGTATCGCTTCCCCTCTTGGCGGTAACCGTTCGTGGTCAGCTCGACCAGGTGGTGGCAGGTACGCAGGTAATCGTCCGCGCCGGGACGCGACAGCACGTACTCGCTGACCACCGTCTCCTGACCGGTGTGTTCCCGCAATTCCGGTATCCAATGTGGATTGGGTAGAAAACGCACATCCAACACCATGTCCGCGTCCAGCGGAACTCCGTACTTGAAGCCGAACGACTGCACGGTGAGCTGCAATGCGCTGGGCGCGCCGCCGCCGTAGGCCTCCTCCATCTTGCGGTGCAGCTGATGGATGGACAGTTCGGTGGTGTCGATCACCAGGTCGGCGGCCGCCTTGACGGCGGACAGGCGCACCCGCTCGGCGGCGATGCCGGCCGACAACGTGCCGTCCTTGCTCTCGCTCTGCAGCGGATGCCTGCGCCGCGCGAAGCCGAAACGCCGGATCAGCACGTCGTCGGAGGCCTCCAGGAACAGCACCCTGGTGCGCACGCCCAGGGTCCGCAACTGCTCGGTGACCACCGACAGATCGCCGGTGAAGAACCGGCTGCGCACGTCCATGACCAGCGCGAGACGGCGGATCGGCGGCTTCGCCGAAGCCCCGAGCTCCACCATCCGCCCGAATAGCTCCGGGGGCAGGTTGTCGGCCACGTACCAGCCGAGGTCCTCGAGCACGCGGGCGGCGGTGCCTCGGCCCGCGCCCGAGAGCCCGGTCACGATCACGACCTCGACCTGCGGTTTCGCCCCGCCGACGGTGCCGGACGAGGCCACTCGTCCCGCGCTCGTCGGCGGGTTGCCCGCACTGCTGTTCGATTCGACGCGTGTCATGTCCTACCGGATCCGTCTCTGGGGTGCCTTCCGATCATCGCGCACCGGCTTCGGTATCGGCCGCAGACACAACGTACGCGAAACCGAATCTTCCGGTGCACTGTCGACTGACTATTCGGACTCGAGCGCCGCAAGGACCGCTTTCGCGGTCGCCACACCGATCCCGGGCACCTCGGTGATCTCCTCGACCGTGGCCTGCTTCAGCTTGGCGACCGACCCGAAATGGGTGACCAGCGCGGTCCGGCGCGCCGTGCCGAGCCCAGGCACCGAGTCCAGCGCCGAGGCGGTCATCCGACGCGAGCGCTTGCTGCGGTGGAAGGTGATGGCGAAGCGATGGGCCTCGTCGCGGACCCGTTGCAGCAGGTACAGCGCCTCGCTGGTGCGCGGGAGAATCACCGGGTCACTCTCCCCGGGCACCCACACCTCTTCGAGCCGTTTGGCCAGGCCGACCACCGCCACGTCGGTGATGCCCAGCTCGTCGAGTACCTCGGCGGCCGCCGCGACCTGGGGCGCGCCGCCGTCGACGACGAACAAGTTTGGCGGGTAGGAGAATTTGCGCGGGCGCCCGGTGCGGGGATCGATGCCCGGCCTGGAGGTCAGGTCGAGCGCCTCCTCGTCGCTTCCGGTCGCGGCGAGGTCCTCGTGCTCCATCATGTCGCGCTCGCGGCGCAGTTTGAGGAACCGGCGGCGGGTCACCTCGGCGATGCTGCCGACGTCGTCGGAGCGGCCCTCGCCGGCCGCCTCCCGGATCGTGTAGTGGCGGTACTCCGACTTGCGGGCCAGACCGTCCTCGAAGACCACCAGCGAGGCCACCACGTCGGTTCCCTGCACGTGGCTGACGTCGACGCACTCGATGCGCAGCGGCGCGGTGTCGAGCTCCAAAGCGTCCTGGATCTCTTGTAGCGCTTGCGATCTCGATGTCAGATCGCCGGCCCGCTTGAGCTTGTGCTGGGCCAGCGCCTCCATCGCGTTGCGCTGCACGGTCTCGGCGAGCGCCTTCTTGTCCCCGCGCTGGGGCACCCGCACCTTCACCGCCGAGCCGCGCAAGCCCGACAGCCACTGCTGGAGCTGCTCGATGTCGGCGGGCAGCTCCGGTACGAGCACTTCGCGCGGCACCACGGTGGCGGACAGGTCGTCGGCGGACTGCTCGGCCACCGCGACCTGCTCGCCGTAGAACTGGGTGAGGAACTGCTCGACCAGCGCGGCGAGCTCACCGCCCGCCTGCGGCACGTCGACCGCGTCGCCCGACTTGTCGACCACCCAGCCGCGCTGGCCGCGCACCCGGCCGTCGCGCACGTGGAAGACCTGCACCGCCGCCTCCAGCTCGTCGGTGGCGAAGGCGATGACGTCGGCGTCGGTGCCCGTGCCGAGCACCACCGCCTGCTTCTCCAGGGCCCGGCGCAGCGCCTGGACATCGTCGCGCAGCCGGGCGGCGGCTTCGAAGTCCAGGTCTTCCGCGGCCTCGTGCATGCGGCGCTCCAGCTCCCGGACCAAGCGGTCGGTGCGACCGGCGAGGAAGTCGCAGAAGTCCTCGACGATCGCGCGGTGCTCCTCGGCGCTCACCCGCCCGACGCACGGCGCCGAGCACTTGTCGATGTAGCCGAGCAGACAGGGACGCCCGATCTGGTGGTGCCGCCGGAAGACGCCGTTGGAGCAGGTGCGCGCGGGGAACACCCGCAGCAGCAGATCGAGCGTCTCGCGGATGGCCCAGGCGTGCGCGAACGGGCCGAAGTAACGGACGCCTTTGCGCCGCGCGCCGCGGTAGACGAACAGCCGCGGGTATTCCTCGTTCAGGGTGACCGCGAGCACCGGGTAGGACTTGTCGTCGCGATAGCGGACGTTGAAGCGAGGATCGAATTCCTTGATCCAGTTGTATTCCAGCTGCAGCGCCTCCACTTCGGTGGAGACGACCGTCCATTCGACGCTCGCGGCCGTGGTGACCATCTGCCTGGTGCGCGGATGCAGGCCGGCGACGTCGGCGAAGTACGAGTTCAGTCTGCTGCGCAGGCTCTTGGCCTTGCCGACGTAGATGACCTGCCGATGGGCGTCCCGGAATTTGTAGACACCGGGTTCGACGGGGATCGTGCCCGGCGCGGGCCGGTACGTCGCTGGATCTGCCACCCATCCAGCGTATAGACCGCGACCGACAGCCCGGCTGACGGCGGCTGCGCGAGGCGGTCAGGGCACGGGAACGCCGAACCACGCCTTGGCTTCCTGGCGGCACAGCAAGTGCACGACGGCCGCCGACGTGGCGAGCGAATATCCCGCGGCGACGACGCCGACGACGGGCGGGACGGCCGCGAGGTCCCGAATCGCCCAGCACCCGACTACCGCCTGCAGGAGCGCGAGCGCGATCGTCAGCCTGCGCACGGCGGGCGCACCCTCGGCGAAACCGAGCACGAGCAGACCCAGCGCCCAGGCCACGCAGAACTGGGTGGATGCCGTGGCGGCCGCGTCGCCGCCGCGGGTCAGATTCATCAGTACGGGATAAGCGAGTCCGAATCCCGCCATCCCGGCGACGGCTTCCCGCACGTCCCGAACCGCCTCCGGCATGGCCGTTTCCACGCCGATCGACGGCTCCTCACCGGAGAACGCCAAGCTCACAGCCGTACCCCCGTTGGTACCGAACCTACCGGCGCACCTGCGATTACGCCGGAATCGCACCGTAACACGGTGACTTGCCCCACAACCGCGACTTCGGCAAATGAACCGGGCGCCGCGCGGGCGTCCGCGTATCGGCCCGGGTTACTCCATCAGACCGTGCCGCCGTAGCGCGGCCAACAGCGCGTCCGGGCGCTCGGCGGTCGGCAGGGCCTCGACCAGAGCGAACCGGCTGCCCAGCGCCTCGGCGCCGCCGTCGGCCTCGGCGCTGTCACCGATCATCAGCACCGCCTCGGCGGGCACGCCCAGGTCACCCAGCGCGGAATGGAAGATCTCCGGATCGGGCTTCATGGCGCCGACCTCGAAGGAGAGGGTGAACGTGCCGATCAGCCGATCCCAGCCGCGCGCGGCGAACGACGGACGGGTGTCGAACGGGATATTGCTTACCACCGCGACCGGAATCCCTTGCGCGGCCAAGCGATCGAGCACGGCCTCGCTGTCCGGGTACGGCGTCCACTCCAGCGGGTCGAGCAGCCGGGCATACAGTCGCTCGGCGTCCTCGTCGGTGGGCACGCCCGACTCGCGCAGCACGTGCATCATCACCTTGCGGTGCAGCGCCGGTTCCAGGTCGCGGTGGTCCCACGCGTACTGCGTCGCGTCATCGAAGTCGGTGACGTGGTCGACCGGCGCCGTCATGCGCCGCATGATCTCGGCCTTCTGGTCCACGTCGAACGCCCGTCCGTCCGGACGGGTCAGATCCGCGTACCAGGATTCGTCGGCCTCCAGGCGGAACAAGGTCCCGGAGAAGTCGAACAGCACCGCCTCGATCGCCACCCGGCCAGCCTACCGACCGCTCGCGCCGCCCCGCCGGTCCGCGACGGCCGATTTCCGCCGCCTCGACCTCGACACACCCTGCGGCCAGGGCGATTTCGCCCCTGGGAAGGAAACCGGCGCGGCTGTCGGTGCCGGAGGTTAGAGTCCAGGCATGGGGCGCAAGCGAGGTACTTGGGTCGCCGCAGCGGCGGCGTTCGCACTCACCGTAGGCATGGCCACCGCTTGTTCGTCCGGCGAAAGCCAGGCGGGCGGGGTGTGCGAGACGGTTCCGAACGGCACGCCGGTGACGGCCACCGCGGCGGGACCGACGGGCAGCGGCACCAAGGATCTGAGCACCAACCCGGAGATAGCGACAGGCTATCGCTCGAATATGACGCCGGTGCGCACGCACACTTTCGCGGTGTCGACGGCCAACCCGGTGTCCACCAAGGCCGCGTGCGAGGTCCTCCGCGACGGCGGCACCGCGGCGGACGCACTGATCGCGGCACAGACGGTGCTCGGCCTGGTCGAACCGCAGGCGTCCGGGATCGGCGGCGGGGCGTTCCTGCTCTACTACGACGCGAACACCAGGACCGTGGACGCCTACGACGGTCGAGAAGTGGCTCCCGCGGCCGCCACCGAGAACTACCTGCGCTGGATCAGCGATGCCGACCGCACCGAACCCAAACCGAACACGCGGGCCAGCGGGCGCTCCATCGGCGTACCCGGTGTGCTGCGGATGCTCGAGCTGGCACACCGCGACCACGGCAAGACCGCGTGGCGCGAGCTGTTCGACCCTGCTATCGGACTGGCCGATCAGGGCTTTCCGATCAGTCCGCGGCTGGCGAGCCAGATCGCGGAGTCGGCCAAGGACCTCGCCGCGGACGAGGACGCCAAGGCGTACTTCCTGAACCCGGACGGCAGCCCGAAGACGGCCGAGACCGTCCTCACCAACCCGGCCATGGCGAAGACGCTCGGCGCGGTCGCCACCGATGGCGCGCAGGCGTTCTATACGGGCGCCATCGCCCGGGACATCGCCGCGGCGGCGGGCCGTGCCTCCGGCGGGCGCACCCCGGGCCTGATCACCACCGAGGACTTGGCCGGCTACCAGGCGAAGAAGCGCACCGCTATGTGCACGGGCTACCGCGAGCACGAGATCTGCGGCATGCCCAGCCCCTCCTCGGGCGGCATCGCCGTCGCCGCGACCCTGGGCATCCTGGAGAACTTCGACCTGGCCACCATGCGGCCGGACAACATCGACCGCAACGGCGGCAAGCCGAACGCCCAGGCCGTGCACCTGATCTCCGAGGCCGAACGCCTGGCCTACGCCGATCGCAACAAGTATGTGGCCGACACCGATTTCGTCCCGCTGCCCGGCAATTCCGCCCAAACCCTGCTGAACCGCGATTACCTGCGGCAGCGCGCCGGACTGATTGATCCGAACCGCAGTATGGGCACCGCGCAACCGGGTGACTTCGGACCCGTGCCGCTGGGCGTCGGCCCGCAGCCGCCCGAGCACGGCACCAGCCACATCTCGGTGGTCGACAAGTACGGCAACGCCGCGGCGATGACCACCACCGTGGAGTCGGCGTTCGGTTCCTTCCACCTGGTCGACGGCTTCGTGTTGAACAACCAGCTCACCGACTTCAACGCCGATCCGCTGGGCGCGGACGGCGTGCCGATGGCCAATCGCGTGCAGCCGGGCAAACGCCCGCGCAGTTCGATGAGCCCGACGCTGATCTTCGACAAGGCGCCCGACGGCTCGCGCGGCGAGCTCACCCATGTCGCCGGCTCGCCCGGCGGGTCGGTGATCATCCAGTTCGTGGTGAAAACGCTGGTCAACATGTTCGACTGGGGCCTCGATCCACAGCAGGCGGTGTCCGCGGTCGCGTTCGGCGCCGGCAACAGTCCGGCCACGGGAATCGGCGGCGAGCACCCGGCGATCGACGCCGCGGACAACGGCGACCACGACCCGCTCGTGCTCCGGCTGCGCCAGCTGGGCCACCAGGTCTCGGTGGCACCGCAGTCCAGCGGCCTCAGCGCGCTCAAACGCAGTGGCGCGGACGGCTGGATCGGCGGCGCGGACCCGCGTCGCGAAGGCGCGGTTCTCGGCGACACGCACTGAATCGACCCGGCAACGGGTTACGGCAAGCGAACGATCACCGTCCGCCCTGGGCATTCCGAGGATCGGTATGCCCAGGGCGGCGTGTGATCACTTCTTCCGGATCATCGGATACACCACCGGGCCCCGGCCGATCGGAAGCTCACCTTGCGATTCGAACCCGAACCGCCGGTAGAAAGGCACCGTGCCGATGGTATTCGAGATCAGGAAGCAGTCCTGTTCGGCCACCGACAACCGCCGTTCGAGCAGCGCGGTCGCCAGACCCCGGCCCCGGACGCCGGGCAGCGTCCCGATGGCCGCCAGGTACAGATGCGGCGTCGCCGGTCGCGCGTGCTCCATCCGTCGCCCGGCGGACAAGGCCCGCGCCGCGCCCGGCCCCAAGGCCCGTAGCAAGGTCAACGGCTTCGCCGTCGGCGACACCACGTTCGCCGGCTCCCACAGCGCCACACAGGCGAGATCACCCGCGGCATCATGCGCGAGATCGACCCATCCGTTCTTCCGGCGCGACGCGATACGCGATTCCCAGAAGCCGGGCAACGCTTTCCGCCGCCGCGCCGATTCCGGCCAGAAGTAGGTCATCAATGGATCGTCGGCGAAAGCTGCCGCGAGGACGAAGGCACCGGGCTCCATACCGGCCAGGCTAGAGGGCGGTTCGAACGCACGCGAGCCAGGTTGATGGGCGTGCGAACTCACCCGTTCACTTGCTCCCGGAATACTTCGCACCGAGTTCGCGCAGCCGATCCATCGCCCGCGCCGCGTGCTCCTTGTCGTTCGAGCGGATCGCCAGCATCGGGACGTAGTCGTCATCGATCAGTTCCAGACGAGCCCAGGACTTCCGATCCGGGAACGACACACCTCGGACATAGTCCCACGGGAAATCATTGTCCCCCAGGATGTTCCGCACGGACACACCCCGGGCCCCGGCACGTACCCTTGGCCTGGTCAGCAGCAGCACCGCCCCGGCGCCGAGCAGACCGATCCCGATCATCGCGATCTGATCGGCCACCCGGAAGTTGACGCCGGTCGACCCGCTGCGCAGCCAGATACCGCCCACGGTGAACGCGGCGGCGACCAGCACCGCCACGATCCAGGCCGTCCGCACCGCACGCCGGGGCCTCACCTCGAACTCCCACTCGGACGCTTCGCCGACCGCCGCGGGATACCCCGCGTTCCTCCGGAAGATACGGACCACCGGCATCGCTATGCGGACTGCCGCAAGGCGCGCAGCGTCAACGCGGCGTCCAATGCCGCGGCGGCCGCCTGCTCGCCCTTGTTCTCGTGGGATTCCGGCAGCCCGGCCCGGTCCAGGGCTTGCCGCTCGTTGTTGGTGGTGAGCACCCCGTTCGCGACCGGCGTGCCCTCGTCCAGCGAAACCCGGGTGAGCCCCGCGGTCACCGCGTCGCAGACGTACTCGAAATGCGGCGTGTCACCGCGGATCACCACACCGAGCGCCACCACCGCGTCGTGCGACCTGGCCAGCTCCTGAGCCACCACCGGCAGCTCCATCGCGCCGGCACAGCGCACCACCGTGATCTGCTGGACGCCCGCGTCCTTGGCCACCCGCTCGGCGTTCGCCAGCAGGGTGTCGCAGATCTGGGTGTGCCAGCGCGAGGCGACGATGCCCAAGGAGAGATCCTTGGCGTCGGCCAGCGCGAAGGTCGGTACCCCGGTACCGCTCATCGATGTCCGCCTTTCCGGTGTGTTCGCAGGTCAGTGCGCCGTCTCGCCGAGGTCGAGCTCGTCGAGGCCGATCAGGTCGTGCCCCATCCGGTCCCGCTTGGTGCGCAGGTAGCGCAGGTTCTCCGCATTCGCGCGCAACGGCATCGGCACCCGCTCGGTGATCCGCAGACCGTAGCCGTCCAAACCGACCCGCTTGGCCGGGTTGTTGGTGAGCAAACGCATCGAGCGAAGGCCCAGATCCACCAGGATCTGCGCGCCGGTGCCGTAATCGCGGGCGTCCGCGGGCAGCCCCAGTTCCAGGTTCGCATCGACCGTGTCGTGGCCGGAATCCTGCAGCTGATAGGCCTGCAACTTGTGCATCAGGCCGATGCCGCGCCCTTCGTGACCACGCATGTACAGCACCACACCGCGCCCCTCGGCCGCGACCATCTCCAGCGCGGCGTCCAGCTGCGGGCCGCAGTCGCAGCGCAACGACCCGAACACGTCACCGGTCAGGCACTCGGAGTGCACGCGCACCAGCACGTCCTCGCCGTCGCTGATGTCGCCGCGCACCAGTGCCACGTGCTCGACCTCGTCGTAGATGCTCTGGTAGCCGACCGCCATGAACTCGCCGTGCGCGGTGGGGATGCGCGCCTCGGCGACGCGCACCACGTGCTTCTCGTGCCTGCGCCGCCAAGCGATCATGTCGGCGATCGAGATCAGCGCGAGTTCGTGCTCGTCCGCGAAAACGCGCAACTCCTCGGTGCGGGCCATGTGGCCCTCGTCCTTCTGGCTGACGATCTCGCAGATCACCCCCGCGGGACGCAAGCCGGCCATGCGCGCCAGATCCACGGCCGCCTCGGTGTGCCCGGGCCTGCGCAGCACGCCACCGTCCTTCGCGCGCAACGGAACCACATGGCCGGGACGGGTGAAATCGTCGGCCTTGGCGTCGGCGTCGGCCAGCAGGCGCATGGTGGTGGCGCGGTCGGCGCCGGAGATACCGGTCGTGACACCCTCGCGCGCGTCCACCGACACCGTGTAGGCGGTGCCGTGCTTGTCCTGGTTCATCGCATACATCGGCGGCAGGCCGAGCCGGTCGCAATCGTCACCCGTGAGCGGCACACAGATGTAACCGGAGGTGTAGCGGATCATGAAGGCGACCAGTTCGGGGGTGGCCTTCTCCGCCGCGAAGATGAGGTCTCCCTCGTTCTCGCGGTCCTCGTCGTCGACGACGACGACCGCCTTACCGGCGGCGATATCGGCGACTGCGCGCTCGATGCTGTCGAACCTGGTCACGTCTGCTGTGCTCCATCTCGAAATAGGTGCCTCACCACAGTACTGGGTTGGTTTTGCAGCGCCTGCGGCGCTGCGTGTTCGCGGCCCCTTTGTGGCTCGCGTCCGAGCGACCGCCGCTGGCGACTTCGTCGCGGACGCGGCGGCCGCTCGGACGCGAGCCGGGCCGCGAACGGCACATGCTCGGTCTCGCTTCGCTCGGAAGACGTAGTCGAGGTCAGCTGGTCACGCGGTGCCGCGATCCGCTGACCAGCTGTTTCGCCGTAGTTCGACGCTCGGCACGGAAGCGATCCACGGCGATCATGTCTCGGAACCGGGCGTAGTGACAGCGCAGCAGGCCTACCGCCCGACAACCGCGACATCTTCGCAGTCGCGGATGCGGGCACCGGCGCACTCTGCCGGGTCTCGCTTCGCTCGGACAGCGGAGTGGCACCGATCCGAACGGCCGACACGATCCGCGCCGGGCCTGCCGCTTGGCCGATCACCGCGACTCCTCGGGGCGGCTGGGAGGACAGCACTGCGGCACAGCTGCCCCGCGCGCGCCGTCGTCGCCGCACACCCTCGTCCGGGTCGGCGCGGACGAGCGGGGCGGTCACGGTCAGCCGCGCTGCTGGAGGCGTTCGACGTACTTGGCGATCACGTCGACTTCCAGGTTGACGGTGGTGCCGACGCCGGCGAAGCCGAGGTTGGTCAGTGAGAGGGTGGTCGGGATGAGCGAGACCTCGAACCAGTCCCGGCCATCCGCATCGGCGGGTTCGTCGGAGACGCCGAGGCCGGAGACGGTGAGCGAGATGCCGTCCACAGTGATCGAGCCCTTCTCCACCACGTAGCGGGCGATGTTCTCGGGAAGCGAGATCCGCACCACGTCCCAGTTCTCGGACGGAGTGCGTGAGAGCACGGTGCCGGTGCCGTCCACATGCCCTTGGACCAGGTGGCCACCGAGTCTGCTGTTCAGCGCCGCGGCCCGCTCGAGGTTCACCTTCGAGCCGACATCGAGCTTGCCGATGCTCGAACGGTTGAGCGTCTCCGCCATGACATCGACGGTGAAGGAGTCGCCGCCGACCACGTCCACGACGGTCAGGCACACCCCGTTCACGGCGATCGAATCGCCGTGCCCGGCATCGGAGGTCACCAGCTTGCCCTTGATCGTCAACCGCGCGGCGTCGGCCAGCTGTTCGCTGGCGACGATCTCGCCGAGCTCCTCGACGATGCCTGTGAACATGTGCCCTGACTCCCTGTCGTCGTTGTCCTCCGGTTGCGCAACAGCGCGGAGACCGGCCGCTATTCCCGTGCCCTCAGCCTAGTGACGCGCAGTCACGCCAAACAGCGGCGGCGGTGTCCCGGAAGCGGACCGCCGGGCGGGCGGAGCCATCCGGAACCGGCCGGTCCCATCCAAAATGGAACGAAAGTTGTCCACACACGCCGCGCCGACCCGGGAACGAGGGATCGGATGATCATTCGAGACCTCTGCCGTACCGCATGAATCTATTTATCCCGCGGGGCGTTTGCCGATTTCTACTCGATACCCGAACGAAACGCGCTTATAACGCAGATTTCGCGCTCCGATGAGGAGGGAGGCGATATCGTTACGCGGCCGACTTCTCGCGTTCAACCTTCCCGCCCGAGCAGTCCGATGAGCCTCTCCACCAGGGCATGTGGCGGTCGACCGGGAAGCCTGCCGCACGAGTTCACCCCTCGAGAAAGCCGGAGAAACAGTGGAACAAATCGGGTCGGACACAGCTGGGGGCGTGGTGTGACCACATTTCTCGATTCGACGCCGGAAATTCGCTGCTCACGGTATCGGCGCGAATTCCAGCTCCCCGCATCGATGGATCCGGGTTCGCATCGCATTCTGCTGCAGATCGGCGTCGACTACGGCGCCGTCACCATGCCCGCCGAACTCGGCGAGCAAGTGCTGCGCCAACTCGTTCAGGACGGAATCGCGGGCCCGGTCGTCGACCATCCGCGGGCCAGGCATTGGACCTTCCTCACCGGGCCCCCCGGGCCCGAGGCGATCGCCCCGGCGGTCTCGGCCGAATTGTTCCGCCTGTATGCGGCGGTGGCCTGCACGGGCAGCCAAGTGGTGCTGCCGTCACCGGACGACGAGCGCACCGGATACCGCGTATGGATCCGGTCACCCGAGGCCGGGGCCCGCCGCCCGCCGATCAGCGCGGTGATCGAGACGATCCGTGCGGTCGCCGGGCGCGGCAGCCGAGCCGTATAGAGCCGCTCAGTGTGCCCACGCCGAGGCCGCCTGGCTGCGCAACTTCTGCACGGTGGCCCCGGGGTCGGCCGTGCTGTAGACCGCGGAACCGGCGACGAAGCAATCCACACCGGCCTCCGCGGCCGCCTCGATGGTGTCGGCGTTGATGCCGCCGTCGATCTCGACCAGCAGCCGCAGCTCCCCGGAATCGACCAGGTTCCGCACGATGCGCGCTTTCTGCAGCACCTCCGGGATGAACGACTGCCCGCCGAAGCCCGGTTCCACGCTCATCACCAGCAGCGTGTCGAATTCGCGCAGGATCTCCAGGTACGGCTCGATCGGCGTGCCGGGCTTCACCGAGAGCCCCGCCTTGGCGCCCGCGGCGCGGATGTCACGGGCCACCGCGATCGGATCGTCGGTCGCCTCCGCGTGGAAGGTCACATTGTGCGCGCCCGCCTCCGCGTACGGCGGCGCCCAGCGGCCCGGGTCCTCGATCATCAAGTGGCAATCCAGCGGAATCTCGGTCGCCTTCAGCAGGCTCTCCACCACGGGGAGACCGAGCGTGAGATTCGGCACGAAGTGCGCGTCCATCACATCGACGTGCAGCCAGTCGGCGCCTGCGACGGCCTGGGCCTCGTCCGCGAGGTGCGCGAAGTCGGCGGACAGAATGGAGGGGGCGATCATCGGAGCGGCCGGACGCGGGTAAGTCGGGTTGGACACAACGCCGGAGTCTAACGGTACCCAGGGTTGCCCAGCGCGGGAGTGGGTAGCCTGCATAGGGTGATCAATATTTCGGCGGAACAGGGGCTCTACAGCACCCCGGTGGAGATTCGGGTGGCGGCGTCGGTGACACAACTGCCCATCGTGCGTGGGCTCGCCGAAACACTTGTCCTACTCAGCGATTTCACGCTGGACGAGGTGGCCGACATCCGGCTGGCCGTCGACGAGGTCTGCTCGACGCTGATCGCGGTCGCCGCCCCGGAAACGAGCCTGAACTGCCGGTTCACCGTCGGTGACACCGAGTTGCTCGTCCGGGTCGAGGGCATCGCGGAGAAGCCGGGCCTGCCCGATCAGCGCAGCTTCGGGTGGCATGTGCTGCGCACGCTCACCGACGCGGTGGAGGCGACACAGGATTCGTTCGACACGACGATTTCCGGATACCCGACGACGGTCGAGTTCCGTCGGGTCCGGGGGAAGGCGTAGTGGCGGACGAAGACACCGTGTACGACTCCCAGCGCGATGACGACGCCGACACGCTGACCACCGAGGACACCGTCGATGCCGAGGAAACCCTGGAGGCGGCGGGCACGGTTCCCGGTTACGACGACGTCGGATTGCTCTTCGAGCAGCTGGCGGCCAGTGAACGCGGCACAACGCGGCACAACGCCCTGCGCGCGGAGCTGATCAGCCGCTGCATTCCGCTCGCCGATCACATCGCCCGCAAGTTCAGCGGGCGCGGCGAGCCGTTCGACGACCTGACCCAGGTCGCGCGAGTCGGCTTGGTGCACGCGGTGGACCGTTTCGACGTGGAACGCGGCTCGAATTTCCTGTCTTTCGCGGTGCCGACAATCATGGGCGAGGTTCGCCGGTACTTCCGCGACAACACCTGGGCGATGCGAGTGCCGCGCCGGGTCAAGGAGACTCACCTACGCATCGGCGCGGCGATCGACAGTCTTTCCCAGACCCTCGGCCGCTCGCCGACGGCGAAGGAGATCGCCGCGGAGCTGGACGTGGATCCGGACGAGGTGACCCAGGCCGTCATCGCGGGCAACGCCTACCAGCCCAGTTCGATCGACGCCGCCACGCTCGGCCGTGATACCGACGCGTCGCTGCTGGACACCCTCGGCGAGGAGGAATCCCAGTTCGATCGGGTCGAGGAATACGTCGCGATCCGCCCGCTGCTGGCCGGGCTGCCCGAGCGGGAACGGCGCATTCTCACCATGCGGTTCTTCGAGTCGATGACCCAGACCCAGATCGCGCAGCAGATGGGCATCTCGCAGATGCACGTCTCGCGCATCCTCGCGAAAACCCTTGCGCGGCTGCGGGAACAGTCCAGCCGGGAGTGAGCGGGCTCAGCGGGGGGCCGTGCGCCCGGAGCTTGCGCGCTTTCGCCGGAGCGGTGAGCCACCACGCGGCATCGAGCAGTTCCCGCAGGTGGGCGGGCGCGACCAAGTCGAGACCGCCTTCGGCCTCGCTGCGCAGCCGGGCGAACCCCTTGCCTGCGACCTTCAGCGCCGGGCTGCGCCACCAGGCGGACCCCGCCACCTCCGGCAGCCCGGACGCCATCCGGACCACGTCCTGCCAGGTCATCGTCATCCTCCCAGGGGTGCGGCAGGACGATGCGCCCGGCTTGGACGAATGGAATGCCGCTCAGCGGGGTTTGCGCAGGGCGGCCAGGAACATGGCGTCGGTGCCGTGCCGGTGCGGCCACAGCTGCGCTCCGGGCCCGTCCCCGACATCGGTGACGCCGGGTAAGAGCTCGCGGGTGTCGAGCTGTTCGGCGCCGAGGCGGCGCACGGCGTCGGCGACGATGGACACCGTCTCCGATAGGTGCGGCGAGCAGGTCGAATACACCACCACGCCGCCGGGACGCAGCAGATCCCATGCCGCGGTGAGCAGTTCGCGCTGCAAGACGACGAGTTCCCGGACGTCGGCCGGAGTGCGCCGCCAGCGGGCCTCGGGCCTGCGGCGCAGCGCCCCGAGGCCGGTGCACGGCGCGTCCACCAGGACGCGGTCGTAACCGGGAGCCAGCCCGCTGGCTCGGCCGTCGGCGACATGGACGTCCACCGGCAGGTCGTGCACGGCCTTGCGCACCAGCTCGGCACGGTGGGCGGCGGGCTCTACCGCGTCGACCCGGAAGCCGTCGATAGCGGCAAGCGCTCCGAGCAGCGCGGCCTTGCCGCCCGGCCCGGCGCACAGATCCAGCCAGCGCCCGGTGTCGGGGCCGTCGAGCTCGGCCCTGGTCAACGCCAGCGCCACCAGCTGGCTGCCTTCGTCCTGCACCGCCGCCATGCCCTCGCGCACCGGCTCGAGTTTGCCCGGATCGCCGCCCTCCAGGTAGACCGCGTACGGCGACCAGCGACCTTCCTCGCCGCCGGTCACCAGCGCGAGTTCCTCCGCGGTGATATCGCCTGGGCGAGCTACCAAGTGCACCAGCGGGCGGGCGTCGTCGGCGGCGAGCACCTCGCGCAGTTCCGCGGCGCGGGCCCCGAGCGCGTCGGCGAATGCTTGCGCGATCCACGGTGGATGCGCGTACTCGAACGCCAACCGGCCGACGGGGTCGGCGGGCGCGAGCGCCTCGACCCACTGCTCGGGGGTCTTCTCCCCCGCGCGCCGCAGCACGGCGTTGACGAAACCGCCTTTCCCCGCGCCGAATTCCGCGCGGGCAAGCGCCACGGAGGTGTCCACGGCGGCGTGCGCGCCGATCCGGGTACGCAGCAGCTGGTAGACGCCCAGCCGCAGCACGTCGAGCAACGGTCCGTCGATCTCCTCGATCGACCGGCCCGCGCCCTCGGCGATCACCGCGTCCAGCAGGCCCAGCGACCGGCACGCGCCGTAGGCGAGTTCGGTGGCCAATGCGGCATCGCGCCCCGACAATCCCCGTTCCCGCAGCAATGCGGGCAGAACGAGGTTGGCGTAGGCGTCGCGCTCACGGACCGCGCGCAGCACATCCCTGGCGACCGACCGCGGCTGATCGGCGGGCTCTCTACGATGCGCGCGCCCGGCAGCCTTTGCCCCCTGACCCGCGGATCTCGCGGCAGCCGGACGCCCGGTGGTGGGCCGGTCGGACCGGCCCGCCGCCGCACGTCGTCCCGTGGAGCCGCGCCGTTCGTCGCGATCCCGGCCGCCCGACTCGGTTCGCCCGCTGCCGGAGCGTTGACCGCCCGTCTGGGACCGGCCTCCCCCCTCGTGGTTCTGCTGCCGCGCACCGCCCTGCGCGGGAGCCCGGCCCGCTCCGGAGCGGTTCGGCGCGGACTCTCGCTCTTCGCGCCGCCGGTTGCGCGCGTTGTCGTCGCCGGGCCGATCGCCGCGCGGCGTCATTCGACCACCGCGCCGGGCTGCAGACGGGCGCCGCGTGCCCAGTCGAGCGCGGCCATCCTGCGCTTGCCTTGCGGCTGGACTTGGTCGAGCCGCACGGCGGTGGTGGCGGTGCCGACGAACACGCCGGACTTGCGCACCTCGATCACGCGTTCCGGCAGTTCCTCCTCGACCAGCTCGACCGGCCCCAGCTTCAGCCGGGTGCCGCCGACCTCGGTCCAGGCCCCCGGGGCGGGAGTGACCGCGCGAATCCGCCTGCTGATGGCCAGCGCCGGTTGATCCCAGCGCACGTGCCCGGCTTCGACGCCGACCTTGGGCGCGTAGGAGACACCGTCGGTGGACTGCGGTACCGCCTGCAGGGTTCGGTCTTCCACCCCGTCCAGCGTCGCTTCCAGCAGACGGGCGCCGCTGTCGGCCAACCGCTCCAAGAGGCTGCCCGCGGTGTCGGTGACGGCGATCTTCTCGGTCACCATGCCGAAGACCGGACCGGTGTCCAGCCCGGCCTCGATCTGGAAGGTGGAGGCGCCGGTGATCTCGTCACCCGCATCGATCGCGGCCTGCACCGGCGCCGCGCCGCGCCACGCGGGCAACAGCGAGAAATGCAGGTTGATCCAGCCGAAGCGGGGAATGTCGAGCACCGGCTGGGGCAGCAGCGCACCGTAGGCGACGACCGGGCAGCAGTCCGGCGCCAGTTCGGTGAGTTGCGCGACGAATTCCGGCTCCGACGGCCGACCCGGGGTCAGCACCGGGATGCCGTGCTCGTCGGCCAGCAGGCCGACCGGCGACCTGGTCACCTTCCGGCCGCGCCCGGCCACCGCGTCCGGCCGCGTCACCACGGCGACGACCTCGTGCCGCGCCGATTCCAACAGACGCCGCAACGACGGAACCGCCGGTTCGGGAGTCCCCGCGAAGACGACGCGCATCAGCGGCCCGCTCCGAACGGGTTCGGCCGGCCCGCGCCGCTCATCGAGCGTGCCGGACGCACCGTCAATCCTGCTGCGAACCAGTCGGATTCACGGATCACCCGCATCGCCTCCTTGCGCTGGGCCGGGTCGAGGCGATCGATGAACAGCACCCCGTCGAGATGATCGGTCTCATGCTGGACGCACCGCGCGAGCAGCCCTTCCGCTTCGAAAGCGACCGGCGCGCCGTCGACGTCCACCCCGGAGGCCCGCACGCGCAAGGCCCGCCGGGTGTCGTAGCGCACCCCGGGAATCGACAGGCAGCCTTCCGGCCCGACCTGTTCCTCGTCGCCGAGAACCTCCCACTGCGGGTTCACCACGTGCCCCGCGGCGTCGCCGGTGTCGTAGACGAACACGCGCAGCCCCACCCCGATCTGCGGCGCCGCCATCCCGACACCGCCGTCGTCGTGCATGGTCTCGGTCAGGTCGGTCACCAGCTGCCGCAGCTCACGGTCGAACGCGGTGACCTCCGCGGCGCGGGCACGCAGGATGGGATCGCCGAACAGGCGAACGGGCTGGATGGTCACGGCTGGCTCCCGGAAGCGGACGAATACGGTCGCCCCATTCTAGTGAGACGACCGGAAATCCCCGATTCACCAGCCAGAAGCTGGTAGAAATCCTATGCGGTCCGGGCGGGGTGTCGATCCCTCCGCCCGGCCGCCCGGAAAAGCCCTGGTCAGCGGCCTATCGATGACACCTGACCTGCTTCTCACCTGCAGGTTCACAACGCATCGGTGCATTTCAGTACCGAACGTAACGGGATTGACGGCGTCAACACCGCAGGTCAGAGCAGTTTTGGTTGCTGTGGTGATGACGGTGCCACCAGCGAAGTGGTGACAGCGTCACCACCCCATCAACTAGGTCTAACACTGACAGAGGTTGTTGACAGTTTGGGCTCCTGATATGAAGAGGAGTCCTTATGGCCGAACGTGTTTGGAGTGACTCGGTGCAGGTGACGGATGCGGACGATGTCCTCGACCACCTCGACGGACAGGGCGATCAAGCGGTTGCATGTGGCTAGGCCGAGATCCGGCCGCAACTGCTGACGCGACGTGCTCCAGGTGTTGTGGAAGGCGTTGATGGAGGTACTGACCGACTGGTGTACCGGGCTCGAGACATGCGACTGCTCGGTGACCCAGGCGCCCACGACACCGGGTGAGCGGACCGACGCGGCGACGAATGCCTCGGTCAGTGCATGGAGCCGTTAGGCCGGAGCTTGGTCGGGGGTCAGTCGGATGTCGGCTTCATACCAGTTGCCAGCTCTCCCGACGAGCGACCAGCGTGTCGAGGAGCTCGCTTTTCGATTTGAAATGGCGATACATAGAAGGGCCCGATACCCCGGGCGCCCTGCCGACCTCCTCGATGCCGGCGGCGACAAACCCGGTGCGTTCGAATGCCAGCACGGTTGAGGCGAGCAGGCGTTCGCGGCGGTTGACGGCGTCGGCGGCGGCGACCCCCGCAGTTCGATCGCCGTGACGCGCAGAGCGCTCGGCGGCGCCGGGGAGATGAAGGTCATTGCCGCTTCGATGGCAGTGGCGGTGCCGGTGTGATTGCGAGGGGTCACCATGACGGCTATGGTCGCCCAGGCACGGAGCTCGCGCTGCAGGTCGGACAACTCGGGCTGAACGTGGCCGATCATCTCCCCGATGCGTCGGACCATCGACGTCAGCCGCTCGCGCAGTCGCGAGTAGTCCGCCGTTTCGAGGTGCCGCGCCTCACGTTGGCAAAGCACGGCGAAGTGGGCGGTGTCCTCGGAGGCGATTGCCAGGCGCTGGACGGCAGCGCCGAAACGCCTGGCCGGGTCGGATTCCTCGCGAGCGGCGCCTTCAACGGCTGGGAGGAAGAGTTCCTGGCTGGACTCGACAAGATCGGTCAACAGCGACAATTTGTTGTCGAAGTGGCGGTAGAGCGCACGGACGGTGGCACCGCTGGCGGCGGCGATGTGATCCATGCGGACCACCGAGAACCCCTGCTCCGCGAACAGGGCCGGCGCAACCTTGGCGATGGTCTGCTTCCGGTTGCGCGGCCGCCGCCCGGTCGCGACGTCCGAGGGCATGACTCCGGGGATCGAGACGTCTGGCATGGCCACCATTTCACCCCATTAGCTGAAGCGCCGATCAGCCGCTCGCCGAGATGACCTCGCCGGGGGCGACGCGAAGCTGGCGCGTGAGCACCTTTCCTGCGCCGGACAACGGGAACTCCGATACGAACGAAACGGATCGAGGAGCCTTGTAGTGGACGATTCGCTCGGCGACGTACTCACGCACCTCGCACGGGTCGATATCGGCGCCCTCGGCGCGGACGACGACGGCATGGACACGCTCGCCGTACTGGTCATCGGGTAGTCCGACGACCGCGCACTGGGCGACCGCGGGGTGGGTGGAGAGTATCTTCTCGACCTCGACCGAGTACACGTTCTCCCCACGGAGACGATCATGTCCTTCAGTCGGTCGACCACGAAGAGATAGCCCTCGTCGTCCAGATACCCCGCGTCGCCGGTGTGCATCCAGCCGTCACGGACTGCGGCGGCGGTATCCTGCGGCCGGTTCCAGTAGCCGAGCATGACGTGGCCGCCGCGGCTGACGATCTCCCCGACCTCGCCACGAGGGACGGGCCGGTCGTCGCGGTCGACCACCATCACTTCGCTGTGGGAGACCGCGCGTCCGGCGGAGTAGCGCCTTTTCCCGGTCATCGACGACATCGACATTCACGCTCACTCCGATTCGGTTCTTTATGCAGTCCGACAGAGTTCGGGATACCTCACCCTTCCGCCGCTCCGGCAGGATCTGCCGGCGTTCCACCCGCACCGTCAACTGGTCGAGACGGCCGGGTCGTTCCAGTACGCACTGATAGTGCGGTGCGAGCGTCTCTTCCGAGAATCAACTCCTCGATCTGGGTCGGGAACAAGTTCACACCACGCAGGATGATCATGTCGTCACAGCGTCCGGTGATCTTGCGCATTCGCCGCATGGACCGGGCGGTTCCCGGTAGCAGCGCGGTGAGGTCCCGAGTGCGGTACCGCACGATCGGCAGTGCCTGCTTGGTCAGCGAGGTGAAGACGAGTTCGCCTTCGCTGCCGTCCGGCAGGACCTCCCCCGTCTCCTGATCGATGATCTCGGGAGGAAGTGATCTCCCCAAATGTGCAGCCCATCCTTGTTTCCACGCATTCCTGCGCGACGCCGGGACCGATGACCTCGGAAAGGCCGTAGATGTCGACAGCGTCGATACCCACTTTGCCTTCGAGTTCGGTGCGCATTTGCCCAGTCCAGGGCTCCGCACCGAACACTCCGGTTCGTCATGACCTCGCACGTGGGTCGATTCCTGCGCGTTCCATGGCGTCGACGAGACTCAGCATGTACGACGGCGTCACCATGATGGCGTCGGGCTTGAAATCGGTAATCAACTGGATCTGCCGCTCGGTCATCCCCCTGGACATCGGAATCACCGTGCAGCCCAGCCGCTCGGCACCGTAGTGGGCGCCCAGACCGCCGGTGAACAGCCCGTATCCGAAGGCGATGTGCACCTTGTCCGTGGAGCGAACTCCTGCGGCGCGCAAGCTACGGGCGACAAGCTGCGCCCACGTGTCGATGTCGGCGGCGGTGTACCCGACTACCGTCGGTCGGCCGGTTGTACCCGATGACGCATGTACCCGTCGATTTCCGACTGCGGTACAGCAAACATCCCGAACGGATAGGGTCGGCCTTCGTGGTGAAGGGAAACAACCACAGGTCGCTCAGGTCCTTCAGGTCGGCCGGATGGACCCCTGTGTCGTCGAAGACTTTCCTATAATGCGGCACATTGTCGTACGCGCTCTGCAGGGTCCTCTTCAGTCGGCTCAGCTGCAACGCCGAGATTTCGTCACGCGACGCAGTCTCGATGGGCTCGAGCCGATCCAGGGGTCGCGGCGCGGAAGCGGCCGCGGGGAAATCAATGAGGTCTGTCATGACGGCTCCGGAAGTGGGGTCGATACGGCTCAGGCATCGAAATCGACGGTGACGACTTCGCTGACGGGAAACGACTGACAGGTCAATACGAAACCGTTGTCGACCTCGGATTTCTCCAGCGCATAGTTGCGACGCATATCGACCTCGCCCACAGTGACTTTGGCACGGCACGTGCCGCATACGCCGCCCTTGCAGGCGAAGGGAAGATCAGCGCGCGAGGCCTGAGCAGCATCGAGTATCGACACGTCGCAGGGTAGAGCCAACGTGCTCGAGTTGCCATCGAGGACGATGGTCACCTCACTTGTGGGCCCAGTCGCACCGTGCTCGAGGTGGCGAACCGGGGGCGGTGCGGTGTCTTCGACGAAGAACAATTCCTGGTGGATTTGCTCTGCGCGGACTCCTACGTCTAGCAGAATGTCGCGTGCGTCGGTGACCATGCCGATCGGACCACAGAGCCAGAAGTCGCCTACCGCTTCGACCGGGACGAAAGCCTTCAGCAGACGCCGGATGCGATCGGCATCCAGGCGGCCGCTGAACAGCTCGGAACTGCGGGGCTCCCGAGACAATACGTGAATCAGCTGCAACCGCTCACCGTAGCGATCCTTGAGGTCGCTGAGCTCCTCTGTGAACATGACCGAGCCGACCCGCCGATTGCCGTAGAACAGTGTCACATGTGATTCGGGCTTGCTGAGCACCGTGGCGGCGATGGACAACATCGGCGTGATGCCCGAGCCTGCGGCCACGAGCACGTGCCGTCCGCCTTTGTCTCCATCGAGTGCGAATGTCCCCGAGGGGCGCTGGACGTCGACTTCGTCTCCAGGATGCAGATCGTTGACCAGCCAACCGGAGAGCAGTCCGCCGGGGACAACCCGCACACCGATCCGTGGTGATGCTCCAGCGGGAGCGCAGATCGAGTACGAACGCCGGTGCTCGACACCCTCGATGGTCCGGCGAACCGTCAGCGATTGCCCGGGCAGGAAGGTGAACTCCTCACGCAGCTCGTCGGGAACGGCGAAGGAAACCGCGGCGGCGTCAGCGCACAACCGTTCGACGGCGGAGACGGTCAAACTATGGAACGACTTGTTACGCCAGTTTTTTCGTGTAATAGGGGACCCTTCCGGGGCCTCGGTGCGGGTCAAGTCAGATCTCCTTCACGTGGTCGAACGGCTCGCCGCACGACCGGCAGCGATGCAGCGACTTGCACGCGGTGGCGCCGAATTCCGAGGTCCGTTCGGTATCGGTGGACCCACACAGGGGACAACAGATAACGCGGGGCGCGGGGGTCAAAGTCAGTGGTACCGGGCCGCCGGCTCGGTGCTGCGCGGGCCGCGGCGGGCTGATGCCGTGCTCGGCCAGCTTGCGTTTGCCCTGTTCGCTGATCCAGTCCGTACTCCAGGGCGGGCTCAGCACCGTACGAACCTCGACACGGTCGAATCCGGCACGGGCCAGACGGCTCTGCAGATCGGCGCGCATGGTGGCCATCGCCGGACACCCTGAGTACGTCGGAGTAATCGCGACGACGATCGTGCCCTCGTCATCCTGGTGGATCCCACGCAGCACTCCTAGATCGGCCAGGGTCAGCATCGGCATCTCCGGATCTGTCACCTCGGCGGCCGCAGCGCGCGCTCGGACCAAGACCTTATCGAAAGAAGTGGCCGACATCACGGTCACCAGATGCCCATCGGATGGGCACGAGCGACGGACTGCATCTCGGCGAGTAGGTAGCCCATCGACTCGCTGTGAATTCCGTCTCGACCGGCCCGGCCGCCAACGCCCGCGATCGACTTGACCTGCGGCAGATCCAGACGTGCAGCACGGAAGACTTCAGTGGCCACCGAGTCGAACTCCGCGCACAAGGTCTGCGCGGGCACGGCGGCGTTTGCATCGGCGAGGCGAGTCTCGACCGGATGGGTCGTGAAAAGCTCACCGACGTAGGGCCAAACCCGCGCCACGGCTTCTTCGACCCGGGCACGTGAGTAATCGGTGCCCTTGGCCAGCGTGACTAGCCAGCGCGCGGCATAGTCGCGATGGTAGGTCAATTCTTTGGTGCCCTTCGCAGCCACCGCGGCGAGCACCGGGTCGCCGCTGTCGCCAAGCCGCTGCATCAGTGCGAGCCGATGAGTCGAGAACGCGAACAAGCGGACGATCGTGTAAGCGAAGTCTCCATTGTCGAACTCGACCAGACGTACATTCCGGAACTGTGACTCGTCCCGGAAGAACGCCAACGCGTCTTCAGCCGGCACCGGCGACCCGGCGGGGAGTGCGGGCACTACCGCCGGATCCGCGGCAGCCGCGCGTGCCAGCAACAGTCGGGCCTGTCCGAGCAAATCGAGACTGATATTGGCTAGCGCAACTTCTTCTTCCATTTCCGGCGCTTTGGTGTTCCATTGCGCTAGGCGCTGCGCGCTGATCAGCGCGTCGTCCCCCAGCATGAGGCAGTAAACGGCGAGATCGGCGCCGTCGATCCCTTCGGCCAGGGTGGTGTCCACACCCGCGAGCGGATCATCGAAGCTGGTACCGAAGGCCCACTGATCGTTCTCATCGTGGTCGACGAGGTCGGCGTAGGCGGAATCGTGGTCAGTCATGGTTGGCGTTCTCCCTTGCGCCCTATCACATGTGTGGAACGCTGTCGGGGATCTCGTAGAACGTCGGGTGGCGATAAACCTTGTCGCCGGACGGTGCGAAGTACGGATCCTTCTCTTCGGGGCTGGAAGCGACGATGGATGTCGACCGCACCACCCAGATGCTCACGCCCTCGTTGCGACGGGTGTAGACGTCGCGCGCGTGGCGGAGTGCCATCTCGTCGTCCGCCGCGTGTAGTGAACCGACATGTACATGGTTCAGTCCGCGCTTGCCGCGAACGAAAACCTCATACAGCGGCCAACCGGCGTCGATCGCCGAAACATGCGGTTCTGCAGGTGATGCCGCCGCGGAACCGTCGTGCGAAGTGCTCACTGGTGTCCTTCCTCAGCCTCTCGCATCTTGTGGGCGAAGGCCCTCGCAGCCTCGCGGACCCACGCGCCTTCTTCATGCGCGCTGCGCCGCTGCGCGATTCGCTCGGCGTTACAGGGGCCCTCGCCCGCGATCACCGCCATGAACTCGTCCCAATCGGGTTCGCCGAAATCATGGGCGTTGCGCTCGGCATTCCAGCGCAACTGCGGGTCGGGCAACTCGACGCCGAGTTCGCGCGCCTGAGGCACACTCATATCGACGAATCGCTGGCGCAGCTCGTCGTTGGTGTGACGTTTGATGCCCCATGCCATGGACTGTTCGGTGTTGGGCGATTTGTCATCCGGGGGGCCGAACATCATCAACGCCGGCCACCACCAGCGGTCGACGGCCTCCTGGACCATGGCGCGCTGAGCGTCGGTGCCCTGCATCATCGTCATCAGTAGCTCGTAACCCTGACGCTGATGGAACGACTCTTCCTTGCAGACCCGAATCATGGCCCGCGCGTATGGGCCGAACGAGCTGCGGCACAACGGGACCTGGTTGCAGATCGCGGCACCGTCGACCAGCCAGCCGATCACCCCTACGTCGGCGAAGGTCAGCGCCGGATAATTGAAGATCGACGAATACTTCTGCTGTCCCGAGATCAGTCGGGACACGAGGTCGGACCTCGAAACCCCCAATGTCTCGGCCGCCGAGTACAGATACAAGCCGTGCCCGGCCTCGTCCTGCACCTTCGCCGTCAGGATGGCTTTGCGGCGCAGCGAAGGGGCGCGAGTGAGCCAGTTCCCTTCCGGCTGCATGCCGATGATTTCCGAATGCGCGTGCTGCGCGATCTGACGCACCAGCGTCTTGCGGTACCCCTCGGGCATCCAGTCACGAGGCTCGATACGCCGACCCGTCGCGACGATCTCGTTGAAGTCCTGTTCGAGTTCCGATGCCTCAGGGGGCGCCCCAACGGGAAGCCCGGTCATGTCAACCTCCTAATTACCGACCGAACGATCGGTTATTCAAGTGTGTCTTATCTCGGGTCCGGATGCAAGCGATCAGGAATTCAGCGACCGACGAACGTGGGTTGCTTCTTGTCGAGAAATGCTTCGACCGCTGCGGCGTGATCTGTGGAGGCGCCCAGCAGTCGTTGCGCGGATGCTTCCCGCTCGAGCACCTCGGGCAGCGGCGCGGCGGCGTTCATACGAATCAGCTGCTTCACTGCCCGGAAGGCCGCAGTGGGACCATTGGCCAGCTGATGCCCCAGTTCCCGGGCCGCTTCAGAAACCTCACCGTCGGCTACCACACGGTGAACAAGTCCCCACGCATGTGCCGACAGCGAATCGAATGTGCCGCCCAGCAGAAACAACCCTGTCGCCCTGCTGGCACCGACCAGGTTGGTCAACGTCGCGCTGAGACCGGAGTCGGCCGCCAGTCCGATACCCGTGAAGGCGGTTCCGAATTTGCATTTCTCGCCGGCAATCCGGATGTCGGCACCCAAGGCCAACCCCAAACCGGCTCCGACACATGCGCCCGAGATTCCGGCCACAACGGGAACCTCGATGCTCGCCATGGCGCTGAGGATCGGGTTGTAGTGCTCGTCCACAGTGTCCATGGCGTGGTCGGGATCGGCGCGCAACCCTTCGACGTGTTCCGCCAAGTCCTGGCCGACGCAGAAGTTCTTCCCAGCTGCGGTGATGACGACGGCTCGAACTTGTTTGTCCGAACCGACTTTCTTCAACGCTTCCAATAATTGCGCCTTCATGGCACGGTTCAGCGCATTGGATGCGTCCGGCCGGTTGAGCACGATCGCCGCCACGGCATCGGCTACCGAGTAGGTTACGGCGGCTGTCGGGTTCTCGTCCACGAGATGGTCCCTTCTGCTGATTATCGGCCGAGCTAACCGTTAGCTGGGCCAGGTGTAGAAGCCTTGCCCTGATTTCTTGCCGAGTTCTCCGCGAGCCACCTTGTCACGTAGCAGCATCGGAGCACGGAAGCGTTCCCCCACGGTCCGATGGAGGTAATCGGCAATCGCCAACCGCACGTCGAGACCGACCAGATCTGTCGATTTCAGCGGTCCCATCGGATGCCGATATCCCAATTCCATGGCTCGATCGATCGATTCGGCATCGGCCACGTCCTCTTCGAGCATGCGTATGGCTTCCAGCCCGAGCAGTACACCGAGCCGACTCGTGGCGAACCCAGGCGAGTCCTTGACTACGATCTCGGTCTTGCCCAACGCAGCCACCCAATCCACTGCGGAGCTGACCACAACGCTCGAGGTATCAGCGGCGCGGACCACCTCCACCAGGGCGGACGCGGGGACCGGATTGAAGAAATGAAGCCCGAGAAACCGTTTCGGGTGTTCGAGCACGGTTCCGAGATCGGCGATCGACAGCGAGCTCGTATTGCTCGCGATGACGGCGTCCGGGCCGATGATCTTCTCCACTGCAGTCAGCACGGACAGTTTCGCTTCGGCGATCTCAGGGACAGCCTCCACCACCAGGCCGGTTTCCGGCGCCAGATCCTCGACCGAGGTGACAGTTGTGATACGTCGCAGCACGTCCGACGGCTCCGCACCGAGCTTGCCCTTGGCCGCACCTTGTTCCACGCCACGTCGAACTCGCTCTCGAGCAGCATCTGCGGCAACGCCATCGGCCTCGACGATCGTCACCTCGGCCCCCGCAACTGCGAAGATCTGAGCGATTCCCGCGCCCATTCTCCCGCCGCCGACCACACCGACGATGGATGGCACCGCACTCATACTTTCCTCTTCTCCAGGAATCGCGTCATGCGATCTCGTTTGTCTTCACCTTCGAAAAGCACCGCCTGGGCGAGATCATCGAGTGCAGGGTGTGGCCCCTCAGCATCAACGGCACACTTCGACAACCGCAGCGCGAGCTGCGACAGTTTCGCCATCCGATCCACCAGCGCGACGGCCGCTGACAATGCCGCTCCCTCGGCGACAACTTCGGCAACCAGGCCGTGCCGATAAGCGGCGTCGGCATCCAGGATTCGACCACCGAGTAGCACCTGCTTAGCGACCGACTTGCCGACCAGATCCGCCAATCGATAGCTGGCTCCGGCCGCAGCGATGATTCCCAAGCCAGGCTCGGGATTCCCGAACCGAGCGCTCGCTCCCGCAACTCGCAGATCGCAGGCATAAGTCAGTTCCGCACCCCCGCCCAGCGCGTTGCCCTCCACCGCGGCGATGGTCGGGAGGCTCAGCCGCGCGATCCGATCGAAAAGCGATCGATTGATCCCGGCGAGCGCCTCTTCCCTGCCACGTCCGCGGAGTTCGAAGATGTCGGCGCCCGCGGCGAAGTCGGCGCCCGCGCCGCTGATGACCAGGAACCTCGGGTATCTCTCCAGTTCGGCACAGACCGAATGCAACTCCTCGATCATGGCGGCATTGATCGCGTTGCGGCTTTGCGGGCGGTGCAGCTGGACCAGGACGCGGGTGTCATCCTCCTGCACCCGCAGCGTGTCGAAGTTCATCAGACCGCCTCAATCAACAACGAAACACCCTGTCCCACACCGACACACAAGCTCGCCAAGGCACGGCCGGCCCCTTCACGCTCCATCCGTCCGAGTAGGGTCACTACGATGCGCGCCCCGGAACATCCCAGGGGATGCCCCAGTGCGATCGCGCCACCGTCGACGTTCACTTTTTCTTCATCGAGCCCCAGGCGGCGCACAACCGCCAGGCTCTGGACGGCGAAAGCCTCGTTCACCTCGACGGCGTCGAGATCACCGACTCTCCAACCCGCCCGAGCCAACGCTTTCTCGGTTGCCGGCACCGGCCCCAAACCCATCACATGCGGTGCCACACCAGCGCTGGCCGCTGTGACCACGCGGGCCCGCGCCGACAACCCATAACGCCGGACAGCCGAACCACTCGCCAGTAGCAATGCGGCCGCACCGTCAGACAACGGTGACGAAGATCCTGCAGTAACGATGCCCCCGGCACGGAACACCGGTCGCAGTTCGGACAGCTTCTCGAGGGTCGTGTCCCGTCGGGGGCCCTCGTCCACCGCGACTTCCTTGCGATCCGCGGGGACCGGCACGATCTCCTTGTCGAATCTTCCCGACTCTTGGGCGTCGATCGCGCGGTGGTGACTGCGGAGCGCGAACTCATCGGACTCCCTGCGGCTGATCCCGTCGAGCGCTGCGATTTCCTCCGCGGTTTCGCCCATCGACAGAGTCACCGGTCCGGATGCCGAGTCGAGCAACCGTTCGCTCGCGAATCGCGGATTGGTGAATCGCCAGCCGAGCGATGTATCCGCGACCTCACCAGGGCGCGCCCACGGCGTTCCAGGTTTGGCCATTACCCACGGCGCGCGGGTCATGGACTCGGATCCGCCCGCGATCACGAGATCCGCCATTCCGGAGCGGATTGCCTGGGCAGCGGACGCAACAGCTGTCAAACCGCTGGCACACAACCGGTTCACCGTGTATCCGGGGACTGATTCCGGTAGCCCAGCCAACAGAACCGCCATGCGCGCCACATTGCGGTTGTCCTCACCCGCCTGATTCGCCGCGCCGAGAATCACCTCGTCGATGACCCCGCCCGGGACTCCACTGCGGCGGCCGACCTCAGCGACTACGAGTGCGGCCAGGTCGTCCGCGCGCACGTCTGCCAGCGCACCCCCATAACGCCCCTGCGGTGTGCGGACCCCCTCCACCAGGTACACGTCGTTGCCGTTCACGATCCTCCTTCGGCCTCGGCAACATTAATAACCGATCATTCGGTCGAAAATCAACCCCTCTTGTGCCACCCGACCTGGTCGATACCAGGGTGTTACCGGACGTTCGGAATGCGATGATGGCGCTTATGGCTACACGAAGTCCCCGTCGTAGCGGGCAGGTCGGACGCCCCGGCTACGACCTGGAGTCGCTCCTCGCTATCGCTGTCGGCGTCTTCAACCAGCGCGGCTACGACGGCACCAGCATGGACCATCTGTCGCAGCGGCTCGGCATCAGCAAATCATCGATCTATCACCACGTCCCTGGAAAGGCCGAGTTGCTGCGCCTCGCCGTGGACCGCGCCCTCGACGCACTCTTCGCGGTCACCGAGGAGCCGGAAACGACGAGCGGACCTGCGATCGAGCGGCTCGAGCACCTCGTTCGCCGCAGCGTCATCATCTTGTCCGAGAACTTGCCATACGTGACGCTACTGCTGCGCCTGCGAGGGAACACCACCGTCGAACGGCGAGCCATCGCACGACGGCGCGAGTTCGATCGCTTCGTCAGCGAATTGGTTCGAGAAGCCTCCGAAGAAGGAGCCTTGCGGCCCGATCTGGATCCCGATCTCACCGCGAAGCTGATCTTCGGCACGGTCAATTCATTGATCGAGTGGTACCGCCCCAGCCGACAAGTCACCGCCGACGAACTGGCAAACACCCTTGTCACGCTCGCCTTCGACGGATTGCGAACCCGCCCCTCCCGCTGACATGAGCTGGTAGACCCGGCTGACCCCCAGATTCGCACTTGACGTGCAACCGCAGCACCAAGCAAAGTAATTACCGAACGAACGGACGGTAGAAAAAGGGAGTGCGGATCTTATGACAGCGTTGCTGCAGAGCTACGTGAGCGGGCGATGGGCGACCCCGACCGATGAGGGCCTTCCGCTCACAAACGCCGTCACCGGCGCCGAAGTCGCCCGATTCTCCACGCAGGGCAGCGACATGCCCGCGGTCCTCACACATGCCCGCACCATCGGCGGACCCGCACTGCGAGAGCTGACCTTTCATCAGCGTGCCGCCGCCCTGAAACAGCTCGGGAAGACGCTGATGTCGATCAAGGATGAGCTGTATCCGGTCTCGGCCATGACCGGTGCCACAGCGCGCGACTCGGCAGTAGACATAGACGGCGGAATCGGCACATTGCTCAGCTATGCGAGCAAGGGCAGCCGCGAGCTGCCCAACGACACCATCTATCTGGATGGACCGGCCGAGCGGTTGGGCAAGGGCGGAACCTTCGTCGGGCAGCACATCTACACATCCAGGCCCGGTGTCGCCCTACAGATCAATGCCTTCAATTTCCCGGTCTGGGGAATGCTCGAGAAGCTTGCTCCCGCATTCCTGGCGGGCGTTCCGACGATCGTCAAACCGGCTAGTCAGACGGCATACCTCACGGAAGCGATATTTCGCCGCATCATCGACTCGGGCCTGCTACCGGAAGGTTCGGTACAACTGCTGTGCACCGCACCGACCGGGCTGATCGATCATCTCGACTACCAGGACCTGGTGGCATTCACCGGATCGGCTGCCACGGCCGCGCAACTGCGGTCACATCGGAATATCGTCGAAGGTGGTGTGCGATTCAATGCCGAAGCGGACTCACTGAACTGCTCCATCCTCGGACCGGACGCAACCGCCGGCTCCCCCGAGTTCGACCTGTTCGTCGAGCAGCTGGTCACCGAGATGACCGTTAAGGCAGGCCAGAAGTGCACGGCGATTCGGCGGGCGTTGGTGCCGACGGAGCTCGTCGACGATGTCGTTGCCGCTACTCGGGAACGCCTCGCCGGAATCGTCGTCGGCAACCCTAAAAAGGAGGGCGTCCGAATGGGAGCCCTCGCCAGCATCAGCCAACGCGACGAGGTATTGCGGTCGCTCGAGCAGCTCACCGATGAGGCGAAAGTCGTCAGCGGCGACCCCGAGAACTTCACCGTCGAGGGCGCAGACCGTGACCGCGGCGCCTTCCTGCCGCCACTTCTGCTGCTCGCCAACAGCGCAACCGCTGCAGCACCGCACGACGTCGAGGCATTCGGTCCGGTCAGCACGGTCATTCCCTACGGCACGGTCGCCGAGGCAATCGACCTCGCCGCTCGGGGCCGCGGGAGTCTCGTCGGATCTGTCGTCACCCACGACCCCGACGTGGCTCGGCGCCTCGTGCTCGGTGCTGCCGCCCACCATGGGCGCATGCTGCTACTGGACCGCGATTGCGCCAAGGAGTCGACCGGCCACGGCTCGCCGCTGCCCACTCTGGTTCACGGCGGCCCGGGTCGCGCCGGCGGAGGTGAGGAGCTCGGCGGCATTCGCGGCGTCCTGCACCACATGCAGCGCACTGCCGTGCAGGGCTCGCCCGACATGCTGACTGCGGTCACCGGACAATGGATCACCGGGGCTACACGTAAGTCCACCGACGTTCACCCTTTCCGCAAGAATCTCGAGGAACTCGAGATCGGCGACACAATCGTCGGTGGCCCGCGCGTGGTCACATTCGACGACATCGAACACTTCGCCGAATTCACCGGCGACACCTTCTATGCCCACACCGATCCCGAGGCCGCCGCGGCGAACCCTCTGTTCGGCGGGATCGTGGCCCACGGCTACCTCGTCGTGTCCTTGGCCGCAGGGCTGTTCGTCGAGCCCAATCCGGGACCGGTGCTGGCGAACTTCGGCGTCGACGGACTGCGCTTCCTCACTCCGGTCAAGGCTGGCGACGCCCTGACGGTGACCCTGACCGCGAAGCAACTCAGCCCCCGACTGTCCGCCGAGTACGGCGAAGTCCGATGGGACGCCGTCGTCACCAACCAGGACGACAAGCCGGTAGCCACATATGACGTGCTGACCCTCGTCGCGAAGACCGAAGCCGATAAAGAAAAGTAGGAGGGAAAGGTATGTACTTCATATCGGTGTGCTACAGACAACCCGAGGACCAGGCAGCATTCGACAAGTACTACGCTGAGATACACACGCCTCTTGTATTGAAAATACCCAAGCTCGTCACGATAGCCACCGGAAAATGTGTTTCCCTGAGCAAGAAGGAAGCACCCTTCTACATGGTCGCGAATCTGTATTTCGAAACCGCCGCTGATCTCGAGGAGGCGTTGCGATCACCCGAAATGCAAGCCGCAGGGGCAGACGTGGCTAATTTTGCGAGCGGAGGGGTGGTCCAGTACTGGCAGGAAGAGAACGTCATCTTCGAACGGAACTGACGACAGTACACACAGGTCGGTTGTTGCATCTCCAGATGAAGCAACCGCCCTGTGTTGCCAGCCGCATCCATCAGACCGATTCACGCCCATATGTCAGCTCGAGAAAATATCAGCTATCCCGCAATTCCCGACTACGGCCACGGAACTCCGCTACCACGACCTCGCCACAACGGACGGTGACATCGTAGATCCCGTTTCGTCCACATCGCACGCGTTCCACGGCCGTCGCTACCAGCTCATCACCGATCCGGGTCGACGCCAGAAAATCGATTGATGCACCACCGGCGACTGTCGTCCTGCCGTACGAGTTGCAGGCGACAGCAAACGCCGTGTCTGCGAGCGTGAACACAAAACCGCCATGCGTGATGTCATGCCCGTTGATCATTTCCTCGGTGACGCGCATCGAGACCTCGGACACACCGATTTCGCTACGCAGCAGCTTCATGCCGAGCTTGGCCGAGGCCGGATCGTCAAAAAACATTTTCCGTGCGAAATCTACACCATCCGACATCGCGTCAACAGAAGCAGCCATATACAGAGCTTAGCAAGATAATCGCCCAGAATGTCTATTGCATATCATAGACCTGCGGCCGGTATCGAATGAGCGGCCTTGCCGGCGGGTCATCGCACATGAACTACTGATCTTGTCCGGCCTGTATCAGACCGGACCATACAGGCGGCAGATTGCATTTCAGGCCATTGGCGCCACCCCATAGATGTCCCGCTGGCACCAACCCGCTGATAAGCCCCGCCGACCCACGCAGCGCGGATGTTCACCACCGACATCGCCTTGAGCGCACTCGACATCGAGGTCACCGAGCACGGCGAGGGGCACCGACAGGCACGATGACCGTCACCGCAGGGTCGCGAGTCCGAGCAGTACGCGATGACCCGCGAGGCGCCGAGTCGCAGCCCGCGTCCACAGCTCGAGACCCAGCTCGCGGTACAACTGTTCGGCCGTTCGACCCGCCACGCCGAGATCTCCCCCGGCGGGCGAACGCTTCACCGAACACACCCGGAGCGAGGCGGCATGCGAACGCGCCACCAGACGACATGGCGGCATTCGCATGCACGGCTCAGCTGGATCAGCCCAATGCACGCAATCTCGGCAGGATGTTTTCGCTGAATTGGGTGAGGAAGCGTTCTTGATCGTGGCCTGGACCGTGAAAGATGAGGTGGTTGAGACCCGCGTCGAGATACGGTTTGATCCCGGCGCGTGGCTCCTCTGGATCCGAGGTCACGATCCAGCGTTAGGCGACTTGTTCGATGGGCAGCCGGTCGGCGAGTTCTTCCATCTCCACAGCGGAGCCGACGCTGTGTTTCTGATCAGCGGTCAGCGACAGCGGCGCCCAGAATCGGGTGTGGGCCAGGGATTGGCCCGGGTCGGGGTCGTAGGACAGCTTGATCTCGACCATACGGTCGATGCCAGCCGGATCCCTTTGCACGGCTGCCGCGCCCCCTGCGAGGGCGGGCATCAGTTTATCGGTGTACAGGTCCATGCCTTTGCCGGAGGTCCAGATGAAGCCGTCCCCGGCGCGGCCGGCGTACTTGGCGACTACGGGCCACCCTCGCCGTCTCCGTAGCCACCGGTCTCGGACCGTCCTCGCTCCCGAACCCGTCCACAGCCTCGGCCTGGACGGCGTCACCTGCCGACCACTCCGGCAGCCGGAAACGGTCGATCTCATGCTGGCCCGACGGGAATCGGAAGCCTCGCCCGGCGTGGCAGCTGTCGCGGCACTGGCACGAGCCGCAGCGAGCCGAAGAGCGACGCCGTCCGCGAGGGCCGGACTGGCGAGGTAGGTCCGCGGAGAGCACGAACCCGCCGATCGGCAACAGCAACTCGGTCGTCCGGCGCGGCCCGCCGGAGAGCCGTCATTCGCTGGAGGTCGGCCCGGGGTCAGCGGCGGCTTGGTCGTCCGCCGCGACCAGAGCGTGAGCGACGTGGGTGGTGCGGCCTGCGTGGGCTTCGGCGCGCATACGCGCGGACATGTGCGGGTAGTGCAGTTCGAAGGCCGGGCGTTCGGAGCGGATGCGGGGTAGTTCGTAGAAGTTGTGCCGCGGGGGTGGTGAGGTGGTGGCCCATTCCAAGGAGTTGCCTTGGCCCCAGGGATCGTCGACGGTTACCACCTCGCCGTAGCGGGAGCTTTTGAAGACGTTCCACACGAACGTGATCATGGAGACGCCGAGCAGAAACGACCCGAGGGTGGAAATCGTGTTCAGCAGTGTGAACCCGTCGGTCGGGAGGTAGTCGGCATACCGGCGCGGCATGCCTTCGTTGCCGAGCCAATGCTGGATCAAGAAGGTGGCATGGAAGCCGATCAGGGTCGTCCAGAAGTGGATTCTTCCGAGTCGTTCGTCCAGGAAGCGTCCGATGATCTTCGGGAACCAGAAATAGATACCCGCGAAGGTGGCGAACACGATGGTGCCGAACAGCACGTAGTGGAAATGGGCGACGACGAAATAGGTGTCGGTGACATGCCAGTCCAGTGGCGGGCTGGCGAGGATGACACCGGAAAGTCCGCCCAGCAGGAAGGTGACGATGAATCCGACGGAGAACAGCATCGGGGTCTCGAAGGTCAATTGACCGCGCCACATCGTGCCGATCCAGTTGAAGAACTTCACACCGGTGGGCACCGCGATCAAGAACGTCATCAACGAGAAGTACGGCAGTAGCACCGCGCCGGTGGCGTACATGTGGTGGGCCCACACCGCGACCGATAGAGCGGCGATGGCCAGCGTGGCGTAGACGAGGGCGGTGTAGCCGAAGATGGGTTTACGGCTGAACACCGGGATCACCTCGGTGACGATCCCGAAGAACGGCAGCGCGATGATGTAGACCTCGGGATGACCGAAGAACCAGAACAGGTGCTGCCACAGGATCGAGCCGCCGGTGGCCGGGTCGTAGATGTGCCCGCCGAGATGCCGGTCGTAAGCCACGGCCATCAGCGCGGCGGTGAGGATCGGGAATGCCAGCAGTACCAGGATGCTGGTGACCAGGATGTTCCAGGTGAAAATCGGCATCCGGAACATCGTCATCCCCGGTGCGCGCAGACAGATCACCGTGGTGGTCATGTTCACCGCGCCCAGGATGGTGCCCAGACCGGAGACGGCCAAGCCCATGATCCATAGATCCGCGCCCACGCCCGGGGAGTGCTCGGCCAGACTCAGTGGGGTGTATGCGGTCCAGCCGAAATCGGCAGCGCCGCCCGGGGTGAGGAATCCGGCGGTGGCGATCGTCGCGCCGAACAGATACAGCCAGTAGCTGAGGGCGTTGAGCCTGGGGAAGGCGACGTCCGGTGCTCCTATCTGCAAGGGCAGGATCGCGTTGGCGAAGCCGAATACCACCGGTGTGGCATAGAACAGCAACATGATGGTGCCGTGCATGGTGAACAGCTGGTTGTACTGTTCCGGCGAAAGAAATTGCAGGCCGGGTCTGGCGAGTTCGCCGCGCATCAGCAGTGCCATGAGACCGCCGATGAGAAAGAATCCGGTCGCCGAGGTCAGATAGAGGATCCCGAGCACTTTGGGATCGGTGGTGGTGACCATCTTCCACAGGAACGAGCCTTTCGGCCCGACTCGCGCGGGATAAGGCCGTATCGCTTCGACAGGTGAGATTTCACGCGCCATCGCCGCCATCATGCACCTTCTTCATCGTCCAGGCGCCCGCGAAGTACCCGAGAAGCGAGAGCCGAAACCAAAGTAAATGACGGGTTGTCCGACAGCGCCGACAACCCGGAAACAAGTTGGAATCAAGCCTGGGCCTCGCGCCCGCAGAACCGGATGCGACCACGCCGACAACCAGCCTACTTCCATTACGGCGTCCAACAGGTACGTCTTCGGAATGTCGCCTTTCGGTACATACGTCAGATCAATTGCCAGCAGCCACGCCGCGGTGATGATCCCAACGCGGCGCGCGTGGACGACCCCCGCAGGCGACAAGGTGGCCATAATCTGCGCCACGCCGTTGCCTGCGAGCAATCCTGCGACGGTGTATTGCAGCCAGCGATCGTTCTTGGGGCCGAAGACGGCTTCGAAACTCCGCCGATGCAGTAACGGCCACAGGCCGCCGACGAGGTTGAACACACCGTGGGCTCGTGCAAGGCCTACCTCAGGCGAGGACCGGGCGGGACTGCGGTCGGTGGCCTTCATCGCTGCCGGTGGTTCGATGCGGTGTGCCATGGTGATCGGCTCCCTTCTGGATGGACGAACAGCCGGTCGGAACTCCGTCGGTGCGGCGCTCAGACCGCACCCGAGATCTGCGGCCGGGTCGCTCGGACGGTCAGCAGCGGGTGAGGGCGTCGCGGACCAGCATCAGGTGGTGCTCGATGATCGGCTCGGCGTCACGGGCCAGTGTCGTCACCTGTTCGGAGTCACCGGCCTCTTGTTGCCGGGCGCCGGCCTGCAGCGCCTGGATGTGGAAGGTTTCCTGCATGGTCAGCCAAGCCAGGTCGAAATCCCGGCCCGTCTTCATCGCGGTGCTCAACAGCTGCTGGTTCTGGTCGGCATTCGGGCTCAGCGGCAGCATCACCCCGTTCGGCAGGGCGACCGCCGCGCCCATCGCGTCCAGCCGCGTGTGATCGGACACCAGCGTCGCGCCGATCTCTCGTACCTGCGGACAGGTGGCCATCGGTGCGGCGCGCGCACCGGAGAGGATTTCCGCCAGATGTGATTGATGAGAGACCGTCAGATAGGTGCTGTCCTGTCCCGTCAGCGCAACGGGCGCCGCATAGCCGCTCCCGGGGGCACCGGACAATCCCAACCCGGCCGCCAAGACCGCGCACACCAGCAGACGTCGTAGTAATCGCATTCCCATCTCCTCCGGTCGGTGGTCGTTCACCGCCCGGGTGCCCGATCGCACGCGCAGTACGCCACCCAGGTGCGATCGGCCGAAGCGCGCACACGCGATCGCGGCGACAGCCGCCTTCACCCACGGCGGTGGCGAGCGGCTGGTGCTGCCCGCCACCGCCGGAGCAGTTCCCGCCCGTTCCGTGTGTGGCCTGCTCGAGCGACGTAGCGAACCCGTGCGCTCAGGTGGGCGGTGGGTCCGGTGGCTGATGTGGCCTCCTGCCGGTGAGCAGGTCACGCGCTTTGTCGGTCAGTGCCGCTACCAAACCGCCGGTCTTCTGAGCACCCGCAGTCGACGGCGTATCCGGATGCGGTCGAGTCGGGGCCACCTTCTTCGCCGTGGCCATCTTCTGCCCGAGTTCCTCCATCGTGTCCCGGCCGGCCGCCTGCCGGAACAGGGGCCATACCTGATCCTGCTCGAACTCGATGTGCTCGCGGACCACGACGACGAACTCGCTCAGCGCCTGGTCGAACTCGCCTGATCCGGCTTCGGACTCCTCGATCTGCTGCAGCAGACGCTTGGCGAGGTCTTCCTGCTGGAGAGCTCGATCGGCCAGCTCGTCACCGTCGGGAAGCGCCTGCCGCACCGCCGGCCAGAAGAATTGCTCTTCCACCGCTTCGTGTTGGGATGCGGCGATCACCAGACTCGTCGCGAGATCCGAACGCGCGGATCTCGGCCGCACCATCGCCGCGCCCGCGTTCGAACAGTTCGATCATTCCCAGCACGCTCTCGTGATCGTTGCGTAGGAAAGTCAAGGCATCCATCGGTACACCTCCGGTGTGAGTTGCCTGGAATACACCGGCAGGTCAGCCCGGCATGTGCTGTTCGTGGGTGAACGGCTTGGTGCCCTGCACCGTGGGTTCGCCCTCCGGGTTCGCCTCTGCACCGTGGTTGGCTCGCTCGTCGGAACCGAGCCATTCGGTGACCGGGTTGTCGACGTAACGCCACTGCATGCCCTCCGGCCAAGGTCCTTGTCCCTCGTTCCACGGGCCGCGGGCGCTGGCCGCGCCGTTGGACATGTTGAACGCGACGTTCTGGAACCGATCGTCACCGGGCAGCGTTCCGGGCGGGAAGTTGACCGGCAGCTCGTTCAGCGCCGCGGTGAACTGCTGGAAATGCGCGACTTCGCGAGTCATCAAGAACGACAGTGAGTCCTGCACACCGGGATCGTCGGTGAACTGCTTGAGGTATTCGTAGACGATCTTCGCCCGCGACTCCGCCGCGAGGTTGCTGCGCAGATCGACGGAGGGTTCGCCGTTGGAATCGACGAAGGAGCCCTGCCAGGGCACGCCCGCCGAGTCTTTGACGTCCGGGCCGCCGCCGGTCAGGGCGAAATACAGTGGGTTCACCGCGACTTGGTGGATGGCCTGCTCGCGGCCGGCCGAGTCGGCGACCATCGGCATCCAGTCACACCGCTGGTTCGCCTGCTTCAGATCGTCGTTGAGCCCGTCCAGCAGCATCGTGATCATGGAGCCGACGATCTCGAGGTGACTGAGCTCCTCGGTGGCGATATCCATGAACAAGTCGTACATCTTCGGATTCTTGCGGCGCAGCACGAACGCCTGGGTGAAGTACTGCATCGCGGCTTTGAGCTCGCCGTTGGCTCCGCCGAACTGCTCTTGCAGCAGGGTCGCGAACCGCGGATCCGGCCGATCCACCCGCACCTCGAACTGCAGGTCCTTGTTGTGAATGAACATCCCACTCCTCGATGGTCGTCGTCGCACTGCAACGAGGGGGCCCTACCCGTGGCCGGCGTCCGGAAACATCACCGAGGAGAACTCGGCCCGCCGCCGCGGCACCCAGGCGTATGTATTTGCCGGGTGAGCCAGCGGGAATATGCAGCCATTGCACTATGATCGAAACGCCGGATATGCGACCGATCGAGATGGTGGCGACCCTGGTTCGGATCGGAACGTTGTCGACCAGACCCTACTGTGCTGTGGGCAGAATCGGACATGTCATCAGCGGCAAATGACGATTTTGAATAGTTGCAGCGCTTTAGAACGGGTTCAGGCTGTCGCATCGGCGAGGCGATTGACGGCGCAACAGCGATTTCCGCGGTCGTGGAAGTCGTGCAGGGCGTGGGGGCGGATGCGGAGGGGTTAGGAGGTTTCGCCGATATGTCTTCCGATGTTCCCCCGTCTGCTGATGTCCCGCCGGTCGAGGACCCGGATGTTGCTGCGGATCGGATCGTGGCCGCGTTCGCGCGTATGTCGGGTCTGTTCCTGTCCGCCGAGACGGTAAGCACGGGGCTGAAGGTGGTCACCGCGCTGGCGGTGGACATGGTTCCCCATACCGTGGGCGCCGGGATCAGCCTGGTGAACAGCGAAGGTGGACGCACGACGGCGGCGGCTACCGACCCCGTGGTCGAGCGGGCCGACGATCTTCAATATCGGTTGGGCTCTGGGCCCTGCCTGGCCGCGTGGGCGGATCGAGTGGTCGTGCGTATCGACGATCTCGCGGCCGACGAGCGTTGGCCTATCTGGTCGCGGCGAGCGGCGGAGTTGGGGTTGGCCTCCTCGTTGAGCGCGCCTCTGGTCGCGGGCACACAGTCGCTGGGCGCGATCAAGGTCTACGCCGCGCGCCCTGCCGCCTACGGCGCGCGGGAGGAGCATCTGCTGACGATGTTCTCCTCTCAGGCGGCGATGCTGCTGGCCGGTATGCGGACAGCCGAAGCCGCGGAGCGGGTCAGCGGGCGGATCGCGGACAGTTTGCGGGGCCGTGAGGTGATCACGCTGGCCAAGGGCATCATCATGGCCCGCGAGGGAGTAGACGAACGGGCCGCGTTCTTGATCCTGGCGCATACCGCACGCCGGCAAGGCAGCACCGTGCGGCGAGTCGCCGAGCGCCTGGCCGTGTCCACCGCCGGCCGTCGGCGCTGATCGCAACTGCTGTGCCGACAGCTCGCACCGCCCCCAACACCAGGTGGTCGCTATGAACGACGATCCCACCGCCGGTAGCGGCAGTGACCGCGCCCGCGAGCAGCAGCGCAGTCTGGTGCTCGCTCTGAAGGGCGCCGAGCTGACCCTCGAAGAACTGTGGATGAGCTACTTCACCATGGGCGGCGACGCGGGCTGCCTGGAGATCGACGCCTATCTGCACGGGCTCGGTGGACTTCCCACGCTCGATCGCGACATCCTCGCTCATGCTGTCAACGAACGACTCGACCAACTCGCCTGGACCAAACGTGCCACCTATAGCCGCACCGTCCGGGGCACCGAGCCTGAAAGCGCACCCCTCGCGGCGCTGGTGGCTCTCCTCGACGGTGCCCACCAAGCTGCGCCCGAGCAGTTGCCCGCCCTCGCCGCGGTCGCCGGCCACGCCCTCGGCGTGCACATCGACATGTACTTGGTGGATTACGACGAGCGTTATCTGCATCTTGTCCGAGCACCGTCCGGTACGTGCGAGCACGCGGCTACGGTGGAGGTTCTCGATGTCGACACGACTCTGCCGGGCCGCGCGTTCCGGCTCGTGCAGACCCTGCCTTCCCACGTAGCCGACCGGCCCCGGTTGTGGGTGCCCTTGCTCGATGGAAGCGAACGCCTCGGGGTCCTCGACATCCAGGTCGAGGACCCCTCCGACCTCTACGACCCGGGACTTCGGGTGCAATGCCGATGGATGTCACGGCTGCTCGGTCACCTGGTCACGGCGATGACCGGGTTCGGGGACACTCTGGACCGAGCCCGGTTGACCACGGCCCGCACTCCCAATGCCGAGTTGATCTGGTCGATGCTGCCTCCGTTGACCGCCGGCGTGGACAACTTCGTGATCAGCGGCGTCGTGGAACCACGTCATGACCTCAACGGTGACGCCTTCGACTACGCGCTGTCCGACACCACCGCGCAACTCATCGTTATCGACGCGGTCGGCCACGACCCGTCCAGCGGACTCATCGCGGCCACGGCGCTGGCCGCTTACCGCAGCGCGCGCCACGCCGGCCACGGCCTGTTCGAACAAGCCCGCGTGATCGACCAGACCATCGCCGACCAGTTCGGACACGGACAGTTCGCCACGGCGGTCCTTGCCGAGCTGAACATGTCCACGGGTCGGCTGCGCTACATCAACGCGGGCCACCCGGAACCGATGATCATGCGCGGCGGCAGGATCGTCAAACCCCTCAGCGGCGGGCACCGACTACCGCTGGGGCTCGGCAATGCCGAGCTCACCGTCGCCGAGGAAGTTCTGCAACCGGACGATTGGCTCGTCCTCTACACCGACGGCATCACCGAGGCCCGCGATGACGAGGGCACGTTCTTCGGCGAAGAGCGCCTCACCGACTTCTTGCGCCGCGAGGCCGCGGCGGGCTACCCGCCACCGGAGACGGCACGCCGACTGATCAACGCCGTCCTCACCCATCAGCATGGCACGCTGCAGGACGATGCGACCGTCCTGCTCGCCCACTGGACCAACCCCGGCAACCTCAGCCCCTGAGGCAGGAACCTGCGATCACAGCGTTCTCGATATGCGACAGCAGACGCGGCCACTGGCGTTTCACGGGGCACTGATTCATGTTGAGGGTCAAGCCCTTGGCTAGCGCATCACCCAAATTTCACCGCGCTCCCTGCCGATCGGCGCCTGGTCCAGCGCGGCGGCGCTGCGCATCTCCGGGCAGCGCGACGGGGCGCGCAGACTCGTGCTGATCGGCCTGCTGGCCACGCCCGCCACAGTCGCCGCAGGACTGGCCGACTTCCGAGACCTCGACACCTACCAGCGGCGCGTAGGCCTCGTGCATGATGCGGCGAACGGCGTTGCCCTTTCCTTGTTTTCCGCCGCCAACCTGACCCGCGGCGACTTCACGGCCACTGTCCTCGGCGGAGCCGGTCGGGCGGCGATGGGCGTCGGCGGCGCTCTCGGAGGCCACCTGTCCTACGCGCTGCACGGACAGCTCTGCCGGTCAACCGAGAAGACCCTCCAGCGCCTTGATCCGTGCGGGCTGCCGCAGTCTCGCCAGGCCCTTGGCCTCGATTTGCCGAACGCGTTCGCGAGACACGCCGTAGGTTCTGCCGACCTCTTCGAGTGTCTTCGGTTCCGCGCCGCCCAACCCGTAGCGCGACGCGAGGACTTCGGCCTCCCTTGCCGGCAATGTGCCGAGCATCCGGTCGAGCTGGCCGCGCACCGCCGACGCGGCCACCGAATCGGAGGGGCCCGGCGCGGTGTCGGCGATGAGCTCACCGACCTCGGTGACATCGTCGCCGATCGGGGTGTGCAGCGACAGCGGTTCGCGGGCGAGGTCGAGCAGCTCGCGTACCCTTCCCGCGGGCAGTTCCAGCTCCGCGGCGAGCTCCGGGACCGTCGCCGTACGGCCCAGCCTCTGAGCCAGCGCCCGCTGCGTACGATTCAGCCGGTTGAGCACCTCAACGACGTGCACCGGTATCCGGATCGTGCGACTCTGATCGGCCAGCGCGCGACCGATCGACTGCTTGATCCACCAGGTCGCGTATGTGGAGAACTTCAGCCCGCGGCGGTGGTCGAACTTCTCCACTGCCCGCATCATGCCGAGCGTGCCTTCTTGCACCAGGTCCAACAGCGACATGCCCATGGGCGTCGGATACCGCTTGGCGATCGAGACGACCAAGCGCAAGTTGGCTTCGACCATGTGGGTTCTGGCGCGTTCACCGTCCGCCACACAGCGACGCAATCGGCCGCGCTCCAGCGGATCGACCGCAGGCCCGGCGGCCGCCAGGCGCGCAGCGGCTTGCTCCCCCGCCTCGATCCGCTCGCCGAGCTCGAACTCTTGCGCGGCTGTGAGCAGTGGGGTGCCGCCGATGAGCCGCAGGTAATCCTTGATGGGGTCGGTGCTGACGGCGCCGGTGAAGCGGGTCGGGCGGGTGCACAGTTCGGCCACGGAACGTCCTTCCTGGTGAAGCGGACCGTTCGGCGGCGCGGCGAGCACGCCGCCGAACGGGGATGAGGTGGGAGGTCAGCCGCGCCCCGGGATTCGCAGCGGGCGTTGCGGCTTGGCGCGATAACCCGTGGTGGCCCGAATCGGCTTGGTTACCCGTCGCTCTGGGCGCACCGCGCTCGGGTAGGGCCGAGGGGACGGCGCGACGCGGACCGCGGCGACATCGCGGGAACCGCCGATCATGCCGCCCCCTTCGGCGCGGAGCAGGCGAAGCGTGGTTTCGATGACGGAAGGCGCAGTCGTCTTGTCGGTCATGGTGGCTGGTCCCTTCGAGTCGACTGTGGAGCTGATGCGGGCCGGGGCCGCTTCGACAAGTCCGTGGTTCATGGTGCTGCCGCTCCTTCGTTCCAATGACGAACATAAACTTAGAACCATCATAAAAATATGTCAAGAATATTTTTAGGTCGAGTTCAGCTAGGGTGGTGACATGAGCACAACCGACCCCGGGCTCCGGGCCAAGAAAAAGCAGCAGACCAGGGAGAACATCTCCCATCACGCGACCGCGCTGTTCTTGGAGCACGGTTTCGACAAGGTGACGATCGCCGACGTCGCCGCTGCCGCGCAGGTCGCGAAGATGACGGTCACCAACTACTTCCCGCGCAAGGAAGATCTCGCGTTGGATCTGCACGAGGTGTTCGTCGACCAGCTCGCCCGCGTCGTGCGCGAGCGCGCGTCCGGCGAGTCGGCGCTCGCCGCGCTACGGCGGGACTACCTGGCCGCCGTGGCCCGGCAAGATCCGGTGGTGGGTTTCTCCAGGCCCGAATTCGCCCGCATGATCACCGACAGCCCGGCGCTGACCGCCCGGCTGCGCGAGTTCCACGACGAACGCGAGCAGGCGCTGGCCACCACCCTCGCGGCGGAAACGAGCGCCGCGGACACCGACATCACCCCCCGCGTCGCGGCCGCGCTGCTCGGCGGCGTGCATCGTGTGCTGTTCGACGAGACCCTGCGCCGCACACTCGACGGCGAATCCGGCGACCGCATCGCCACCGCCCTCACCGAATACATCCGCAGCGCGTTCGACACGCTGGAGCAAGCGATCGGCGACTACGCCGTCCGCGATTAGCTCTCCGGCGGCCGCTCGAGCAACGGCATGACGATCGGACGAGCAGATCGACGACCCCGGCCGCCGTCGAACCCGGATTGCGCGGCCGTCAGGAAGCGCCTGCGCGTGCGGCGGTCGCGGCCAGGGTGGTGTAGTCCATCGTGAAGGATCCGCCCAGGGAGTCGATGGCGTCGCCGACCGCGCCCAGTATCTCGGCCAGCTGGTCGGGACGGAGTCGGGTGAGGCCGCCTGTGGTGGGGAGCAACTCCAGCCACTGGTCGCGCGTGTAGGACTGCTGCCAGTCGAATTGCCACTGTTCGGGATCCCCGAATCGCCCGGCCTCGCGGATCTGGTCGGCGATCTTCGCGTAGCCCGTTCGGTAGAGCTCGAGGGGACGTCGAGCAGGTTGGCCGCTGAGCGGGGAGTCCGGCGCCACCCGCCGGTAGGCGGCGGCGAACGGTTCCGCCACCTCGGCGGGCGGCTCGTACACGTGACCGAAGATCGCCAGCCGTCCCTCTGGACGCAGCACCCCGGCCGCCTTCGCGACACCGGCCACCGGATCCACCCAGTGCCACGACTGAGCGGCGATGACCGCATCGAACATCCGGTCGCCCGGCTGCCATGCCTCGAAGGTGGCGACCTCGACCCGCAGACCACGGGCCCGTGCGAAATCGGCCATCCGCGCGTCGGGTTCGACGCCGAGCACCGCGCACCCCGCGGCCTGGAACTGACGGGCCGCGATGCCGGTACCGCAGCCGACGTCGAGCACGTCCACTCCGGGCGTCCCGGCGAGGATCCGCGCCACCAACGCCTCGGGGTAACCGGGTCGAGCCTGGTCGTAGCGCTGCGCGTCCACGCCGAACGATACGGCCATCCGCTGGGACTCCTCCGGCTGCGCCGGGGGCGGCTCTGCTTGCTCTCGCATAGTGGGCATGCGCCCACCGTAGTGGGCACATGCCCACTACGCAATAATGTCGCTGATCGACGCACGAAAGGATCCGTCAGTGCCGACTGGGGTGCACCTTCGCGACGCGCGGCAGCAACTGTTCGACGCCGCCGACCGCGTACTGCTGCGCGACGGGCCGAACGGGCTGACCAGCCGGGCTGTCACCGACGAGGCGGGCTGCGCCAAAGGCGTTCTGCACCGGCACTTCACCGACTTCGACGCCTTCCTCGCCGCACTGGTGCTCGACCGGGCCGCGCAGCTCGAGGCGCAGGTGAGTGCGCTGCGCGCCTCCGCGGGCGCAGGCACGGTGGCCGCCAATCTGACCACCGCTCTGACCATGCTGTTCGGACCGGTTCCGGTGGCGATCATCCCGCTCATCACCTTTCGTGACGAGCTGCGCGCACGATTGCGGCAGGCCAGGCCCGGTGGCGGCATGGCGATCCTCGCCGAGGCGACGACCGCGATCTCCACCTATCTGACCGACGAGCGGGAACTCGGCCGCATCGCAGCCGACGCCGACATCGACTCACTCACCCTGTCCCTGGTCGGTGGCGGGCATCTGTTGTTCACAGACCGCGATACCGGCCGACCGACCAGATCAGCTGTCGAAAAGTTCGTGGCAGCGGTCATCTCGGACGCCGTGCGACGACGACCGGCCTGAACGCTGCCGCCGTCGAGAACAGCCGCCGATGGGGCGGGAACTCGCGACATCGCGATCCGTTCAGGACATGTCGGCACGATTCCGGCGTCCGAGGCCCAGGCACGTAGCCCGGCCCCCCGGCGCTTCTCAGCTGTGCTTCTCCAGCCCTACCTGGGCGGATCGCAGGGATCCACTGGTTGCGCACCGGAATCCACTCCAAGACCTTTCCTCGTAGATGTTCCTGAGTGAGATCGAGGTCGAGGACTGCGAGGCGGGCTTCGTCGGGAAGGTCGCCGGTTACCAACAGCGCGGCTCCGTCTCGGATCTGAAGGAGCACAGCGTCCGTCGTCTGCGACGAGTTTCGTCGACCGGTCCAGCGTTGCGTCAGTCGGCGCGCCAGATTTGCGGCGCCGTCCGAAGTTCGCGCGGCGAGCGACTCCAGTACGGTCTTGCCGTAGATCGCGGCGGCACTGCTCATGGACGACGTGGTTCAGCGCTTACGCCTGCCGGATCGGCTTCACCAGCAGGCTCCTGATGTATCTCGTCCGAAGCTGCGGTCCGAGGCGCCGGAGACGCATTCGGGCCAGCGCAGAGCTCGTCGCGGCAACAACTTTCGGCACGATGACGTTCACGAGCAGCCCTCGTAGCGCGCCGACGGGATCGACATCGCCGAGGGCTCGGTCGCGAAACCGGTACGGCGGGTGCGCGTTTGCGGTGGCGAATCCGGTCAATCCTGTCGAGCAAAAGCCATGTGGGGTAACCGGATCGGTTAGCCTGAGAGCGAGTCAGGAGGCTGCTCATGCCCATCAAATACCGTCAGCGCAAATCCTTCGGGCCGCTGAAACTCAACTTCACCCAATCGGGCCTGTCCTCGTGGAGTATCAAGATCGGCCCGTGGTCCTGGAACTCCCGGAGCAAGAAGAACAGCGTCGACCTGCCGGGGCCACTGAGCTGGCGCCAGCGCTGACGAGTCGTCGCCGCGGGCGCTGCCGAGTTGCTCAGCCGCCGGCGTGCCGCAAGCCGGCGAGGATGATTTGCAGGGCGGCACGGAATTCGTCCTCCGGGTCACTGTCCAGAGCGGCGTGGGCGATTTCGATCAGTCGCGCGAACTGCGGGGTCGGCAGGCGGGTGATCCGGTCGGTGGCCGTGCGGGCATCGTCACCGCGAGCGGCCGCGAGCGGGCCCGCGAGTTCGGCCTGAGCGGAGCCGGCGATCACCCCGGACACCGCCCGGAAAGCGATCAGCAGGCGGTGGCCGGACATGCCGCCGCGGGCGAGGGCTTCCAGCAGCGCTTCGGCGGGCCGCAGCGTGTCCTGATCGAGGCTACGGCGGGTGAGGATGAGCGGGATGGCGTTGGGGTGCGCGCGCACGGCCCGCCACGTCCCCACGGCGATCGCCGCCACCTGCTCCTCCCAGCCGCCACTCGGCTCGATGTCCCACCGCGCCTGGGCCATGACGGCTCCGGTGACGAGCTGTTCCAGTCCTTCGCGTCCATCGACGTAGTTGTAGATCGTCATCGCGCCGGTACCGAGCGCGGCCGCCAGACTGCGCATGGTCAAACCGGCCAATCCGTCGCTGTCCACCAATGCGAGCGCGGCGGCTTGCAACTGGTCGAGGCTGAATTTGCGGGGCGCTGGCATCCGGCTCCTTGTTTAAGTACATTGTACGTGTTTAACTGTGCATCGGTTTACGTACAACGTACCTGAATGGAGTGATGATGACCGTCCGCACGTCTTTCCCGTCCGGCCGCGACGAGTGCGCCGCGTGGCTGACCCTGCCCGCGGGCCCGGGCCCGCATCCCGCCGTCCTGCTCGTGCACGGCGGTGGAGCGACGCACGAGATGATGCTCGGCCAGTACGAGAAGTGGTTCTCCGACGCCGGAATCGCCGTGGTGTCATTCGACTTCCGTCACCTGGGTGAATCGGGAGGCCGACCCCGTCAACTGGTCAGCCGGCGCCGCTACGCCGCCGATCTGGACGCGGCTCTCGCGTTCACTCGCGCCCGGCCCGAGATCGATGCCGGTCGAATCGCGCTGTGGGGGACGTCGTTCGGCGCCAGCCACGTTCTCGCCGCCGCGGCGCGCCGCGACGACATCGCCGCCGCGGTCGTGCAGTGCCCCGTCTTCAGCGGGCGCGCGGTCGTCTCCCGGGCCGGAGTGCGACACCTGGCTCGATTCACCACACCGATCGCCTCCGACCTGATCCGTGCCGCGCTAGGCCTGCCCCGCAAATATGTGCCGATCGTCGGGCGGCCGGGCGAGCGGGCCTTCGTCAACCAGCCCGGCGCACTGGAGGGCTGGTTGTCGGTCACCCCAGCCGGTCACCGGTTCGACAACCGCATCACCGCCGCCTCCGGGCTGGGCATGCTGTTCTACGACGCGGCGTCCCGAGCGTCCCGCGTCCGGTGCCCGCTACTGGTGTGCGCCTGCGACCGGGAGAACCTCATCGAACCCACGATCGCCGAGAAGGTCGCCGCCGTCGTCCCCCGAGCCGTGCTCAAACACTACGACGCCGACCACTTCACGGTGTATCACCCACCGGCCGTCGAACACGTCGTCGCCGATCAGATCGACTTCCTTCGAACACACCTGACGCGGGTCACGTAGCTCCACCGCTAGCGACGCCGCCGCGGGCGATCCGTATGGGTGCGTACCGCATCGAGGTATGCGGCGATGGCTTCCCGGTTACGAGTCAGACAATCGATGCGCCGGGACATGCGGGGTGAGTTCGTCTTCCAGCAGTGCGACCATTTCCGGCGTGGCGTCGTCGAAGACGATGGAGCAGGCCGCCGTAGCGGCGGTCACCGAACGGTTGATCCTCGGAACCGGCGTGACCCTGCTCATCCAGCGCGACGTCATTAACACCGCCAAGGAGGTCGCGACGCTCGACCTGATCTCCGCAGGACGCTTCGTCTTCGGCGTGGGGGCGGGCTGGAACAGAGAGGAGATGGCCGATCACGGCACCGATCCCCGCACTCGCGGCGCGCTGCTCGACGAGCAACTCGACGCCATCCGGAAGGATCTGGACCGAGGATCTCGCCGATATCACGGCCGGTTCATCGATTTCGATCCGATGTACGCGTGGCCGAAACCCGTGCAACGGCCGCATCCGCCGATCTATCTCGGCGGTGGGCAGGCGGCGGCCGAACGCGCGATCCGCAACGGGGTCGGCTCGCTCCCCGCCGCGATGTCCGACCCGGCCGCGATCCCGGCTCAGCTGTCCGCGCTCCACGGCAACGACCTGCCGGTCACCGTCGCATTCGTCGCGACCGATCCGGCCCTGATCGACGGCTATGCCGAGGCCGGGGCGCAGCGATCGCTCTTCGGCCTGCCGACCCTCCCGGCATCGGAAACCTTGCGCGCCCTCGATGACATCGCGAAGCCGGCAGGCCACCATCTGGGCTGAAGTCTTGCGCGCCAGGTCTTGCCTTGACGTCGGCGACAAGGTCTACCGTTTCCGACGCTGGGGTGATGAAGGTCGCACGTCGATCGCTCGAATGCACACTCACACAACAGCTGCGCTACCCGTCCGAACCTCTGCCGATAGTTCCGCGCCGACGCGCGCTCGAAGGAATGTCTGTGAAATTCGCGATCAGCTACAGCACGCCCTTTCACGGGACCGATCCCGACCGGCTCATCACGTTCGCCCGGCATGCCGAGCGATGTGGTTTCGAGGGCCTGTACCTGCAGGATCACATCGTGCTGTATCCCGGCGCGTCATACGGCGCCGGAGAACTGCCGCCGACTCTGCCCTACTTCGATCCACTGGACTGCCTGAGTTTCGTGGCCGCGGCCACGCAACGGCTCCTGCTCGGCACCGGCGTCCTGTTGCTGCCTTACCGCCATCCCGTGGTTCTCGCCAAACGTCTGGCCACCATCGATGTCCTGTCCGGAGGACGCATGCGGCTGCTCACCGTCGGGCTCGGCGCGCTGCCGGGCGAGGCGCAGGCCGTGGGCGTGGATTTCCGCACTCGCGGTCGCCGCGCCGACGAGGCGATCGACGTGCTGCGGCTGCTGTGGTCGGGCGGTCCGGAGGGCGTCGGCTACCACGGCGAGTTCTACGACTTCGACAATCTGTGCAGTTACCCGAAACCGTTGGGGGTGACGGAGCTGCCGATTCACGTCGGCGGATCCAGCCGAGCCGCCGCCCGACGGGCCGGTCTCCGCGGCAACGGTTACTTCGCGGGCGGAAGGCTCGACGAAGCCGAGCGTGAGGTGCAGATCGAGCTGGCCCGTGAGGCGGCCGCGGAAGCGGGCCGGGACCCGGCCGCCCTCGAGTACACCCGCTGGGGCTCGGCCGATCCGACGGTCGGGGAAGTCCGGCAACTCGAAGAGCACGGGGTGACGCGGATCGTCGTCAACCTTTCCGGGGCGACCGCCGCCGAGCAGCACGACAAGATGTCGCTCTTCGCCGAACGATTCGATCTCACATCCGATTAGTCACGCGCACGAAGGCGTCCTGGGGAATGTGCGATGCCGGTGGCAATGCAACGGTTCACACCTTCCGGAATATCCACTTCTCACTGTCGCTTTCCCGGTTGGGCATCAACTGTGGTCGATTGTTCAAGAAGATGCCGATGACGTACTCGTCATCGCTGGTGGCGATCGGGGATATCTCGGGGAAATCAGGTAGATCCCAGCCGCAATGCTCATCGCTGCACAGCAGTCGGCCATTCGACCGGATGGCCGACAGATGGCCGCCGGTTTTCTTGTTGACGATGTCGAAGTCGCCCTCTTCGGGATTGACCGGGCACGTCCACAGCTGGGCGTCATCGTCGGCGGCACGCTGCTGCATGGTCACACTGTCCGCGTCGCCGTCGACCGCGAGGGCCTGGCCGGTCTCGTAATTGATGATCTGGTATGTGGTAGCCATGGTCTCGTCCTCACTGTGCGAGCGCACCGCTACCGAGCTCGACACCGCCGGTGACGCTGCGCTGATCCCGTAGTCGTCGTCCAAGGTGAATCGCCGAGAGCAAGTACAGCAGAATCGGCGGGAAGCCGAAGCGAATTCCGTGGACCGGATCCCGATCGCGATCGAACGACCCCCGCTGCGCGGTAATTCATCCGAAAGAGGTGAGGGAAGGGGCGTGGCGTATTCATATGCTGCCGTGAGCAGCTTCCGAGAGCCAGAACACCTTCTGCTCCGGTAACGGATCCGCACCACGAAGCGGCGCGATCTGCGCCGCACTGCGGCGAGATGCGCGCTATTGATTCCTCGTGCGCCGAGCGCACCCCTTGAAGGGAGACGATCGATGACCGATACCGGCATGGGGACCAAGCGCAAGACCGTGCCTCCGGCTTCGCCGACCGAGCAGCAGCAGTTCGCCGAGCGGAGTTCACCCGGCTGGTACAAGCTGTACAACGACACGGACGTGTACGTTTCGGTCTACCGGCAGGAATGGGACAAGCCCAAATCGCTGTTCATCCTGGCTCCCGGTCAGACCAGCTCGGAATACGAGGCCGGACACGAGATCTTCATCTCGTGGATGACGAATGTCGGCACCGAATCGACGCCGATCACCTGGGACAGTTCGGGCGGGTTCAGCGTGGAGTACGTGCAGAGCGGGTACACGCAGTCGAACCAAGTGAACAACGTGAGCTCCTTCGGATAGGGGTGCCGGAGCGGGCGCGGCGACCACCGCCGCCGTGCGTCGTCACGGAGGGCGACGTGTCGATCATCGGCATCGACGGCGGCACCCTGCCCGTCGGCTTCGGCGTCCGGCCGTTCGAGGTGAGCGTGACGGCGCCGCACCGGGGCAGTCGCGGCGAACTGCGCGAGGTCCTCGATCCGGCACGGGCGGGGGCGGTCGAGGTGCACGTCGAAACCTCAGCGATGGGCGAGGCGCCGCTGGCTTACCAGCGATTGCACGACGGAAGAATCAGCGGTCACGCCAGGATCCTGCCCAACGGATGAGGGCGCAGCCGAAGATTTGGCCGAAAGTGTGGATTTTCTGACCTCAGGTGTGTGACGTGGATCTTTGTCCAAGTCATAGCGTGGTCACCATGAGCACACCTTCGATCGTCATCATCGGCACCGGTTTCGGGGGGCTCGGCATGGCGATGGAACTCCAGCGTGCGGGCCTGGACGACGTCACGCTCCTGGAGCGGGCCGAGGACGTAGGCGGCGTCTGGCGAGAGAACACCTACCCCGGCGCGGGCTGTGACATCCCCTCGCCGCTGTACTCCTACTCGTACGCACCGCGCACCGACTGGCCGAAGCGGTTCTCCCAGCAGCCGGACATCCTCGCCTACCTGCGCGGGATCGCCCGCGACCACGACCTCCTGCGCAAGATCCGGTTCCGCAGCGAGGTGACCGAGGCGGAATTCGACGACGCCACCGGACGCTGGACCGTGCGCACCGCCGACGGCGCCCAGCTGAGCTGCGATGTGCTGATCTCCGCCGTCGGGCAGCTCTCGCGGCCCGCGCTGCCGGACATCCCCGGCGTGGAGACCTTCCGCGGCACGGCCTTCCACTCCGCCGAGTGGGATCACCAGGCCGATCTGACCGGCAAGCGGGTGGCGGTCATCGGCACCGGCGCGAGCGCGGTGCAGTTCGTGCCCGCGATCGCGCCCTCGGTGGCGCGGCTGACGCTGTTCCAGCGCTCGGCGGCGTGGATCATGCCGAAGCCGGACGTCGAGTACAAAGCCTGGCATCATCGCGCGTTCCGGCTGCTGCCGGTCACTCGCCTCACCGAGCGCTTCGCGTTCTGGCTGTTCTGCGAGTTCCTCGCGCTGGGCATCGTCGACGTGCCGATCATCCGCAAGCTGGTGACGCGGATCGGCCTGCGGCATCTGCGGCGTCAGGTGGCCGACCCGGAGCTGCGCGCCAAGCTGACCCCGGACTATCCGGCCGGCTGCAAGCGAGCGCTGTTCTCCAACGACTACCTGCCCGCGCTCACCCGGCCCAACGTGACGGTGGAGACCACCGCGATCACCGAGATCACCCCCGAAGGCGTGCGCACCGCCGACGGCGTGCTGCACGAGGTGGACGCGATCGTCTACGGCACGGGCTTCAAGGGCACCGAATTCCTGTGGCCCATGCGGGTTTCCGGACGGGGCGGCCGCAAGCTGGCCGACGAGTGGGCGCAGGGCGCCCGGGCGTACCAAGGAATCACGGTGCCCGGCTACCCGAACTTGTTCCTCGTCTACGGACCGAACACCAACCTGGGCGTCGGTTCGATCGTCTACATGATCGAATCGCAGGCCCGCTACATCCGCCAGGCCGTCCAGCGGCTCGCCGAGCGTCCGGGCCGGGTACTCGAGGTGCGCCCCGAGATCGAGGCACGGTTCGACGATCGGCTGCAACGGCGCCTCGACCGCACGCCGTGGAACTTCTGCTCGAGCTGGTACCGCAACGCGGCCGGGCGGATCACCAACAACTGGCCGGGCACCGTCACCAGCTACCGGTGGCACACGCGCAGATTCGACCCGGCGGACTTCGATTCGAGGCTCGTCTCTTGACCCGGCCCGCCTCGCCCGCGGCAGCAACTTCGACAAGTGGTGGAGATCAGATGACGTTCGACTACGACGTGGTGGTCGTCGGTTCCGGCTTCGGCGGCAGCGTGACCGCGCTGCGCCTGACCGAGAAGGGTTACCGGGTCGGAGTGCTCGAAGCGGGAAGACGCTTCGCCGACGACGAGTTCGCCGAAACCTCGTGGGACGCGCGCAAGTACCTCTGGGCCCCGGCCCTCGGCTGCTTCGGCATCCAGCGGCTGACGCTGCTGAAGGACACCTTCATCATGGCGGGAGCGGGCGTCGGCGGCGGCTCCCTGGTCTACGCGAACACCCTCTACGAGCCGCCGGACCGGTTCTACCAGGACCGCCAGTGGGCCCACATCACCGACTGGAAAGACGAACTCGCTCCCCACTACGACCAGGCCAAGCGGATGCTCGGCGTGACGACGAATCCGGCGACCACGCCGTCGGACCGCGTGCTGGCCGAGATCGCCGAGGAGATGGGCGTCGGCTCGACCTACCGCCGCACTCCCGTCGGCGTCCTGTTCGGCGGCAAGGGGACGCGCCCCGGCCAGGACGTGCCCGACCCGTTCTTCGGCGGCGTCGGCCCGGCCCGCAGCACCTGCACGCACTGCGGCGAGTGCATGACCGGCTGCCGGCACAACGCGAAGAACACCCTGGTCAAGAACTACCTGTACCTCGCGGAGCAGGCCGGCGCGACGGTGCACGCGCTCACCACGGTGACCGACGTGCGCCCGTTGCCCGGCGGCGGATACGAAGTCGCCACCGTCCGCACCGGACGCTGGGTGCGCAAGGCACGCCGGAAGTTCACGGCCGAACAGGTCGTCTTCGCCGCGGCCGCGCTGGGCACCCAGAAACTGCTGCATCGGCTTCGCGACCGCGGCTCGCTGCCGGACATCTCGCCGCGGCTGGGCGAGCTCTCGCGCACCAACTCCGAGGAACTGCTTTCGGTCCGTAGCCGCCGCAAGGATTCCGACTTCACCAAGGGGGTGGCGATCACCTCCTCGATCCACCCGGACGCCGACACCCACATCGAGCCGGTGCGCTACGGCAAGGGCAGCAACGCGATCGGTCTCATCGGCACCGCCATGATCGACCCGGACGGGCGCACTCCGAAGCTGCGCCTGTGGGCCCGCACGATGCGCAAGCTCGGCCGCGACGCCCTCCATCTGCAGAACCCGCGCGGATGGTCGGAACAGATGATCGGGCTGCTGGTGATGCAGTCGGTCGACAACTCCATCACCACCTACACCAAGCGCGGCCTGTTCGGCCGCAAGATGACGACCCAACAGGGTGTGGGCGAACCCAATCCGACCTGGCTTCCGGCCGGGCACAAGGTGGCGCACCGGGTGGCCGACAAGATCGACGGCATCCCGGGCGCCGGTTGGAGCGCGCTTTTCGACATCCCGATGACCGGTCACTTCATCGGCGGCTGCGTCATCGGGGAGTCCCCCGACGACGGAGTCGTCGACCCCTACCACCGGATGCACGGATACCGGGGACTGCATGTCATCGATGGCTCGACCATTTCGGCCAATCTCGGGGTGAACCCGTCGCTCACGATCACCGCGCAGGCCGAACGCGCCGTTGCCCTCTGGCCGAACAAGGGCGAGCCGGATCCGCGTCCCGAGCCGGGCGCACCCTACCGGCGCATCGCCCCCGTGCCGCCCCGCGCCCCGGTGGTCCCGGCCGACGCGCCTGCCGCGCTGCGGTTGCCGATCGTCGAGATCGAAGGGCCGCCCATCCGATCCGAACCGACCGCCGACACACACGGCTGATCACCGCTTTCAGTCGTCAGATGCCGACATGCGCGAGCACAGCGAGCACGAACGGTGCGGCGACGACGAGGATCGCGAGCACCAGCAGCGCCGCGAGGATGTTCCCGACACGCCATCCGGACGACCTGGCGGTACGCCGGGACAACCGGTGGGCGTTCGCGGTGGACTGCCGGGCCCAATCGGTGTGCCGGGCCACGTTCCTGCTCGCGTTCTGCTGAGCTTGCCACGAGGAGAATCCGGGATTGGTCATCGTTGTGTTTCGTTTCCAGGTTGCGGGTTCGGTCGAGTTCCGGTTACGGCACCGGAGTCAGGTGATGACGAGGCGTTCGGTCAACGGCGCGAGGCCCTCCCCCGCCAAGTCGTGCAGCCGTGCGGTACGCCCCGTGACCAGCAACAGCAATGCCGCGATCGGTCCGCGGACCTCGAGTCCGGCGCCGTGACACCAGTCGATGTCGGTGGCGCGCAAGCGGATACCGCGCAGCCGGTGACGGTCGAAGACCGGGCGACCGAGGGTTGCCGCGTGTGCGGTCGCGGCGGCGGCGGCCTCCGGCGGCACAGCGAGAGTGCGGCCGAGCGGGATGGCGATGTCCTGGCCGTGGACCATGGTGTCCATCAGCACGTTGCGGTAATTGGTCAGCCTCGGGATGCGGCGTGTGGCCGCGTGATCGCGCAGGGACGACACAAGCCGGCCCACCGGCTGTTCGGAGTATCGCCTGGCGAGCAGATCGACGAAGCGGTTGTAGTCACCCCGGGCGCGCAGTCCCGTGGTGATCATGACGCCGGCCGGCGGCGGCGATGGCGTCATCGCCAGATGGGCGGCCACATGGCGCACTCGCCACCCGGCGCAGAGCGATGGATGCTCCCACTCCTGCGGAGACAGATCGGACAGCAGATCGGCGATCGCGCGGCGCTGCTGCTCGATGACCTGCCAGCTGTGCTCCCGGTCGAGAGGGGTCGGTCGGGCCGCCATGGCCGCACCTCCGGCCTCTCGTACTGATGTCAAGGAGTGGGATGGCGGAGGAGCTCAACGTCGGCCTGTTGATGCAGATAGCCTTCCGGGCGATGGAGCAGCGAGTGCTGAGCGCCCTGGCCGAGTCGGGTTTCGGCGACCTCACCGTCGCGCAAGCGAGGATCGTCGCCCAGATCGACGCGGCGGGCACCCGCTCGACCGAACTCGCCGAACGGGCGCAGATCACGAAACAGACCACGGGCTTTCTCATCGACCAGGTCGAACGGGCCGGATACGTCACGCGGGTGCCCGATCCGAGCGACCGCCGCGCTCGCCTCGTGCGCTTGACCGACCGTGGCCAGCGGGCAGCCGGGTTCGCGAACTCCGTCGCCCAGCGCGTCGAACAGGAATGGTCGGCACATCTGGGCGCCGAGGCGATGGGACAGCTACGGCGGGCGTTGCATAGGCTGCGCGAGATCACCGATCCGTATGACCCCCCTGCCGCCGACACGCGATCCGGCAGGGAGTAACTCGCATCGGTCTAGCATCCGGCCGATGTCGACGCCGCGCGGAGCGTTGGCCGGTATGCCACGCATCCGGGCGGGTGATCGAACTCCGACCGGATGCGTGGCCAGGAAACTCATGCCGTTTCGGTCACACCGGAACGCCTCCGTAGGTGCGCCGGTATTTCGCTTGGAGGAACGACAGGACACCGAACGCCATCAGGCCCAGAGCGACCGCGATGAGCAGCCAGGGCCCCAAGGCGCTGTCGGCGAAATCGTGCAGGACGGCGTCGACGCCTTTGGCGTTCGCCGGTTCGTACCGGGCGGCCGCGACCACCGCGGCGAGTCCGATGGCGACGATGATCAACCCGCGCGCCAGATAGCCGATGCGGCCCAGCCAGATCACGCTCTCCCGGGAGGCCTGGGTCATCCAGCCCATGCGCAGGTCGTCGACGAAGGCGAGACGAAGCCCGCGCAGAGTGGTCAGCACACCCGCGGCGAGAATGGCCAGACCGATCAACAGGACGACCACCTGCCCGCCGTCCCAGCCCAGAATCCGTGCGGTCACATCCCGTGCGACGGCATCGCCGGGCGGCGGCGTCCGGCCGTCCACGACGAACCGGAGAACGACGAAGGCCGCCACGGCGTACAAGAGCCCCAAGGCCAAGGCGCGCACCCGAGGTCCGTTCGGACCCGCCGCGGGCGCGCCCGCGGCCTGCGCCAGCCGCCACGCGGCCAGCGCGGCGAATCCGAGGGCGAGGATCCACAGCAGCAGATAGCCCAGCGGCTTATCGGCGAGTGCGGCGAGCGCACCGCCCGCGGTCGGCTCGTGCTGCGCGACGCCGACAGCCAGCATGAACGCGAGAATGCCGATGACGATGTAGGCGACCCCGCGTGCGACGAAGCCGAATCGCGCGGCGCCCGCCAACCCGCCCGAACGCGCGTACCCGCGCGGCCGCCTGCTGTCATGGCGCCGCCACCGGCCGCCATACCGGTTGCGCCATCCACTTCGGTACCCGGTCCGCCACCGGTTACGCCGCACTCCGCCGCTGCGACGCCATCGATATCTGTCAGCATTTCGGATAAAGCTCATGGTTCTCACCTCTCCATGGACCGTATTGCCCACTTCGGGTGGATCAACCGCGGTGAAATCGTCGAAGGGCCCCGAACGGCACAGCGCTACTTCGAGTCACCTTTCCGCTCAGAGCATTTCGCCCACCGCGCCGAAGGCAGGTAGTCCTGGACGGCGTCGACCGCTCGCCGGGCGCTCCGCCGCGGACTCCATGGTCGACGACAGTTCGGTCCTGGTCCCATCGCCGGCGAGGGAGAGCGCTCGGAGGTGTCGTCCGGCTCAGCCGCAGGGACTCGAATCCGGGATGGGCGGAGAAGGTGGCATCCGGGCTGCGTGCGCTACGTTCCGTCGGCGTGGTGGTCTGATGGTGGAGGGCGCCAGGGTAGGCGGAAGGGCTTGGTGGCGCCCGTCAAGATTTGCTGGATGCCGGCGGCCAGGGCCGAGCCGATAGAGGTGAAGCAGGCGAGTATGGCCGCGCGGGTGAGTCCGGCGGTGGAGTAGCGGGTCTCGCTGATGCCGGGGAACGGCAGTTTGTCGTTGCCGAACATCCATGACATCACCGATCCGAGCTGACCGCCCAGATCCCATCGGCGCGAGGTCATCTCCTTGAGTTCGGGCGCTTTGCTGTTGATGTAGAGCAGGGTGCAGACCGTGCAGATGGCCACTGCCACCGAGGATATCGCTGTCGCGCGCTCGAGTATTTTGTTGCGGGTCCGCAGATTGATTATCACGGTGAGTACACAGACGATGACGGCGACGGTGGTAAGGAGCGCCCAGAAACCGGTGATGTGAGCTAGAGACATCGGTTTCGTCGACGACCAGACGGTCAGGTATCGGGTAGAGGCGTTGATGCGGCCGAAGGCGTTGGTTTCGGCTTTGCCGTTGGGGCCGGACGCGGTGAGCCACGGCCGGAACAGCAGGCCGAAGGTGATCAGGCTCCCGACTGCCGCCCAAACATAACCCCAGTTCCCGTTGACGGCCTTACGCAGCCTGCCTTTCTTCTCAGCCAGTTCATGAGCAGAATTTTCGGCCGGTCCGTGCTGGCTCTCAGCTTTATCCCAAGGAGTCGAGTTTTTCATGGATTTATGCTATGGATATTCCCAACAATGGAAGGTCCCGCATTGCGCCGAAGCCTTGCAGAGTGCAATGACTCCGCGCAATCGAGCTCAGGTCGTGTATCGATCGTTCGCCCCGAGTGCTTTATATTGTTGCACAACGGTTTTCGTCATTCTTATGCGTCAGTGTTGCGTTTCGACGTCGACCGGCTCGATCTTGAACACCCTCTGTTGTCGCTCTTTCGCATTGCGTGGACAGGGATTTGGGGAATTCCGCCCGAATGCTGACCATGATAGGTGCAACGGACTCGACGCCGGTTTCCTCGAGGTCTCCCACATCGCGGTGCGGCTCGAGGTTTGCCCGGCGTCGCGAGCGCCGCCGGGCACGGACCAGTTGCCGTTGTCGCCGCGGTAATCGGAAAGGCGCGTCGAGCGCCGCGGTCGGCAGGCGCCCCGCGCCCGAGGCGGGCGTTGCCCCCTCTCCGGGCAGGCAGCCGGAGCCCGAACTGGTCAAAGGCAAACTCCGCCAGCGGTACGTGTGAGTTTCCCGGGAGCTACGCGGCGTAGGCGAGGTCGGCGACCGCCCCTGCGCGCGTCATCAGGCGCGCGACGGCCTCCGCGACCCGGCCGGGTTCCTCCAGGATCACGGAATGCCCGGCGCCCTCGACGATCACGAAATCCGAGTACTCGACGGCGGCGGCCATCGCCACGGAATGCGACGGCGGCGTCATCAAGTCGGCGGAGCCGCACAGGACCAGCGTGGGGATCCGGGACAGGAGCGCCAGCGCGTCGGTGCGGTCGTAGACCATGAAGTCGCTCAAGAAGCCGGCCATCGTGACGATCGGCGTCTCGTTGCGCATCGCATTGGCCAGGGCGAGCACCCGCGCGCTCACCTTGCGGTCGCCGAATTCCGCGGTACGGATCAGCGGGGCGAACAACCGGCAGGCCAGCAACTTCGCGTGGTGCATCGCCCCCGGTGCGCGGCGGACGGCCGCCTGGAACGCGGAGACGACCGGGTTGCGCAGCAGACGGCCGAAACCGGCGTCGGCGAGTCCGTCGGCAGCCGTCGCGAGCAGGGCCACGCCGACGATGCGGGTGCCGATCTCGTGCGGATTCTGACCGGCATAGGTGAGCGCGGTCATGCCACCCATCGAGTGGCCCGCGAGGACGACCGGCCCGGTGGGGGCCACGGCATCGAGAACGTCCCGCAGGTCCCGGCCGAGCTGGTCGAGGGTGTAGGTCCGCCGGGACGCCACGGCGGACTCGCCGTGGCCGCGGTGGTCGTAGCAGACGATTCGGGCGCCGGCGTATCGGCGCAGCAACTCGGCGCGGACGTAGGTCCAGGATTCGGTGCGCAGGCAGTGACCGTGCAATAGGACGACGGTGAGATCCGCGTCTCGCGGGCCGTATTCGCGGACCGCGAGCGCCACGCCGTCTTCGGTCCGGACCGTGGCACGCCGTTCCGCCGTGGCGGCGATTGCGTTGAGAATCGACATGGGATGCTCCGGTTCACTGGCGGTGACTCGTCCTACTTTCCGCCGTCCCGGCCGCCGCCGGCAGGCCCCCGAGTGCTGGGCTCCGATCCCCAAGGGGTGAGCCGATCACCACCAAGGTGGGGCGGCGTGCACGCCGCCCGGTTCGGAGTGATCCGCCACCGGCGACAACGTGCGGCTAGCGCATCGGATCGACGCCGAGCACATCCAGGGCGAAGTCGCCGTACTGCGCGGCCACCTCCTCCGGGGTCGCCGGGCCGGACTCGCGATACCACTGGGGAATGGCGGTGCACATGGTGGCTATGGCCCGGCCGGCTGCGCGGATGTGGGGACTGGCCACGCGGCCCTCGGCATGAGCCTCGGCGATCGCGTCGTCCAGGGTGGCTTGGATGTCACGGCGGGAGCCGGCGATGCGCGCGCGCTCGCTCGCCGAAAGGCTCCGCATCTCGCTGGCGCCGATGAAACCGAGATCGCGGCGATGGGTGTGGAACAGGGCCAGCGCTTCGACGATCAGGCGCACCCGGTGGACGCTGTCGCGGCCGTCCGCGCGCGCGGCACGCACTCGCCAGTGCAATTCGTCCATGGTCAGGTCGAGGATGCGGACCAGCAGGTCGTGTTTGTCACGATAGTGGTGGTAGAGCCCGGGAACGCTGGTGCCCGCCCGCCGGGCGAGAGCGCGCACAGTCGTGCCGTGATAGCCGAACTCGACGAACGACGCGAGGGCGGCGGCCAGCACCGGGTCGACGTCCAACGGAGCGAACTCGCGCCAATCGCCCGGCGGGACCGGCTCGGAGACGACCCGGCGGTGGCGCGGAGGCGCTGCAATGGCAGCGTCGCCGAGCAAGTGGGTGACCGGTACGCCGAGTACCTCGGACAGGCGGGTGAGCCGGGCGATCGAGATCCCGGTCTTCCCTGTCTCCATCGCGCTGAGCGTCGCGGGGCTCACCTCCAGCCGGCGGGCCACTTCGCGCAGCGACAGTCCCGTGGCACGGCGCGCACGCCGGATCGCCTCGTGTGGCGCGGCGGCCTCAATGTCCATGATGTTCAGAATAGCTGAACACCAGGAACTTCCGATTTTTATCGAACACTACCTCTTTGACTACACACTCGGGCAGTGAGACAGTGTTCAGATGGAGCGATCGTTCGGTCCCCTGACGAGCTCCGGATATCGAGGAGGAATGCGCGATGCCGATCGATCTGACCTATTCCGACGAGGTTCGGGCGCTGACCGAGCGCACCCGTGCTTTCGTCCGGGAGACGGTGCTGCCGATCGAGGACGAACACAACGGCGACATCACCGCCGCGGGGGGCGACGGATTGCGCGTCACACTGAACAAGCTCGCCCGCGAGGCCGGGGTCTTGGCGCCGCACGCGCCCGTCGAATACGGCGGTCACGGGTTGTCGATGTCGGACCGCGCGCCGGTGTTCGAGGAAGCGGGCTACTCACTGTTCGGCCCGACCGCGCTCAATATCGCCGCGCCGGACGAGGGCAACGTCCACATGCTCGCCCACATCGCCGACCCGGAGCAGAAGTCGCGCTACCTGGAACCCCTCGCCCGAGGCGAGATGCGTTCGGCCTTCGCGATGACCGAGCCCGCACCCGGCGCGGGGTCCGACCCGGCGGCACTGGCCACCCGGGCCGTGCGCGCCGACGGCGGTTGGCGGATCAACGGCCACAAGCACTTCATCACCGGCGCGGACGGCGCCGGCTTCTTCATCGTGATGGCCCGTACCTCCGGCGAACCGGGGCAGCGGGGCGGCGCGACCATGTTCCTGGCCCCCGCGGGGACTCCCGGCCTGCGCGTGGGTAGGCACATCACCACACTGGACCGGGCCATGATCGGCGGCCACTGCGAGGTCTTCTTCGAGGACATGTTCGTCCCCGACGAAGCGGTGCTCGGCGCTGTCGACCGCGGATTCGAATACGCCCAGGTCCGGCTGGGCCCGGCCCGCATGACCCATGTGATGCGCTGGCTCGGCGCCGCTCGGCGTGGCCACGACATCGCCGTCGAGCGGGTCGCCCAGCGCGAGGGCTTCGGCGCGCGCATCGGCGATCTCGGCATGGCGCAGCAGATGATCGCCGACAACGAGATCGACATCGCCGCCACCCGCGCGTTGCTGGTGCGCGCCTGCTGGGAACTCGACAACGGGGAGCACGCGGGCAACGCCACCTCGATCGCCAAGACCTTCGCCGCCGAGGCGATCTTCCGCATCGTCGACCGGAGCATCCAGTTGTGCGGCGGCCTCGGTGTCTCCGACGACCTGCCGCTGGCCCGCCTCTCCCGTGAAGTGCGGCCGTTCCGCATCTACGACGGGCCTTCCGAGGTGCACCGGTGGGCCATCGCCAAGCGCGCGGTCAGCGCAGCCCGCCGGGCGGCGGAGGGGTCCGGGCCTGCACGCTGACCCGGCTCGCCACACCGCCGACGAACAACGCCCCTACCCCCGGGACCTCTAGACTTCGGGCAGCACCGGCCGACTCACCACGCGTGTCATCAAGGGTCGAGTCTTCACCTGCGAACTCGACACGCATCCGACACAGGGTCCGTCCCCGATGAGAACGCGAGCCGACTGATCGACTTCCGGATGATCGAGAGGAGAGCTGCATGTCAGCGCAAGACCGCCGATACCTCATCCTGCTCGAACCAGGCGAGGTCGCCGACGAGGCCGCGCTCGCGGCGATCCGGTCGACGTTCTTCGACTGGCTGAAGGGAACCGGCGCCGAAGTGGTTCAGGACGGCGGCGCGAATCGATTGGTCATCTCCTCGGCGCCCGAAACCGCCGAACTGGCCCGGAGCCTCGACTACGTACTCACCGTCGAGCCGTACGCCTGAGCAGCGCTTCGGTGTGGACACACACCCGCCGCCGCCGGCTTCGGCCGGCGGCGGCGGGGCGTCTGCGTGGGACTGATCGGCGTGCGTCTACCGCCCGTGCTGATGCGCGGACTGGCGGGCCTCGTCGACGTCCGCCTCGGCACGAGCCTTCTCGGCCGCGGCTTCCTTGCCGGCCGCCTCGCGCTGCGATTCCGCCTTGTCCTGCTGCGCGCGACCTTCGTCCTTCAGGTCCTGGTGACCGGTGACGGTGCCTGCCGCTTCCTTCACCTTGCCCTTGACGTCTTCGACGACGCCTTCGGCGCCTTCACGAGCACCGCTTCCGTGTTCCGCCACAACAACCTCCTGGAATATCGGAACAAGCTGACATCTCGCGCATACCCGGGAGACCGGCCTCGAACCAGCTGCGGCGAGAAAGTTCGGCGAACCGACGCGCCGCGATGTCGTCGCCAGGGTGTTCCCGCATCGATGGCCATGGACATCACGATGACGGCGATGCTTGCCGCCGTCGTGACGGCACCGACTCGGCGGGGTTCGCGGACGGCTGGGCTCTGACCACTTCGGCACGAAAATGCCCGCGCGTCCTCGTGTGCGCGCCGATAGGAAATTCCGATCGCCGACACGCTCCGGCTCTCCGCTTCCGGCGCCGGAGCCCGGAGCGTGCCAACGTGAGTGCGCGGCCGCACTTTCCTCCCGAACCCACTCTGCCACAAGCACTTCCGCGAATCGCCGCAGAACCATGAGCCACGGACGGATAGACCAGTCAGGGGACGATGAGCCAGACTACGAAGAGCCCGATCGCAGCAGCCCGCGACTTCGGTTCCGCCTGCGCGACGCTGACCAGCCTGATCGATCTCGCCGGGTGCCCCGCGACGTCTCCACGTCTACGGGTGACGCTCGCCGGCTATTGCCGCCGTCATGCCACGGCCGACCCCGGGCTGGCAGCGAGTTTGTCCTTCTGGAAGCAGCGCCGCGCCGCCTTGACACCCGACGACCACGAGGCGATAGACGCCGTCCTCATCCGCGACGGCGCGATCCTGTGCGCGTTCCACTCCTGACACCGGGCGAAGTCAGGTATCCGGATTACGCCCCGCCATCCACGCGAAGACCGCACCAGGGTGGTGTGGGCGTCACAGCTCCTCGACCCCAGCGGCGTCGGCCCGCCGGCAAGCACTCGCCCTGGTGATCGCCTCGGGCTGCTTCGTCGGAGTCGATCGCCGAGCCTATGTCCGCACTTCGGTACCGCCGAGCCCCGACATCGTCAGCTCGACGGGTTCTCGCGGCTGGTCGGGACGGAACACACAGCGCGTACACGTGTAGATCGTTGGCATGCACTCGTTGCAGTGCACGCAGGCCGAGCGGGTCGACGCATCGGACTGGATGCGGCGCAACAGGTTCGGCTCGCGCAGCAGTGCACGGCCCATGGCGACGAACTCGAAGCCCTCCGCCATCGCCAGCCGCATGGTGTCCGAGTTCGTGATGCCCCCGAGCAGAACCAGCGGCATCGACAATTCCCGCCGGAAGTGCCGCGCCCGCTCCAGCAGGTACGCCTCCCGGTACGGGTACTCCTTCAAGAAGGCCTTGCCGACCGCCCGGAAGCCCCATCGCGCCGGCACGGGCAGAACGTCGGCGAACGACCGCCGCGGAGCGTCGCCGTGGAACAGCAGCATCGGATTGAGCAGCGAGCTGCCCGCCGTAAGTTCCAAGGCGTCCAGGCTGCCGTCGGCTTCCAGCCACGCGGCGACCTGCACGGACTCCGGCACGGTGAGCCCGCCCCGCACGCCGTCCTCCATATTCAGCTTCGCCGTCACCGCGAGACGGCCGCCCACGGCCTGCCGCACCGCGGCGGCGATCTCGCGCGCCAGGCGCGCCCGGTTGGCCAAGCTGCCGCCGTACCGGTCCTTGCGGCGATTCAGCTTGGGGCTCAGGAACGAGCTCACCAGATAGTTGTGCCCGAAATGGATCTCGACCGCGTCGAAGCCCGCCTCCTCGGCCAGCTTCGCCGCGCCGGCGTGCGCGGCCACCAGCTCACGGATCCCGTTCTCGTCGGGGCTGCGCATCATGCGCATCGACAGCGGGCTCAGCATCCGGCTCGGCGCCAGCGCCGGAGCCCGGTTGGAGGCCGCGTTCGCCACCGGACCGGCATGGCCGATCTGCGCGCTCACCGCGGCGCCCTCGCCATGGACGGCCTCGGTGAGCCTGCGCAGCCCCGGCACCGCATCGGGACGCATCCAGATCTGGTGCCGGTCGGTGCGGCCACCGGGAGCGACAGCGCAATACGCCACCGTCGTCATCCCCACCCCACCGGCGGCCACCTCGCGATGGAACTCGATCAGCTCGTCGGTCACGACCGCGTCCGGTGTACGGCCTTCGAAGGTCGCGGCCTTGATCACCCGATTGCGCAGGGTGATCGGCCCGAGCTGGGCAGGTGCGAATACGTCGTTCATCGTTTCTCTCCTGTCGGCGCGGTCAATCCGGCCACCACGAATTCCCGGAGGGTGGCCACCGCCTCCTGCGACAACTCCCGGTGCTCGGCGCTGCCGAACCGCATGATGATCAGGTCGAATGCCAACATCCACCGGCGCTTGCTCTCGCGCTCGCTCAGACCCGGCAACAGGCTTGCCCACGCATCGATGCGGAACCATGGTTGACGCCATTCGGTCACCTGCCTGCCGAGCACGAATTGCGCCAGCAATCGCAGGTGCAGACGGCCCACCGGATCGGCGGCCAACGCGACGAACGGTTCGATCACCGCGTCGACCACCTCGGCGATGGATCCGTGCGCGCCGGTGACGGCGGCCAGACGGTCCGCCCATACCGGTCCCAGCCGCTCCTCGAGCAACGCGGCGACCAAGGCGTCCTTCGACCCGAAGTGGTAGTGCACCGCCGCCGGGTTCGCTCCGGCCTGCGCGCAGATGCCCCGCACCGACACCTCGTCGTACCGGCCCTCGAGCAGCAGGCGTTCGGCGGCTGTCAGCAAGCGATCGCGAGTGGTCGCGGTGTCGGAGACCGATTTCGGCATGCGCACAGTCAAGCATGTTTCCATCGGTGATTCAATCAATGATTGAACCGATCGAGCCCCGCCGCCGCATCGCGGCTCAGCGGACCGCGCGGCGCCGCTCGCTCAGGAATTGCCCGCGATGATGACTTCGGGAATACCGGTCCCGAGCGGAACCGGGCGGCACACCGGCGCCGGACTGCTCGGCTCCAGCACAGTCAGCAGCAACTCCTGCACGAACGGGTCGTACACCATGTGGAAGTGCCCGGCGAGGTCGGCGGGACACAGGTCCTGCAGGGCGATGTTCCGCGCACCCGGCCCGCGCAGCGCGATGTTCTCGAACGGCTGGATCATCTCGTCCACGCGGCTGCCGACGGTCACGTACCGCACGCCGGGCACCGTGTCGCCGCCCGCGTTGAGCTCGAGCATGATCTGCGATCCTTCGGCCTGCTGCACCGCGGCGAGCGATGTCACCTGGGCGAACGCCTGCAGAGCGCCGGGAATCGCCTGGGCCACCGGCACCAGCCCGTACATCACACCGCCGTAGCTGGGTGAGGCCAGGCCGACCCACTGGTCCACCTTGGGCGCACCGCCCAGCTTGTTGACGTAGTACCGAGTCACGTTGGCGCCTTGGGAGAACCCGACCAGGTCGACCTTGGCCGAGTGGGTCGCCGCGAGCACCCGATCGACGAACGCGCCGATCTGATAGGCGCTGAGCACCAGGTCCTCGGTGCCGTAACTGTCCCCGCCGGGCTTGCCGCCGTAGTTCAGCGCGAAGACGCAGAATCCGGCGGCGGTGAGCCGCGGCGCTATTCCCGACCAGTCGGAATAGGCCGAGGAGTCGGTCCCGTGCGCGAGGACCACCGGACGAGGATGCCGGGCGCTGGGGACACAGCCGAAGTCGTTGGTACCGCTCGGCACCGCGTTCGGATGACTCTTCTGGTACCAGGCGGCGGCCAAGTGATCGGATTGTGGCGGCGCGGCGTCCGTCGGCACGTCGGGCGGGCGGAGGCCGAGCGGCTCGGCCGACGCCACGCCCGGCCCCAGCGCGGCCGCGCCGGCGACCGCAAGGGCCAGCACGGCGCGACGCAAGTGTGAACTACCCCAAGCTCCCGCTCGACTCGACTGTCGCATCTCACAATGATCCCTCCGATCGACTTGAAATGCGCGCCGTATAGGGGTGTTTCGCCTCCCCTACTTATCGGGGGTCTCGTCCTCGGCGAGGATGCGGTAGAGGGACTTGCGGGTCTCGGTCAGCAACTCCGCCGCACGCGCCGCCTGCTTCGGGGTACCGGCCGCCGCGACCTGCGCCACCGCCCCCATCAGCTGTCCGACGAGTGCGCGCAGGTCCATCGCCTGAGCACCGACGTCCTGCTGCACATCCCCCCAAGGGTCCCCCAACTCGTCGCGGTGCGCGGCGACATATTCGGCGCCGGCCTCGGTGAGCTTCGCCGTCTTGCGCCCGGCGACCTTCTCGATGAGCACCAGACCCTCGTCTTCCAGCTGCGCCAGCGCGGGGTAGATCGATCCGGGGCTCGGCCGCCAGATGTCGTTGCTGCGCTCGCGGATCTGCTGGATGAGTTCATACCCGTGCATCGGCTGCTCGACGAGGAGCAACAGCACGGCGGCACGGACGTCCCCGCGCCTGCCCCGGCCGCCGCGGCCGCGTCCGCGACCGAAGTGCGGGCCGAAGCCAGGGCCGAACCCCGGGCCGAAGCCCGGCCCGAACTCGGGACCGAAGCCGTGACGTCCGCCGCGACGGAAGCGCCGCCCGTGTTCGAAGCCCTCCGGTCCGGGCAGCGGCCCGCGGCCGCGCCGTCCGTATTCGCCAAATTCTTGGTTTTCCATGTCAGCCTCCCAGGGCTCTCGTGTTCGATTCACACTATCGACGATATATCGACAATGCATCGAGTGCAAGGCCCGGTTTGGCGAGCCGAGCCCTGCCCGAGAGATCAGCTCTTCAGCGAGTCGATCCAGCGCGACAGCCGCGCACCTTCGGTGACCATGAGTTCAGGATCGCGAAAAGTGTTGGTGAGCAATGAGATTCCTTGATATGCCGCCACGTAGGCGATCGCCAGCTCGCCCGCGTCGGCACGTCCCATCGCGGCGAACTGCCGTTCGGCCCAATCCACCAGAACGCGCATCACCTCGGCGGCCGCGGTGTCCAACCCGTCGCCCCGCTTGTCCAGTTCCGAGGACAAGGTGCCGAACGGGCAGCCATAACGCACCGTCTGCTCGCGATCGGCGACCCACCCCGCGATCAGGGCTTTCAGCCGCTCCGCAGGCGTCTCGCACTGGTCGCTCGCGGCGATGACCGCGTCGAGGATGCGCGCGTGTGAGCCGATCGCAGCCTCGATGAGCTGGTCTTTCGTCTTGAAGTAGTAGTAGACGTTGCCGACCGGGACCTCCGCGGCGCGGGCGATGTCGGCGATCGTCGTTTTCTCCACGCCCTGGTGATAGAACACCCGCACGGCGGCTTCGATCAGCCGCTCCCGCTTGCCGAGCTTGGTCTCCGCCACTGAGTCAGTCACACAACTAACTGTAGACAGCGCGGCCGAAACCGGCTAGGTTCAATTTAGTCAGGTAACTAACTAAGGAGCACACATGATCGTGGTCACCGGAGCGACCGGCAATATCGGCGCGCCGCTCGTGCGTCTGCTGGCGGAGGTCGGCGAGGAGGTCACGGCCGTCGCGCGGCACGCGGATCTCTCTCTTCCCGGCGCAGTCCGCTCGGTTCGGGCGGATCTGGGCGAGCCGGACAGCCTCTCCCCCGCCGTCGCGGGAGCCGACACCCTGTTCCTCTTGGTCACCGGTGAGCAGCTGGTAGCCGGTCCGGACCCGGAACAGGTGCTGAAGGTCGCCGCAGCGGGCGGTGTGCGGCGGGTGGTCTTCGTGTCCTCCCAAGGCGTAGCCACTCGTCCGGACGCGGCGGGGTATGCCCGCCTCGTCGCCTACGAACAGGCGATCAGGGACTCCGGACTGGCGTGGACCTTCCTGCGCCCGGCCGGGTTCTTCTCCAACACCTACGCATGGGCGGATGCGGTACGCGCGCAGCGTCTGGTCGCCGCGCCGTTCGGCGATGTCGGTCTTCCCTCGATCGATCCGGCCGATATCGCCGCCGTCGCAGCGGCGGCGTTGCGCGACGACCGGCACGCCGGGCAGGTCTACACCCTGACCGGACCCGAACTCGCCACCCCGCGGACCCAGTCCGAGGCGCTCGGCGAGGCGCTCGGCGAGCCGCTGCGATTCGTGGAATTGACTCGGGCGCAGGCGCATTCGGCAATGCTGGAGTTCATGCCCGAGCCGGTGGTCGAGCACACGCTGACGATCCTCGGCGAGCCGACCGCCGCCGAGCAGCGGATCAGCCCCGACGTGCCGCGCGTACTCGGGCGGCCGGCCACGAAGTACGCCGACTGGGCCGTTCGCAATCGAGCGGCCTTCGCCTGACGCTCGGCTGGGCGCCTCCCCCGCGCCCGTCAGCCGATGTCGACCGGGTCGATCTGCACACGGAGCGGGGCGTCGGAACGATGCGTGCTGCGGACCGCCTGGGCGGCGCGCAGGGCGCGCGCGAGCGCCGAGCCCCGGCGGCGCTCGACCCGCAGGAGCAAGCGTTCGACTTCGGCGGGCGCATCGCCGGAGGAGAACGGTTTGCGGGCGCCGTCCGGCAGCGGAACCGGCCCGAGGCGGTCGACCGTATCGGGCAGGTCCGCCGCCGCGAGCAGTTCGGCGATGGTCTCGGCGGTGCCATCGATCGCGGCGAGCCGGACAGCGGGCGGGAAGCCCACCTCGGCCCGCGCCGCGACCTCCGCGCGCGCTGCGCCGACCGGATCCCATCGGACCAGTGCCTGCACGGTGGGGATGGACGGCTCGGCCACGATGACTACCTGGCCATGCGCGCGGACCAGTGCCGCAGCGGCCATCCAGCGGCGCAGCGCGTCCTCGGCGGCCCGCAGGTCGGCGCGGCTGAGCAAGGCCCACCCGTCGAGCAGCAACGCGACGCCGTACCCGCCGGGTACCACCGGTTCGGCGCCGACCGTGGCGACGACCACCTGCGGACCCTGCTCCACGGTGTCGAGCACGGTGCCGCCGCCGGAACCACGGATCGGCACGCCGGGAAAGGCGCGGCCGAGTTCCTCCGCGGTGCGCGCGGCGCCGATCACCACGGCGCGCAGCGCACGTGAGCCGCAGGTGGAACATCGGAAGGCGGCCTCGGTGATCCCGCACCAGCGGCAAGCGGGGCTCTGCGCGGACGCACCGGGGTCGGCCGATCGGCGGGCTTCCGGCAGCGCGAGCGGCCCGTTGCAGTGCCTGCAGCGCGCGGGGGTACGGCACTTTCCGCAGGCCAGCGCCGGAATGTATCCCCGGCGCGGCACCTGGACCAGCACCGGCGCACCCTCCTTCAGCGCAGCACGGGCAGCCGCGAAGGCGACGCCGGGAATCCGGACGGCACGCGCGACCGGATCGCGTTCCAACGCGAGGTCGCTGTCACCCGGTGCGCTGATTCGCGGCGCGGCCTTGCGCAGCACCGCGCGATCGGCGACCAGATCGTGCGCCCAGCCGGAATCGACCACCGCTTGGATCTCCGCGGTCCGCGCGAAACCCGCCGCGACGAATGCCGCTCCGGTCTCGTGTGCCCGCAACATCGCCACTTCACGTGCGTGCGGATACGGTGCGCGCGGTTCCGCGTAGGTGTCGTCGCCGTCGTCCCAGAGCGCGATCAACCCGAGGTCCACCGCCGGTGCGAAGACCGCGCTGCGCGTGCCGACCACCACGCGCACCGAACCGCGCAGCACCGCGAGCCAGCGCCGGTACCGTGCCGCGGGGCCGAGACCGGCGGCCAGTCCGACGGCCGAGTCCCCTATCAGTCGAATGCATTCCGCCAGCACCCGGTCGAGGTCGCGTTGGTCGGGGACCATGAGGATCGCGCTGCGCCCATGGCCGGCCACCACGGCGGCGAGTTCCGCCAGCCGCCGTGGCCAGTCCTCACCGGGGAGTGCCTGCCACGCGGCGCGTGCCCCTCTTCCTCGAGCGAGCGCACCGACGAATGCCGATCCGTGCACGTAACGCTCCCAGGCAGCGAGATCCACGGCGTCGAGCGCCGAGTCCGCACAACCCGTCTGCGCGCCGCCGCCGGTCGCCGCAACTCCACTGTCGGACCGCGGTTCCGTTGAGAGCGTGTCGGACTCGGCTTCGAACTCGGCGGTGCGCCCCTCGGGCGAGCGCCCATTTCGGGCGGCATCCGCGCTCGCAAGGTCCGGATCGTCCGGCTCAGCCGCATCGACGGTTTCGGTAGTCTCTCTCGCGGACCCGTGGTCGGCGACCGCCGAATCAGATTTCACCACCGCAGAATTCGCAGTACGCGCAGTGTGGAGTGTCGCGGCGGGCGTGGAGTTCACCTCCCCGTTCTGCACGCGAAACGCCTGTGCACGTGACATTTCGGCGCCACTAGCGCCCCTGGATGACCCCGGGTCCGTCGCGGGAGCAGCGGACGAATCCGGGGAATCGACGGAATCGTCCTGTGCGCCAACGGACTTCTTCTTGCCCCCGGCTTCCGTGCGGGCATGGCGCGGTGGAATGGCGAGCCGCAGTACGTCGGCGCGGGTACCCGCGTACCGGGCCGCCACCTTGCCGGCCAGTTCCAAAATCTCCGGGGTCAGCACCCGTTCGCCGGAAACGACTCGTTCGAGCGCGACCAGCTTGCCGCCGTGGTCACTGTGCGCCGATCGCGCCAGGAGATACCCGTCGACCAGCCGACCGGCGAACCGGACACGCACCCGGACCCCCGGCTGGGCGATCTCGTCCAGCTCGGGGGGCACCAGGTAGTCGAAGTCGCGGTCGAGATGCGCCGGCGACAACAGCGGAAGCACCCGGGCGATCGGCAGCGCCACGCCCGGAGCACCCGCGGCCGGACCGTCCGCCTCGGTGGCGGGGGTGTCCGCCGCGGGTTCGTTCACTCGGACCTGATCGAGGTCAGAGCCCGACGGCCGCGCGCAGCTTGTCCGCGCGGTCGGTGTGCTCCCACGGCAGGTCGACGTCGGTGCGGCCGAAGTGGCCGTACGCGGCGGTCGGCGCGTAGATCGGGCGCAACAGGTCCAGGTCACGGATGATCGCGCCCGGACGCAGGTCGAAGACCTCGGTGATGGCGGTGGAGATGCGGGCGGGGTCCACCTTCTCGGTGCCGAAGGTCTCGACGAACAAGCCGACCGGAGCCGCCTTGCCGATCGCGTAGGCCACCTGGACCTCGACCCGGTCGGCCAGATCGGCCGCCACCACATTCTTGGCGACCCAGCGCATGGCGTAGGCGGCCGAGCGGTCCACCTTCGACGGGTCCTTGCCGGAGAAGGCGCCGCCACCGTGCCGGGCCATGCCGCCGTAGGTGTCGACGATGATCTTGCGGCCGGTCAGGCCCGCGTCGCCCATCGGGCCACCGAGTACGAACTTGCCGGTGGGGTTGACCAGCAGGCGGATGTCCGAGACGTCCAGGCTCGGCACGTCCAGGTCGGCGAGCACCGCGTCGAGCACCTTCTCGCGGATGTCGGGCGCGAGCAGGTTGTCCAGGTCGATGTCGGCGGCGTGCTGGGTGGAGACGACCACCGTGTCCAGGCGGACCGGGCGATCACCCTCGTACTCGATGGTGACCTGAGTCTTGCCGTCCGGGCGCAGGTAGGGCAGCACGCCGGACTTGCGCACCTCGGTCAGGCGGCGCGACAGCCGGTGCGCGAGCGCGATCGGCAGCGGCATCAGCTCGGGAGTGTCCCTGGTGGCGTAGCCGAACATCAGGCCCTGATCGCCCGCACCCTGCCGCTCGATCTCGTCGTCGGAGCCGCCGATCCGCGCTTCGTGCGAGGTGTCGACGCCCTGCGCGATATCCGGAGACTGCGCGCCGATCGCGATATTCACACCGCAGGAATTTCCGTCGAAACCCTTTGCCGACGAGTCATATCCGATTTCCAGGACCTTTTCCCGGACAATACGGGGAATATCGGCATATGCCGACGTGGTGACCTCACCCGCGACGTGGACCTGGCCGGTCGTCACGAGGGTTTCCACCGCGACCCGGCTGCGCGGATCCTCCGCGAGCAACGCGTCGAGAATGGAATCGCTGATGGCATCACAGATTTTGTCCGGATGACCTTCGGTCACGGACTCACTGGTGAAAAGCCGGCTCCCGGACGTGCGCACAGTTCTTCCCTCTCCCTCAACGGGTTACTCGTATCGGCTTGCGACAGTAACGCTGTGTCGCAACCCTTACATCTCAGACTATTCCAAATCACCGACAGCGCGGACCCCAACTACACAGCCACTGCGGACAGCTGAATTCCCGGTGTCCAGGCGGCGCCGAAATCTCGACGACACCGCGAACGAACCACGGATCGGATGGCAATCCTGACAGGTGCGCCGCCCGGCTCAGCGCAACAACACGCTCAGCGCGTCGAGCACACGGCTGGCCAGCAAGGCCTTCGAGCCGTGATCGAGCGCCTGTTCGGTGCCGTCCGCGCCGAGCAGCCAGCCGTCGTTGGTGTCCACCTCGAACGCCTTACCCTCCCCGACCGCGTTGACCACGAGCAGGTCGCAGCCTTTGCGGGCGAGTTTGGCCCGCGCGTGGGTCAGGACGTCGCCGTGCTCGTCACCGGTCTCGGCGGCGAAGCCGACGATCGCGGTGCCGGGCAACTGCCCGTCGCGGCGCGCCTGCACCAGTCCGGCGAGGATGTCGTCGGTCTTGGTCAGCGGAATGACGTCGGGCTCGCCCGCGCCCTTCTTGATCTTGGCGGCGGCGACGTTGGTCGGCCGGAAATCGGCGACCGCCGCGGCCATGATCACCGCGTCGGAGCCGACGGCGTGCTTGTCGACGGCGGTCTTCAGCTGTTCGGCGGTGGTGATGTGCACCAGGTCGACGGCGGCAGGCGCCGCCATCTCGATCGTATTGCCCGCGATCAGCGTGACGTGGGCGCCGCGCTGGGCGGCGACCCGCGCGAGCGCGTAGCCCTGCTTGCCGGAGCTGCGGTTACCGAGGAAACGCACCGGATCCAGCGGTTCCCTGGTGCCGCCCGCCGTGATGACGACCCGGCGGCCCTCCAGATCCCGCGGGATCGCGTCGGCGCGCTCCATGAGCAGCGACGCGAGACCGAAGATCTCCTCGGGCTCGGGCAGCCGTCCCGGGCCGGTGTCGGCGCCAGTGAGCCGGCCCGCCGCGGGCTCCATGACGATCGCCCCGCGGGCGCGCAGCGTCGCGACGTTCGCGGCGGTCGCGGGATGCTCCCACATCTCGGTATGCATCGCGGGCGCGAACAAGATCGGACATCGGGCCGTCAGCAACGTGGCGGTGAGCAGGTCGTCGGCGCGACCGGACGCGGCGCGGGCCATGAGATCGGCGGTCGCCGGGGCGATGACCACCAGGTCCGCCTCCTGGCCGAGCCGAACATGCGGGACCTCCGGCACGTCGGAGAACACGCCGGTGTGCACCGGGTTCCCGGACAACGCCTCGAAGGTCGCCTTGCCGACGAACTCCAGCGCCGAGGTGGTGGGGATCACCCGGACGTCGTGTCCGGTCTCGGTGAATCGCCGGACCAGAGAGCACGCCTTGTAGGCGGCGATTCCTCCGGCTACGCCGACGACGATCCTTGTGGTCACTACGCCTCCGGCCTAGTCGTGGTCACGGCGAACGGTTCGCCTCACTCGCCTTCGGAGTGCTCGAGCAGGTCGGAGTGGATCTCGCGCAGGGCGACCGACAGCGGCTTCTCCTGCAGACCCGGCTCGACCAGCGGGCCGACGTACTCGAGGATGCCGTCGCCGAGCTGGTTGTAGTAATCGTTGATCTGCCGAGCCCGCTTGGCCGCGTAGATGACCAGGGCGTACTTGGACGACGTGCGCTCCAGCAGCTCGTCGATCGGCGGGTTGGTGAGGCCGACCGGCGTGTCGTAGGCGGGCGCGGTCTTGGTGTCCGTACTGCTCACTAGGGGGACTCCTGGTGTTGGGGAGGTCACGAACTCGAATTTGTGCTAACGAACAACGATACCAACTGCTCACAGGCGCTGGTCACCTCGTCGTTCACGATAACGATGTCGAACTCGTCACAGGCGGCCAGCTCGATCCTCGCCGTCTCCAGGCGGCGCTCGATCACCTCGGGCGACTCGGTGCCGCGCGAGGTCAGCCGCGCCACCAACTCCTCCCAGCTCGGCGGGGCCAGGAAGACCAGGATGGCTTCCGGGATCGCCCGGCGCACCGACCGCGCACCCTCCAGATCCACTTCGACGAGCACCGGCAGGCCTTCCGCCAGAGCGGCGCGCACCGGCCCGGCGGGGGTGCCCGAACGCTGCAACCCGCCGTGGATGTCCGCCCATTCGAGCAGCTCACCCGCCTCGATCATCGCGTCGAACTCCGCGCGGGAGACGAAGTGGTAGTCGAGGCCGTCGACCTCCCCGGGCCGCGGGGCCCGGGTCGTTGCCGACACGCTGAAGACCAGGTCGGGCAGTCGTTCGCGGACACAGCGGACCACGGTGGACTTGCCCACGGCCGAGGGGCCGACCAGTACGACCAGTCGACCCTTCCGCGTGTGTTCGATCACCCTCGTCGTCAGGCGTCGAAGTCGAACCGGGCCAGCAGCGCCTTGCGCTGCCGGTCGCCGAGTCCGCGCAGCCGCCGGGTGGGGGCGATCTCCAGCTCGCTCATGATTTCCGCCGCCTTGACCTTGCCCACCTTCGGCAGGGCCTCCAGCAGCGCCGACACCTTCATCTTGCCGAGGATCTCGTCGGTCTCGGCGTCGGTGAGGACCTGCTTCAGGTTGGTGCCGCCACGCTTCAAGCGCTCCTTGAGCTCCGCCCGAGCGCGGCGAGCGGCAGCCGCCTTCTCCAAAGCAGCGGCGCGCTGCTCGTCAGTCAGCTGGGGAAGGGCCACGGTTCCTCCGTCTCATCGTTCATTGCATCAACTCCTGCCGGTAACCCGGCAGTCTCAGCGACCGTACCCACGACGTCCGCCGATTGCGAACCCACCCCCCAGGTCAGCGCATGATTCGGGGTCGGGACCGCGCACCGGCGGCCCGGCGCCGGTCCCGTCCGCGCCACCGAGCGCATCACCGCGCCGGATCCCCGAAATGCGCCTCCAGCAGGGCGTTTTCGACAAACCGAATGGTTTGCGGAAGGGTTGCGACACGGCGGCGCATCTCTCCAGCAACCCCGCGCCCGCCCTACCAGGAACTTTCTGGAAATTCTCCGCGTGTCGCGAGTTTTTTGCGCGTGTCGGGCGTCACATCCGAGCCGATTCCGCCGCGATGACCCGGCATCCGGTGCCGGTTTCCGGCCCTGTACATCGGCCCAGGAGCGATATGCCCATCCCGGTGCACCGATCGGCCCCGAAATCGGCCCAGGAGCCCGCACAGACCCCGGTAAGGGGCACGTGTGTGCGAACACCTGCACACACAGGAGGCGGAAAAGGCGAAAGACCGGCGCGGGTGCGCCGGCCTTTCGCGGTCATTTCTGCAGGAACGCGAACGCGTCCTGGAACGCCTGCGCTCTGGCACGCAGTGCCGGGACGGTCGGTCCATCCTTCAGCACCTCGCGCGAGACATTCGGGACGACGGACCCGAGCATCGGCTCGGGCACCAGGTCACGGATGCTTTCCGGACCGCCGCCCTGGGCGCCCACCCCGGGCATGAGGATCGGGCCGTTGAGCGCGGACAAGTCCGGCGCCGCGCTGAGCGTGGCCCCGACCACGACGCCGACCGAACCGAACTCCGCGCCCGCGTTGCGCGCCGCGGCCTCGTCGACCATCGTCTGCGCGACCGTGCGGCCGTCGGCGGCGACCGCCCGCTGCACCTGCGCTCCCTCGGGATTCGAGGTCGCCGCGAGCACGAAGACGCCGCGGCGACCGGACTCGGCGAGCGTCAGCGCCGGTGCCAGCGAGCCGAATCCCAGATACGGCGAGACCGTCACCGCGTCGGACCCGAGCGGGCCGTCGGCCAGCCAGGTCCGGGCGTAGGCGTCCATGGTGGAACCGATGTCGCCGCGCTTGGCGTCGGCGAGCACCAAAGTCCCCGAGGCGCGCAACACCGCGATGGCGCGCTCCAGAACCGCCAGACCGCCGGAGCCGTAGGCCTCGAAGAACGCGACCTGCGGCTTGACCAGGGCGACCAGGCCGTCGAACGCCTCCACGCAGATCTCGGCGAAGCGTTCGAGACCCTCGACGTCCTCGGTGAGGCCCCAGGACCGCAGCAGTTCCGGGTGCGGATCGATCCCGACGCAGACGGGCCCGAAGTGCCGCATCGCATGCCGCAAGCGCTCACCGAAGGTCTTCATCTCGCCTGCTCCGTCCGATCGCGGCTCACCCACGCAGCACCGAGTGCAGTTCCTGCAGGGACCGCACCCCGATGCCGCCGTTGATGCTGGCCTCGATGCCCTGCACCGCGGCCGCCGCACCCTGCACGGTGGTGATGCACGGGATGTTCACGCCGACCGCCGCGCTGCGGATCTCGTAGCCGTCCACGCGGGGGCCGGAGTTGCCGTAGGGCGTGTTGAACACCATGTCGACCTCGCCGTCGCGGATCTGCTCCACGATCGTCGGCTCGTCGTCCGGGCTCACCTCGGAGTGCTTGCGCACCTGCTCGCACGGAATCCCGTTGCGGCGCAGCATCTCCGCGGTGCCCTCGGTGGCGAGGATGCGGAAGCCCAGGTCGTGCAGGCGCTTCACCGGGAAAACCATCGCGCGCTTGTCCCGGTTGGCGATCGAGACGAACACGGTGCCCTCGGTGGGCAGCGAACCGTAGGCGGCGGTCTGGCTCTTGGCGAAGGCGGTGCCGAAATCGGCGTCGATGCCCATCACCTCGCCGGTGGACTTCATCTCCGGCGACAGCAGCGAATCCACGCCGCTGCCGTCGGCGCGCCGGAAGCGATGGAACGGCAGCACGGCCTCCTTGACCGCGACCGGAGCGTCCAGCGCGACGTGCCCGCCGTCGCCCTCGCTCGGCAGCATGCCCTCCTTGCGGAGTTCGGCGATGGTGGCGCCGAGCATGATCCGCGCCGCGGCCTTGGCCAGCGGCACCGCGGTGGCCTTGGACACGAACGGCACCGTCCGGCTCGCCCGTGGATTGGCCTCCAGGACGTAGAGCACGTCGTCCTTGAGTGCGTACTGCACGTTGAGCAGGCCGCGCACGCCGATGCCCTTGGCCAGTGCGACGGTCGAGCGGCGCACCGCCTCGATGTCGCTGCGGCCCAGAGTGATCGGCGGCAGCGCGCACGCGGAATCGCCGGAGTGGATGCCGGCCTCCTCGATGTGCTCCATCACCCCGCCGAGGTAGACCTCCTCGCCGTCGCACAGCGCGTCGACGTCGATCTCGATCGCGTCCTCCAGGAACCGGTCGACCAGCACCGGGTGCTCCGGGCTGAGCTCGGTCGCGCGGGAGATGTAGCCCTCCAGGGAGTCCTCGTCGTAGACGATCTCCATGCCGCGGCCGCCGAGCACGTAGGACGGGCGCACCAGGACCGGGTAGCCGATGGCGGCGGCGATCTTGCGCGCTTGCGCGAACGTGGTCGCGGTGCCGTACTTCGGCGCGGGCAGCCCGGCCGCGACCAGCACGTCGCCGAACTCGCCGCGATCCTCGGCCAGGTCGATGGCGGCCGCGCTGGTGCCGACCACCGGCACGCCCGCCGCCGTGAGCCGTTGCGCGAGACCGAGCGGGGTCTGCCCGCCCAGCTGCACGATGACGCCTGCGACGGTGCCGGACTCGCACTCGGCGTGGTACACCTCGAGCACGTCTTCGAAGGTCAGCGGCTCGAAGTAGAGGCGGTCGGCGGTGTCGTAGTCGGTGGAGACGGTCTCGGGGTTGCAGTTGACCATCACCGTCTCGTATCCGGCCTGCGACAGCGTCTGCGCCGCGTGCACGCACGAATAGTCGAACTCGATGCCCTGGCCGATGCGGTTGGGCCCGGACCCGAGGATGATCACCTTCTCGCGGTCGCGCTGCGGCGCCACCTCGGACTCGGCCGCGGGGTCGAGCTCGTAGGCCGAGTAGTGGTACGGGGTCTTGGCCTCGAACTCGGCGGCGCAGGTGTCGACGGTCTTGAAGACCGGGCGGACACCGAGCCGGTGCCGCAGCGCACGCACACCGGTCTCCCCCGCCAGCTCCGGCCGCAGCGCGGCCAGCTGGCGATCGGACAGACCGTAGTGCTTGGCCCGCCGCAGCAGCGGCTCGTCCAGCACGGGCGCGTCGAGGATCTCCCGGCGCAGCTCGACCAGACCGGCCACCTCCGCGACGAACCACGGGTCGATGCCGGAGGCGGCGGCGACGTCCTCGATGCTCGCGCCCAGCCGCAGAGCGCGCTCCACCTGGTAGATGCGTCCCTCGGTGGGGGTGCGCAGATCCTCGAGAATCGCCTCGACGTCGGTCCACGCGCCGTCGTCCTGGGTCCAGAAGCCCGCGGCCTTGGTTTCCAGCGAGCGCAGCACCTTGCCCAGCGCCTCGGTGAAGTTACGGCCGAGCGACATCGCCTCGCCGACGGACTTCATGGTGGTGGTGAGCGTGCCGTCGGCTCCGGGGAACTTCTCGAACGCGAACCGCGGCGCCTTGACGACCACGTAGTCGAGGGTCGGCTCGAAGCAGGCCGGGGTTTCCTTGGTGATGTCGTTGACGATCTCGTCGAGCGTGTAGCCGATGGCCAGCTTGGCGGCGATCTTCGCGATCGGGAAGCCCGTGGCCTTCGACGCCAGCGCGGACGAACGCGACACACGCGGGTTCATCTCGATGACGATCAGGCGGCCGTCGAGCGGGTTCACCGCGAACTGGATGTTGCAGCCGCCGGTGTCGACGCCGACCTCGCGCAGGATGGCGATGCCGAGATCGCGCAGCTTCTGGTACTCCCGGTCGGTGAGCGTCATCGCCGGGGCGACGGTCATCGAGTCGCCGGTGTGCACGCCCATCGGGTCGACGTTCTCGATCGAGCAGACCACCACGACGTTGTCGCGGCCGTCGCGCATCAGCTCGAGCTCGTATTCCTTCCAGCCGAGGATGGACTCCTCGATGAGGACGTTCGCGGTGGGCGAGGCGGCCAGACCGCCGCCGGCGATGCGATCGAGGTCGGCTTCGTTGTACGCCATGCCGGAACCGAGGCCACCCATGGTGAACGACGGACGCACCACCACCGGGTAACCGAGTTCGGCGACCGTCTCGCGGACCTCGTCCATGGTGAAGCAGACCCGCGAGCGGGCGCTCTCGCCACCCACCTTGGCCACGATGTCCTTGAACTTCTGCCGGTCCTCACCGCGCTGGATCGCGTCGAAGTCGGCGCCGATCAGCTCCACGCCGTACTTCTCCAGCACACCGCGCTCGTGCAGCGCGACCGCGGTGTTCAGCGCGGTCTGACCACCCAGGGTGGCCAGGATGGCGTCCGGACGCTCCTTGTCGATGACCTTTTCCACGAACTCCGGCGTGATCGGCTCCACGTAGGTGGAGTCGGCGAACTCCGGGTCGGTCATGATCGTCGCCGGGTTCGAGTTGACCAGCGACACCCGCAGGCCCTCGGCCCGCAGCACCCGGCACGCCTGCGTGCCGGAGTAGTCGAATTCGCACGCCTGGCCGATGACGATCGGGCCAGAACCGATCACCAGGATGTGCTTCAGATCCTCGCGGCGAGGCATCAGGCTCCTTCCATGAGACCGGCGAAACGGTCGAACAGGTACGCGGCGTCGTGGGGTCCGGCGGCGGCCTCCGGGTGGTACTGCACGGAGAAGGCCCGGCCGTCGACCAGCCGCACGCCTTCCACCGTGCCGTCGTTGGCGCAGACGTGACTCACCTCGGCCGTGCCGAAGGGGGTGTCGAACCGCTCGCCCCGCTCGCCCTCCAGGGCGAACCCGTGGTTCTGCGCGGTGATCGAGATCCGGCCGGTCTCGTGCTCCACCACCGGGATGTTGATGCCGCGGTGGCCGAACTTCATCTTGTAGGTCCCTCGCCCGAGCGCGCGGCCCAGGATCTGGTTGCCGAAGCAGATGCCGAACAGCGGCAGACCCTGGCCGAGCACGCCGCGGGTCAGCTCGACCGCGGTGTCGGCGGTGGCCGGATCGCCTGGGCCGTTGGACAGGAAGACCCCGTCCGGCTTCAGTTCCAGGATCTGATCCAGCGTGGTGGTCGAGGACACCACGTGCACCCGCATGCCGCGTTGCGCGAACATGCGCGGAGTGTTGGTCTTGATCCCGAGGTCGACCGCGACGACCGTGCGCCGGTGGTCGCCGTCCGGTTCGATCGTGTAGAGCGCGTCGGTGGTCACCTCACCGGCCAGGTCGGCGCCCAGCATGGACGGCTGCCCGTTCACCCTGGCCACCAGCTCGTCGGCCGCCGCGAGAGCGGCGCCGGAGAAGATGCCCGCCTTCATCGAGCCGCGGGTGCGCAGGTGGCGGACCAGCGCGCGGGTGTCGATGCCCGCGATGCCGACGACCTGCTGCCGTTCCAGCTCGTCCGGCAGCGTCCTGGTGGCGCGCCAGTTGGACGCCCGTCGCGCGGGGTCGCGCACCGCGTACCCGGCGACCCAGATCTTGGTGGACTCGTCGTCCTCGTCGTTCCAGCCGGTGTTGCCGATCTGCGGCGCGGCGGCCACCACGATCTGGCGGTGGTAGGACGGGTCGGTGAGGGTCTCCTGATACCCGGTCATCGCGGTGCAGAACACCGCCTCACCGAGCGTCTGGCCCACGGCGCCGTAGGCCCGGCCGCGGAATACCCGGCCGTCCTCCAGCACGAGTGCTGCTTCTCCTGTCATCCCTCGTCATCTCCCGTCATCGTCCCGCTCTGCTCCCCCGCCGGAAGCCGGCGCCAAGCCGGGTAGACCGACTTGTCGTCGCCGCGGAAACCCGTATCGATCTCGGTTCCGGTCGGCAGCTTCCAGCGAATGACCAGCACACCATCTTCCGTCATCACTTTGCCCGCGTGGCCGCGTTCGGTGCGCACCGCCGTGATGGATTCCTGCGGAATCCAGATCACCGTCGCGCCGTCGCGTTCGAGCAGAATTCCCCGTTCGAACCGCGTGAGTTCCGCGGTGGCCCGGAAACCCAAGTCCCCTACCGTGATCCGGTCCTGCCAGCTGGGCGCGATCGTGCTGCCCAGGTAGAGGCCGGTGGTCGGCTCCAGCACCTGCGCGCCGAGTTCGGCGGGCACGGCGGGCAAGGCGCCGATGCGCTCCGCCTGACGTGCCGCGCGGTTGCGCCAACCCCGGTACATCAGCCAGAGGCAGGCCGCGAACAGCACCAGCAGCCCCACCACCCAGAGCGTTCTCTCCACTACGAACCTCCTCGAACGGCTGCGTCTCGGTCGTTCATCTACGCCTCCGCCCGGTTGGCCAGCGCCTTGCCGTCCCTGGCGGTGACCCGGCCGCGCAGCAGCGTCGCCGTCACCCGCGCCGGGAAGGTCATCGCCTCGAACGGCGTGTTGCTGGAGATGCTGGCCAGTTCCTTTCCGCGCACCGTCCAGCTCGCCTTCGGATCGACCAGCGTCAGGTTGGCCGGCTCGCCGGCCTCGAGCGGCCTGCCGTGCTCGTCCAGGCCGACGATCGCGGCCGGGCGCTCGCTCATCACGCGGGCGACGCCGCGCCAGTCCAGCAGCCCGGGCTCGACCATGGTCTGCACGATGATCGACAGCGCCGTCTCCAGTCCCAGCATGCCGGGCCGGGCGGCGGCGAACTCGCAGCATTTGTCCTGCTCGGCGTGCGGCGCGTGGTCGGTGGCGACGCAGTCGATGATCCCCTCCGCCAGCGCCTGCCGCAGTGCGGCGGCGTCGGACGCCTCGCGCAGCGGCGGATTGACCTTGTTGACCGCGTCGTAGGTCTCCAGCCGCGAGTCGTCCAGCAGCAGGTGGTGCGGGGTGACCTCGGCGGTGATGGAGATGCCCTGGGATTTCGCCCATCGCACCAGCTCCACGGTGCCCGCCGTGGACGCGTGACAGATGTGCACCCTGGCCCCGGCGTCCCGCGCCAGCAGGGCGTCGCGCGCCACGATGGATTCCTCCGCCGCGCGCGGCCAGCCGGCCAGCCCCAGCCGGGCCGCGGTGGGCCCCTCGTGCGCGATGGCGCCCTTGGTCAGTCGCGGCTCCTCCGCGTGCTGGGCGATCAGCACCCCGAGCGAGTTCGCGTACTCCAGGGCGCGGCGCATGATCAGCGGGTCGTAGACGCAATGACCGTCGTCGGAGAACATGCGCACCGCGCCGACGCCCGCGGCCATGGTGCCCATCTCGGCGAGCTGCTTGCCCTCGAGCCCGACGGTGACCGCGCCGACCGGATACACGTCGACCAGGCCGACCTCCCTGCCGCGCCGCCACACGTGATCGGTGACGACCACCGAGTCGGCGACCGGGTTGGTGTTGGCCATCGCGAACACCGCGGTGTAGCCGCCCAGCGCGGCGGCCGCGGATCCCGACTCGATGGTCTCGGTGTCCTCGCGGCCCGGCTCGCGCAGGTGGGTGTGCAGGTCGACGAAGCCAGGCAGCAGGATCTGCCCGTGCGCGTCGATGACCTCGGCGTCGGCGACATCCAGATCGGTGCCGATCCGGCGGATCTCCCCGTCGGCGACGAGCACATCGACCGGTTCGCCTTCGCCGTACAGCAGCGCGCCCTTGATCAAGACGGCGGTGTGCTCGCTCATGCTGCTTCCTCTCCGGCACCTGCGGCGCCCTGCGCGGTCACGCCGCTCATGCGACTGCCTCCTGGGTCCCGACGAGCAGGCGGAACAGCACCGCCATCCGCACATGCACGCCGTTGGTGACCTGTTGCAGCACAGCGGCTTTCGGGGAGTCCGCGACCGAGGACGCGATTTCCATGCCGCGCAGCATCGGCCCGGGGTGCAGCACGACGGCGTGTTCCTCCAGCAGCTCCAGCCTGCGCTCGGACAGCCCGTAGCTGATCGAGTACTCGCGGGCCGACGGGAAGAACCCGCCGTTCATCCGCTCGGCCTGCACGCGCAGCATCAGCACCGCGTCGGCGCCGATCAGCTCGGCGTCCAGATGGTGCGAGACGCGAGCGGGCCAGGCCTGCACGCCGACCGGAAGCAGTGTGCGCGGGGCGACCAGCACGACTTCCGCGCCGAGCGTGGCCAGCAGGAAGACGTTGGATCGCGCCACCCGGCTGTGCAGGATGTCACCGACGATGACGACCCGTTTGCCCTCGATGTCGCCGAGCCGTTGCCGCAGAGTGAGCGCGTCCAGCAGGGCCTGGGTCGGATGCTCGTGCGTACCGTCACCCGCGTTGATCACCGCCGGACCGGAGGTGCGCCCGGCCGAGACCGCCCACTCGTCCATCCAGCGCGCGATCTGGTGCGCGGCGCCGGAGGCCGGGTGCCGCACGATCAGCGCGTCGGCTCCCGCGGCGTGCAAGGTCAGCGCGGTGTCGCGCAGCGATTCGCCCTTGGCGACCGAGGAACTGCTCGCGCTGACGTTGATCACGTCCGCGCTCATCCACTTGCCCGCCACCTCGAACGACACCCGGGTCCGGGTGGAGTTCTCGTAGAAGACCGTCATCACGGTACGTCCGCGCAGCGTGGGCAGCTTGTGCACCTCACGGCCGAGCAGGGCCTGTTCGAAGCGTTCGGCCTCGTCGAGCAGCTCGTTCGCGGCCGCGCGATCGAGCGCGGCGACCGACAGCAGATGCCTCACGCGCCTGCCTCCTGCCGCGAGCCGGCGTGCGGCATTCCCATCACGCCTCCTCCTGGTGCAGGTAGACGCCGTCGCGCCCGTCGTGTTCGGTCAGCAGCACCGAGATGTCCTCGGAACGGTTGGTCGGCACGTTCTTGCCGACGTAATCGGCGCGGATCGGCAGTTCCCGATGACCGCGGTCGATGAGCACCGCCAGCTGCACCGCGCGCGGGCGGCCCAGATCACGCAGGCCGTCGAGGGCGGAGCGGACGGTGCGACCGGAGAACAGCACGTCATCGACCAGGACCACCAGCGCGTCCTCGATGCCCCCTTCCGGAACGGAGGTGCGTTCCAGCGGGCGGTGCGGGCGGCTGCGCAGATCGTCGCGGTACAGCGTGATGTCGAGCGAGCCCAGAGCCGGGCGGACGCCGGAGAATTCCTCGATCTTCTCGGTGAGTCGCGCGGCCAGGGTCGTCCCCCGGGTGGGGATGCCGATCAGCACCACCCGCGGTGCGTCCGGTTCGCCCGAGTCCAGCGCGGTCTTCTCGATGATCTGGTGCGCGATGCGCGCGACGGTCCGCCCGACATCCGAAGCCGACAACAGCTCTCGCCCCGCCGCCACCCACTCCGGGGTGTGCCGCTGCGATGTCTCCGCAGCGCCGGACTTGGCGGCCCGTTCTTCGGGCACGGCCATGCCGACCTCCTTCCCCGCCTCACCGGACGGTCCGTTAAAGGATGTCTTACGGCAAGCAGCGTAGCAGCGCGTCGAACCCCGTTTTCACCAGGCATATCGCGCTGTGAGCGGGGCCACTTGCCGCCGCGGGGAAGCCGGGCGGCGGGCTACTGCCGCACCGCGAGGATCAGTCCCAGATCCCGGCTGCCCAGAGCGGCCGGGCGGTCGAGCGGAGCCACCAGATCGTCCCAGGCCCGGAAGGTGGTTCGCCATCCGTGCTCGCCGAGCCATTGCCCGGCCGCTGGTCCCAGCCCACTCGGTTCGCGCGGCCCGTCGGCCCCGGGCCGCACCAAGCGGCGCAGTTCGGTGTATCGCCCGCTGTGCTGGTCGGTGTCGAACTGGGCGACACCGAAGCGACTGCCCGGCGCGGACAGGTCGGTGAGCGTGTCCACCACCCGGATCGCCTCCTCGCGCCGCAGATAGCCCAGGACGCCCTCGTCGATCCAGTGAGTCGGGACCTCGGCCCGGAACCCGCTCGCACGCAGGGCGCCCGCCCAGTCCCCACGCAGATCGGCAGCCACGACATGACGTGCGCAAACCGCCCGCGCGTCGGCGGCGGCCAGCAGCGGCTCCTTGAACGCGAACAGCTCGGGCAGGTCGATTTCGAAGACGTCGAGCTCGCCGGGCAGCGGCAGCCGATAGGCCCTGGTGTCCAGACCGGCACCGAGAATCACGAGCTGCGGACATCCCGCCTCGACCGCCGCGAGGACGTCGTCGTCCACCAGCCGGACGGAGACGCTGCGGCCCTCGTAGAACTGTTCGGCCAGCGCCTCGAACCGCGCCCAGCGCTCTTCACCGTCCGGTCCGGCGCCGATGCTGCGGCGCGCCGCGTCGACGAACAGTTGCGCCGCGGGGTCGTCATAGAGACGGTCCGGCCGCCGGGATTCCCACGCTCGGATGACCGCGACGCCGATCGCGGTCATCGCGACCCCGGCCCGCGGAGCTCGCGGTGCTGCTTCCGTCATGACGACTCCCCTCGTCCATCGACTCACCGGCCGGCTGGGCGCTCCGGTACGGCGACGCTAGGCCATTTCACCCGACGATTCGACAACCTTGACCGAAAACCGCTAGCACATATGTTCGATCGACGGTAGGCTCGGCCGCATGTCCATACCGCTGCAAGGATCGTTGCTCGACGGGTTCGGCGACACCGAATTCGCGCCGCTGCGCGATGCCCGCCGCACCGTGCTGGACCACGGAGCCTGGATCGACCTCCTGCCCGGCTGGCTGTCGGGCGCGGACGCGCTGTTCGACCGGCTGGTCGACGGCGTGCCGTGGAAAGCCGAGCGCAGGCCGATGTACGACCGGGTGGTCGAGGTGCCCCGGCTGCTGCGGTTCTACTCGGAGCACGAACCGCTGCCGGATCCGGCGCTGGCCGACGCCCGCGCAGCATTGAGCGAGCACTACCGACCCGAACTCGGCGAACCGTTCCGCACCGCGGGCCTGTGCTACTACCGGGACGGACGCGACAGCGTCGCCTGGCACGGCGACACCATCGGCCGCGGCGCCACCCACGACACGATGGTCGCGATCGTGTCGATCGGAGCGCCGCGGGCGCTGCTGCTCCGGCCGCGCGGTGGTGGCCCGAGTATCAAATACGTTGTGGGGCATGGCGATCTACTGGTCATGGGTGGGTCTTGTCAGCGCACCTGGGAGCACGCCGTGCCGAAGACGCGCAAACCCACCGGTCCGCGGATCAGCATTCAGTACCGGCCGCACGGCGTCCGCTGACCCTTGTGCGCCAGCCACGATGTGCACGACTTGACCTGAACCGACGTTGAGGTCGGAAGCTCGTCGGCATGAGCACGACAGCATCCACACCACCCCTGGTCGAGGACACGACGGTCGACCACTCCGACGACATCGTGGCGATCCGGCAGATCGTGGCCAACGCGCAGACCGGCTTCAACACCAACGATGCCGACCTGCTGTCGGCGGATTTCACCGCCAACGCGGCCGTCGTCAACGCGATGGGCACGCTGATCACCGGATTCGACGCGCTGCTCGACTCCAGCCGCAGAGGCCTGGCCGGTTTCCTGCAAGACCAGTACGCCCGTTACGAGATCGCCGACATCACGTTCCTGCGCCCGGACGTCGCGATCGCGCACAAGCGCGCGTGGGCGACCACACCGGACGGCGAGCTCATCGAGCACGACCACGCCATGATCGCGCTGTACGTCTTCGTCAAGGAGGGTGAGCGCTGGCACATCGCCGCCCGGCAGAACACTCTGGTGCCGAAGGCCGAGTGATCGTCGTCCGTCATGTGTCCCCCGCTCCGGTTAGCCTGGCAGCATGAGCAATCCAGGGGCGGGGGTCTTGGCCGTGATGCCGCTGCACACGATCAGCGAGGTCTACGGCGAGGCCGGGCTGCGGGAACGACTACTGCTGGAAATCGCCGAGCTGCCGGACACGCCGCGCTTGGCCGCGGCGCTCGATCTCGCGGCCGACCTGCATCGAGACGATCGGTACGGCCGCGAGCCGTACCTCAGTCATCTACTGCGCGTGACGATTCGGATCATCAGCCACTACGAGGTCCGAGACCCCGACGTGGTCGCGGCGGGGCTGCTGCACGACTCGGTCGAGGACCACGCCGCCGAGCTGGCCGCCGATCGACCGGGGCCTGCCGTCGACGCCGCGCTGGGCGCGCTCACCGATCGCTTCGGTGCGCGAGTGGCCGATCTCGTGGCCGCGGTGACCAATCCCGAACCGGATCCGGCGCGCGACCGCCAGGCACAGTACCGCGAGCATGTCGCGATGAATCTGGACCGGGACCCGTGGGCCCGCGTCATCAAGCTCTCCGACTTCACCGACAACGGCGTCGGCATCCTCTACGCCACCGGCCCCGCGATGGCGAAACTGGCGGCCAAGTACCGCCCGCTCACCGACGTGTACCGCGACCTGGTCACCCGACCGGACACGCCGCTGGCCGACCACGTCCGGCAGCACATCCTCGATCAGCTCGACCGGGCCGACGAGCGCTTCGAGGCCATTCTGTCGCGGGACTGAGCGCCGCGCCGGTACGGCGGACCCGACGATGCCGCGACATCGGATCGTCACGGGCTGCGCAGCACCGATTCGACCAGCTCCCGCACCGCCGCCAGCAACCGCTCGGTTTCGCCCGCCCGGACCATGGCCGGCACCGATTCGGCGCTCAGCGCGCCCAGCAGCAGCCGCCCGACCACTTCGGCATCCAGGTCAGGACGTGCTTCGCGCAGCAACGTGGTGATGTGGTTGTCCCAGAACGCGTGGAATTCGGCGGTCCTCGGATGCGGCGGTTCGGTGCGATAGGCGACCATCAGCTCGGAATTGTCGATCACCAGCCGCGCCATGGCGTCGAAGTAGGCGATCAGGCGGGCGTCGGCGGGCGCGCCCGGGCCGAGAGGCGGCGGGCCATTGCTGATCGCGTCCATCAGCGCGACCGCGCTCTGCGCCACCATCTCGTGCAAGAGCCCGGCGCGGTTGCCGAAACGATGGAAGATCGTGCCTTTACCCACTCCGGCGGCAGCCGCGACGCGGTCCATGGTGATGGCCTCGGCGCCGTGCTCGGCCAGCAGCGCGAACGTGGCGTCCAGGATCGCCCGCCGGTTGCGCGCCGCGTCCGCCCGTTCCCTGGGCCGTTCGTCGCCCATCGCACCCGCTTTCTAGACAACTTGACCGGCGGTCCATATCATCGGAGGCGCGATAATTGGACCGTCAGTCAACTTATGGAGTTCATGATGCAGGCAATCGTAATGACGGCGACGGGAAGCCCGGACGTGCTGGTGGCCATGGAGGTCCCGGCGCCACGGGCGGCCGCCGACGAGGTGGTCATCCGCGCCGAGGCGATCCCGGTACTGTTCCCGGAGACCAAACTGCGCTCCGGCGAATTCCCCATCGACGCGCCGCTACCGCTGGTCTTCGGTTTCCAGGCGGCGGGAGTCGTCACGGAAGTCGGCGCGCAAGTCGATCCTGCACTCATCGGGCAGCGAGTCGTGGTAGCGACCAGAGGTTTCGGCGCCTACGCCGAATTCGTCGCCGGTCCCGCGGATTCCGTTGCGCGCATTCCGGACGGCCTGTCCACCGTGGACGCCGCGGCAGTGCTGATGAACGGATCGGTGGCGATTCCACTGCTGGAGACCGCCGCGCTGACCGGTGCCGAAACCGTCCTCATCGAGGCCGCCGCCACGGGTATCGGCAGCGCCCTGACGCAGCTGGCCAAGGAGTTAGGAGCGGCTCGCGTCATCGGCACCGCCGGCAGCCCGGAAAAGGCGGCCAGAGCCCGTGAGCTGGGAGCCGACGACGTGATCGACCACAACGATCCGGCGTGGATCACCCGGCTGCGCGAAACACTCGGTGGCGCAACGGTGGACGTGGTGTTCGATTCGATCGGCGGCGCAAGCGCCACGGACCTGCTGGACCTGATGACACCCCTGCGTGGCCGCATGCTGGGCTACGGCTGGTTGTCCGGCGCGCCCGCCCAGGTGTCGGCGGCCGACCTGATCATGCGCGGCCTGACCTTCACCGGCTGCGCGGGACCGGACTGGCTGGATCGAGTCGCCCGGGTGCGCGACACCGTGCTGGCCCGCGCGGCGAGGGGTGGACTCGATCCACTGGTCGAGGCGGTGCTGCCGCTGGATCAGGCGAGCCACGCGCATCGACTGCTGGAGGATCGAGCGCCGCTGGGCAAGATCGTGCTGCGTCCGGGAACCGCCGTGTCCTGAGAGCGGCCCGAAGCCCGCGCGGCCGTGGCTAGGGTGGGTTGCGTGCGGACTTCCCTCGAATCCCGTGTCGGTGCCGCCAACGCCCTCACGGCACGGTGGTGCGCGGCGGTCGGCGAGCAAGACTTCGTGGTCTCCGGCGCCGGGGTCTGGCCGCTGCTGGCCTTGCTCGCCTCCGCGGCGGACGGTCCGGCGCGGGATGAGCTGGCGACAGCGGTCGGCGTACCCGCGGCGGACGGACAAGACTCGGCGCTCCGGTTGCTGCGCGATATCCGACGCTCGGACGCGGTGTCGGCGGCACTCGGCGTGTGGGTGGGCCGCGAGCTGCCGTTGCACGAGGCATGGTCGCGGGCGCTCCCCGAGGGAGTCCTCGCCCGGCTGGCCGGGCAATCCGAGCTCGACAGCTGGGCCGCCCGGCACACCGACGGGCTCATCGAACGGTTCCCCGCCGCGGTCGATCCCGGTGCGCTGCTGGTGCTCGCCACCGCGCTGGTCGCGAAGACCCGGTGGACGATTCCCTTCGACGTCGGAACGCTGACCTCGAAAGACGGCCCCTGGCAGGGGCATCGCGGCCCCGGCCTGTCCCGGGTGAGCGGCGATACGGGCAACGCCGCGATCCTGGACGCGCCGGAACCGGTCACTCGCGTGGTCGTCGAAGGCGTCGCCGATCTGGACGTCCATCTCCTGACCGGCACGGGCACCGCCGGCGTCGTACTCGAAACCGGCTTGGCGGCACTGTCGGGCACCGTGCCGATCCGCTCCGACCTACCGGTCGGCAGCACGGGGCCGGGGCTCACCGTGCGCAGTGAGCCGGTGCCGACCGGCAGCGGACAACTGCGCCTGAGGCTGCCGCCCTTCGAAGTTCGATCCACCCACGACCTCCTCGCCGCAGCAGGCTTGTTCGGGCTCGCCGACGCGGCCGACTGCACCCGTGGTCACTTTCCGGCGATCTCGTCGTTCCCGCTCTGCGTCGGCCAAGGAGCGCAAGAGGTGCTCGCCAGGTTCGGGCACGACGGTTTCGAGGCCGCCGCCGTGACGGCCTTCGCGTTACGCGCCGTGGCAGCACCACTGCGGCAGCACCACGCGCCCGTCGTCTCGGTGGTCTTCGACCGGCCCTTCGGCTTTCTCGCCGTGCATCGCCCGACCGGCCTCGCGGTCGTCGCCGGTTGGATTGCGACCCCGCCCGCGACATCCCCCGACGCCGCGACATGAGAAGGCCTGCCGAACCGTTAGCGCCGAGCGAAGTAGGGCGCGTGCTCCGGAAGGACGCCGCGAGCGAGCAGATACGGTGGCACGCTGCGTAATACGGGAATGCGGCGCAGTACGCGGACCGGCAGCGGTGCGCGAGGGGCACGAGCGATGTCGACGCGTCCTTCGAGGGCAGGGACGATCGCGAAGGCATGCAGGAGTCGCTGTATGCCCTGTGTCACGACGGTCGGAAACCTCCGCCGCCGTTGTACCTTCGCCAGATCCCTGGTCCCGAGCGTGCCGGAAAGCAACCGGGGAGCGAGGATTCCGGCCGCGGCGACGGCGTCCTGCACGGCCAGGTTGATGCCGACGCCGCCGGCCGGGGACATCGCGTGCGCGGCGTCCCCGAGGCAGAGCAGGCCGTTGGTGTACCACTGGGTCAGCCGGTCGAGACGCACTTCCAGCAACTTGACCTCGTCCCAGTCGGTCAAGGCGTCGACCCGGTCGGAAAGCCAGGGAGCGGCCTCCGCCAAGCCGCGCATGATGTCCTCGACCGGCCCCTGGCGGGCGGACTCGTCGGCGCCCTTGGCGATCAACGTCGCGCACTGCCAGTAATCGCCGCGGTCGAGCAGAACCGCCACCCGCCGGGCGCTGACGATCGGCAGCGCCCCCGCGGGGTCGATCTCCGTGCGCGGCAAGCGGAACCACCAGACGTCCATCGGCGTCGGCCAGGTGCGGGTCGGCAATCCGGCGGCCGCCCGCAGCAGCGAAGCGCGGCCGTCGCAGGCTACGGTCAGGTCGGCTTCGATCGAGCCGCTCGCACCGTCGACGGTCCGATAGGTCACGCCGCCGACCCTGCCGTCTATCCAGATCAGGTCGGTGGCCTCGGTGTTCATCCGCAGCCGGAAGGTGGGCTCGGCCGCGGCGGCCCGCGCGAGCAGATCCAGCAGATCCCACTGCGGCACCATGGCGACGTACTTGTGCTTGCCCGGCAGATTCTTCAGCGTGGCGAGTGTCTGCAGGCCGCCCGCGATCGGCAGCTGCACCTGATCCACTCTGCGCGCGGGAAGTTTCGCGAATTCGGCGCCCAGCCCCAGTTCATCGAGCAGGTCCAGGGTCGTGGGATGCACAGTGTCGCCGCGGAAGTCGCGGAAGAAGTCCTTGTGCTTCTCCAGCACCGTGACCTCGACACCGCCCCGTGCGAGCAGCAGCCCGAGAATCATTCCGGCCGGTCCCCCGCCGACCACCAGGCATGTCGTGCGTTCCATCGACTGTGCCTCCCTCGGTCACCATCGCCGCAAGGTGTCGCCTGTTTGCGCAAATCCTAGTGCGACGGGCGCGGCGCCGGACGCGGATCGGTCGTGGCCGACCGGATCGGCAACCGCCTCAGTCGATGTCCCGGTGCAGGACGAAGAAGTACGGTTCCGCCATACCGCGCAAATCCATCACGCCGAACAGGGTGTGCTCGTCGGCACGCCGGAAGTGGTCGATGATCGGCAGGTGGTCGTAGACCATCGCGGCACTGGTCACGCCGCGGTATTCGACCGCACGCAGACGCGCGGTGTACTTGCCGGTGCGCAACGCGGGACGCAGGACCGGCAGCGCCTTGCGCACGGCACGCACACCCGGCAGCGGCACCCGCCCGGCCAATGCGACCGGGACGCGGCGCGGATCGACGGGAAATACCGTGCCGCCGGAGGTGAACAGCAGCGGATGCACGCTGTCGGGACCGTCGAACTGCTTGCCGTACCAGCCCGAAGCCACCAGCACGCCATCCATCGGATGACCGGTGTCCAGTTCCTCGCCGCGCCAGCGCCCCGTCGTGATCTCCTCGACCCGTGCGGCCGGGAGGCGATCGAACAGTGCCCACGCCTCCTGCGCGGTATGGACGTCCGTCGCGGTCAGCTCGTTCGCGGCCATGTCTCCTACTTCCTTCGGCGAGGCAACGGTGCGATAGATACCCTATCCATCTCTCAGAACGTGGCGGTCGGCCAGGTCCCGGTGTGCCCCGCGCGGGCTCAGTAGCTCGCCATGAGGTAGATCCCGGCGATGATCATGACGCACGCGGCGATGCGTTTGGAGCTCACCGCACGCCGTGGGAAGCCCATCAGTCCGAAGTGGTCGATCGCGAGCGCCCCGAACATCTGTCCCGCGATGATCAACGCATTGAAGGTGCCTGCGCCCACGTCGGAAGCCACGGAGATCATCGCCAGGATGGCGGCGCCGCCGAGCAGGCCGCCGAACGGCGCCCACCGCGGCATGCTTCGAATGTCGGCCTTCGTCGGCCACGGCCGGTTGGTGGAAACCAGCAGCGCCACCGTGAGGAAGATGGCGAAGCCGGTGAACGCCACGGCGTAGGAGATCACGCCGCACAACCAGACATTTTTCAATGCCAGCTTCAGCGAGTTCTGGCAACCGGCTTCCACGGAGCGCAGTGCGCCGCCGACCAGGATGAACGCGAAGATGAGTGCCATCGTGGCGCGAGGCAGCGCGGCACGGGTCTTTTCGGCGGTCTGCACCGTCATGGGGAGTCCTCGGGAGAGTGCGGAGGGTTGGTTTGCCGGCAGCGGGGCGCGTCCTGCCGTCAGGTGACGCTGACCCTGGGCTCACCGGCCGCGGGCTCGTCGGCCATCAGGTAGATCGCGAGCGTGATGAGCCCGCAGGCCACCAGACGCGGAAAGCTGGCGGATCGCTCTTCGAATCCCATGAGTCCGAAGTGGTCCATGATCACGGCGACCACCATCTCGCCTACGATCACCAGCGCGCTGAACGTCGCCACGCCGACATGACGGGCGACGGCGATCATCCCCATCACCGCCGCGCCGCCCAGCAGACCGCCGAACGGCGCCCACCACGGCATGTTCCGCACGTCGTCGAGCGTCGGCCACGGACTCTTCGACGACAGTGCGAGGAAGATCGAAAAACCGGTCAGCGCAACGGCATACGAGATCACGGCGCACAACCACATGTTCTTCATGTGGTTCATCAACGTATTCTGGCAGCCGGCCTCGGCCGACCGTAGGCTACCTCCGACCAGGATGAACAGAAATACCAGTCCGATGGCGATGCTCATGGGCAATACATCCTTGACTCGGCGGCGGACGAACCCGAGATCTCCTCGGACACAATGGATTCCATCCGACGAATGGGGCCGGCCTGCCCGACCCTGTGTGACCCGCATAACGTACCATCGTCTAACGGCACGTTCAATGGGTAAACGAGAATCGCCATCTCGGTCTCCCGCCCGCGGCCGGGAAGGGGCGCGCACGAAAGGCTGCCATGATGACAGTCGTGCCCGAACTGGTCGATTCCGCTACGCGAAACCCGCCCGCGACCACAGCCGGGCGGCGGCTGAGCGTTCTGGACCGGTTCCGCCTCGCCTTGCTGGCGGCCGGTGTGCTCTGCGTGCTCACCGGGCTGCTGCCCCGTGACGAGGCCGCCGCGAACATGCGCCGCATCGGCCCGCTGTTGCTGTTTCTCGCCGGCGTCATCGTGCTGGCCGAACTCACCAGGCAGGCCAAGGTCTTCGACGCCATCGCCCATCGCCTCGCGATCCTCGGGCGGGGCTACTATCCCGCGCTGTTCGGCCTCTGCGTCCTGTTCGCCTCCGCCACGACGGTCCTGCTGAACCTCGACACCACAGCCGTGCTCATCGCCCCGGTCATGCTGGCACTCGCGGCGCCTGCCCGTATTCCGCCACTGCCGCTGGCCATGACCACCCTGTGGCTGGCCAACACCGCGAGCCTGTTGCTACCGGTTTCCAATCTCACGAATCTGCTCGCCGCCGATCGGGTGGCCCTGTCCGCGACCGGGTTCGCGGCGAAGATGTGGGCGCCACAGCTGGTTTCGGTCGCCGCGACGACGGTGTGCCTGTGGGTGTGGTACTGGCGGCGGGGACGCCGGGAAACCGACCGCTATCTGCCGCCCGAACCGATCCGGCCCACGAACTTCCGAGAGCGCTCGCTGTTCTTCACCACAGCGGGGGCCTGCCTGCTGTTCATCATCGCGATCCCCCTCGTCGGCGATCGGATCGGTGTCGCGGCGGCACTCGCGGCGCTGATCGCGTTGGCGGCGTTCGCCGTGTTCGACCGCGGCGCCTTGCGGTGGTCGCTCGTCCCGTGGCAGCTGTTCGTTTTCGTGGTCGGCCTGTTTCTGGTGGTACCCACCCTGAGCCGACTCGGTCTCGGTGACCTGATGCACGCCCTGATCGGCACCGACCCGGGCGCGTCCGGCGCGTTCCGCGCCGCGGCGGCGGGCGCGGTTCTGTCCAATGTCGCGAACAACCTGCCCGCTTACACGGCAGGCGAGTCGGTGATTCCCGAGCAGAACGGCGATCAGCTCCTCGCCTTGCTGATCGGCACCAATGTCGGCCCGATCGTCACGCCGTGGGGCTCGCTCGCCACTCTGCTGTGCTTGGAATTCTGCCGTATGCACGGTGTACGGGTCCCCATGCGGCGTTTCGTCCTGACCGGTGCCGCCCTCGCCGTGGTCGCCACCGCAGGAGCGGTCGCAGCGCTGTGGATCACCGGTAGCTAGGTGACGAGACATCGCCGCGCTTGACCTCGAGTGCGGTAGAGGTACCAGGATGGCCGTCGGGGTCGGATCGAGACGCACGTCGAGGTCCGATCTCACGCGCGGAACCACCGGTTCCGGTCGTGCTCCCGCTGGTCATCCGTACACCCAACAGCGGGAGCCATCCGCGCCCACGGCCACCCGGCAGGGCGGTGAGCACGCAGCAGGGGTTGAGCCGAGTCAGTTCGGAGCCGTGATTTCCCACTCGTAGATGGTGAGTTCCGAGGAGCCGGTGGTGTGCACGGGATCGGTGAACGCGATCTCCCGGGCGGCGTCCAGGCTCTCGGCGTAGATCACGTACGCGCCGCCGGTGCCGTCGGTGAACCGGCCGCTCTCCTGCAGCTGCCCGCGGTCGTCCAGCGACCGCAGGAACTGCCGATGCGGCTCGATCACGGCATTGTCGAAGCGCGGGGTGCGCATCGCCAGAACGAGGTACTTGTTCACGACTCCGGCTCCGGCCGCGGAGCCCGAGTCGCGGCCGCCGCCGCACGCACCTGCGGCGCCACCAGGACGACCTGCCCCAGCACGCCGTTGAGGAAGGACGGGGAATCGTCGGTGGACAGCTCCTTGGCCAGCTCCACCGCTTCGTCCACGGCGACGACCGGCGGGACGTCGCTCGCGTGGAACAGCTCCCAGACCGCGATGCGCAGAATCGCGCGATCCACGGCCGGGAGCCGCGCCAAGGTCCAATCCTGCAGGTAGGACTCGATGGTGCCGTCCACCCGGTCGAGGTCGTCGGCGACGCCGCCGACCAGAGTGCGGGTGTAGGGGTGCACCGGCGCGACCGACTGGTCGCGACCGGCGAGCTCGGCGCGCTCGTCGAGCAGATCGGCGGCGTCGACGTCCCTGGCCTCGGCCTCGAACAACAGGTCGACCGCGCGGCGGCGGGCCTTGTGCCGCGCGCCGAGCTTCTTGTACGTGGACTTCTTGTCCACGGGCTGGTCAGCCACGGTCACATCATCCCGAATTCGCCGGCCGGGTGATCAGGCGTTGACCCGGCCGAGGTAGCTGCCGTCGCGCGAGTCGATGCGCAGCTTGTCGCCGGTGTTGATGAACAGCGGGACCTGCACCTCGGCGCCGGTCTCCAAGGTGGCGGGCTTGGTGCCGCCGGTGGAGCGGTCGCCCTGCAGGCCGATGTCGGTGTGCTGGACCACGAGCTCGATCGAGACCGGGAGCTCGACGTACAGCGGCGCGCCCTCGTGCGTGGCGACCTGCACAGTCATGTTCTCCAGCAGGAAACGGGCGCCGTCGCCGATGGTCTCCTCGGCGATGGAGATCTGGTCGAAGGTCTCGCCGTCCATGAAGACGTAGTCGGTGCCGTCGTGGTAGAGGTAGGTCATGTCGCGGCGGTCGACGTTGGCGGTCTCCACCTTCACGCCGGCGTTGAAGGTCTTGTCGACCACCTTGCCGGACACGACGTTCTTCAGCTTGGTCCGCACGAACGCGGGGCCCTTGCCCGGCTTGACGTGCTGGAACTCGATGATCTGCTGGAGCTGACCGTCGATCTTCAGCACAAGGCCGTTCTTGAAGTCGCTGGTGTCCGCCACTGTCTTCGGATCTCCTCGTTCTACCGCTTGGTCTCGGGCAGACCGGCGTCAGTCGACGACGGTCAGGTCTTTGCTGGTGTGGGTGAGCAATTCCGGGCCCCCTTCGCGCACCACGAGCGTGTCCTCGATCCGGACCCCGCCGCGGCCGGGAAAGTACACACCTGGTTCGACGGTCACCGCCACGCCAGTCAGAAGTGTACCGGTTCCGGTTTTCGCGATTCCGGGCGCTTCGTGGATCTGCAACCCGACCCCGTGGCCGAGGCCGTGCACGAACAACTTGCCGTGACCCGCGGCCTCGATCACCGCCCGCGACGCGGCATCCACGTCGGCCACCGGAATCCCCGGCCGCAGCGCTCGGCACCCGGCCCGCTGCGCATCGGCGACCAGTGCGTACACCTCGCGCTGCCAGTCGGTCGGCGCGCCGAGCACGAAGGTGCGGGTCATGTCGGAGTGGTAGCCGCCGACCACCGCCCCGAAGTCCAGCTTGACGAAATCGCCCGCGGCCAGCACGGCGCCGGTCGGGCGATGATGCGGGACAGCAGAGTTCGCGCCGGTGGCCACGATGGTCTCGAACGACACCGCTTCGGCGCCGTGCTCGAACATGGCCCATTCCAAATCCCTGGCCACCTGACGCTCCGTGCGACCGGGACGCAGTCCGCCGCGCTCCAGCAGGGCGGCCAGACCGGCGTCGCCCGCCGCGCAGGCCGCGCGCAGTTGTTCCACCTCGTAGGCGTCCTTGACCATGCGCAACTGCTCGACCAGGCCGGGTGAGGCGACGAACTGCAGGCCGGTGCGCTGTTCGAGGAAACCGCGATGCTGTTCGACGGTGACGACATGGCTTTCGAAACCGACCCGGCCGACCTGCCACTCCCCGGCCAGCTGCACGATCCGCCGCGCGGTGGCGCGCGCGATCTCCGCCCGCAGGTCGGGCACCTGTTCGGCGACCTGGGTTCGATACCGGCCGTCGGTGCCGATCACGGTCCGTTCCTCGGCGGCGCGCGTGTCCCAGGAGTGCACGAGCAACGCCGCGTTGGAACCGGTGAACCCGGTCAGATATCTGATGTTCACCAGATCGGTGACGAGCAGGGCATCCACCCCGTTCTCCACCAGCAGGCTGCGCAGCGCGCTCCGCCGCGCCGCGTAGTCCGGCACATGACCCTGGTGATCAGCACACATGAGTCAAAACTACCGCCGACACACCGGTTGCCGACAGGCAACACGTACTCGGCATGCCGCCGGCGCGGGCGAAGCACCACGTCTTCATGGAAAACGCTGCCCCGCAGCACTTCTCGAAAGACGGCACGGCGGCTGACCCATAGCCTGTTCACATTCACCCGGATTGTGCACATTCCGGGCGGGCACGACTCTTCCACTCCGGAACCGGGCGAGAGTGGAGACATGACTCCTCTCGCGTGCGCCGTACTCACCCTGTGGTGCGCGGCGCTGACGGTGTTCGACCTGCGCGAACGACGCCTACCGAACGGACTGACCGGTTCGGGTGCGCTGACGGTCCTCGGATATGGCCTGCACACAGGACAATTCACCGCCGCGCTGCTGGGCGCGGCGCTGCTGTCGGCACCGTATCTGCTGGTACACCTCGCCGCACCCGCCGCACTGGGGGCGGGGGACGTCAAACTCGCGGCGATGCTCGGCGGGGCGGCCGCCCTCGGCGGCACTGGACCGTGGGTGTGGGCCGCACTCGGCGCACCGTCGCTGACCGCGTGTGTCGCGCTGGGCACGCTGGCCTGTCGTAGCGTATTCGGCCCCCATCCCAACGACCCCCGCACCGGCGCGGTCACCGTGCCGCACGGTCCCGCGATGTGTCTGGCGACCTTGCTCGCCTTACTGTCATCGGCCCTCGATTCGAGCTGAGCCCGGCGCTTCCGCGCCGACGACTCCAGCGGATCGCGAAGCCAGCAAATTTGCGGCAATTCATCGGTAGCATCAATCGCGGGCAACGACTTTCCCGAGCGGCCGCGGCAGCAGCGCTCCTGGTGCGGCACTTCGGCGAGTCGCCCCTCGCATGCGCGACGACAGGAAGCAGCGTCGAGAAGGAGCCGCCCAGTGAATCCGAGGCATCCGTCGCGGAGACCGATCGTCGTGGGAACCGACGGTTCCGATCCCTCGATCACGGCGGTCCGCTGGGCGGCACAGACCGCGGCGCTGCACGACGCGCCCCTGCACATCTCGCTCGTCGTCGAGTCCTCGCTCGGATCCGCCGACGACGATCCGCCGCGGCCTGCCGCGTTGCTGCGGGTGCGCGAAGCGGACGAGGCGATCGAGCGCGCCGCGGACGCCGCGGTAGCGGCTGCGCACACCGTGCGTGACATCGCCATCGGCACCGAGATCCGCACCGCGCACATCGCGGGCGCCCTGATCGAGCGGTCCCGGAGCGCGGCGATGCTGGTGGTCGGCACCCGTGGTGTCGGCCGCGTGCAACGCGTCCTGCTCGGCTCGGTGAGCACCGCCGTCGCCAGGGACGCCGACTGCCCGGTGGCGGTGGTACCCGACGACACGCCGTTGTGGGACCGGACGAGCACGGGCCCGGTGATCGTCGGGGTGGACGGGTCCTCCTCCGAGCAAGCCGCCATCGAGGTGGCGGCGACCGAGGCGTCGCTGCGCGGAGTCGAACTGGTGGCCGTGCACACCTGGGGCGAGGTCGAGCCGCTGGCCGCGATCGGTACCGACCGGTCCGCGCTGCGCCGGACCGAGGAAGCGTTGCTCGCCACCAGCCTGGCCGGCTGGCAGGAGCAGTACCCGGAGCTGACCATCCGGCGTGAGGTCGTCCGCGACCGTCCGGAGCGGCGGCTGCTCGAACGCTCGCGCGACGGACAGTTGCTGGTGGTGGGCAACCGGGGCCGAGGGACGCTGGGGCGGCTGCTGTTCGGCTCGGTGAGTGACGCGCTGCTGCGCTCGGTGGATCGGCCCATCGTCATCGCCCGGTGAGCACCTCGGCCCGCGGTAGCCGGGCCTCCCCCACCGTGCGCGTCGTCACGGCGGGCCACGTTCCGGAGCAGCGGCGTCGACATGGGAAGATGAACGATGTGCTGCGTTGGATAACTGCCGGAGAATCCCATGGTCCCGCTCTCGTCGCCATCCTCGAGGGGATGGTGGCAGGCGTCGAGGTGACGTCCGACGAGATCTCCACGCAGCTCGCCCGCCGCAGGCTCGGCTACGGCCGCGGCGCGCGGATGAAGTTCGAGGCCGACAAGGTCACCGTCGTCGGCGGTGTGCGGCATGGGCGCACCATGGGCGGCCCCGTGGCGATCGAGGTGGCCAACTCCGAATGGCCGAAATGGACCACGGTGATGTCCGCCGATCCGGTCGATCCGGCCGAACTCGCCGACCTGGCCCGCAACGCACCGCTGACCCGGCCCCGGCCCGGGCACGCCGACTACTCCGGCATGCTCAAGTACAACTTCGACGACGCCCGCAACGTGCTCGAGCGCGCCAGCGCCAGGGAGACCGCGGCGCGCGTCGCGGCGGGCACCGTCGCGCGTAACTTCCTGCGTCAGGCGTTCGGCGCCGAGGTCGTCTCGCATGTCGTGTCCATCGGCGCGGCGCAGAACACCTCCGGCATCGTGCCCACCGCCGCCGACCTCGCCGCGGTGGACGCCAGCCCGGTGCGGGCATTCGACAAGGACGCCGAAGCCGCGATGATCGCCGAGATCGAGGCGGCCAAGAAGGACGGCGACACCCTCGGCGGCGTGGTCGAGGTGGTCGTGGAGGGCCTTCCGGTCGGCCTCGGCTCGTTCACCAGCGGTGAGAACCGGCTCGACGCCCGTCTCGCGGCCGCGCTCATGGGCATCCAGGCCATCAAGGGCGTCGAGGTCGGCGACGGGTTCGAGACCGCGCGCCGCCGCGGCAGCGAGGCGCACGACGAGATGCGACCCGGCCCCGACGGCGTACTGCGCTCCACCAACCGCGCGGGCGGCTTGGAGGGCGGCATGACCAACGGCGAGGCGCTGCGCGTGCGCGCCGCCATGAAGCCGATCTCCACCGTGCCGCGCGCGCTGTCCACCGTGGACATGACCACGGGCGACGAGGCCGTCGCCATCCACCAGCGCTCGGACGTCTGCGCCGTGCCCGCCGCAGGCGTGGTCGCCGAATCGATGGTGGCGCTGGTCGTCGCGCAAGCCGCGCTGGAGAAGTTCGGCGGCGACTCGCTCACCGAGACGGCCGAGAACATCACCAGCTACATCAAGCGCATCAGCACTCGCCCCCACGTGTCCGCGGACAGTCGGTCGCAATGATTGTGCAGACCGATCCGCGCGCCCCGCGCGTGGTGCTGGTCGGACCGCCGGGAGCGGGGAAGTCGACGATCGGCCGCAAGCTCGCGAGGGAACTCGGCGTCGAGCTGTACGACACCGATGCCGGCATCGAGCGCGAGACCGGTCGCACGATCCCGGAGATCTTCGCCGAAGACGGTGAGCCCGAATTCCGCCGGATCGAGGAGCAAGTGGTGCGCCGCGCCGTCCTCGCCGAGCGCGGCGTGGTCTCGCTCGGCGGTGGCGCCGTGCTGTCCGCGAACACCAGGGCCCTCCTGCACGGCCGCACCGTGGTCTATCTGGAGATCAGCGTCGCCGAGGGCCTCCGTCGCACCGGCGCGAGCACCCAGCGGCCCCTGCTCAACGGCGCCGACCCCGGTGCGAAGTACCGGGAGTTGATGCGCACGCGCAGGCCGCTGTACCGGGAAGTGGCGACCGTCCGGGTGCGCACCGACGGCCGCAGCCCGGGCCGGGTGGTGCGGATGATCATGACCAAGCTCGGGATGGAGCCGGTCGAGCCCACCGAGGCGGATCTGCGGCCACCGCCCAGCGGAATCCCGCAGGGCAGCAGCCGATCACGGGCCCGGCGCCGCGCCAGGGCCAGAGCCGCGGCCCGGCGCAAGGCCGCGGATGAAGACGAGACCACCGACACCGGCACCGGCGCCGAATCGGCGGTGACCGCCACCGTTCGGTCCCGTCGCACCCGCAGAAGCATCGCGAGCGAACCCGACGCCGCGAGCGGGGCGGGCGGCGGTGAGGCGGTGACAAGCAGCCGTTCGCGGCGCGCCCGCGCACGTCGTGCCCGCTCGCGGGCACGGCAGCAGTCGACCACAGCATCAACAGAATCGGAGCAAGCCACGTGACAGAGCCGAGTCGTCTCGAAGTCCGGACCGCCGACCCGTACCCGGTGATCATCGGCCGCGGGTTGCTCGGCGAACTCGTCGAGTCGGTCAACGGCGCGGCCAAGGGCGTGCGCACGGTGGCCATCTTCCATCAGCCGCCGCTGGCCGAGACCGCCGAGGTGGTGCGGAAAGCGCTGGCCGACACCGGCATCGACGCCCACCGCGTGGAGATCCCGGACGCCGAGGCGGGCAAAGACCTCGCCGTCGCCGGGTTCTGCTGGGAGGTGCTCGGGCGCATCGGCCTGACCCGCAACGACGTCGTGGTCAGCCTGGGCGGCGGCGCGGCCACCGACCTCGCCGGCTTCGTCGCCGCCACCTGGATGCGCGGCGTGCGCATCGTGCACGTGCCCACCACGCTGCTGGCGATGGTCGACGCGGCGGTCGGCGGCAAGACCGGCATCAATACCGAAGCAGGCAAGAACCTGGTCGGCTGCTTCCACGAACCCGCCGCCGTGCTGGTCGACCTGGCCACGCTGGAAACCGTGCCACGCAACGAGATCGTCGCGGGCATGGCCGAGATCATCAAGGCCGGCTTCATCGCCGATCCGGTGATCCTCGATTTGGTGGAGCGCGACCCGGAGGCCGCCCTCGACCCGGCCGGCGAAGTGCTGCCGGAGCTGATCCGCCGCGCGATCCAGGTGAAAGCCGACGTCGTGGCCGCCGATCTGAAGGAGTCCAGCCTCCGCGAGATCCTGAACTACGGTCACACCCTCGGGCACGCGATCGAGCGGCGAGAGCGCTACCGGTGGCGCCACGGCGCGGCGGTCTCCGTCGGCCTGGTGTTCGCCGCCGAACTCGGCCGGCTCGCAGGCCGTCTGGATGATGCCACCGCCGACCGTCACCGCGCGATCCTGTCCGCAGTCGGATTGCCGACCAGCTACGACGCCGACGCGCTGCCCCAGCTGCTGGACGCGATGCAGACGGACAAGAAGACCCGCTCCGGCGTGCTGCGCTTCGTCGTGCTCGACGGCCTGGCCAAGCCCGGACGCCTGGAAGGACCCGATCCGACGTTGCTGGCCGCCGCCTACTCGGCGATCGCCAGGGAGGAAAGCCCGAGCGGCGGTGCGGTTCTGCTGTAACCCGCACGGCCACCGGATAGGACAACGGCGCGCCCCGTATCGGGCGCGCCGGTCGTACGTCGAATCAGATCGCGCTTCCCGCGGCGGAAAAAGTCGACGGCGGGGTGGAGCGCCCCTTGCCGTTCCGCCGCTCGGCCAGCATCCGGCCGACGCCGACGCCGATCAGCGCGGGCACGAAGATCAGCAGGATGATGAACGCCGCGCCCGCCGTGACTTCGAAGAGCACGCCGTTGTCACCGAGGTCGAACCCGGGCACGAAGTCCAAGACCCAGGCCACCAGACCGCTGCCCACGCCGCCCACGACGGCGGCCTTCAACCACATCATGGTCAGATCGGCGCCTCGCTCCGCGTCTCCGCTGGCGATACGGTCGCGGCGACCGTCGAGCACACCCCAGGACACGATGGCCGCGACCAGCACGACCAGGCACAGGATGCGCATCAGCGCCCCCTGCGTCGGCCAGTACACCATCGCGAACCCGAGCCCGGCACGCAACGCCACCACCAGCGCACCGAGGACGACAGCCCGCAACAACCAAGCATTCATGCGAAACACCATAGCTGTGTTTTCGGACAGCGCCTACGGCTCCGCGTGTTCGCAGCCCGCCGCCCATGCTCGTCTCGCTTCACTCGAAAGGCGGTTCGCGGTTAGGCGGCACGCACAGCTGATCGCTGCACGGCCGACGTGAGCGGGCGTGCGCTGCCGGCCGAACGACAGCAAGACGTGCCGCATCAGTCTCCAGCTCGTGGGTCCGCCAGCGCAGCCGCCATCTCCGCACGCGGCGCCTGCTGCCCGGTGAACAGCTCGACCTGCCCGTATGCCTGGTTCAACAGCATCTGCAGACCACTGACCACCGTGTGCCCGGCCCGGGCCACCGCCTCGGCCAGCGGGGTCGGCCAGGGGTTGTAGATCGCGTCGAGCACCACGGGGGCCTCGGCTACCGCGGGCGCGACGACGGCGGCCGCCGTAGCGGGGATCGTGCTCACCACGGCGCCTGCCGCGGCACAGACCGCACGCAGCGTCCCGGCGTCGAATCCGGCCAGGGACGCGACCATCCCCAGCCGCTCGGCCAGTTCCAGTGCGCCGCGCGCCCGTCCGGCGTCGCGCGCGACCACGGTCACCGACTTCGCGCCCAGCTCCGACAACGCCAGCAGCGCCGGCCGCGCGGTGCCGCCAGCACCCAGCACCACGCCCTCGGTCACGTCGGTGACACCGCCGCCGCGCAGTGCGCCGAACACGCCGTCCACGTCGGTGCAGTCGGCCAGCCAGCCCGCGTCGGTGCGAACCAGGGTGTTGGCCGATCCGACCAGCACGGCCCGGTCGGTGCGCTCGTCCGCGTAGGCCAGTGCCGCTTCCTTGCCGGGCATGGTCACCGAGAGTCCGACCCACTCGGGTCCGAGGCCGTCGACCAATCCGGGCAATTGCTCGGCCGAGCATTCGATTCGCTCGTAACTCCAGTTCAGCCCGAGCGCGCGATACGCGGCCAAGTGCAGCTGCGGCGATCGCGAATGCGCGATCGGCTTGCCGAGCACCGCCGCCTTGCGACTATCGGCCACCACTGTCCTTGGAACTGTCGAGGATGCCGCTGCGCTGGGCCCGCGCGATCAGGCGCAGATGCTCCTGGTAGTCGTCGGTGAACAGAGTGGTGCCCTGCTTGTCGACGGTGACGAAGTACAGCCACGGCCCCGCCTCCGGATTCTCCATGGCACGCAACGCGTTCAACGACGGCGCGGCGATCGGGGTCTTGGGCAGGCCGCGCATCGCGTAGGTGTTCCAGGCGGTCTCCTGGGCGCGGTCGGCGTCGGTGGTCGCCACCTCGGTGCGATCCAGCGTGTAGTTCACCGTCGAGTCGAACTGCAGCATCTGGTCGGCCCGCAGCCGGTTCACGATCACCCGCGCCACCTTGCCCATGTCCTGAGGCTTCGCCTCGCGCTCCACCAGCGAGGCGGCCACCAGCGTCTGATACGGCGTCAGTTTCGTGTCGGCGCCGGACTGCAGCAGTCCGGTGGACTCGTAGCTCTGCGCGCTCGCGGTCACCAACTGCCGCAGAATCTGCTCCGGTGTGCCGCTCGGATCGAAATCCCAAGTTCCCGCGGCGATCAGGCCTTCCAGCTGCCTCGTCCGGTCGGGGCAGTCCTTGACACCCTGCAACGCCCACGCGGGCACCCCGAGCGCCGCGAGGTCCAGGCTCGCGCCCGCGGCATCGAGCTGTTCGTAGGTCACGCACTTCTGGTTGGCGCCGGTGCCGATGCAACTGGCCTCCGCGATCTTGCGGTAGATGCCGTCATAGCGCCCGCCGGTGCTCATATCGTGCTGGTCGTGCAGCAGCCGTCCCTCGGAGACGACCAGGTTGCCGACCCGCGAAGATTTGCTCACCAGCGCCGACACCGCCTCGGCGGCAGGGCTCTGGCTGGGGATCGCGTAGAAGCCCGGCTGCACCGTGCTCATGTTCGAGTTGCGGACGGCCGCTTGGAAGAACGCGCCCGTGCTCGCGACCACACCGCGGTCGACCATCGTCGAGGCGATCTGCTGCGAGGTGTCGCCCGGATGCACCTGGACCACCACGAGAGGCCCGCTCGGCCCCGCGTAGTCCTTCGGCGGAGCAAGGCCGCCGATCAGCTTCATCCCCGCGAAGACCACAGCGCCGGTGAAGAGCAGAACGAAGACCCCGGCGACGAACCATAGGTTCCGGCGGCGCTTCTTGCGCTCGGCGGCTTTGCGCGAGGCGACCCGGGATCGCTTGCCGCGCTGCGATCGGCCGGAACGCTCGGGCCGGGCGCGCTTGGACTGCTCACCCTTCGAGCGACGTGGAGCCTCCGCCTGCGTGGTCCTCGCGCGTTGTCCACCGCGCCGCGGGGCCGGTGGCGGCGGCGTGGGCTCCTCCTCCTCGTCGTCGACGTAGCGGGGAATGACGGTCGTGTCGTCGTCGTAGTCGTCGTACCGGTCGTACTCGTCGCCCTCGTACTCGCCCCAGGCCCGGTCGTCTCTCCGATAACGCCGATCAGCTTCACGCTGTCGGAACAGTTCCTCGGCCCGCGCCCACCGATCCGTCATGCATCGTCCCCGGACGACGCAGGACGTCCCGCTTCCACCGACCTCAACACCGCACTCCGTTCGTCCAACCATCCTTGCAGGATCGACACGGCCGCCGCCTGATCGATCACCTGCCGCTGGCCACGCGCGCGAACTCCACTGTCCCGCAATGCACGTGCAGCTGACACCGTAGTCAAACGTTCGTCGGAAAGCCGGACCGGTACCGGCGCGACGGCAGCCCGCAATCGCTCAGCGAATGCGCTGGCCAGCGTAGCCGCAGTCCCCTTCTCCCCGCGTAATGTTCGCGGTAATCCGACGATTACCTCGACTGCCTCGTACTCCCGCACAATTTCGGCAATTCTTTCGATATCGGGTGCGGGAGCCGAGCGTCGCGACTGTTTCGCGCGCGGCACCGTCTCCACCGGGGTGGCGAGAACGCCGTCGGGGTCGCTCGCGGCGACCCCGATCCGGACGCTGCCGACGTCTACTCCGATCCGCCTACCCCGACCGGGATCGGTGGCGGGGTGCGGCCGGTCGGCGCCGCGCTGCGCCGACCTCTCGGATTCCGCGGGGTCGCCCATCACCCGGCCAGTTCGGCCACCCGCGCGCGGACCGCGGCCAGGCCCGCCGGAATGCCGGACGGGTCCGAACCCGCGCCCTGGGCCATCTCCGGCTTACCGCCACCACGGCCCGCGATGCTCGGGCCGAAGCTGCCGACCAGATCGCCCGCCTTCACGCCGAGCTCCTGGGCGGGCTTGTTCACCGCCACCACGAACGGCACCTTGCCGTCGGCATTGCCGAGCAGCACGACGACGGCGGGCTCGCTGCCGAACCGGCCGCGGATGTCGGTGGCGAGGGTACGCAGGTCACCCGCTTGGACGCCTTCCGGCGCGGCCACCGCGACCAGCAGCAGACGGCCGATCCGCTCGGCCTCCTCGACGAATCTGCCCGCCGAGGACAGCACGGCGGCCATCTTGGTGCGCTCGAGCTCTTTCTCGGCCACCTTGAGCCGCTCCACCAGCTGCTCGACGCGACCCGGCACCTCTTCGGAGGGCACCTTCAGCGCGGAGGCGACACCGGCCAGCAGCGCGCGCTCCTTGGCCAGGTACTTGTAGGAGTCCAGGCCGACGAACGCCTCCACGCGCCGCACGCCGGAGCCGACGGACGACTCGCCGAGCACCGTGATCGGGCCGATCTGCGAGGAATGCTGCACGTGCGTGCCACCGCACAGCTCCATCGAGAACGGGCCGCCGATCTCCACCACGCGGACCTCGTTGCCGTAGTTCTCGCCGAACAGGGCCAGAGCGCCCATCTGCTTGGCCTTCGGCAGATCCGTGACGAAGGTGTTCACCGGGAAGTCGGCGCCGACCGCGTCGTTGGACACGGCTTCGATGTCGGTCTTCTGCTGCTCGGACAACTGGCCCTGCCAGTTGAAGTCGAAGCGCAGGTAGCCCGGCTTGTTCAGCGAACCGGCCTGCACGGCGTTCGGACCGAGCACCTGCCGCAGGGCCGCGTGCACCATGTGCGTGCCGGAATGGCCCTGCGTGGCGCCGCGCCGCCACGCCGGGTCGGCCTGGGCGAGCACGATGTCGCCTTCGGTGATCTGGCCGTGTTCCACCGTGGTCTTGTGCACCCAGAGCTTCTTGGCGATCTTCTGCACGTCGTTCACGCGCAGCTTCAGTCCCGAGGAGGCGGTGATGGAACCGCGGTCGGCGATCTGGCCGCCGGACTCCGCGTAGAGCGGACTGCGATCCAGGATGACTTCGACGTCCTGGCCCACCGTCGCGGTCGGCACCCGCACGCCGTCGGCGATCAGGGCGAGCACGGTGGCCTCGGAGGTGAGCTCGTCGAAGCCGGTGAACTCGGTGGCGCCGCGGTCGACCAGTTCCTTGTAGATCGTCAGGTCGGCATGGGCGTGCTTGCGCGCCTGCGCGTCCTCCTTGGCGCGCTTGCGCTGCTCGGCCATGAGCGAGCGGAAGCCGTCCTCGTCGACCGACAGCCCGGCCTCGGCGGCCATCTCCAGGGTCAGATCGATCGGGAAGCCGTAGGTGTCGTGCAGGGTGAACGCGTCCGACCCGGCGATCGTGGTGCCGCCCTCGGCCTTGACCGCGGCGGCGGTGTTGTCGAACAGGGTGGAGCCGGTGTTCAGCGTCTTCAGGAACGCGGTCTCCTCACCGACCGCCACGGTCTCGATGCGGCGGAAATCGCTCGCCAGCTCGGGGTAGGACGGGGCCATCAGATCGCTGACGACCTTGACGAACTCGCTCATCACCGGCTTCTCCGCGCCGAGCAGGCGAGCCGAGCGCACGATGCGGCGCAGCAGGCGCCGCAACACGTACCCGCGGCCGTCGTTGCCCGGGTTCACGCCGTCGGCGATCAGCATGGCGGCGGTGCGGGCGTGGTCGGCGATGACGCGGAAGCGTACGTCGTCCTCGTGCTGGACACCGTAGGAACGCCCGGTCAGCTCCTCGGCCTTGTCGATGATCGGGCGCAGCAGGTCGGTCTCGTAGACGTTGTCCACGCCCTGCAGCAGCAACGCGATCCGCTCGACGCCCATACCGGTGTCGATGTTCTTCTTCGGCAGCGACCCGACGGGCGGATGCCCCTGCTTCGGGCTCAGCTCACCGCGGACGTCCTGCATGAAGACGAGATTCCAGATCTCGAGGTAACGGTCCTCGTCGGCGACCGGCCCGCCGTCACGGCCGTACTCGGGGCCGCGGTCGTAGTAGATCTCCGAGCAAGGTCCACCGGGGCCGGGCACGCCCATGTCCCAGTAGTTGTCCTTGCCGTCGCGGAACTGGATGCGCTCCTCCGGGATGCCCGCGACCCGCTTCCAGATCTCGGCGGCCTCGGGGTCGTCCTGATACACGGTCACCCAGATCCGCTCGGGGTCGAACCCGTAACCGCCCTCGTCCTGCGGCTTGGAGATCAGCTCCCAGGCGAGGCCGATCGCCCCTTCCTTGAAGTAGTCGCCGAAGGAGAAATTCCCGGCCATCTGGAAGAACGTATTGTGCCGCGTGGTGACGCCGACCTCTTCGATGTCGCCGGTCCGCACGCATTTCTGCACGCTGGTCGCCCGCGGGTACGGCGGCGCCTCCTGACCCAGGAAGTACGGCTTGAACTGGACCATGCCTGCGTTGACGAACAGCAGGTTCGGGTCGGCCAGGATCAGCGAGGCACTCGGCACCTCGGTATGGCCGGCACGGAGGAAATGGTCCAGGAAACGCCGTCGAATCTCGTGGGTCTGCACGAATACCCAGCCTACCGGTGCCGCGCACGCGAATATTCATCGACCAGGGGCCCGGGTGCGTCCCGGCGACCCGGTCGTGGGTGGGTCAGCCTCGGACGATGCGGCGCAGCTTGTCGACCCGAGGGCCGATCTCGCGTTCGTGTCCGTGATCGGTGGGCTGGTAGTAGTCGACGCCGACCAATTCGTCGGGCGGATACTGCTGCGCGAGGACGCCGTCTTTGTCGTCGTGCGGGTACCGGTAGCCCTGAGCGTGGCCGAGCGCCGCCGCGCCCGGGTAGTGGCCGTCGCGCAGATGCGGCGGAACCGGGCCCGCCTTGCCTGCGGCGACGTCGGCCATGGCGGCTCCGATCGCGGCGACGACCGCGCCGGACTTCGGGGCGGTCGCCAGATGGATCGTGGCCTGGGCGAGCGCGAGGCGGCCTTCGGGCAGGCCGACCAGCTGCACCACCTGCGCGGCGGCGGTCGCGGTCTGCAACGCCATCGGGTCGGCCATCCCGATGTCCTCGCTCGCGTGGATCATCAGCCTGCGGGCGATGAAGCGAGGGTCCTCGCCCGCGCTGAGCATGCGCGCGAGGTAGTGCAGCGCGGCGTCGACATCCGAGCCGCGGATGGACTTGATGAACGCGCTGATCACGTCGTAGTGCTGATCACCCGCGCGGTCGTAGCGCACCGCGGCCTTGTCCACACTGGCCTCGACCAGGTCCACGTCGACGGTGCCGTCGAGCGAGGATTCCGCCGACGCTTCCAGCGCCGTCAGCGCGCGGCGGGCGTCGCCGCCCGCGATCCGGATGATGTGCTCGAGCGCGGCGTCGGTGACGGTGTACTCGCCACCGAGACCACGCGGGTCGTCGATCGCGCGCTGGAGCACTCGGCGGATGTCGGCCTCGGTCAACGACCGCAGCTGCAGCACCAGCGATCGCGACAACAACGGCGACACCACCGAGAACGACGGGTTCTCCGTGGTCGCGCCGACGAGCAGGACGATACGGTTCTCCACCGCGGCCAGCAGGGCATCCTGCTGGGTCTTGGAGAAGCGGTGCACCTCATCGATGAACAGCACGGTCTGCTCGCCCGCCGACAGCCTGCGCCGCGCCATGTCGATGACCGCGCGCACCTCTTTGACACCCGCCGACAGCGCCGACAGCGCTTCGAACCGGCGGCCGGTGGCCTGCGAGATGAGCGAGGCGAGGGTGGTCTTGCCCGTACCGGGTGGCCCGTACAGCAGCACCGAGGCGGCGCCCGAACCCTCGATCAGCCTGCGCAGCGGCGAGCCGGGCCCGAGCAGGTGCTGCTGGCCGACCACTTCCTCCAGGCCGGCCGGACGCATGCGCACCGCCAGCGGCGCCCCCGCGTCCCGGCGCACCACGGCGTCGATCGAATGCTCCGCGGGCACCGCGGCACCGGGCACGTCGAACAAGCCATCGCTCACGACACGAACGTTACCGATCCGCACCGACAGCACGACATGCCGTTCCCCCGCCCACTTTCCGCCGCGACGGCGCGGTACCGACCTGCGCGGAATCGAGCCGAGTTGCGTGTCGCACATCCTTCGGATGTGATCGGTACCCGTGACTGAAAACGAGTTCGTTTCAGATCCCTCGATCGCTGTGCGCCTCGCTCGGCGCACCCTCCTGAAGGGCACCGCGGCCGCCGCCACCGCCACCGCGGTGCTCGCTCCCGGCCGCGCGGCCGCCGCGACACCGGTTTTCCGGCACGGCGTCGCCTCGGGCGACCCGCTCCCCGACGGCGTGATTCTCTGGACGCGCGTCACCGTCTCCGACGAGGCGGCGCCCGGGTCGGGCCTGGGCGACCCCGCGACCGTGCGATGGGAGATCGCCGCGGACGAGGGGTTCGTCTCGATCGCCGCGTCCGGCGCGGTGACGGCCACGGCGGACTCCGATCACACCGTCAAGGTCGACGTCTCCGGCCTCGCGCCCGGTGTGCAGTACTTCTATCGCTTCAGCGCCCTCGGCCGAACCTCTCCCGTCGGGCGCACCAGGACCGCCCCCGCTGCGCAGGACGCACCCGACCGCCTCCGATTCGGCGTGGTCTCGTGCTCGAACTGGGAGGCGGGCTACTTCGGCGCCTACCGTCACCTGGCCGCCCGCACCGACCTGGACGCCATCGTGCACCTGGGTGATTACCTCTACGAATACGGCCGCGGCAAGTACGGCGGCCGCAACGGCATCGTGCGTCCGCACGAACCGGCCGACGAGATCGTCAGTCTGGCCGACTACCGCATCCGGCACGCGCAGTACAAGACCGACCCGGATCTGCTCGGGCTGCACGCCATGTTGCCGTTCATCTGCACCTGGGACGACCACGAATCCGCGGACAACTCCTGGTCCGGCGGCGCGCACAACCACGATCCGGCGACGGAGGGCGACTGGGCGGACCGGCGAGTCGCCTCCGCACGCGCCTACCTGGAATGGATGCCGGTCCGCGCGTCCGGTTCCGGGGCAGACGTGCGGATCTACCGCAGGCTGCGCTTCGGCACCCTGGCCGAACTCGCCATGCTGGATCTGCGCAGTTACCGCGACCGAGAGGCGAAGCCGGGAGCGGACTGGCGCGCGGCGGACGACCCGGCACGCACCATGACCGGCAAGGCGCAGATGGAATGGCTGACCGCGGGCTTGGCGTCCGCGCCGGTGCGGTGGAAACTGGTCGGCAACTCGGTCATGATCGCCCCGTTGGTCTTCCCTCCGCTGGAACCGGCCACCACCGCGGCGATCACGAGCACCGTCGGCGTCCCGCAGTCCGGCCTCTCCCTGAACGGCGACCAGTGGGACGGCTATACCGCCGACCGCACCCGCCTGTTTCGCGCCATCGTCGACCAGCAGGTTTCCGACGTGCTGTTCCTGACGGGGGATATCCACTCCTCGTGGGCCGCGGATCTGCCTCTGGACGCGGCGAACTACCCGGGCGGCACGACGGCGGGCGCCGAGTTCGTCGTGCCGTCGGTGACCTCGACCAGCATCGGCGACATGCTGCAGGCGAACTCCGCGCCCATCGCGGAATCGATCAAGACGGTCAACCGGCATCTGCGCTATGTGGAGTTGGACGCGCACGGCTACGGCGTTCTGGAGATCACCGCCGACCAAGCGCAGATGGACTGGTATTACGTGCTCGACGTCGCGGACCCCGATTCGGGTGTACGGCACGGCGCGTCGTTCGCCGTCCGCTCCGGGGGCCGGATCGAGCCGCGGCAGACCCCGCTCGGCTGAGCGCCGCGGCGATCACTCCCCGCCCGCGCACCCGCCGCCCGCGCACCCCGCGCCGCTGCCGCTGTCGTTGTTCGACTTGCCGTGCGGCCGGTAGCGCCACCGGTAGGCGCGAGCATCCTTGCTGAGTTGCGCCCCCGCCGCGCGGGCACGCGTCGTCGCATCGCCGCCGATCCGGCCAGGGCTTCTGGTCCTTCGGAGGATCCCGACGCCGAGCGGCGCGGCGACGAGAACCAGCGGAGCAATACGAGCAGTAGGTGACCCACCCGGCACTCCCTCTTCCCCGTGTTCGTGCCCCTGGGGCCGAGCACTCCGAATCTCTCATCGTGCCGGGGCTGCAAGCCGATTCGCATCCGTATGCGTCGGCACGGCGGCCGCCGGAGACGAGCATCGCCCTGGCTGTCCTGTGGGGATCCGTTCCGGTGGCGTCGACCGACTACCCGACACCGAATAGCCTCGGCGCGGTTGTATTGCCGAACGGAACTGCTCGTCGACCCGCCCCGCCGCCTTGCGGCAGACGGCTGGCGGCGGGTGCCCCGGCACCGCGTCCATCAGATCCGCATGACGTGGCCGCCACGCAGGTGTACCCAGCGCGGGAGTGCGGCGATGGCATCGGCGAAGGCAGCTCTTCACGCAACCGCCTCACTGCCCGGCACGGAGCCATCGACGACAACGGGGCCGGCGCCGACATTCACGCCGATTGGGTCCGGCACGGCCTGCGCCCGGTTCCGCCGACGCGGAGACCTACTCCGACCAGCGCTCTTCCAGCCGCGCCGACACGTCCTCGGCGAAATCACCCACGATGTCGTCCCCGGTGCACCGCGCGTCCTCGGCGAGGGCGGCCCAGCGGTTGATCAGCGCCGCCGAGCGCGGCACCGACAGTCCGTGTTCCCGGGCGGCCGCGATGCGCGTGTGGTCGGCCGGCAGGAACCAGTACGTGGACAGCCAGACCCAGATCAGCCGGGCTTCCAGGATGCGTTCGGCCAGCTGGTCGTCGTCGGCCAGCGCGGGCCACACACCCACGACCTCGGCGCGCCACGCCTCCACCATCTGCCTGGCGCGCTCGCGGGAGAGCTCGAGGTCGCACAGGCAGCCGGGGAAGGACACCAACGCGTAGGCGATGTCCAGGGTGGCGTCGCGGAATCCGCCCCACTCGTAGTCGAGGAAGCGGGCGCCCTCCTCGTTCAAGATCACATTGTCCGGGCACAGGTCCGACGGGCTGAACGCCCGGAAGCGCCCCGCGGAGTACAGCCGGTTCCCTCGCACGATCCGCTCGGCGATCTCGCCGGGCACCTCGATGCCCAGTTCGCGCTGGAGCAGTCCGGGCACCTCGGAGATCGCCGACTCGGCCTGCTGGGCGATGCCGTCCACCCGGTGCACCACGTCGACTCGGCGCAGCAACGCGACGAAGTCCGCCTCGCGCCCGACGGTGGCGGCATGCATCCGGCCAAGCGCCTGAGCGAACGCCATCAGGGCGTTACGGGTGGCGGGCTCGGCGCCGGACTGGAGCACGGCGGTGAGCAGCGAGTTCTCCCCGAGGTCGCTGAGGATCAGCAGCCGGTCGGGCAGGCTGTGCGCGATCAGGTACGCACCCGGGCGCTGTTCCCGGCTCAGCGCGGTGGTGAACTGATAAGAGACCGTCTCACGGAGGAATGCGGAATCTATGCTGGCCACCCCCGGGGCCAGACCACCGGTCCGGCGATCCTGGGCGGCACCACGGACCTGCTTGACGATCAGGGTTCGCGGTAACGAGAAAGCGTTCTCCGCAACCCGCACACGTAGGACCGTCGTCCTACCACTACCGCTGAGTTCGATCGGATCGCTCAGCTTTACCGGAGCACCCATTCGCTTTGTGAGCAACTGTTGCGCTGCGGACACGACTTCGGCGGCGCGTTCGGCCAATAGTGCGGTCATCGCCTCTCAAAGTACTCGCATGGGGTCACTTCTAGCGAGCGGTTACACAACCTTTCCGCGTCGCTCGGCGTGTCTCCGGCACGGCCGCACGGCCGCCGCCGGTCGCTTGACACCGGTGCGGCCGTCGGGTTGTCTCATCGTCAACTGCCGTGCGCCACACCGCAAACCAGTTGAGTGGAAAGGTCGACGCATGACCGAGACTCCGCCTCCCGCACCCAGACAATCAGCCGGCGGCGCGTCCTCCCCGCACGACGACGAACGTCACGCGGAGCGGCCGGGGCAGTACGAGAACCCGAATCCGCAAGCTCCGGCCCCCGGGAGCGGTCAGGTCCGCCACGAGATGGCCGGTTCGTCACCATACCCGCAGTTCGAAGGTCCCGCCGCGGCCCACCACGGCAGCGAACCGCTGCCGCCCCCGCCCGTGGGCACGGCGCACCCGAGCTACGGCCCGCCGGGCACCGGACCGGGCTGGGCACCGTCCGGCTCCGCGCCCGCGCAGAAGCCGGTCTACGGCTACCAGCAGGTCCCCACGGGTCCGACCACATTGGATGTGGGTCAGGCGCTCAGCTACGGCTGGGCGACGTTCCGGGCCAATCCCGGTCCGTGGGTCGGGGTGACCGCACTGGGACTGGTCATATACCTGGCTTCCCTGCTCGTGGTCCAGCTCATCGACCCCACGACGATGCTTCCGCTGCTGCTCGTCTTCCTGGCGGTCATGGCCGGGATATGGCTGCTGCAAGCGGCGATGGTGCGCGGAGCACTGTTCGAAACCGATGGCACCCCACCGCCTTTCGGCGCCTACTTCCGGTTCCTGAACGCGGGCAATGTGCTGCTCACCGCACTCCTGGCGTTCACGCTGACCTTTCTCGGCTCGGCGATCTGCTTGCTTCCCGGACTGATCGCCGGATGGCTGTGCATGTTCTCGCTGCATTTCGTCGTCGACCAGGACCAAGGTCCGTTCGAAGCGCTGAAGTCCAGCTTCATGCTGGTGGTCGCCAATGCCTGGCAGGTTCTGCTGCTCGCGCTGGCCGTGCTGGTGGTCACCTTCCTGGGCCTGCTGTTGTGCGGTCTCGGTCTGCTGATCGCGGGCCCGGTCGCGGTCATCGCGGTGACCTACGCCTACCGCACGCTCACCGGCGGCCCGGTCACCGCACGGTGAGCTGCGCTTCATTTCCCGATCGATGAGCGCTTGCCGATCCAGCGCTTGAACCGTCCCACCGGACCGGCCTCGCTGCCCGCGCGAGGCCGCAGCGCGAGCACGATGACCCCGGCCGCCACGATGCCCGCCATGTTCACCGCCAGCTGCCCCGCGGACAGGAAGGCCACCCGCCATTCCCCCAGAGTCGCCGCGACGACGGCGAATCCGGCGGCCGGCACGGTCGTGACCGAGATGAACACCCCGACCAGCGCGGCCGATTTCGCGGTCACCAAGGCCAACATGCCCGCCGCACCGGCCAGCAGCGCGACGACCAGGGAAAACGGGCCGACCTGATAGATGAAGTCGACCTCCGATATACCGCCCACCCCATCGATGCTGATCCAGCCGACCTGCTCCCAGACCAGCGTCGCCAGCAGCGTGACGACCATCGCCACCGGAAAACCGACCGCGAGCGCGACCACCGAGCGGCCGGCGAGCCGGAAGTCCCTGCGTGACAGGGCCACCGCGAAGGCGGCCAGCGGGCCGAACTCGGGGCCGACGACCATCGCGCCGACGATCGTCACCGGCGAATCGGTCGCGACGCCCACGGCGGCGAGCAGGCAGGCGATGGTGAGGAACGCGAGAAACGTCGCGTTGAGGCTCGACTCCTCGTGTGTCTGCGCGAGCAATTCCTCCCACACGATCGCGTCGCTGGGGTCGCCGGGCGCCTCGTGCACCGCCCGCTCGCCCGCGTCGGACAGAACCGTCTCGACCGGGGTGAGCGTCATGCCGCCGGACCGGCAGATGCCCAGCGCGGTCAGGTCGTCGAGCACGTCGTTGGCGGCCTCGCGAGCCACATCCGCCTGCACGAGGTCGCCCTCGGGCTCCAGCGCGGCACCGCGCGCCAGGGTCACGTGCGTGACCCCGGGATCGGCGGCGAGCACCGCGAGCACCGCCTCGGTGCTCGCCGGCGGGCTGATCATGCGCAGATGCAGCAACGGATTTCCTCGTGGTCGGCTGACGGAGACGCGGCTGACCGGAAAGGTACCGTTCGCGCGGGCGGTCCGCTACGACGCGGTCTCGGGATGCGCACCCTTGTTCTGCTCCGGCTTGACGTGCAGCCCCGCCTCTTTGCGCTGCTGCTCGGTGATCGGCGCGGGCGCGTCGGTCAGCGGGTCGACGCCGCCGCCGGTCTTCGGGAACGCGATGACCTCGCGGATCGAGTCCTCTCCGGCCAGCAGCGCGGTGACCCGGTCCCAGCCGAAAGCGATGCCGCCGTGCGGCGGCGCGCCGAAGGCGAAGGCATCCAGCAGGAAGCCGAACTTCTCCTGCGCCTCCTCGTGCGTGATACCCATCACTTCGAAGACGCGTTCCTGCACGTCACGGCGATGGATACGAATCGACCCGCCGCCGATCTCGTTGCCGTTGCAGACGATGTCGTAGGCGTAGGCCAGCGCCGAGCCCGGATCGGTGTCGAAAGTGTCCAGCGACTCCGGCTTCGGCGAGGTGAACGCGTGATGCACCGCTGTCCAGGCGGAATGGCCCACCGCGACATCGCCGCTCGCGGTCGCCTCGACGGTGGGCTCGAACAGCGGCGCGTCCACGATCCAGACGAACGACCAGGCGTCCTCATCGATGAGGCCGACTTTGCGCGCGATTTCGACGCGCGCCGCACCCAGCAGCGCACGCTGCGCCTTCGCCGCGCCCGCGGCGAAGAACACGCAGTCACCCGGTACCGCGCCGACGTGCTTGGCCAGGCCCTCGCGCTCGGCGTCGCTGAGGTTCTTGGCGACCGGGCCGCCCAGCGTGCCGTCCTCGTTCACCAGCACGTACGCCAGTCCCTTGGCGCCGCGCTGCTTGGCCCACTCCTGCCAGGCGTCGAGCTGGCGCCGCGGCTGGCTCGCGCCGCCCGGCATGACCACCGCGCCGACATAGGGCGCCTGGAACACCCGGAACGGGGTCTCCTTGAAATACTCGGTGCACTCGGTGATCTCCACACCGAAACGCAGGTCCGGCTTGTCACTACCGAAGCGGCGCATGGCCTCGGCATACGTCATGTGCGGGATCGGGGTCTGGATCTCGTGGCCCACCAGCTTCCACAGCGCGACCAGGATCTCCTCCGCCAGCAGGATCACGTCCTCCTGGCGCACGAAGCTCATCTCGATGTCGAGCTGGGTGAACTCCGGCTGGCGGTCGGCGCGGAAGTCCTCGTCCCGATAGCACCGCGCGATCTGGAAGTAGCGTTCGATACCGCCGACCATCAGCAGCTGCTTGAACAGCTGCGGGCTCTGCGGCAGCGCGTAGAAGCTGCCCGGCTGCAGGCGCGCGGGCACCAGGAAGTCGCGGGCGCCCTCCGGTGTGGACCGCGTCAGCGTCGGGGTCTCGACCTCGATGAACTCGTGGCGAGCGAGCACCTCGCGCGCGGCCGCGTTGACTTTGGACCGCAGCCGGATGGCGTGCGCCGGGCCTTCGCGACGCAGGTCCAGGTAGCGATGCTTCAAGCGCGCTTCCTCACCGGGCTGCTCGTCCAGCTGGAACGGCAGCGGGGCGCTCTCGTTCAGCACCTCGAGCTCGGTGACGTTCACTTCGATGGCGCCGGTCGGCAGCTCGGGGTTTTCGTTGCCGCTCGGCCGCGGCTCCACGGTGCCGGTCACGCGCACGCAGTACTCCGCGCGCAGCCGGTGCGCTTGTTCGGCGGGTTCACCCTCGCGGAACACCGCCTGGGCGACGCCGGACGCATCGCGCAGATCGATGAAGATCACCCCACCGTGGTCACGCCGCCGGGCCACCCAGCCGGTGAGGGTGACGGTCTGACCGGCATGCTCGCTTCGCAGCGAACCAGCCAAGTGGGTGCGCAGCACGGGGTTCCTTTCGACGACTCTGGCACCGGCGGACCACTCGGTGCGTTCGCCATCGTAGTGAGGGTACGTCCACCGGCGGAAACCGTATCGGTCTTCCACGCCGAGCCGCGCAGAACGGGGTCCGGCCTCATCGCCGAACGAAACCCTTGCGCTGCCGCCGGCCCAGCGATTTCAGCGACCGCACTCAGGCGCGGCCCGACATAGCGAGAAGACGCAGTGCGTACCGGCGAAATGGCCATACATCCGATCGGCGCTGCGGCTTCGACGACGGTAGCCGCGCCCAACCCGGTCGATCCGTGAGCACCCTCACGGTAACCGGCTCGAGCGCCGGCGTCTCCGCATCACACCGATCTACGCATGCTTGTCAATTCCGATAGGCCGGTGGAATACCAGATCTTCCCGACCGAACGACGGACAAGAAATACCGTCAAGATCGCCACCAAGGCGAACGCGGAAATGTTATCGGAGTGAGCGGGGGCGAAACCAGCAGCGTTGGCAATTGGTTTCGGAATACTGCAACACGGCCTGCCATAGCATTCACCTGTATCGTGGCGGCACCATGTCTCCCCCTTCCTCTCGCCATCGATCGACGTAGGAGTGCAGGTCCAGCCGGCAACCTGAACTCGACAAGGCTCGGCATAGACACTGTCATTGAAAGTCATCTGTACTCGATTCCCCCAGGAATAGAAGTGCTCCACAATTCACAGAATTCGAAAGACAATCTTCTATAAGAACCCCCTTGATACTCGCGGAACTTTATCAGATCACGCGGAGCACGCACAAGAGTTCACGTCGTCGACCCGGCCCGCCGATGAGTTTTCCTGAGCCGCTGTCCGAGTACGAGATCCGCGACGCGCTGCCCCGGCCGCCGTCGGCCACACCCGGATTCCGCACGCGGAGGCGTGGCCCGACAGATCGTCGGGGCGCGATGGTAGTGGTGGTTGCCGAGAATGTGACACATACGCCGGGCGCAAATCCATATCCAGCTGCCCGTGCCAAGCTAGGAAAGACAGACCGTCAGCTCGGCTGGTCAGGACCCGACCCCGTCCGGAGCAGCACACGATGCCTTCCCGGGCACGCGTCTCAGGGAGTGCCCGTTCCAGCCGCGCGACCGAGGACAGAGAGCGACGACGATGACCTTCAACGAGGGCATGCAGATCGACCCGGATCGAGTTTCGTGGGGCGGGGGCAGAGGAGGCAAGATCGCGCTGGGCGGCGGCGCGGGTGGTCTCATCCTGCTGGTATTGGCGCTGCTGCTCGGCGGTGACCCGGGCTCGGTGCTCGGCGATCTCACCGGCACCGAGACCGGTCAGGTGCAGCCGGGGACCGGGAGCCTGCCGGAGCACTGCAAGGAGAGCGGATCCGCCAACAAGTACGTCGACTGCCGTGTCGCGCTCACCGTGCAGAGCCTGGACGCGGTGTGGAACAGCGAACTGCCGAAGCAGGCCGGCAAGCAGTATGCGCAGCCGGCCGTACGGCCGTTCTCGGGCGCGGTCGCGACCGGCTGCGGCAATGCGACCAGCGCGGTCGGCCCGTTCTACTGCCCGGCCGACAAGACCGCGTACTTCGACGTCAGCTTCTTCCAGGACCTGGTCAATCGTTTCGGCGCCAGTGGTGGTCCACTCGCGCAGGAATACGTGGTGGCGCACGAATTCGGCCATCACATCCAGAACCAGCTCGGCGACCTGGGCCGGGCACAACGCGATCCCCGCGGCCCGGACTCCGGCGCGGTCCGGACCGAACTGCAGGCCGACTGCTACGCAGGCATCTGGGCCCATTTCGCGGACGAGCAACCGGCGCCGGGCAGCAACCAGCCGTTCCTGAAACCGCTGTCGGACAAAGACGTCGACGACGCGCTTTCGGCGGCCGCCGCGGTCGGCGACGACCGCATCCAGCGCGCCGCCCAGGGCCGGGTGAATCCCGAGGCGTGGACACACGGTTCGTCCGCGCAGCGACAGAAGTGGTTCCTCACCGGCTACAAGACCGGCCAGGTCCGGGCTTGCGACACCTACTCGGCGCCGGACTTGGACAACCCGTCCGGTCTGCGGTAAGCACCGAATCCGATCGATACAGCGCGCCGAGTCCCGCCAGGGCCCGGCGCGCTGTCATGATCTACGGCAGTTCGCCTGCGCCGCAGGCGGACACGGACAGCACCGGAAGATGGGATCGATGCGAGTAACGAAAGCCGTTCTGCTGGTTGTGATGCTGATCGTCGCGGCGGGCTCGGGCGCCGCCACGGCGGACCCGGCCCTGGACCGTCCCAGTGCGCTACCGCCGATCGCCGCGCCGCTGGCGCTGTTCACCCTGACCACCATTCCGGACGGCTGGCAGGCCCGCACGGATCTGCGCCCGCAGCTGGAGATCTTCGCGGACGGCCGCGCGGTCAGCAGTCCCGATGCCGTGGCCGCCGATCGGGCTCCGGAGACCCCTCCGAAGCGTTTCGACGGCCATATCCCATCCGACGTACTGAGCGCGGCGCTGGCGGAGACCAAAGCGCTCGCCACGGCGGACCTCGGCGTGCCGAAGGCCACCGACCAGAGCAGCCGGATCATCGACTACATGCCGCAATCGCCCGCGGACGACGTGCATCTGGTGGTGTATTCGCCGGAGACCACCGACGGGCTCGGGGCCGAGCAGCAGGCCGCCCGCAAACGCTTCGCCGACCTCTACCGGAAACTGCTCGACTCGTTCGTGCAGGACTGATAACCGCTGGTCACCCGGCCCGAACCGCCACTCCGCCGGGCCCGGTGCGGCGGCTTGCTTTCCCCCGGCGCGTCAGAACTGATCCTGCTCGTAATCCGAACTGATGATCTCGTCCGAGTGCGTCGCGCCGATCACGTCCGGCGTGGACTCGCCCAGCGGACCGGTGAGGTCGTCGTTGCCCATCGGGCTCGAGTACGGCTGCACCGTGCGCGAGTGTTCGTCGTCGTTGCTGCGCTGCCCTGCCGCGGCGGGGCCACCCATGAAGCTGCTCGATCCGGCGGGTGTGGTGCCGGCGGGTGTGCCGGTTCCGAGCGAAGCGCCTGGGACGCCCGCCACCGGACGGATCGGCATCGTAGTGCCGGGCAGGCCGGTGGTTTTGGGGACCGAGGGTGTGCTCGGACTTCCGGGCCGGCCGTGACTGGTGCCGAGCAGACTGCTCGGCGTGCCGTGGCTGGTGCTGGGGCTGTGCGTCGTGTTGTGCACCGACGACGGCGTGGTCGTCGGGCTCGACGTCCCGGGAGTGGCGGAGTCCAGGCCGGCCGCCTGCGTCGCGGTGTCGGACGCGGTCGACTGCGCCTGTTCCAGGATCGGTTGGCCGATGTTCTCCGCCAGCGCCTGGGCGACCTCCTGCGGTGCCGGACCGCCGCCCGGCGCCACCAGCTGTTGCACCATGCCGCTGAGTTCGGCGGTCTTGCCGGCCAGGTCGCCGCGAGTGGCGTTGGCCACGCCGACGGCGTGGCCGAGGTGTTCGGTGGCCGAGGCGATCAGCGTCGCCTGCGCGGGCGGGGTCAGGATCACCGGGGCCAGCGCGGTCGCCTGGGTGGCGAACGACGACGCGATCCCCAGCAGCTGCGCGTTGCCCTGCTGCACCACCGCGGCGGCGCGCTGGGTGAGTTCGGAGATGTCGATGCCTCGCTGGCTGGTCTGCTGCCCCTCCACGTTCGCCTGCTGGCCTGCGGCCTGGGCGTTGCGCGCGGCCTGGCTCTGCCACAACTGCTCGACCGTGCCGATACTGCCCTTGCCGACCTGCATGGCCATCTCGATGACCTTGGAGGATTGGCTCAGGATGGCGGTCGGGTCGAGCGCGCCGATGACACCGGTGCCGAAGCTGCTCAGCAGATCCAGGATCGGTTTCATCAGGACGTCGACGCCGGGCAGCGCGGGCACCGCGACGCCCTGCATCAGCGCTGCCACCGGGTCGGCGGGCAAGGGGGGCAGCGTTCCGGCCGCGGACGCCGCCTGGTTCACCGTGCCTGCGACCGCGCTCGGCGCGTCGGCGAGCGCTCCGTTCAGTACGCCGTGCGCTTGATCGAGCGCAGCCTCGACCGCGGGCGCCGCGATCTGGTTCACCGCCGTACCCGTGTCGCCGAGCAGCGCGGACACCTCGTGCGGGATGCCGGGCACGTCCTCGGCGCCCGGCGTGCCGTTCAGCCCGGGTAGACCGCCGGGTAGCGCGCCTGCCGCCTGTTGGTCATCGGAGATCTTGCGCGACAGCACGAACGCGGGCGGCTCGATGGGCGGCAGATCTTCGGGCAACTGCGGCAACGAGAGATCCGGCATCCCCTGGGCCGGCGCGTTCTGCAGAGCGTCCAGTACGGACTGCTGGCCGATGGCCACGTTCTGCTCGGCCGCGTGCGCTACGGCGTGGTCCTCCGGGGCGATGACCCCGCTGTCGAGCGGTCTCATACCGCGCCCCCGATCTGGCCCGCGATCGACCCGAGCGCGCCCGCGTTGGACCAATCGACCGCGTCGTAGGCCGCGGCGGCGCTGAACGCCGAGTCCGACAGCTTGGCGTACTTGGCCGACAGATCGTTGATGTCCTTGGCCTGAAGCACCTGCGCCGCGGCGAACATCGCCAAGTAGTCCGCCCCGATCAGGCCGAATACCGGAACGAGCGCGGCGACGTTCTGCACCGCGTCGAAATTGCCCGCCCCCGCGAGATCACCGGCGATACCGGCGTTCGTGGCGGCGAACGCCCGGACCGCTTCGGTCTCTACCGAGAGATCACTCATCGAGTTGCCCCCCACATCGTCGTACGAATCCGCGTCGTGCAGTTGTGATCCGCTTGCTCCCTGCCGATCGGCAAGGGCCGCTACGGTTGCGCTCAATATAGCCGACCCGACCGGCAAGTTTCGAGCCCGAACGCACCGTCCGACCGGGACGACGGGCCAGAACTGGAACGTGTTGCAAATTAGAACAAGTTCTATATTCTCTGTCCCATGAAGGTCGCAGTGACCGGCGCAGCCGGCTACCTTGGCACGAATCTGCTCCGGCTCCTCACCGAGCGCGGCCATCAGGTCACGGCCATCGATCGGGCGATTCCCGCCGAGCCGGCGGCGCCCGGTGTCACCTGGCTGCAGGGCGACGTGCTCGACCCGGCGTCGATGCGCGCCGCGCTGAGCGGCGCCGAGGTGGTCTACCACCTGGTCGCCGTCATCACCCTGGCCGAGAAGAACGATCTGGCCTGGCGGGTGAACACCGAGGGCGTGCGCGTGGTCGCCGAAGCGGCGCTGGCCGTCGGCGCCCGGCGAATGGTGCACGCCAGCTCGATCCACGCGTTCGACCAGTACAGCTGCGGCGGCCGGATCGACGAGAACGCGCCGCGCTCGACCGATCCCGCGCTTCCGGTGTACGACCGGTCGAAGTGGGCGGGCGAGGTCGCGCTGCGCAAGGTGATCGACCAAGGCCTGGACGCCGTGCTGTGCAATCCCACGGGTGTGTTCGGCCCCCTGGACTTCAGCAAGCCGCTGTCGCGCATCAACCGGACGCTGAAGGACGCGGCGCTCGGGCGGGTACCGGCCATGATCGGCGGGGGATTCGACCTCGTGGACGTGCGCGACGTGGCCGAGGGCCTGATCCTGGCCGGCGAGCACGGCCGGACCGGCGAGAACTACCTGCTCGGCGGATCGATGATCTCGATGCTCGAGCTGTGCCGCGTCGCGGCGGCCCACGGCGGCAAGCGGGGCCCGAAATTCGCCATCTCCCCCAAGCTGGTGTCCGGCGTCATCCCGGTGCTCGCGCCGATCGGCAAGCTGTTCAACTCCGACATCGTCTCCAAGGCGGCGCTGGGCGCGCTCATCTCCGCGCCCGTCGTCGACCACGGCAAGGCGTCCAGCGAGCTCGGCTACCTGCCGCGCCCGCTCGACGACACAGTGCGCGACCTGGTCGCCTTCTTCGCCGACCCGACCCGGCTCGTCCCGCCGGACACCAGGCAGATTGCTTGACAGCGGATAGAACACATGTTCGACTGAGGGTGTGCGGTGGCAAAGCCAGACCCTGGACGCCGAGGACGGCGCCTTGCCCGGGCTGTCCCGGGCCGGTCTGGTGCGCACCGTGCAGACGCCGGAGTTCGAAGGCATCACGTTCCACGAGGTGCTGTGCAAGAGCGCGCTGAACCGGGTGCCCGAGGGCGCGAATGTGCCGTTCCACTGGACGGTCAATCCCATGCGGGGGTGTTCGCACGCGTGCCGCTACTGTTTCGCGCGCGGCACGCACGAGTACCTGGACCTGGACGCGGGCCGGGACTTCGACTCGCAGATCGTGGTGAAGACGAATGTCGCGGCGGTGCTGCGCAAAGAGCTCGGGAGGCGGTCCTGGCGCCGCGAACCGGTGGCGCTCGGCACCAACACCGATCCCTATCAGCGCGCCGAGGGGCGGTATCGGTTGATGCCGGGCATCATTCGCGCGCTGGCCGAGTCCGGCACGCCCTTCTCCGTCCTCACCAAGGGCACCCTGCTGCGTCGCGACCTGCCGCTGCTGACCGCGGCCGCCCGCGAGGTGCGCGTGAGTCTCGCGGTGTCCATCGCGATCCTCGACCAGGATCTGCACCGGAGCCTGGAGCCCGGCACGCCGTCACCCCGGGCCCGGCTGGAGTTGGTGCGCGCGCTCACCGACGCGGGATTCGCGGTCAACGTCCTGGTCGCGCCGGTGATTCCCTGCCTCACCGACGGCCGTGCCCACCTGGACGCGATCTTCGGCGCGATCGCCGCGGCCGGGGCGGACTCGGCCGTCGCATTCCCCATGCATCTGCGCGGCAGCACCAGGGACTGGTTCCTGTCCTGGCTGGCTGAGCACCATCCGGCCTTGCTGCGGCGGTACCGCCAGCTGTACCGCCGCGGGGCCTACGTCACGCCGGAGTACTCCGCCTGGCTGCGCGCGCGGGTCGCTCCGCTGCTGGCGGAGCACGGTTTGACGGGTCGCGGCCAAGCCGAACCGGAGACACGACCCGAAACCGCGCACACGACCGGCGCGCAGCTGGCATTGTTCGCCTGACGCCATCCTCGCCGGATCTCGCCGGTCCGCGCGCTTCGGGGGCGCGCACCGCGTTCGACGGAGTAGTTTGGCGATGGCACCTCTCAGCGACGAGGAAGTGAAGCAGGCATATGGTTTCACACCAAAACGATGTCGGCACAGCGAAGTTGGAAAAGGTCGTCATTCGGTTCGCCGGGGACTCCGGCGACGGAATGCAGCTGACCGGCGATCGCTTCACCCATGAGGCCGCCGCCTTCGGCAACGACCTGGCCACCCAGCCCAGCTTCCCCGCCGAGATCCGGGCGCCGCAGGGGACGCTGCCCGGCGTCTCGTCCTTCCAGATCCAGATCGCCGACTACGACATCCTCACCGCTGGTGACCAGCCCGACGTGCTGGTCGCGATGAACCCCGCCGCGCTCAAGGCGAACCTGGAGGATCTGCCGCGCGGCGCCACGGTCATCGTCAACACCGACGAGTTCACCAAGCGCGCTCTCGCCAAGGTCGGCTATCCCGCCGACCCGCTGGCCGACGACACACTGTCGGACTTCGTGGTGCACCGCGTCCCGATGACCTCGCTGACCCTCGGCGCCACCGAATCGACCGGCGTCGGCAAGAAGGATGCGCAGCGCGCGAAGAACATGTTCGCCCTCGGCCTGCTGTCCTGGATGTATGGGCGCCCGATCGGTGGCACCGAGCAGTTCATGCGGGAGAAGTTCGCCACCAAGCCGGACATCGCGGAGGCCAACATCCTGGCGTTCCGTGCGGGCTGGAACTACGGCGAGACCACCGAGAGCTTCGCCACCACCTACGAGATCGCGCCCGCCAAGCTGCCGCCGGGCACCTATCGCCAGATCACCGGCAACACCGCCCTCGCCTACGGTCTGATCGCCGCGGGCCGGATCGCGCGGCTGCCGGTCTTCCTCGGCACCTACCCCATCACCCCGGCCTCGGACATCCTGCACGAGCTGAGCAAGCACAAGAACTTCGGCGTCACCACGTTCCAGGCCGAGGACGAGATCGCCGGGATCGGCGCGGCGCTGGGCGCTTCGCTCGGCGGCGCGCTGGGCGTCACCAGTACGTCCGGTCCCGGACTCGCGCTCAAGAGCGAGACCATCGGCCTGGCGGTGATGACGGAACTGCCCCTGGTCGTGATCGATGTGCAGCGCGGCGGACCGTCGACCGGCCTGCCGACCAAGACCGAGCAGGCCGATCTGTTGCAGGCGCTCTACGGCCGCAACGGCGAATCACCGGTGGCGGTGCTGGCCCCGCGCTCCCCTGCCGACTGCTTTGCCACCGCGGTGGAGGCCGCGCGGATCGCTCTCACCTACCGCACTCCGGTGCTGCTGCTGTCCGACGGTGCGATCGCGAACGGCTCGGAGCCGTGGGCCATTCCCCGAGTAAGCGAGCTGGAGCCGATCGACCCGGCCTTCGAACCGGAAGGCGACGACGCCGACCCGTTCCAGCCGTACGCACGCGATCCCGACACCCTCGCCCGCCCGCTCGCCGTCCCGGGCACGAAGGGCCGCGCGCACCGCATCGGCGGTCTGGAGAAGGCCGACGGCAGCGGCAACATCTCCTACGATCCGGCCAACCACGAACTCATGGTTCGCCTGCGCCAAGCCAAGATCGACGGCATCGGCGTCCCCGATCTCGCGGTCGACGACCCGGACGGCGCCGCCGAGCTGCTGCTGATCGGCTGGGGCAGCTCCTACGGCCCGATCGGCGAGGCATGCCGGCGCGCGCGGCGGCGCGGTGTCCCGGTCGCCCAGGCCCATCTTCGGCACCTCAATCCGTTGCCCGCCAATCTCGGCGACGTACTGCGCCGCTATCGCCTGGTGGTCGCGCCGGAGATGAACGGCGGCCAGCTGGCCACGCTGTTGCGGGCGAAGTACCTGGTCGACGTGCGGCCGTGGACGAAGATCGCGGGCACCGCGTTCTCCGCGCAGGAGCTGGTCGGGGTCATCGATGCGGCGCTGGACGGGTCGATCGAGGAGATGGAACAGAACAAGGTCTTCGCCGCACGGGCGCAGGCCACGTATCGAACACTGCCGGACGACGCAGGCAAGGCAGCCGCGTACCGCATGGCTGGGGGTAACGCATGACCATCGTGGAAACGTCACTGGTCGGCACCGACCTCGGACTGACCGGAGTATCCGGGGTGCCGTCCGCGGACGGACCGCAGAAGGTGAAGGACTTCACCTCCGATCAGGAGGTGCGCTGGTGCCCCGGCTGCGGTGACTACGTGATCCTGGCGACGGTGCGCGGCTTCCTCGCCGAACTCGGATTGCGCCGGGAGAATTTGATGTTCGTGTCCGGGATCGGCTGCTCCAGCCGCTTCCCGTACTACCTGGAGGCCTACGGCATCCACTCGATCCACGGTCGTGCGCCCGCCATCGCGACCGGGTTGGCGGTCAGCAGGCCGGATCTGTCGGTCTGGGTGGTGACCGGTGACGGCGACGCGCTGTCCATCGGCGGCAACCACCTCATCCACGCGTTGCGCCGTAACGTGAACATGACGATCCTGCTGTTCAACAACCGGATCTACGGACTGACCAAGGGCCAGTACTCGCCCACCTCGGAGCAAGGCAAGATCACCAAGTCGACGCCGATGGGCTCCGTGGACCATCCCTTCAACACCCTGTCGGTGGCACTCGGCGCGGAAGCGACCTTCGCCGCCCGCGCGCTCGACTCCGATCGCGCGGGACTCACCGAGGTGCTGCGCGCCGCCGCCGAGCATCGCGGCACGTCGTTCGTGGAGATCCTGCAGGACTGCCCCATCTTCAACGACGGCTCGTTCGACGTGCTGCGCCGGGAGAACGCCGCGGACCATCTCATCCCGCTGCGCCACGCCGAGCCGATCCGTTTCGGCGCCGAGGGCGAATTCGCCGTGGTACGACGCGGTTTCGGGCTCGCGGTGGCCCGCGCCGACAGCGTCGCGGAGTCCGACATCGTGGTGCACGACGCCTACGCCGATGACCCGGAGTACGCCTACGCGCTGTCGCGGCTGAGCGACCAGGGACTCGAGCATGTCGTCACCGGCATCTTCCGCAGCGTCGCTCGACCGACCTACGACGACGCGGTGCGCTACCAGACCGAGAGCGCGCGCGAGCAGAAGCCGGTCGGCCCGGACTCGCTGCAGGCCCTGCTCACCGGGCCGGAGACCTGGACGGTCGGATAACCCGCCGTACCCGGCTGCGCCGGGCGGCGAAGGTCCGCGCAGCCGGTCAGGCGCCGCGCTTGACGAAACCGAGGTCGACGACGGCGTCGCGCTCCTGCTCCAGCTCGGCGACCGAAGCATCGATCCGCGGGCGGGCGAGTTCGTCGATCGCCAGATCGGGCACGATCGTGTACTCGCCGTTCGCACAGGTGACGGGGAACGAGCTGATCAGCCCCGCGGGCACACCGTAGGAGCCGTCCGAAGGCACCGCCATGGACACCCAGTCGCCGTCCCGGGTGCCGTGTACCCAGTCGTGGATGTGGTCGATCGCCGCGCTGGCCGCACTCGCCGCCGACGATGCGCCGCGCGCCTGGATGATGGCGGTGCCGCGCTGCTGCACGGTCGGCACGAACTCTTCGGTCAACCACGCCGGATCGCCGATCAGGTCGAGGGCGGGGCGTCCCGCGACGGTGGCGTGCGCGATATCGGGATACTGCGTCGCCGAATGATTGCCCCAGATCGCCACCCGCGCGATGTCGGCAGCGGGCGCACCGGTCTTCGCGGCGAGTTGCGCGATGGCGCGGTTGTGGTCGAGCCGGGTCATGGCGGTGAAACGCTCGGCGGGCACGTCCGGTGCGTTGCTCATGGCGATGAAGGCGTTGGTGTTGGCGGGGTTGCCGATGACGAGCACTTTCACGTCGTCCGCGGCGCTGGCGTTGATCGCGGCCCCCTGCTCGGTGAAGATCGCGCCGTTGGCGGCGAGCAGATCCGAGCGTTCCATCCCGGCCGTGCGCGGCCGCGCGCCGACGAGCAGGGCGATGTCGGCGCCGGCGAAGCCGATCCACGGGTCGTCGCTGATGTCGACGGACTCCAGCAGCCCGAACGCGCCGTCCTCCAGTTCCATCGCGACGCCCTCCAGCGACGCCGCCGCGGCGGGGACTTCCAGCAGCCGCAGGCGCACGCGCGTGTCCGGGCCCAGCATCGCGCCGGAGGCGATCCGGAACAGCATCCCGTAGGCGATCTGGCCCGCGGCTCCGGTCACGGTGACGGTCACGGTCCCAGCGGCGGTGCTCACGACGAACTCCTTGCGGTCGGCGGATTCCTGCTGCCCACCCTAGCCACTCTCACCGCCGCCGAACGCCCACGGTGAGCTACGCGACAGTGACCGGTACGCTGCCGCACACCCGTTTCCTGGAACGCCGGGTCAGGCGAGCGTGGCGACCTCGGTGTCGGTCAGCACGATCGGCGACACCACGTCCTTCGCCCGCGCGAGCCGCACGGCGCGATACAGCGGCCGTTCCTCGAGCCCGGCGTCGCGCGCCTCGGCCCGCAACTGGCGCACCAGCACCTCCGAAACCGCTACGGCCGCGGCCAATCGACTGGCGGCGAGCGCGTCGGCGAGCCTGCGCAGACCCAACAGGTGCAATTCGCGACCGCTGCCCGCGTCGGTGTACATCGCCAGCGGAACGACCTGGGACACCTCTCCCGCGGTGACCCGCAGTGCGATCCTGCTCAATCGGGCCGGGAACACCAGCATCTCGACCCCGGTCGCCCCTGACAGCTCCACCTGCCGTTCCCCGAACAGCCTGCGGGCATGAAGAGTATTGCCGGTCAGCCACATTCGCCGCCGACGCAGCGCGACGGCGTAGAGGACGGTCGGCGCGCCGACGACGACGCCGATGGCCGCGGCGATCGGCCAGCTCACCACGGTCGCGGCCAGCAGCGCCGCGCCGAGCCCGATGCCCGACGCGGCCAGCGCGAGGCGGCGCAACATCGGCGCGTACAGCTCGGGCGCGACCAGATCGAGCCCGACCGGCGCGATCGACTGCTGGTCATCAGAATTCGTGGACACTACTCCGCCCTCTCGCGACTCCGGCGGCTGTACTCTGCGCGCCGGTCACGTAACCGCACCCGCCGCCCGGCCGGCGACGGGTTCGACGCACAGTACCGCGCGCCCGGCGGTCGCGTCGCGAAACCCGACACCGTCGGGCACCCGCCACCTCGCTACCCGGCCAGCGACTCCCGGATCACACCGACCACCTCGGGCAGGGGAATCTCCCGCTGGTCGCCGGTCGCCATGTCCTTGAGCCCGATGGTGTTCTCCGCCAGGTCCCGGTCGCCGAGTACGAGGGTGAACTTCGCCCCGGAGCGATCGGCCGCCTTCATCGCGCCCTTCACACCGCGCCCGCCGTAGGCCAGGTCGACCCGGATGCCCGCCGCGCGCAGCTGCGCGGCCACCACCACCATCCGCTGCTTGGCGGCGTCGCCCAGCGGCACGCCGAAGACCTCGCAGCGCGCCGGGTCGCCCGCCGACTTGCCCTCGGCCGCCAGCGCCAGCATGGTGCGGTCGACGCCGAGGCCGAACCCGATCCCCGACAGCGGCTGGCCGCCCAGCTCGGCCATCAGACCGTCGTAGCGGCCGCCGCCGCCGATGCCGGACTGCGCGCCGAGACCGTCGTGCACGAATTCGAACGTGGTCTTGGTGTAGTAGTCCAGGCCGCGCACCATGCGCGGGTTCACCACATACGGCACGCCCAGCGCCTCCAGGTGGCCGAGCACCTGCTCGAAGTGCGCTTTGGCCGACTCCGAGAGGTGGTCGATCATCAAAGGCGCATCCGCGGTCATCTCGCGCACCTGGGGCCGCTTGTCGTCCAGCACGCGCAGCGGGTTCAGCTGGGCACGCCGCCGAGTCTCCTCGTCCAGCGGCAGCCCGAGCAGGAAATCCTGCAGCAGCTCCCGGTATTGCGGACGGCACGTCTCGTCACCCAGCGAGGTGACCTCGAGCCGGAAACCGTCCAAACCCAGGCCGCGGAATCCGGCATCGGCGATGGCGATGACCTCGGCGTCCAACGCCGGATCGTCGACGCCGATCGCCTCGATGCCCACCTGCTGCAATTGCCGGTACCGTCCGGCCTGCGGCCGCTCGTATCGGAAGAAGGGACCGGCGTAGCAGACCTTCACCGGAAGCTGGCCGCGGTCGAGGCCGTGCTCGATCACCGCGCGCATCACCCCCGCGGTGCCCTCGGGGCGCAGCGTGACGCTGCGATCGCCGCGGTCGGGGAAGGTGTACATCTCCTTGGTGACGACGTCGGTGGACTCACCGACACCACGGGCGAACAGGCCCGTGTCCTCGAAGACCGGCAGCTCGATATGCCCGTACCCGGCCAGTCGGGCGGCGCGGAGCAGGCCGTCGCGCACCGCGACGAACTCGGCCGAGCCGGGTGGCACGTAGTCCGGTACCCCCTTCGGGGCGGAGAAGCTGCTGGTCTTGGTCACGATGCTCCAGTTTCCACCACTACGGCCCCGCAAGTCCAACCGGTTCGCCGAACCGCCTCTCAGGAAGGTTGCGGAGCAGTCTCAGGTAGAAATGGCACACTCTTATCCCGATGTAACCGGATACGGGAGGAACGTGGTAGTGCCGAGCAACGAACAGCGACGAGCAGCGGCGAAACGCAAGCTGGAACGTCAGCTCGCCAACCGGGCGGAGCGGGCGCGCAAGCGCAAGCAACTCACCATCGCCGGATCGGTACTCGGTGTCGTCGTGGTGGTCGCCGCCGTGACCGGGGTGTACTTCTTGACCCGCGGCGACGACAACAGCAGCTCCGACGCCGCCGACGCCTCGCTGTCCAGCACGCCCGCCGCGGCCGCGCCGCCGTCGGCGAAGGCCAAGCCCGCGACGGTCGACTGCGCCTACCGCGACAGCGCCAAGCCCGCGGACAAGCAGGCGAGCAAGCCGAAGGCCGGCGGCATCCCCACCACCGGCGTGGATGCCGAGGTCAGCGTCAGCATGGAGACCAGTCAGGGCCCGATCGGGCTGACCCTGAACAACGCCGAGTCGCCGTGCACGGTGAACAGCTTCGTCAGCCTGGCGGCACAGAACTACTTCGACGGCACCAGCTGCCACCGCATGACCGCGGGCGAGGGCCTGAAGGTTCTGCAGTGCGGTGACCCCACGGGCACCGGAATGGGCGGGCCGGGTTACGAATTCGACAACGAATACCCGACCGATCAGTACGCTCCGAACGACCCCGCGGCCTCCTCCGAGCCGGTCGCGTACAAGCGCGGTGTGCTGGCCATGGCCAACGCGGGCCCCGGTACCAACGGCAGCCAATTCTTCATCGTGTACTCGGATTCGCAGCTCCCGCCGCAGTACACGATCTTCGGCACCGTGGACGACAACAGCCTCGGCACGCTCGACAAGATCGCCGCACTGGGCCAGGACGACTCCAACGGCCCAGGCGACGGCAAGCCCAAGCAGCCGGTCACCATCCAGTCGGTCCGTATCGACCGCTGACGCACGCATCCGGGCCCGCCGCCGACCCTCGGCAGCGGGCCCGAGCCATGTCTACGGCCATCCGGCCGGAGTGCGAGGCAGTCGAGCCTTTCTTCGGTTAGGGTGTCCTCAGTCCGAAGATCATCCGGCGCGCCCGGAGACACGCCGGAAATGTGCGATATATGCTGATAAAGCAGCAAGCTCGTTCGATTGTGCCGACCTTTGTCAGGTAACCTCGAAACAAGGAGTTCTTGCAGCGTAGCGCGGCCTCGGCCGGGCAATCCGCCGGACAGGAAGTGCCACGCCACAAGTTCTCCGGGTGTCCACGTTTGCAGGCGGGACCCGCTGCACGGGACTACAGTTCGCGTGGCGGCGTCCGTAACGAAGCACCACCATCATCCATAGTGATCACTGCAGCATCGGGGAGCAGCCATGTCCGAGGAACTGGACGACATCGGCCGGGAAACCGCGGCCATGATGAGGACAATGTTGCAGCTTGCGACGCTCGTCGCCCTGCGGACCCGCGAGCGTGGCCAGAAGGAAGCCGAAGCGCGCGTCAAGCTCACCGAGGCCCGGCTCAAAGAGGCCAAGGAATTGCAGCTGCGCGAGGCGCGCGACGCGAAGGCCAAGGATCCGCGTAACACCGAACTGGCCCGGCTGATCGAGAAGCCGATCCCGGAAAAGGGTGTGTCGCTGGAGAAGGACCGCTTTTCCGCACAGGCCGAGGCATCGCGGATGGCGGCCAATGCCGCCGCCAAGCCGGTTCTGCAGTACGACTCTCAGGAACGCCGCATGGCGATCGCGGCCCATCTCGCGAAAATGGGTGTGGCGCCGGAACTCGCCGCCGTGCGAATGCTGATCGAGGTGGGGCAGGCGCAACCGCCGGGCGAAGCCGTGCGCACCCGCCCCGGCGAGGCCCCGTCGGTCACCAGGGGCGGACGGGAACAGGAATCCCGCGGCCTGGAGCGCACACGATAGCAGCAGAAGGACGAAATGCCCGCTGAATCGCCAGCGGGCATTCGTCTTTCCGGCCGATATCGCGAGAGCGCGCGGTGCGATCGCGACTAAGTATGAAAGTCTCCCATCGTGGGATCGCCGAACATCCCGTGCTGCGGCGATTTCGTCGGTAGCGGGCTGAGCATGTCCTTGTGCCCGTTGCGCACGCTGCAGTATTTGAACGGCCCTTTGGGGTCGAACAATTTCGCCATGTGCGGATCCGCATGATCGAGGAACCAGACGCTCAACCCGGTCGACGGGTTCTGCCGGTAGTGCTCCCACGCGCGCCACAGCGCGTCCAGACGGGCGACCGCTTCGGCGTGCTGCCACCACTCCGGGCACCACACGGTGTCGCTGAGATCGGTGACCTGCCGCCGATAGACCACACTCAAGTATTCCTCGACGAATGCCACCACGCTCGCGTAGATCATGTTCTGCTGCTGTTCGGTCACAGCGGCCGGACCTCCTCGACTTGGCCGTACTCCGGCGGTGGCGTCGACTTGCTCAGCGACGGCGAACCGATCACGTCCGCAATCTGGGTCTTGCGCTGTGGATCATGGTGAGAGATGGACTTCTTCACGTCGGCAGCGTACTCACCCTCCCACCAGGGCACGGTCCGGATGAGCACCGGCGGCGCACCGGAGGGGAACAGGATCGCCCGGCCACGCGGCAGCGTCGCGAGGGCGTTGACGGAGAACGTCTTGGACGAGCCCAGCGAGCGGGAATAGCTCTTGCCGCCCTTGGATTCGGAGACCGACTGCGAGATCGCATCGTATTCGCCGAGCACGTCCGAACGTTCCTGCAGGAACTTGGTGTCGTCCACGCCGCTACCGAGCACTTTGATGTTCGCCGCCGACCACAAGGCGTTCATGCCGCTCTCACCCCAGCAGCGGGCGCCCTGGGCCCAGGACTGCAGCACCGTCATCACGACGATGCCCCGCGAGCCGAAGTGGCTGTACTGCTTGGGCAGGTCCTTCCAGCGCACCACGTTGGCGGCTTCGTCGAGCACCGCGAGCATCGGGATCGCCAGGCGCCCACCGGCCGACTGCGACGCCTTGCGCATCGCCACGTCCACCACCGCCTCGGTGAGCGCGCTCACCAGCGGCGCGGCCGATCCGCGGCCTTCCAGCGACAGGCTGTAGAGCGTTCCGTTGTTCTCCAGGAATTCCAGCTCGTCGAACTCCCTGCGATCGCCGCCACGGGTGATCCACGGGTGCACGTTCGACAATTTCAGGCACCGGATCATCTTCTTGGCGGTGCCGAAGATGCCACTGCGCGTGCGTGGATCGGCGTTGTACTGCGAGGACAGGCCCGAGGCCGTGTAGTGATGGCGGGCGGCGCGCAGGAGCTCGATCGGCTCGGTGTCCTGCGGATTGGTCACCCATTCCCACACCTGAACGATCGGCCTGCTGCCGTTGCGATCACCGACCGCGGCGGCGAGGAACAGTCCGGCCAGCAGGTCTTCGGCCTCGGGATCGAAGAACGCGTCGTTGCTGCTGTCACTACCGTCGTCGCCGTCGGCGAAGTGCCCCGCCAACCGCGCCGCGCGCATCTCGCAACCCTCCCGCTTGGCGTCCACCCAGGACAGCGGATCCCAGAACCAGGTCGGCTCTTCTCCGGCGACGCCCTGCGGATCGAAGACGAAGGTGGGACTTCCTTTGGACTCCCGCACGTCTCGGGTCGCGTCCACCACGTCACGCTTGTTCGAGGTGGCCAGCACCGGACCGATCGCGGTGAGGATCGCCGGGATCACCCGGGACGTCGACTTGCCCTGGCGCGGACCCCAGATGTCCAAGTGCAGATCCTCGTACGAGCCGTACAGCATCACCCCGTCTGCCACACCGACGCCGATCGGTACACCGGGAGCGTCGTCGTACCCGAGTTCGACGCCCAACTGCTCGGCCTTCTCCCGGACGCCCGCCTCGGTGAGCATCGAGATCGCGCCACCGTTGCCCATCACGTCGGCCTTGTCGTCGACCGGCAACCTCCCCTTGCTCCGGCGCTTCTGCAGCTCCTTGCGGATCACCAGATATGCGACCACGCTCAGGATCACCAGCAACACGATCGCCGTGGCCGCGCCCGGCCAGCGCAGCTTGCCCCGCGCCAGATCCGCCGCGATGGCGATCGGGTTGAACGGGACCTTCTGCGGGCTGCCCTCGAGCATGTTGCCCAGATGCAGCGCGAGCCAGAGAGTTCCGAAGATCGCGAAGCCGGCGTAGGTCAGTAACAGGCTGACGTCGGGTCCGGGTATGGCCGGATCCGTCACCTTTTTCTTCTTCGCCATGTGTGCCTCCTGGGTCGGCCGTCCGGTACGGAAAGCGGGTGGTCAGCGGAATGCGTCGAGCCGCCAGCCGTCGGGCGTGCGCACGACGGTGGCGATCACCGTCGCGGGCGGCAGCGGCTCCTTGCGTCCGTTCGGATAGACGACGGTCTGTTCGATCCCGATCTTGAACTGCTGGACATTCGGGTCGCTGAGGGTCGGCGGCTTCTCCCCGGACGCGAACGTGAATGCCTCCACGTGTGCCCCCTCCCGTGCCCAATCCGCCCACTGCAGCGTCGACTTCGGCGTCTCCACCGCGGTCGGCGCCGCATCCAGCATACGAATCAAACTGGGCCCGAGAAACTTTCGCGCCCTGCTCAAGGAAGCGCCCTGAGTCTCGGCGGCGGGTTGCCAGCTGTAGATCTCCCGCAACGCCGCGAACGCGACACCGTCCGGCGTCACCGGATCGGGGGCGGGCACGCCCTCCAGCAAACGGGTGGTGGACGTAGCCGAGTGCGCCGCATCGGATCCCGTATCCGCGCGGCCGCAGGCCGCACCCAGCACCGCGACGCTCGCCACCAGCATCACCACCAGTTTCGCCCGTGCATTTCCTCTATCCATCCAGGCTAGCCGCCCACGGGGGCGTCGCGGCAGTCCTGCCGCCGTGTGTTCGGGCCCGTCACCGCTCACAGCACCCTCCTCGCACGTCCGTCCCCCGGAACCGCGACTTCCGAAACACCACCGGCGGATCGGGCATCCGCCCCCGGCACGGACTGGATCATCCGTCCGTTGCCCACGTAGACGCCGACCTGCGCCGGTCCACGCCGACCGAACGAGCTGAACACCAAGTCCCCCGGCCGGGCCTTGCTCATCGGCACTTCCGCGCCCGCCTCCCACTGCTGTTCGGCCGTGCGCGGCAATGTCACCGTGCCGGAGGACGCCGCGAACACCGCCGCCGCGGTCAGACCCGGTCCGTCCAGTCCGCCGCCGCTCGGGCCTTGGGGTCCGCCGCCACCCCAGACGTACGGGGTGCCGAGCCATTCGTGCGCGGCTTCGACGATCTGGTCGCCTGCCGTCCCCGGCCCGGGCGTGAACCGGCCGACCGACCCCGGCGCCCGGTACTGCGCTTCCATCGTGAGGATGTTGCGCACGTACGGCTGGGTCTCGGCATAGTGCGCGGCAACCTGGTTCGGCATGCCGCCGGAGGCCAGTACCGCACCTTCGCCCGCGTTGTAGGCCGCCAGCGCCAGCGCGACGATGTCGCCCTGCACCCGGCCCTCGGCCTGCCACCGCTGGATCTTGTGCGCGATCGCGCACATGTAGCGCCCTTGACCGATGATCGCGTCGCCGTCGTCCCACACACTGGCCACGCCGTTGCCGTCGGCGTCGATCACGTACGGCTGACCGTCATCGGGATTGATGCTCACCGCGGTGGTCGGCAGGAATTGCGCCAGGCCCTGCGCGCCCGCGGGGGAGGTGGCGCCACGGCGGAAACCGGACTCCTGCCTGCCCTGCGCGGCCAGCAGCGAAGGCGTGATCTGCGGGCAGATGGAACCTGCCCGGCGGTACCAGATCTCCAGTTCCTGCGGCACCTTGCCCGCGGCCAGCGCGCCACCGGCGGTGCCGAAACCGAGGCTGCAGCGCGGATCGCTGGAGTAGACGCGCGCACCGCCGACATCCGGGGTCGGGGCGCCGTCCAGCCACGGCAACGGGTCGATCTGGCGCCCACCGGTGAACCTGCCGCCCGGCACGATCTCGAAATGCAGATGGGGCCCGCTGGACTCCCCCGCCGAACCGACCGCGCCGATGTGCTGCCCCGCCCTCACCGTGTCGCCCGCGCGGACGAGCACGCCGGAGTCCCACATGTGCCCGTAGACCGCCGAGTACGAACGGCCGTTGATGTCAACGGAATCGACGACGATCCAGTTGCCGAAGCCGGACGCCGGACCGGCGGCGACCACACGGCCGTCGGAGACCGAGAAGATCGGCGTGCCGTCGGGCGCGGCCAGGTCGACGCCACGGTGCGCGCCGCCCCGCGAGCCGAAGGTATCCGACACGGTGAAGGTTCCGGTGGCCATCGGGAGAGTGCGGCGCAACGGGCCCGCTCCCGCGGCGAGCGAGGGGGTGGCGGTCGCGGCCGGATTGGTCTGGGTCGCGCCGGCACCGGCGGTCGCGGCGGCACGCCGATCACCCGGCGGGTAGCCGCCCAGTGGCGGGAGCGCCGACTGCGAACCGAGTACGGACCCGCCCTCGCAGGCGTCGTCCACGGCGGGCATGACGATGACCAGCACGATGGTCATCAGGCCGAGCACCGCGCCCAGCGCCGTCCACAGCACCGATTTGCCGCTCATCGCCGCACTCCGGCATCGTGCCGCGCGCAGCCGCGGCTCACGTCCGGCGCCGGGCTTCGTTGAGGGTGTCGGCCAACGTGCGGTTCATCTCGGCGGCGGCCGCCAATTGCTGCTGCAACAGCGCGACTTTGCGCCGCAGCGCGGTCGCGTCCATCCGTTCCAGGCCGGGGCCTTCGGCCGCGCGCACCCAGTTCCGCACCGAGTTCGTGTGCACACCGATCTGCTCGGCGACCACGCGGCAGGCCTCCGATTCACTGCGCAGCTTGCCGGTCAGCGCGATGACCTGTTCGACCGCCGCTTGGCGCACCTCCGGAGAGACGCGACGGTAGGACCGGTGCGGCATCATGCGGCACTCCCCGGTGAATCCGTTCCCCGCGAAGTCGATTCGGTGAACTCGCTGAACCGCTGGTTGGTGTCGTGGATCCCGCTTTCCTTCTCCGACAGCGTGAATTCCATGTGGAACGGGATGCCGGGGCGACGATCCTCACCGATCTTCAGCAGGAACTTGCCGGTGCCAGGCGGCGAGGGCCGCTGCTGTCCCGGTTTGAGCGCCTCACCGGTCAGCGCTTGCGGTGCGGACCATCCGGTCACCATCTCCTCCTCGGCCGATGTGAACGGAACCGTGCTGTCCAGCCGTTTGATCTCCTCGGCCGGGAGCGCGCCGAAGATCTTGGCGCGCGCCCGCTCGAGAAAACCGAGCGCCTTCGCGATGGCGGCTTCCGAACCGAGCGCCTGCAGGTCCTTGATGGTGTGGCTGATCATGATGAGCGCGGTCGCGATGCCGCGCTGCAACCGGGTGAGTTCGTCGACGCGGTCGACCATGAAGTCACCGAGGCCGAGTACCTGCCACAGCTCGTCCATCACCACCTGGAAATAGCGCTGCGGGCCGAGCTTCGCGTCGGCGAGCACGTGTGCGGCTTCGACCGAGGCGAACCCGTCGGCCCAGCAGGCCAGCATGACCGCCGCCTTGAGCTTCTTGTCGCCGGTCGGAATGTGCGAGACGTCCATGCACACCGCGACCGCGCTGGTGTCGATCGGCACGGTGGTCTGCCCGTTGAAGACCGCGCCGAACGGACCCTGGGTCAGCGCGCGTAGGGAGCGGCGCAGCCCCTTGATCGCCTCCTGGTACTCCGCGACGTCGTCGGCGCCCGCGTCCAGCATCAATTCCTCACCGCCGCCGACGATCACCTCGAGCAGGTTCTCCATGATCGGCGGTTTGTCCGGCGTGTAGCCGCTGCCCGGCCGGTACAGGATGCGCAGGGCCGTGGAGATCAGTGTCTCCTCGTAGTCGCGCACTCGGTCACCGCGTACCAGTTCGACCAGGCCCGCGATCAGGGTCACCTGCCGGGCCCGCAAGTCCTGCAGCACCTGCAGTTGCAAGGCCGGGAACTCCTCCAGCCGTGGGACCACCGCGCCGAGCACGCCCGCCGCGAGCGGATTCAGTTTGCCGTGCCCGTACCCGAGGTCGATCACCTGGCCGCCGACCAGTTCGACCATCTTCCGGTAGTCGGGCTTGACGTCGGCGAGGATCAACGGCGTGATCCCCTGCGCGATGCCGCCCAGCACGATCCGGCGGACCAGCGAGGACTTGCCGAAACCGTTGAGGCCGAGCACGAAAAGGCTGGGCGCGGTGATGAAACTGCCGCGCATGAACCAGTTCATCGGGTCGAAGCAGACCGGCGCACCGGTGTGCAGATGCGAGCCGAGGGGCGTGCCGATCAACGGCGCGCCCGCGCCGACCGACCAGGGCCACAAGCCGGCGACCTGGGCGGTGGTGGCGCGGTACTCGACCGGGCGGCCGACCACGTTCATCCGGCCGCCTCCCGGTCCCGCGTAGCCGCGGTCGGTGAGTTGCGCTGTACTGCGGTCGAAGCCGTCCTCGATCGTCTGCTCCGCGCGCGCCGCGTAGTTGCGGCGGCGGATGTCGTCGGTGCGGACGCGGAACTGCGCGAACGCCGCCCGCAGACCACTGCCCTCGCGGGCGATCATCTCCAGCTTGGCGCGGGTGGCGTCGTCGAGCAGGGGCGGCCCGGACTGCTTACGCCGATCGGCCTTCGCCTTCGCGCGGCGGGCCGCCTTGTCCGTGTACGGGGTGCCCATGGCGCGGTCGGCGGTGTAGTCCACCTTCGCGGGCCGTGCCACGCGGCCGTTCCTGGCCCCGTTGCGATCCGGCCGCGCGGCGATGCGCTCGGTGACCGCGTCCCGGGACATGCGCGGATTCCGCTCGCCGCGGGGACGTTCGGTGTGCCCGCGGTCGGTGTGGACGCCGTCGGACCGGCCCGCGCCCGGCCGCCCACGCCGCTCGGCCCCGCGCCGGTCGGACGTGTCGACGCCGCGCCGGTCCTCGCCGTTCACCCGCGCCGAATCTCGCGCGGGGCGCCTGCGCTCCGGCCGCTGTCCCCACTCGTCCCGGCCGGACTGCTCGAGCCGCCTGCGGCGTGCGTCCTCGTCCCGGTCCCGTACGGGTGGCTCGTAGTCCCGTGCCATGAATCGCTCACCCCGCCAGTGCCTTCGGAATAGTCGCGTGTTCCGGCAGGATCACCCCGCAACCGAGGGAGGCCGCGAAGGCCGCCGCCTGGTAGCGGTAGCACCGCCGAATCTTCAAGCGCGCCTGGGTCGACAGGTCGCGCGTGATGGCTTCGATACGCGGCAGGTCACCGCGCAGGGGCTCGGTGATGGTCACCAGCGCCCCGAAGCGGGTCACACCGTGACCCCGGGCCTGCTCTTCGCGGGCCTGCTGAGTCGCGCCCACCCGCAGCGTCGCCGCCGCGGACACGACCCCTCGTTCGCTCTGCTGGGCCACCAACGCGTTCTTGAAATCGTCGTCGACGATTTCGGCGGCGTCGGCGGCTGAGTGCGGACGGTACACGATCGCGATACGTTTGCGCGGTACTTCGGGATTCGGCGCGAGCAGCCGCTGCAGCACCCGTTCGTCGACCGCGCCCTCCGGCGCGGCGTCCATCTCCCAGGTGACCGACCGGCCTCCGTCGTGCACCAGATGATCCCACTTCTCGTCGTGGGACACCGGGCCCGCGTCCGCCCAGTCCAGGCCGTGCCCCTCGGGTTCGCCCGCGGCCACTTCCAGGTCGGCCTGCGAGGCGGGATCGTAACTGCGCCGGATGAAAGCGATCACCTCGTCGGCCGACATCGGCTGGGCGCGCACACCGGCTTCGGCCAGCGCGGCGCAGATGCCGGGCAGGCGGCGGCCGATCTCGACGGCCTCTTCCGCCGGGTTCTTGCGGCGCTCGGCGGTGGTGGCCTTGAACGTGATCGCCACTCGCGGCAGCAACTGCACCCGCTCCTGCGGCAACTCGGTAGCCAGCTCGTACATCACCTGCTGGGCCAGTTCCGGCGCCTCCGGCCTGGTGATCGTGGAAACCTCGGTGAGCAAGCGGTTTCCGGTCTCCGGCACGGTGTCGATGACCGGCACCACGGCCACGATGTCGCTGGTCTGGCCGACCGAGGCGAGGAAGGTGCCCCACGCCGAGACCCACCGATCGATCACCGGCTGGTCCACCGCCTCGTGGCCTTGCGGCCAGGCCCGCAGCACCACCGTGTACTGGGCGAACTGCGGCAGGTGGATCATGCCGAAGCTGTAACCGCCCGCGTCGATGCCCTCGTACAGCTTGGAGGGCGCCAGCAACCCGGGCAGGCGGGTCACGCCGCCGGGAATCCGGGAGAAGCGGCCACCGCGGTACACGTGCTCGCCACGACTGCGCGAGCGCATCCAGTTGAACATCATCAATCCCGTCTCGTAGCCCGAACGACCTCCGGTCCGCCATACCAGCGGGACCATCACGACGACACCGACGCCGCCGACGATCGCACCCCACTGGAAGCCGCCGACCATCGCGGTGATCAGCGCCGTGATCACGACCGCGAAGCCGAGCACGGTCTCCTCCCAACGCAGGCCGAAAAGACCTGCGCTGCGCGGCTTCTGCCAAAGCCCGTACGAGCGCCGCTCGTAGGTGTCGGTGAGTGTCATCGCGGAATGGTGCTCCTCCCGAGGTCGGGTGAACGGTTCGTCCAGCGATCGCCCGCGACGTCACCCATGGCTTGGTCGGCCCGGTTCAACCCGCCGCTCGCAGCGCGCGCCGCGCCGATCCGGCCTGCCGTCCTGGCCGCTCCGGACGCTACCCCGGCCGCGCCCGCGGGTCCGGAGGCGCGCGGAGCCGCACCGCCCTGCGGGCCACCGCCGCCACGCGGCGGGGTCGGGCGAGGTGCGCCGCCGCCACGCGGTCCGCCCGCGCCGCCGGGACGGGGGCCGGTGCCGCTGCCGCTCACATAGCCGGCCCGGCCCGGGGCAGCCGTGCCCTTGACGCCGACCGCCTTCGTGCCCATGGCGCCCAAGGCCGCCACGCCGACCAGAGTGCCACCGGCCGCGGTGAAACCGGAACCGCCGCTGCCGACGATCGCGACGGCCGGAGTGACCAGTCGCATGAGCGCGGGCAGCACGAATGCCACGCTGCACAGCAGCACGATCGCGACCAGCATGCGCTGGGCCTGCTCACCGTCGGGCAGGCCGCCGGCGGGGGTGAGCGAATCGACGTGACCCGCTGTGGTGAAAGCGATCATGTACACGATCGCCGCCACCGGTTTCCACAGCATGAAGGCGATGATCCAGCCGATGAGCTTCTGATAGGACTGCTTGCCGATGTTCATGCCGGAGGCCGCCGCCGCCAGCGGCAGCACACCGGCCGCGATCACCAGCAGGCCTTGCCGGACGATGGCGAGCACGATCTGCGCGAGCGCGCCGAGCAGGCCGACGATCGCGATGATCAGCACCAGTCCCGGCGAGAACGCCTGCAGCTTGCTGGTCTTCACCATCAGCTCGGCCAAGTCCTTGGCGTTGCCGTTGGTCGAGTCGTCGATGATCCACTCGGCGAAGCGATCCGACGCCTGCGTGCCCGCCACGATCACCGCGCCGAGCATCCAGGAGCTGAACACGACGCGGGTGAACATCCGGAACGATTCGGCCGCTTCGTTCATCGCGGCCCCCCGTCTGGCTTCGGCCAATCGCGCCCCGGACAGGATCACCGACGCTATCAGCAACAGGATCTGCGCTTGATAGGTGTAGTCGTTGATCTTGGTGAACAGCGAACCGGAATCGCTGGCCGCCTCGTTGGGTACCTTCATCCAGAAGGTCAACGCCAGGATGATCGCCTCGCCCAGACCGTTCATCAGCGAATCGACCACCTTGCCGAAGGTGGAATCCCAGGCCTTGTCCTTGACCGCCGTCGCCGCCTGGTCGGGATGCGTGGCGGCGTTGCCCGCCTTGCACGCGGCGGACGCGGCGTCGCCGAGTGAAATGCCGGGCAGGCCGACGTTGTCGAGCGTGTCGTGAATTTCGTTGCACGTCTCGTCGAAACCGTAGGTCTGGCCGTAGGCCACGGTCGGCGTCGCGATCATCACCGTGAAGATGACCGCGAGTATCGTGACTAGGCGCTTCACCATTGTGTCCACCCCTCGATGCTCCGCAGGGACTCGATCTGCACTCGCTCGTCGCCTGTCACCGTGGTGAGCTTCCAATCTCCGTCTCGCCACCGGACCGCCAGGCGCATGCCCACCCATGTTGGTTGGCCATCAACTGTTTCTCGAGCCTTTCTCGCAAACTGCACTTTCGCGAAATCATCTGCATAGCTCTCGATTCGGAACGCGTCCGAAGCGAACAAGAGGGGTCTCAGCTTCTCGGGCAGGCGGTCCGACACTTTGCCCTCGGCGACCAGCCGGTCGTACTCGGCCATATATTGCGGCGTCACGTCGACCAGCCGGGTCAGCAGGTCGCGATCCTTCGGATTGGCATTGGTCCGCCAGTAGATCTGTTCGGCGGCCAGGGCGGCACCCTGCGGCGTATGCGCGAATCCCAGGGCGGCGGAGCCGTCGATGCGGGATGGGCCGTCGGACGCGGAGAAGCGCACGACCGGACCACCGAACAGCCGCTGCCACACCCCCTCGCCGTTCGACGGCGTGGGCGCGGAAGCGGTCCACCCGGGTGAGCCCGGTTGCTGCCGCTGATCCGGTTTTTGTTGCAGGACAACACCAGCAGCGCGGACCGGCACGTCGACTCGGCGGCCGAACAGGTCGGTCTCCGGTGTGCCGAACGCAGATGTCCCTGCGATCGGATCGGGAGCGGTTCCCGCCGATGTGCCGGGAACGGCGTCCCGCTCGTCCACGGAGGCGCCGTCCCGCAGCGCGACCCCTGTCAGTGCCACCGCGAGTGCGACACTGATCAACGCGCCCGCGCCCATCAGAGCCAGGGGCATCCGGCCGGGTCTGCGCGCGGTCACCACTTGGTCCATCCCGTCAGCGATTCGAGATATTCCGTCTGCGCATTGTTGGTGGTGGATGGCTTCAGTCGCCAGTCGCCCGCGTCCCACACCATGACCAGGCGCGTCGCTGCCCACAACTGTTTGCCGTCCACCACCGGTCCCCTGGTGGCCAGCCGGATGATGGCCAGATCGTCGGCGTAGTCGTCCACTTTGAACGCGTCGGAGGCCACGAAATAGCGGGTCACCTTCTCCGGCTGCTGCTGCGGCAGGCGGTCGTCGGCCAGCGCCTTGTCGTAGGCGGCGATCTGCTGGGCGGACACTCGGACCTGGCGCACGTACAAGTCGCGATCGGCGGGCCGGGCGTTGAGCCGGTAGGTGATCTGCGCCGCGGCCAGCACCGCGCCCTGCGGGGTGTGCGAGTAGCCGACGGCCAGGTCGTCCTCGATCCGCGTCGGCCCGTCCGAGGTGGAGAACGGGACGGAGGCGCCGTACACCCGCTGCCAGCCGTGCGGTTCGGTGGTGCCTTCCGGCGCCGCGGTCAGCCAGTCCGGGTCGGTGGGCTTGCGCTGGCGCGAGGGGTCCTGCGAAAGCGGTTGGCCGGCAGCGTTGTTCGGAATGTCGACGCGCCTGCCCAGGATATCCGTCTCGGGGCTCGCGAAGCCGGTACCGCCGGAGCCTTCGGTGACGGCGGGCGCGCCCCCGACCGGCTCCTCGTCGCGGCTGACGAAGACGAAGATGCCGACGACCACGATGAGCGCCAGCACGGCGGCGGAGGCGACGATTCCGAAGGAGACACGGTCGCGCGCGTACGACTCCCTGTCGCTCACGTCGGTGCCTCCAGTTTCACGATGTCGGTAGGTAATGCGTCGATCGAATCGAGGGGTCGCACTGTCGAATCCGGGTCGGGCAGCCGTAATCTCCAGTCTTCGCCGAACCACTCGACGGCCGTATGGTGCACAGCTTTCGACCGGTCGGAGTATTCGGTGTACACGTCGACGGTGGAACGCGACTCGGAGTATCCGGTGATCTTGTAGCCCAGCAGACGCGGCGCGAACTCCGGGGTTGCCGGGCCGGTGATCGACAACTGCACCCGGTTGATCGCCCACTCGTCCTTGGCGGCACCCGGAACGAGTTCTTCCGCAGCGACTTTCGCCCATTGCGTATCGGCGGCCACCGCCAGCCGCACCGAGTGGGTCAGCGCGGCGACGGCCGCACCGCGCGGCGAGTGTTCGAAACCGGTCGCCGCGCCGTCGGCCGTAGACCGCGGCCCCTGGTCGGTCTGCGGCAGCTGCACACCTTGGAACGGCTGCCACCGCACGTTGGTGGGCGCGGCCGACAGATCCGGCCCCGCCGAGTCCGCACCGCCGCCGCAGCCGACCGCCGCGACCAGCAGCGCGGCGCCGACCACTCCGGCCGCGGGGCGGCGGATGTCGCGCCGCGACACCGTGGCGTCCGCCGGTCGCAGTACTGTCGAAGTCATTCCCGCGTCGTCCCCGTCCCGCTCCGGCGGCTCACGCGGGCAGGAACGCCAGGGCGATCCCCGACGCCGTGCTCGCCACCACAGCACCCAGCAGGCTCATCAGCACGCCGTGCGAGGCATCGTTCATGGCCAGATCGCTGCGGAAGACCAGCCACAGCTTTCCCGCGGACACGATCATCCAGGCCAGGCACACCAGCAGGACGAACCACAGCAGCCAGTTCAGCAGCTGCATCAGCGGTGCCAGGACGTCGGCGGGCATCTGCTTGTAGGCGAGCAGCTCCACTGCGGACATGCGTACGGTACCCATCGTCGGCCTCAGGTGCCGATGACGGCGTTCATGATGGTGCCCGCGCTGGTGGCGACCACGCCGCCGATCATCGCGCCCGCCACCATCTTCGGCGACTCCAGGCCACCTCCGGTCCACTTCTCCCAGGCGAACTTGCCGCCCGCGTAGACGATGCCGCAGATGCCCGACAACAGGACGAACCAGGTGAGATAGCGCACCAGCTGCAGGATCTTCTCCGAGCCCGGCGGCGCCTCGGGCGTCGGATTACCGACTTGTGCGAGGACGGTGCCGTACGTGTCCTGCACGGCGAGGAGGAGCGTGCTCATCGGGTGCCTTTCTCGAATAGTGGGTGGTTGTCGCCGATTCGATGCGGACGTTCACTCATCGGACGGCTTACGGAGATCCGGTGACCGGCGGTCGTAGCTGGCCTCCTCCAGTGCCGTCCGCGCGGCCGCCACGATGTCGGCGCCGAGCTCCCGGACATCGAGCGGGACTTCCTCCAGCAGATCGAGCTTGCGTTTCCTGGACGGCATCGGGTCACCGGGCGACCACACCGGCAGCTGCTCGGGTTCCACCAGCGTCCATTCCTCATACCACGGCACCTGCCACACCTGTCCGGCCAAGGAGCCGACCACGTCGCGATAGCGCCGGATCTCGGGAGCCATCCGGCCGGGCCGCGCGGCGACCGTGATCAGGCCGAGCACGTCGGAGGGACCGGCGAAACCCGAAAGATGTTGGCGCAGTAGGTCGTGCGCGCGGGACAGACCGGCGATGGTCTCTCGTGCGACGAGGACGACGAACGGACTTTCGCGGTCGAAGACGCCGGGCCAGCGGCGGCCCGAATCCGCCGCGGGCGCAAGCACATGCGCGAGGGTACTGGCTCCGGCTCCGCCGTGCACACCCAGCAGCCAGACCAGCGGCGCCCGGCCGACACCCGGCACGGGGCGGTCCCAGACGGCGGCACGGCGGGACTCCGGCGGGGCGATCACACCGGCGGGCGCTGGGTCGGGCTGACGCGGAAAAATCATGGCGGCGGTCATGATGCCACCCCGGCGAGCAGGCGCCCATATGCCCGGCGCGTCTCGGCGGCCAACGAGGTGTGCCGCACGAGTTCACCACGGGCCAGGTGCGGATCGTAGGGAATCTCCCTGATGTCGCGGACCCAGCCGGACAGATGCTCGCGCAAATGATCCGCTACCCGGGAGTCGTCGCCCGGGTACTGGTGCGAGACCACGATGGTGGTGTCGCCGACGATGCCGCCTCCGTGCCCCTCTCCGGCGTCGCCGAACTGGTCGTCCAGCCATTCCAGAGCGACCCGCAGTCGGTTGGCCGCGTCGGTGCGGGCCGGAATGGCAAGCACCAGAGCGACATCGGCGTCATCGAGCAGAGGCAGCAGTTGCCGGGCGGCAATCGGGTGTCCCCCGTCGTAGACGCCGGTGTATCCGGCCTCGCGCACCGCACGGGCGACCGTGAGATAGGTCGCACGCCTGCGCAGCGGCGCGGCGTCGCGCCAGAGCAAGCCGATGCCCGAAGTCGCCCGCGACAGGCACTCCTTCAAGGGCGCGGGTTCGTCGTCACCGCGACCGTACAGCCAGGACTGCAAGCTGATCGGGTGCAGGTGCTCGTCCGCGCCGCGCAGCGCGAGATCGCTACCTGCCGAGGTGGCGTCCACCGCGACCGTCGGCGTGCCACCCGAACCGAGTTCACCTGCCAAACCCAACGCCGTCGTGGTGGTGCCCGCACCACCGCACCCGCCGACCACCAGGATCGGCCGCTGCACCGGATGATCGGCTTCCGAGCCATCGCCCTTGCCGCGCCGCAACCGCACCACCGGAGCCTTGGAACGCACCGGCCGGCTCGACGCCGCGCCCTCCCCGGGCGCCTCGTCGAGCCAGCGGCTCCAGTCCTCTCCCATCGCCTCTGCTCTCCTTTATCCGGCCGTGATACCCGTGATCAGGGTGCGGCCGTCGATCACCGCGGTGGTGACCGTCTGCCTGCTGTAGGTGGCGGGCGCGCCGCCGGGTCGGTATTCGGTCACCTCCACCGAATACCGGTTGTCGCCGACCGTCACGATCCGCACGCAATGCGTCGTGCCCGCCGGGACGGAGTCGATGCCCCGCTGGATGACCGGCGCGGGCTGGACGTCGGCATCCGGTGAGACGGCCGCGCGGGCTCGTTCCCCGGAGCGCTCGACGTAGTACGCGTACTGGAACGACAGCACCGCGTCCGGTCCGGAGCCGGTGCCGCCCGCCTCCGCGCTGCGTACGATCGCGTCGCTGCGCTCCGTCGGGCAGGCACCGGCCGCGCGCGGGTTGCCGACGGCCTGGGCTCCGCCGACGGTGAGCTGCACCGACGCGGAGGTCTGCGAGTGCATCGGCTGCGCGGCGCGGTCGGCGGCCGAACGCAGCAGGAGCAGCACACCCACGGCGGCGACGACGATGACCAGCACCGCCACGATCACGAGGATCAGCAGCCGGGCCCGGCGAACGGCCGGGTGGGCGCGAGCGGCCTGCCGCAGCGCGCGCGACTCCGCAGGGCGTGGGGGCTCGACCGGGTCCGGCTCGTCGTCGCCGGCCCACGGGAACGGCAGGGGGCCGGCATGCAGCGGCGCGACATAGTCGTCGTCGGGGCCGGGCGCGTGACCGGTCACCACCCAATCCGACCACCCGCCGGTGAACTCGCTGCGCTGCGCGGGCAGATCCGACGGAACCTCTTCAGGTCTGCGCTGCCACGGCTCGTCGTCGTCGCGGAGGTGGTCCGGGTAGCGCGAAGGCCGGTCGTCGTCCGCGGGGATGATGGTGTTCGCCGCATCCGGCTCGCTTTTCTCCGGCGCGCCGTTGTCCGGCTCCAGAGCGCCGTACCAGCGGGAAAGCTGTTTGTACGACTTCAACATTCCCCCATTCCCGCAGAGCAGGGCACGCAGTATCGCATCGTCGGACCCTCTCGGCGATCAGTTCGTGGAGAACGGGTAGGTGTTGGGTGTGCCGGTTCGGTCGGTGGGCGGAATCGATGTCACGCCGCTGGATGAGGCGCCATCGGCTCCTGTCCCGAACGGAAATTGTCCCGTACCGGACGAACTCGGCGTGGGAGACGCGCCGGAGCCGTCCCCGAAGAATCCGGTCGACTGTTTCTCCAGCACCGGCCGGGGCTCGGCCTTGCCGCCGAGCGCATCGGCGAGGTCGCGAGCGATCGCCGCGAGCCAGTCGGCGACGAATCGGGTGGGAGCGGCACCGTTCGCCGCGACGGCGGTGCTGTTGTAGCCGGTGTGGCGCTGCACGGTGTCCCAGTAGCGCACCCAGGTGGCCGTGTTCAGCAGTTCGCTGTTGTCGGTGATGTTCTGCACCACCGCGTCGAAGGCCTGGGTGACCAGCCGGACGCCGGTGGTCGGCGGAATCAGCTGGGTGACCGCGCCGACCAGCCTGGCGCCGAGCGACAGCAACGCGGCGGGCGGATTCGCCAGGCCCGCGGTGGCCAGCTCGGCGATGTTCGCCGGATTGATCACCGCTCGGACCACCGCGATCACGGAATTCAAGCCGATCATGCCGACCTTCAGCAGCGCCTGCAGCGCGCCGGGCAGATTCAGCGGCGTGCGCGGATCCGAGGCGTCGGCGAGGCGCTGCGAGATCGACTTCTCCGGCGAGATCGACAGGGTGGCCAGCGAATTGCCTTCGATGTCCCGGTTGACCACTTGGGTCGCGGTCTTGATCGAGGTGAACGCCAGCGCTTGCGCGATCGACACCAGCGAGGCGATCGGATCGCCGCCGCTGAGCTTGGACTGGCCGACCACGTTGGCGACCGCCTTCAGGATCGGCGCGCCGTCCGGGGCATCGCAGGCGAGATCACCCGCCGCGCAGAAACTCGCCACCCGGCCGGTGAGCGCCCCGAAGTTCGCGGCCTTGTCCCGCTCCGGGCCGATGCCGCCGCCGATCGCCGGTGTCTGCGGCAGGGCGGCAAGGGATTCCAGCCGGTCACCCGCGGTACCCGGCGCGGGGTCCGGCGTCGCTTTCCCGGGGGCGCCCGGAAACAGCGGCGCGCCGGGATTGCGGGTCGGATCGCCGAACAACGCGACGGCGGCGACCTTCTCGGCGGGCAGCACGCCGCGGCCCTGGCCGATCTCCTGGGCGAACATCGAGGCGACGTGCGCACCCTGCGAATAACCGACCACCGCGAACCGGCTGTTCGGGCAGGCGTCGGCGACGGTTTCGGCCATGCCGCGCAAACGGGCCAGGCCGCCGGCCACCGATTCCGAGTAGGGCGCCGCACCACCGGCGGTCGCGCCGCCGAAACCGGATTCGTATGGCACGTAGGCCCGATCGACCAGTCCGGTGTCGGGCGCTTTCGCCATCATCGGCCGGAAGACCGTGGAAAGCATGCCGGTGTCGGTGGTGGGTGCCGCATCCGGCGAGGATTCACCGGTCCCCTGAATCCCCAAGGCGTACAACGCGGGACAGGTCGTGAGGCGAATGTTCGTGGACGGACCGGGATTCGACGGCTCCGCCGCGGCGACACCGGCGGTCGCCACAGCCACGGCGAGTGCTACCAGCATCCCCGAGAGTCTTGCCGTGTATCCAGTCATAGCGATCCGCAATCAAGTCGTCAGCCGCAGGTACTCAACGCCATGAAACGCAATAGACCGTAACAGATTCCGGCTATTACTGCCGCATCGACGGAAAACTTCCACGACACACCGATATGAACGCGACACAACGCGGCGCGTTCCTGGAATCGGTCCGACAAGTTTCCGGCAGACCGCCTGAATTGACAACCCCGAAGCGGAATTCGGGGCCCGCCAAAGCCCCTGCGGCAATAGCTAATTGACAGCTACTACACGGAGGGGGCGCTCACGCCGCGGAGGTGACGCGGTAGACGTCGTAGACGCCCTCCACGTTGCGCACCACATTCAGCAAGTGCCCCAAGTGTTTCGGATCGCCCATCTCGAAGGTGAACTTGCTGATCGCCACCCGGTCGCCGTGCGTGGCCACCGAGGCGGACAGGATGTTGACCTTCTCGTCGGCCAGCACCTTGGTAACGTCGGACAGCAGCCGCGTACGATCCAGCGCCTCGATCTGGATCGCGACCAGGAACACCGAGGACGGCGACGGCGCCCAGGACACTTCGATGATCCGCTCGGCCTGCTCACGCAACGAACCGGCGTTCGTGCAGTCGGTGCGGTGCACGCTCACCGCGCCGCCACGGGTCACGAAGCCCATGATCTCGTCACCGGGCACCGGGGTGCAGCACTTCGCCAGCTTGGCGACCGTCCCCGGGGCGCCGGGGATCAGCACGCCCGCGTCGCCGGTGACCCGCTGCCTGCTCGGCGTCGTCGATGGGGTGGAGCGCTCGGCCAGCTCGTTCTCCACGTCGCCGATGCCACCGAGCTGCGCCATCAACCGCTGCACCACGTGGTGCGCGGAGACCTGGTGCTCGCCGACGGCGGTGTAGAGCGTAGAGATGTCGGTGTAGTGCAGTTCGTGGGCGACCGCGGTCATCGCGTCGACGCTCATCAACCGCTGCAGCGGCAGCCCGACGCGGCGGACTTCCTTGGAGATCTGCTCCTTGCCGCTCTCCAGCGCCTCCTCGCGCCGCTCCTTGGCGAACCATTGGCGAATCTTCGCCTTGGCGCGCGGGGAGACCACGAAGTTCTGCCAGTCGCGGCTGGGGCCCACATTCTGCGCCTTGGAGGTGAACACCTCGACGACCTCGCCGTTCTCCAGCTGTCGCTCCAGCGCGACCAGGCGCCCGTTCACCCGGGCGCCGATGCAGCGGTGGCCCACCTCGGTGTGCACGGCGTAGGCGAAGTCCACCGGGGTCGACTTCTGCGGGAGCGTGATCACGTCGCCCTTCGGCGTGAACACGAAGATCTCCGGCGATTTCAGGTCGAAACGCAGCGACTCCAGGAATTCGGCCGGGTCGGCGGCCTCCCGTTGCCAGTCCAGCAGCTGGCGCATCCACGCCATGTCGTCGACCTCGGCGGTGTCGTTGGAGTGTTTGCCGCGGGTCTCTTTGTAGCGCCAGTGCGCGGCGATGCCGAACTCCGCGGTGCGGTGCATGTCCTGGGTGCGGATCTGCACCTCCAGGGGTTTGCCGTCCGGCCCGACCACGGTGGTGTGCAGCGACTGGTAGACGCCGTAGCGCGGCTGGGCGATGTAGTCCTTGAACCGGCCCGCCATGGGTTGCCACAGCGAGTGCACCACGCCGACGGCCGCGTAGCAGTCGCGCACCTCGTCGCACAGGATGCGGATGCCGACCAGGTCGTGGATGTCGTCGAAGTCCTTCCCCTTGACGATCATCTTCTGGTAGATCGACCAGTAATGCTTCGGGCGGCCCTCGACGATCGCGTTGATCCGGGAGGCGGCCAGCGTGTTGACGATCTCGGCCCGCACCTTCGCCAAGTAGGTGTCGCGCGAGGGCGCGCGATCGGCGACCAGCCGGACGATCTCGTCGTATTTCTTCGGGTGCAGGATCGCGAAGGCGAGGTCCTCCAGCTCCCACTTCACGGTCGCCATACCGAGGCGGTGGGCGAGCGGAGCGATGACCTCCAGCGTCTCCTTGGCCTTCTTGGCCTGCTTCTCCGGCGGCAGGAACCGCATGGTCCGCATGTTGTGCAACCGGTCGGCCACCTTGATCACCAGCACGCGCGGGTCGCGGGCCATCGCGATGATCATCTTGCGGATGGTCTCCGCCTCGGCGGCGGCGCCCAGATTGACCTTGTCCAGCTTGGTGACGCCGTCGACGAGGTGGGCGACCTCGGAGCCGAAATCCTGGGTGAGCTGTTCGAGGCTGTAGCCGGTGTCCTCCACCGTGTCGTGCAGCAACGCGGCCACCAGCGTGGTGGTGTCCATGCCGAGCTCGGCGAGGATGTTGGCCACGGCGAGCGGGTGGGTGATGTAGGGATCACCCGATTTGCGGAACTGATGCTTGTGCCGCTCGTCGGCCACGTCGAACGCGCGCTGCAGCAGCGTCAGGTTCGCTTTCGGGTACAGCTCGCGATGCACGGTGGCCAGCGGCTCGAGCACCGGCTTGACCGCCGCGATGCCGCGCTGCCCGGTCATGCGCCTGGCCAGGCGCGCACGCACCCGGCGGGAGGCCGAGGACGGCACGGCGGAGGAAGCGCCCGGCTGACGCGGAGGCGTCGCGTTCGCAGGCGCCTGCGGCTTCGCGGCCTGCGCGGCGTCGGTGGCGCCCGCACCGTTCGGCCGCGGGCCCGACGTCGATTGCTCGACCTTCGCCTCGCCCAGATGCTGAGTCATGCCACCACCTCTCCGCGCCTCGATCGGACCACCCTATCCGACCGGTGCAACCTCCCGGACCACCAACTTTAGTCCGGGCGGAGCACCCACGTCCGCTCCGCTGACGAAGGTTGCGCCCGGGGGTGTCGGGACGAGGAAGGGAAACGGTCCCGGCCGCCGCCTGCGACCGGCGCGAGTCGGACGACCGCGATCTCCCCGGCTCGATGGCCGCACCATGACCGGACGCCTTCCGATACTCCAGGAAAACGCGGATGAACTGCGGTTTCCCTTCATGGCGCGCGTCGTTGCGACGGCTCCGGGAAGCAGAGCTGTCCCCGCCGACGAGCGAGCGCGAACGCCAGGTCCGCGAACGCACGCCGGTCAGCGAATCGCGGCAGGCTGGGATCCGGACAACGGAGTACGGGCGGGTCCGGGCTCGGCGCGCAGGGAACGACCGTCGAGATCGGCGGCCGGAGCGACGTCGAGGAGGTCGAGCACCGTGGGGGTGATGTCGACCAGGGTCGCTCGCATACTGGTGGTGCCGGGCCGGAAGTCGGGGCCGCGAGCGATGACGAAGTTGGTCGTCTCGTCCGGGGACTGGCCGCCGTGCCCGCCCTTCGGTTTGTGGCCGTGGTCGGCGGTGACCAGCACGGTCCACCGTTCGGCCGGATGGTCGGCGGCACGAGCGTCCACGGCGGCGACGATGCGGCCGACCAGGACGTCGATCCGCGTCACGGCCTCGAGGTAGGCGCGCGAGGCGCCACCGGCATCGTGACCGGCGCGGTCCACCTGGTCGAGATGGGTGAACAGCAGGTCGGGCGCGAACTTGCCGATCGCGGCGGCCACGGCGTCCGCGGTGGCGGCGTCGGTGCGGGACTCGTCCGGATCGTCCGGCACGGTCGCGGTGGAGACGACGACGTCGGCGCGCGGACTGCCGCTGCCGGTCATGGTGGCGATCTGGTCCCAGGTGGCGATGGACTGCGTCTTCAGCACCGGCCGCGCTCGTTCGAGCTGGGTGAAGACCGTCGGGTGTCGCGTGAACGGTTCGGCGGAGATCTGGTTGTTCGTGATGCCGTGCTTGCGATCCCACACGCCGGTCAGCACGGTGGCCCAGGACGGACCCGAGATGGTGATGTGCGGGGCGATCGATGAACGGCTCAGCAACCCCTCGCCGCTCAACCGCAGCAGATTCGGCGCCTTCGCCTCCTCGATCTTGCCGTACATCAGGCCGTCCAAGCCGATCACGACTACTTTGGCCGTCGGCGCCTCCCCCCGTGCGACGCCGACTGCCGCGGACAGCGGAAGGGACGCGGCCGCCACTGCGGCAACGACTTTCGACAGCAGTTGCGCTCGGCTCATACCGCGACCATGCGGGACCGTCCGGCACGCGCGATAGCCCGCCGCGGCAGTGTTCATGGACGTTTCATCGGCGGCCACAGTGCCCGTAGCCTCACTGAACAGTCCTTGAACGCGGAAAAGCGGCAAGCTATATCCCGACTTCACGTCCGGTCGCGGTCAGATGAACACGAAGTTTCCGGCCCGCGACCGCGATGGGCGGCTCAGCGCCGTCTCTTGACACCCCTTCGCCGATATGGCCGACTGACCGTCGTGACCGCAGCGCGCACCGGCGGGTGCATTCGCGTCGCGGCCGTCGCCGATCTGCACATGCGCGCGGCGGTGGCCGGACGCTTCCGCCCCGATTTCCGTCACCTGTCCGCGGACGCCGACATCCTCTTGCTGGCAGGCGATCTCACCGATGGGGGCACGCGAGTGGAAGCAGATCTGCTGTGCGCCGAACTCGACGGCCTTCCCGTACCGGTGGTCGCCGTGCTCGGCAATCACGATCACGATCAGCGATCGGGCTACCTGATCGCGGCACGGCTCACCGCACTGGGCGTCCACGTGCTGGACGGCACCGCGATCACCTTCGAGATCGAAGGTATGCGGCTGGGCATCGCCGGCGTCATGGGCGGCAGTGGCGGCTTTCCCGGCCATCCCGGCACACCGGACGAGGGGTCCGCCGAACACCGCGCCCGCATGCGCCGCGGCCCGCTCGACGCCCTTCGCCTGCGCCAGGCGCTCGACTCGATCGACTGCGAAACCCGCATCGCCCTGATGCATTTCGCTCCAGTCATCGACACATTGGCCGGTGAACCGGCCAAGATCTATCCCGGACTCGGCTGTCATGATCTGGCCGAGTCGGTCGACGCGGGCGGGGCGGCGCTCGCCGTGCACGGACATGCCCATGGTGGCACGGAATTCGGGTGCACCCCAGGCGGTGTGCCGGTACGCAATGTCTCCTTTCCCGTACTCGGGCGCAGCTACGCCGTATACGAGATCGTCCCCGGCTCGGATCGTCCGGAGGACCGCGACCGCATACCGTCCCGACCATGACTCGCCCGGTCTCGTCGCCTATGGCGTCGTCTTTGGCGCAGGGTCGTCGGCCCCGGGCGTGCTGGTGGACACGATCAGCCTTCGATCGTGGAGACTATTTCGGCGGTGATCGGCCTCGTCGGCGTCGCAGCCATCACGTCCGCGCCGCAGACCGCGGGGCACCGCTGCTGCCATCCGCCTGATGCGATCGTCCGGCCCGGAATCGCCGGCCGAGAATCACGGCACCATCCCGAAGCCCGAGCAGAACGTCTCGGCTTGCTCGCCTTTGCGACACCCACCCGCGATGGCGGTTCGATGTCCGAACGCGACGGGGATCAGTCCTCGCGTCGTTCAGTCCGGCGCGCCGAAAGCCCACACTGCCGCGGGCCTGCCGGTCGCTTTGACGCGACGTCGTTCGGTGGTGCGCGTCAGGCCCGGGATGGCCGCCAGCGTGCGATTCAAGTTCGCCGCGTCGGGCCGGGCTCCCGACAGCGCTGTGGCGGCTGCCACGGCCCTGGTCGCGGGAAATTCCGCGCCGAGCAGCGCTCTGGTGAACGGAAGGTCCTTCCACAGCAACCGCGTCAGGACATCGCGGGCCACCGCGACGATGCGATTGTGGTCGAACGCCAGCTCCGGCACCTCGTCGAAGCCGGTCCACCGCGCCGGTCCTTCGTGCGGCCCCACCACCGCCCACATCGCGATCGAGAGCGTCGGACCGCGCGGGTCACGGTTCGGTTCGTCGAAGGTCACCAACTGCCCCACCGAGCCGATCGCGGCCTCCGGGACGCCCAGTTTGGTGTGCACCGCTCGCCGCGCCGCGACGGCCAACCGCTCCCCCCGGCCGAGCAGTACACCGGGCAAGGCCGGCTGCCCCGCGAACGGTTCCACCGCGCGGGGCGCGATCCCGATCCGGACCCCGCCGTCCTCGTCCCAGAACCGCAACGCCACGACATCCACCGACACAACGGACTGCTCCACGGCCATCCATCCTGCCCGACCGGCCGCACGCCCGTCCGGCGGCGTGCCACCAGGAAGGCACTTGCGCGGAGCATTCACGCCGCAGCGGCATACGCCGTGCGAGCGCGGTGGCGGCGGCCGGGACCGTGGCCGGTGAGGACGACCGGCACGCCGAGTGTCCGCGTCAGCCACGGCACCGGATCGTCCGGCATTTCGGCGAGGACGGGCTCGGCGCGCGTCAGCAACCGGGTCAGCTCCCGCTGGTGATCCAGGTCCCGCCTGCGTCCAGGGGGCACCGTGTCTCGAACGACACCGTCCACGATGTATTTTGTTGCGGCGTATCGTCTTCCGGGCAGGTCGAGGTGATTGACCGCGAGGCCGTCGACGCCGCCCGACACTTCGATGGCGTAACGCAGCAATACGGCGTCCAAGTGGCCGAGACGGAATTCGCCCTGATACCGACCGGCCGCGTTGTGCGGCTCGGGAAAGTCCAAGCCGGAATCCTCGGTGGGAAACGGGCCCGCGCCGTGGCGGGTCTGATAGGTGCGGGTGACGCCGAGCACGTAACCCGGCTCGCCGATCCCGGCCAGCATCGCACGCGCATTGCGCGGTTCGACGGTCGACCAAGTGGTGTGCGGATGGAACCCGCGCCACTCGTCGAGCAGGACGCCTTGGGCCCCTTCGAACACCAACGTGCCGCGCCGCGCGAACCGAGCCAGTTCCTCGTCGCCGACGATCGGTACCGCCGCGGCGAACTCCCGGTACATCTCCACGAGGTCGTCGATCGGTTCGTACCGATGTCCACTCGGCGCGATGAGCGATCCGTAGTATCCCGCCAGCGCACGCAGCTTGCGCCGCAGCACCAGGGGACGCAGGCAATCCGCCACGGTGGGAGCCGGGTGGGCGAGCGCGTAGCCGGCGGTCTCGCCGATCCCCCTGCCGCACGAACCGTGCCGCGCGGAACCCCGCGCATCCTCGCGAGCACGGTTGGCGGCGATATGGATCGGCGTGGTGAGCAACGCTCGACCGTCGATCCGTATCGAGGACAGCGGATCGCGCACGCCCAGCGCGGCCAGCCCGCGCGCCTCGGCGGCCAGCGCGATCGGCTCGACCAGCATGTGCCGCGACAGCAGCGTGGGCACGCCTGCGAATGTCCCCGATCCGAACTGCGCGAAGGTGTGGTGGCGTCCGTCGGCGATCACGTTGTGCGCAGCCTGCGCTCCACCGTTGAACCTGACCACGGCGGCGACATCGAAGCCCTGCTCGGGCGCGCACAGCCAGTCGACCGTCGCACCCTTGCCCGCGTCCCCGAATCCGAGGTCCACGACGATGATGTGCGACCGGGACATCACGCGCCCGTCCGGTTCAGCCGCGGCCACGCGGCAAGGCCCGCGGTCGCGCACCGTCGGCTCCGAGCGCCTTGCCGACCGACTCGGCCTCGGCGGTGGAGCCGACATCCCGCAAGTCCGCCAGCCCGCCGGCCAGGTCGACGCGCCCCTCCGCCAATCCGATGGTCAGCGCGATGAGTTCGCATACCGCCGCAGGGTCGTCCAGGCGCAGGAAGTTCTGGCCGAGCAACCCGCGCCAGTGCTCGGCGATCTCCGGATCGTGGAAGTAGCTCGACTGGTCGGGCAGGATGTAGTGCACGTGCCAGCGCTCGGCCAACTCGCGGTAGATGGAGTCCACCGCGATGTCCTGGCGCACACTGTCGCCGATGATCGCGCGGATGTGGCGGGAGGCCAATCGCGGCTTGTTCAGTTCGTCGCCGATCAGGAACAGATAGCCCTTCTTGCGTCGCTTCTCCCAGGCGTCGGTCGCGATATGCGTCGCCAGGAAATAGGCGGCCAATTCATAGCTCTCGGATTTCTGCCCACCGCCCCCGCCTTCCAGGAAGACGGCGCGCAATTGTTCGTCCATCCGATTGTCGGATTCGAACTGACCGATCTGCAGTGGCACGCGGTCGGTGTCCGCGTCGCCGATCGCGCCGAACAGGATCTGTGGATCCTCCGCATAGCCCTTTCGGCGCAACAGACCGTGCAGGGTGCCCAGCTTGTCCTGCATGATGCGCGGAACCCGGCCCATCGATCCGGTCACGTCGAACAGCACCGCGATGGGCAGTGAGTTGCCGTGCTCGGCCGAATCCCGGCACTCACGGGCCGCGACGCCGAGCGGGTCCAGGATCGGATGCACTCGCCAGTTCGCGTGCGGCTCGGCCCGCATGTCGGCGGTGTAGCCGAAATCATCGATTCCTCGGGCGGCGCGGAAGGTCTTGGCCGCGCGGTAAGCGGAGTCGTCCCAATGTCCGTATCCCATGTGATCACGTCCTCTCTAGTTTTAGTCTATCTGACTAAAACTAGAACGGTCAAGGATCGCCGCAGCCGGCGTCCGATCCCGCCCCGGACGGGTCCACACCGCGCCATCGAGCCCGAGGGCGACGACAGCCGCCCGAGCGAGACCCGATCAGCCCGTGGCGCCCCCGGCTTCGAGCAGGTCACCGATCAGCATCGTTCCCGGGCCTTGCCGTCCACCGGGGCCGGGAAGCCACCGAACGTTTCCCGCGGTGAGCGGCTCTCCGCACTCGCGGCACACCACCACACCGGACGTCGGGCGCCCGCATTCGCGATGGACCACGACGGCGGGCGGACCTTCCGCGCCCGCGAGCCACTTGTCGCCCCACGTGATCAACACGGTCAGCACCGGGTACAGATCACGGCCACGTTCGGTCAGCAGATACTCGTAACGAACCGGATTCGACTGGTACGGACGCTTTTCCACGATGCCGTGCTCGTGCAGTGCGTCCAAGCGCGCGGCGAGCACATTGGAAGCGATGCCTAGATCGCGGCGCAGATCTTCGAACCGGGTCAGCCCGATGAACAGGTCGCGCAGGATGAGCGGTGTCCAGCGCTCGCCGATCGCGTCGACCGTGCGCGCGATCGAGCAGACGATGTCGGAGAAAGCGGCCTTGGGCATTCGGCCAGTCTAGTCCGTTGCTTTTTGCAAGTGACTTGAACTAGGTTCGGACCCATCGACGAGGGAAGGGGCCGACCACTATGTCCGACGCGATCGCCGAATTCCGCAGGGCGACCGAAAGCGGTGACATCGACGCGCTGACACGGGTCCTCGCACCCGATGCCGAATTGGTCTCGCCGCTGTCCGGCCGACTGGTCTTCCGCGGCCGCGACGACCTGCGTGTGCTGCTCGCGGCGGCCTACGGAAGCCTCACCGGTCTGCGTTGGACGGAGGAGATCGGCGACGGCGCGCGGCGCGTCCTGCTGGCCGGCGCCACGATCGGACCGTTCCGGCTGACCGAAGCGCTGGTGGTCGGGCTCGACGAGCAGGGCCGCATCCGCACGTTGCAGCCGCACCTGCGTCCCTGGCTGACGCTCACCTATCTCGCGGTGCGACTGGCGCCCCGCCTGCTCGCACACCCCGCCATCCTCCGGCGTGCGGCCCGGGCGTGAACTCGCGCCCCTCGCGGACCGGCACGGAGAACCGGGCACGACGATCAGGTGCCCGGTTCCCGTAGCCGTACAGGCCGAACTGGTCGCCGCCGAACCGGACCGGTTCTTCGTCCCGCCCGCCGGCGGACCGCGGACGGTTCGGCGTACGGCCGCCTACGTCTCCGCCAAACCCTCCTCGGTGAGCTCCAGGCGCCGGGTCACCCCGATGTCGTCGAGGAAGCGCGCATCGTGACTCACCACGATCAGCGCGCCCTCGAAGCTCGCCAGCGCCTGCGTGAGGTGCTCGAGACTGGGCAGGTCGAGATTGTTGGTCGGCTCGTCCAGCAGCAGCAACCGCGGCGCCGGATCCGCCAGCAACAGCATCGCCAACGCCGCCCGCAATCGCTCACCACCCGACAACGCCGCGGCCGCGACATCGGCGTCCGTGCCGCGGAACAGGAAGCGAGCCAATTGCGCCCGGATCCGCTCCGCGGACGCATGCGGCGCCGTCGAGGCGACGTTCTCGAACACCGATCGCTGCTCGTCGAACACGTCCAGCCGCTGCGGCAGCATCCGCCACGGCACCTTCGGCCCTTCCTGCGTGATACGCCGCAGCAACGTCGTCTTGCCGACGCCGTTGCGTCCGGTCAGCGCGATCCGCTCCGGACCCGACACCCGCAACGTCACCGTCGGCCCGCACGCCAGCTCGACCTCGTCCAGTTCGATGACGTCTTGACCGGGGTACAGCCGGGTGTCGGGCAACTCCACGCGGATCTCCCGGTCGTCGCGCAGCAACTCCTTGGCCTGCTCGAGCTGATCCTTGGCGGTGTCGAGCTTCTCGATGTGGTTGTTGCGCAACTTGCCCGCGGACACTTGCGCCTGCCGTTTGCGTTCGGCCATGACGATCTTCGGCTCACGCTTCTGGTCCCACATCTTCTGCCCGTACCGCTGTCGGCGGTCCAGTTTGATGCGCGCCTCGACGAGTTCGCGGGCCTGCTTGCGAACATCGCTGCGCGCATCCCGGATCGCGGCACGGGCGGCTTCCTGCTCGGCCGCGACGATCCGCTCGTACTCGCTGAAATTCCCGCCGAACAGCCGGAGTTCGCCGTGGCGCAGCTCGGCGATGGACGCCATCCGCTCCAGCAGCTCCCGATCGTGGCTGACCGTGAGCACCGTGCCGGAGAATTGGCCGATCACCCCGTAGAGCCGTGCGCGCGCCACCCGATCCAGGTTGTTCGTCGGTTCGTCCAGCAGCAACACGTCCGGCTCGGCGAGCAACTCGGCGACCAGCCCGAGCAGCACCGTCTCGCCGCCGGAGAGGGTATCGAGCGTCCGGTCCAGCTGGTGCACCGAATCGGCGACGTAGTGCAGACCGAGTCGCGCCAGCAATGCCACCGCGCGTTCCTCGACGTCCCAGTGGTGACCGACCACGTCGAAGTCGGTGTCGTCACCTGCACCGGACTCGATGCGATGCAATGCTTTCCGCACTTCCGCGATGCCGAGCACCGCATCGACTCGCTGCCCGGCGCTCAGCCCGAGGTCTTGGCGCAAGTACCCGAGATGACCGGTGACCGTGACCGAACCGCGAGCGGGCTTCAGCTCCCCCGCGATCAACCGCAGCAGCGTGGACTTGCCCGCGCCGTTTCCGCCGACGAGGCCGATGTGACCGGGGCCGAGAACAGCGTCGAGCCCCTCGAACACCGGAGTGCCATCCGGCCAGCCGAAAGTGAGATCGGAAAAAGACAGATTGGTCATGCCAGCTCCCAGAGGTTGCGACGAACACGGCGCGCGATGGCGGGCCGCACGAGTGGCTACCTCAAATGAGCAACGGCAGACTCCGATCAACGGGAATAAGACCTCTACAGGTTAAACACAACCGCCGTGCCTGCGCCAGTGCGATTCGGATCACATGTCCGGGTCAGGAGGACGCTCCGATGGCGGCGGCCACGGCCACGGGCAGCGGATAGGGGCGCTCCTCGGGAAGGGCGCGAGCCGCCGCATCCAGCTTCCCCGCGGCCACCATGCTCCACAGTTGCCGCACGTCCCCGGTGACATCGCGGATTCCGGTGATCCAGCGGTCGAGATAGTGGCCAACGGCGATGCCGCCCAAGCCCACTTGCAAGGAGCGGTACGACAGCGGCCGATGCGCGAGGTCGCGTTCCGGGTCCCACTGGACGCGTACCGGACTCGCCTGCAACCGCTCGGCCCAGACCTCTCGATCCGGGTACAGTTTCGGCTGGTAGTGGCTGAGACAGGCATGCGCCAGCGCCCACTCGAACCCCGAACGGGTGATCGTGATCGCCAGGACCCGTTCCTGGCCGGGCTTGCTCGCCCACGCGCAGCGATACATCATCCACAGGAACGAAGGCTTGATCCACGTCATCCGTTCCCGGCGGAACGGGGCCACGAAAGTTCCCGCGGCAAGGGCGGGTTCGGCGATCTCCGGGGAGTATGCCTGGTAGACGACGATCGTGTGCTCGTCGTAGACCGCCCGGATCCGGCGCGGCGGCTCGTCAGGTCGCATGCCGCGATCCTGACAGCCGCCGCGAACCGGGGCAACAGGTTTCGGCGGGACTTCTCCCGCACGCCGGCAGATACCGGTGCGCTCAGAGCTGGACGATCGACGTCAGCGGGTAGTCGCCCTGCCGGTCGCGTCCGCCGAGGAACCCTAGTTCCAGCACCACCGCGGCGGCGGCCACTTCGGCGCCCGCCTGCTTGAACAGTTCGGCGGCGGCGGCGAGGGTGCCGCCGGTGGCGAGGACGTCGTCCAGCAACAGGACACGACGGCCCGCCAGTTCGATGCCGTCCGCGGGAATCTCCAGCGCGGCGGTGCCGTATTCGAGGCTGTACTCCCGGCTGATGACCGGCGGCGGCAGCTTGCCCGCCTTGCGGACGGCGAGCACACCGGTACCGAGCGAGGCGGCGACACCGGCTCCGAGCAGGAAGCCGCGAGCGTCGACGCCTGCCACCAGATCGGCGTCGGGGGCGCAGGCGGCCAGGCAGTCGACCACCGCGCGGAAGCCCTCGGCATCGGCGAACACCGGGGTGAGATCCGCGAAACGGACACCGGGTGAGGGAAAGTCGTCGTGCCAACGGGTCAAACGGTCGACCATCTCGGCGGCTTTGGTGGTCCGTTCGGCGGCTACGTCCTCGGATTCGATTGCCGCGTGCTTGCTCATCGACACCTCTCCATGCTCACATCACCCAACACCGTCGATCACCGCTCGAGCACCCACCGGTCCATGTTCCAGCCGGATCCGGCCTGGGTGGGGGCGGCGATCCCGTTGCGCAGCCCCTTGCCGAAGGCGATCGTGCGCGGGGTGGCGAACAACGGGATACTCGGCAGCTCCGCCCACAGCAGGTTCTCCGCCTCGGTGAGCAGATTCAGCTGTACGGCCGAATTGTCGTCGGCCCCGAGCTGATCGGTGATCGCATCGTAACGGCCGTTGCCGAACCGTCCGAAATTGAGACCGCTACCGGTGCGCAACGCGCTGGTCGCGGCCACTCCCCCCAGCGAGCCCGCCGGACCGGGCGCCGACGCGGTGCTGCCGAGGACGGCGTCGACCTTGCCCTCGGCGAGCCGGGCGGGGGTGAAGTCGGGTGCACCGGCGTCCACCACGGTGATGCCCGCCGGTTTGCAGGCCTCGGCGATCAGGGCGACGGTCTGCGCACGCCGATCGTCCGGACCCGCGTAGCCGATCCGCACCGTGGGGTTCGGCGCGCCGGAAGCCGCCACCGCCCTGGTCGCGTTCGCCACATCGCCGCCGGAGTAATTCTTCGACGCGCCGATCACGGCCGGGTAGAACAGGGAATCCTGTTGCACGACATGCGCGTTCAACGGACCCGAGCCGAGCCCGGTCTTCGGCGCGTCCGGCGCCTTGCCGAGCTTGTCGAACAGCGTCTGACGCGGCAGGCACAACGCGAACGCCCGGCGCGCCTCGATCGAGGAGAAGACGCCGCCGGTCGCCAGCACCAGCTGCTCGGCGCCCCGGCCGGGCACGGTCTGCACCGAGAAGCCGCTCAGATTCAGGTCTTTCACCGACTGCGCACCGATGTCGAGCACGCCTACGGCGTTCTCGCCGACCTTCTTCTTCAGGTCGAAGGTCTTGGGCCACACCACGATCCGCCCGGTCGCCGGTTTGTTGCCCCACCATCGTTCGTTGGCCACCAGCACCAAGCCGTCCTCGCTGCCGAAGGACTCGATGCGGTAGGGCCCCGACGACGGGAAGCGCGACAGGTCCAGCCGGCCGTCGGCCGGAATGGTCCAGCCGGTGTTCCAGAATTCCGCGATCCGGCCGAGAGCGTTCGGGTCGCCGGTCTGCAACGCCGACACGACGTTGGGCACGTTCGCCACCCGGGCCGCGACGTGCGCGGGCATCAGCTCACCCGCCGTGAACAAGGTGCGCCACGGCAGATAACGCCGCCCGGGCCGGAACACCACCGTGGCATCCCGTGAGCCGGGCTGGCAGTCGACTCGCTCGATGGCGTCGTAGCCGCTGGTGCTCGCGGCGTCGAACAGGGGAACCGGACCCCGGTCCCCCGGTTTGGTGTACCGCCCGCTGCGGGCGGCCCACGCCAGCACCAAGTCGTCGCAGGAGGTCGGCACACCGTCGGAGTAGACGCCGTCGGGATTGAGGCGGTACTGAATGGTCTGCGACTCGCCCGGCACCTCCTTGGCGGTGCCGAAGTCGGTGTCGGCGACCTGCTGGCCATCGGGACCGGTGTAGAAGAACCCCGTGAGCACCCGGGAGAACACCGCGGGGGATCCGGAACTCGCCCCTAGCGTGCTGCCGCCGTTATAGGTGGCGATGATGGCATCTGTCGCGTAGCCGATGGAGGGCACCTGATTCTTGCTGGAGCAGCCGACCATCAGCCCGGCGGCCAGCGTGCCCGCAGCAAGCGCTCCGATCAGTCGTACCGCACTGCGTGGCTGTCGCATGAAACCCCTTGCCTGGTGTCAGTTCCGCCTCTTGTGCCGTTTACCGCTCGGGCGCGCACCGGGTCGCGGCGTCTGCCCGGCCGCGCGCTGCCTGCGCGGCGTCTCGTCGAAATCCCGGCCCGCCGCCATGCTCGCCCGGCGCTCGGCCACGGCGCTCGCCCGGGCGCTCGCCGCCCCGGCCCGCTTGGCCATGACCTTCTTCGTGTGCGCCGCCACGGGCCCCCAGCGTTCCTTGATCGAGACCAGCAGCGGGGTCGCGAAGAAGATCGAGGAGTACGTGCCGACCAGCAGACCCACCAGCTGCACCAGCGCCAAGTCCTTGAGCGTGCCCACCCCCAGCATCCAGACCGCGATCACCATCAAACCGACGATCGGCAGGATGCCGATCAAGGCGGTGTTGATCGAGCGCATGAGCGTCTGGTTCACCGCGAGGTTGGCCTGCTCGCCGTAGGTGCGGCGGGTCAGGTGCAGGATACCGTGGGTGTTCTCCTCGACCTTGTCGAACACGACGACGGAGTCGTAGAGCGAGAAGCCGAGAATGGTGAGGATGCCGATCACCGTGGCCGGGGTGACCTCCAAACCGACCAGCGAGTACACGCCCGCGGTGACGGTGACGTCGAAGGCCAGCGCCGCCAGCGCCGCGATGGCCATGTGCGTCTCGAAGCGGATCGCGATGTAGACCGCGACCAGCACGAGGAAGACCGCGAGCGCGATCAGCGCCTTGCGGGTGATCTGATCGCCCCAGGTCTCGCTGACGTCGGACGTGCTGATCGCGGCCAGGCTCGGGTTGCCGTTCTTGTCCTTCGGCTGGAACTTCGTGAACAGCGCGTTGTTCAGCGCCTCCACTTGATTCTGGTCCAGCGCCTCGGAACGGATCAGCATGGTGGCCGATCCGCCGGTGCCGACGGTCTGCACCGAGACCGGGTCGGTGCCGATGGCGCCGCGGTAGACGTCCTCCACCGCGCTGGTGGTCGCGTCCCCCGCCGGGAACTGGATGCGCGAACCGCCCTCGAAGTCGATACCGAAGTTGAACCCGCGGAAGATGATGCTGCCCAGCGAGACGAGCACGATCGCGGCGGTGATCAGATACCACATGCGGCGCTTGCCGATGACGTCGACCGCGCCGGTGCCGGTGTAGAGGCGGTTGAAGAAGCCGTGCTTGGGCGGCTGCGGCTCGCCGACCGCCGCGAACACGTCGGTGGTCTCGGTGGCGCTCGTCTTGTCGAGCGAGGGAGTGGTGTGGCTGTTGGTCATCGCGTCCTCACGCCTTCCCGAGGGCGGCCTCGGCCGCCTTCCGCTCACGGGCGATCTGCTGGATCGCGCCGAGGCCGTTCACCGACGGCTTGGACCAGAACGCCGTGCGCGAAGCGAGCAGCACCAGCGGCGAAGTGACCAGGAACACCACGACGACGTCGAGAATCGTGGTGAGACCGAGGGTGAACGCGAAGCCCTTGACCTGGCCGACGGCCAGGATGTACAGCACCGCGGCGGCGATGAAGCTGACCGCGTTGCCGGACAGGATGGTCCGGCGGGCACGCTGCCAACCGCGCGGAGCAGCGGAACGGAAGCTGCGCCCCTCACGCATCTCGTCCTTGATGCGTTCGAAGAACACCACGAACGAGTCGGCGGTCATGCCGATACCGATGATCAGACCCGCGATGCCGGCGAGGTCCAGCGTGAATCCGATCCAGCGTCCGAGCAGCACCATGATGCCGTAGACCGCGAATCCGGAGGCCACCAGCGACAGACCGGTGACAAAGCCGAGCATCCGGTAGTAGGCGAGGCAGTAGAGCAACACCACCGCCAAGCCCATCGCTCCGGCGAGCAGACCCGCCTTCAGCGAGGACAGGCCGAGCGTCGCGGAGACCGTCTCGGCCTCGGAGGTCTGGAACGACAGCGGCAGCGAGCCGTACTTCAGCGTGTTCGCCAGTTCTTTCGCCGACGTGGCGGTGAAGTTGCCCGAGATCTGGGTGCGGCCGCCCTGCTGCGGGCCCTGCTGCACGACCGGCGCGCTGACCACCTTCGAGTCGAGCACGAAGGCGACCCGCTTGTAGACGTACTCGCCGGTCAGCGCCGCCCACGCGTCGCTGCCGCCGGACTTGAAGTCCAGGTAGACCTCGTGCCTGGCCTGCTGCTGGTTCAGGCCCGAGGTGGCGTCCTTGATTTCTTGGCCGTCGATGCGGCTCTTGTCCAGCAGGAAGACCTCGGTGCCGTCGGTCGAGCAGGTCACCAACGGCAGCGCCGGGTCGTCGTTGCCCGTGAGTGGATCGGCCTTCCCGCAGTCCAGGGTGGCCAGCGCGGCCTGCTGCACCGACGCGTCGGTGCTCTGGCGCAGCGCCTTGGCGGCCTGGATCTCCTTGGTGGCTTCTTCGGTGGGCGTCAGCGAGGGATCGGCGGGCGGCTGCGTCGGCTGCTGAGCGGGGAACACGCGCTGCTGCGGCGCGGGTGCCTGCTGGTCGGTCTCCGGCGCGGCGGGCTGCGTCGTCTCCGGCGTCGTGGGCTGCGCGGCGGGCGCGGGCTGCGTGCCCGGCGTGGTCTGCGGGGGCGTCGCGCCGCGACCGGCCGCGGGCACCGCCTGCAACACGGGGCGGATGTACAGCTTGGCGGTGGTCGCCAGCGCGCGCGCCTGCTGCCCGTCGTCGCCGGGCACGGTGATCACGATGTTGTCGCCGTCGATGACGACTTCCGAGCCGCCGACGCCGAGCCCGTTCACCCGGTTCTCGATGATGTCCTGCGCCTTCTTCAAGCTGTCCTGGCTCGGCTTGCTGCCGTCCGGCGTGCGCGCGGACAGCGTGACGCGGGTGCCGCCCTGCAGGTCGATACCGAGTTTGGGTGTCGGGGACTTGTCACCGGTGAAGAACACCAGCGCATAGATCACGGCCAGCAGCGCGGCGTAGACACCGAGCAGCCGCAGCGGGTGCGCCGATCCCTGGGAAGGTGGCACAGTACGTCATCTCCTAGGCGGGAAGTCGAGGATGGAACATGCGGACGTGCTCCAGCTACGCCGGGTGCGCGGACGGACGGCCGCGGCGACATCCGGCGAGCCGGGGCACTACCGGAACGATCAGTCCTTGGTCAGGCGGGTCTCGGTCTGCTCGGCGGATTCCTCGACGGCGTCGGTGGTGTCCGAGCCGGTGGCCTCCGAGCCGGTCTCCTCGGTGCTCACCGCATCGTCGGTGCGCACCTCACGGATGGCCTGGCGCAGCCACGTGGTGACCACGTCCTCGGCGATCTCGAGGTCGACCGTGGTGTCGTCGAGTTCGACCACGGTGCCGTACAGACCCGACGTGGTGACGACCTGATCGCCGATCTTCAGGTTGTCCTGCATGCTGGCGACCTTCTCGGCTTCCCGCTTCTGACGGCGGACACCGAGGAACATCGGCACGAGCAGGGCTACCAGTAGCAGCGGAAACAGCAGTTCCATCGTCGAAGTCAGTCCCTAGTGTCGTGGGTGGGATGGACAAGTACCCACATAGTCTGCCAGTTCGCCGCGCGGGTGCCACACCCGCACGCCCGCCGGGCAGCTACAACTTCGCCATCGCACACCGGATCGCCCCCCGGACACGCTCCGGCGGGCGAGCGGCGTCGCCGTCAGGCGGTCCTGCCGTAGACGTAATCCTCCAGCGGGAAGGCGACCGCTTCGCGATGCGCGTTGAGCGTGCTGGTCGGCCGCAGCAGGGCGGCCTCGCCGTGCGGGTTGAAGTAGTAGCTGCGCGCGGTGGCGCAGTCGCCGCCATAGAACACCGACGAGCCGAGCTTGGCGGTGACCCGGTCCAGGAAGGCCGCGTTCGCTTGCTCGGTGACCTCGAAGGTGGTCTCGCCCCGGCGGCGCAGCTCGCCGAACAATCGGCCCATGTGCTTCATCTGGGCTTCGATGGTGGTGAAGTAGGACAGGCCGCTGTAGGAGTACGGGCTGTTGAGACTGAGGAAGTTCGGGAACTTCGGCACCGTGATGCCCTCGTAGGCTTGGAAACGGTTGTCCCGCCAAAACTTTCCGAGGTTCACCCCGTCCCGGCCGATGATCTCGATGGCCGGGAAGTTCACGTCCCACAGATTGAAGCCGGTGGCCAGGATCAGGGTGTCGATCTCGGTCTTGTGCCCGTCGGCGGTGACGATGCCGTCCGGTTCGATGTGGTCGATCGAATTCGTCTCCAGCCGCACGTGCGGTTGGTTGAACGTGGTGAAGTAGTGGTTGGAGAAGGTCGGCCGCTTGCACCCGAAGTCGTAGTGCGGGGTGAGCTGCCTGCGCGTCTCCTTGTCGCGCACGGACGCCCGCAGATGCGCCTTGGCCAGCGCTCCCGCGCCCTTGTTCAACAGCCGGGCCTGCTTGAAATGCAGCACCCCGACCACCATCAGCGCCTCCAGCAGGCTGGTGTTGACCAGTCGCGCGGCCTTCTGCGTGACCGGAACCCGTTCGAACAGCTTTCGGACCGGCGCGGGGATCGCGGTATCGATCTTCGGGACCACCCAGATCGGTGTGCGCTGGAACACCGTGAGCTCCCGCGCCTTCTTGGCAACCTCGGGCACCAGCTGCACGGCGGTGGCGCCGGTGCCGATGATCGCGGCTCGGCGGCCGGTGAGGTCGAAACCGTCCTCCCACGCGGTGGTGTGGATGATCTTGCCCGCGAACGAGTCGATGCCCGGGAAGGGAGGCGTGTAGGGCTGGGAGAGGAATCCGGTCGCGGTCAGCAGATAGCGCCCGGTGACGGTCTCCCCGCCCGCGATCGAGACCACCCAGTGCTGCTGCTCCTCGTCCCAGCGCGCGCCGTCGACGACGGTGCCGAAGCGCATCCGGCGGCGCAGGCCGTACTTGTCCGCGACGTACCGGGCGTACTTCTTCAGCTCTTCGCCCGGAGCGAACAGCCGCGACCAGTGCGGATTCGGTTCGAAGGAGTAGGAGTAGGTGACCGAGGCGATGTCGACCGCCAGACCCGGATAGTGGTTCACGTGCCACGTACCGCCGAGATCATCCTCGCGTTCGAGGATGACGTAATTGCCCAGGCCGAGCCGATCGAGCTGAATGCCCGCTCCCATGCCCCCGAACCCCGCACCGACCACGACCGCGTCGTATTGAGGCGCCACACCGAACCTCCTGCTAGCTGAACCGCATATCACGGAATGACACATCATTCCGTTTGTGATGACTGTATCATCGGGGAGGTGACGAAGCCATCCACGCGTGCCGAGCGACGGAAAGCCGAACTGCGCCAGGAGATCATCGACACCGCGTTCGCCTGTTTCGCGGAGAAGGGCTATCACGCCACCGGCATCGCCGATATCGCGGGACAGCTGGGCATCGGTCACGGGACCTTCTACCGCTACTTCAGCAACAAGCGCGACATCATCGACCACGTCATCGACGATCTGGCCGCGCGCATCATCGCCGCCCTCGGCACCGAGAACGCCCCGGACGCCGCCGCCACCCTCGACGAATACCGCGCCCAGATCGACCGCATCGGGGTGGCGCTCACCGAGATTCTGCTGGCCGACCGCCGGGTGGCGCAACTGCTGCTGTTCCACGCCACCGGCATCGACGACGAGCTCACCCAGCGGCTGTACGGACTGCTCGACACCGCCGACGCGCTGACCGCGGGCTACCTCGACCACGGCGTCGAACAGGGCTACCTGCGCGCCGACCTGGACACCTCGAACACCGCGCGCGCGGTGACCGGCATGCTGATCGGAGGCATCGTCTACGCGCTGCGCGAACCGGACGAGGCCGCCATCACCGCTCTCAACGAGGCGATCCGCCGCCTGCTGGTGGACGGCGTCCGCAAGGACTGAGCAATTCGGCAATCCCCCTGACACCCGCACCGGCGCTAGGGTGAGGCGCACTGATCCGACGCTTTCGCCAGGGGGACGGCCCTTGTTCGCAAATGGCCAGGGAAACGCCAGAATTCCCTTCCGAGCGGCCCGACGCTCCGAGCCTGACAGAATGTCGCCCGTGACTCCCGAGGACGTGCGCCGCACCCGTTTCGCGACCCCGACGCTCGGGTATCGCGGCTACCACGCGGACGAGGTGGACGCCTTTCTCGAACTCGTCGCCGCGGCCCTGGCCGGGCAGGGCGTGCTCGCCGCCGACGATCTACGGCACGTCAGCTTCGGTGCGCCGCGGCTCGGCCAACGCGGTTACCGCGCCGATCAGGTCGATGAATACCTCGACCAACTGCGCGTGGAATTGGAGTTCCGCCAGCGCGGCGTCCGGCCGGTGCCTGCCGCGAACGGCAACGGTCACGTCCTGCTGACACCGGACGACGTACTGCGCATGCGATTCAGCCCGGCTGCGGTGGGCAGGCGCGGGTACAACGAGGAAGAGGTCGGCGCGTTCCTCGATCTGGTCGCCGCGACCCTCGTGCACGGCGGACCGGGCAGTCTCACCCTCGCCGATGTCGAGGCCGTCCGGTTCACCGAGGCCCGCGTCGGCACTCGCGGGTATCAACGCGACGAGGTCGACGCCTTCCTCGATCTGGTGGCCGCCGCGCTGCGCCGACGCCACTGACTGCCCGAGGCCACGTTTCACTCGAAGAGGTCGAGGGTGGGATGCGGCTCGCGCCCGCGCACTTCGATGGACCCGAACACCAGGTCCGGCGGCGGGACGAGACCGAGGTGCTCCCAGGCGGCGGCGGTGGCGACCCGGCCGCGCGGCGTGCGCGCGACCATGCCCGCGCGCACCAGGAACGGTTCACACACCTCTTCCACGGTCGCGGCCTCCTCCCCGACCGCCACGGCCAAGGTGGACACCCCCACCGGGCCGCCGCCGAAACTGCGGACCAGCGCGCCGAGAACCGCGCGGTCGAGGCGATCGAGGCCGAGCACGTCGACGTCGTAGACCTCGAGCGCGGCCTGCGCGATGGGGCGGGTGATCCGGCCGTCGGCACGGACCTCCGCGTAGTCGCGGACGCGGCGCAGCAAGCGGTTGGCGATGCGGGGGGTGCCGCGCGAACGGCCCGCGATCTCGGCCGCCGCGTCCTCCTCGATGGCGACGCCGAGGATCTGCGCCGACCGTTGCAGGATGCGCAGCAGCTCGCCGGGCTCGTAGAAATCCATGTGCCCGGTGAAACCGAACCGGTCGCGCAGCGGACCGGTCAGAGCTCCGGACCTCGTGGTGGCGCCGACCAGGGTGAACGGCGCGATGTCCAGCGGAATGGAGGTCGCGCCCGGCCCCTTGCCGACCACCACGTCCACCCGGAAGTCCTCCATCGCCAGGTAGAGCATCTCCTCGGCGGGACGGGCCATCCGATGGATCTCGTCGATGAACAGCACGTCGCCCTCGACCAGGTTGCTCAGCATGGCGGCGAGGTCACCGGCCCGCTCCAAGGCGGGACCGGAGGTGATCCGCAGCGCGGTGCCGAGCTCGGCGGCGATGATCATCGCCATGCTGGTCTTGCCCAGGCCCGGCGGGCCGGACAGCAGGACGTGGTCCGGTGTGCCGCCGCGTTGCTTGGCTCCGCGCAGCACCAGCGCGAGTTGTTCGCGCACTCGGGGCTGACCGATGAAGTCGTCCAGCGATTTCGGGCGCAGACTCGCCTCGATCTCGCCGTCGGACTTCAGATAGCTTGCGCTGACCTGGGATTCGGTGGGTTCCGCTTGGTGGTCCATTTCGCCTTACCGGTTCTTGCCGAGCAACGCGAGCGCGGCCCGCAGGGCGGCCGAGGTGTCGGCGGCGGGCTGGTCGGCCAGCACCGCGTCGACCGCCTGCTCGGCCTGTCTGGCGGCGAAACCGAGGCCGACGAGCGCCTCGGCCACCTGCTCACGCACCGGCGTGGCCACCGCGACAGCCGTCGATCCGGGCGCACCGGAGGGCACGGGAACGAGATTCACCTTGTCGCGCAGTTCCACCACCATGCGCTCGGCGCCACGCTTGCCGATGCCGGGGACCCGGGTCAATGCCGCCACATTGCTTTCGGCCAGTGCTTTGCGCAGCGCTTCGGGCTCGAGTACGGCCAGCACCGCCATGGCGAGGCGGGGTCCGACGCCGGAAACCGTTTGCAACAGGCCGAACAGGTCGCGGGCCTCGGTGTCGGCGAACCCGTAGAGGGTCATCGAGTCCTCGCGGACGATCATCGCGGTGTAGAGCCGGGTTTCCTCGCCGCGAGTGAGGCCGGCCAGGGTGGACGGGGTGGCGTTGAGCCGGTAGCCGACGCCGGCCGCCTCGATCACCACGTGGTCGAGGGCGATCTCCAGCACTTCACCGCGTACCGACGCGATCACCCGTGCACCGCCTTCCGTTGTTCGGCCAGCCGTTCGATGTACCGGCGCTGCGCCGCGGCCGCCTTTGCCTCCGCCGCCGCCATCCGCTCCAGCAGCGGCGCCCGCCAACAATGGCAGATCGCCAGCGCCAGCGCATCCGCCGCATCCGCCGGTTTCGGCGCGGCGGGCAGCCCGAGGATCCGGGTGACCATGGCGGTGACCTGCTTCTTGTCCGCGCTGCCGTTGCCGGTGACCGCGGCCTTCACCTCGCTGGGTGTGTGAAACGCGACCGGGATCCCCCGGCGCGCGGCGGCCAGCGCGATCACTCCACCCGCCTGCGCGGTGCCCATGGCGGTACGGACATTGTGCTGGGCGAAAACGCGTTCGATGGCGACCGCCCCCGGCTTGTGGGCGTCCATCCAGCGTTCGGCGGCATCGGCGACCGCCAAGAGGCGGTGCGCGAGTTCCATGTCACCGGGCGTGCGGACCACGTCGACGTCCACGGCGGTGACCTTCCGCCCCGACCCGCCGTCGACGATACTGAGGCCGCATCGGGTGAGTCCGGGGTCGACGCCCATCACCCGCACGACAACCCCTCTCGCAGACGCGAACAACTGTTCGAGAGTGTAGCGGAGGCTGCGTCTTTCGCCGCCCAGCGACACGGCCCGGCTATCCGCCGAGCGCTGTCGCTTCCCGCACCACGCCCGGCAGGCCCAGCAATTCGGGACGGCTCGCGCGTGCCGCCCATTGCCGCGCGGGATCGGCGACCAGGCGGCGCGCCGCGAGATCGAGCAGGCCGCCGACATTGGTCACCGTCGCGGCCACCACGCCGTCGGCGCGGGTCAGGACATGCTCGGTCCGATACGTCTTGCCCGCACCCCACTCCCACACACAGGACACCTCCACGGTGTCGCCCCCGCGGAGTTCGCGCTGGAAGCGCAGCACGGTCTCCAGATTGACCGGTCCCAGGCCGGACGCGATCAACTCCTCGACCGAGACGCCCGCGGCCTGAACGCAAGCGAAGCGCGCGTGGTCGGCGAATTGGTGATAGGCCGCGCCGGTGACATGCAATTGCGGATCGAGGTCGGACACGCGGACCTCGATGCGGGTAGTGAACGACACCCGCCGCACTATGCCAGTGGCCACCGACAAACTCGGCGCTCCGAATGAACTACAAGCTGACACCGTACGGATCCCGCCCGGCTACTCGCAGCACAACGGCGAACAATCGATCACCCCTCGGCAGGCGGCCCCGCACCTCAGCACCGGCGACACGAACGGGCGGGTGCGCGAAGAGAGGCGCATTCGGCCTCAAAGCCCGGATACCTGCCTCGTGAACACATCGTGAGCACGTTGGTCGAACAAGACGAAGCGTGCTTCGGTCACCGCCGTAGGAGTCGCGCGAACCGTGTCCACCGCGATCCGGGCCCCGTCCTCCATCGGCCAGCCGAAGATGCCGGTGGAGATCGCGGGAAACGCGACCGTCCGCGCCCCCAATTCGTCCGCGACGCGCAGCGATTCTCGATAGCACGAGGACAGCAGAGCCGAGCGGTCCTCCGTGGCCGACCACACGGGGCCGACCGTGTGGATCACCCAGCGCGCGGGCAGTCGACCGGCCGTGGTGGCGACCGCGGCCCCGGTCGGCAGACCCGAGCCGTAGTGGGACGCTCGCAGCCTGCGGCATTCCGCGAGGATTTCCGAGCCACCGCGCCGGTGGATCGCGCCGTCGACTCCCCCGCCGCCGAGCAGCGACGAATTGGCCGCGTTCACCACCGCGTCGACCTCCTGCTCGGTGATGTCGCCGCGTACCAGCACCAGTTCGACCATGCTCGCATTCTGCCTCGCACACCGTCGACGGATCACATCCCGCGGCCGGACGCCCAGGATCGCTGCAGCCGATTCCCAGCCTGCCTCGAGGAATGTCCTCGACAATGCCGGACGTGCCAGTACTCGCCGCTCCTCCGACTCCGGCGCCACCGCGGATAGCTCCGGCGAGTCCGGCGCTGCACCATACGTCTACCTCCCGCCCGCGTGGTTCGCCGGGCCGAACACGCCCGCCCTGCCGGTGGTGATGATGATCGGCGGCGAGTTCAACACTCCGGCGGATCGGATCCGCAGCGGCCGGATCATGCCGACGCTGGACGGTTTCACCGAGGCGAACGGCGGCCTCGCCCCGATCCTGGTCTTCGTCGACTCCAGCGGCAGTTTCAACATCGACACCGAATGCGTCGACGGGCCGCGCGGCAACGCCGCCGCGCACCTGACCGGGGACGTGCCCGCCTACGTCGAAGCGAAGTTCGGCGCCTCCGCAGATCCGGCGTGCTGGGCGGTGGTGGGCTGGTCCATGGGCGGCACCTGCGCGGTGGATCTGGCGGTGCGGCACTCGGAACTGCTGCACACGTTCGTCGACATCGCCGGCGATCTCGGCCCGTCCTCCGGTACCGAGGAGCAGAGCATGCGCGTCTTTTCGGCGGCGACGCCGAAGCGTGGGCCGCGTTCGACCCGCTGACCGTCATGGCTCGGCACGGTCCCTACAGCGGCGTCGCGGGCCTGTTCGACGACTTGTTTCCCGCGCAGCGATCCGGCGGCGCGAACCGGACAGCTCCGGCGCCCGACGACGACCACGCGGGCCTCGGCGGTCGTGACGACGTGCCCGACACCGGTTGGGGTCGACGCCGCCGGCGAACTCTGCGCCGCGGGACGCGCGGTCGGCATCGAGTGCACCGTCCACACCACCGAGAGCGGCCACACCTGGCAATTCGCGTCGGCCGCGTTCGTCGCGTCCCTGCCGTGGATCGTCGGCCGCGTGGGTTTGCCCGTTCCGGCCGACTGACTCGCCGATTGCGGGTTCAGCTCGCCGCCACGGCGGCTCGCGCGCGGAAGGTGCGCCGATAGGCCTGCGGTGACACGCCGATCGCCTCGGTCAGATGCTGGCGCAGCGAGGTGCCGGTGGCGAAGCCGACCTCGCCCGCGATCCGATCGACGGTCAGGTCGGTGGTTTCGAGCAGGTGCCTGGCACGGAAGACGCGCTGCTGGATCAACCAGCGGCCCGGGCTCATGCCCACCTCGTCGCGGAAGCGGCGGGCGAAGGTGCGCTTGCTCATCCGGGCCCGCACCGCCAATTCGTCGACGGTCAGCGGCTGGTGCAGGTTCTCCAGCGCCCACTGCCTGGCCGCGGCGGTCCCCGCCGAGGTGACGGGTGGCACCGGCTGCTCGATGTACTGCGCCTGCCCCCCGTCGCGCCACGGCGGGACCACGCAGCGGCGTGCGACCGCGTTCGCCACGGCACTGCCGTGATCGCGCCGCACCAGGTGCAGGCACACGTCGAGCCCTGCTGCCGCGCCCGCCGAGGTGAGGACGTTCCCGTCGTCCACGTAGAGCACGTCGGGGTCGAGGAGCACGCGCGGGAAGGTGCGCCGGAACAGACCGGCCTGGTTCCAGTGGGTGGTGGCCGGGCGGCCGTCGAGCAGTCCAGCGGCCGCGGCCACGAAGGCGCCGGTGCAGATGGCGACGATCCTGGCCTCCGGCCGGATCTGCGCGAACGCGTCGAGCACCGGTTGCGGCAATGTCCCGGTGAGAGCGGTGCTGATATCGCACGCAGGCAGCACGACTGTGTCGGCGCTGCGCAGAGCCCCGCTGTCGTGTGCCACCGCGATGTCGAAATCGGCGGCGCTGCGCACCGGACGCCCGTCGACCGAGCAGGTGATCACGTCGTATCTGCCCGCGGCGCTGCCGAACACCCGATTCGGGATGCCGAGTTCGAAGGGGTAGACCCCGTCCAATGCCAGCACCACCACACGATGGGGTGCAGTCGAGTCCACCATGGCACGATCATATCGAAGAATGGCAATCGTGCCATTTCCTGTCGCGCCCGCGCCCGGCAGGCTGACAGCCGTGACCGATATCGACAGCACCGCGACCATGCGCGCGATCAGCCAGCAGACCCTCGGCGGACCCGAGGTACTCACCGAAGTGACGCTCCCGCAACCGGTTCCGGGCCCCGGCCAGATCCTGGTCCGGGTCCGCGCCGCAGGCCTCAATCCGACCGATTGGCGCCACCGCGCCACCACGGGACTGTTCCTGCCCGAGCCGCCGTTCGTCCTCGGCTGGGACGTCTCCGGTGAAGTCGCGGCCACCGGCATCGGCGTCACCCTCTTCCGCCCCGGCGACGAGGTGTTCGGCATGCTCCCGTATCCGCACGGTCACGGCTCCTGCGCCGAGTACGTCGCGGGCCCGGCCCGCGCCTTCGCCCGCAAACCGGCCGGCCTGGACCACACCCAGGCGGCGGCGATCCCGCTCGCCGCGCTCACCGCCTGGCAGGCGCTCGTCGATACCGCGCGTCTGGAAGCGGGCGAACGCGTGCTGATCCACGCGGCCGCGGGCGGCGTCGGCCACTTCGCGGTGCAGATCGCCAAAGCGCGCGGGGCCTACGTCATCGCCACGGCCGGCGCACCCAATCACGCGTTCCTGCGCGAGATCGGCGCCGACGAGGTGATCGACTACCGCACGACCGATGTGGCCGAGGCGGTCCACGACGTCGACGTGGTACTGGACTCGATCGACGACGACCACAGCATCCGGTCACTGCGCACCCTGCGCCCCGGCGGACTGCTGGTGACACTGCGGGCGTTCGGCGCGGCCGACCTCGCGCGCGAGGCGGAGGCACTGGGCGTCCGCGCGATCCGGCTACTGGTGGAACACGACCACGCCGGCATGCTCGCCCTCGCCGGACTGGTCGAATCCGGGGCGCTGCGTCCGGCGATCGCGGGAGTGTTCCCGCTGTCGCGGGCGGCCGAAGCGCACACACTGGGCGACACCGGGCGAACCGTCGGCAAATTGGTACTCACCGTGCCCTGAAATGTGCCACGATCAGGCCGTTCGCGCTTCTACCATCCGAGGATGAGCATTGGTGCAAAAGCTGTCCTCGAAGGCGGGCCGCAAGATCTGCCCGCGCGCATCGTCCCGATCACCCCGCCCGGAGTGGAACTGAAGGTGCCGTACCGCGGCGGATACGAGCACTTCAAGGTCACCCAGCGGGAACAGGACACTCCGGAGGGGCGGCTGCGCGTGTACGAATGGTGCGATCGCACGAAGATCGCGGAGTGAGCCGGCCTCACCTGCTCGGGGGCGGTAACCCGCCCCCGGTCGCGCAATTCTGACCGAATTCGACTCGCCATCTCGACAAAAGCGTAACCAACTGGTTACGCTTTTGTCGTGGACGAGGTAGCCGGCGCGATCGCCGATCCGGTGCGCCGGGAGATCATGGAATTACTGATCGGCACCCGGCGCACCGCCGGGGAGATCGCCGGGCACTTCGCGATCAGCCGCCCCGCCGTGAGCCGGCATCTGCGGGTTCTGCGCGAAAGCGGGCTCGTCCGCGACGAACTCGTCGGCAGGGAACGCTTCTACGTGCTCGACACCGGCCCGCTCGCGGCGCTCACCGAGTGGCTCGCGCGATTCCAGCAACCGGCCACCTGGGCACACCACCTCGACGCACTCGAAACCGAGGTGTACCGGACCAGACGCGAGCGCCGTTCCGGCGGCCAGGACACGATCCAGAGCACCGCCTGAGCGGTGCGGACCGGAGGCGGTTCCCGAGCGTCACCGCGCAGAGCTCCGCTCCCAGGAGATAGGACAACCCATGACCAAGCGACCCACCGGACGACTGTTCCCCGCTGACACGGGCCGGGATCTGGTGCTGATCCGCACCTACCGCGCACCGATCGAAGACGTCTGGGCCAGCGTCACCGAACCCGACCGCACCGCACGCTGGTTCGGACCGTGGGAGGGCGAGGCGGGACCGGGACGAACGATCGAACTGCAGATGGTTTTCGAAGACCGGCAGCCGTGGATGCAGCTGCGCATCGACGCCTGCGAGCCTCCGCATCGCCTCGCCGTCTCCGCCATCGACGACCACGGTGACTGGCAGCTGGACCTGACCCTGCGCGAAGCGGCGGGAACCACCGAACTACGGTTCACCCATCACCTGCGCAGCGACACCGAGATCACTCAGCTGCCACAGGTCGGCCCCGGCTGGGAGTACTACCTGGATATGCTCGGGGCGGCCCGCGCACAGAACGACCGCCCCGATTTCGCCCACTACTATCCCGCCATGCAGGAGTACTACGCGCGCCTGGTCGACTAGTCGTCGAGTTGCGCGAGCACCTCGTCCGGGATGTCGACGTTGGTGTAGACGTTCTGCACGTCGTCGCTGTCCTCGAGGGCGTCCACGAGTTTGATCACCTTGCGGGCGCCGTCGGCGTCCACCGCGACCGACACCGAGGGCTGGAAACCCGACTCGGCGGAGTCGTAATCGATCCCGGCGCTCTGCAGCGCGGTGCGCACGGCGATCAGATCGCCCGGCTCGCTGATGATTTCGAACGACTCACCGAGATCGTTGACCTCCTCGGCGCCCGCGTCGAGCACCGCAAGCAACACATCGTCCTCGGACAGGCCGTTCTTCTCCAGGGTGACGACACCCTTGCGATGGAACAGGTAGGCCACCGAGCCCGGGTCGGCCATGTTGCCGCCGTTGCGCGTCATCGCGACCCGCACCTCACCCGCGGCACGGTTGCGGTTGTCGGTGAGGCATTCGATCAGTACGGCGACACCGTTGGGGCCGTAGCCCTCGTACATGATCGTCTGCCAGTCGGCGCCGCCGGCTTCCTCGCCGCCGCCGCGCTTGCGAGCCCGCTCGATGTTGTCGTTGGGGACCGACGACTTCTTCGCCTTCTGGATGGCGTCGTACAGCGTCGGATTGCCATCCGGGTCACCGCCACCGGTCCGGGCCGCCACCTCGATGTTCTTGATCAACTTCGCGAACAGCTTGCCGCGCTTCGCGTCGATCGCAGCCTTCTTGTGCTTGGTGGTGGCCCATTTGGAGTGGCCGCTCATTCCCTACTTCCTTCAGGTCGGTGGCACGTCTGGTCGTGTGTACGGTACCGGCACGGCCGGGCGGACAACTTCCCCAGCCTACTCGGGCGGCCCCTACGGCCGTGCGCAGCGGCCCCGACTATCCGCCTGCGCGCGCCGCGCGGACGTCATCAGCCCGTGCCCTCACGCCTCGCGGACCATCTCCACGAACATGCGGTGCACCCGCAGATCGCCGGTCACTTCGGGATGGAACGACGTAGCCAGCACGTTGCCCTGCCGGACCGCGACGATCCGGCCCGCCGCCGGGCCGGCCGGCACCGTGGCCAGGACCTCGACGTTCGCGCCGGCCCGCTCGACCCACGGCGCCCGGATGAACACCGCGCGCACCGGGCCGCCGGTCAACCCGGCGAACGGCAGATCGGTTTCGAACGAGTCGACCTGGCGGCCGAACGCGTTGCGCCGCACCGTCATATCGATGCCGGACAGATGCTCGGCGTCCGGGCGGGTGTCGAGCACCTCCGAGGCGAGCAGGATCATGCCAGCGCAGGAACCGAACGCGGGCATGCCGTCGCGCAGCCGCGCGCGCAGCGGTTCCAGCAATTCGAAGGCCTGCAGCAACTTACTGATCGCGGTCGACTCGCCGCCGGGCAGCACGAGCGCGTCCACGGCCGCGAGTTCCGCGTCGCGCCGGACCAGCACCGGCTCGGCGCCACAACGGGCGAGCGCGGCGACGTGCTCCCGGACGTCGCCTTGCAGCGCGAGCACGCCGATGGTGGGACGGGACTGCTCCGGTCCGGTGTCGGCGGCGGGTGCGGCGACCGAGGTAGCGTTCACGCCGGAAAGCTTACGAGCCCTGCCGATGTGGGCCCGCTCACGGTCGCCTGCCACGCGCACCTCATCTCAGCCCGGGTCAGTCCTCGCGCAGCGTCCGGATCAGACCTTCCTGCACCACGGCGGCGACCAGCCTGCCCTCCGTGGTGAAGATCTTGCCGCCGGTCAGGCCCCGACCGAATCCCGCTGACGGCGAGGACTGGTCGTAGAGCAGCCACTCGTCGGCGCGAAACGGCCGCAGGAACCACATCGCGTGATCGAGCGAGGCGTTCTGGGTCGGCTCGTCGGGATGGATGACCTTCGACGAACCCAGCAGTGTCATGTCGCTCATGTAGGCGAGGGTGCAGACGTGCACCAACGGATCGTCGGGCAACAGGTGCCGGTAGCGGAACCACACCTGCTGCTGGGAGACCACCCCGTCGCGGCGGGACACGTTCTCCTGCGGGACCATGCGGATGTCCCAGTGCTCCCACTCGCGCATCGCCCACAGCCGTTCGGGCGACATCGTGGTGCTCGCGTCGGGCAGATCATCCGGCATCGGGACGTCGGGCATGACGTCCTGGTGCTCCGGCCCCTGGTCACCGACGTGGAACGACGCCGACATGGTGAAGATCGCGGCACCGTCCTGGATGCCGGTGACCCGCCGGGTGCAGAACGAGCGGCCGTCGCGGATGCGCTCGACCTGGTAGACGGTCGGCTCCTGCGGATTGCCCGGCCGCAGGAAGTAGCCGTGCAGCGAGTGCACTTGGAATCGAGGTTCCACCGTCCGCACCGCGGACACGAGCGCCTGGCCGGCAACCTGGCCGCCGAACGTGCGCGGGAGCTGGGTCTTGGTGGACGCGCCACGGAAGATGTCCCGCTCCAGCCGCTCTATCTCCAGCGCCTCTTCGATTGTCGCCATGCGCTGAGATTATCCCGGCCGCTCACGGCGTCACCGGTCGGCCGCCGGTGAACGCCCGGCAACGCCCACGCTGCCCCGGCCGTCCCGATTTTGCTGAGATGGACCGGTGCCACGCTTTCTGCCCATCACACCCGACAGCCTCGTCGAGCGGGTGTCCCGTCCCGTCCTGACCGCGACCTCGCACACGGTGATCGCCGTCGACGGCGCGGACGCGGCCGACCCGGTGGCGCTCGCCCGGCGGATCGTCGCGGCGCTGCGCGATACGGGCCGCTCGGCCGACGTGGTCTCGCTGCACGACTACGTACGACCCGCCTCACTGCGCATGGAGTTCGGGCGCACCGACGAGATGTCCTATCGCACTACCTGGTTCGACTATGCCGCGCTGCGCCGCGAAGTGATCGATGCGCTCCGCGGCCACGGCCGGTGGCTGCCTGCCCTCTGGGACGAAGCCGCCGACCGGTCCGCGCGCGCCGCGATCCGGACGGCGCTGCCCGCGACCACCCTCGTCGTCGCGGGCCCGATGCTCGCGGGCCGCCGCCTCGACGCAGACGTGACCGTTCGGCTGGACCTGTCCGAAGCCGCACTCCACCGCCGCACCCCGCCCGAGGCACAGTGGACCATTCCCGCCCTCCTGCGCCACGACGCCGAGAACCCTTTCGCGCCGACTTTCTTCGTCCGCTGGGACCACCCTGATCGGCCGGCGCTTCGAGTCGACGACAATCAGGCGGACTAGGTCCGTGCCGTCCCTGCCGGTTCTCGCCCGACCGATGAGCGTCTACGAAGCCGATTCAATCGTCGAATGCGCATAAGAACGTATCGACATGTGACTTTCCGGCCCCGGTCACACCAGTCGATGCCCCCCGTCCACGTGCAGGACGGTGCCGGTGATGAAGGGATTGCGCATCACCCCGAGCATCGCCTGCGCGATATCGGAGGGTCGGCCGATGCGACCGACGGGCAGGCGGGCGGCGAGCTGCCGGTGACGTTCGGCCTTCGCGGGCCCCGCGATGGTGTCCCAGATCGGGGTGTCGACCCATCCGGGTGAGATCACGTTGACCCGGACCGGCCCGAGTTCGAGGGCCAGGGCGTAGGCCAGCGAGGCGAGAGCGCCGTTGACGGCCGCCACCATGGCGCCGCCCGGCGCCGGCCGGTAGGCCGCGACGCCGGAGGTGAAGGTCACCGAGCCGCCGGGGACCACCCGGGCGTGCTTGGCCAGCAGCGTGGGGCCGATCAGCTTGGATGACAGCAGGTTCCGAGCCAGATCGGGGTCGAACCCGGCCAGCGGCTGGTAGGCGCCGGTGACGTCGGCCGCGGTGGTGACGACGTGATCGACCGGCTCCCGCTCGGTGAACAAACGCTCGAGGTCCGCTTCGCGCGTGATGTCCGCGACCGCCGAACGCACCGTGCCCGGCCCCGCGGACAGGGTGCGCTCCGCCGCGGCCAGCCGTTCTGCCGAACGACCAGCGATGGTGACCTCCGCGCCCTCGGCGATCAGTGCGGCCGCCAGCGCCAGTCCCATGCCGGAGCTGCCGCCCACGACGACGACACGTTCGGGTGTTGTCCTGCTTGCTGTCATGGCTCCAGCCGACCATCGCGGCGGCCGAGTGTCCATGTCACGCTGCCGAATACGCCTTAGCCCCGGCCTAACGCCGCAGGCCGGAAGTCCGATCCGGGGGGCACGGGGCGGCGCACTTCACCGCCGCCTTTCCGCCCGTCAGGGGATGCAGGCCGGGGATTGCTGGTTCAAGTTGGCCAGCGCTTGGCAAGCCCAGGTCTTCTGCACCTTCCACTTGCCGCCGTCCAGCACGAACGGAACGTCGACCTGGTTCTCCTGCCCGTTGATGGTGAACTTGGCCTGGGCGGTGACGCTGTCGCCGAAGGCCGTCACTCCGGTGACCACCGCCGTGGCGTTCGCCTGCCGGAACGCTTCGGCCAAACGGTTGGGCAGGCCGGGATCGGCTTCGATGCCCTGCACGGAGTCGAGCTTCTGCTCATTCGGCACCGCGGGGTCGAGCGCCTTCTGCAACATGGCGTTGAGCTCGTCGGCGGTGGGCGCGGCGGGCATGGTCACGGTCGGCGAGGCGCCGACTGTCGTGCGAGTGGACTTGGGCGAGTCGCTCTTGTCGTCGCTGCCGCAGGCGGCGAGACTGAGGGCGGCCATGAGGGCCAGTCCCGCTGCTGCGATGCGTCCGGTCTTGAGAAGCTTCAACTGTTCGTCCTTTGCGCTCGGATCGATCCGACGGTGAGAGGGCGCGAATGGCCGGGACGGCCATCGAATGGCGAAGCTACTGAGCGTGATTGTGAGAACCATGAGACGACCTTGCGGCCGCCGTAAGAGTTGAACCTAGCACCGGAAGCGGGCCGCGCGGCCTATTAAGCCGACAGTTCGCCCGTCAGCGCGGCGACCAGCGCCGCGACGGCGGGATCGCGCACCGCCGCGCGCCAGGCGACCGCGTAGGTCACCCGCAGTGGCGCGCCGCGCAGCGGCCGCCAGACCAGACCCGGAAGCCCGTCCACGCGCGACGAGCTGAGCCCGATCACGTCGGGCCGGGACGGCAGCACCGCGAGCATCTGCGCATGCCCCATCGCGCTGTCGCTCAGCCGTACCCGGGCGCCGTGGCCTGCTAGCGTGCGCAACAGCGAATCATGCAGGCCCGCGGCGGATTCGCGCGCGAACAAGATCAACTCGTAACCGCTGAGCTCGGCCGGGTCGAGCAGTGCCGCGCTCGCGAGGGGATGCCGCTCGGACATCACCACGCCCAGTTCCTCGCGGGCCACCGCGCGTTGCGCGAAGCGCTCGGGCAGCTCCACCGGGGTGCGAAGGAGCGCCAAGTCGACTTCGTCGTCGTCGAGCAAGCGCACCTGATCGGCGGTGGTCCCACCGGTGAGCACCGAGCGGGCGCCCGGCAGCGCGGTGGTGAGCAGGCGGTCTATGCGTGCGGGCAGCCACGGCGGGACGCCGTTCAACAGTCCCAGGCGCAGCACCGGGGTGCCGGCCACGGCGGCGCGCCTGGTCTGCCGGACCGCGTCGTCCATCGCGCGCAGCGCGTCCCTGCCGGTGCGCAACAGCACCGTGCCCGCGGCCGTCAGCTCCACCCGCGGCTCCCGGATCAGCAGTGGACCGCCCAGTTCCCGCTCCAGCGCCTTGATCTGCTGGCTGAGCGTGGGCGTCGAGATGAACAATCGCTCCGCGGCCCGGCGGAAGTGCAACTCCTCCGCCAGAACCACGAAGTACCGCAGCTGCCGCAACTCCACGCGGCAGACGCTACCGGCCGGAAATCACCACCCGCGCTCGGCCAGGCGGTGCGGCTGGGCGATCTCCTCGACATTGATGCCGACCATGGCCTCGCCCAGCCCGCGCGACACCTTGGCCAGCACGTCCGGATCGTCGTAGAAGGTGGTGGCCTTGACGATGGCGGCGGCGCGCTGAGCCGGGTTGCCGGACTTGAAGATGCCCGATCCCACGAAGACACCCTCGGCGCCGAGCTGCATCATCATCGCGGCGTCGGCGGGGGTGGCGATGCCGCCCGCGGTGAACAACACGACCGGAAGCTTGCCGGTCTCGGCGATCTCGCGGACCAGCTCGTAGGGCGCCTGCAGCTCCTTGGCCGCGACGAACAGCTCGTCCTCGGGCAGCGACGACAGCCGGCGGATCTCCTGCCGGATCTTGCGCATGTGCGTGGTCGCGTTGGACACGTCACCGGTGCCTGCCTCACCCTTGGAGCGGATCATGGCCGCGCCCTCGGTGATCCGGCGCAGTGCCTCACCGAGATTGGTGGCGCCGCAGACGAACGGCACGGTGAAGTTCCACTTGTCGATGTGGTTGGCGTAGTCGGCGGGGGTGAGCACCTCGGACTCATCGATGTAGTCCACACCGAGGCTCTGCAGGATCTGCGCCTCCACGAAGTGGCCGATCCGGGCCTTCGCCATGACCGGAATGGAGACCGCCGAGATAATGCCCTCGATCATGTCCGGATCGCTCATCCGGGACACGCCGCCCTGGGCACGGATGTCGGCGGGCACCCGCTCCAGCGCCATCACCGCGACCGCGCCGGCGTCCTCGGCGATCTTGGCCTGTTCCGGCGTGACGACGTCCATGATCACCCCACCCTTGAGCATCTCGGCCATGCCGCGCTTGACGCGGGCGGTACCGACGGTCTGGGTGGTCTCAGGGGTGGTCACGGCAAACTCCTCCAGGCATGTGCGCCAATCGATCACTCGGGTCGAACGCCACGATTCTAGGTGGCCGCAAAAGGCCACTTGATAGCCAGTTGGAGCGCACTGGCCTGGTGTGATCTGGGTTATGACGCCCTACGCCGGGATGGTGCGGCGAGCGCGCGGTCCCGGCGCTGTACTGGACTGCCCGGCGCGCGCCGGGCTCCGGATCACAGCGGGCCGACCACCAGCAACGTTGCCCAATACTCCGCCGCCGCGGGACCGATCAGCGGCAACAGGAAATCGAACAGCAGGTACGACATGAAGCAACTACCTCCACAACGAGCAGGAACGCCCCGCCGTCAGCGGGACCACGACACCGAGATGGCATGCGTCCCTGTCAGCAGTACCCTCCGGCGCCCCGAATCATCGCGACGGTATCACGATCGTGAAACACATCACACCCGTTCCGCTGCCGGTCAGCGAATGGAACGGACCTCCGGATCAGCGGTCCCCGAAGCCGCCTCGGCCGCTTCGGCGAGCAGCTCGTCCAGGTGATACGGGTAGACCGTCTCGCCGGAGCGGTCCAGCGCGGCGATGTCGGCCGCGGTACACCATCGGTGCCCGGTGATGGAGCGGCGTTCGATCAGGGTCTGATTCGCCGCGTGCGGTTCGAAACCCCGCGCTCGCAGCGCGAAGAACAATTCCTCGGAGCGGATCAGCTCACCGTCGAACGGGAAGACCGCGACGCGCCGCCAGATCGGGCCGCGCAGGTCGGCCGGATCCGCGCGGTACCCGGTCTCCTCGTACAGTTCCCGCACCGCGGCCGTGCGCAGGCTCTCCCCCGGCTCCACGCCGCCGCCTACGGTGAACCAGAACGACACCTCCGGCGTCTTCGGGTCGTTGCCGCGCATCAGCAGGGTCCGGTCGTTCTCGTCGAACAGCACGACCCGCGCGGTGGTGCGGATGGTGTCGACCGCCAGCCCCGTGGACGCCGCGGGGGTGGCGCGCTCGGTGATCTCGAAGTAGGACGGCAGCGGCGCGGTACCCCCGAGGTGCAGGATCCGGACGGGGCGGCGCGTGCGCAGCGCAAGCGTGTCGCGCACGGCGTCGTTGTGGAAGCGCCGGGCGATCAGCACCCGGGCCTCGGCGTCGGCCAGTTCGGCGACCAACTGCGGGCGCAGCGTGCCGATGTCCACCGCCGACAACGCGGAGGACAGCCGGTTCTCCACGGTCTCGCGTTCGGCGCGACCGGCGCGCTCGGCCCGGTCCGCGAGGGCCGACAGCTGTCTGGCCTGTTCCGTCATGGCCGGGTCGGACACCGGGCCCGCGATCGCCATCGCGACCGACCGGGCCACCACCGCCCGCCGGGCCAGCGCCGCGTCGAGCGCCTGCCAGGACTGGTCGGAGCGCACGTGCAGCCGGTCGAGCCGGTTGGCGGTGGAGTACGCCCACAGACCGATCGCCACGACTACCGCGGCGATCAGAGCGAGCACCAGCACCGTCGTCGCGGAGAAGGTGATCATCCGGCGGCCCGCACTCTCGTGTCGCCGACGGTCACCGTCTCGTAGACGCGCAGGATCTGTTCGGCCACCACCGGCCAGTCGTATTCGCCGACCACCTGTGTCGCGGTGTGCACCAGAGATTCTCTGCGCACCTCGTCGGTGAGCACGGTGTGCAGCGCGGCCGCCAGGGCCGCCGAATCACCGACCGGCACCAGCATCCCCGCCGTGCCGTCCCGCAGCACCCGACGGAAGGCGTCGAGTTCGCTGGCCACGACCGCGGTGCCCGCCGCCATCGCCTCGATCAGGATGATGCCGAAACTCTCCCCGCCCAGGTTGGGCGCGACATACACGTCGGCGCTCCGCATCGCCGAAGCCTTCTCCTCGTCGGACACCTGGCCGAGGAAGCGCAGGCGCCCGGACAGCTCGCCCGCTTCGCGGCGCAGCCGGTCCTCGTCACCGCGGCCCACGATCAGGATCTCGACCTCGGGATGCCTGCGCACCAGTTCGGGCAGCGCGCCGAGCAGCACGTCCATGCCCTTGCGCGGCTCGTCGTAGCGTCCCAGGAATAGCACCGTCCCGCCGGTGCGCGGATAGCCGGGCAGCATCGGCGCGCGGGCGAACGCCGGGACGTCGACGCCGTTGGGAATCTCCACCGCGTCCGAGCCCAGCGCCTCGACCTGCCAGCGGCGCGCCAGCTCGGACACCGCGATGCGGCCGGCGATCTTCTCGTGATACGGCCGCAGCACGCCCTGGAAAGTGCTCAGCACCAAGGATTTCGTCGTCGAGGTGTGGAACGTCGCGACGATCGGGCCCTCGGCGATCTTCAGCGCGAGCATGGACAGACTCGGCGCGTTCGGTTCGTGGATGTGCAGCACGTCGAAGTCGTTGCCGTCGATCCAGCGGCGGATCCGAGCATAGGCCATGGGCCCGAACGACAACCGGGCCACCGACCCGTTGTAGGGGATCGCCACCGCGCGGCCCGCCGACACCACGAATTCCGGCAGCGGCGTGCCCTCGGAGGCGGGGGCCAGGACGCTCACTTTGTGCCCGCGTTCGAGGAATACCCGCGCAAGCTCGACCACATGCGCCTGCACCCCGCCGGGGACGTCGAACGAATAGGGGCAGACCATGCCGATCTTCATGGCGATTCGTCCCCCTGCTCGGCCTTGATGCTCGCCTGGGCGGTGGCGATCCTGGCACGGCGCTGGGGCGACAGATCGCTTTCCCACAATGGTTGCAGCATGTGCCAATCCGCGGGATGCTCGGCGATATTCGCCGCGAAAAGATCCGCCAACGCCTGGGTAGCCGCCGCTACCCCACCGGAAACATCCACCGGCGCTTCGACTTTCAGCCCCCAGTCCTCATGGCCGTCGGCGTCCACCTCGAACCAGGCGTGCACCGGCAGCAACGCGGCACCGGTCTCGATGGCCAGTCTTGCCGCGCCTGCCGGCATCCAGGTGCGCTCACCGAAGAACTCGACGGGGACGCCTTTGCCGGTGAGGTCGCGTTCGCCCATCAAGCACACGATCTTGTTCTGCCGCAGGCGCGCCGCCAACTGTCCGAACGGCGGTTGCTCACCGCCGGTCAGTGGGAACACCTCGAAGCCGAGGCTCTCCCGATAGGCGACGAACCGCTCGAACAGCGATTCCGGCTTCAGCCGCTCGGCCACGGTGGTGAGGCCGCCGTAGTGCTGCACCAGCCAGACGCCCGCCATGTCCCAGTTACCGGAGTGCGGGAGTACGAAGACCACGCCCCGGCCCTCGGCGAGCGCGGCATCCAGATGCTCCAGCCCGTCGACGTAATAGTCGATCGCGGCATGGTCCATGGTGGGCAGCCGGAACGCCTCCCGCCAGTATCGGGCGTACGACCGCACGCTGGCGCCGATCAGCTCGTCCGGCACGTCCGCCGGAAGCACGCCGAGCACACGGGCCAGATTGCGCCGCAATTGATTCGGCGCGCCGCCCGCGTGGAATTCCCGGTTGGCCCGCCGGGCGACACGGTCGGCGCCCCATTCGAACAGTCGCCGGGCCGTCGGCTCCGGCAGCGCGCGCACCAGCCGCCATCCCGCCGCGTAACCGGCGGCGCCGATCTGCTCCCCGATAGTCATTCGCACTCCCGCGCCGCGAATCCGCAATCCGTCGTCCCGACTGTCCGGACGCCACCGTGCATCGGTCGGCGTCCGGTCCCGGGTGAGATCACGACGGAAGTCCTGTGGTGCCCGCTGTTCCGGCGCTCGGGCTCTGCGGGCGGCCGGCCGGGATCACGGTCCGCGCCCCCGGTGAGTTGCGCACGGCCAGCACCCGCTGACCGACTGTGACGATACTGAGCACCGCGAGGATCCACATGGCGACGTGCACGGCGTAGGTGAGCCACTCGATGCCCCAGTAACCGCCGATCCCGGTGAAACCGGCGCCCACCAGCACGATGATCAGCCGGTCCGGCCGCTCGATGAGGCCGCCGTCCGCGGACAGCCCACTGGCCTCGGCGCGCGCCTTGGCATAGGAGATCACCTGCGAGGTCACCAGGACGACGAGCGTCGCGGCGAACAGCGGCTTGTGCTGCTCGTGGAAGACCGCCCACCAGGCCAGCCCGGCGAAGATGGCGCCGTCGGCGAGCCGGTCGCAGGTAGCGTCCAGCACCGCGCCGTATTTCGTGCCGCCGCCGCGCGCTCTGGCCATGGCTCCGTCCAGCATGTCGAACATGACGAACAACCAGATCACCATGGTTCCCCAGAACAGGTGTCCGGTCGGAAAGAGCGTGACCGCCGCGACGATGGAGGCGGTCGTGCCGATCAGCGTCATGGCGTCGGGGGTGAGTCCCGTGCCGACCAGCGCCCGGCCCAGCGGAGCCGTCGCCTTGGCGAACGTCTCGCGGCCGAAGAAGCTCAGCACGGCCGCTCCGCCCGGTCGCTCATCTACGTCTCCTTCCAGGCCGCCGACAGCAGCGCCCTGGTCTCCCGCAGCAGTTGCGGCATGACTTTGGCCCCGCCGATGACGGTGATGAAGTTCGCGTCGCCACCCCAGCGCGGCACGATGTGCTGGTGCAGGTGGTCGGCCAGCGACCCACCGGCGACGCCGCCGAGATTCAGCCCGACGTTGAAGCCGTGCGGCCGGGACACCTTCTTCATCACCCGGATCGCCTGCTGGGTGAAGGTCATCAGCTCGGCGCTCTCCGCCTCGGTGAGGTCCTCCAGGTTCGCCACCTTGCGGTAGGGCACCACCATCATGTGCCCCGGGTTGTACGGGTACAGGTTGAGCACGGCGTACACCAGCTCGCCCCGGGCGACGACCAGACCGTCCTCATCCGACATCTTCGGGATGTCGGTGAAGGGGTGTCCGGTCGAATCCTTGGCGGTGGTGGCGGCCTCCGCGATGTAGGACATCCGGTACGGCGTCCACAGGCGCAGCAACCGATCCGGTTCGCCTGCGCCGGCGTCCACGATGCTGCCCGGCTCGGCCGAGGCAGCGGTGCCGTCCAGATCCGCGAGCCCGTCCGGCACCGTACGCTCGCTCATGCCCCACCCTTGTTCGCCGGTTGGATCTGGAAACCCTCGGCCGTCGGCGACGCGTTCTCCCGATGGGCGATCCACGCGACGATCGTGGCCACCGCGTCGTCGACCGGCACGCCGTTGACCTGGGTGCCGTCGCGGAAGCGGAAGCTCACGGCGTTCGCGTTCACGTCGCGCTCACCGGCGAGCAGCATGAACGGCACCTTTTGGGCGGTGTTGTTGAAGATCTTCTTCTGCATCCGGTCGTCGCTGCGATCCACTTGCGCGCGCACGCCCTCGACCTGCAACCGCTCGATCACCCGGTCCAGGTGCGCCGCGAAAGCTTCCGCGACCGGGATGCCCACGACCTGCACCGGCGACAGCCACGCCGGGAACGCGCCCGCGTAGTGCTCGGTGAGCACACCGAAGAAGCGCTCGATCGAGCCGAACAGCGCGCGGTGGATCATGACCGGCCGCTGCTTGGTGCCGTCGGAGGCGGTGTACTCCAGATCGAAACGCTCGGGCAGGTTGAAGTCCAGCTGGATGGTCGACATCTGCCAGGTGCGGCCGAGCGCGTCCTTGGCCTGCACGGAGATCTTCGGGCCGTAGAAGGCGGCGCCACCTGGATCGGGCACCAGTTCCAGACCGGAGGCCGAGGCGACCTTCGACAGGGTCTCGGTGGCCTCCTCCCAGATCTCGTCGGAACCGACGAACTTCTTCGGGTCCTTGGTGGACAGCTCGAGGTAGAAGTCGTCGAGGCCGTAATCCTTCAGCAGATCCAGCACGAACCGCAGCGTGTCGGTCAGTTCGCTGTGCATCTGCTCTTTGGTGCAGTAGATGTGCGCGTCGTCCTGCGTCATGCCGCGCACCCGGGTCAGGCCGTGCACCACGCCGGACTTCTCGTACCGATAGACCGAGCCGAACTCGAACAGCCGCAGCGGCAGCTCCCGGTACGACCGGCCGCGGGCACGGAAGATCAGGTTGTGCATCGGGCAGTTCATCGGCTTGACGTAGTAGTCCTGGCCGGGCTTGCGGACGGTGCCGTCCTCGTTGAGTTCGGCGTCCAGGTGCATCGCCGGGAACATGCCGTCGCGGTACCAGTCCAGGTGGCCGGAGACCTCGAACAGATGTCCCTTGGTGATGTGCGGGGTGTTGACGAACTCGTAGCCCGCCGCGACGTGCCTGCGGCGCGAGTACTCCTCGAGTTCCTTGCGGATGATGCCGCCCTTGGGGTGGAACACCGGCAGGCCGGAACCGAGTTCGTCGGGGAAGCTGAACAAGTCCAGTTCCAGGCCGAGCTTGCGGTGGTCGCGGCGCTCGGCTTCGGCGAGCAGGTGCAGGTGCTCGTCGAGCGCCTCCTGCGATTCCCACGCGGTGCCGTAGACGCGCTGCAGGTCCTCGCGGCTCTGGTCACCACGCCAGTAGGCCGCCGAGCTGCGGGTCAGTTTGAAGGCCGGGATGAACTTGGTGGTCGGGATGTGCGGGCCGCGGCACAGATCGCCCCAGATCTTCTCGCCGGTGCGCGGATCCAGGTTGTCGTAGATGGTCAGCTCTTTGCCGCCGACCTCCATGACCTCCGGGTCGTCGATGCCGGACTTGTCGCTGATCAGCTCCAGTTTGAACGGCTCCCCGGCCAGCTCGGCCCTGGCCTCGTCGACCTCGACCACCCGGCGGGAGAACCGCTGCGCGCCTTTGACGATCTTCTTCATCCGGGATTCCAGCTTGGCCAGATCCTCCGGGGTGAACGGCCGCTCGACGCGGAAGTCGTAGTAGAACCCGTCCTTGATGTACGGGCCGATGCCCAGCTTCGCACCGGGGAACTCCTGCTGCACCGCCTGGGCGAGGACGTGTGCGGCGGAGTGCCGGATCACGTTGCGGCCGTCGGGGGTGTTCGCCGCCACCGGCTCCACGTCGACGTCCGCGTCCGGGGTCCAGGACAGGTCCTTGAGTTCACCGTCCACCCGGACGACGACGACGGTGTCGGGCCCCTTCGTCGGCAGTCCCGCCTCACGCACCGCGGCGCCCGCCGTCGTCCCGGCCGGCACCCGGACGAGGGCGACTGGGCTGATGGCGGCTGAGGTGGTCACGGCTGCGCTCTCCTTGGCGTTCTCGGGTGCGGGCTGGGTCCCGCTCGATGGTGGCCGATCGCATGTTCGTCCGGCGCGACCATGCTACTGTCCCGCCGCGCCGACCCGTCCCGCCGGGTTTTCGGCCGTACGAGTCGGGTGGCGTGAGATTTGCGTTCGAGTCCCCGCCGGGTGGTCCGGCGCTGCGGGCGTACCTGGCGAGTCACGGGCGCGGCGGGAAAGTCGGCTGTCACCCGGCCGGTCGTCAGTTCTCGGCGGCCAGGCCCGCGAGCAGGGCGATTCGTTCGGCGGCGGGGCGTTTCGGACAGCTGGTGCACATCTCGCAGCCCGGAACTTCGAACACCAGACAGCAGGAGATGCGCCGCACGAATGTGCGTCCGCCGATCTCGACGAAGCGCGGAATCGGTAGTTTGCCGCCGATCTCGGCGGCCAGCCGTGCACCCGCGTCGGCGGACCCCGCGTCGAGCGCGCGGTTGCCGATCGCGTCGGCGACGATCGCCCACAAGGCGGGCACACCGGCACCCGACACTCGGGCGATTGGTGGTATGACGGTCGCGAGCGTCTCGTGCAGGGCCGCCGCACCACCGCCCTGGTGACCGCCCTCTGGGATGCGCACGCGCTCGATGCCGCCGTCGGGGCGAACTTCGCAGTCCAGGCGCTCCAGCGCGGCTTCGGGGGCGGCCTCGTCGCGCGCGTACGCCCGCGCGATCTGCTCCACCAGAGCGGAGGCGACCATGCACCACCACAGCGTGCCCGCGATGCGCGGCGATGTGGTGCCCCAGGAACGGCCCATCTCACCGATACGCGCGGCCAGCCATTCCGGTTGGGTGAGCATGCGCCCCGCAACGGTGGTCACCGTTGCAGGGGGCTGCGCAGCCATTCCCATTCGACTCCGATCCAACTACCCACGAGCCCGAAGGTTCCCAATATCCACAGTGTCGCCACGACCAGCGCGGCGGTGCCCACAGCACCGGCCACCTGCACGGCTCGGCCCTGCCGGGAGTACCAGTCCATCAATTGCCGGTACCGGTCCCGCAGCCAGCCCAACGCCTTACGCGCCCAAGCGAATTCCGTGGCGAGGATGCCGAGCCCGGCGAACACGATCGCCCAGCCGGGACCGGGATAGGGGATCGCGAGCACCCCGACCGCGAGCACGGCCACACCGACGACGGCGACCATGATCCGGTAGCCGAGGTACAGCGTAGGTCGTCGCTCGAGCCCGGCTCGGAAGGCGCGCCAGCGGGTCGGGCGATCGTCCGAGCTCGTTTCCAGGTCTGCGGTCACGTTCCCCAGGGTACGAGCAGTCCGGCATACCCGACCGCCTCCGGATACGGCGATCCCGCCCGGGCACGTCGCCCGGGCGGGATCACTCGTCCGGCCGAGATCACACGAGCTCGGCAGCGGGCTGATGGCCCGCATCATCGATGTGCGCGATCCCGTTCTCGGTCACCTCGACCACCCGGGCACTGGCGATGTCGAAGAACAGGCCCGACACCGTCACGCCGCGCTCGGCCACCGCCTTGCGCACCGCCGGATGCCGGTGCAATACCTCCAGCTGCACCGCCACGTTCACCATGGCCAGCTGATCGACCTCGCCGAAACCGGCTTCCCGCGCGGCGGCCGCGACCGGATGGCCCGTGCGGAATCGCTCCAGGCTCGGTCGCGCATGCGCGAGCCAGGGGTCCACACCGGGCACCTCGGCGCCGGTGTGCAGCGCCTTCATCGCACCGCAGGAGGAATGCCCGCAGACGACGATGGAGCGGACGTTCAGCTGTTCGAGCGCGAACACCAGTGCGGCCTCCACCGACGCGTCGCCCTCGGCGGGGGCCAGATTGCCCACGTTGCGGACGGTGAACAGGTCGCCGGGTCCGCTGTTGGTGATGATGTTCGGCACGATCCGCGAGTCCGAGCAGGTCAGGAAGAACGAATCCGGGTCCTGCTGGTCGCGCAGCTCGTCCAGGTGCGGCCGGACGACGTGCGCGTGGCTGCGGTGGTAGGCCGCGACGCCCGCCGCGACCGGGTTGGCGGGCCGATCGTCGCGGCGCCAGGGGCCGAGGATCTCGTCCCAGACCGAGCGCGCGAAGCTGCGCGCGGGCGGCTGCGCCCCGGCGTTGGCCATCCTGGCCCCACCGATCTCCACGAAATCGACGCTGCCTCCGTTGTTCACCTGCTGGCGGGCGAATTCCTCGATGGCCTCGAACGCCGCGTGATCCAGGTAGTCGACCGTCATCTCCACCGTGACGTCGGCTCCCGGGGGGATCATGGCGAACTGCGCCGACAGCTTCGGCAGTGCGAGGAAGGTGGCCGAGCCGTCGATGGTGACCAGCCAGCGCTGGGTACCGGGAATCTGTTCGGCCTTGACCGCCACGCGGACCACCCGCCACAGCAGCAAGCCGAAGGCCAGGCCCAGACCGATCAGCACGCCCTCGAGCAGGTTCAAGAACACCACACCGAGCACCGTCACGGCGTAGACCAGCAAGTCGCCGGTGCGCCGGGCCAGTTTGATGTGGGCCAGTTTGACCAGCTGCGTGCCGATCACGATGAGCAGACCGGCCAGCGCGGCCTTCGGAATCTGCTCCACCACGGAGACCAGCGCCACGGAGAACACGAGCACCCAGACGCCGTGCAACACCGCGGAGGCGCGGCTGTGCGCACCCGCCTGCACGTTGGTGGCGCTGCGCACGATGACGCCGGTGACCGGCAGGCCGCCGAGCAGGCCGGACAGCACGTTCGCCGAGCCCTGGCCGATCAGCTCGCGGTCGAAGTCGGTCCGCTTGCGCGAGTGCATCTTGTCCACGGCCACCGCGGACAGCAGGCTCTCCACGCTGGCGATGAGCGCGATGGTGAGGATGGCCAGGACCAGGCCCGACCAGTCGCCGCGCGGCAGGGCGGGCAGGCCGATGGCGTCGAACAGCGAGCCGTTGAGCACGATGCGCTCGGCATCGAGCGGCAGCACCAGCGACAACGCCGTGCCGACGAGTACCGCGACCAGCGGGCCGGGCACGGCGCGTACTCGGGCGGGCAGGTACTTCCAGCCGACCATGATCGCGATCACCACCGCGCCGATCAGTGCGCCGCCCCCGTGCAGGGACAGCAGCTGACCGGGCAGTTGCACGATGTTGCGCCAGGCCGAGCTGTGCGAGGAACCGCCGAGCAGCACATGGATCTGCTGCAGCGCGATCGTGATGCCGATACCGGCCAGCATCGCGTGCACCACCACGGGCGCCACGGCGAGCGCCGCCCTGGCCACCCGGCTGAGCCCGAGCAGAATCTGCAGGACACCGGCCGCGAAAACAATGAAACAGGTCGTGCGCCAGCCGAATTGGTTGATCGTCTCGGCGACGACCACGGTGAGGCCCGCGGCAGGGCCGCTCACCTGGAGGACCGACCCGCCGAGCGTGCCGACGACGATGCCGCCGATCACGGCGGCGATGAGCCCGGCGGCGACGGGGGCTCCGGACGCGATCGCGATGCCTAGCGAAAGCGGCAGCGCGACAAGGAAAACCACGATCGAGGACGGCAGGTCGTGGCGGAGGATATCGGAGAAGCGATCGGACAATGGTCCGGAACTGCGGCCCGAGCCCATGGGTGCGGGCATTGACGGTGGCGGGGCTAAATCGTGATCGATAGCCATGACTCTCCTTCGCCGACTCGGCTGATTCGCCGAGGTCGGTTGACGATCAACATGTCCAGCAGGGCACAAGACCGCGAACCGGCATCTCGCGGTGAAGCAGTCCCGACACAGCGATGAGTCGAGATGTAAACGAGTACAAGTGTATTGGTAAAGACTTAGCAAAGCCTGAGAACTTCGCCGATTGTGTGGCATTCCCCACTGTTCCGTCGTCGTCATCACCGTGACCTACTGCACAATTCCCAGGTCACGCCGTTTCCGCCGCGATCAGACGGCCTTCGTCGCCGAACTCCGCGATGCGGTCGACCATGACCTCGATCACCCGGGCTGTGGCGAGGTCGAAGAACAATCCGGACACCGCCACGCCTCGCTCCTCGACTCCCCGGCGCACGACCGGGTGCGCGTGCAGCGTCTCCAGTTGCACCGCGACGTTCACCATGCCCAGCTGGTCCACCGGCCCGAACCCCGCCACGGCCGCCGCGGTGGCCACCGGATGTCCCAGCCGATAGCGCTCCAGGCTCGGCCGCGCGTGCGCCAGCCAATCGCCGAGCCCCTCCCCCGCCCGCTCCTCGCGGTGCAGCGCCTCCATGGCCCCGCAACCGGAGTGACCGCACACCACGACCGCGCGCACGTCGAGACGCTCGAGCGCGTAGATCAGGGCCGCCTCCACCGAGACGTCCCCGCCGCGCGCGGGCACGATATTGCCCACGTTGCGGACGGTGAACAGGTCGCCCGGTCCGCTGTTGGTGATGACGTTCGGCACGATCCGCGCGTCCGCGCAGGTGAGGAAGAACGAGTCGGCGTCGTGCCGATGGCGCAGTTTGTCCAGATGCGGGCGCAGCACGTGGGCGTGGCCGCGGTGATAGGCCGCGATGCCCGCCGCGATGCGGTCCTCCCGATCACCCGACCGCCGCCACGGCCCGATCACCTGATCGATGACCTGCCGGAAGTGCCCGCGCTCGGGCGGCCCGGCCAGGACGGTGGCCATCCGCGCGCTGCCGAGTTCGGCGAATTGCACCGTCGCGCCGGACGATTCGCGCTCGCGAGCCCATTCGGTGAGGTACTCGTGCGTGGCATGGTCCAGGAAATCGACGGTCATCTCGACGGTCACGTCTGCGCCGGTGGGGACCTTCGCCAGTTCCGCGGTCAGCTTCGGCAAGGCCAGGAAGGTGCACGTGCCGTCGATGGTGACCACCCATCGGCGCGCGCCGGCAACCGGCGCCGCGACGATTGTCACGCGCACCACCCGCCACAGCAGCAGCGCGAAGGCCAGCCCCAGCCCGATCACCATGCCCTGCAACAGGTTCAGGAGCACCACGCCCAGCACCGTTGCCAGGTAGACGTACATCTCACCGGCCCGCCTGGCCAGCCGGATGTGCGCCAGTTTGATCAGCTGCACGCCGACGAAGATGAGCAGGCCGGCCAGGGCGGCGGTCGGAATCTGCCGCACCAGCCCGGCCAGCGCCACCGCGAACAGCAGGATCCAGATGCCGTGCAGCACCGTCGCCGCCCGGCTGCGGGCGCCTGCGTTCGCGTTCGTGATGCTGCGCACGATGACCCCCGCGATCGGCAGGCCGCCGAGCAGGCCGGACACGACGTTGGCCGATCCCTGCCCGATCAGCTCACGGTCGAAGTCGGTGCGGTGGCCCGGTCGCATCTTGTCCACCGCGACGGCCGACAACAGGCTCTCGATGCTCGCGATGAGGGCGATCGTCACCATGGTCGTGGCGACGGCCGCCGGGCCGCCGGAGGGAATGCCGGGCAGGCCCAGCGCGTCCGCCAACGAGCCGTTCAGCACGATCCGCTCGACGTGGGCGGGCAGGCCCAGCGCCAGCAGGGTGGCGGCGACCACCGCGACGAGCGGGCCGGGCACCACCCGCGCCCGCCGCGGCACGAAGCGCCACGCGACCAGGATGCCGATCACGACGAGTCCGACGACCAGGTCGCCCGTGCGCACCGACATCAGCTGGTGGGGCAGGGCGACCAGCGCCGCGAACGACGAACTCAGCGAGTTCCCACCCAGCAGGACATGGACCTGTTGCAGCGCGATCACCACGCCGATGCCCGCCAGCATGCCGTGCACGACCACCGGTGCGATGGCCAGCGCGGCCCTGGCGACCCGACTCAGCCCGAACAGGATCTGCAGCATGCCCGCACCGACGGTGATGAAACAGGTTGCCGCCCAGCCGAACTGGTGCACACTCTCGGCGACGACCACGGTGAGGCTCGCGGTGGGCCCGCTGACCTGGATCGCGGAACCGCCGAGCAGTCCGGCCACCATGCCGCCGACCGCCGCGGCGATCAGGCCCGCCGCGACCGGAGCGCCGGAAGCCACCGCCACGCCGAGCGAAAGGGGTAGGGCGACCAGGAAAACCACGATGGAAGCGGGCAGATCGGCACGGCCGATGACGGCCAGACGATCGACCATGTTCACGTGCGGCGACGTCCGTGGTGCGAAATCGGTGTCGGTGGACATATTTTCTCCTTCGCCGGGGTGGTGGCCCCGGTTCATCGGTCAAACATGTTCTTGGCATCGAAAGCGAGCGGCGGGCGAAGTTCGGGCCGTCGGCGGAAACACGATCCGTGACGCAGCCAGTCGGCACCATAGTAAAGACTTCGCAAAGCGTGCGGAAAGATTTCCGGTCCGGAGACGACAACCGCTACCATAATGTGACCCAGGTCACAGCGCAACATCGAGGTGCGGCCGAGTCATCGAGTGACGTGAAGCCGAGAAAGCGCCGACCGGCGCGGAGAAGAAAGAAGACCGGGCAGGAACTGCACCGGTCTTGTTTGCGAAGTGGTCCCAGCTGGGATCGAACCAGCGACCTTCCGCGTGTGAGGCGGACGCTCTCCCGCTGAGCTATGAGACCTTACGGGTTTCCGGCGGCTTGGATGCCCTCCGGACGAGACGAAACATTAGCACGCGCCACCGGCGGTTCACCAAATCGCCATCCGGACAGGGACGGTGCAGCGCCGCCCTCCGCCGAGCGACGGCCGCACCCCGGAGGCTCTCCGAGAAGGACGGGACGCGTCATGACCCGACGAGCCGGGCAGCCGACTCCGCACCCGACCATCGAGACCGAACACGGAACGCCTCCCCTCTCCCACCGACCCCATGAGCCACCGCCGTCACAGCACGCCACCTTCCGGATTTCCTTCGTTCTACCAGCGGATTTGTACCTTTCACCGAGCGTCCGCTAATGTTCTGTCTCGCACCACGGAGGCCGGAAACGAGCCCCGCGGAGGCAAAATGCGGATGTAGCGCAGCTGGTAGCGCATCACCTTGCCAAGGTGAGGGTCGCGGGTTCGAATCCCGTCATCCGCTCGAGAGGTAGGGCCAGGCAACATTACGCCGTCCCCCTTTGCGCGGTGGAGTGGCCGAGTGGTGAGGCAACGGCCTGCAAAGCCGTGCACACGGGTTCGATTCCCGTCTCCACCTCGCGCGATTAGCTCAGCGGGAGAGCGCTTCCCTGACACGGAAGAGGTCACTGGTTCAATCCCAGTATCGCGCACCACCGTCTCACCAGGTCAGACCCGGTTTCTACCGGGTCTGTTCTTGTTTGTGGCCCATATACCGCCACCTTCCCGCGTTGTAGTCGGACGTACCGCCGCGAAAGCTCCGAGAGTCGAAAGACAGGTAGTCGGCTACCCGTGAGCAACTACCGGCCCCGTGCCACTCTGCTTCCTGATTCGAGTAGCCGGAGTAGGAGTGCCGATGCGGTCACCACGGAGTAATCGCTCACCACGCGCACGCGTCGCTCGGCTCGCCGCTGAAATCTCGGCACTCGCGTTGTCGGCGACCGTGGTCATGGGGTGCGAGGGCAGTGCCACCGACCCGTCGACACCGCCCGAGTCGGCATCACCTGCCGTGACCGCTCCAGCTTCCTCTTCTGGTGTGCCGTCTACGGCGAGTACGTCGCTACCCGGAACGCCGAGTTCGCCCGCGACCTCCGCCTCCGCGCCTACACCGGGGACACCGCCGCCCCAAGCCCCGATACCGGACGGCAACTCGTTCCCCACCACGGAACCGTTCAGAACCCGTGCACCAGGTGGTCGACCACCTGGGCCGGAAGGCAACGTCCGCCCTTCCGGCCCGCCTTTGCCGGATTTGACGACCCCACCGTCACCCCCACCACCGCCGGGTCCGTCCGGCGGCAGTTTGCCACCCCCTCCGGAGGCACCGGGCGGGCGGGCGCCCGCTCCCGGCGGCACGCCGACGGGTCCGTGACATGACCGAGCAGTCGGCCGTGCCGACGTCTCCGGCGGTGCTCCAGCGATGGGTAGGCGTCCTCGGAGCGGTCGTCGCGCCGACCACGATAATCACGGCGCTGTGCTACTACTTCGGCTACGTGTACACGCGCAAGAAACTCGCCCATTTCGGCGTGGATTGTGATGCTCTCGGCTTCACCACCAGCGACTATGTAGTGGGAAGTGTGAGCGTGCTGTACGCCCCGCTGTTGCTGCTTCTCGTCGGGTGGTTCGCTGCCGTATGGGTAGGCGCCTACGCAGGCCGCTTCATCCGAAGCGGACAGCGGCCGCGCCTGATTCGCACCACCGGCCGAATCGTCCTCGCGCTCGGAGCAGTCTGCGTCGTCACCGGCATCACCGGAGTAATGGTGCCGTGGATGACGCCCGAGTGGGCCGTTGTCTCCTGGGTGTTCGCGCCCATCACGCTGGGTATGGGAGGCCTTCTGGTCGTGGTCGGCTACTGGGTCCTGTCCACGTCGATCAGCGACCCCAGCGCACCCGACCCGGGACCGACCACACGAGTGAGCCGAACCGTGGCGATCGCGGTGAGCCTTCTGGCGCTCTTCGCCGTGATGAACTCCTTCGCCACCCGGCTCGGCGACGACGCCGCTCGAACCGCCGCGCACGAGCTCTGGACGAAGGAATCGGTCGTCTCCGTCGTGACGGACGAACGCTTGGACGTGCCGAGGAACATGATCGCGGAGACACTGGTCGAGGCCCAGCCGCACCAGCCACCGAGATTCCGCTACCAGTGTTTCCGCGCCATCGTGGCGCGCGGCGACCTCTGGGTGCTCGTGCCCGCGAAGTGGTCCCGGGACAACGGATTCGCCGTCATCGTTCCTGCCGACTCGTCCGTGCTCAGCGTTTCACGGTCGAGTTCCTTCAAGAAAATCGCCGAAGACAATCCCCAGCCCCAAACCGTGCCGTGGCAATGCCCCGAACGGGCACCGAACCCTTGAAGCGGCCGGCACGGTCGCGGAGGGCCGGTGTCGGTGGGTGGGGATACGCTGTGGCGCACAGTGCCCGAGCCGAGTCAGGGGGTTGTCGCGTGACGATCAGTACGGAGGTCGCGCCGGGGGCGGCACCGGATGACGACGACCCCGAGTCGCTCGATCTACGCGACGACATCTCGTTCGAGCTCGAAGAGGTCAACGAGGTGCTCGGCGAGCTGGTCGCCCTGCGCGCCGACGAGAAGGCCAAGGACGGCGACCTGCTGACGGCTCGGCTCGGGATCACCGGGGAGAAGCCCGAGACACTGGCCCGCATCGGCGCTCGCTACGACCTCTCTCGTGACCGGGTGCGGCAACTACACACCAAGGCGGTCGGGCAGATGATCCGGATGGCGCAGTTGTCCGGGCATCGCGCCGCCGCGGTCCTGTCCGCGCGCTATCCCCTGGACGCGCGGGACCGGCAGTTGACCCGCGCGCTGCTGGTGGAGACGTACGCGACCGACACCGATATCGCGGCGACCGAGCTGTCGTACCTGAAACTGCGGCTGGCCGGGCACGCGGCGGAGGACGCGAAGCGGGTTGCCGGGTTCGTCACCCAGCGCATCGCGGCCTGGCAGAAGAAGACCAACCGGCGTCTGGCCAAGCTGCACGACGCCGAGCCGCGCGCGACGAGTCAGCTGAACCCCTGGCTCGACCAGGTCGACTGGCCCCGCGCCGGCGCACCGGCCGCCATCCCCACCACCTCCGCGCGCACCGTGGACAGCGATGACGACGGCCGTGGCCGCTTCTACCTGGACAAGGTCGGTCGCGATGTGCCGTTCGACTCCGGTCTGGAGGCCAGGCTGTTGGGGATGCTCAACGCCGGCGACCAGGTCGAGACATTCCAAGAGCAACCCGCGGCGGTCGTCTACGGCCTCGACGGCGCCGAGCGGATGCACTATCCGAGCATCGTCGCCCGGCTCACCGACGGCCGCACGGTGTTGATCGACGTAGTTCCGCTCGGCCACGTGGGCTTCCACGTCAACCGGGTGAAAGCCGCCGCAGGCCGAGCGCACGCGCACGCCAACGGGTGGGGCTGGCTGATCTGGACCGGCAGTCGCATCGGCATTCCGGATCTGCGCGCACGCCCCGTCGACGCCGCGACCGAGCGGATGCTGCGTGACCTCGTCGAGCGCGGCCCCGTGCACTGGGCCGCGCTCCGCGAGGTGCGTGCGAAGACCGGCCTGGAACTGCTGGACTTCCTCGCACTGGTGCTGCGCCACGAATGGCGCTGGGACCGAGCGCCCTTCCGGCTCAGCGCACCACCATCGCCGCCGCCAGGAACGTGACGATCAGCAGCATCGCGCAGATGGTGATCAACTGCCAGCGGCCGATGGTCACCTCTAGATTGGCGATCGTGTTGCGCAAGGCCTTGTCGAGCCGATCGTGATCGGCGATCGTGCGCTGGGCGGTGGCGAGGGCGTCGGCCTGTTTCTGCGCGTCCAGTTCCGCGCGCTCCAGCCGCGTGGTCAGCTTCAGCAGATGTTTCTGCTTGTCGCGTAACGACTTGCGGGCCACCGCGAGCGCCGTGCGCTGGTTGACGAGTTCCTGGCGCTGCCGGGCGATGACCGTGGCCTGTGTCTTCGTGTGGTACTCCCAGTCGGTCACGGTGGCCCAGCCTCCTGTCCTCTCGTCGCGATAGCCCCAGACGTATTCGCCGCGCACCCAGCCCGCGATGAATTCGCGCAGTTCGACCGGCTCGCGCCGCGGCGCCGCCATCGCGTGCTCGGTGTCGAGCACACCGGTGACCGCGCGGTAATCACAGGCGGCGGGAGCGAAGTCCGCGATGCCCAGCGCATGCAGATACGGCACCCAGTAACCGGGCGGGCACAGCCACAGCACATCCGTGCAGCCTTCCGCACGCAACCGCTCGGTGTGCTCTCGCGCGAGTCCTCGCTCCACCGGGCCGCTGCGCACCTCGATGGCGTAGACCCGGTCACCCTTGCGCCAGTACACATCCACCGGCAGCGTCCCGATGCGCCCATCCACTTCGGCCTCGTCGGCACCGTAGGCCAGCAGCCTGCCGCACAGCCAGTACTTCAGCCGCCGCATATCCCACTGCGCGGCGGCGCATTCCGGACACCCGCAGGCATATCCGGTCTTCGATCCGCGGGTACGGCCGGAAGCCTCTCCGATACCCAACTCGGCGAGCATCGCTCGGCGCCCGCAGGCGATCTCCGCCCGCTGCTTCGTTCTCACGCGACCACTCCCCTGCACAACCACCGCAGGCCCGGCGACCTACGCCATAGATCAAGAGTGCGTCAGACTCGGCAACCTCGCCAGCCTCGTCTACCCCGCGCTCGGGTGTGCCACGCACATTCCCGATCCACGGAAGTGGCGTCGCACTCTGCGGCACAAGGACTTTCATCATGCCACGGAGCGGCATCGGCGCTTCCGATATCGACGGATTGACAGTTGCCGCCATTCCGCGCCGCACCCGGCCCTCCGGTGACCGGACACGAGACGGCAGCGCGACGCTCCCTCGCGGTCACCCGACGCGTGGATTCGCGCGGCCCGCGGATCGGGCGGATAATGTCGGATCGGATGTGGCGGCCCGTTCCGGACAAAGCGGGTCGTCGCGTAATCCGCCTGCCGGGGGGTAATTCCGGGGGCCTAGGCTGCAGCGATCAGGTCTTGGATCGGTGTACCGCCGATTCTTCGCGAGCCGCGGATGTCCAACTGGGCGGATAGAATCGTCCGGCCGAGTGCGAGCTGGGCCGATACGGGGAAGTGGGTACGGGATGGAGCACGGTCAGCAGACCGGCGAGTCGATCGGCGCGATGCTGTCGAGTATCGCGTCGGCTCTCCGAGAGGTCAGCGAGAAGCTGGACGCGGTGGCGGCCCGCATCGACGGTGCGCAGGCCGTGGTGAGCGAACCGACCGTCGAGGGGCGGTTGGCCAAACTCGAGGCGTGGGCTTTCGGTGCCGGACAAGATATTTCAGGTCTCGATGCCAGGGTGGAACGCCTGGAATCCGGTGCCGACCCGGCGCCGGAGGATCGAGAAGCGACCCAGCGCCCGGCCGCCCCGCTACCTCGGGCCGCCGCGAGGCGGTCGAACGCGCGCAGGCCGGAACACAGCGCCGAACCCACGGCACCGAAGAGCGAGTCACCCGACCCGGCCGGCACCCGGAACGGTATACCGCGTGAGCCGGTGCACGCGGCGCCCGAGCCGAGTCCCGCTGCGCCGACGAGCTTCACGCCGCCCCGCGAGCCCACGCTGACCGCACTCGACCCGAACACCGGCTCCGCGCAGGGCTTCACCGCCCCTCCCGCGCGTGAGCCCACTTTCACCACGCCGGCACCGCGAGAACCCCTGTCGTCCTTCACCGCGCCCACCCCGCGCGATCCCGGAACCGGACAGCGAGAGACCTTCCCGGCCTCGCGTGAGGCCGCCCCCGCCGCGGGCTCGTACTCCCCCGCCGAGAACGCCCCGTACGAGAGCATCGTCGCCTCCGCAGCGACCACTAATCACAGCGGCTCGGAGAACGGTGCGGTACCCGACGCCACGGGCACTGGACTCACCGGCGCGCACCGCGCCGGCGTGGACGACCGGACTCCGGTCGAGAACACGCACGTGGACAAGTTGCAGGCCATGCTGGACGAACTCAAGCGCACGGCGGCGGCTCCGCTGGGCCGGACCGACGTCTTCGGGTCCACGCCGGGCGAGTCGACCACGAACGGATATCAGTCCGAGCGCACCGAAGCGCAGCGCAGACCGGCCGACTATCGGCTCTCCAGCCCGCCGCCGGTGTCCTGAGCCGCTTTGGCGCGCTTCCGCTTCGGCGGACGCGCCGCCGCCGAAGAACGCAGCAGGATCTCCTGCACTAGATCGCGCAACCAGCGATGCCCCCCGTCGGCTGTGTTGCGCGGGTGCCATGCCATCCCGATAGCGACCTCGGGCAGCGGCAGCGGTATCTCGAACGCGGCAAGACCGATCGCGGGCAATGTCGCGGAGCTCAGCAAGGCGGGCGCGGGGCAGACCAAGTCGCTGCCGCGCACCGCGAACAGCGCGCTGGTCAGCGTCGGTACGGTGGCCACCACGCGGCGGGTGCGGCCGTGCAGGGCCAAGCGGTCGTCGATCGGGCCGTGCGAACGTCCGGTTCGCGAGATGCTCAGATGCGGGGCTGCCGCGTACGCGGCGACGGTGACGCGATCGGTGACCAAGGGATGGTCGGCGGCGGCTACTCCGATCACGCGGTCGGTGATCACTCGGCGCACGGTCGTCTCCGGGTCGGTGTGGTCGATCACACCGACTTCGAGGTCGACCCGGCCGTCCCGCAACGCGGCGGTGCCCTCCACGGTGTCGGGCAGGAATCGCAGCGTCACGCCCGGAGCCTGGGCCCGCACCGCGGACAGCAGGGGCCCGGCCAGTTCGCTCAGCACCATATCGCCGGCCTGCACCGCGAACGTCCGGCGCAGCGCGGCCGGGTCGAGGTCGTCACGCGGTGTGAGAAGCGCGCGTCCCTGCTCGACCAGGGTGCTGACCTCGTAACGCAATTCCAGAGCGCGTGGCGTGGGTACCAGATTGCGGCCCGCGCGCACGAGCAGCGGGTCACCGAGCACGCCGCGCAACTTGGCCAGCGTGCGGCTCATCGCGGGCGGCGAGGTGTGTAGGCGCTCCGCGGCCAGGGTGACGCTGTTGGTGTCCAGCAGTGCGTCGAGGGCCACGAGGAGATTCATGTCCAGCGCTTCCACCCTTGGATTATCGCCAACGCAACCCGTGGCCCCCGGTATTGCGCACGCGATAACCCGGGGCGAGTCCGACCCAGGTGGCAAGGCCGGACAGCCTGCGAGGGAACTGTCCGCGGTCGTACAGGCGGTCGCTTCCATCCGTACGCCTGCCCGAGTTGGCAACGGCGCGCTGACCTGCGGGTCTGTACCGGGCACCGTCGGCTGGCGAGCCGTGACGCGCTCCGTCGGTGCGCGCGCCGGAGACGGTGACTCGACCGCGTCACCCCAACTCGGGTCGAGCGTCGGATGTCTCTGTCCGAGTCGTGCGGCGACACACGCGGTTTTCGGCAGTCGATGCAAACGTGCGCACACACCACTCGCAGCCGACGACCACCGCGACCGATGTGCGGTACCCGTCCGCCGCACGTCCTACCTGGTGAGCGGACCGGTCACGGTCGCCTAGTGGCTGACCCGGCCGCTGTCGCCCTCGTAGGGCAGCAGTTCCGCCTCGATCGGCGCCGTCGGGCGCGCCGTCGGCCCCGGCCCCGGCTTGCGACGTGTGGTCAGTCCCCGGTAGGACTCCGGCTTGATCCGGCGGAACACCTGCGCCGCTCGCGTGTGCAGTGGCAGGCGGAACTTCAGGTCGGCGAGCATCTCGTCGATGTTCTGGATGGAGAACGGGACGACCGCGGTGCCGTGCGCGTGGCGGCCGCGCGTGCGTTCCTCCATCCAGCGCAGGCGGGCGTCGATCTGCTCGTCGAGTTTCTCGGCGGGCGGAAGGTGCAGCCTGCCGGTGAGCAGCGCGGCGGTCCAGTGCGCGGCGACTTCGGCGCTGAGCGTGCTGATCGTCGAGGAGTTGTAGCCGGCGAAGGTCAGATTCGGGACCCCCAACGGCAGGATCTGCCGATGCAGGCGGAAGTTGCCGTGCTCGTCGGTCAGCCTGCGCTGGATGTACGGGGTGAGGAAGGGGACGCGCTGCTGGAAGCCGGTCGCGCAGATCACGACGTCTGCCCGCAGCACCTGCCCGGTGGACAGCCGGATCCCGGGCGCCGCCTTCTGGCCGCCGCCCATCTCGGTGATGGTCGTGTCCCGATGCACCGTGATGCGTCCGTTGGCCACCTGCTCGTAGAAGCCGTCGCTGACGAGGCTGACGGTGCTCTCGGCGATCTCCTCGAATCGCCCGGTGGGCACCAAGTCGAGTTCGCGCAGGTTCGAGTGCTTGGTGACGAGTTCCTGGATCAGATCGAAATTGCTGATCCGCACGGATTCACCGGGACCATCCAGGAACCGATCCATCCAGCGGGGCCGTAGGTAGTGGAAGTGGGCCTCGCCGAAGCGGGTCAGCATCAGCCGTTCGTAGTCGATGACCCGCGCCAGCTTGCGCGGCATCTTCCAGAACAGCCGCCGCGCCACGACCGAGGTGGACGCCGCGACCTCGCTCACCGCGGTGGCGATGTCACAGGCGGACTTGCCGTACCCCACGACGACGACCGACTTGCCGCGCACCGACTCCAGGTCGGTGAACTCCGAGGAATGGCACAGACGCCCGCCCGCGGCGCGGAACCAGTCGGCGCCGTGGTACTCCGGCATGGCGGGCTCACTGAATACGCCGTTGGCGATCACCAGGTGGTCGCATGACGCCCGGTGGACTCCGCTCTCGTCGCGAATTTCCAGCAACCAGCCGCTGTCCACCGGATCGGCGGCGACCACCTCGGTGCGCAGCCGCAAGTGCTCGGTCAGCCCGAAGCGCTCGGCGTAGGCGGCCAGATACGCCTGCATGTGCTGCCCGTCGAGAACCCGCGGGTAGTCGCCCGGCATCGGAAAGTCGGAGAAGTGGTACGTGTCCTTGGAGTTCTGCGTTTGCAGTCCCGGGTATCGCCGGGTCGCACTCCACACGCCACCGACATCGGGTGCGCGGTCGAAGATTTCGACCGGAAAACCCTCCTGTTGCAATACTTTCGCGCAGGCGAGACCTGCGATACCCGCACCGACGATCCCGATGCGGCTTCCGCTTGTCATGCGCAAGAGGCTACGTCGCCAGCGGCGCACAGCAAAGTCGGTCGACCGAATCCGCTCGTCAGCGCACCGCGGGCGCACGCACGGGGACGACCGGGAGCTCGAGCAGCCCGCGGATCAGGATGCTCTCGCGCCACCGCAGGTCCACGTCGTCGATCGCGGGCCGCAGCAGCGGATAGCGCCGGATCAGGCGGGTCAGCGCGATGCGCGCCTCGAGCCGGGCCAGTCCCGCCCCGAGGCAATAATGGATGCCGTGGCCGAAGGCCAGGTGGCCGTTCGCGCCGCGTTCCGGGGCGAAGATCCCCGGAGCGGTGAAGTGACGTTCGTCGCGGTTGGCCGACGCCACGGAGACGAGCACCAACTCCCCTTCCGGGATGACGCTGCCGCCGAGCTCGACCGGCGCGGTCGTGTAGCGCAGGGTCGCGACGTTGACCGGCCCGTTGTAGCGCAGCATCTCCTCCACCAGCGGCGTCACCCCCGTGAGATCCTCGCGCAGCGCCTGATAGCGGGACGGATCGGTCAGCAGTTCCAGCACGGTGTTGCCGATCAGGTTCACCGTGGTCTCGTGACCGGCCACCAGGATGAGGAAGGCCATGGAGATCAGCTCGTCCGGGCTGAGCCGGTCACCCTCCTCGGTGGCGAGCAGCAGTTGCGAGATCAGATCCTCGCCCAGCCCCTCTGCGCGCCGTCGGGCGATCAGCCCGTCGAAGTAGCCGACAATCGCATCGGTAGCGCTGCGTATGCCCTCCGGTGTGGACATGGGCGTGTCCACCACGGCCGCCGACCACTCCCGGAAACGCGCGCGGTCCTCGACCGGCACGCCGAGCAGTTCGCAGATCACCGTGATCGGCAACGGGAACGCGTACTCCGCGAGCAGGTCGACCGGCACGCCGCCCCCGGTCCGATCGATCGCGTCGAGCAGATCGTCCGCGATCGCCTCGACTCGTGGCGCGAGGGCCGCCATCCGCGCGGGCGCGAACGCCGGGATGACGAGTTTGCGCAGCCGCGTGTGCTGCGGCGGGTCGGCGTTGAGCAGATGGTGGCTGAGGCGCTGGTTGACCGCCGTGACGCCGCTGCCGCCCGCGGCCGAGCGCCGTGCGTGGGCGCCGACCGGATTGTGCGGATCCTTGCAGACGCCGGGATGGCGCAGGACCTCTTTGGCGGCGTCGTAGTCGACCACCAGCCAGGCGCGGACGCCGGTGCGCAACCGGATCCGGTGCACCGGCCCCTCGGCGCGCAGCTGCTGGTAGAAGGCGTGTGGCGTGCGAAAGAAATCCGCGGGCAGCTCTCTCATCCGGTCGGTCCCCCTCGGTTCGCGAGTGTCGTTGCGGCCCTTCGATGGTGACACCGATCACGGCGCACTGCCAGGCCGCGCGAGCGGAGGTCCCGCGCGAGCACCGTTGCCCGCCCGGATCGACGCGCGCCGTCGTGCGCCTCCGGCTACTCTGCGCCGGTGAATTCGATCGCGCCCGTCCTGCGGCGCGCCCGCGTCGCGAACTCGTTCGCGTTCGGCGCGCAGGGCTTCTTCCTCGCCGTCGTGCTGACCGAATTGCCGCAGCAAAAAGCACGTTTCGGCCTGTCGGACGGCCTGATCGCCGTCTCGGTCGTGCTGATCTCGTTGCTGGCGGGCGGCGGCAGCGTCCTGGCGGAGCGGCTGGCGCTGCGCTGGTCCAGCCGCGCGGCGGTGCGGATCGGGCTGCTGCTCGTCGCCGTCACCGGATCGGCGGCGGCGTTCGCGCCGAACACGGCGCTGCTGGTGGCCGCGCTCGGCTGCTACGGGATCGCGGTCGGCGTCGTCGACGCGAGCACCAACATGCAAGCGGTGTTCATCCAGCACGGGTACGGGACGTTCATCCTGTCGTCGTTCTACGCCTCGTGGAGCGCGGGAACGATAGCGGGGGCGTTGTTCGTCTCGGGGTGCGAGGCGCTGGGGGTGACGCTGCGCGCATCGCTGCTCGCGGCCGCGGCGATCGTGCTGGTGCTCGGCGGGATCCTCGGGCCTGGACTGCTCGGAGTGCGGGACGCGGAGACGAGTCCCCGCGAGACCGCCTCGCCCGGCCCGGCCGTCGCGCTGCGCGCGTATCTCGCGTTCGGAATCGCGGCTGCGTTCGTCTTCGCCGTCGACCTGGCGGTGGGCAACTGGTCGGCCTTGTATCTCACCGACGACCTGCTCGCCGGTTCGGCGACCGCGGCGCTCGCCTTCGCCGCGTACCAGGGCACATCGCTGGTCGCCCGAGCCGCAGGCGATTCGCTGGTGCGCCGTTTCGGTCCGCGCAACGTGGTCCGGGCCGCCGCGGCCACCGGGGTCTGCGGTCTCACGCTCGTGGTGGCCGCGCCGAGTCCGGCCGTCGCGATCGCGGGTTTTCTGGTCGCGGGCGCGGGCCTGCCCGTGATCGCACCGCTGTGTTTCAGCGCGGCCGGGCATCTCGCGACCGGACGCGAACTCGACGCACTGATCGCGCGCCTCAACCTGTTCAACTATGCGGGAACCCTGCTGGGCGGCGGCGTGGTCGGCGCGGTCGCGGCGAGCGTGGGGCACCGCGCGGGATTCGTTATTCCCCTGCTGTTCGCGATAGCCCTGATGGCGCTCTCCCGGGTCTTCCACTCCCATCGCGTCGCGAACGGGACACGTCCGGGAACACTGGACCAGCCCACCGCACCAGGTTCGACCGGCGGGTAGGCCGCGCAGGCCCGGGCGCGAGCCGTAGGCGATTCCGGCATCGCCGTCGGCGGCGCAGGGAGATCGAACACGACGGGCGTCGGCTGTCCCGAGGCGCGGGCGGCACCAGGAAGTTCACCGTCGGCAACCAGGTGCATCACGATCACGTGCTACGGCTGGTCTTCTGAGGGCGGACTCAGCGCAGGAAATCGACGAGCGCGGCATGGAAGGCGGGGTGCACCACCGCCATCAGATGGTCGCCGGGCACCACAGCGAGTGCGCCGTCCGGCAGGGCCGCGGCGAGCCGCTCCGGTTCGGCGGCGAACGGATCGCTGTCGCCTGCCAGCACCAGTGCGGGCACGGTGATGTCGGCCAGGGTCTCGATGGGACGATCGTCGAGGCCTGTGGCCACCGCGTGAATGGCGTCCACGTCGGCGTGCACCGCGTCGGCCAGCACGCGGAACATCTTCGCCGTCGGCGACGCTCCCGCGCCGTCTCCGGTCATCGCGGCCTGCAGATCGGGTAGGTCGATCACGCGGCGGTCGACGCCGCCGCAGTCCAGCACGCCCGACCCGATGCCACCGACCGCCAGCCGCCGCACCCGCTCGTCGGTCGCGGCCACCAGCAGCGAGATCACGCCGCCCATCGAGTACCCGACCTGCACCACTTCCTCGAAGCCCAGTTCGTCGTAGAGCGCGCGCACGTCACGCGCCATGGCATGCCACGAGTAACGCGCCGCCTCGTGCGGCTTGTCGGAACGACCGTGGCCGCGTGCGTCCAGGGAAACCACGGTGTGCCCGGCGGATTGCAGCGCGGCGACCACACCGGTGCTCATCCAGTTCGCGTTGGTGTCCGCGACCACTCCGTGGTGCAGCACGACCGGGACGCCCCCGCCCTCCCAGACCCGGTAATTGAGTTCCAGGCCGTCCCATGTCTCAAACTTCGCCATGCCGGGATCGTAGTGCACACCGCGGCCACGGACAGCCGAAGCGGACGTTCGGTCCGGACTCCGCGCTCAGCCCAGCAGACGGGCCCGCAGGGCGGCGATATCGGCGTCGGTCAGTCGCAGCCCGTCCCGGACATAGGCGTCGAAACTTCCGTAGGTCTGGTTCGCCTGATCGAAGGCGGCGTCGAGCCACGCCGCCTGGACACCGTTGAGCGGGTCGTCCTGCCTCGCGTTGCGGAAACGGTTGGACAGCAGGTAGTCCTCGGTGACCGTGGCCCGATCGATCCCGAGCACGGTGAGCAGCACAGCCGCCGCCCAGCCGGTGCGATCCTTGCCCGCGGTGCAGTGGAACAGCACCGCGCCGTCCGCGCCGATGACGTCGCGCAGCACCGAAGCGAACGCCTCGTTCGCGCCGGGAGCGGTGATGAACGCGCGATACAGCCCGTCCCCTCCGGTGAGCGTGGTGGCGATGACCTGTGGCGGAGCCTGGCCGATCACGTCGGCCCAGTGCGCTGTCGCGCCCGCGGGGACCCGGTCCGGCCCGAGCGCGCGCTCGTAGACCGTGCGCAGGTCGTGGACGGAGCGCACGCGGCGATCGGTGAGCGCGGCCAAGTCGTCCGGCGTCGCGTTGTTCAGCTGTCCGGTGCGATACACCAGACCGCTGCGCACGATCCGGCCGTCGGCGTTGCGGTACCCGCCGATGTCGCGGGCGTTCTGCACCCCTTGCAGGTGCAGCGCGGGGTCGGCGGCGACGGTCGCGGGCGGGTCGGCCTGCGCGATGCCTGCTACCGGTCCGAACGCGACCGCCAGACCGGCCGCCATCGCGACCGGGACACGAAAACTTCGGGCCATTCGGCTGCTCCAATCATCGAGTCCGCGGAACTCGCACACGTCGTCACCGAACCGCCGCGGTCGGACCGGCGGCGCTAGGCCACGACTTCGAACCGCGACAGCGCGAGCAAGCGCGAGATGGCGCGCAGATACTTCTTGCGGTATCCGCCCTCGAGCATCTCGGCGGAGAAGATCTCGTCGAGCTTCGCCCCCGACACCGTCACGGGGACGCTCGCGTCGTAGAGCCGGTCGGCCAGCACCACGATGCGCAGTGCCACGGCCTGATCGGTCACCGGGTGCACGCCGGAGACGAACACCGACGACACCCCGGAGATGAGCGCGCCGTACTTCGACGGGTGCAGGGTGCTGAGGTGCTTCAGCAGCGCGTCGAAGTCGTCGAGGGTAGAACCCGGTGTGCTGCCCGCCCGTTCGGACAGCACGTCCGGCGACGTGGGCTCCGGCGCGGGCGGCAGGTCGCGGTGGCGGTAGTCCGGCCCGTCCACGCGCACCGCCTCGAAGATGGCGCCCAGTTTCTTGATCTCGCGCAGGAAATCCTGCGCGGCGAAACGTCCTTCGCCGAGCTGGCCCGGCAGCGTGTTCGACGTGGCGGCGACCGAGACACCGGCGGCGGACAGTTCGGTCAGCAATCGGGAGACCAGCATGGTGTCACCCGGATCGTCGAGCTCGAACTCGTCGATGCACAGCACGCTGTTGCCCGACAACCGCTCCAGAGCATTGGCGAAGCCGAGCGCACCGACCAGGTTGGTCAGCTCGCCGAACGTGCCGAACGACTTGGGCGCGGGCGAGCTGTGGAAGATCGAGGCGAGCAGATGGGTCTTGCCGACGCCGAACCCGCCGTCCAGGTACAGACCGGCACCGCTGATCTGCTTCTTCTTGCCGAAGAAGCTCTTCTTGTGCGCGGCCTTGCTGATCTTGGCGACCTGGTCGGCGAACTCTTCGGCCTTGCGAACCGCCGCCGCCTGGCTCGGTTCCTTCGGATCGGGGATGTAGGAGGCGAAGCTCACCTCGTCGAACATGGGCGGAGGCACCATCTGGGCGACGAGCTGATCGGCCGGGACCTCCGGATGACGATCGACGAGGCGTTCTTGCATGGACGAAGCCTAAAGACGTGGTGTGATCTGGTCTCATGCAGCGTAGCCAGAATGCGATCCAGCTCACAGGGCTCAGCCCCGACGACCTCGCGCAGTTGTACGCCTTCCCCGCCGCGCTCGACGCGCCTTGGGTCCGCGCCAATTTCGTCTCCAGCATCGATGGCGCGGCCACCAGCGGGAACCTGACCGAAGGGCTGGGCACTCCGGCCGACCGGACAGTGTTCATGCTGCTGCGCGAACTGGCGGAGGTGATCGTGGTCGGCGCGGGCACGGCGCGCGCGGAGAACTACGGCGGGGCGCGCACCGACCCGGGACGCCGCCGCGCGTTCCACGAACGCGGCATCGGCGGGCATCCCGACGGCGTGCCGCCGCCGATCGCGGTGGTCACGGCGAGCGCGGCGATCGACCCCGACGCGCGCCTGCTCACCGACACCCAGGTGCCGCCGCTGATCATCACGACGGCCACCGCTCCCGCCGACCGCAAACAGCGTCTGGCGGACGCGGGCGCCGAGGTGATCGAAGCCGGTGACATCGCGGTGACGCCGAGCGGCCTGCTGCGCGTGCTCGGCGAGCGCGGCCTGCTGCGCGTGCTCACCGAGGGCGGTCCGCACCTGTTCGGTGAACTGCTGGAGGCCGACGTGGTCGATGAGCTCTGCCTGACCACCGCGCCGCTGCTGGTCGGCGGTGCGGCACGGCGAATCTCGCTGTCGGCGCACGAGTTCCGCGTCCGGATGACGCGCGCGCACGTCCTGCTGGACGACGACGGCACGGTGCTCACCCGGTGGGCCCGTCGATGAAAGAACCGCCCGAACCTGGCAGGCTGTAGCAATGCGCTGGACTCGGGCCGCCGTGCTTGCCGCCACCCTCTCGATCGTGACCGCCGGTTGCGGCGCGGGACCGTCGGATCGTCCCGGTGTCGCGGTGCAGCGTCCGCCGGTCGCGGGTACCGCGACGACCTCCGCCGCGCCCGCTCCGCCGCCGAGCGCCGAGCTGCCCAGAACCGATCTCAGCTGGCGGGAGTGCACCCAGCCGACCCTCGATCAGCTCGGCCTCGGGCCCGCGCCCGCGGGGCTGGTGCTGGACTGCGCCGAGTACTCCACCCCGATCGACTCCACAGGCGCGGTGCTGGGCAATTTCCGGGCCGGTGCGCTGCGGGCCAGGCTGGCGCAGACCCCGGCCGACGCGCCGCCACTGGTGCTGACCTCGGGTTCGGATCGCTCCTCCTCCGCCACCCTCGCCGGATTGGCCGCGGGCCCGGCCTCGGCGCTGCTGGCCGCCCACCCGATCGTGGCGGTGGACCGGCGCGGCATGGGCACCTCGCAGCCGATCGACTGCCTGCCGCTGGAGGTGCGGCGCGGCCTAGCCGACAACGCCCAGTCCGACCCGGGCGACCCGGTCGCCAGGATGACGAAGCTGAGCCAGGACGGCACCATCGCCTGCCGCGATTTCCTGCAGCCCTACGAGGGCACCTTCGACGCGCCGCACGCCGCCGACGACATCGAGCAACTGCGCAGGCAGTGGCAGGTGGAGCACATCGCGGTGCTGGGCACCGGCAACGGCGCGAAGGTCGCGCTGAGCTACGCCCGCAAGTACGGCGACCACCTCGCCCGGCTGGTGCTCGACTCCCCCGAGCCGGTCGGCACCGATGCGGTGACCCGTGCCGAGCAGGCCGTGCAAGGCGCCGAGGCGGCGCTGACGGCGTTCGCGCAGCGTTGCGTCGGCGTCGGTTGCTCACTCGGCGCCGACCCGCGCGCCGCGGTCACCGACCTGGTGAACCGGGCCGCGACCGGCGGGCTCGGCGACGTCTCGGCGAACGCGTTGCTGACCGCGGTCTCGGGCTTCCTCGGCAGCCCGCGGGCCGACCAGGCCACCCGGGTCACGGAGCTGTCCGACGCGCTCGCCGCGGCGGGTCGCGGTGATCGGGGACCGTTGAGCAACCTCGTCACCCGGGAAACCGCGGCCACGGCGAACGACGGCCAGTTCGTCAACCGGTGCACCGACACGCAGCTGCCGCCGACGCCGGACAAGGCCACCGAGTTGGCAGGCACCTGGGCGGGCAAGTACCCCGTCTTCGGCCGAGCGGCGGCCATCGGCCTGATGGAGTGCGCGGCCTGGCCGGTGTCGACCGCGCCCGCACTGCCCGAGAAGCTCGCGATTCCCGTGCTGGTGCTCGGCGGGGTCGCCGATCCGGTGGTCGGCAACGGCGGCCAGTCGTCGGTGACCGGCGCACTCGGTTCGGCGGGCGCTCGGCACGCGGCGCTGTCCTGGCAGGGCTTCGGGCATCCGGTGGCCACGCATTCCGGCTGCGCGCAGCGGGCGGTGCTCGACTATCTGAAGGACGGCAAACTTCCCGCTGACGGTACCGCCTGCCCGGCCTAGCCGGAGGCGTCGAGCAGCCGCCAGGGCGGCGAGTCGGGCAGGTCCGGCCAACCACCGGTAACCGATCCGGTGTACCGTGCCCCAGTGTTCCTTCGACAGCTCGAGCCCCGGACCGCTCGCACCACCGCCGAGGTGATCAAGTTCGCACTCTGGCCGCTGGCGGTCATGACCGTGCTGAACCGGGTTTTCATCAAGGCTGTCAACGGCTTCATCACCGACGACTACCGGCCGGTCTACCAGGCCTCCCTCGACTTCCTGAACGGACGCCCGGTCTACACCGCGAACTTCGACTCGGTGGACCCGCACTACCTCTACCCGCCCAGCGGCACCCTGCTGATCGCGCCGATCGCGGTCATCGACTACGAGAAGTCACGCTGGCTGTTCATCGCCCTGAACGTGATCGCGATCCTCATCGCCTGGTATCTGCTGCTGCGGCTGTTCCGGTACACGCTGAGCTCGGTCGCCGCCCCCGCACTGCTGCTGGCGATGTTCATGTCCGAGACCGTGATCAACACGCTGGTGTTCACCAACGTCAACGGCTGTGTGCTGCTGGCGGAGCTGATCTTCATCCACCTGCTGCTGAAACGGCGAGATCTGTGGGCAGGCGCCGCGCTCGGCTTGAGTATCGCGGTCAAGCCGACTCTCGCTCCCCTGCTGTTGATCGCGCTGGCCCGGGGGCAATGGAAGGTCTTCGTGACCGCGCTGGGCGTGCCGCTGGCGCTGACCGCGATCGCCTGGCCGCTGTCGAAGGACCCGGAGAAGTTCCTCACCCGCACCGCGCCCTACCTTTTCGAATCCCGCGACTACTTCAACAGCGCGATCGTCGGCAACGGCGAGTACTACGGGCTACCTGCGTGGCTGACCTGGGGCATGCGCGCGGTGCTCGGCGTGCTGGTGCTGATCTCGCTGTGGCTGCTGTACCGCTACTACCGTGAGGACGAGCTGTTCTTCGTCTGCACCTCCTCCGGCGTGCTGCTCGCCGCCTCGTTCCTGCTCAGCTCGCTCGGGCAGATGTACTACTCGATGATGCTGTTCCCGTTCCTGATGACGGTGGTACTGCGCAATTCGGTGCTGCGCAACTGGCCGGCCTGGCTGGCGATCTTCGGGTTCATGAGCTACGACAAGTGGCTCTCGGACCGCTGGCAGCACATCGGCCGCAACTTGGAGTACCTGCGCATCACCTTCGGCTGGGGCCTGCTGCTCATCGTCGTGTTCTGTGTGCTCGGCGACCGCTATCTGGCCGCGCGGCGGGAAGGACGGCTGCCGTTCGGCATCGATCCCGCGTGGATGAAGTCCGCACCGGATTCGCGCGGCGAGGCGCCGCAACGGCCCGCGACCGCCGATACCGCCTTGCCGGCGGAAACCCCCAGGCCACACAACGGTTCGGCGCCGGTCGAGGAGAATCGTATTAGCGTGGAGCCATGAGCTCCGAAGCCGACACGTCCCTGCCCACGCCGCGGATCCAGCTCACGCCGCAGGAATGGCGGGTGAAATTGGACCCCGAGGAGTACGCGGTGCTGCGCGAGGCCGCCACCGAGCGGCCGTTCACCGGCGAGTACACCGATACCAAGACCGAAGGCGTCTACGCGTGCCGGGCCTGCGGCGCCGAACTGTTCCGCAGCACCGAGAAGTTCGACTCGCACTGTGGCTGGCCGTCGTTCTTCGATCCGGCGGCGTCCGACGCGGTGATTCTCCGGTCGGACGACTCGCTCGGCATGCACCGGGTCGAAGTGCTGTGCGCGAACTGCCACAGCCACCTCGGCCACGTGTTCGAGGGCGAGGGGTACAACACGCCCACCGACAAGCGCTACTGCATCAACTCCATCGCTCTGCGACTGCACCCCTCGGACAGCGCAGCGGAGTAAAGGCCCGACGCTCACCGGCAGCGTACGGAGCCCGCACCGCTCGTCGCATGCCCCGAAAACTCTGGGCAAGTTCGGTGGACGTCAGGGCAGGGCGGCGATCAGCTGCTCGATCTCCACGCGGGGACCGGTGAAGAACGGGATCTCCTCGCGCACGTGCCGTCGGGCGTCGGTGGCGCGCAGGTCGCGCATCAGATCGACGATGCGATGCAGTTCGGGCGCTTCGAAGGCCAGGATCCACTCGTAGTCGCCGAGCGCGAACGAGCTGACGGTGTTGGCCCGCACGTCCGGGTAGCCACGCGCGGCTTTGCCGTGCTCGGCCAGCATCCGGCGGCGTTCCTCGTCGGGCAGCAGGTACCACTCGTAGGACCGGACGAACGGGTACACGCAGATGTAGGCGCCCGGCTCCTCACCGGCCAAGAACGCCGGGATGTGGCTCTTGTTGAACTCCGCGGGACGGTGCAGCGCCGCGTTGCTCCACACCGGCGCGCTGGCCCGCCCGAGCTCGGTGGTACGGCGGAAGTCGGCGTAGGCGGCCTGCAGGTCCTCGACGCGCTCGGCGTGCGTCCAGATCATGAAATCGGCGTCGGCGCGCATCCCCGCCACGTCGTAGACGCCGCGCACCACCACGTCGCGGTCGGCGAGACCGTCGAAGAACGCCTTCGCCTCCTTGGTCGCCGCGTCCCGGTCCTCGCCCAGCACTCCGGGCTGCACCTGGAAGACCGAGAACATCAGGTAGCGGATGGTGGAGTTGAGAGCATGATAGTCGAGTCGCGCCATAGCACTATCGTGCCACTCGCCCGGGAGCGCCCGCGTCGCCGGGCGTGAACTGCTCGACGTGCACGCGGGCATCCGGGATGCCGAGGGCACGCAGCTGACCCTGGCGATTCCGGCGGAGATCAGCACCAGCGGTGTCTGCGCCGCGGTATCGATGACGACATCACCGAACGGAAGGGTGACCTGCAGCTGGTCACCGGGGCGCAGATGCTCGTGCAGCCACGAGGACACCTCGCCCGCCGGACAGCCGCCGGCCGGGTCGACCCGTTTGACGGCGAACGACAGCACGCCGTCCCCGGGCCTGCCCACCAAGCTGTACTGACGCAGCTGGCGCGCACCGTCGGGAAGTCGCACGCCCACCGAGACGTATTGTCCCGGAGCGAATCCCGGCAACTCCGTGTTCGGGTCGGCGGAACCGACGGTGAAGATCGCGACGCCGGAGGGATCGTCCTCGCGGGCCAGGACGAGGACGTCCCGGAACACGTCGCCGGAATCCACGCCCGCCTCGGCGTAGAGCCCCTTCTCCTGGTCCATCAGGGTGTCGGCCATCAGCCAGTAGACCCGATCCCAGGCCGACGCGACCGTCTCGTCCACCACGTCGGCGCCGAGCACTTCCACGATGGCGGCGAACAGGTTGTCGTGCACGATCTGGTACTGCTCCGGAGTCACCCCGAGGGAGGCGTGCTTGTGCGCGATCCGCGACAGCATGGTGGCCGGGTGCGGCAGCGCGGGATCGACCAGGTACGTGGCGAAGGTGGCGATGGAAGCGGCCAGCGCCCGCTGCTGACTGCCCTGCGCCTGATTGCCCCGGTTGAACGTGTCGCGCAGCAGCTGCGGGTGAGCGTCGAACATGGTGCGGTAGAACACGGCCGTGATGCGGTCGATGTTCGCCGCCACGAGCGGCAGGGTCGCGCGGACGACGTCGGCGTGCCGCGGTTCGAGTTCCGGTTGGGCCCGGACAACGCTGTCGAGGGTCATGACACTTCCTTCATCTCAGGGGAAACATTCGTCGTGGATCCGACGAGCAGATGCAGCAATCCCGCGCTCGACGAGGTGACCAATTCCTCTATCGAATAGCGGTCGAGTTCGGCATAGAAGGCTTTCTTCGCGTCGGCGAGAATTCGGCGGAGTCGGCACGCGCCGATCAGCGGACACGGATTCGGATCCCCGCACTCCACCACATCGCGGTCGCTTTCCAATTCCCGGACGAGCGCACCTACCGAAGCGGCACGCCCGGCCGCGGTGATGAACAGTCCGCCGGATCGTCCGCGGTGCGCCTGCACCAGACCCAGCTCGACCAACCGGGAAACCGCTTTGGCCACATGCTTTTCCGACGCGCCCACCTGTCGTGCGATGAGTTTGGTGGTCACTCGGGAATTCTTCTCGTCCTCCGCCGCGAGCCGCATGATGGTGCGCAGACCGATATCGGTGAAGTGCGAGAGCTGCATGATGCTCACGCTACCGGCGAATTCCACCGATTCCGCATGCCGGCGAAGTGTTCTTAATTACGCCGATTCGTGCGCATTTTCGGCGCCGATTATCGACAGCCCGAGAAAAGCCGAGAGTCCACAGCGGTATGCGATGACCCGCTCAGGATCGGTGTGCGCTGCCCGCGCCGACCGTCGCCGCGATCCGCTGCGCGGCGGCTGCGCCGGAGGAGACGCACGCGGGCACGCCGACGCCGTGCAGGTACGCGCCCGCCACCGCCAGCCCGTCGAGCGGGGCGACCTGGGCTTCGACGGCCGCGACGCGGGCCGGATGGCCGGGCGCGTACTGGGCGAGTCCGCCCGGCCAGCGCTGCACCACGGCCTCGATCGGCTCGACGGCGACTCCGGTGACGGTAGCCAGGTCCTCGGTGGCGGCGGCCACCAGTTGCGCATCAGGCCACGACAGCGGGGAGTCGTCGCCGAATTTCCCGAACGAGACGCGGACGAGGGCGGTTTCACGTTGCGCGAGATGGGTCCATTTGCGGCTGGACAGGGTGAAGGCCTTGGCGCGCAGCGGCTCTCCGGTCGCCACGAGGATGCCGGAGTTCTGCGGCAGCGCGGTCTCGCGGGGCAGCGCCAGCGCGACCACCACCGACGAGGAGAGTTCGACGCCCGCCAGCTCCGCCGCGGCGACGGGGGCGACGGTCCGCAACAGTCGCGCGGTCACCGGCGCCGGGGTGGCGAGCACCACGGCGTCGACGGCGCCGATCGGGTCCACCACCCAGCCCCGCAGTCCCCTGGCCAGACGCGTGCCCGGGGTCGCGGTGACGAACCTGGCCCCGGAGCGTTCGGCGAGCGCTTCGAGCAGCACCCGGTACCCGTCGCGAATTCCGCCGAAGACCGGCGCGTTCGAGGGCGGCGGCAGCGCGGCGCCGACGGCGGCGGTGAGGCTCGGGGCGCCGTCGTCCAGGGCGGCGGCGAGGGTGGGCAGCGCGGCGCGGACACCGATCGAGCGGGAACTGCCCGCGTACACCCCACCGAGCAGCGGATCCACGCTGCGCTCGGCGACTTGCGGGCCGAAGCGGTCGGCGACCAGGTGGTAGACGTCGATATCGGAGCCGGGGTCCCAGGTCAGCGGGCGGTCGGGTTCGGCGGCGATCCGCGCCAGCGTCTCGGCGTCGACCAGACCACGCATCGATTCGGCGTTCGCCGGGACACCCATCAACGTGCCCTCCGGAAGCGGATGCGCGGCGCCGGAGGACCACACCAGCGGCCGCAGACCGGCCGGCGTCACCAATTGCGACTCCAGCCCGAGTTCCCGCAGTAGCGCGGGCACCTCCGGCCGTCGGCCGACGAACGCTTCCGCGCCGAGATCCAATGGCTCCCCGGCCACTTCACCGGTATAGAGGATGCCGCCGACCCGTTCGGCGCGATCGAGCACGAGCACGTCGGCATCCGGCCCGAGCAACGTCCGCAACCGATACGCGGCCACCAGTCCGCTGATCCCACCGCCGACCACCGCGATACGCATGCCTCGACCGTATCGTGTGCCGCGACCTCGGCCGTCGAACGGTCGGCCCGCGATGACCCGGGACACACCGCCCGCGACTGCGGCATGTACCGCCTCCGGCTACCAGTAGCGCCTGAACCGAGCGCTGCGGGCGGTTCTCTCCGCTGGGACCTACAGCTCGTGGACGAGTTCCACCAAGGCGGTCAGCACGCCCGGATCGGTCTCCGGAAGCACCCCGTGGCCCAGGTTGAAGATGTGCCCGGTGGCGCCGAGGGTGATCGCCTCGTCCGCTTCACGCGCGATCCGCCGCGCCTGCGTCTCGACCGCAGCGGGCCCGGCGAACAGCACAGCCGGATCGAGATTGCCCTGCAACGCTTTTCCCGGTCCGACGCGGCGGACGGCCTCGGTCAGCGGCACCCGCCAATCGACGCCGACCACGTCGGCGCCCGCCTCACCCATGGCGCCGAGCAGCTCGCCGGTGCCCACCCCGAAGTGGATGCGCGGCACTCCCGCGTCGGCGATCTCGGCGAACACCCGTTCCGAGTGCGGTAGCACGAAGCTGCGGTAGTCGGCCTGCGACAGCGCGCCGGCCCAGGAGTCGAACACTTGCACCGCGTCGACGCCCGCCGCGAGCTGAGCCTGCAGGAACGCGATGGTGATGTCGGTGAGCACGCCCAGCAGGGCGTGCCAGGTCTGCGGGTCGGCGTACATCATCGCCTTGGTGCGCTCGTGGTTCTTGCTCGGACCGCCCTCGACCAGGTAGGAGGCGAGGGTGAACGGCGCGCCCGCGAACCCGATCAGCGGTGTCTCCCCCAGCGCGTCGAGCAGCAGGCGCACGCCGTCGGTGACCGCCCCGACCTCCTCGGGACGCAACCGTGGCAGCGCGCGCACGTCGTCGACCGTCCGTACGGGCGCGGCGACCACCGGGCCCACGCCGGGCACGATGTCCAGATCGATTCCCGCCGCTTTGAGCGGAACGACGATGTCGGAGAACAGGATCGCCGCGTCGACGCGATGCCTGCGGATCGGCTGGAGGGTGATCTCGCACACCAGTTCCGGGTCGAAGCAGGACTCGAGCATCCCGACGCCGGCACGCACCTCGCGGTACTCGGGCAGCGAGCGTCCGGCCTGGCGCATGAACCACACCGGACGCCTGCTGGGCGTCGCGCCGGTGGCGGCGGCCAGGAACGGGGCATCGGTCAACCGGCGGCGGGTATGAGTGCTCATCACGGCTATCGTATGCGGGTCCCGAGGGAGGGGCGGACGCGGTGGCGGCAGCGATGCTCGCGCGGACGCCGCACCGCCCGTAGCGGCGCGCCTCCGACTGCGCCGGGTGCACAAGGTCTACCGTCAGCATTGTGACACCGCTCGACTTCCGCGACGGCGCCGCACCGACCGAAGGACCTCAGGGCGAGCCAGCTCAGTTTCGCGCCGCGGTCGAGGCGATGCGCACCGCAACCGTGCACCCTCGGATCGAGCTCGCGCCCATCCGGCCGCCGCAACGCCTCGCACCGTACTCCTACGCCATCGGCGCGGAGGTCACCCATCCGGAAACCCCTGTCGTGCCGGTCGATTCCGAAGGCGACGCGTTCGGCCGGTTGATCCTCTTGCACGATCCGGACGGCGACGACACCTGGCACGGCACCTTACGTCTGGTCGCCTACATCCAGGCCGACATCGACGCCGCGCTCGCCACCGACCCCTTGCTACCCGAGGTGGCCTGGAGCTGGCTGGTGGACGCGCTGGAGTCACGGACCGAGCCGTTCACCGCGCTCGGCGGCACGGTGACCTCGACCAGCTCGGTGCGCTACGGGGACATCGCCGGTCCGCCACGCGCCCATCAGCTGGAACTTCGCGCCTCGTGGACGCCCGTCACCACCGACATGCGCCCGCACCTGGAGGCGTTCTGCGAGGTGCTGGCCTACGCGGCCGGACTCCCGCCGGCCGGGGTGACTCAGCTGCAGGTGCCGCCCGGTCTGTCCCGCGAGCACCCCTGAGCAGGCCGGCAGACGCGGTGTGACCTGCCGCGGAACCACCGCCGTCCGGTACACCGGGCCCCTCGCGCCCGATCCGTCGACACACTTATGCGCCGATAGGACGGCGGCGCCGTGGCGGCGGCACGTAGAGTTCAACACCATGTCCGTACCAGACGAATCCGAACCCTCGGCCGCGACGCCGCTGCTCGCGCCGGTGGAGGGCGTGCCACCGGTACTGGACACCGCCGCGGAGATCAGCGCGGCCGCCGCCCGGCTGATCGCGGGCACCGGCCCCTTGGCCGTCGACGCCGAGCGTGCCTCCGGGTTCCGCTACTCGGCGCGCGCATACCTGATCCAGCTGCGCCGGGCGGGCGCGGGCACGTTCCTCATAGATCCGATCCCGATCACCGACGCCCTCGGCCCGCTGGCCGACGCGATCAACGGGTTGGAGTGGGTTCTGCACTCCGCGGACCAGGACCTTCCGGGGCTGGCCGAACTCGGTTTGCGTCCGGCCCGGCTGTTCGACACCGAATTGGGCGGGCGCCTGGCGGGTTTCGAACGCGTGGGGCTCGCGGCGATGGTGGAGCGGCTGCTCGGCCGCGCGCTACGCAAAGGGCACGGGGCGGCCGACTGGTCCACCCGCCCGCTGCCCGCCGACTGGCTGAATTACGCCGCCCTGGATGTCGAATTGTTGCTGGAACTGCGCGACGCCGTGGCCGCAGCGCTCGATGAGCAGGGCAAGACCGACTGGGCCGCCCAGGAATTCGAGTACATCCGCACCCTGGACCCGCCCGCGCCGAAGGCCGAGCGCTGGCGGCGCACCTCGGGCATCCACACGCTGCGCCGCACCAGGCAGCTGGCCGTGGTGCGCGAGCTGTGGACCACCCGGGACGCGCTGGCCCGCGCCCGGGACGTCGCGCCCGCCCGCATCCTCCCGGATGCGGCGATCATCGCGGCCGCGACGGCCGAGCCCCGGACCATCGCGCAGTTGCGCACGCTGCCGGTGTTCGGCGGGCCGCGGCAGCGCCGCTACTCCCGCGAATGGCTCGCCGCGATCGAGCGCGGCCGCACTTTGCCGGAGGGCGAGTTGCCGCCGCTCACCCAGCCGTTCGACGGCCCACCGCCGGTCAACCGCTGGGAACGCCGTGACCCGGCCGCGGCGGCTCGCCTGACCCGGGCACGGGCGGCCATGGCCGAGCTGTCGGCGGAGCACTCGATACCGGTGGAGAATCTGCTCGCTCCCGACCTGGTCCGCCGCCTGTGCTGGGACGGGCTGCCCGAATACGACGCGGTCGACTCCTCCGCCGTCGACGGGTACCTGAAATCCGGCGGTGCCCGCCCGTGGCAGCGGGAACTGGCCGTACCGCGGCTGGCCGCCGCGTTGCCGCCGACCGGCTAGCGCCCGCCCGAACGGTCCGGCCGACGTCCCGGCGTCAGCGTGCGGCCAGCCATCCGCCGATCCGCCGAGCGATGTCGGGACCGGTGAGACCGAGTTCGGCGTGCACCTGGCCGCGCGAGGCGTGCTCCAGGAACTGTTGCGGCACCCCGAGCTCGCGGGTCGGGATGTCCAGCCCGGAGTTGCGCAGGCGGGCCGACACCGTCGAGCCGATACCGCCGTGCAGGCCACCGTCCTCGAGCGTGACCACCAGCCGGTAGTTCTCCGCGAGTTTCAGCAGGGTGTCGGAGACCGGCAGCACCCAGCGCGGGTCGATGACCGTCACCGAAACCCCTTCGGAATCCAGCAGAATCGCCGCTTCCAGGGCCACCGCCGCGAACGAGCCCACGGCGACGAGCAGCACGTCACCGTGCACCGCCTGCACCGAACCGCCGTCCGGCTGGGCCATCCGCAGCACGTCGATGCCGTCCAGCCGTTCGACCGCGGAGATGTCTTCGGCCACACTGCCTTTCGGGAAGCGCAGCGCCGTCGGCCCGTCGTTGACGGCCAGCGCCTCGGCCAGTTCCTCCCGCAGCGTCGCGGCGTCGCGCGGCGCGGCGACCCGGATGCCGGGAACGATGCCCAGAACCGACAGATCCCACATGCCGTTGTGGCTGGCGCCGTCGGAGCCGGTGATGCCCGCGCGGTCCAGCACCACGGTGACCGGCTGCTTCAGCAGCGCCACGTCCATCAGCAACTGGTCGAAGGCGCGGTTGAGGAACGTCGAGTAGATCGCCACCACCGGATGCATGCCGCCCAGCGCGAGCCCCGCCGCGGACGCCATGGCGTGCTGTTCGGCGATGCCGACGTCGAACATCCGATCGGGGAAACGCTCCCCGAACGCCGCCAGTCCGGTGGGCCCCGGCATCGCCGCGGTGATGGCGACGATGTCGGCGCGGCGCTCCGCCTGCGCGATCAGCTCCTCGGAGAACACCGAGGTCCAGCCGCGCGCCTTCGGGCCGCCGACCGGGACGCCGGTGAGCGGATCGATCGGGTCGCAGGCGTGCATCTGGTCGGCGACATGATTCTCGGCGGGCGCGTAGCCGCGGCCCTTCTGCGTCACGGTGTGGACCACGACGGGGCCGCCGAAGTCCTTGGCCCGGCGCAGCGCGGCCTCCAGCGCGACGACGTCGTGGCCGTCCACCGGACCGACGTACTTCAGGCCGAGATCGCTGAACAGTTCCTGCGGGCTGACCGCGTCCTTGATGCCCGCCTTCACCGCGTGCACCATCGAGTACGCCGATTCGCCCACCCGGGGGATGCTCTTCAAGATGCGCTTGCCGGTGTCCAGCGCGTGCTCATAGGCCGGCTGGGTGCGCAGCGCCGTCAGCCGCTCGGCCAAGCCGCCGATGGTGGGCGCGTAGGAACGGCCGTTGTCGTTGACCACCACGACCACCGGGCGGTCCGCGGCGGCGATGTTGTTGAGCGCCTCCCAGCACATGCCACCGGTGAGTGCGCCGTCGCCGACGATCGCGACCACGTGCCGGTCCTGCCCGCTCAAGGCGAACGCCTTGGCCAGACCGTCCGCGTAGGACAACGCCGCCGAGGCGTGCGAGGACTCCACCCAGTCGTGGGCGCTCTCGGCGCGGCTCGGGTAGCCGGACAGGCCGCCCTGTTTGCGCAGCGAGTCGAACTGATCCTTGCGACCGGTCAGGATCTTGTGCACGTAGGCCTGATGCCCGGTGTCGAAGATCAACGGGTCGGCCGGCGAGTCGAAGATCCGGTGCAGAGCGATGGTGAGTTCGACCACACCGAGGTTCGGGCCGAGGTGCCCGCCGGTCGCGGCGACTTTGCGCACCAGGAACTCGCGGATCTCCTCCGCCAGCTCGCGCACCTGCGGCACGGTCAGCCGGCGCAGATCATCGGGCGTGTCGACCCGGGAAAGCACTCCCACCTGAACTAGCTCCCTCCGGATAGCGCATCTGATCCGATCAGTCTACGGAGCGGCGGCCGGTGCTCCCGCACGAGAACGATCACACCAACCCACACGGCGATGAAATGTGAGCCTCGACATACGGTACCCGGCCTAGAGTGACAGGGTGGCCCAGCCCGAGCAACTGGTCTCGCGGGCGATCGAACCCGGCGTGGTGGCGCGGATCGTCGACGACGTCCACCGGCGCTGCCGGGACGACCGTTCCGGAAGGCCGGCCGACTACATTCCCGAACTGGCTGCGGTGCCGCCCGACTCGTTCGCGATCTGCCTGGCCACCGCCGACGGCCGGATCTACGGGGCGGGTGACGTCCGGACCGGCTTCACCATCCAGTCCATCTCCAAGCCGTTCACCTACGCCCTCGCCTTGGCCGACCGCGGGCCCGGCGGGGTCGCCGAGCGCATCGACGTCGAGCCGTCCGGCGAGCCGTTCAACGAGATCAGCCTGGATCCGGTGACCGCGCGGCCGCGCAACCCGATGATCAACGCGGGCGCGATCACCGCCGCCTCGCTGATCGATGGCCGCGACTCGGCCGACCGATTCGAACGGATCCGGCGCTACTACTCGCGCTTCGCCGGGCGCGAGCTCGCGGTGGACGAGGCGGTCTACGCCTCCGAAGCGCGCACCGGGTACCGCAATCGCGCCATCGGCTACATGCTGCGCTCCTTCGGCATCCTCGACGTCGACCCGGACGAAGCCGTCGATCGCTACTTCCGGCAGTGCTCGATCACCGTCACCTGCCAGGATCTGGCGCTGATGGCCGCGTCGCTGGCCAACAACGGGCGCAATCCGGTGACCGGGGAGCAAGCGGCCTCGGCGGCGCTGACCGAACAGGTGCTCAGTGTGATGACCACCTGCGGCATGTACAACGCGGCGGGCGACTGGGTGACCACCGTCGGGCTGCCCGCCAAGAGCGGCGTCGGCGGCGGGATCGTGGCGGTGCTGCCCGGCCAGGTCGGGCTCGCGGTGTACTCCCCCCGGCTGGACGACCACGGCAACAGCGTCCGCGGAGTGGCCGCGTGCCGTGAGCTGTCGCGGCAGCTCGAATTGCACTTCCTGCACGTCACCCGGGCAGCGCGAGCCGCGATCCGGGCGGCGTACTCGGTGGCCGAGGTGCCCTCGCGGCTGCGCCGCCCGTCCGAGGAGATCGCCGTGCTGGCCCAGCACGGGCACCGGGCGCGCGTCTACGAGCTGCACGGCGATCTGCTGTTCGCGGGCGCGGAGCGCACGGTGCGGACCATCGAGGAACAGGCGGCCGAACTGGAGGCGCTGCCGATCGATGTGCGCAGGGTGGGAGAGGTGAGCGCGATCGCGGTGCGGATGATCGACGACCTGCGACACGAGCTGTTCGCGGTGGGTGCCCGGGTGGCGTTGGTCGACCCCGACGCCCGGCTCCGGCATCCGGGTTCCGGCATCGAGCCGGACGATCCGCGCGGGCCGGTGTTCATCGATCGCGACACCGCGACCGAGTGGTGCGAGAACATCGTGCTCGCCAACCATGGCGGCACCGCCGAGCCTGCCCGCACGTCCTTCACCACGAGGAACCACCCGGCGTTCGCCGGACTCGCCGACGACGACCGATCCCGCCTGACGGACGAGTTCCAGGTGCGCACTTTCCCCCGCGGCGCCGTGATCGCCGAACGCGGGAGTCCACGCTCGGGTCTCTACCTGATCCTCGAGGGGCGCGTGCGCCTGACCTTCGACGGCGCCGACGGACGCACGCACCGGCTGCTCAGCCTGTCGGCCGGGATGTCGTTCGGCGAGATTCCGATGCTGGTCGGGACGCCGTTCGGGAACGAAGCGAGAGCGGAGACCGTGGTTCGGCTCGCGGTGCTGAGCCCCGAACGGTTCGATCGGCTCACCGCGCGTGCGCCCGGGCTGAAGCTGGCCCTGCTCGAACAGCTCGCCGCCGAAGCCTTCGCACAGATCGACGCGGCGGTGCGGGCGATCGCGGCGCGCGGGGGCGACTACTGAAGCGGGCACGATGGTTCGGCAGGCAGCGACAGCGAGCACGAGGGAGAGTTCCGTGGGCAAGAAGACCGATTCGCGCGCAGGCATCGTCACCACCTACGGCCACGGCACCGCCCGCGCCACCCCGGACTTGCTGCGCGTGACGATCTCGGTCGAATCGCGGGCGAGCAAGGTCGCGCTCGCCTACCGCCGGGCCGGTGAGCGCGCGGCCGCGGTGGCGCGATCGCTGCGCTCCGACGGCGTCGACGGCGCGGACATCGCCACCAGCGGTCTGACGGTGCAGACCGAGACGGTGTGGACGGAGGGACAGGGCAGCCGCATCACCGGATACCTCGCGAGCACGTCGCTGACGGTCGCGTTGCGCGACATCGGCGAGGACGCCGATCCCGGCCCGGGCACCGTCATCGCCGACTGCGTCGAGGCGGGCGGTGACGACGTCCGGCTCGGCGGTCTCGTCCTCGCCTTCGCCGACCAGGATTCCTTGCTCGTCCGCGCCCGCGACGCCGCGTGGGAGAACGCCCTCGCCAAGGCCGAGCAGTACGCGCGACGCGCGCAGCGCTCGCTCGGCGCGGTGGTGGAGATCACCGAGAACACCGCCGCCGCGCCTCCGGTCCCGCGCGCACAGCCGATGTCCGCGCCGCTCGAGGCGTATCGCGCCGCCGCCGTCCCGGTCGAGCTGGGCGAGAGCGAGATCTCCGCGGGAATCCGCGTCACCTGGCAGTTGGACTGACGGTAGGTCGTCAGCCCGCCAGGAACTCCACCCGATTGCCCACCGCGTCGTGCGTGTGGAACCCGCCGCCGCCCCGGAATCTCCGCCGGATCGGCCCAGACGACCGGATGCCCGGCGCTCGCGAGCGCTTCGGCAGTGGCGTCGATGTCGACGACGAACGCCGGATGGGGCCTTGGTGGCCGGGCGGAAGTCGGCTTCCACGCCGATGTGCAGTTCGCCGTCCGGGCCGCCCAGGCCGGGCACGCGGATCCAGCAACCGCCCCGGAGGGCCGGCAGCGGCGGCTTCGGCAGTTCCGTCCACCCAAGCACTCCGCTGTGGAAGCCGCGCTGCCCGGCCTTCCGCGCCTGGGGGACAACACGATTGGACGTGATGGATCATCGCTCCATCGTGCCGGATACCCGGCTCACGAACCGTGGCCGAGGCCTCGCACCAGCAGCGTGACCGTGTCCGCTCCGGCGTGCCGGTCCTTCGAGATCTCCTGGTATTCGGGTGATTCGGCCCAGGCGCGGAAGGAGGGCTCGTCAGGGAAGGACATCAGGACCACCTTCTCGCGGTCGGTGACGCCCTCGATCGTCTGCGGGGACTCGTCGGCGGCCAGCAGCGTGCCGGAGTAGCGGACGAAGACGTCCAGAAAGCGCGCCTGATAGCGATCGTAGGCGGCGCGGTCGGTGAACTTCAGTTGGGCGATTACATACACGGTCATGGCTGTGACTCTAATTGCACGGTTGCGCGGACCGGTGCGGGATTCGTGGCACCGCGCCCGAATCACCGCTGCGCCGGGGCGGTCGTGCCTATATTGGGGTCGTCACCGATCGGGAGGTCGCATGTCGTTCGCGCTCGTCGACAAACCACGGCCGCATATCGCACTGGTGACGCTCAATCGGCCCGAACGGATGAACGCGATGGCGTTCGACGTGATGATCCCGCTGCGCGAAGTGCTCGAACAGGTGCGCGCCGACAACGACGTGCGGGTCGTCGTGCTCACCGGCGCGGGACACGGCTTCTGCTCGGGAGCCGACTTGACCAGCGCGGGAAAGGTGCCGGACGTCGACGGGCTGACCGTCACCAGTGTCGCGCGGCGGTCGATGGATCTGCTCAACGACGTGCTGATCACGCTGCGGCGGATGCACCAGCCGGTGATCGCCGCGGTGAACGGCGCGGCCATCGGCGGCGGGCTCTGCCTGGCCGTCGGCGCCGACATCCGGATCGCAGCCGCCGACGCGTATTTCCGGGCCGCCGGGATCAACAACGGCCTCACCTCGGCCGAACTCGGCCTCAGCTACCTGCTGCCCCGCGCGGTCGGCGCGTCGAGGGCGTTCGAGATCATGTTGTCCGGCCGCGACGTCGACGCGACCGAAGCCGAACGCATCGGCCTGGTCTCGCGGACCGTTCCAGGGCCGAAACTGCTGGACACCTGCTACGACCTGGCCGAACGCATCATCGGCTTCAGCCGGGTGGGCACCGAGCTCACCAAACGCATGCTGTGGAGCGGCATGGAGGCGGGCGGACTCGAATCGCACATGCAGCACGAGGGCACGGCCCAGCTCTACGTCCGCCTCACCACCGGCAATTTCGACGAGGCGATGCGCGCCCGCCGCGACCGCAGGCCGCCGGCCTACGAGGACTGACCGCTCATCGCTCCAGCAGCGCCAGGCATTCCACGTGGTGCGTAGCGGGAAAGGCGTCGAAGGCACGCAGGTCGGCGAGCCGGTAGCCCGCGGCCCGATAGAGGCCGAGGTCACGAGCGAACGCGGCGGGATCGCAGCCGACGTGGACGATTCGCGTCGGCCCGCCTGCCGCGACGGCGCCGATCACCTCCTTGCCGGCACCGGCGCGCGGTGGGTCGAGCACGACGACATCCGGAGCGGCCCCGCCGACGTGTTCGAGCACCCAACGTTCCACCCGCTGGGCGCGCAGCTCCACCCAGGGCAGATCGCGCAGCGCGGCGGCGCCGTCGGCCACGGCGGAGCGGGCCGATTCCACCGCGAGCACCACACCGGTGCGCCCGGTCTGCTCGGCGAGGCGCGCGGCGAAGACCCCCGCGCCGCTGTAGAGATCCCAGGCCCGTCCGCCGGGCCGCAGGTCCGACCATTCCGCGATCAGATCCGAATACCGTTGCGCCGCACCGCGGTGTGCTTGCCAGAAGCCCGTAGCCGCGACCTCCCAGCGACGGCCCGCCACGTACTCGACCGCCCGCCCGCTGCCCTCGAACACCCACTCGTCGCGCGCCGCGTGCGCCGCCGCGCGCCGGGCGGACGCCGCGCGCCGGTCGTCGCGGCGGGTGCCATCCACGGCAGTCCATTCGCCGCCTGCACCGCGCCGTCCCCCGCGCCGGTCACGGCGGTGCGGCCGGTCGCGTCGACCGGCTCCCCCGCCACCAGGCTTGTCCCGGCCACCTGGCTCCCGGCCGCCACCCGGGCCACGCCGCTCCCCGCCGCGACGGCCCTGCTCCGCCTCAGCGGCGGGCGCCAGCTCGACGACATGCCGGATTCCGTCACCGTCCACCGCGATCACCAAGTCGGCGCCGGGTGTCCACTGCCGGTCCGCGATCCCGTCCAGCGCACCCGCGACCGGTTGCGGACACCGCAGATCCGCGATCACGTCGGTGCTGCGGTAGCGGTGCACGCCCGCGCGACCCTGTGCGTCGATCGCGAGCCGCACGCGTGTGCGCCATCCGCCGATCACGTCGCCGGAGCCGATCGGCTCCACCAGCACTTCCCGCTCGATCCCGGCCAGCCGCCGCAGCTGTTCGGCCACCACCGCGGCCTTCAGCGCGCGCTGGGCCACCGGTGTGGCGAAGGAGAAATCGCAGCACCCGGCGCCACCGGGTCCGGATACCGGGCAGGTGGCCGGTACCCGATCCGGGGACGGCTCGAGCACCTCGACGGCGTCGGCACGGCAGAAGGAGCCGCCGCGATCCTCGGTGACCCGCACCCGCACCAACTCGCCGGGCAGACCGTGCCGGACGAACACCACACGTCCCTCGTGCCGTGCGACGCAGAAGCCGCCGTGCCCCGGCGGCCCGAGCCGCACCTCGAACGTGCCGGTCCGCCGATCGCTCATGCCGAATGCTCCCCGAGCGTCATGTCCGGTCCTCGTATCCGCGCCGCACCGCACCCGGCGCGTTCACCACTCCGGGCGTCCTGGCCCGCGCGGAGGAGCTCAGCTGCCACGGCACGCTGGTGACCATCACACCCGGCTCGAACAGCAGTCTGCCCTTCAAGCGCAGCGCGCTCTGGTTGTGCAGCACCTGTTCCCACCAATGGCCCACCACGTATTCGGGGATGAACACGGTCACCACGTCACGCGGGGCGTCCTTGCGCACCCGCTTCACATAGTCCAGCACCGGCTTGGTGATCTCGCGATAGGGCGATTCGATCACCTTGAGCGGCACCGTGATGTCGCTGTTCTCCCACTCCCGCACCAGCGCCCTGGTGTCGGCCTCGTCGACGTTCACGGTCACCGCCTCCAGCGTGTCCGGGCGGCTGGCACGCGCGTAGGCGAGGGCGCGGCGGGTCGGCAGATGCAGCCGGGACACCAGCACGATGGAGTGCGAGCGGCTGGGCAGCACGCCGTCCCACTCGTGCTCGTCCAGCTCCCGCGCGACCGAATCGTAATGCCTGCGAATCAGTTTCATCACGACGAAGATCGCGATCATGGTAAAGATGGCGATGTAGGCGCCCGCGAAGAACTTGGTGATCAGCACGATCACCAGCACCGCTCCGGTCGCGCTGAGCCCGACCGCGTTGATCACCCGCGAGCGCTTCATCCGCGCGCGCTGCGCCGGGTCGGTCTCGGTGCGCAACAAACGGGTCCAGTGCCGCAGCATGCCGGTCTGGCTGAGCACGAACGACACGAACACGCCGACGATGTACAGCTGGATCAGCTTGGTGACCTCGGCGCCGAACAGCACCACGAACGCGATGGCCGCGCCGGACAGGAACAGGATGCCGTTGCTGAACGCCAGCCGATCGCCTCTGGTGTGCAGCTGGCGCGGCAGGTAACGGTCCTGGGCCAGAATCGAGCCGAGCACCGGGAACCCGTTGAACGCCGTGTTCGCGGCGAGCACGAGGATCAGCGCGGTCACCGTCGTGATGAAGAAGAACCCGAGCGGGAACCCTTCGAACACGGTCTCGGCGAGCTGCGCGATCAGCGTCTTCTGGTGATAGTCCGACGGTGCGCCGGTCAGGTCGGCGGTGTCGTGCGCGTACACCACCCCGATCTTCTGGGCGAGGATGATGATTCCCATCAGCAGGACGATCGCGATCGTACCCAGCATCAGAAGCGTGGTGGCGGCATTGCGCGACTTGGGTTTGCGGAACGCGGGCACGCCGTTGCTGATCGCCTCCACACCGGTCAGCGCGGCGCAGCCGGAGGAGAACGAGCGCGCGATGAGGAAGGCGAAGGCCAACCCGTAGAGGTGCTCGTGTTCGGCGATCAACCCGAACCCCGCCGATTCGGCCCGCAACTCCTCACCGAGCACGAAGATCCGGAACAGGCCCCAGCCGAGCATGACGAACATGCCGACGATGAACGCGTAGGTCGGAATCGCGAACGCGGTGCCCGATTCCCGCACGCCGCGCAGGTTCACCGCGGTGAGCAGGGCGATGGCCACGACGGCGAACAGCACTTTGTGCGTGGCGACGAACGGAATGGCCGAACCGATGTTGGACGCGGCCGAGGAGATCGATACCGCGACGGTGAGCACATAGTCGACCAGCAGCGCGCTGCCGACCGTCAAACCCGCGTTGGGTCCCAGGTTGGTCGTGGCCACTTCGTAGTCGCCGCCACCGGAGGGGTATGCGTGCACGTTCTGCCGGTAGCTGGCCACCACCACCGCCATGACGAAGGCGACCGCCAAGCCGACCCACGGGGCGTACAGGTACGCCGCCACCCCCGCGGCCGACAGCACGAGGAAGATCTCTTCGGGAGCGTAGGCCACCGATGACATGGCATCGGAGGCGAACACGGGGAGCGCGATTCGCTTCGGCAGCAGCGTGTGACCCAGCGAGTCGCTACGGAAAGGCCTGCCCAGCAGCACTCGCTTCGCTGCCGTCGTCAACTTGGACACTGGAGCGAGCATAGGCCCCCGCACAGGGGATCGCGCGGGTGGCTCGCAGGTTTGCTCGCCCGCTGGAGGGGGAACGTGGCCGGTGGAGTCATTCGACGGGTAGCGTTCGACCGAACGACAAAGCAGACCGAACACCATGGTTCCAGGAACGAGGTTGCACGGTGTACGTAGTGATCATGGGGTGCGGGCGCGTCGGCTCGTCGCTGGCCCATGCCCTGGTCCGCGTAGGTCACGAAGTCACCGTGATCGACCGGGACTCCAGTTCTTTCCTGCGGCTGGGGTCCGACTTTCCCGGTGAGCGGGTGACGGGGGTCGGATTCGATCGAGATGTGCTGATAAAGGCCGGAATCGAGCGGGCCGACGCGTTCGCGGCGGTCTCCTCCGGCGACAACTCGAACATCATCTCCGCCCGGGTCGCCCGGGAGATGTTCGGCGTCGAGCGGGTGGTCGCCCGCATCTACGACGCCAAGCGCGCCGCGGTCTACGAGCGGCTCGGCATCCCGACCATCGCCACGGTCCCATGGACCACCGACCGCTTCCTGCGCGCGCTCATCGGCGACACCGGCACCACCACCTGGCGTGACCCCACCGGAACGGTTGCCGTGACCCAGCTGACGCTGCACGAGGAGTGGTACGGCCGCACCGTGCGCGACTTGGAGCAGACCATCGCGGCCCGGGTCGCGTTCATCATCCGGTTCGGCCAGGCGCTGCTGCCCGACAAGAAGACCATCATCCAGGCCGACGACATCGTCTATGTGGCCGCCGCATCCGGCGCGGTGGGCGAGGCAGTCGCCCTGGCCGCGAAGCCCCCAGCGAGCGAGGACTGAACATGAAAGTGGCCATCGCCGGAGCGGGCGCTGTCGGCCGATCGATCGCCAGGGAACTCCTGCGCGGTGGGCACCGGGTCATGCTGCTGGAGCGACAGCTCGAGCACATAGATGCCGCCGCCATCCCGGACGCGGTGTGGGTGCACGCCGACGCGTGCGAACTGGCCCTGCTGGAACAGGCGGGACTGGAGACCTACGAGGTCGTCATCGCGGCCACGGGTGACGACAAGGCGAACCTGGTGCACAGCCTGCTGGCCAAGACCGAATTCGGGGTGCGCCGGGTGGTGGCGCGGGTGAACGATCCGCGCAACGAATGGCTTTTCGACGGTTCCTGGGGTGTGGACGTCGCGGTGTCCACACCACGGCTGCTCGCCTCGCTGGTCGAGGAGGCGGTCTCCGTCGGCGACCTGGTGCGGCTGATGACGCTGCGCCAGGGCCAGGCGAATCTGGTCGAGATGACGCTGCCCGCGGACACCTCGCTGGCCGGCAAACCGGTGCGCACGCTCACCCTGCCGCGCGACGCCGCCTTGGTGACCATCCTGCGCGGCGGCCGGGTGATCGTCCCGCAGCCCGACGACGCGCTGGAAGGCGACGACGAGCTGCTGTTCGTCACCTCGGTGGAGGCCGAGGAAGACCTCCGGCTGGAGCTCGCCAACTACGGCATCAGGCCATAACTCCCCGTACACGGCCGGACGCGGGTCGTCGGCGAAGCGCCGCCGGAGCACTAGGCGGCCAGTCGCAGCTCCGCGCGCAGCTTGTTCAGCGCGCGGTGCTGCATCACCCGCACCACGCCCGGGCTGGTGCCGATGGCCTCGGCGGTCTGCGCCGCCGACCAGCCGAGCACGATGCGCATCACCAGCACCTCGCGGTGCGCGGGGGCCAGCACCTTCATCAGTTCCTTTGTGGCGGCGCGCCGCTCGGAGGCCAGCGCCCACTCCTCCGGCCCGGCGGCGGAGGACGCGTAGTCCGGCACGTCGGCCATCGGGTAGGCGGGGTGCTGCTGCGAGCGGCGGAACGCGTCGGCGACCTTGTTGGCCGCGATGCCGTAGACGAAGGCCAGGAAGGACTTGCCCTGATCGCGGTAGCGCGGAATGGCGTTCACGGTGGCCAGCAGGACCTCCTGCACCACGTCGTCGGCGGTGACCTGCAGATGCGCCGTGTTGCCCAGGCGCGCGCCGCAGTAGCGCCGCACCAGCGGGTGCACGATCCGGATGATCTCGGCGACCGCCTGGCGATCGCCCGCGGCCGCCGGGCCGATCAGCTTGTCCAGTTCGGCCGATACCCGCCGGCTCTCCGAGAGAGCGGGATTGTGGGTCTTGGGCAGCGCCGCGGTGTTGTGCTCGGTAGCCACGTCCGAGTCCTTTCTTGCCGATCAGTGCGTGTTCTCGGTACGCATTGATCGTCTGACGAACTCGGGAGAGCGACCAGGCACCCCAGGGTGGGGAAGCATTCACCTCGGCGGTGGGACTTCTCCCACCCCTGTGGTTTTCACCGGGCGCGAGCGCCGGGTCAACGCTCAGGCCGGCCCGGCCGCGGCCACCGACTTGGCGGGCAGGTGGCCCGCCCGCCGCACCGCCCAGATGGTGACGCCCAGCGCCACCGCGGTCAGCGGCCAGCCCATCGCGATGCGGGCGAAGGCCAGCCAGCCGGTGCGGTCGGTGTCGTAGAGCTGCGACTGCACCAGGTAGCGCGCCCCGAACACCATGATCCACGTGGCGGTGGCCAGATCGTAGAGGCGCACCGAGCGCGGATCCGACCGCCAGTCGGAGCCGTGACCGTTCAGCACACCCCAGATGACGCCGACCAACGGTCTACGGACCAGGATGGACACGAGGAACACCCCCGCGTACACGAGGCTGGTGTAGATGCCGAAGAGGAAGAACCCCTTGGCCTCGCCCATCCGATAGGCGATGAAAGCGCAGATGCCGACGCCGAAGAACCCTGAGATGGCGGGCTGCACGGGATCGCGCCGCACGAGGCGCCACAGGAGTATGGCGGCGGCCACTCCGAGGGCCGACCAGATCGCGGCGGCCAGCCCGGCGAAGCTGTTCACGGGAACGAACACGACGACGGGGAGCGTCGAGTAGATCAGGCCGCTGAAACCGCCGAGTTGTTCGAGGAGGGTCTGCTCGGCACGTTGCTCGTCACGGTCGGGCACGTCGAGCCCGGTGCGGTCGTCCGATCCTGCTTTGTCGTCGCTCCAAGGCATACGTCAGCTGTTCCCGCGCAATTCGTAGTAGGGGTTGAAGATCACTTTGCGTCCGTCACGGTCGCCGACCCGGCCGCGGACGAGGATGCGCCGCCCCGGCTCGATGCCGGGAATGCGCCTGCGCCCGATCCAGACCAGTGTGATGGCGTCGGTGCCGTCGAAGAACTCCGCTTGGACGCTGGCGCCCGCGGACTTCGGACATGCTTCGACACTGCGGAGCCTACCCAGCATGGTGGCCTCGTCACCGCGCCGACACTCCGACGCACGCGACGCGCCCGAGGCTTCGGAGGTCTCGGCCAGCTCTTCGGCATCCAGCTGATCGAGGTCCTGGGTCAGCCTGCGGCCCAGACGTCGAAAATACCCTGAGGCTGCGGATGACATTGTGCACGCTCTCCTGCATAGAGCAGATGGCGTGGGTCGCACACCATCGTGAGGGATCCGATCCGCACGACCTGCTGCGGCCGTACAACGCCACTGTAGATGGGCCGGGCCACCCCCGCTACGCTCGGACCGATGTTCGACTCCCCACACCCCGCCCGCGTCGTGGCGCTGCCCGGCACCGGGTCCGACGCCGACTTCGCGCGGCGTGCTTTCGGGCCCGCCAGCGCCGCACGCGGCTTGGATTTCGTCGCGGTGGAACCGGACCCGCGCCAGGTAGTTGCGAGCTGCCTGGCGGCGTTGGAGGCGGCAGCGGACGCCACCCCGGTCCTGGTGGCGGGCATCTCGCTCGGCGCGGCGATCGCCTTGGAGTGGGCCGCGGAGCACCCGGACCGCGTGGCCGGGGTGGTGGCGGCACTGCCAGCCTGGACCGGATCCGACACCGCCGCCTGTCCGGCCGCGCTGAGCGCGGCGGCGACCGCGGCCCAGCTGCGCGCCGACGGCTTGGCCCCGGTGATCGACCGGATGCGGGCGAGCAGCCCCCGGTGGCTGGCGGACGCGCTGACCCAGTCGTGGCGGGCGCAGTGGCCGGACCTTCCGCGGGCGCTGGAGGAGGCCGCCGACTACAAGTGGCCCGCCGCCGAGCTGTTGGCCACCTTCGAGCCGCCGCTCGCGGTGATCGCCGCGGTCGACGACCCCGTGCATCCGCCCGCGGTGGCCGAGGAGTGGGCGGCGCTGGCCCCGCGCTCGCGGCTGCACCGGATCACCCTGGACCAACTCGGCGCCGATCCCGCGATCCTCGGACACACGGGGCTCGGCGCCTTCGGGTGAACTGCCCGGCTCAGTTCAGGCCGAGTTGCTGCATGGCCGATCCGTCCGCACCGCGGCGCGGACCCGGCGGCATCCGCGGCACCACCGGCTGCGCGCCGGTCTGCGCCGCCACCTGCGCGGCCATCGCCTGCTGCTGGGCCTCGACCTGCTGTTGATGAGCCGCCGCCAACTGCTCGGCCAACTGCTGCGGCAGCACCACCGGCAGCGGCTCGCGCACCGGCAGCGGGTCCTCGCCACGCCGGACGACCGTCTCGCTCAGGACCGCCCGCGCCGCCTTGACCAGCGGGGTGCCGTCGTTCGCCGCGCCCGACGGACCCGCCGCCACCAGCCGCACCATCCAGCGATAACCGTCCACCCCGATGAAACGCAGGTCAGCACCCTCGGTGAGAGCCAGCAACTCCCGGCCCCACGGCCCGTTCTCCACCGACACCCTGGCGCCGTCCTTGCGCAGCGAGTCGGCCAGATCCGCGGCGACCAGCCGCCATTGACCCGAGGTCTTGGGCGCGGCATAAGCCGCGACGGTGATCCGGCCGTGTTCGGTGGCCAGGTGCACCGCTTGCGGCTGGCCCTCCGGCGTCATCTCGACCTGCAGCTGGCCGCCCGGCGGCACCGGCACCAGCACCGACCCCAGATCCAGCCGCTGCTCGGACACCGCGTCGAGCAGTTCCGCGACCTCGTCGTAGTCGTACGGGCCGGGCCGTCCGTGCGGACGGTCGACGTTCAGATCCACGCCCTCGTACGAGCGCTCATCGGTGGGGGCGTCGTCGTAGAAGTCGTCGTCGTACTCGTCTTCGTAGGCGGGCTCGTAGTCGCCGTAGTCCTCCGCCTCGTCGTACCGGTCGTCCTCGGCCCGGCTCGACTTCTTTCGCTTTCCGAACATTCCCGTCATGCCTCCTTGCCGGCCGCCCGGCCCACCCCGTTCGTCTGTGCGGTCAGGCTCGCGTGACCGCCGCTGGAGCCATACCCGCCCGCCCCCCGAGTCGTCTCGTCGAGCGAGTCGACCTCCACGAAATCCACCAGCTCCACTCGCTGCACCAGCAGTTGCGCGATCCGGTCGCCGCGACGCAACTCGATCGGCGTGCGCGGGTCGTGGTTGATCAGGCACACCTTGATCTCGCCCCGATACCCCGCGTCCACCGTGCCGGGGGTGTTCACCACCGACAGCCCGGTCTTGGCCGCCAGACCCGAGCGCGGATGGATCAGACCGACCGTGCCGACCGGTAGCGCGACCGCGACACCGGTGCCGACCAGTACCCGCTCTCCGGGCTCCAGGATGACGTCTTGCGTGGTGCACAGATCCACGCCCGCGTCGCCCGTATGGGCGCGCGTGGGCACGGGTATGCCGGGGTCCAGCCGCAGCAAGGGTATGGGTGAAAGTGCGCTCACGTTGGACGAGCCTACGCGTAGGCTGTTTGCCCTCGTGACTTAGTGTTGACTCGTGTCGGACCAGCCCAATCCCATGACCACGGACGAGAAAAAGCAGCGCGCGCACCACTACCGGGAGCGCCTGTGGGTGCCGCTGTGGTGGTGGCCGGTGGCCTTCGCCATCACCGGATTGCTCGCGGCGGAGATCCACATGGGCGCGCCGGGTCTGCGGGCGTGGCTGCCTTATGTGCTGTTGTTCCCGGTGCCGGTCTGGGTGCTGCTGTGGCTGAGCCGGCACCGCGTCGAAGTGGCGCCGGACGCGAACGGCACACCGGAGTTGCGCGCCGATCGCGCACATCTCCCGGTGAATTTCGTCGCCCGTGCGGCGGCCGTCGCTCCCACCGCGAAAAGCGCGGCGCTGGGTCGCCAGCTCGACCCCGCCGCTTATGTCCAGCATCGACCCTGGGTCGGGCCGATGGTCTTGCTCGTGCTCGACGACCCGGACGATCCGACGCCGTACTGGCTGGTCAGTACGCGGCGGCCCGAACGGGTCCTCGCCGCGCTCGGTCTACCGAGCGCGGGCTGACACTCTGCTCGATCTCGTCGAGCTCAGGCGGCGCAATCCATGCAGATCATCTGGCCGCCCTTCTCACTGGCCAGCCTGCTCCGGTGATGAACCAGGAAACAGCTGGAACAGGTGAACTCGTCGGCCTGCTTCGGGATCACCCGAACCGTCAGCACTTCCTCGGACAGGTCGGCGCCGGGAAGCTCGAACGACTCCGCGGTATCGGATTCGTCGATATCCACGACGGCGGACTGTGCCTCGTTACGACGAGCCTTCAGCTCCTCCAGCGAGTCCTCCGACACATCGTCGGATTCGGTGCGCCTCGGTGCGTCATAGTCGGTTGCCATGTCGTCTTCCCCTCGTCCTAACTCCGTATATCCCGGACCGGTCCGCTCACACCCGATTCCTGCCGGAACCGCCGCGACCGGTACCGCCCCGCCGGTGGTGCACGTCACACGTACACCGGTCGCCTATCAGGGCGGATCAGGCCGATCCACTCCCGATAGCGCTGGGTAAACGCAGGACATGCCCTTCTTGTTCCCGCGACCGACCACTGACTTCCGCACCGGTGATTCGATCTGGGCCGCCAGACAATAGCGGACCCCGGAGCAAAAGTCGCAATCAAAACACACACGAGTCGAAAATGAGGGCCAATCGACACCGTCCGGGGAACGCACCGAGACCTTGCGCCGCGACCCCGCCACATTTTCGTAGAGTGTGCTGGTGGTTTCACTGATCACCGAAGGCACCGCGACGGATTCGCAAGGTCAGCCGTTCGTGCGCCGCCGGCCCCAGCCCTGGCTCATCATGCTCGGCGTTCTCGCCCTGATCTGCGGGATCGTCTGGGTCAAAGCCCTCACGACGCACGACACCGACCACACCGCGATGGCGTGCAACTCACCGAGTCCGGCCGCGGATCCTGGTGCGCCGCAAGCGACTCCGCTCGGCCAGCGAGTCGGTGCGAGCCGACTGCAGGACGTGGAACCCGCCGCGCTGGCGGCGAGCAAGGTGCGCGTGCTGAACGCGAACAATCAGCGCGGCCAAGCCGCGCACGTCGCCGCCCAGCTCGGCGACCTCGGCTTCGCGAGCGCACCCGGAACGCAATACGGCAACGATTCGGTATACGTCAACGGCGACCTGGAATGCACCGGCCAGATCCGCTTCGGCGTCAACGGCCGGCCGGCCGCCGCCGCGGTGCAACTGGTCGCGCCGTGCGCCGAGCTGATCGAGGATCAGCGCGGCGACGACACCGTCGATCTGGTGCTGGGCTCGCTGTTCCGCGACATCCGGCCCAGCAACGACGCCGAAGAGGTGCTGCGTTCGCTGAAGAACCCGGCGCCGGGCAACTCCACCTCCATCGATATCAAGCTGCTCGACGCCGCACGTCAGGCCCGCTGCTGATCAGCGATCCGGAATCGGCTCGGTAGCCCCGACCCGGGCCAGCAACTCGCCGAGTTCGTCGGCGATGCCGGGCGCGGCGGCGACCACCAGGTCGCCGTCGGCGCCCGGCGCCGTCGCGGGCGGAAGCGTCAGCCGCGCGCCCGCCTCCGCGGCGATCAGCGCGCCCGCGCCCCAGTCCCAGGCGTTCAAGCCGTGCTCGTAGTAGGCGTCCACCCGACCCGCCGCGACATGGCACAGATCCAGCGCAGCCGCACCGAAACGGCGGATGTCGCGCACGTGCGGCAGCACCTGCGCGATCAGTTCCGCCTGCCTGCTCCGGCGATGCCTGCCATAGGCGAATCCGGTGGCCACCAACGACATCCCGAGCGATTCGACCGGCGTGCAGCGCAGGTGCTCCACCGCGCCTTCGGCGTCGACGCGCAGCGCGCCGAGCCCCAGCCCGGCGCTGTAGGTCGCCGCCCGCGCGACATCCACCACGGCGCCCGCGACCGGCCGCCCACCCCGCAGCGCGGCCACCGACACGGCGTAGCCGGGAATGCCGTAGAGGAAGTTGACGGTGCCGTCGATCGGATCCACCACCCAGTGGACGGTGTCGGCGCTCGCGTCATCGATGCTGCCGCCGCCCTCTTCGCCGAGGATCGGATCGCCGGGGCGCTGTTCGGCGAGCAGTTTTCGGATCAGCTCTTCGGTCTCGGTGTCCACGATGGTCACCGGGTCGGTCTCGTGGCTCTTGGACTGCACCGCGCCCTCGGCGTGCGCTCCCGCGGGCCCGAACACCTCCGGACGGCGGGCGCGGACGTGAGCGGCAGCGGTCTCGGCGAGGTCGACCGCGACCCGGCGCAGGTCGGCCTCGTCGCCGCGCGCGACGATCGAGACGAAGGAGTCGGGGGTGTAGTCGGACACTGGTGATGAGGTTTCCGGCACGCCCTTATCGCATCACACATCCTCGCCGAACACCCAGCCTCGTGGGCCCATTACTCTTGTCGTGCACGACACAGCGCCGTCGTCGGGCATCCCATTCGCACGCCCGCCGTGGCGTCCCGGGCCCCGTGCAGCGCTGTCATCACACCGGCCAGCACAGGGAGACGAGGGGTTAGTCATGTCCGCTCGGGGGCACGCATTCGGCATCGATATCGGCGGCAGCGGCGTCAAAGGCGCCACGGTCGATCTGGCCACCGGCGAGTTGGTCCACGAGCGGATCAAGATCGCGACACCGCATCCCGCGACTCCGTTCGCCGTAGCCGAGGCGGTGGCCCAGTTGGTCGACCAAGCCAAGTGGACCGGGCCGGTCGGCCTCACCCTGCCCGCGGTGGTGATCGGCGGCGTGGCGCGCACCGCGGCGAACATCGACAAGTCCTGGATCGGCACCGACGCGCGGGCGCTGTTCTCCGCCGCGCTCGGCGGCCGTCCGGTCACCGTGCTCAACGACGCGGACGCCGCGGGCATGGCCGAGGACCACTACGGCGCGGCACGGAATTTCGCGGGCCTGGTCATGCTGCTGACCTTCGGCACCGGCATCGGCTCCGCGTTGCTCTACCACGGCACGCTGGTGCCCAACACCGAGCTCGGTCACCTGGAGGTGCAGGGCATGGAGAGCGAGCACCGGGCCGCGGCGTCGATCAAGGAACGCGACGACCTGAGCTACGAGCAGTGGGCCGCGCAGGTCAGCCTGGTCCTGACCACGCTGGAGAATCTCTTCTTCCCGGTCGTCTTCGTCGCGGGCGGCGGCATCAGCAGGGACTCCGAGAAGTGGATTCCCCTGCTCACCAACCGGACGCCCGTGATCCCGGCCCGCCTGCGGAACACCGCGGGCATCGTCGGCGCCGCCATGGCGATCGCGGGGGGCGTCGCACCGTGAGGCGCGCGGGAACCGCGAGGATGCCGTTCCCGGCATCGTGCCGTAGGTACCCTGGTTAGATCGTTACAATGGAACGTGCCCGGCCGAGCCGGAGAAACCCCGACCGGCCCTCCGCCGGTGAAACCCGACAGATCGCTCCGCCGGAACACCACTCTGGCGTGACGCCGCACGAGACCGTCACGAAAGGGCGTACGTGGTAGCCACGAATACCCGTCAGACCGCCGAATCGGCCGATGCCGACTCCGCAGATGTAACCGCAGCACGGCCGGTCCGTAAGGCTGCCGCGAAGAAGGCTCCGGCGAAGAAGGCCGCCGCCAAGAAGGCGCCTGCCAAGAAGGCCGCGAAGGCGGCCAAGGCTCCCGCGAAGAAGGCCACGACCAAGAAGGCGGGCCCGGACGGCGAGCCCGGCGCCGACGAGGCGATCGAGGACGAGTCGCTCGATCTCGACGATCTCGGCGATCTGGAGGTCTCCGAGGAGGACCTCGCCGACGGCGACGAACTGGTCGACGTCGCCGAGGACACCGAAACCGAGGAAGCCGAGAGCGAGGAGGCCGACGAGCCGACGGCCGCCGACAAGGCCTCCGGCGACTTCGTCTGGGACGAAGAGGAGTCCGAGGCGCTGCGCCAGGCCCGCAAGGACGCCGAGCTCACCGCCTCCGCCGACTCGGTCCGCGCCTACCTCAAGCAGATCGGCAAGGTCGCGCTGCTCAACGCCGAAGAGGAGGTCGAACTCGCCAAGCGGATCGAGGCCGGCCTCTACGCGGCGGAGAAGGTGCGCGAGTTCGCCGAGCAGGGCGAGAAGCTGCCGGTCGCGATGCGCCGCGACTACAACTGGATCGTCCGCGACGGCAACCGGGCCAAGAACCACCTGCTGGAGGCCAACCTGCGCTTGGTCGTCTCGCTGGCCAAGCGCTACACCGGCCGCGGCATGGCGTTCCTCGACCTGATCCAGGAGGGCAACCTGGGTCTGATCCGCGCGGTGGAGAAGTTCGACTACACCAAGGGCTACAAGTTCTCCACGTACGCCACCTGGTGGATCCGGCAGGCCATCACCCGCGCCATGGCCGACCAGGCCCGCACCATCCGCATCCCGGTGCACATGGTGGAGGTCATCAACAAGCTCGGCCGCATCCAGCGTGAGCTGCTCCAGGATCTCGGTCGCGAGCCGACGCCGGAGGAACTGGCCAAGGAAATGGACATCACGCCGGAGAAGGTGCTGGAGATCCAGCAGTACGCGCGTGAACCCATCTCGCTGGACCAGACCATCGGCGACGAGGGCGACAGCCAGCTCGGTGACTTCATCGAGGACTCCGAGGCCGTGGTCGCCGTCGACGCGGTGAGCTTCACGCTGCTGCAGGATCAGCTGCAGTCGGTGCTGGAGACGCTGTCGGAGCGGGAGGCGGGCGTGGTCCGGCTGCGGTTCGGTCTCACCGACGGCCAGCCGCGCACCCTCGACGAGATCGGCCAGGTCTACGGGGTCACCCGCGAACGCATCCGCCAGATCGAGTCCAAGACCATGAGCAAGCTGCGCCACCCCAGCCGCTCGCAGGTCCTGCGCGACTACCTCGACTAGGTCGCCTCGCCTCGACGCCCGCATTCGTCGTGCCGCTCGAATCTTTCCAGCGGCCGGCGAATGCGGGCGTCGCGCTTTTCCGGGGAGCCTGCTCCGCGCGCGGGCGTCGAACAGGACTCCGGCCGCATTCTCGGCCCGACGGGCGGCCCTGTCGGCACGGGGTGGGCACGGCGAACTCGCACCGAGCACGGCAGACTTGCGGAGTGGTTGCCTCGACCTCGACTCCGTGCGTGCCGCGCTCACCTTGGACGCGGACCGTCGATCTGCGCGCCGAGTTGCGTGACACCCTGGCCTGGCTGCGCCGTCCTGGATTGCCGCGGCGGATGCTGCCTGCGATCCGGGCGCATCTGGGGGCCGCGCCCGCCAGCACCGCCTACGCGTTCACGTTGTTCGTCACGTGGTGGACGTTGCGCGGGGTCGGGGACTCGGTCGAGCGCAGGCTGATCTTCTCGGCGTCGACCAATCTGTACAACATGCGGCACAATCCGGTTCAGGTGCTGGTCGCGTCCGCGTTCTGGACCGAGGGCGGGTTTCCCTGGACGACCATCGCCGGTTTCCTGGTCGTCATGGCTTATGCGGAGCGCTGGCTGGGCACCGCGCGCTGGATTCTGCTGTTCGCGACCGGGCATATCGGGGCGACGCTGCTCACCGTCACCGGCATCGCCCATGCCATCGACCGCGGCGTCATCCCCTTACGGGTGGCCGTCGCAGCGGATGTCGGTACCAGTTACGGGTTCTCGGCCGTGCTCGCGGCGTTGGCGTTCCGGTTCCGGGGCAGGGTACGGCTGGTGTGGGCGGGGGCGATCCTCGTCACGCTCGGTGCAGCGCTGTGGATCGAACCGACGTTCACCGACTACGGCCATCTGTGCGCCGCCGCCATCGGGCTGGCGGTCGGCGCGATCGCCGGCCTGTTGTGGCACCGACTGGAACGGGTCGCGGCGCGCAAGGCCGCCCAGGACTGATCAGGAGACCTGCGGCTCGGGGCGGCCGCGGCTGTGCAGCACCTCGGCCACCGGCTCGACCACGCGCGCCGCGATCGGGCCGAGTACCGCCATCAGCAGGACGTACGTCGAGGTGAGGGCGGTGAGCTGACCGTCTATCGCGCCCGCGCTCACGGCCAGTCCCGCGATGATGATGGAGAATTCGCCGCGCGCGACCAGGGCCGCGCCCGCGCGGGCCCGGCCCAGCGGCCGGATGCCCTGGCGCGCGGCGGCCCACCATCCGGTCGCCACTTTGGTCACCACGGTGATCACCGCCAGCAGGATCGCCCAGCCCAGCACCGGCGGGATCCCTCGCAGGTCGGTGTTCAACCCGAAGGCCACGAAGAAGATGGCCGCGAACAGGTCGCGCAGCGGCTCAAGCATTTTCGCCGCCGTGTGCGCGGTAGAACCGGAGATCGCGATGCCGAGCAGAAACGCTCCGACCGCGGCCGACACGCTCAGCGCCGAGGAGGCGCCCGCCACCAGCAGCGCGGCGCCGAGCAGGGTGAGCAGGAAGACCTCGCGGTCGGCGCTGTCCACGATCGCCGACACATACCGCCCGTAGCGCAGTGCCACCGCGAGGACCAGCGTGATGGTGAGCAGGGCCACCGCCAGGGCGCGCAGCCCGCTGAGCCAGCTCAGGCCGGCCAGCACCGTGGTGAGGATCGGCAGGTAGACCGCCATCGCCAGATCCTCGAATACGAGGATGGACAGGATCACCGGCGTCTCGCGATTGCCCAGGCGGCCGAGATCGTCGAGGACTTTCGCCACGATGCCCGACGACGAGATGTAGGTGACACCCGCCATCGTGATCGCGCCGGGGAGGCCCCAGCCCAGCATCAGCGCCACCACCGCGCCGGGCGACGCGTTGACCACGATGTCCACCACACCGGCGGGCCAGGAACGACGCAGCCCGGTGACCAGCTCCGCGGCCGTGTACTCCAGGCCGAGCAGCAAGAGCAGCAGCACCACGCCGATCTCACCGGCCACGTGGCCGAAGTCATGAGCGGCCCGCAGTTCGATGAGACCGCCCTGACCGAAGGCGACACCGCCGAGCAGGTACAGCGGGATGGGCGACATCCCGACACGGCCCGCGACACGACCCAGCATGCCGAGAACGAAAAGAACCGCTCCGAGCTCGATCAGGGCGAGCGCGGTGTCCGTCACGTCAGCCGTGCGTCAAGATCTTCGCGGCGGCATCCAAGCCCTCCGGAGTGCCGACGACTACGAGCAGGTCGCCCGCGGTGAAGGTGAAATCGGGGCCGGGCGAGGGATGCAACTGCCCGGCCCGCATGACCGCGACGATGGAGACCTTCGTGCGGGTGCGCATCTCGGTTTCGCCGAGGGTGCGGCCGTCGTACGGGGAGTCGTCCCCGATCGGCAGCTGGCGCGTGGTGATCCCGGGCATGTCGCGGTGGTCGTCGTTGAGCTTGGCGACCAACTGCGGCGCGCCGAGTAGATTGGCCAGGACCGCTGCTTCGTCGGTGGTGAGCGGGATCTGCGCGGCACAGGCGTCGGGATCGTCGAGCTTGGAGACGATCAGGTCGATATCACCGTCGCGGTGGGCGACCACGCCGATTCGGCGACCGGAACGCACTTCGAAGTCCTTGCGGACCCCGATGCCGGGTAGTGCGGTGACGTCGACGTTCACGCCCTCCAGATTAGCCGGATCACCGCCTGCGCGAACGGATCGGTCATCACTTCGGCCGATGGCGCGTCGTCTGCGCTGTGCTGTGATGGAGGCGTGCGGCGGTGGTCGGATTTGCCGGAGCGGACGCGGGACGCGCTGGGCGCGGTGATCGCGTTCGCCGGCGGCGCGGCGCTCTATCTCACCGGCCTGTCGACGATGACCGACCGAGGCGAGCAGGTGTCGTTGTGGGTGCGATTCGGTGTGCTCGCCGTGCTGTGCCTGGCGACGTTCGCCCGGCGCCGCGCACCGGTCGCGGCCATGCTGGGCGGACTCGTCCCCTTGGCGATGGACATCCGCCTCGGCGCCACCGTGTCGGTGTGGATCATCTACGCCGACCTGATCTACGCCGCCGTGCTGTACTCCGGGCGCCGGAACGCGCGGATCACGACACTGTCCTGGTTCGCGCTCTCCGGCGTCCTCGTAGTCCTGGTTCTGGCGCTGACCGGCGACCCGCGTGCGGTGTCGCTCGCCCTGGTGGCGGTGTTCAGTTTCGTCGCGACACCGATCTGGTGGGCGAATTCGGTGCGCACGCACAAGGAGGTGGCGCACGCCGAGCGCGCCCGCGCCCAGGCGCTGACCCTGGTCGCCGAACTCGACCGGCGCGCGGCCGTCGCCGACGAGCGCACCACGATGGCGCGCGACCTGCACGACGTGATCGCCGGGCACCTGTCGGCCATCGCGCTGCACTCGGAGGCGGCGCTCGGAATACTGGACCGCCGTACAGCCGACCCCGCGGTGGCCGGGATCATGCGGTCCATCCGGGCCGACAGTGTCGGTGCGCTGGAGGAGATGCGCACCATGATCGGATTGTTGCGTAGCGACGACGCCGCGGCGGAGGTCGCCGCACCCCGCACGCTCGCGCAGTTGCCGATCCTGGTGGACGCCGCCCGCGCCGCGGGGGTTTCGGTGCTGATACGCGAATCGCCGACCGGCGCAGCGCTGCCCAGTGCGGTCGGCCAGGCCGCATATCGGATCGTGCAGGAAGCTATGACCAACGCCATGAAGCACGCACCAGGACAGGAGATCTGCATCGACGTGCGTACCGAGGAGGGGATGCTCACCATATCCGTCCGCAACCGGATCGGGCCGCGGCCATCCGGCGCGACGGATCGAGCCGGGCGTGGTCTGGCGAATATGCGTGAGCGTGCCGCTGCGCTCGGCGGAAGCCTGCATGCCGGAACGGATTCCGGCCGCTGGGAAGTTCTGGCCTGCCTGCCGCTCGGATCCATGGACGCCGCATGACAATTCGGGTGGTGATCGCCGACGACCACGCGGCGATTCGCGCGGGGCTGCGGATGATTTTGGAGGCCGAGGACGACATCGAGGTGGTCGGCGAGGCGGCCGACGGCGATGTCGCGGTGGCGCAGTCGAAAGCGCTGCGGCCGCAGGTGGTGCTGATGGACGTGCGGATGCCGGGGGTGGACGGCATCGCCGCCACCGAGCGGATCACCGCGGACGGTCTGGCCGCGGTGTTGATTCTGACCACCTTCGACTTGGACGACTACGTCTTTCGCACGCTGCGGGCGGGGGCTTCGGGGTTCGTGCTGAAATCGACGTCGGGACGGGCCCTGGTCGAGGCGGTGCGCGCGGTGGCGGCGGGTGACGGCGTGCTGGCTCCGGAAGTGACGCGAGCGGTGATCGCGGCGTTCGCCTCGCCGAACGGCGCCGGAACGCGACCGGCTCCCGACGGGCTCCACGGACTCACCGAACGAGAACGCGAAGTGCTCGACTGTCTCGGCGACGGGTTGTCCAACGCGCAGATCGCGCGCCGGTTGTTCATCGGCGAGACGACCGTGAAGACGCACGTGTCCCGGGTGCTGTCGAAACTCGGTGTGCGGTCGCGGGTTCAGGCCGCCATCGTGGCGCGCGAGATCCGGGACCGGTGATCACGCCGTGCGTGGGGCGAAACTCCCGTCCGCCTCGGGCGGGTACTCATCGACTCCGGTGACAGCGGCCACCGGCAGGGGGCCGTACAGATGCGGGAAGAGCATCGATTCCGGGTCGGTGGGGACGCCCGGCTCCCATTCGATGGGCGAACCCACGCGGTGGGCGTCGATCCGCAGCAGCACGAGATCACGCCGACCGTGAAACAAGCGGTTTGCGGGCAGGTGCACCTGCTGGGGCGTGGAGAGATGGATGAACCCTGCTTCGGTGAGCGAGGGCGCACGGTACTCCCCCGTTTGCCGAGCGGAAAGCCATTCGTCCAAAGTGCATAGGTGAACAAGCGTGTGAGTGTCATAGGTCACGGGTAATCTCCCGGTAGACAACTGGATCGGTCGATCGAGGGTGTGACGCAGCGCACATCGACGGCATGACCTGTGGCGTTCGCCCGTAGCGAAATCCCTGGTCGTGTTATCGAAAACACACTGCTTCATACGCGGGAACAAAGTCCCCCGTCCCGAACGTCTGACAGAGTAGTCATACCCCTGCTGGGAAGTAGCGGTAGCGAGCTCGTGGTGAGTGACCACGGGCCCCACACCAGGTGAACGGTCGTCGGGACCGGGAGCCAGGACGGAGGAGTCATGCCAGGAACCCTGACAAGCACCCCACTGACCGCGGTCGATCGTTGCGACCGCTGCGGGGCGGCCGCTCGAGTGCGCGCCGTACTGCCCGCGGGTGGAGAGTTGCTCTTCTGCCAGCACCACGCGAACGAACACATGGATCGGCTGCGTGAGCTGGACGCCGTGATCGACACGGAGTCCGCTCCCACGCTCTGATCTGCTCCTCGCGTCCTGACACAACAGCATCGGACAACAGAACACCGTTTCCACCGGCAGCGGGCGCCCCCCCCGTCGCCCCCGGCCCGCGGGTGCGGGGGCGGTGCGGTTCCGGACACCGCGCCGGGGATGCCGTCCAGCAGCCTGGCCAGGCCGAACTCGAAGGCGCCGTCTGGGTCGGCGGGCGCCTGGTACAGCTCACCAACCGCGGCACCGACGCGTGACGAGAGCGGGAAACGGCTCGGCGGCATGACCTCGGCCAGCAGCGGGCCGTGCACCTCCCACCACCGCGCGTCACTCATCCGCCCGGTCTCTCTGGCCGCGGCCACCGCCATGCGGGCGTTCCCGGTGGCGAACTCCGCCAGCACGGCGATCACCCGGTCCATCACCACGTCCGGCAGGCCGAGTCCGTCGATCGCGGCGAGCTGCCGTTCGTAGCGGCGCATCCGCCCCGGCCCGAGCACCAGCCGCCACGGCGGGACGTCGAGCAGCCAGGGGTGTGCGACGAGTTCCGCGCGGACCTGCCTGGCCACGGCGGCCATCCGCTCGCGCGGCGGCAGATCGCCGGGTATGGGCGGATCCTCGTCGGCGACCGCGTCGACCATGAGGACCGTCAGCGCGTCCTTGCTCGGCACATAGGTGTACAGACCCATCGGCCGCAGCCCGAGTTCGGCGGCGACCGTGCGGATGGAGACCTTGTCGTAGCCCTCGCGGTCGGCGAGTGCGACCGCCGCCGCGACCACCCCGTCGACGCTCACGGTCTGCTTCGGACCGCGTCCCACCGGACGCGGTGGAAGTTCGTGCCGCCACAGCAGGCTCATCAGCCGCCCGGCCTGGTCGAGTGTGCTGTCCTCGCTCACCGGCTCCTCGGAATCAATTCGATACGGTGTACGTTGTTACAGTACTCCGTACACCATACGTTGATCTGAGGGGTGCGCCCTGCCCAGCACACAAGCCACATACCTGCCCGATCGGCACATGTTCGCGGTCTGGTCCTGGACGGGAACCACCACCGGCCCGCTCCCGGCCGGTCCGGGCGACCCCGAGACCATCGTGCTGGCCGTCCCGGCCGCGGACGGAGCCCTCGCGGTCGCCGAGGTCGACGCCGTCCTGGTCGACGCCGAGACTCTCGCCGGTTCGACGCCCGAGCAGCCCGGCGAGTCGGTCCTGTCCTGGCAGCGGATCGTGCGGTCCGTGCTCGCCGATCCGGACGGGGAGCCGCTCGACACGGATGGCGTTGCCTTGCCCATCGCGGCGCACGCGGTGCCGGACGCGTCCGGCACCGCGGTCGTCTCCGCGCAACGCGCGCTGCGCGTCCTGCACGACACCGAGGCGGTCACCGCGGAGCTGCGAGCGACGTTGAAAGCGCGGCTTCGGCCCTACCAGGCCCGCGGGGTCGGCTGGCTGCGCGAAACGGTGGCCGCCCACGGCGGCGCGGTGCTCGCCGACGAGATGGGTCTCGGCAAGACCGTCCAGACCATCGGTTTCCTGCTCGACCGGGCCTCGGCAGGCCCGCAAGTGGTGGTGTGCCCGACCTCGCTGGTCGGCAACTGGGCACACGAGATCGGCCGATTCGCGCCGGGGCTGCGCGTGGTCGTCTGGCGTGGCGGCACCGTCGACGCCGACGCCGGCACCATCGTCGTCACCGGTTATCCGACCTTGCGACTGCACGGACCGATGGCGGCGCAGCGGGGATGGGCGACGGCCGTCTTCGACGAGGCACAGGCGCTGAAGAATCCCCGCACCCAGGTCGCGAAGGCGGCGCGCGCGATCGACGCGGCCGCGACGGTGGCGCTCACGGGCACGCCGGTGGAGAACCATCTCGACGAGTTGTGGGCCCTGCTGCACCTGGTGGCGCCGCAACTGTTCGGGCACCGGACGCAATTCCGGCGGCGCTTCGTACGACCGATCCACGAGGGGTCGGCGGCCGCCGCGGCGCGGTTGCGCGACACCATAGAACCGGTCGTGCTGGCACGAACCAAGAGTCAGGTCGCCGCCGCCTTGCCCGCGAAGATCCACAATGACCTGCTCTGCGATCTCACCGCCGAGCAGGAGCGGCTCTACGACCAGTTGCTCGACAAAGCCGTCGCCGACGGATTCGGCGCGGGCATCGAGCGCCACGGCCGCGTGCTCGCGGCGCTGACCGCGCTCAAGCAGGTGTGCAACCATCCCGGCCTGATCACCGGCGAACTCGACGAGTTGACCGGCCGGTCCGGAAAGCTCGACCTGTGCACCGACATCATCGCCACCAATCTCGAAACCGATAGTCCGACATTGATTTTCACCCAGTACCGGCAGACCGGTGAGTTACTCGTCCGGCATCTGGCCGACCGGTTCGGGGTGACCGCGCCGTTCTTCCACGGTGGGCTCTCGCAGGCCGAGCGCGCCGAGATCGTCACCCGGTTCCAGGCCGAGGACGGCCCACCGGTGCTGGTGCTCAGCCTGCGCGCGGCGGGCACCGGGCTCACCTTGACCCGCGCGGCCGACGTCGTCCACTTCGATCGGTGGTGGAATCCCGCGGTGGAGGCACAGGCCTCCGACCGGGTGCACCGGATCGGCCAGACCCGCACGGTCACCGTCACCACGCTCACCTCCACCACCACCGTGGAGGAGCACATCGCGGGCATGCACGACCGCAAGGCCGCGCTGCGCGACCTCGGCGACGCGGCGGGCATCGCGGCGCTGGCCGCGCTGGACGACGACCAGTTGCTCGAGATCTTGCGCCGCAAGAGGGAGAACTGATGGCCGACAACGAATTCGGGTACACCGCGTGGGGCATGGACTGGGTGCGGCTGGCCGAGCCGCTGCGCCAGACCAGGCCGGATCCGCTGTTGCCCCGCGCCCGCAGCATCGCCCGGAACAACGGCGTTCGGGCCACCGTCGAGGGGCGGGTGGTGCGAGCCGCCATCCACCGCGGCGGGCAGGCGTCGGTGACCCACGTGGAGGTCGCGCCGCTGTCCCGGCAGACGATCACCGCCGTCACCGGGATCGCGCCGGACACGACCGTGCTGACCGACGACATGCACCACGCGATGACGGCGGCCGGGATCTCGCTCGCGCCCGTTCTCGCGGGCACCGACTGCTCGTGCACGGCACGCAAGGCACGATGCGTGCACGTCTTGGCCGTCTACTACGAGATGGCTCGGCAAGTCGACGCGGATCCGCGACTAGGATTGGCGATCCAGGGCTATTTCGACGCCGCGCCCCGGGATGCGGACGCATCCGCAGCACAGGCCCGGTGGACGCCGATCAGTGCGCTGGATCCCCAGCGCTTCTTCACGACGACGCCCGGCTGAACGGAGAGAGGCGATCCCCTACGCCCCACGAGGACCTCACTCCGGCCGCCGTGCCCGGAAGCGAAAACTCGCTGCGCCGGTGTCGATCTCCACGTCGGTGAAGCCGATCCGGCGCAGCCGGTCGGCGGCCGTCTCCGGTGGCACGGGCACGCACGTGTCGCCGAGATGCATGAGGCGGAACATCCGGCCGTCGAGCCCGTCGCTGCCCGCGAACACGCCGCCCGGGCGCAGTACCCGCAGAGCGTCGGCGAACACCGCGTCCTGCCTACCGGGCGTCGGCACGTGGTGCAGCATCGTGAAGCAGACCACGGAGTCGAATCGACCCGAGGGCAGCGGCATCTGGGCTCCATCGCCGTCGATCACCGTCATCGCCGCGCCGTGCCGGTCGCGCAACCGCGCGGCCAGCACCGCATCGATCTCGACACCGGTGAGCGCGGAGGTGCGAGCCAGCAACGCGGACACGTTCGCGCCGTAGCCAGGACCGATCTCCACAGTGTCGGAGCCGAGGTCGAGGCCGGACAGTGCCCACGGCACGATGCGCGTCGCGCTGGTCTTCTCCCACATCGACGAGCGGCACAGCAATCGGTGAAAGATGTTCATCGCCATGCCTGTCACGCTAGGAACGGATCGCGCCGGGCACGACAAGCTACGGTGACAAACTGTGTCGCAGAACGGTCACGCCGAGATCCATCCCGCCCCGACCGGCGCGACCGCCATGGTGTTCGGGGTCGGCGTGCTGCCCGCGGGGCACTGGTTCGGCTTGCACGAACACCCGCAACACCAGATCGCCTGGGCCTCCCGCGGGGTCCTCGCGGTCGAGGTGGACGACAGTCGCTGGGTGTTGCCGCCGACGAGGGCGCTGTGGATCCCCGCGGGCATCGCGCACCGCACCGGCACGTCCGACGGCGCGGCGATGCGCGGCATCTTCCTCGACCCCGGCCGGTGCGCGGTGGACTTCCGCGCGCCGACCATGTTGCGCGTGACCCGGCTCCTGCACGAACTGTTCGACCTGCTCACCACGGCGGACACCACCCTGCAGCGGCGGGCGCGCGCGGAAGCGGTGGTGTTCGATCTGCTGGAGCCCGTGGAGGTGATCCCGATCGGCGCTCACCTACCGGCCGATCCGCGGGCGCGGCGGGTGGCCGACGCCCTCGCCGCCGACCCGGCAGACCCGAGGACGCTCGCCGAATTCGCCGCCGACGTCGCGACCAGCCCGCGCACCCTGGCCCGGTTGTTCGTCTCGGAAACCGGTCTCGGTTTCGCCCACTGGCGCACGCAGATCCGGCTTGCCGCTTCCCTGCCGCTGCTCGCCGCGGGCCTGCCGATCGCCCGGATCGCCGGCCGGGTCGGCTACGGGACGCCGAGCGCTTACGTCGCGGCGTTCCGGCGGTCCGTCGGGGTCTCGCCGGGACGGTATTTCAGCGGCTGATCAGGCGTTGGTGCCGCTGTCCACGGTGAGGAACGCGCCGGTCACGCTGCGCCCGGACGGACCGGCCAGGAAGGCCACCGTAGCCGCGACATCGTCGGCGGCGCCGAAGCGGCCCAGCGCGGTCAACTCCCGCTGCCGCTGCGCGTGGGCGCCGTCCCCGGGGTTCATGTCGGTGTCGGTGGAGCCGGGCTGCACGAGGTTCACCGTGATCGCACGCGGGCCCAGTTCGCGCGCCAGCGCCTTGGTGAAGCCGTTGAGGGCGGACTTGCTGAGGTTGTAGAGCGTCACACCGTCGAAGGGCGCGTGATCGGTGAGGTTGGTGCCGATGCTGATGATCCGTCCCCCGGCGGTCATGTGCGCGACCGCGGCCTGCGCGCCGACGAACGCGGCACGAGCGTGCACGCCGAGCGCGTTGTCGATCTCGGCGAGGGTGAACTCCTCGAACGGCTTCGCCGGAAAGATCCCCGCGTTGTTGACCAGGATGTCCAGCCCGCCGAGTTCGGACGCGGCGCGGTCCACGGCCGCGCGTACGGCCGTGGCGTCGGCGCTGTCGGCCCGGATCGCGACGGCTCGGCGGCCGAGTGCCTCGACTTCTCCGACCACCGCCTTCGCCTGCCCTTCGGCGTGCTGGTAGGTCAGCGCCACGTCCGCGCCCGCGGCGGCGAGGCGGCGCGCGATCGCCGCTCCGATCCCGCGGCTACCCCCGGTGACCAGCGCGACCTTGCCCGTCAGCTCCGACAGCGGCTACTCCTCAAATTTTGTGTCGATCAATACATAAATAGCCAAGCGCATTGGCCGCGACGATGTCAAGGGGTATATTTAACGATCGACACAGAAAGGGTCGGGATGGCTGGACGGGGACGACCGCGCGCCTTCGATCGCGCCGAGGCGTTGCGCCGCGCCATGGAGGTGTTCTGGGAGCACGGCTACGAGGGCGCCTCGATGAGCGACCTCACCGCCGCGATGGGGATCAACTCCCCCAGTCTCTACGCCGCGTTCGGCGGCAAGGAGGAGTTGTTCCGCGCGGCGGTCGAACTCTACGGGCACACCGACGGCGGCTACACCGCCCGCGCGCTGCGCGAGGAGCCGACCGCGCGGGCGGCTGTGGAGGCGATGCTGCGCGACAACGCGAGGGCCTACACCGAGGAGAACAAGCCGCACGGATGCATGGTCGTGCTCGCCGGCTCCACTTACACCACACGCAACACCCGTATCCGCGACTTCCTGGTCGACAAGCGCCGAGCGACGACCGAAGACATCCGGCGACGGCTCGAACGCGGCGTCGCCGAGGGCGACCTGCCGGAAGGCACCGACAGCGCGGCGCTGGCCGGTTTCTACACCACCGTCCTCTACGGACTGTCCATCCAGGCGCGGGACGGGGCGTCGCCGGCGGAACTCACCGCGTCCATCGACTGTGCCATGGCCGCCTGGCCCGCCCCGGCCGACTGACGCGGGCTACTTCCGGCGCAACGCGGCGATGCGCTCGTTGAGTTGGTCGGCCGAGGCCAGCGCGGTCGGCGGCCCGCCGCACTCGCGGCGCAACTCGCCGTGGATCACCCCGTGCGGCTTGCCGGTGCGATGGTGATGCATCGCCACCAGGCTGTTGAGCTCGCGCCGCAGTTCGCCGAGCCGATCGGCCGTGGCGACACGCTCCGCCGCGCCGGCCACCTGGGCACCTGCATCGGGGACGGGCGCGGGCACACTGCGCTCGGCGACCTGCTTGGCCTGCCGCTCGCGCAACAGCGCGCGCATCTGCTCGGCGTCCAGCAGCCCCGGGATTCCCAGATAGTCGGCTTCCTCGTCGCTGCCGGCGAAGGTCGCGGTGCCGAACGAGGACCCGTCGTAGATCACCTGGTCGAGCTCGGCGTCGGCGGCCAGCGCGACGAACGACTTCTCCTGCTCGCCCGGCTCGTCCTGCTGCTTGTTCGCCTCGATCAGCAGTTCGTCGTCGAGGCCGTTCTTCTCCCGGTGCGGCTTGCCGATGACGTGGTCGCGCTGCAACTCCAGCTGCGCGGCCAGATCCAGCAGCACCGGCACCGACGGCAGGAACACGGTCGCGGTCTCGCCGGGCCTGCGGGCGCGCACGAACCGCCCGATCGCCTGCGCGAAGTACAGCGGGGTGGAGGCGCTGGTCGCGTACACCCCGACCGCCAGGCGCGGGACGTCGACGCCCTCGGACACCATGCGGACCGCGACCATCCAGGGTTGGGTGCTCCTGCTGAACTCGGCGATGCGGCTGGAGGAGGCCGGATCGTCGGAGAGCACCAGCGCGGGCTTCTCCCCCGAGATGTGCTCCAGCAGTTCGGCGTAGTCACGGGCACGGTCCTGGTCGGTGGCGATCACCAGGCCGCCCGCGTCGGGCATACCGGAAGCGCGCTTCTGGCGCAGCCGGATGTCGGCGGCGCGCAGCACGGCGGAGATCCAGTCGCCCGCCGGGTCGAGCGCGGTTCGCCAGGCCCGCGCGGTCTGCTCGGCGTTCAGCGGCTCGCCGAGGCGCGCGGAATACTCCTCACCCGCGCTGTCGCGCCAGTGCGCCTCGCCGGAGTAGGCCAGGAAAACCACCGGCCGCACCACTCCGTCGGCCAGGGCCTCGGCGTAGCCGTAGGTGTGGTCGGCGCGGGACTTCGGGAAACCGGACTCGTCGGGCTCATAGACGACGAACGGAATCTGGCTGTCGTCGCTGCGGAAGGGGGTACCCGTCAGCGCGAGGCGGCGGGTGGCGTCGCCGAACGCCTCGGCGGTCGCGTCACCCCAGCTCTTCGCGTCTCCCGCGTGGTGGATCTCGTCGAGGATGACCAGCGTCCGGCGATTCTCGGTGCGCACGCGATGGCGCGAGGGGTGCGCGGCGACCTGGGCGTAGGTGACCACGACACCGTGATAGTCCCCCGAGGTGCCGCCGGTGGAGTTGGAGAACCGCGAGTCCAGCGCGATACCGGTGCGCGCGGCGGACTGCGCCCACTGGTGCTTGAGGTGCTCGGTCGGCGCGACCACGGTGATCTGGTCCACGGTGCGGTCGGCCAGCAGTTCGGCGGCCACGCGCAGCGCGAAGGTGGTCTTACCCGCGCCCGGGGTGGCCACGGCGAGGAAGTCCCGCGGCTTGGTGGCCAGATACTTCGTCAGCGCACGTCGCTGCCAGGCGCGGAGGGAGCCGCCGACGGCGGTGCTCACCGTTGTCGAATCGCCCGGCGTCTCCGCTTCTCCCGCCACAGCGGCGCCACCCGACCCAGTCACGCAGACGACCCTAGCGGCCCGGCACGGCGTGTCGCCAAACCGACGCGGCGGTCGCGATGGGCGTCACACAGCCGCCGGCCGGGATGCTGGGTGTTCACCCGATGCGCACCGACACGTCGCGTGCACAGCCCGATACGGATCGCCGAAGTGCGCGATGCTGTAAGCACGATGACCGAGCACCGCGCCCTCCCGGGCGATCCGCCGCGGACCGACGCACCGTCGACCCGCGCCGCCGCCGTGCGCACCCCTGGATGGGCCGACCGCGCGGGCGCGCGGGCCTCGGTGGCGGGAAAACGGGCCGCGGAGCTGATCGTGCGCGTGGCACAGAAGGCCTGGGCGGATTCCATCTTCGCCAAATCGGCCGCGGCGGCGTTCTGGCAGACGCTCTCCTTGGCTCCGCTGCTGCTCGGGGTGCTCGGCAGCCTCGGTTACGTCGGCGGATGGTTCGGCCCGGACACCGTGCAGATCGTCGAGTCCAAGATCATCGCGTTCAGCCGGGACCTGTTCAGCGCCAACGTGGTGTCCGACCTGATCGAGCCGACGGTGCAGGACGTCCTCGGTCGCGGGCGCGGCGCGGTGGTGTCGGTGGGTTTCGTGCTGTCGCTGTGGGCCGGTTCCTCGGCGATGGCCACCTTCGTCGACTCGATCGTGGAGGCGCACGACCAGCAGGACGCGCGGCACCCGGTGTGGCAGCGCATCTTCGCCCTGCTGTTGTACGTGCTGTTCCTGGTGGCGGCGGTGTTCATCCTGCCGCTGGTGGCGCTGGGGCCGACGCTGATCGGGCGGGTGCTGCCCGGCGCGTGGCGGGCGACCGGACTGCAACTGCTGGATTTCTTCTACTACCCGGGCGTCGGCCTGCTGCTGATCGTCGGGCTCACCACCCTGTACAAGCTGGCGCTGCACACCTCGCTGCCCTGGCACCGCCTCTTCGGCGGGGCGCTGGTGGCGGGGGTCTTCTTCATGGCGGCCAGCGACGTGCTGCGCCGCTACCTGTCCTGGGTCACTCGCACGGGCGTCACCTACGGTGCGCTGGCGACGCCGATCGCGTTCCTGCTGTTCACGTTCTTCCTGGGTTTCGCGGTGATCCTGGGCGCGGAGTTCAACGCGGCGGTGCAGGAGTTCTGGCCCGCCCGGGCGACGCGCATGGAGCAGGTGAAGGAATGGATCGCCAACCAGGTACGCGGCGAGAACGGTGCCGACAACGAGGACGCGTCGGACCCGGACGAGGCCGCCACGGCCCGTGACGAGGCCGCCACGGCCCGTGACGAGGCCGGGTCCGACGGCTCGCGCGCCGTGCTCGAGCTGCGAAAGGCGGGGTCCGCGCCAGGCGAGTAGGACCGGTCAGTCGCCCTTGCGTAGGCCGTCGTAGACCTTCTTGCACTCCGGGCACACCGGAGAACCGGGCTTGGGCGAGCGGGTCACCGGGAAGACCTCGCCGCACAGCGCGACCACGTGGGTGCCCATCACGGCGCTCTCGGCGATCCGGTCCTTCTTCACGTAGTGGAAGAACTTCGGGGTGTCGTCGCCCGTCGTCTCGTCGGTCGTCGTATCCGGGCGAACCATGGTGTCGGTGCTCACGCATTCCATGATGCCCCATCAGCAGAAACCGGGTCGACCACGGTGGCGCGTCCCGGATCACCAACGATTCCGGAGCCGAACCCGACCGCGGAGTGTGCGCACCCGGACCACGAGTGGAAGACTCGGGGTATGCAGCAGAACGGCGATTCCCCATCCGCCGACGGCCGCGACCGCGAAGAGCACCCCGACGTGACGATGCCGACGCAGCCCCGCCGTTCCCCCGGATACTTCCCAGGCAATGACGACAAACATCCGGCGCTGATCACCGAGGCGGCGCCTTCGCTGGAGGATCAGCACCGCGCTCGCGTGCGCCGATACACGATCATCATGGCGTTCCGCATACCGTGCCTGGTCCTCGCGGCGGTCGCCTACAGCGCGTTCGGCAATCCCCTGTTGTCGATCCTGATCATCGTGGCGTCGATCCCGCTCCCGTGGATCGCGGTGCTGATCGCGAACGATCGCCCGCCGCGCCGCAAGGACGAACCCAGCCGCTGGGACCGTCCGCGCACGGCCATCGAGTCGCGCCCGCACAACGCCATCGACAACTGACGGCTCCGGCTCACCGCACGCCAGGGGCCGGTGCCGGAGCACGGCGGATGATTGCCGACATCACGGCGGCGGCGCCACACAGACCGCCCGCGACGTACCAGGCGAGGTCGTAGTCGCCCTGGACGTCACGAATGACGCCTGCGCCGGTGGCCGCCACCGCGGAGCCGATCTGGTGGGCGGCGAACACCCAGCCGAACGCGACGGGACCGTCGGCGCCGAACAGTTCGCGGCACAGCGCGACTGTCGGCGGCACCGTGGCCACCCAGTCCAGGCCGTAGAAGACGATGAACACCCACAGGCTCGGCCGCGTGTCCGGCCCGAGCAGAGCGGGCAGTATCAGCAGCGACAGCCCGCGCAGCGTGTAGTAGCCGATCAGCAGGTAGCGCGGATCGATGCGGTCGGTCAGCCAGCCCGAGGCGATGGTTCCCGCGACATCGAAGACGCCGACGACGGCAAGCAGGCTCGCCGCGGTGGTGGGCGGCATGCCGTGGTCGTGCGCGGCGGTGACGAAATGGGTACCGACCAACCCGTTGGTCGACGCGCCACAGACCGCGAATCCGCCTGCGAGCAACCAGAATCCGGGACGGCGGGCGATCGCGGCGAGCACCGTGAGCGCGCGCGACGCGCCACCGGCGGCGGGTACCCGGAGACCGACTGCGCTGTCCGGCCCGGCGCCGTACGCGCGCACGCCCAGGTCGCTCGGATAGTCCCGGACGAACAGCAGCACCAGCGGCGCCACGGCCAGCGCCGCGCCCGCGACGATCAGCGACGGCATCCGCCAGCCGTGCGCCTGCGCCAGCGCAGACACCACCGGAAGAAAGATCAGCTGTCCGGTCGCGCCCGCGGCGGTGAGCACGCCGGTGACCAGGCCGCGCTGCCGCACGAACCACCGGCCGGTGATCGTGGCGACGAACGGCATCGACATCGATCCCACGCCGATTCCGACCAGCAGCCCCCAGGTCAGCACCAAGTGCCACGGCCTGGACATGAACACCGTCAGCCCGCTGCCCGCCGCGACCAGCAGCAGGGCGCAGGCCACTACCCGGCGGATGCCGAACCGATCCATCAGCGCGGCGGCGAATGGCGAGATCAACCCGTACAGCAGGAGATTCAGCGAGACGGCGGTCCCGATCGTTCCGTGCGACCAGCCGAACTCGTCGTGTAGCGGATCCATCAGGACGCTGGGCACCGACCGGAATCCGGCGGCGCCCAGCAGCGCGACGAAGCCGACGCCCGCGACCAGCCACGCCGGATGCAAGCGGCGGCGCGGCACGGCGTCGTCGGGAATCAGGGGCGGCGTCTGCAGTTCGGTCACCCGACGAGCGTGCCGGAATCATGCTCACGCAACGAGTGGCTGGAATGCCACATACCGCCGAATTCCTGCCAAACGCGGAAGCGGCGGTATTTTCTCGACAACGCGGGCACGCGTACCTAGGGTCGCATCGAGCCTCGCGCACCCGATCGACCGGACACGGTTCGTCGCGGGCGACAAGACAGGAGTGAACATGATTCGGTGGATCTGGGTCTTCCTGGACCGCCCGACGCAGCGTTTCGACGACTGCGCGAAGTTCTGGTCCACGGTCACCGGCACCGAGCTCTCCGCTCGGCGCGGCGCGAACGACGAATTCCTCACCTTGTTGCCCGACCCCGCGCTGTTCGCCGCCGCCGGCGTCAAGATGCAGGCGGTGACCGGGCTCGGCGGTGTGCACCTCGACCTGGACGTCGACGACATCCCCTCCGCCGTTCGCATCGCACTCGACCTGGGTGCCGAACTGGTCGCGAACCATCCGGACTACGCCGTGCTGCGCTCCCCCGGCGGCCAGACGTTCTGCCTGACGCCCAGCGGGCGCGCGACGAGCACGCCCGCGCCCGCGGTGCGTGCTCCGGACGGCACGTTGTCGCGGCTGGACCAGGTGTGCCTCGATATCGGCCCCACCGACCACGAGGTGGAGACCCGCTTCTGGAAGCTGCTGACCGGGTGGACCTACGAACCGGGGAGGCGGCCGGAATTCGCCCGGCTTCGCTCCGCGGACACCCAGCTTCCCGCACACCTGCTGTTGCAGCGCCTCGGCGAGGACCGCCCGACGAGCGCCCATGTCGACCTGGCCGCGAGCGATGTCGAGGCGACCGCCGCATGGCACGAGTCGCTCGGCGCGACCGTGGTGGAACGACACGAGCACTGGATCGTCCTGAGCGATCCGGGGGACGCGCTGTACTGCGTCACCGGACGCGACCCCAGCGGAGTCTGATCGAACCCGTCCGCGGCGCCGGGACACAGCGGCCACCCGATCGGCACCCGGCGGCAGCGGTGGCAGAGTACCGATGTGCCTACGAACCGATCGACGACCACCGGATCGCTGCTCACCGCGCTGTGCCCGGATCTGCGGACCGCACTGACCAGGGTGGGCTACGACGCCGACACCCTGCTCACGGTACTGGGCGACGCGCACGCGGCGTTGGGGCGCTCGGAGCCGGTGCCGGTACGGCGAGCCGCACGCGCGGCCGGCGAACTGGGCACGCTGATCCGCCTGCTGCTGCTCGGTGACGCCCTGCCCGAGCGGGATGTCGCCAGGGCGCTGGTGCCCGTGCAGATAGACCGCGCGGTCGCCGCGGGGCTGCTGGAGCGCGACGGCGACCAGGTGCGGGCGGCGCTCGACCTGCGGCCGCTGGACGCGGGCGCGGGCACGCGCTGGGTCCTGTCCGATCTCGACGATTCGATGCGCCGCCGCACATTGACCGAGGATCACGTGCTCGGCGTCGGCCACGCCTCCCTCTCGCTGCTGCGCGCCACGCCCACCCGGCCGGTCGGCACCGTGCTCGACCTCGGCACCGGTTGCGGTGTGCAGGCGGTGCACGCCGCCTCCTACGCACAGCGCGTCACCGCCACCGACGTCAACCCCCGGGCGTTGTGGCTGGCCGAGGCCACCGCGGCGCTCAACGAGCTGGACGTCGAGCTGGTGGAGGGTTCCTGGTTCGAGCCCGTGCGGGGCAGGCGCTTCGACCAGGTGGTGGCCAATCCGCCTTTCGTGGTGGGCCCGGGGCGCGTCGAGCACACCTATCGCGATTCCGGCCTCGCGCTCGACGGCGCGAGCAAGTTGGTGATCTCCCAAGCCGCCGACCTGCTCGTCCCAGGTGGCACGGCTGCCATGCTGGCCGCGTGGGCCCATGTCGAGGACGAGGACTGGCGCGGACGGGTCTCGTCTTGGCTGCCCGCGCACGGCGTGGATGCCTGGGTGGTGCAACGGGACGTGGCCGACCCCGCACTGTATGTGGGCACCTGGCTGTGTGACGCCGGCGCGGACCCGCGCGATCCGGACGCGCAGGCTCGTGCCGAGCGCTGGCTGGACGCCTTCGAGGCCGCCGACGTGGAGGGAATCGGATTCGGCTTCGTCTACCTGCGCGCCATCGACGGGCCGACCGAACTGCTCGCCGAGGATCTCACCCATGGTTTCGACGATCCGCTCGGCGACGAGGCCGTGCGGTACTTCGAGCGCTCCGCCTGGCTGCGAGCGGTCGCCGCGGACGAAAACCTCGCTTGGTCTTCACGTTTCGCCGTGAACCCGGCGACCGCGCTGGAGCGGGTGTATCTGCCCGGCGCCGAGGGGTGGACGCCCGAGGTGGCGCGGCTGCATCGCGGCGACGGTCCCCGTTGGCAGCACGAAGTGGATGAGGTCACTATCTCGCTGCTGGCGGGAATGCGCGCCGACGGCCTGCCGTTGTACGAGCTGATCGAACTGCTGGCGCTCGCCCACGGATCCGACGAGGTGGGCGCCGAGTTCGCCGCCGACGCGTTGTCCGTGGTCACCGGGCTGGTGCGGCACGGATTGATCGAGCCCGTGTGAGCGCACGACAACCGCGCGTCGGCCGGTGCAGGTCCTGGCCGGGGAACGTCCCCCCGCTGCGGTGCTTCTCAGGAACTTCTCAGACGAGAGGGGCGAAAACCGCTGCTCAGAGCGGTTTACGCGAGCCGTAACGGGGAACTTTCTTCCTGTCGGGTCCGTTTATCGGAGTGAGACACCACCGACAGGAGGCAAGTCATGACAAGCCCCGCCACCACTCGTGTGCGCACCAGCGATTCGGACCTCGACGCTCAGAGCCCTGCCGCCGACCTGGTACGTGTGTACCTGAACGGGATCGGCCGCACCGCGCTGCTCACCGCCGCGGACGAGGTCGAGCTGGCCAAGCGCATCGAGGCGGGCCTCTACGCGCAGTACTTGCTGGAGACCGGCAAGCGACTGTCGGCAACCCGCAAGCGTGATCTCGCGATCATCGTGCGCGACGGTCAGGCCGCCCGGTCCCACTTGCTGGAAGCCAACCTGCGTCTCGTTGTCTCGCTCGCCAAGCGTTACACCGGCCGCGGCATGCCGCTGCTGGACCTGATCCAAGAGGGCAACCTCGGGTTGATCCGGGCCATGGAGAAGTTCGACTACGCCAAGGGCTTCAAGTTCTCCACCTACGCCACCTGGTGGATCCGGCAGGCCATCACTCGCGGCATGGCCGACCAGAGCCGCACCATCCGGCTGCCCGTCCACCTCGTCGAGCAGGTGAACAAGCTGGCCAGGATCAAGCGTGAACTGCACCAGCAGCTGGGACGCGAGGCCACCGACGAGGAATTGGCCACCGAATCCGGCATTCCGGTCGACAAGATCTCCGATCTGCTCGACCACAGCCGCGACCCGGTGAGCCTTGATATGCCCGTCGGCAACGACGAAGAGGCACCGCTGGGCGATTTCATCGAGGATTCCGAAGCCACCTCGGCCGAGTCCGCGGTCATCGCCGGTCTGCTGCACCACGATGTCCGCAGTGTGCTCGCCACCTTGGACGAGCGCGAACAGCAGGTCATCCGGCTGCGGTTCGGACTGGACGACGGGCAGCCGCGCACGCTGGACCAGATCGGCAAGCTCTTCGGTCTGTCCCGCGAGCGGGTGCGTCAGATAGAGCGTGAAGTCATGGCGAAGCTGCGCAAAGGCGAGCGGGCCGACCGGCTCCGCGCCTACGCCAGCTGATCACCTCCCGGCGCCGGCCGCTTCGAGACAGCGCCGGTGTTCGGCTCGGTGACCCTTCCGCCGGGGTCACCTTCCCGCGCCGACCGGTCAGCGCGCGTACCCGTCCCCTCCGGGTGTCGCGCGAGCCGGTCGGCGGTGTTGTCTCGTGCAGGCTCAGCTCTGGTCCACCGCGATGTCGTACTTGACGGTTTCGCCGTCGACCGAGGTCACCGTGAGCAGCACACCGAGCGTGTCGCCACCGGCGGTCAGCGTGCAGCGCATGGTCGTCCCTTCCTTCCCGGTGAGATCGCCGGGGCAATCGATCGAGTCGGGCTCCTGCCCCACCTTCTCGGCGAGCGAGTCCTTGACCGACTTCTCCAGGTCGGCCTCCTGCACCTTCGGCGTGCCGATGCTCACCGAACACGCGGTGAGCGCCGCCGCGAGCAGCGACAACAGGGCGAGGCTACGGATCTTCATGTGCGAGACGGCCTTCCTTCCAGGACGAATGTGGCATCCCCAGATCGTGCTGAGCGCGTTCGTCCGTTAGCGACCGTCCCCCAGGTGACTTGTGCGAGCCGACGGCTCAGCCGCGCCACCCACTGGCATACCGTGGGGGACCGGAAATACTCACCCCAGCCGACGCGGACCGGTGTCGAACCGACTCGGCTCCGGGCCGATACGGCCGCGTGCGTAGAGGATCTCCGCCGAAGTCGGCGAGGCCAGCACGGGGTCGAAGGACAACTCCCGCATCTCCGGCAGATCATCGAACAAAGCCGAAATGCGCTGAGCCAGCTCGGACAGGGCCGCCTTGTCCACGCGGGGGCTCGCCGGGGTCCCCGACAGCAGCGGCGCGGCCCGCGGTGCGTCGATCAGGGCCGTCGCCTCGTCGGCGGTCAACGGCAGCGCACGATAGGCGCGGTCGCCGAGCAACTCGATGATCAGACCGGACAGGCCGAACTCGATCACCGAGCCGAACGAGGGATCGTCCTGCACTCGCAGGATGCAGCCGACACCCTTGGTGGCCATCTTCTGGATGTGCAACACGGGGTCACCGCACAACTCCGCCAGGTCCGCGTATCCCTGCCGCACCGCTTCCGGTCGCCACAGATCGAGCCGGACACCGGTGAGATCCGGTCTGCGCCGCCAGTGTTCGCCGGTCGCCTTGGCCGCCACCGGATAGCCGAGTTCCTCCGCGGCGGCGACCGCCTCCTCGGCATTGCTCACTTCCCGGAATTCCACGACCGAAATCCCATAGCAGGCAAGCAGTTCCACCGTCTCCAGATCGGTGAGCCGGCGACCACCCGACCCGGCCATCCAGTCGGCCACCAATTGGCGCGCGCGGTCGGTGTCGATACCCTGCGGGCGCACCACCGGCGACACAGGTCTGGTGCGCCATTCGGCGTAGCGCCGGACCCGGGCCAGAGCCCGTGCGGCGCGTTCGGGATCGGGATACGACGGGATCGACCCGTGCGCCGCCGCGGCTCCCGGACCGCGCACGGCGAGCAGGTTCGGAATCCCTTGTTCGGCCACGAACGTGGTGAGGATCGGTTTCCCCGCCTCGGGTACAGCGGCCGCCGCCGCGCGGATGGCGTCGGCGAAACCGGCGGTCGGCAGCGGAACCGGGGGAGCGAAAACCACGATCACGGCATCGGTCTCGTCGGACCGCAGGGCCGCGACCAGTGCGTCCAGGTACGCGCCCGGCGTCGCCTGCGGTCCCAGGTTCACCGGCTCGGCGACCTCGAGCCCCTCCCCCTGCGCCGCGTCGACGGCCAGCCAGTTGAGTGCCGTGCTGTTGCCGACGACCATCAACCGTGAGCCGCGCGGCAGCGGCTGGTAGCCCAGCAGGGCTGCGCAGTCGAACAGTTCGGAGATCGAGTCGACCTGGACGATGCCCGCTTGGGCGAACAGATCCCGCACGATCGAACGGTCCATGTCCCCCGCGGGCTGGGCGACCGAGCGGCCACTGCTCACCGCGACGATCGGTTTCGTCCGGGCGACCCGGCGCGCGATTCGGGAGAACTTGCGCGGATTGCCGAAGCTCTCCAGGTAGAGCAGCACCACATCGGTGTCCGGGTCGCTGTCCCAGTACTGCAGCAGGTCGTTGCCGGAGACGTCGGCGCGGTTGCCCGCCGACACGAACGTCGACAACCCGAGATTGCGCGCCGCCGCCTCGCCCAGAATGGCCGCGCCCAGCGGCCCGGACTGGCAGAAGAACCCGATCCGCCCGCGCCCGGGCAGCACCGTGGCGAGCGTCGCGTTCATGGCGACCGCGGGGTCGGTGTTCGCGATGCCGAGCGCGCTCGGCCCGACCACGCGCATGCCGTGACCACGCGCGGCCGCCACGAGTTCCCGTTCGGCTGCCGAACCCTCCTCGCCGGTCTCGCCGAATCCCGCGGTCAGCACCACAAGCCCTTTGACCCCTTTGGCCATGCAGTCGTCGAGCACGGATCCGATCGCCGCGGGCGGCACCGCGACCACGGCCAGATCGACCTCGTCGGGTATTTCCCGGACCGTCGCGTAGGCCCGGACCCCGCGCACCGACTTGCGGTTCGGGTTCACCGGGAACACCGGCCCCTGGAACAGGCCCGACAGCAGATTCGACAGCACCGCACCGCCGACGCGCCCCGTCGCCGGGGTGGCCCCGATCACGGCGACCGACCGGGGAGTGAGCAGATTGCCCACGCTGCGCGCTTCCGAGGCGCGTTCGCGCGAATCACGGACCGACAGCAGCGCTTCGGTGGGGTCGATGGCGAATTCGAGGTGCAGCACCGAGCCGTCCCTGCTGCGCTCGACCTGATAGCCCGCGTCCCGGAACACCGTCACCATCACGGTGTTCTCCGCGAGTACCTCGGCGACGAAGGTCTCGATCTTGTTCTCGGCGGCGGCGCCGGCCAAGTGCTCCAGCAGGATCGAGCCGAGCCCGCGCCCCTGGTGCCCGTCGGCCACCACGAACGCCACTTCCGCCGCGCGCGGGCCGTCCCGTTCCAGCAGTTCGTAGCGGCCCACCGCCACGATCGCCTCGCCCAGTTCCAGCACCAGCCCGACCCGGTCGTGATAGTCGACATGCGTGGTGCGGTGGAGATCCTTCGGCGAAATCCGGGGATATGGCCCGAAATAGCGCAGGTACCTGGTGCGATCCGACAGCGCGCTGTGGAAGTCCTGCAGCCGCTCGGCGTCTTCGGGTGTGATCGGCCGCAGCCGGACGACGCCGCCGTCGGAGGCCAGCACGTCCGCGAACCAGTGCTGCGGCGGCGGAGGCGGGGTCGCGGGGGTGTCCGAGGTAGCGGGAAAGTCAGTCACGAGGGTCCTCCGGGTCCAGTCCCAGCAACCCGAAAGTCGCTCGGCGGGTGGCCAGCACAGCCATGTCGACGGCACGTTGGGCGCGGTCGACCCGCGCGTCACCGGTCTCGCCGGTACCGCCGGGGCCGTCCCACGGACGGTAGGCGACGTCGCCGCCGTCGCCCATCGTGCGCGGCGGGTCGGCTCGCGGCGCCGCCGCGCGGATCGTGTCGATCCAATCCTGCGGTATCGGCGTCGCGGGGTCGACGGCCCGGTCCAACGCGGTGGCCAGCAGATGGGTCCAGGCCCGCGGCACCACGCGGACCAGGCCGTACCCGCCGCCCCCGACGGCAAGCCAGCGACCTTCGGCATACCGATCGGCGAGGTCGCGCATGGCGCGGAAGGCCGCGCGCTGTCCGTCTACGGTGAGTTCCAGATCGGCCAGCGGGTCTTCGCGATGGGTGTCCACCCCGCACTGGCTGACCACGATCTGCGGCCCGAACGCCGCCACCGCGCCGGGCACCACGGCGTGGAAACCGCGTAGCCATTGCGCGTCCCGGGTGCCGGGCAACAGCGGCAGATTGATCGCGGTGCCCTCCCCCGCGCCCGCGCCGGTCTCCTCCGGCCAACCGGTATTGGGCCACAGGGTGGCCGGATGCTGGTGCAGCGAGATGGTGAGCACCCGGGGGTCCGCGTAGAAAGCGTGCTGCACGCCGTCGCCGTGGTGAACGTCCACGTCGATGTAGGCGATCCGGTCGAAACCGTGGTCCAGCAGCCAGGAGATGGCCACCGCCGGGTCGTTGTACACGCAGAAACCCGCCGCCGAATCGGGCATCGCGTGATGCATGCCGCCGCCGATGCTCACCGCTCGCTTGCTGCGCCCCTCCGCGATCGCCCTGGCCGCGGCCAGGGTGCCGCCGACGATCGTGGACGCGGCATGGTGCATCCGCGGAAACACCGGATTGTCCGGGGAACCGAGGCCGTAGGGCGGGGCGGCAGGCGAACCCACCGGCGGCACGGCGCGTTCCACCGCGTCGAGGTAGTCGGGCGTGTGGATGCGCAGCAGCTCCGGGCGGCCTGCCTCGGCGGGTTCGAGCAGTTCGACACCCTCGAGCAAGCCGAGGCTCTCCGCCAGCGCCATGGTGAACTTGAGGCGTGCGGGCTGCATCGGATGCTCCGGCGTCCAGGCGTAATCCAGGAACCGTTCGGTCCAGACGACCGTCGCGGGCCTGCTCGGTGCGGGCGGGATCGGCGTCCGCGGTTCGCCGCGCGGTGCAGTGGCCATGATCGCAACGCTAGCGGGAAGCAAGGAACCCCGCGAAACGTTCCTATGCAGTACAAATACAAGAAAGACGCTCGCGGCCGCCTGCCGTGCGCCGATCGGGCCCCGCAATGCCGCCGGAGATGTCGTGCGCAGCGTGGAGCGACACGATCCGGCACACGGGGGTGCCGTCGTGCGTGGGTAGAATTCGTGCCGACGAAGGGGTAACAGGTGAAGGATCTGGTCGACACCACGGAGATGTATCTCCGTACCATCTACGACCTCGAGGAGGAGGGCGTGGTGCCCCTGCGCGCCCGGATCGCCGAGCGCCTCGAACAGAGCGGCCCCACCGTCAGCCAGACCGTCGCCCGGATGGAGCGCGACGGTCTGCTGCTGGTCGCCGGCGACCGTCATCTGGAGCTGACCGAGAAGGGGCGCAGCATGGCCGTCGCCGTCATGCGCAAGCACCGGCTGGCCGAACGCCTGCTCGTCGACATCATCGGCCTCGACTGGCAGAACGTGCACGCGGAGGCCTGTCGCTGGGAGCACGTCATGAGTGAGGACGTCGAGCGCCGCCTGGTCGAGGTGCTCAACCACCCCACCACCTCCCCCTACGGCAACCCCATCCCCGGTCTGGACGAACTCGGCATCATTCCGCCCGCCGCCGCCGACGAGACGCTGCTGCGCCTGTCCGACCTGCCGCACGGCCAGCAGCACGCCGTCGTCGTGCGCAGGCTCGCCGAGCACATCCAGACCGACCCCGAGGTCATCGGCCGGCTGCGTGAGGCGGGCGTGGTGCCCGACGCCCGCGTCACGGTGGAGACGAAGGCCGGTTCGGTGGTCATCACGGTGCCCGGCCACGACGGCTTCGAACTGCCCGACGAGATGGCGCACGCCGTCCAGGTGAAGCTGGCCTGACACGTGAAACTTCTCGTCACAGGGGGCGCGGGCTACGTCGGCGGCGTCTGCGCCCAGGTTCTGCTGGAAGCCGGCCACGAAGTGGTCGTGGTCGACGATCTGTCCACCGGTAATGCCGAGGGCGTCCCTTCCGCCGCCCGGTTCGTCCAGGGTGACGTGGCGGTCGCCGCGCCCGCGCTGCTGGATTCCGAACCCTTCGACGGAGTCCTGCATTTCGCGGCGCAGTCGCTGGTCGGCGAGTCGGTGCAGCAGCCGGAGAAGTACTGGCACGGCAATGTGGTGAAGACGTTCGAGTTGCTGGAGGCCATGCGGCGCGCGGGCACGCCGCGGCTGGTCTTCTCCTCCACCGCGGCGGTCTACGGGGAACCGGAACAGGTGCCGATCACCGAGGACGCCCCGACCCGACCGACCAATCCGTACGGCGCGTCGAAGCTGGCCATCGACCACGCCATCACCTCCTACGCGATCGCGCACGGGCTGGCGGCGACCAGCCTGCGGTATTTCAACGTCGCGGGCGCCTACGGCGGGCTGGGCGAGAACCGGGTGGTGGAAACACATCTCATCCCGCTCGTGCTGCAGGTCGCTGCCGGGCACCGCAAGGCGATCTCGGTCTTCGGCACCGATTGGCCCACCCACGACGGCACCGCGGTGCGCGACTACATTCACATCCGCGACCTCGCCGAGGCCCATCTGCTGGCCTTGGCGACCGCGGAAGCGGGCACCCACCGGATCTACAATCTCGGCAGTGGTACCGGATTCTCCGTTCGCGAGGTGATCTCGGCCTGCGAGCGCGTCACCGGCCTGTCGATCGCCGCGCAGGACGCGCCCCGCCGCCCCGGTGACCCGGCGACGCTGATCGCGTCCAGCGAGCGTGCCATCGCCGAACTCGGCTGGCGCCCCGAGCACAACGATCTCGACGAGATCGTCACCGACGCCTGGGCTTTCCTTCAGTCGCTCGGCGCCCGCGCACACAGCGCCAAGTAACCGGCTCCACCGTGCCCGAGTCGGTTCCGCACCGACTCGGGCCGCCGAGACCGCATCACCGCACCGGAGCCGGGACCGTCGCGACGCCGTGTGCCCGGCGGAGGCACTCTGCCTCGCGAAGTCTCCGGAGCCGGTAGGAATCGCCGACTGTCCACCGCCGACCCTTGTCTCCGGCTTCACGACGACGGTGTGCCGAGGTCGACGCCGAGACCGGCGGCGGTCCGATAGCCACTGTGCGCGAGCCGCCGCATCTGTTCCGGACGCATGCCCAGGCGCAGCGAGGTGTCCAGCAGCAGTGCCATCGGGTGACCCGGATCCGCTTCCAGCGCGGCGTCCAGCGCGATGCCCGCCAGCGGCCCGTCGCCACGGACGTAGGCGCTGTATCCGAGCAGAGCGGCCGCCTCGGCGCGGTCCGTGCCCGACAGCGCGCGGGTCAGCGCCGCCCACACCACCTCGGCCGCGGCGGCGTGGTCTCCCACCGCCAAGGCGAACATCGTGTCCCGCACCGCCCGATCACGCAGGGACGCGGCCATTTCGGCCAACTCCGGCGCCAGGAGCTCGGCGCCCGAAGCGGTGTTGGCGATCTGCCACAACATGTGCTCGAGCGCTTGCCTGCTGTACCCGATCGGATCACCGCGACGCGCCGCCACCGCGTAGCGCTCGCGAGCGCGCGCGACCGCGTCCGCAAGATGCGCCGCCACCTCGGCCCGCGCGACCGGATCCGGCGCGACCAGAGCGGTCAGCTCGGAGCGCGAACCGCGGATCGGCCTGCCGTCCAGCACATGGCTCAGCGTCACCAGGGAGGCCGCCGGGTCCCGCAGCACCCCGCGCCGTCGCGGTCCCGTCACCGTCCACCAGCGCTGCCCAGCGGCGATCGACCGCACCGCCCACACTCTCGCGAGGGAGATGTCACACGCGGCCAACCGCCTGCCGAGCGAGCCGACCAGCACGTCGAATCGACCGGCCACGCACGCGGGCCGGTCGTCGCCGGCTTCGGGCTCGACAGCGCGTTCGTCGACGAGGACGGCCAGGACCTCGGCCGCCTCATCGTGCGCACAGATCCGCGCGATCGCGGACGCCAAGGTCGCGCCACGTACCCGCCGCCCGCCGGGCGAATCCAGATCGAACCGCACCACCACGTCGACGATCGCACCACCGCCCGCAGCGTGCCGTAGGACGAGCACGACCACCGACCGTTCCGGGGTGAAGCCCAACATCGCGGGCACGGCGGCGATCAACTCCGCCGGGTCGTCCACACACACGGCCTGCTCCGGGGAATTCCGGAACGGCGGAGGATCGTCGCGGCAGCGGACATCCCGCGCCGGTCGGCTGGAGTGCCACACAGTCGGCCCGTTCGCCGCCGCATGCGAAACAGATTCCGCCACAGTCTTTTCGGCACCGGTGACTTGCACCGTGGCCGCCGGTGGAGCGCCGCATGTCGATCGAGCGTCTATGCCTGCGCCCAGCCGGAGGACGCCGTCCATGCCCGCACTTCTCGCGTCGACCGGTCCGGAAGAGGAAGTTGTCATGCACCGACGATGCGGGGCGCCGGTCACCCGACCCGGACGCCGACCTGGCCGTTCACCCGCCCTGGGGAAATCGATTCGCGCTGTGCACCACTCGACCGACACCGTGCACGGACCGCGATTCGTGTCGGTGCCGCCTGCTACCGTGCCGTCCCGCTATCGTTCGCGCACTTCGCGCACAGCGGTGGCGAACAGCGCGTCCAGCGCGGGGATATCCGGTTCGTCCTCGGCGAAAGACATGTAGGTCACCGTGATCCGCACATCCCCGGACTGCGCGACGCGGGTGCGCATGGATTGGGTCAGCCGCGCGCCACCGGATTCCGGCCGCACGGTCCTGCGCAGCGAGAGGGCGTCGTCGGCGTCGATCGGCGGCGGCGACTCCAGCTCGGTCGTCACGGTGGTGGCGGCGCCGGCCCGGTTCACCCGCACCGATCCGCACTGCCCCAGCCGGTCGCGCAGCGCAGCCAACGGCTCGCCGGTGCGGGTCAATTCGACGGTCAGTGTCGCGCGCGTGACGTCGTCCGTGCCGACCGCCATCGCGGCGTGATCCGGTCCGTAGTCCTGACTCGGCGGCACGCACCTGCTGGGCTGGACGTTCGCACCGCGGCCCATGCCGTCCAGGTCGCCCGCCGCCTGTGCCACGGCCTCCTGGGGCAGCACCACCGCCGTGTACGGCGCGGGGAACTGCGCCGGATCCGGCAGCAGTGTCGGCAGTTCTGCGCTCACGTGCCTGGTCACCGTGGTCGGCGCCGACGAAACCGGGCGCCCCGATACCGTCGACCCGCAGCCTGCCAGCAGCACCGCGCAGATCAGGGGTGCCACCCGGGCCGGCCGCATGCGCTTCGAATCCGCCACGGTCACACCCCCACTGTGCCAAACTCCTGGTGTCCAGTCGGCGATGCCACGCCGCCGGGCCGGGAATGCGCGAGCCACCGATGCTGTTGCCTCGGAGTATGGGTCGGTGTCCGGCCGTGCGCGGTGACCGCCACGGCATGGGGGACAATGGACCGTGGTCCCCGGTTCGGACGACCCGCTCGCTCGCACCACCACCAGCGGTGGTGAACGACCGGGCAGGCAACCACACTGGCGCGTGCGGTACGCGTCCGGGCCGCAGGAGCCGCGCAGGAAGGAGTACGCGATGGACTACGAGTCGCGAATGTACGAATTGGAGTTTCCCGCTCCGCAGCTGTCGTCGGCCGACGGCGCGGGCCCGGTCCTGGTGCACGGGCTGGAAGGTTTCACCGACGCCGGGCATGCGGTGCGTTTGGCGACCACGCATCTGCGCGAGAGCCTCGAGAGTGAACTCGTCGCCTCCTTCGATGTGGACGAGCTGCTGGACTACCGGTCGCGACGTCCGCTCATGACCTTCAAGACCGACCACTTCTCCGAGTACGCCGAGCCGGAACTCAATCTCTGGGCCTTGCGCGACACCGCGGGGACTCCGTTCTTGTTGCTCGCGGGTCTGGAACCGGACCTACGCTGGGAGAAGTTCACCACCGCGGTGCGGTTGCTCGCCGAACAGCTGGGCGTGCGACGCAGCATCGGTCTGAGCGCCATTCCGATGGCGATCCCGCACACTCGCCCGCTCGGCGTCACCGCGCATTCCTCCAACCGCGACCTGATCTCCGACCACCAGCGGTGGCCGGGCGAACTCCAGGTACCGGGCAGCGCGTCGTCGCTGCTGGAATTCCGCATGGCGCAGCACGGGCACGAGTCGGTCGGGTTCTCGGTGCACGTGCCGCACTACTTGGCGCAGACCGCCTACCCGGAGGCCGCGCAGACGCTGCTGGAGAACGTCGCGGACAACGCGGGCCTGGAGTTCCCGCTGGCCGCGCTGGGCGAGGCCGCCGCGCGGGTGCGCGAACAGGTCAACGAGCACATCGCGGGCAACGTCGAGGTGGAGACGGTCGTGCACGCGTTGGAGCGGCAGTACGACAGCTTCGTCACCGCGCAGGAACGGCAGTCGAGCCTGCTGGTGGGTGACGGCGAGTTGCCGAGCGGTGACGAGCTGGGCGCCGAGTTCGAGCGATTCCTCGCCGAGCAGAGCCGCAACAAGGACGACGAGCAGGACTGACCCGCGCCGGGTCCCGATCGCCCCTGCACGCGTGCCCACCGGTGAGGCCGTAGGGTGGTCGGAGTGGATCTGACCGAACTGCTCGACATCCCGGGGACCGACGCCGACGCGCTCTACGAGTCGTTCGGGATGTGGGCCGCCGAGCAGGGCACCCCGCTCTATCCCGCGCAGGACGAGGCACTGCTCGAGCTGGCCTCCGGATCCAACGTCATCCTCGCCACCCCAACCGGTTCCGGTAAATCACTCGTCGCGGTCGGCGCGCATCTGTTCGCGCTGACCCAAGGGGTGCGCAGCTACTACACCGCTCCGATCAAGGCGCTGGTGAGCGAAAAATTCTTCGCCCTCTGCGAGGTGTTCGGGGCCGAACGCGTCGGCATGGTCACCGGCGACGCCGCGGTGAATCCGGAGGCGCCGATCATCTGCGCGACCGCGGAGATCCTGGCCAACCTGGCGCTGCGGGAAGGCGCGGACGCCGCCGTCGGCCAGGTCGTGATGGACGAATTCCATTTCTACGCCGACCCCGACCGGGGGTGGGCCTGGCAGGTCCCGCTGCTCGAACTCCCCCGCGCCCAGTTCCTGCTCATGTCGGCCACGCTCGGTGAGGTCGACTTCTTCGCCCGTGACCTCGAGCGCCGGACCGGGCGCTCCACCGCTGTCGTCGCGGGCACCGAGCGCCCCGTGCCGCTGACCTTCTCCTATGCCCGCACGCCGATCACCGAGACCCTGGAAGAGCTGGTCACCACCCATCAGGCCCCGGTGTACGTGGTGCACTTCACCCAGGCGGCCGCGCTCGAGCGGGCCCAGGCGCTGACCAGTGTGAATTTCGCTACGCGCGCCGAGAAGGACGCGATCGCCGACGCGCTGGGCGAGTTCCGGTTCGCCGCCGGGTTCGGCAAGACCCTGTCGCGGCTGATCCGGCACGGCATCGGCGTACATCACGCGGGCATGCTGCCGAAGTACCGGCGCCTGGTGGAGCGACTCGCCCAGGACGGCTTGCTGAAGGTGGTGTGCGGCACCGACACCCTCGGCGTCGGCATCAACGTGCCCATCCGTACGGTGCTGCTCACCGGGCTGACCAAGTTCGACGGCGTGCGCACCCGCAGGCTCAAGGCGCGGGAGTTCCACCAGATCGCGGGCCGCGCCGGGCGGGCGGGTTACGACACCATGGGTACCGTCGTGGTGCAGGCTCCCGAACACGAGGTGGAGAACACCCGGCTGCTGGCCAAGGCGGGCGACGATCCGAAGAAGCAGCGCAAGGTGCAACGGCGCAAACCGCCGGAAGGCTTCGTCTCCTGGAGCGAGGAGACCTTCGACCGCTTGGTCGCCGCGCAGCCGGAGCCGATGGTGTCGCGTTTCGCGGTCACCAACGCCATGCTGCTGAACGTGATCGCCCGGCCGGGAAATTGCTTCACCGCGATGCGTCACCTGCTGGAGGACAACCACGAGCCGCGTCCCGCCCAGCGCAGGCACATTCTGCGTGCCATCCGGCTGTACCGCGCGCTGCGCGACGCGGGGGTGGTGCAGCAGCTGCCGGAACCGGACGCCCACGGCCGTCGCGCCCGCCTGACCGTCGACCTGCAGCGTGATTTCGCTCTCGATCAGCCGTTGTCGCCGTTCGCGCTGGCCGCGCTTGACCTGCTGGACAAACAATCCCCGAGTTATACCCTCGACGTGGTGTCGCTCATCGAATCCACCCTGGAGGATCCGCGCCAGTTGCTGATGGCCCAGCAGCACAAGGCGCGCGGCGAGGCGATCGCGGAGATGAAGGCCGACGGCATCGACTACGACGAGCGCATGGAGCTGCTCGAAGAGGTCACCTGGCCCAAGCCGCTGGCCGAGCTCATCGAACCGGCCTACGAGACCTATCGCGCGGGGCACCCCTGGGTGTCGGAGTTCGCGCCCGCGCCGAAGTCGGTGGTCCGCGACATGGTCGAACGAGCCATGACCTTCGCGGAGCTGATCTCCTTCTACGAGCTGGCCCGCTCCGAGGGCGTGGTGCTGCGCTATCTCGCCGACGCCTACCGCGCGCTGCGGCGCACGGTGCCCGATGCGGCGCGCACCGAGGAACTCGACGACATCACCGAATGGCTCGGAGAGCTTGTCCGCCAAGTAGATTCGAGCCTGCTCGACGAATGGGAGCAACTGACCAATCCGGGTGCGGAGACCGACGCCGACCAGGTCGCGTTCGGCGCGGAGACGGTGCGCCCGATCTCGGCGAACGAGCGCGCGTTCCGGGTCATGGTCCGCAACGCGATGTTCCGCCGCGTCGAGCTGGCCGCGCTGCGGCGCTGGGACGAGCTGGCCGAGCTCGGCCCCGGCCCGGATTGGGCGGAGGCTTTCGCGGACTACTACGCGGAATATGAGCGAATCGGCACGGGCCCCGACGCCAGGGGCCCGCAGCTGTTCCAAGTGGAACGAAGACCCGGATTCTGGCATGTGCGGCAGGTGCTCGACGACCCGGCGGGCGACCACGGCTGGTCGATCGACGCGGTGGTCGACCTGGCCGAGTCCGACGCCGCGGGCGAGGTCGTCTTCGATGACGTCGCGGTGTCCGCCGGCTGAGCCCGCATCGGCCATCGGTCCGGTATCCACGCAGGTCAGCGGCTCCTTCGTGCTGGCATAACGAGGGTGCGCGACCATGTGGCGAACCCAGGTTTCGACGGATTCGTTTCTGGGTACGGGCCGCTGATACTCTCTCCCCCGCTGCCCAAGCGAAAGATCAACTATGCCCGAATCGCCGTACCTTGTCATCCATCCCGAGCGTGTCCGCCGGAATTACCGCGCGCTCGATGCCGCCCTGTCCACGGGTGACGGCGTCGCGACGAGGATTCGTTTCGCCGTGAAGGCGAGCCCGGTGCCGGAAATCGTGCGCCTGCTCGACGAGGAAGGCGCGGAATTCGACGTCGCCAGCATCGGTGAGATCGACCTGTGCCTCGGGCTGGGTGTGGCTCCGCAGCGGCTGTGCTACGGCAACCCGATCAAGAAAGCCGCGCACATCGCCCGGTCCTACGCACTGGGGGTGCGGCGCTACGCCTTCGACACCGAGGACGACCTGCTGCGGATCGCCGAGCACGCACCCGGCTCCGAGGTGGAGTGCCGCTTCCTCGCCTCGGCGCCGGAGTCGCGCACGCCGTTCGGCACGAAGTTCGGCTGCAGCCCGGGTGAGTCGTTCCGGCTGCTGGTCCGGGCCAGGGATCTGGGGCTGGTCGTCGCCGGGCCGTACTTCCATGTCGGCTCCCAGCAACTGGACCCCACCGCGTGGCGGATCGGCATCGAGCAGGCAGGCCGGATCGCCGAGGCACTGGCCGACAAGGACATCGCGGTGAGCTCGGTGAACATCGGCGGCGGGCTGCCGATCTCCTACGCCGACCCGGCGCCCGCGCTGGGCGAGATCGCCGCGGTGGTCAAGCACGCTGCGGCCGAATTCCTCTCCGGGACAACCGGATTGGTCGTCGAACCCGGCCGGGCACTGGTCGGTTCGGCGGGCACGATTCACACCGAGGTCGTCGGCGTCCGCACCGCGCCGGACGGCCGGCGCTGGGTGTATCTCGACATCGGCCGCTACAACGGCATGGCCGAGACCGAGAACGAGTACATCGCCTACCGGTTCCGCACCGACCGCGACGGCGACCCCGTCGACGAGGCGGTGGTGGCCGGTCCGACCTGCGACGGCGACGATGTACTGTATCAACGCACGCGAGTCCTCCTACCGACCACGTTGCGAGCCGGTGATCGCGTTCGAATCCTCGACACCGGTGCCTATACCGCGAGCTATTCGTCGGTGTCCTTCAATGGTTTTCCGCCCTTGACCGTTCATGTCTCGGGCGCTGAGCGAGAGTGAGTTTGCCCATGACGGCGGAATTCACCGGTTGGCATGTGCTGGCCGAGTTCGGTGGTGTCGACGCAGATCTCTGCGACGATCTCGAACGACTCGAATCGGCGTTGCGTGAGTCTCTGATCGCGGCGGGCGTCACTATCTGCGATGTCGTACACAAGAAGTTCGAACCGCAGGGGGTGACCGTCCTCGCGCTGTTGTCGGAGTCCCACGCCTCGATTCACACTTATCCGGAGTCCGGCGACATCTTCGTCGACGTGTTCACCTGCGGCAGCATCGGCGCGGGCGCGTCGAAGGCGGTCGAGCTGCTTCGGGACGCGTTGGCTCCCAAGGATGTTCGCATGCAGGTCATCCGCAGGGGGCACGGTAGCCAGCGGATCGAGGAGCCGGTGGGCGCGGGTCTGACCCGCATCTGGGACCTGCACGAGGTGATCGTCGACACCCACACCCCCTACCAGCACATGGTCATCGCGCGGACCGAGCAGGGCATCAGCCTGTTCTCCGACGACGACCGCCAGTCCACCGAGTTCTCCCAGCTCACCTACCACGAGGCGATGATGGTGCCCGCCTTCGTGCTGGCCGAGAAGCTGGACAAGGTGCTCATCATCGGTTCCGGCGAGGGCGTGGCCAGTCAGATGTCGGTGGCCGCGGGCGCCACCCACGTCGACCACGTCGACATCGACCGGCTCGAGGTGGAGTTGTGCGCCGAGCACCTGCCCTACGGGTACTCCACCGACGAACTGGCCGCCGCCGTCAAGGGCGAAGGGCCGATCAAGGTGCACTACGCCGACGGCTGGGACTTCCTGGCCACGGCCGAGCAGGCGGGCACCCGCTACGACGTCGTCGTGATCGACCTCCCGGACGAGCGTGTGGAGGACGCGCAGCACAATCGCCTCTACGAGGCGGAGTTCCTGTCCCGATGTCGTGCGCTGCTCGCGCCCGGCGGCGTGCTGTGCGCCCAGGCCGGTTGCGCGACCATGTGGCGCAACGAGACCTTGAAGCGGTCCTGGCAGCGTTTCCACGAGCAGTTCGGCACCGTCGTGCACTACGGCAGCGACGAGCACGAGTGGTCGTTCCTCTTCGGCCTGGTGGACGCGGTGGAGGACCCGGTCGGCGCGATGACCGATCGTCTGGCGCTGCTGCCCTACCAGCCCGAGACCATCGACGCGCGGGCGCTGGTGCGCGGCGCGATCGAACCGCACGCCCTGCGGGTCTAGGCGACGACGCCGAGTGCGCCGGTTCCGGTCGAACCGGCGCATTCGGCGTTCTCCGGTCAGAGCCGTGCCGAGTCCGCCGGCGGCTGCTGTGGTGCGGCGGCTTGCTTCGGTTCCTCGCCGCTGGGCCCGAACACCGTGCTGTTTTTCGCGGTTCAGGAACGCTGCCGCTCGCGCCACCGTTCGACGTCGACCCCACCCACACCCCAGTTCGACAGGGGCACCTCGTCGATCACGACATACGTGCTCGCGGGTGCCTTGCCGAGCACCTCTTGCAGTAGATCCGTGACGCCCTCGATAAGCCGTGCCTTCTGCTCGCGAGTGACGCCGTCATCGGTGACTTTGATGTTGACGTAAGGCATTTCAAGCCGCCCTTCCCGAGATGAACCCGCCGTCGACGGGGAGAATGTGTCCGGTCGTGAACTCCGCGTCGGCCAGATACAGCACCGCGGCGGTTGTTTCGGCGACTTCGCCGATGCGGTTCAACAGCGCGAGTCCGGCCGAGGCCGATTCGTCTCCGTCGCCGAACAGCGGGGTGCGGATGATGCCGGGAGCGACCGCGTTGACCCGGATCCTGTCGGCCGCGAGTTCGGCGGCGAGGCTGGTGGTCAGCGCGTGGACGCCGCCCTTGCTGACCAAGGCCGCCGTGGCGGGCAGCCCGGCGAGGGCATGGTCGATCAGGACCGTGCCGATGTTCACGATGCTGCCGCCGCGCGCCTGCGTCAGGAACCTCCGCACTACGGCCTGCGTGGTGAAATAGGTGCCTTTGAGGTTGCCGTTCAGATAGCCGTCCAGGTCCGGCTCGGTGACGTCCACGAATGGTTTCGCCCCGAAGGTGCCCGCGTTGTTGACCAGCACGTCCACGCCGCCGAATCGCTCGACGGCGACACCGACCAAGGCCGCTCCGGTCGTGGCTGCGCCGATGTCGCCCGCCACCGTGGCCACTCGCTGCGGCGCGCCCAGCTCGGCGGCCACCCGCGCCAGTTTCTGCTCGTCCCGCCCGTTCAGCACGACGTTGTCGCCGCGTTCCGCGAACGCCCGCGCGATGTCGCGACCGATCCCGCTGGAGGATCCGGTCACGATGACCGTTTTCGCCATTTCCATCCCTTCTCTATACGACCGGTCGTCTTCGAACTGGCAGCCGAGACGCCGGATAGGTGTGCCGCCTCGAAATCAGGGCAGGAAGTAGTCGCCGAGCAAGCGATCCAGGCACTTGTGCAGCGGCGTGAGGGTGCGCTCCATCTTCATCCGGATCACCGCCCCCTCCCAGGCTTCGAGCAGTAGATCGGCCAGCTCACCCGCGTCGATGTCGGCGCGGATCATGCCGAGGCGCTGGCCCTGCGCGAGTTGCTCGGCGACGCGATCGCGCCACGCGTTCCACGCCGCCGACAGCGAGTGCCGCAAGAGATCGCTGCCTTCGAGTTCACCCCCGAGATTCGCGATGAGGCAGCCGCCGGTGAACTCGGCCGCTACGAAATCGTCCATCAACCGCGCGAAGAACGCCCGCAGGGCGCTCACCGGATCCGGGGCGGCACCGAACGCCTCGGTCAGATTGCGCTGCACGCACTGGGAATGATGCTCGATGATCGCGCGCCCGAAACTCTCCTTGCTGTCGAAGTAGTTGTAGAACGAACCCTTCGGCACGCCGACCTTGTCGAGGATCTGCTTGATCCCGGTGCCGTGGTAGCCATTGGTCAGGAACCCGGCAGCACCCTCTTCTACGAGAAGCCGCCGGGTGTCGGCACTGCGCCGGGGTCGTGCCATGCGCTCAATATACGACCGGTCGTCTTGAAATTACAAGCGCGGTCGTCATCCGAGGGACCCCGCCCATCCGGGCCCGGCCGAACCGCCGAAGCCTTCCGGATCCTGCCGCCACCGGGCGGACCGAGCGGCGAAATCCCGGAGGTGCACGGCGGCGAACCGATCCCGGTCCCAATCCGCAGGATCCGCCGACACGGTCCAGGCATAGGTCCACACCGGAGTATCCCGGCCATCGACGCGCACTCGGCGCAAGTCGTACTCGTCGTCCTCGAACGCGTCGAGGATCACCCACTCCGCAGCGGTGAGACCGCTCAGCACAGCGCCGCGAGTGAGTCCCCGCGCCGCGGCGACAAGCCCCGGATAGAGCCGTCGAGGCAGCGCGGCAGCGCGCCATCCGGTCAACTCGGCCGGTTCGAGCACGGGAACTCGCCCGAGCAGCGTCTCCAGCACCTCGGGGAACTGCAGCGTGCCATAGGCGAACAACGCGTGGTCCATCCCGAACAGGCCGCTCAGCCGCCCTTCTCCCAGCGCCGCCGGTTCCACTTCGCCACTCCTCTCACCTGCCACCGCCGCGCCCCCACAGCTTCACATCGGCCGCTGAGCCCGAACGATGGCGGCCAGATATTCGTAATCCTCGGCGCGGGCGCTGGAAGTACGGAACACCAGGCCGATGGTGCGGCCGGGCGCGGGCGTAGCGAAGTGGGCGACATCCAATGTGCCGCTCGCGGTTTCCGTCGCGACGGCCATCTGCGGAATCAAGGTCACCCCGAGTCCGCCCGCGACGCACTGCACCACGGTGGACAAGGACGCGGCCCTGGTGTCGCCGACGGCCGCCGGGTGCACGTCGGCCGAGCGGCACGCCTCCAATGCCTGATCACGCAGGCAGTGCCCCTCGTCCAGCAACAGCAGCGGCTGGGCGTCCAGCACCGCCGCCGCGAGGTCGGTGCGCCCGGCCAGCTCGTGACCGCGCGGAGTGACCAGCACGAACTCCTCTGCGTAGAGCGGAATTTCGACCAGACCGGGCATCTCGGTGGGGACGGCCAGCAACGCGACGTCCAGCACGCCGGTGCGCAACCCGTCCAGCAGCCGCGCGGTCTGGTCCTCGACGATCTGCGGGCGCAACTCGGGCAGCCGCTTGCGCAGTTCCGGCAGCAACCCGGGCAGCACATAGGGAGCGACCGTCGGGATGATGCCCATGCGCAGCGTGCCGCCGAGTCCGTCCCCGGTCGCCGACGCGACGAAGCGGTCGGCGGCCTCCAGGGTCGCCATCGCCTTGGGCAGCAAGCGCATTCCCGCGGCGGTCACCAGCACCCGTCGGGTGCTGCGCTCGATCAGCTGGAGCCCGAGCCCCTGTTCGAGGGCCGCGAGCGCCTGCGATAACGTGGGCTGACTCACACCGAGACGGGCGGCCGCGGTGCCGAAATGGCGATATTCCGCGATCGCCACGAACGCACGCAGCTGTGACAGGGTGGGCTGATAAGTCTGATCAGTCACTCCTATCAGTGTAGTGCGACTGATCACCTTTACCTTTCAGCAGCCCTTGGGCAAGATCGCCCGTGAGCTTTTCACCCGCGGTGTGAGTCGGGTCCGAGGCGGTGGCTCACATAACCGCAACGACCTCGCAATACCGCAGAACACAGTTGGCAACCCACTGACGAGGAGAGAGCATGGCCCTGCTGACCATCGGCGACCAGTTCCCGGCATACAACCTCACCGCGGTCATCGGCGGTGACCTGTCGAAGGTCGACGCTCAGCAGCCCGACGACTACTTCACCCGGATCACCAGCGACGACCACGCCGGCAAGTGGCGGATCGTCTTCTTCTGGCCGAAGGACTTCACTTTCGTGTGCCCGACGGAGATCGCCGCGTTCGGCAAGCTGAACGAGGAGTTCGAGGACCGCGACGCGCAGGTGCTCGGCGCGTCGGTGGACAACGAGTTCGTGCACTTCCAGTGGCGCGCGCAGCACGAGGACCTCAAGACGCTTCCCTTCCCGATCCTGTCGGACCTCAAGCGCGAATTGGCCACGGCCACCGGCGTGCTCAACGCCGACGGCGTCGCCGACCGCGCCACCTTCATCGTCGACCCGAACAACGAGATCCAGTTCGTCTCGGTCACCGCCGGTTCGGTCGGCCGCAACGTCGACGAGGTGCTGCGGGTGCTGGACGCGCTGCAGTCCGACGAACTGTGCGCCTGCAACTGGAAGAAGGGCGACCCCACCATCAACGCCGCCGAACTTCTGGCCGCCAGCGTCTGAACATCGCGCGTCACCGTCACCACACCATCGAAAACCGCCCTGGTCCCGTAGGGGACCGATTCGAGTAGAGGAATCGCCGCATGAGCATTGAGAACCTGAAGAACTCCCTTCCCGAGTACGCCAAGGACCTCAAGCTCAACCTTTCATCACTCGCGCGCACCACCGTGCTGAACGAGCAGCAGCTGTGGGGCACCCTGCTGGCGTCGGCGGCCGCGACCCGGTCGACGACCACGCTGCGCGAGATCGCCGAGGAAGCCGCCGACGTCCTGTCGGCGGAGGCGTACAACGCCGCGCTCGGCGCCGCCTCGATCATGGGCATGAACAACGTGTTCTACCGAGGCAAGGCGTTCCTCGGCGGCCGCTACGACGACCTGCGGGCCGGTCTGCGCATGCAGATCATCGGCACGCCGGGCGTCGACAAGACCGACTTCGAACTCTGGTCGTTCGCGGTCTCCTCGATCAACGGTTGCGCGCACTGCCTCGAGGCGCATGAGCACACGCTGCGCGAAGCGGGGGTGTCCCGCGAAGTGATCTTCGAATCGCTGCGTGCCGCCGCCATCGTGGCCGGTGTCGGCCAGGCGGTGCAGTCGACCGAGGCCCTCAGCCCGGCGGCGATCTGATTTCGCTGAAAAAGAGGCCCCTGTCCGGCGGCAGGGGCCTCTTTCGCGTTCCGATGTGATCCGGCCGACAGCTCGGCCCACGGCATCCGGGTAGGCTCGGCGAGCATGAGCACACAGGTCGACGTGGTGCGAGTGTTCACCGACGCCGCCGGACGGTACGGCAACGAACTGGGCATCGCGCGGGCGGCCGACGTGGCCGCGGTCGATCGGCAGGCGTTGGCGGCCAAAGCGGGATACAGCGAGACCGTGGTGGTCGAGGAACCGGTGCACGACACCGTAGCGGTGCGGATCTACACCCCTACGATGGAGCTTCCCTTCGCGGGGCACCCGTCGGTCGGGACGGCATGGTGGCTCGCGTCGCAGGGCATCCCGGTGCGGGTACTGGACGTTCCGGCCGGTCCGGTGGCGGTGGAGCTGACGGAGGGCCTGACCTGGATCACCGCTCGCGGCGAATGGGCGCCCCCGTTCACCTTCCATCAGCTGGAGGACGCCGAGGAACTGGCGACCCTGCAACCGGACGAGTTCCCCGGCGGCCCCCACTACTTGTGGGCGTGGACCGACGAACACCGTGCCGCCCTGCGCTCACGCATGTTCGCTCCCACCATGGGGATCACCGAGGACGAGGCGACCGGAGCCGCGGCGGTGGCATTGACGGCGTTGCTGCGCAAAGGATTGGTCATCACCCAGGGCAAAGGCTCGCAGTTGTTCACCCGATGGGATTCCGACGGGTGGGTCCACCTGGGTGGTCGAGTCGTCGCCGACCAGCCGGTGGAGATCTAGGCGCCCGTCAGGGCAGCGTCACTCCCACGACCGGATCGCCACTCGGCGCGTCCGAGCCGCCGTCCGGTTCCACGCTCACCGCGAGCACCTCACCCGACCGGAAGCCCGTGACGAACGGCCGGACGGTCGACGGCAGGTCGCTCAGCACCCCGACGGAGCGGGGTCGTCCATCGGAGCCGACCAGCCACACCTGATACACCTGCCCCGAGGGCGGCGGGGCAACCTGGTCGAACACGACGACCGCGCGCCCGAGTTCGGGCGAGACGTCCACCACGAGCAGACCGCCGCCGGCGAACGATCCGCTGACCGTCCGCGCCTCCGGGTGCATCTGCTGTTGGTCGGCGGCGGCCGGGTCGGACGGGTTGCCGATGAACTGCGCGGTCAGCACGCTGCCACCGATCACAAGACACGCCGCGGCCGCGATCGGCACCGCCCAGCGCAGCGGCCGCCGCCACGCGGCACTCCGCCGGATCGACCGAGCCGGGGACGGGTCGGGCAGCGCGGCCAGGATGCGGCGTTCCAGTTCCGGTGGCGGCGCGAGCTCGTCGAGCACGGCCAGCCGCCCCATGACGTCGCGCACCTGCCAGACGGTATCGGAGAACGCTTGCCGCACGTCTGGGTCCGCAGCGGCCAGGCGGGCATCGATATGCCTGCGCTCGATATCGGCCACCGCGTCCAGCGCACACGGGTAGGCGAGGTCGATGAGGTCCGCTTCCGACCGCGGCGATGTGTCAACCATCGGTGGATTCCCCGGACAAACACTTCTCCAATCTCTTCAGCCCGTCGCGGATGCGGGTCTTGATCGTGGGTAGCGGCACCGAGAGATGATCGGCGACCTCTCGGTAGGTCCACCCGCTGTAGTAGGCCAGCGCGATCGCTTCGCGCTGGGTGGGGGTCAGATTCTTCAGGCACGCTGTCACCTGTTGCTCTTCGATGCGCTGGGTGACCGATTCGGCGACGACGTCGTGGTCGCGCCCCAGATGCTCGTGCGCGTAGATCAGGTCCCGGCTGGTGGCCGAGCTCTCCGCGCGGACGCGGTCCACCGCCCGGCGATGGGCCAGCATCATCAGCCAGCCGACCGGGCTGGCCAGTGTGGCGTCGTAGCGGTCGGCCATCGACCACACCTGCAGGTAGACCTCCTGGGTCACCTCTTCCGCGGCGGCGTGACTGCGCAGGATCCGGACCGTCAGACCGAACACACGCGGGCTGGTCCGCTGATAGAACTCGGTGAACGCGCCACGGTCACCAGCGCCGGCGGCGGCCAGCAGCGCCGTGAGTTCACGGCTCGCGCGGGTGGCCTGCGCGCGGTCGTAGCCGGTCGGCAGCGGGCACGCGAGCGCCGGATCATCGGATTCCTTCCTCGTGCGTGCCGGATCACCGGGCCGTCGGGGTGAAGCAGAACCGTGTTCGTTGCTCATGGCCGAATCCCGTGCCTGCATGCACAGGGGTTCGGTATGCGCTGGGAACCGGATTGGTCGCGGTCACCGAATGATCACGGACACCAGCATGTAAGCGGTGCCGGCGTCCATCACCACGTGCGGCACCGCCGCCCACGGTTTCGCCGGGCCGGTGAGCGCGGCGACGCAGCCGCCGGAACGCACCAGCAGCCCCAGCGGCCCGTGCGCCCGCATCTGCGCCCATCCCGTGCAGGCGGCGAACGCGACCAGCAGCGCGTCGAGGACGAACAGCGCGGCGAGACCGAACGCGGGACCGGTGGCCGGGCCACCCGCGTGCCGGGAGCCGGTGTGGCCGGACATGGCGTAGAGCATCGCCGCGGCGGCCACGATGTGGTAGCCGAGCGGCACCAGCCGGTCGATCGGCAGCGGTCGCCCCTGGGTGGCGTGTTCCGCGGCGCGGATCGTCAGCAGCCCGGCGAAGACCACGGCCATCGCCGTCAGCACGCCGCGTACCGCGTGCGGGCTCGCGCCCGAGGGAAACAGCAGCATGCCGAGCATGACCAGGCACATCACCAGGTGCGCCGCGTCGGACTCGGAGTGGCCGGCTGTGAGCTCCTGCGGCGGGGGCGATTCCGGCAGCCCTTCGGTGGCATGGGCGGTCGTTGCCGCGGGGGCCGTCACCCGGGACAGCACGATCGCCGCGGCGACCACGAACGCCGCTACCATCACCCACCGCACAGCGGCATACTCCTGCACGAACTCCGCCACACCCCACCACCTCTCAGCACGGCGACCACGGTCGTCGCCCTTCCATGCTCGCATCCCCAGACGGTCAGGGTGTCCGTTTTCGGTTGGCCCACAGCGTCGATCGACCGTGGCTACCGCCGTCGACCGGCGATTCCGCACCGACAGCACGATTCGACGGGCGGTTCCGTCACGTCACTGACGAGATCGGCTCGGCGACAACTGATTCGCGACACTCAGGGACCGCCCGTGCGCCACATGACCGGTGGCAGGTCTGCAAGACAGCAGGAGTTGCGCTGCGACCATGCCGCCGGCCCAGCAGGCGAGCCGGTTCCTCCGCCATGATGGGCTCTCACCGATCAGTTCGGTACCGAGCGGGACAGCGGTGGTCTGCGCATCGTCGCCGACGACCTGAGCGGCCCCGCTCCGGCACCGGCCGCGCGCCGTCCTCGCCGAGGGCGGCTCACACGTCGTCCAGTGCGCGAAGGAAGCCGTCGACGAGCTCGGCGACCTGGTCGTCGGTCATCACGAACGCCGGAGAGACCTGCATGGCTCCCTGGCCCGCGGCGCGACTCGAGATGCCGTGCGCACGCAGGGTCCGCACCAGCGGCAATCCCTCGGCGGGGTCGGCCAGCTGGATCGCCGCGACGGCGCCGAACCCGCTGCGCACCTCGGCGACCCGAGGATGAGCGGCGAGTACCGCCAGCTGCTCGTGCAAGCTGGTCTCCAGCCGCAGGGCCGCGTCGAGCAGACCCTCCCGCTCGATGATGTCCAGATTCGCCAGCGCGGCGGCCGCGGCGCCCGCATGACCGCCGTAGGTGTAGCCGTGCCGCCACCAGACGCCGCCCGCGAAGAACGGCTCCGCCACGTGCGGGGCGGCGAAGACCGCGCCCATCGGGAGATAGCCGGAGGTCAACCCCTTCGCGGTGGTCATCAGGTCGGGTTCCAACGCGAGACGGGACGAAGCGAACCAGGCGCCGCCGATGCGGCCGAAACCGGTCACCACCTCGTCGGCGACGAACAGGATGTCGTGGTCGCGGCAGATGCGCCGCACCTCGGCGAGGTAGCCCGCCGGCGGCGGATACACACCCCCCGCACCGATGATCGGCTCGCAGAAGAACGCGGCGATCCGTTCGGCGCCGACCTCCTCGATCAGCGCGAGCAAAGCCTTCGCGTCGTCCCATTCGACGGTCCTGGCCGCGGGCATCAGTTCGCCGTAGCCTTCCCGATTCCCCGGGAGGCCCGCCAGCGCTGTGCCCGCCACGTGCATGCCGTGATAGGCCATCCGCCGCCCGACCACGATCGTTTTGCCGGGCTGCCCCACTTCGTGCCAGTAGCGCCGGGCCAGCTTCGTCGCGGTGTCGACGGAGTCGGACCCGCCCGAGGTGAAGAAGATCTTGCTGCCGGGCACGGGGGCGAGGCGAGCGAGCCGCTCGGCGAGTTCCTGGGTGGCCGGCTCGGTGATGTCGCCGAAATTGGAGTAGTGCGCGATCGTCCGCAGCTGGGCGGCCACCGCGTCGGCGATCTCGCCGCGTCCGTGACCCACGTTGGCGAACCACAGGCCCGCGGTCGCGTCGAGATAGCGGTTATCCGCTCGGTCGAAGACGTAGACGCCGTCCCCGCGGGCGACCACGAACGCTCCGTCCCGCTCGATGGCGCCCATGTCGGCGAAGCCATGCCATAGCGCGTTCATGTGTCCACCTCTACCGGTTCCCGGGGTCGGTTCGTACCCGCCCGACTCCGCGAGGAATTGCGCACCGAGACCGGCGCTTCCTCGGGCAATGCCGTAGCGCACCGTGGGGGACGACCGACCGTCCGGCGGCGCCGTCGGCATCCTCGTTCCTCCTCCGATCCTCGCATATCGGCGTCTGTCTTCGAGCCGCCGCGCGGCTTCGGCAGCCACCCGGCTGACGGCCGCGACGCCTGGTGGAAAAATCCGCTGGCGGATTTCGCTACGCTGGTCGATGCAATGACCAGGACAGCCGCCACCGATTCCCGCGCACTTCGCACCCGCCTGGCGAATCTCTCCCTTCGTGACGAACACCGGTTGCGGCGCATGCTGGACAAGGCGCGCGGCGGCGATCTGGCCGACGTGGAGGCCGAGATCGCAGCCGCCGAACTCCGCGTCGAGGCGCGACGCGCGGCGGTGCCGCAGATCCGCTATCCGGAGCAGCTGCCGGTCACCGCCCGCCGCGAGGACATCGCCGCGGCCATCGCCGAACATCAGGTGGTCATCGTCGCGGGCGAGACCGGCTCCGGCAAGACCACCCAGATTCCGAAGATCTGCCTGGAACTGGGCCGCGGCGTCCGCGGCAACATCGGGCACACCCAGCCCCGCAGGCTCGCCGCGCGCACCGTGGCCGAGCGCATCGCCGAAGAACTGGGCACCGAACTCGGCGACGTCGTGGGCTACACGGTGCGGTTCACCGACCACGCCTCCGAGCACACCCTGGTCAAGCTGATGACCGACGGCATCCTGCTCGCGGAGATCCAGCGCGACCGGCTGCTGCGCCGCTACGACACGATCATCATCGACGAGGCGCACGAACGCAGTCTGAACATCGATTTCCTGCTCGGCTATCTGAAGCAACTGTTGCCGCGCAGGCCGGACCTCAAGGTGATCATCACCTCGGCGACCATCGATCCCGAGCTGTTCGCGCGGCATTTCGCGGACGAGCACGGTACTCCCGCGCCGATCGTGGAAGTCTCCGGCCGCTCCTACCGGGTGGAGATCCGCTACCGGCCGCTCGCGCTGGAACTGCCCAGCGCCGCCGCGGACGACGACGAGGACACCCGCATCGTCGACCGGGACCCGGTGGACGCCATCGGCGACGCGGTCACCGAGTTGTTCGCCGCGGGCGACGGCGACGTGCTGGTGTTCCTGTCCGGCGAACGCGAGATCCGCGACACCGCGGACGCGCTGCGAGACCTGAAGCTGCCGCGCACCGAGATCCTCCCGCTGTACGCACGGCTGTCCGCCGCCGAACAGCACCGTGTGTTCGCCCCGCACACCGGGCGCCGGGTGGTGCTGGCGACGAACGTCGCGGAGACCTCGCTCACGGTGCCGGGTATCCGGTACGTCGTCGACCCGGGCACAGCGCGGATCTCGCGCTATTCCATGCGGACCAAAGTGCAGCGTTTGCCGATCGAACCGGTGTCGCAGGCCTCGGCGCGGCAGCGATCCGGACGGTGCGGTCGCGTCGCCGACGGCATCTGCATCCGGCTGTACTCGGAGGACGATTTCGACTCCCGGCCTGCCTTCACCGATCCGGAGATCCTGCGCACCAACCTCGCCGCGGTCATCCTGCAGATGACCGCGCTCGGCCTCGGTGACATCGAGAACTTCCCGTTCGTAGAGGCGCCGGACCGCCGCGCCGTCCGCGACGGCATCGCCCTGCTGGAGGAACTCGGCGCGCTCGCGCGACGAGACGGCGGATCCCGGGCCGGTGAGGACGCCACCGCTCTGTCGCTGACGCCGATCGGCCGCGAGATGGCCCAGCTGCCGGTGGATCCACGGATGGCGCGGATGCTGGTGGAGGCGCAGCGTACGGGTTGCCTGACCGACGTGCTGGTCATCGTCGCGGCGCTGTCCATCCAGGATGTCCGGGAGCGCCCCGCCGAGCAACAGCAGGCGGCCGACGCCCACCACGCGCGGTTCACGGTCGAGGGCTCCGACTTCCTGGCTTACCTGCGGCTGTGGGACTACCTCGGCGGTCAGCGCAAGTCGTTGTCGTCCAATCAGTTCCGTCGTCTGTGCCGGGAGGAGTTCCTGCACTATCTGCGGATCCGGGAGTGGCAGGATCTGCACGGCCAGCTGCGCACGATCACCAAGGGCCTCGGCTGGTCCACGCGGTCGCGGGATTCGGCGGCCGCGGCGGAGCCGGATCGAGCCGAAACGGACGGACCTGATGGCAAGTCCGGCAACCGATCCGGCCGAGGCCGGTCGGCACGCGGACGCTCGAGCGCAGATCGCGGCCGGTCCGCCACCGCGGCGGCCGTCGCGGACGGCGACGGAGTCCCCTGGGATTCCACGGCCATCCACCAAGCACTGCTGGCCGGGATGCTCTCGCACATCGGCGTCCGCGAGGCGGAATCCCGGGAGTTCCTCGGCGCGCGCAACGCCAAGTTCATGATCTTCCCCGGTTCCTCGCTGGCGAAGAAGCCACCTCGCTGGGTGATGGCCGCCGAACTGGTCGAGACCTCACGGCTGTGGGGCCGGATGGCCGCGAAGATCGAGCCCGAATGGGCCGAGCGGCTGGCGGGCGACCTCGTCAAGCGCACCTACTCCGAACCGCATTGGTCGGCCAAGCGAGGGGCGGCGCGCGCCTACGAGCGGGTGACGTTGTACGGGATCCCGCTGGTCACCGGCAGGCCCGTGGACTACGGCCGTATCGATCCCGAGTTGTCACGCGAGTTGTTCATCCGGCATGCCCTGGTGCAGGGTGAGTGGCAGACCAGGCACGAGTTCTTCCACCGCAACCGCGCGCTGCTCGACGACGTCGCCGATCTGGAACATCGCGCCCGCCGCCGGGACATCCTGGTCGACGACGAGGTGCTGTTCGAGTTCTACGACAAACGTCTGCCCGCCGACATCGTCTCGGTGCGTCACTTCGACAGCTGGTGGCGTTCCGCGCGCCGGGAAGACCCCGGGTTGCTCGACTTCACCACCTCCACCGTGGTCAACGAAGGCGCGACCGCACTCGACCCGGCGGCCTTCCCCGATTCCTGGCGCCAGGGCGAGCTCAGCTTCCCGCTCTCCTACCAGTTCGAACCGGGCACCGAGGACGACGGCGTCACCGTGCGGATCCCGGTGGAACAGCTCGCGCACGTTCGTGCCGTCGGCTTCGACTGGCTGGTGCCCGGCATGCGCGACGAACTGGCCGCCGCGTTGATCAAGACATTGCCGAAAACTCTGCGGCGCAGCGTAGTTCCCGCCCCCGATTTTGCGGCCGCCGCCCTGGCGGCGCTCACCCCGCGTGCGGAGCCGCTGCGCGCCGGGCTGGCGCGCGAGCTGTCCCGGCTCGGTTCGGTTTCGATCGCCCCCACCGACTTCGACGTCGCGGCACTGCCCGACCACCTGCGCATGACTTTCGCGGCCGTCGGCGACGACGGCGCGACGCTCGCCCGGGACAAAAGCCTCGCCGCGCTGAAAACGCAGCTGGCCGAGCAGGTTTCCGCATCGGTCGCGCGGGCCACCGCGGGGGCGGAGCGACCGCCGGCCACGGTGTGGACCTCCGAATCGCTGGGCACCCTCGCGCCTACGGTGCGGCGCGAGGTGGCGGGGCAGACCGTCACGGGGTATCCGGCGCTCGTCGCCGAGGGCGACGGCGTGGCGGTCCGGGTGCTCAGCTCCCCCGCGCAGCAGGCCGCCGCCATGCGCCTCGGCACCAGAGCGCTGCTGCTGCACGCGCTGCCCGCTTCGGCGCGTAGCGCCACCGCGGGCCTGTCGCCTTCCGATCGCCTTGCGCTGAGCCAGAATCCGTACGGCTCCCTGGAGGCGCTGCTCGAGGACTGCCGCGCGGCCGCCGCCGACGAACTGCTCGCGGCCGCGGGCGGGCCGGTGCTCGATCCGGCGGAGTTCGACGCGCTCGTCGCCCGGATCCGTCCCGATTTCGCCGCAACCGTCGCTCGTTATGTGCGCCTCGTCGTGCCGATTCTGGCCGGCGCTCATCAGGTTTCGGCGGCGCTGGAGCGTACGAACGAGCGCGACATCGCCGATGACGTCCGTCATCAGCTCGACAACCTGGTCTTTCGCGGCTTCGTATCCGAGACGGGCGCGACCAGGCTGCGCGAACTACCGCGTTATCTGCAAGCCGCGGCGGCACGACTGGAAGCGTTGCCCGGCTCGGCGGTTCGCGATCGCCAAGGCATGGCCGAAATCGACCGGGTTCTGGCCGCTTATGATCGCCTGGTCGAGTCGCTGCCGGACAACCGCAGACAGGCGCCCGCGGTGACCGAGATCTGGTGGATGATCGAGGAATTCCGCGTCAGCCTGTTCGCGCAGAAGCTCGGTACTCCTTTTCCGGTGTCGGCCAAGCGAATCGAGAAGGCGATCGCCGCGGTCCGGCGCTGAGTCAGTCCGCGGCCGACAGCGCTTCGGCGCGCGCCCGGCGCATCTCCTGGATCTCGCGTTCGAAGTCCTCGGCCGAGGTGAACGATCGGTAGACCGACGCGAACCGCAGGTAGGCCACCTCGTCCAAGTCACGCAGCGGACCCAGGATGGCCAGGCCGACCTCGTGGCTGGGCACCTCGGGCGATCCCTTGGCCCGCACCGCGTCCTCCACCTGCTGTGCGAGCAGGTTCAGCGCGTCGTCGTCGACTTCGCGACCTTGGCAGGCCCGGCGCACACCCCGGATGACCTTCTCGCGGCTGAACGGCTCGGTGACGCCGCTGCGCTTGACCACCGACAGAATGGCGGTCTCCACGGTGGTGAACCGCCGCCCACACTGCGGGCAGGCACGACGGCGGCGGATGGCCGCGCCTTCGTCGGCCTCGCGCGAGTCCACCACCCGGGAGTCGGGGTGTCGGCAGTACGGGCAATGCATCCGAGAAATCCTTCGTCGATGCGCGTGCTCGCGTCCGGACCGGGCACCGATCTCGGTGATCGGTCCGGCGAGCCCGTGTACAGAGGTCTATACCCCGGCACCAGGCATTCCTCGTACGACACGCGGAATACCTGCATAACACTTCGAGGATACCCGTCCGAGTTTCCGGATTGTCGCACTCACCCGGCTATCGGACTCGGACGATCATCCGGAGATCTGCCACTGCGTCGTCAGATCGGCGAGCAGGTCCGGCAACCGGGCGGCAAGGCGGCCGCGGGCGAGTTTGCCCCAAAACGCCTCGCCGAGCACGGTGCCGGCCAGTGCCGGGTCGGTCTCCAGATCGATGTGACGGGGCACCAGGTCGCCGGTGATGTAGCTCCACCGTGCGTCGCGGTCGGCCCAGTTGAAGGCGGGCAGCGGGACGCGAAGCGCGAGGCTGCGGCCCCCTACGTCGGCGGTGACCACCGTCGGGGCGAACACGCCGGGAGCTCGGACGCCCGGGACTCCGGGCTTTCCCGCCACGGTGCTGATGTAGGTGAGCACGCGGCCGATCGGAGCCCGGCCCGCCGACGTCTCGTCCCATTGGTCGGCGACGACGTGGTTCTGCTCCCGGTCGGTCATCCGGACGAGCGCGTCGACGTAGCCGTCCCCGGTGCCCGAGGCGATCGACCGCCAGGCGGTTCGCAGGTCGTCGTCGAGCAGGCCCGCCGCGTACATCTCCTCGATTCCGCGCATGCCCAGTGCGACGTACGCCTCGTGCATCGGCACCAGATCCGTGAAGATGTGCTTCTGCATGATCATCAGGCGCGTCTGGTACCAGGCGACGTCCGCGGCGCTCAGCCGGAAGCCCTCGGTGGCGAGCAGCCGGATGTCCTCCGGCAGCGCACGCGCCAATTCCGGTGGGGTGGCGCGCAGCAGGTCCGCGACCGCGTTGCCGAATTGATGGATGCCCGGCACGTCAAGCACGACGCCCACATCGCCCATGTCGAAGAATCCGGAAGCGAACGATCCGCCCGCGATACCGGCCAGCCCCGCCCAGTAGAACTCCGGATGCCGCGTGGCCAGCCGCAGATAATTGACGTACACCTGGTTGAAGATGCGCTCGTTCGCATGCGGGCCGCGACCGGGATCCCAAGCAGCCAGCTCGATGTCGGCGTTGCGGGTGGCGACCACCAGCCAGTACTGATGCAGCAACGTCGCGTACCGGCGCGGCGCCACGCCGTCGGCCCGCGCCTGCCCCAGCGCCTGGGCGAGGAGGGATTCGTCCAGTGGCAGAGCGGGATCGAGTCCACCCGCCCCGGCACCGTCACCGTTGAGGGACGGGAGGTCGAGATATGCCGTGTACGCGGGCTCGGCCCGGGCTGTGGACGCTGCGCCCGCAGCGAAGACGAGACAGAGGAACAAGGCCACTACGCGGAAGTAGCCGCGAACCGTGCGGCTCGAGGTGCGGAAAGTCATGTGCTGAAAGGTCCCGGCGTCGTTCGGGCGGTGTTGCCCGGATCAGGTTTTCAGCACGGTAGCAACACGTTCTAGTTTGCGGATCCACAATCACGGCCGCTCGGAATGGCCGATTTCCTTGCGATCACTGTGAATTGCCGCCACCGGGCGCCGCCGAGCCGTCCACCACCGCGGGCGCGGGCCGGACGGACTCGCCACCCCACTCGCCCGCGCGCACATGCGCCATGGCGATCAGCCCCACCACGATCACGGCGGTGATCAGCGCGGTGACGGCGAGGACCGCGAAGCCGACCTGCGCCTGCTCGACACGCTGCATCGGATGTTCGCCGCGGGCGCGCCGATGCGCGAACGCGCGGGACCCGCGGTCGTAAGCGACCATGCCCGCACCGGGACGCGCGCCGGGCGGGCGTCGATCGACCGCGGTCCGGTGCGCGGGCGTCAGCGCGCGAGAGCGCGCACCATCGCACACCAATCGCCGCGCGGTCTCGTACCCGAGATCGTCCCGCGCCGGGCCGGAATCGGCGGCGCGGCGTGCGGATTCCGCGACCGACGCGCCGGAGGACAGGGGGACATCGCTGATCACAGTGCTCATCGGACAAACCTCCGTGGTGGGTGCTCCGTCGCCGTTCGAGCTGTTCGAACATGTGTTCCGAGTCGATTCGCTCATGTGTTCGAAGAACTGGTGTTCGATTTCTACCACGGCTCGGCGACAAAGTCAGTACCGACACCCGACATGCGTCGAACAGATGTTTGATCCAGCGGCGCGACCGGACTAGATTCGAAGAACCGAAGATTCGACGGGCCATCGAGACAGACGCCGGGCACGGACCGGCCTGGCACAGCAGGAAAGGGCGGTTGCGGTGAGGCAGACGGACGACACGGGTGACGAGACCGAAAGCGGCGCCGACGCGGCGGGTAGCGGGGCGGATCTCACCGTGCGTCAGCGCAAAGTGCTCGAGGTGATCCGCACCTCGGTGAGCGAGCGCGGCTACCCGCCGAGCATCCGGGAGATCGGTGACGCCGTCGGCCTCACGTCCACCTCGTCGGTCGCTCATCAGCTGCGCGCCCTGGAGCGCAAGGGCTACCTGCGCCGCGACCCGAATCGACCCCGCGCCGTGGACGTCCGGGGCCTGGACGAGGTGGTGCGGTCGGTGACCAGCCTGCCGGTCGCCGCGGTCGACGACGGCGAGATCACCGTCGATGTCGACCGTCCCGTCCCGACGTTCGTCCCGGTGCTCGGCCGCATCGCCGCCGGTGGCCCGATTCTGGCCGAACAGGCCGTGGAGGACGTCTTCCCGCTGCCGCGCGAACTGGTCGGCGACGGTTCGTTGTTCCTGCTGAAGGTCGTCGGTCAGTCCATGATCGACGCGGCGATCTGCGACGGCGACTGGGTGGTCGTGCGGCAGCAGAACGTCGCCGACAACGGCGATATCGTCGCGGCGATGATCGACGGCGAGGCCACGGTGAAGACTTTCAAGCGCACGGGCAAGGACGTCTGGCTGATGCCGCACAACCCGGTATTCGAGCCGATTCCCGGCAACGACGCTCAGATCCTGGGCAAGGTCGTCACGGTCATCCGCAAGATCTGACGGTCGGGCACGCCGAGACACCGCCGGCCACGCTGACGCGGCCGGCGGTGTCCGGCCGGGGTCAGCTCCCGACGCCGAGCGCGGTCAGGAACACCAGCACGACGGTCGTCACGGCGAATACGCCGTGACCCGCGACGACGGCAACGGGAAAGTGTCCTTCGGGAGGTTCGGCCGTGCCGGCTGAACGGTCCCGGTAGACGGGAATCCAGCGCAGCAGCATCGCGAAACCGAGAAGCGCGACCGGGATCAGCAAGATGAACGCGGTCCACGCCAGTGCCGTGCTGTCGACGACGAGGTACACGATCCAGACGATCAGACCGGCCACGGCGAGCGCGAAGTGACCGAACAGGACCGGCGGCGGCAGCTGGGTCGAATTCGGCTGACGCGTGCCACCCCGGGCGATCCACGTGCCGAGCAGGAAGAAACCGCCGCCCGCGGTGAGGAGCCAGAAGATCAATGCGGCGATGCCCATGGTGTGCCTCCTGACAGGTGAGCAGGGATTCAGTGGGTGAAGCCGCCGGCCTGGGTGGTTTCGTCGGCGACCCGTACGCCGTAGTGATAGGCCAGCTTGCCGCCGAGATACCCGGATATCGCCAACATCATCAGACCTGCCGCCGACAGCACCAACGGCCCCGCCTGGACCGCGACCGTCTTGTCGGCGCCCCGCCGCCATACGAAGCCGACCGCGTAGACAGCGGTCACCAGCAGGTTGAGGGTCATGTGCAGCAAGCCGGTGCGGAAGGCGGGCGTACCGGTGGGGATCGCGAGCAGATCGAGGAACCCGATCGTCGCGGCGGCCAAGGCGCCGAGCACGCCGATCGCGATCAACCAGGACGACCCCTCGACCAGGAAGTCCGGATCATCGACGAATCGGGACGCGAGGTCGAACACGAAACTGGCGACCCAGGCGCCGATCGGGACGGTGACCAGGATGGGATGGAACGGATGCCCGTACGGACCGGCCAGCACGGCACTGACCGGCCGCTTCGCCTGTCGCGGATCTCCGGTCATGGCGCACCTCGCTGGATCGCGTCGCCATTCGCCGACCACCACGGAACACCGAACCCGTCCATCACGGGCAGCATTTTCTGCGCGGATACCGGGTGACGGATATCGCGCCGGGTGTGACGAATGGCGAATCGATTGCGGTCGATTACGAAATTATCCGTACTGCCGTGCATAAATCGCACATCGCATATTCGCGGTAGCAGGAACTCGCCGCGTTTTCCGGTCGGTGGCGCTGTTACGACATCATCGGCAGCATCGGCATCGGCATGCCGGGGAACATGCGGTTCCACCAGTCCCGTGCCATCCCCATCATCTGATCCATCACGGTAGTTCACCTCCCTTCGCGCAAGACATGGGGCGCAGCTGGGCCGGTCGGCCACCATGATGAGGAACACGCGGGTACGCCGTGGGAATCACCCGGAAAAATGTTTCCGGGTAGAAGTGATTTTTCGCCCCGACAACCACCGGCGAATACACGTGTTACTCCTCGCGGTCGGGCTCGACAGCCATATTCATTATACGCCGCGAGGGTCCGGCGAAACATGGAGAAGCGCCGCGTCATTCGCCGATACGGTGACCGGGAGCCATTTCTACGCGGCCTCGTCGTCTTCGAGAAAAGGGCGTCGCGTTCCGCTTCGCGGCTTCGACGGTCACGGCGGCACATGCCGTGCCGCCGCTCGATCCGTCAACTGGTCGCCGGGCTCCGCCGATCGGCCGATCGCCGGTTGGTGACCTCCAACTGACGCAGCGTCGCCGCCTCCAGGGCACGCACCTGAGCACCGTCCAGCCGCCCGCACAGCCGCCCCCAATGCACCGCGACCAGCTCCCCCACCGCGACGTCGGGCAACGCCGCGTACCCGTCCACCCGGATCGCCAGGGTTCGCACCGTTTCGGTGTGCAGCGCGAGACGCTCTCCGTCCCAATCGAGCGCGCGACAGCGCAACGCGACCTCCGCACCGCTGCGGTCGAGGACCGTTCCCCAGGTGATCCGGCAGCTGTCGAGCACATGCAGTGGATGTCCGTTGCCGTGCCGGAGCAAACGGGACCACGGGTACACGCCGAAGACGTGGAAGCAATGGTTCGCGGCGGCCTCCCCGGCCAATTGCGGCGTCAGGTGCGTCCAGTACCCACCAGCCACCGGGCCGAGCAGCGCCAGCAGTTCCGCGGTGAACTCGCCGGGATCCAGTTCCGCGCCGACGCCACCGCCCAGCCAATAGGACTCGACGAGGCGACGGTCCAGCGGATCGGCGATGCCGGTCATCCGCGCCATCACACGCAGGTAGGGCCAGGCGCCGGTGAAGCGGCGCGCCACCGCGCGCACCTGGTCGTCCGACCCGTCCCGCAGCGCGGCCGCGTCGGGCGGACCGCAGTAGCCGAGCCGATTGGGGGCGTAGGCGTACCGGGCGAACATCTCCGCGCCACTGCCGGTCATCTGCTCGGCCTTTCGCCCGCGTGCTCGACGGACCACCGCTGCTCGAGCCGCCCGAAGCGCCACACCGCGACCGCCACCGCCCAGGTGAGCACGAACAGGCCGGCGATGACGAACCCCATGGCGCCCAGATCCCATCCGCCGACCCAGGCCAGTGGCCCGTCGACGATGCCCAACTCGTCGGTCAGCACGGAGATCATCTCCTGCGCCCCGATCACCAGGGCCACGACGACCGACAGGCCCGTGACGACGATGTTGTAGTAGACGCTGCGCAGCGGCCCCGCGAAGGCCCACCCGTACGCGTAGTTCATGAACGCGCCGTCCAGCGCGTCGAACAGCGTCATCCCCGCCGAGAACAACACCGGCAACACGAGGATCGCGTACCACGGCAGGTCGGTCGCCGCCGCGCCGCCCGCGATCACCAGGAGGCTCACCTCGGTGACGGTGTCGAAGCCGAGGCCGAACAACAGCCCGACCGGGTACATCTGCCACGGCGCCCGCACGGCCCGGGTGAGCGGCCCGATCACCCGCTGCAGGGCGCCTCGGTCGTCCAACCTCTGCCGCAACGCGGCCTCGTCATATGTCCCGCAGCGCATCCCGCGGAACACCCGCCAGATGCCGATCAGCGAGACCAGATTCAACAGGCCGATCGCGAGCAGGAACGTTCCCGAGATACCGGTACCGAACACACCGGTCCAGCGGTGCAGCCCGGAGTCGTCGTCGCGCAGGTCTCCCGCGAGCGCCTTGACGCCGAACGCCAGCAGCGCCACGAGGACGAAAACGATGGTGGAGTGCCCGAGGGAGAACCAGAACCCGACCGACAGCGTCTTGTGCCCGTCGGCGACCAGCTTGCGGGTGGTGTTGTCGATGGCGGCGATGTGGTCGACGTCGAACGCGTGCCGCATCCCGAGCGTGTAGGCGGTGACCCCGAGGCCGACGCCGAACACCGCGCCGTCCACCAGGTACCCGCCGGGGACCACGAGCAGCAGCAGCGCGGACCACCCGACCGCGTGCAGAACGACCACGACCGCCGCCATCCCCGCGACGCCGCGCCGCTGCCGTCCGTCCAGCGGGCCGCGAGCCGCCGCGGGGGTGTCCACGATCCGAACGATGGTCCCCACCTCGCCTTCCGGCTCAGCACCGATCCTGGTCCGCCATCAGCAGATGCGCGGCAGTTGCTCGCCCGCGGGGAGATCCACAACCCGCGTCCCGCCGAGCGCCGTGCGGGCGACCACCATGCCGGGATGTTCGGCGACGCACCGGCCGATCACCGCGGCCTGCGCGCCCAGCGGGTGCTCCCGCATCACCGCGAGCACGCAATCGGCGTTCTCGGGCGGTACGAATGCCAGCAATTTGCCCTCGTTGGCCACGTACATCGGGTCCAGACCGAGCAGACCGCAGGCGTCGCGCACGCCCTCGGGTACGGGGAGTTGCCGCTCGTCCAGCGAGATGCCGACCTGCGCGGCGCGGGCGATCTCGTTGAGCGATGCCGCGACGCCACCGCGGGTGGGATCGCGCAACACGTGCACGTCGGCGCCGGTGGCCAGCATCGCCGCCACCAAGCCGTGCAGCGGCGCGGTGTCGCTGAGCACGGTGGTGCCGAACTCCAGACCTTCGCGGCAGCTGAGCACCGCGACGCCGTGCACACCGATGTCGCCGCTGACCAGCACCACATCGCCCGGTCTCGCGCGCTGCGGCCGGATGTCCACGCCGGGGGCCACCACACCGATTCCAGCGGTGTTGATGTAGATCCCGTCACCGTGTCCGGCGTCCACGACCTTGGTGTCTCCGGTGACCAGCTGGACTTCCGCCGCCAGGGCGGCGGTGCCGACCGCCTGCGCGATGCGCGCGATGTCGGCCAGCGCGGTGCCCTCCTCCAGGATGAACGCGGTGGACAGCACCATCGGGCGCGCGCCTGCCATGGCCAGATCGTTCACCGTGCCGTTGACCGCGAGTTCGCCGATGGTGCCGCCCGGGAACACGATCGGCTTCACCACGAACGAATCGGTGGAAAAGGCCAGCCGCGCGCCGTCCAGCGTGACCACCGCGGAGTCGCCGAGGTCCGCGTGCGCGGCCGGGCCGAAGGCGGGCAGAAACAGATGCTCGATCAGCTCGCCGGACATCGCTCCGCCGCCGCCGTGACCCATCACGATATTCGGCGAATCCCGCAGCGGCATCGGGCAGACCCAGCCCTCCATGTCGATCGTCACGGGGGCGGCGCCTTTCTCAGGCATGGGCCACCTCCGCGGGCAGGTCCAGGCGCCGGTACAGGTAGTAGGCGGCGCACGCGCCTTCGGAGGACACCATGGTGGCGCCCAGCGGGTTACGCGGCGTGCACTCCTTGCCGAAGGCGGCGCATTCGTGCGGTTTGATCAAGCCCTGCAACACCTCACCGGAGCGGCAGATGGTCGACTCGGCGGTGTGCAGATCGCCGACGGCGAAGCGATGTTCGGCGTCGAACTCGCGATAGCGGTCCGACAGCCGCCACCCGCTGCGCGGGATGACGCCGATGCCACGCCAACCCCGGTCGGTGACCTCGAAGACGTCCTGCAGCATGGCCTTCGCCGCGGGATTGCCCGCCGCGGACACCGCGCGCGGGTAGGCGTTCTCCAATTCGTGCCTGCCCGATTCCAGTTGCAGCACAGTGCGGCGGATGCCCTCCAGGATGTCCAGCGGCTCGAACCCGGTGACCACCATCGGCACCTTGTACTGCTCGGCCAGCGGCGGATACTCGTCGGTGCCCATCACGGTGCAGACGTGCCCGGCGGCGAGGAACCCCTGCACCCGGCAGGTCGGCGATTCCATGATCGCGGCGATGGCGGGCGGGACCAGCACGTGCGACACCAGCAGCGAGAAGTTCCGGATCCCCAGGCGCTTCGCCTGGTACACCGTCATCGCGTTGGCCGGCGCGGTGGTCTCGAAACCGATGCCGAAGAACACCACTTCGCGGTCCGGGTTCTGCTTGGCCAGGTTCAGCGCGTCCAGCGGCGAGTACACAACCCGGACGTCACCGCCCTCGCTCTTCACCCGGAACAGGTCCTTGGAGCTGCCGGGCACGCGCAGCATGTCGCCGAACGAGCAGAAGATCACGCCCGGTCGCGCGGCGATCTCCAGCGCCTTGTCGATCACTTCGAGCGGGGTGACGCAGACCGGGCAACCGGGGCCGTGGATCATCTCGATCTGATCGGGCAGCAGCTGATCGATGCCGTGGCGGATGATCGAATGGGTTTGTCCGCCGCAGACTTCCATGATCGCCCAGCGGCGGCTGGTCGTGGCGCGGATGCGGTCGAGCAGGCGCCGGGCCAACTCGGGATTGCTGAATTCGTCCAGATACTTCATGACCGGGCCTCCGGTTCCTCGCGTGATGACTCGGCGGCGGGATTTTCCAGGCCCGCCTGCTTCGCGGCGATGGCGAAACCGTCGCCGAATTCCTCGTTCAGTACGCCGAGGTGCTCGAACTCGGCCAGGGTCCGCAACGCGGATTCCTCGTCCAGTCGCTGGATCGCGAAGCCGACGTGGACGACGACGTAGTCACCCACCGCGGCGTCCGGGATGTATTGCAGGCACACGTCTTTGTGCACGCCGCCGAAGTCGACGACCGACATCAACGTGCCGTCCCGCTCGTGCAGGCTGAGCACTTTGCCTGGTACCGCAAGACACATCGTTGCTCTCCTTCGCTCATCCCTCGCTGCACGCGAGGAGTTGCCCGAACGCGAGGCCGCCGTCGTTGGGCGGCAGCCGGTGATGGGTGATCACGGTGAAGCCGTTGTCGCGCAGCAGCGCGCACGATCGCGCGAGCAGCAGCGCGTTCTGGAAGACGCCGCCGGACAGGGCGACGACCTGCGCCGGGGCGGCGTAGCGCGCCGCGAGTTCGAGCACCAGCCGGGCGACGGCGGCGTGGAACCGCGCGCCCACCACTCGTGCGGGCTCGCCCGCGCGAACATCGGCGACCACGCCCGCGAGCACCGGGGCGGGATCGATCACGGCGGGATCGCCGTCGACGAGCGGGAACCGGTAACCGGTGGCGCCTTCCACACCGGAGCGGGACAGTCCCTCCAGCTCGATCGCCGCTTGGGCTTCGTAGTCGACGACGTGCCGCACGCCGCACAGTGAGGACACCGCGTCGAACAACCGGCCCATGCTCGACGTGGGCGCACAACCAAGACCGGTCCGGAACTGGTGGGCCAGCACCGAACGCTCGGCCGGCGGGCATGCCGCGACCGCTCGGATGTCCTCGGACCAGTCGATCCCGGCGGCCCGTAGATGAGCAAGCGCCATGCGGTAGGGCCTGCGCACCGCCAGGTCGCCGCCCGCAAGCGGCACGTATTTCAGATGGGCCAGGCGTCGATAGCCCTTGTAGCCCGCGAGCAGGACTTCGCCGCCCCACACCGCGCCGTCCGGCCCGTATCCGGTGCCGTCGAAAGCGATGCCGACCACCTGTTCGGTGGCGCCGAGCCCGTGCTCGCCCATGACGGAGGCGATGTGCGCGTGATGGTGCTGGACGGTGTACAGGGGTCGCTCGCCCGCGTTCCGGCGCGCCCACGCGGCCGAGCGGTACCCGGGATGCGCGTCGGCGACCAGCTGGACCGGATGTACCGCGGTGAGTTCGCCGAGATGACGCTGCGCGGCGTCGAAGGAGCGCAGCGTCGCCAGGTCGTCCATGTCGCCGATGTGCTGGCTCAGCCAGGCGTAGCGGCCGTCGGCCATCGCGCAGGTGTTCTTGAGATCGGCGCCTACGGCGAGCGTCGGCGGCAGCGGCACCGGAAGCAGCAGCGGCAGCGGCGCGTACCCGCGCGAGCGCCGGACCGGCAGTTCGCGGCCGCCGAGCGCACGCACCACCGAGTCGTCGCAGGGCACCAGGATGCGCCGGTTGTGCGACAGCCAGCCGTCGGCGAGCCCGGCGAGGCGGGTGCGGGCGTCGTCGTCCTGATAGCAGATCGGCTCGCCACCGAGATTGCCCGAGGTCATCACCAGCACCTGTGGTCCGGGCGGATCGCCGGGCAGACCGAACAGCAACAGGTGCAGCGGCGTATAGGCGAGCATGACGCCCAGGTCCGGATTGCCGGGCGCCACCGAGGGAGCGGGGACCGGAGAGTTCGACTGCGCCGCGCCGCCGCCCGGCACAGCTTCCCCACCGGGCTCGCCGGTGTCTCCGGAATCGGCGGCCCTCTCGGGTGTGGACCGGCGAGCAAGCAGCACGATCGGGCGGGCCGGGCTGGTCAACAATGCGGCGGCGGCGTCGTCGACGGCGACTACGTCCCGTGCGGTGGCGAGATCCGGCACCATGACCGCGAAGGGCTTGTCCCCGCGGCGCTTACGTCTGCGCAGCTCGGCCACGGCCGCTTCGTCGGCGGCGTCGCAGGCGAGGTGGTAGCCGCCGATGCCTTTGACCGCCAGGATGCCGCCCGCGCGCAGCAGTTGCCGCGCCGCCGCCAGCGGCTCACCGCCGCCCGGTCCCGTATACGCGAGCGTGGGGCCGCACTCGGGGCAGGCGATCGGCTGCGCATGGAAACGGCGGTCGGCCGGATCGGTGTATTCCCGCGCGCACCGGTCGCACATGGCGAAGTCGGCCATCGACGTCCGCTCGCGGTCGTAGGGCAGGCTCGCGATGATGGTGAACCGCGGACCGCAATTGGTGCAGTTGACGAACGGATGGCGATAGCGGCGGTTTCCCGGATCGCGCAACTCGCGTTCGCAGTCGGCGCACAGGGCGACATCGGGCGAGGCCAGTGTGCGACCGCCGCCGTCCCGCGTGGTGCCCGCGATGTGGAATCCGGTGCCACCGCGCGCCGAGATGTCGGCCTGCTCGACCGATTCGACCACCGCCAGCGGCGGCGGCCGCAGGCGCAGCCGCGCGGCGAACTCGTCCAGATCCGCGGGGGCTCCCTCGATCTCGATGACGACGCCGCTGCTGTCGTTGCCGACGCTGCCGGACAGCGCCAGTTCGGCGGCGGTGGTGTAGACGAACGGCCGGAAGCCGACCCCTTGGACCACACCGCGCACCACCAGACGCCGCCGTAGCCGCTCCGTGGTCATAACTGGTCCCCGCGTTGCAACAGGCGCAGTCCGTCCAGCGCCGCCGCGGCGCCTGCCTCGTCGGTCTTCTCCACCGCGAAGCCCATGTGGATGATCACCCAGTCACCCGGCCGCGCCGGATCGTCGTCGAGCAGGCCGATGTTCACCTTCCGCTGCTCGCCGGACACGTCGACCAGCGCGATCTGGTCGTGGTAGCCGTCAGGGATCGCCGTCACCCGACCCGGGATGCCCAGACACATCGGTCAGTCCTCCTGTCCTGCCGCGGTCCGCGGGAGCAGCGCGGCGACCACGTCGCCCACCGCCGCGACCGCCTCGTCCACCGCCGCAGCGACCGGCTCCGACAGACCGATGCCCTCTTCGGCGCACGCGACCTGGCAGCCGATCACCACGGTGGGCGGCAGCACGCCGCCCAACGCGCGTACGCCGGCGAAGACGGCGTCGGGGCTCATTGCGTGGGCGTCCAGCGGAGTGGGGCCGGTGTTCTCCGGCGCGGCGCCGAACACCTCGACCCGGCCGGGCGCCCCACGGTCGGGCAGCGCGTCGACCAGTACCAGCGCGTCCCAGCGATCGAGCAGGTCGTAGGCGAGATGCATGCCGCGGATGCCGTAGTCCACCGCGCGCACGCCAGGGTCCGGGTGGCGCGGCAGCCGCCGCACCACCTCCGGTCCGAATCCGTCGTCGCCGAGGAAGATGTTGCCGATCCCGGCGACCAGCACCGCGGCCGTCGGGTCACCCCTCTTTCTCGGTGGGCGTCGTCGCCCCGCCCACACGCGCGTCGTCGACCTTGCCGGTCGCCGTCTCCGCGGGGGCGTTGGCGGTCTCCTTGCGCTCGTCGTAGGGAGGCGCCGCCGATTCCGTCGCGGGCGGGGCCTCCGAGGAGAACTCGGTTTCCTTCTTGGTGTCTTCCGAGTGCGCGGAGGTCATCTCCTCGTGATCGATGTGCCCCGGCTCCCGTTCGGCCGGGCCTCCGGCCGCGACGCCTGCGCCCGTGTCGCGCGAACCCGGCGCGCCGCGTGCCGACTGCGGCTCTTCGCGATGCTCACCCATGATGCTCCTTTCCGGTCCCCGCTACATGTGCCGGATCTTCAGGTATCGCCGCAGGTCCGGGATCGACCGCACGCCGAGATACACCCCCGCCGCCACCAGCACGGCGACGACGGTCGTCGAGACCACTCCCACGGTTTCCATAGCGGATTTCCTTTCATTCCTCGGTGCCGTCGAGCGGCTCCAGTTCGTCGGGCGCGAAATACAGGTAGCGGCCGTACCATTCGTGCAACTCGGCCGCCGGATCGTCGTCCAGCACGACCCCGACGTGCGCCTGCCCGTCCACGTCCTCGTGGACCGACACGACCCGCGCGCATTGCCCGTCGAAGAACAGGTCCTGGGCGTCGGCCCGGCGCGACGGATGCAACCGGACCCGGCTGCCTTTGCGCACGAGCACGCCCGCGACGGGCACCGCGTCGACATCCGGGCGGACGGCGCCGTCGGCCAGCGGGTCCCACCAATCGACGCCCTCCGGGATCTCCGGGATCAGCCCCGGACCCTCGGCATGTGGATCGCGCAGGACCCCGTGCAGCTGCCGCATGGCGTCGGGCGACATGGCTTCGCAGCGGTCGATGATCTCCGCCGCGCGAGGATCGGTGGCGCGCGCCCGCGCCTTCTCCGCGTCGGTCATCGTGAGGATCCGCAGCGTGAGGATCTCATCGATCTCGGTCGAGTCGAACAGCGCGCCTTCGCTCTGCTGCGCGATCTCCGGGTGGTCGTAGAGGATGATCGGCGAGATCAGCAGCATGCTGTAGTCGCCGGGCGGGCCCGCGAGCACCGGGAAGCAGCGGTGCCGATCGCAGCGGGCGGCCGCGGCCACCGCGTCCGGCGGCGGCTCCAGCAGCGAGACGAACTCGCCGCCGGTGATTTCCCCGATGACGTGCGCGCCGATCAGCGAGCGGGCGATGGCGTCGCGCTGGTCGGCCGCGGGCGCGCCGACATTGCGCAGGACGACGGTCAGCCGCAGGAAGCCGTCGTCCCGGTCGGCGGCGAGTTCCAGTTCGCCCGCCAAGGGCAGCCTGCTGCGCACGAAGGTGCCCCGCGCGGTAGTGGCGATCTCCTCCATGTCCGAGCCGCCCGGTATGTCCAGCGGGTGGACGAGGCGACCGGGCGCGAACGGGCCGACGGCGACCTCCCGTTCGACCGCCTCGTCCCAGGACAGCCACGACCGCTCGCCCTCGGTCAGCTCCACGACGGGCGCGCCGTCCCCGTTCACCACTTGGCGGCGCTGCAGCTGAAGGAAACGAACGGTGAGGGTGAGCTCCGGATGCTCGCCCGGCTGGATCAGGCACTGCGCCGACAGCGTCGACTCCTCGCCGAGGCCCGCGGCGGCGGCCCCGGGCGGCCCGAGCACACCGAACTGCCAGCGCGACTGGTTCTTGCGCGCGTCGGCCCGGTAGGGATAGAGCAGGTAGCCCTCGTACAGCACCGCGTCGGCCACGGCGCGGGCGCGGTCTCGGGCGGTGGTCACGACGTCTCCTCGGCGCTGGTCAGCAGCCGGGTCACCGCGTCGTCGAAGCCGGGCAGGCCGTGGCCGGACTTGTAGGCCGCCAGCGCCCGGAGGGTGTCGTTGTGCAGCCGCACCCACCCGGAATTCGGGAAGTACGCGGCCATCAGGTTCTGCCACACCGACACCGGCATCTCGAACTTGTCCTCGCGATCCCACGGGATCTGCTGGATGGCGAATCCGGTGCTGCCCCGGATGAAAACGGTCCCGCTGAACAGGAACAGCAGCGGAACGACACCGTCGCGCAACGCGTGCAGGTACTTCGACCCGGAAACCTCGAAGTCGTAGGTGCACGGCATCGGCAGATCCACTTCGGCGCCGCCGGTGAAGCTCGGAACCATGGTGGCGCAGTGCATCCAGAGAAACGAACGCTGGGTCTCGTGCCATCGCTCGCGCGGGCCGAACAGATCGACCAGCCCCACGGCTTCCTCGTCGGAATAGCCGCGTCGGAACGGTTCGATGCGCACCTGCGCGCGCAAGGCGATGGCGTGCACGGGTTCCTCCGCCAGCGCGGCTATGCCGACGCGCGCCGACAGGATCGGCGCGACGGCGTACGGCTCGGGTTTCATCTCGAGCACGGCGAACGTCGTCGAGTACACCGGGCTCATGCCGCACCACCGGATTTCGCGCGCGCCGACGCGTCGGCGAAGAACTGCTCCAGATACCGGTGCACGTCCTGGCCGCCGTCGAAACCATGCCACAGCAGCCGCATCCGGCCGACGAACTCGTAACAGGCGTCGATCGGCAGCAGCAGACAGGCCGCCTGCTCGGTCCTGCGGTCGGGCACCCGGATGAGCAGTGCTTCCACGTCCGGAGCCAGCACGTCCAACTCGGGATGCCGGTGCAGGATCGCGTTCCATTGCTCCAGCGGCAGTTCCGATTCCGTCGCACCCGCGGGTCCGGGGTAGAACGCCACCGTCCGGCCCAGCGCGGAATTGCGGAAGAAGAACGCAAGGTTCACCGGGATCTCCAGCGCGTCCCATTCCGTCCCACTGATCGTGAACTCGGGGAACGCGAGATAGCGGTCCGGCACCGCGCGATAGCGCAGCTCCGCGTTCTGGTCGACGAACAGCAGATAGCAGCCGCGGCACACGCACATCAGCTGCCTGCCCTCGACGTTCACGACATGCTGGTGCTGGTCGGCGATCGGCTCCGCGCACATCTCGCACCGTTCGCCGGGCCGCGGCGCGGGCCTGCGGTCGGCGGCGATCCGCTGCAGCGCGCGGAACGGTGTGCTCACCCGCGCACCCCCACGGGTACCGCCACCGACAGTTCACCGGAACGCACGAGCACGGGAAGCGGCTCGAGATGCCCCTCGCCGTCGACCCGGGCGCCCGCGTGCACCACGTCGTAGTGCGCCCGGCAGGTCGGGCACCGCAGCACCGCGTCACCGGCCGGGAACCCCACCCGCCGTTCCAGCGCGGCTCCGGCGAGGGAACGGTCGCAGCCGGGACAGTGGTCCCGGTAGGCGTACACGTCCTCGCCTACCCGGCAGGCCAGCACGGTCGCCCCGGCGACGGCGAAGCCGCCCACCTCGCCCGCGCGCAGCTCGGCCAGTTCGGGGACCGCGACCCAGCTACCGGACCGCGCGCCGTCCGCGCGCACGCGCGAGAACAGCGAGTCGGCGGAGATCACCCCCGCCGACTCCGTCTGCGCCGCGACGACTTCGATCGACTCGATCTCCGGCGCCGCCGCCCGGACGGCGTCCTCGACGGCCAGTTCGAGCGTCACCGACGAGGACGGGCAGCTCTTGCAACTGCCCGCCAGTTCCAAGCGGACCACCCCGTCGACGATCTCGACCAGGTGGACGTCGCCGCCGTGCGAACCGAGGTACGGGCGCACGCTGTCCAGGGCGGTCCGCACCCGGGTGTCCACATCGTGCGGGTGCAGCCCGTGCACCAGCAGCAGGCTCGCCACCAGATCGTCGCCGGCCAACCGCTCGACCGCCTCCGGGTCGAGCAGACCGACCACGCGGGTCAGGCCCGCGCCGTAGAGTTCGACCAGTTCGCGCACGAGCTGTTCGGCGCGCTCGCGGGCGAGCGCACCGCCCGCCGAACTCGCCTCCAGCAAGGTGTCGATGCGGTCACCGGCTTCCCGCCACCGGGCGTCACCGAGCGTCGCGTCGTCCTGGTCGTCCGGGCGATCCTCCACCGTCACCTCCGGTCGCTTCGCCCGACGCGGCCTCACTCGGGGGTGAGCGTCTGCGTCGGTGAGTGCAGTTGCTCCAGCGTCTTGCCCTTGCCGAGGTACATGTGCACGCCGCACGGCAGGCAGGGATCGAAACTGCGCACGGTGCGCATGACGTCGATGCCCTTGAAGTGCTCGCGGTCGTTCTCCTCGAAGATCGGCTGGCCCTGCACCGCGTCCTCGTAGGGTCCCGGCGTGCCGTAGCTGTCGCGCGGGCTGGCGTTCCACGGGGTCGGCGGATACGGGTGGTAGTTGGCGATCTTGCCGTCCCGGATCACCATGTGATGCGACAGCACGCCGCGCACCGCCTCGGTGAAGCCACAGCCGATGCTCTCCTCGGGAACCTCGAATTTCTCCCAGGTCTTGGTGTGGCCGGCCCGGATCTCCGCCATCGCCTTCTCCGCGAAATGCAGCGCGCAGGCAGCCGCGTATGCCTGGAAGTAGGTGCGCGCGCGGTTGCGCTCGAGCGTGTTACTGCCGTGCACCGGGATCTTCCATTCCAGCGTGACCGGGCCCTTCAACGCGGTCTTGGGCAGGTTGATCTGCACGCTGTTCCCGGTCGCCTTGACATAACCGATGTCGATCAGGTTGGCCAGCGCCGTCGACCACAGTCGCGCCAGCGGGCCGCCGCCGGTGTCCAAGGGTAGGTGGTCGGTGCCGTCGAACCAGCGCGGCGACATCACCCAGCTGTACTTCTCGTCCAGGTCCCGCTTCTGCGGCCGGGGATTGGTGTGCTGATTCCACGGGTGGCGCCGGTCCACCGGATTGCCCAGCGGATCGGTCTTCACGAACATCTCCTGATCGGTCCAGTCCTCGTAATACGAGCTGCCCAGCAGGATCCGCAGGCCCAGGTTGATGTCGACCAGGGAGGTGGTCAGCAGCTTGCCGTCGACCACGACGCCGGGGGTGACGAACATCTTGCGGCCCCAGTCCGCCATGTCCTTGTACTCGAAATTGCACACCTCCGGGTCCTGGAACGAACCCCAGCAACCCAGCAACGTGCGCCGCAGACCGACCTTCTCGTAGCCGGGCAGCGCCTCGTAGAAGAAGTCGAACAGGTCGTCGTGCATCGGCACGACCTTTTTCATGAACTCCACGTAGCGCATCAGCCGGGACAGGTAGTCGGTCATCAGCTGGATGGTCGCGACCGTGCCCGGTCCACCGGGATACAGCGTGGAGGGATGCACGTGCCTGCCTTCCATCAGACAGAACATCTCCCGGGTGATCCGGCTGACCTGCAACGCCTCCCGGTAGAACTCACCGGTGAACGGGTTGAGCGCCCGCATGATGTCGGCGATCGTGCGATACCCGTGGTCGCCCGCGTGCGGCGCCTCGGTGTTCTCCGCCCTGGCCAGCACGCCCGGGTTGGTCTCGGAGACCATCTTCTCGCAGTAGTCCACGCCGACCAGGTTCTCCTGGAAGATGTTGTGGTCGAACATGTACTCGGCGGCCTCGCCCAGGTTGACGACCCACTCGCCGAGGTGCGGCGGGCGCACGCCGTAGGCCATGTTCTGGCAGTAGCACGAACAGGTGGCGTGGTTGTCGCCGCAGATGCCGCAGATGCGGCTGGTGATGAAGTGCGCGTCGCGCGGGTCCTTGCCCTTCATGAAGATCGAGTAGCCGCGGAAGATGGAGGAAGTGCTGTGGCACTCGACCACTTCCCGATTCTCGAAGTCGATCTTGGTGTAGATGCCGAGACTGCCGACGATGCGGGTGATCGGGTCCCACGCCATCTCGACGAGGTGATTCGGCTCGATCGTTTTGTGCGACGGCTCCGGGATGATCTGAGTCATCGGAGATCCTCCTACCAGGTGCGGGTCGCGCCGGTTTCCAGCTTCCGGCCCCGGTGCCGCCAGTGCGGCTCCTTGTCGACCGTGCGTCCGGTGATGTGACGGAGACTGCGGATCACCGATCCGTAGAGCCCCGAGGCGCTGGACGAGAGCTTCCCGCCGGGTGGTTCGTCCATGAACGGCATGAACTTGTCCGGGAAGCCCGGCATGGTGCAGCCGATGCAGATGCCGCCGACGTTCGGGCAGCCGCCCAAGCCGTTGATCCAGCCGCGCTTGGGCACGTTGCACTTGACCACCGGTCCCCAGCAGCCGAGCTTCACAATGCATTTCGGCGAGCCGTACTCGGTGGCGAACTCACCCTGCTCGTAATAGCCCGCGCGGTCGCAGCCCTCGTGCACCGTCGCCCCGAACAGCCACTTGGGCCGCAGCGCGTCGTCCAGTGGGATCATCGGCGCCTGCCCGGTCGCCATGTAGAGCAGATAGGTGAGCGTCTCCGACATGTTGTCCGGCTGGATCGGGCAACCCGGCACGCAGACGATCGGAATGCCCGCTTTGCTCTTCCAGTCCCAGCCGAGATAGTCCGGCACGCCCATCGCACCGGTCGGGTTGCCGGCCATCGCGTGGATGCCGCCGTAGGTCGCGCAGGTGCCCGCCGCGATGATGGCCGTGGCCTTCGGCGCGAGACGGTCCAGCCATTCGCTGGTCGTCATGGGCTGGCCGGTGGCGGGATTGTTGCCGAACCCGCACCAGTAGCCCTCTTCCTTGAGTTGCTCGTTCGGGATCGAGCCCTCGACCACCAGAACGAACGGTTCGAGTTCCCCGCGGTCGGCCTTGAAGAACCACTCCAGGAAATCGTCGGCGCCGCCGTTGGGACCACACTCGAAGTCGATGAGCGGCCAATGCACGGCGATCTTGGGCAGACCGGGGAGGGCGCCGAGAGCGATCTCTTCCACGCTCGGCTGCGTAGCCGCCGTCAAGGCGACCGAGTCACCGTCACAGCTGAGTCCCGCGTTGATCCAGAGCACGTGAATCAGCGTTTCTTCGGCTCGTACTGCTTCCTGAGTGGGCATTCTGGCCACCTTCCGCAGCGGACCACCGGGGGCCGAATCTCGCCTTTCTCGAAGAAGGGGTCACCCGTAGATGTGATCCTGATCACTTCACCCTAAGCGCGTCCGGCGGCATCCTCAAGAGCCGCCGGACCGGCCGTGCGGCGCTGCTCGGCCAACCAGTCGTACCAGGTGGACAGGCCCACGCCGCTGGTCACGGACAAGGGGATGACCTCGAGGCCGGGGTGTATCGAATGGATGTATTCCCGGCATCGGTTCAAGTCGAAATCGACATACGGCAGCAGGTCGGTCTTGTTCACCAGCACCAATCCCGCCGCCTGGAACATGTGCGGATATTTCAGCGGTTTGTCGGTCCCTTCGGTCACCGAGATGACGACCACCTTCTGCCGCTCCCCCAGATCGAACAGCGCGGGGCAGACCAGGTTGCCGACGTTCTCGACGAACAGCAGCGTGCCCGGCGCGGGATCGAGCGTCGTCAGCGCGCGATACATCATCTCGGCGTCCAGGTGACATCCCGCGCCGGTGTTGACCTGCACCACCCCGCACCCAGTCGCCTGGATCCGTTCGGCATCGAGCAAGGTCTCCTGGTCCCCTTCGATCACCGCGATCGGGGCCTGGCCGGACTCCCAGATGGTACGTTCCAGCAGCGTGGTCTTACCCGCGCCAGGGGAGCTGGTCATGTTGAGCGCCACGATGCCGCGTTCGGCCAGCCAGGCCCGGTTGCGCTGCGCCAGTTCGTCGTTCTTGGCGAGAACCTTGATCTCCAGGCTGACCGTCTCGGTGACGGGCACCGGGACACGCTCGGGGCCGTGCTCATGGGGACGGTGGTGCTCGTGGTCCGCATGGGCGTGGTCGTGCCCGTCGGCGTGCCGGTGATCGTGCGGGACGCGAATCAGCGCGGTGACGTCGTCGCCGCACCCGCAGGTTGCGCACATGCCTCACTCACCTCCATGGATCGGATACGCAGCTCGCGCCCGGAGCGGATCTCGGCATCGGCGCTGCCGCAGGGACACAGCAGGATCGGGTCCGGCAGCCGGAACTCGGCGCCACAGGTCCGGCAAGCGGCGACTCCGGGGATCTCCACCAGAACCAGTTCGGCGCCCTCGGCGACGGTCGCCTCGGCCGCCACCTCGAAACAGAACCGCATGGCATCCGGCACGACGGCGCACAGCGCGCCGACCTCGACGGTGACGGAGTGGACCTGCCGGCCCGCCGCGTGCTCACAGACAGCGTCGATGACGCTGCGCGTGATGGCCATCTCGTGCATCCCGACCTCGATTCCTCGAGTGGACAACCTCGAGGCTACTCCTGGGCAAATCTCCGGGAGGCGAAACGTCGATGCTTCTTCGGCACGTCAGGGTGTCGGCGAAACCGCGGCCGGGATCTCCCTCCGGATCCCCGCCGCCCGGCAGCGAACACCTCGTGCGCTTACCCGTGCACCGATCCGTCACACCCGCGTCGTCGGCGACGGGTGGGAGGCTCAGTCGTGGTCGACCGCGGTGCGGACCGCGCCGCTGTTCGCATCGATCGTCACGTCGTGCTCCACACCCGCGGGCGTGACGACCTCGACTTCCCATACCGGGACGCCGCGCTCGGTGTCGAATTCGGCGGACCGGACGCGCCCGCCCGGCACGGCTTCGAGCGCCTTGTCGATGGCCTGCTGCCTGCTGACGCCGGTGTCGGCGACCAACGACCAGTCCCCCGCGGACGAGCGGAAGGCGACGGTGTGGTCGTCCGGACCACCGGTGGCGACAGCGGCCAGAACGACGCTCAGGCCGACGACGGCAGCCGCGACGGCCGTGCCGACGAGGAGCCAGCGGAGCCCGGCGTAGGCACGGCGGAATACGGTTGTCATGCGAAACCTCCTGCGGGAGTGCTGCTTCGGAATGCGTTCACCTTGTCGCACGGAGCTGAAGGTCCGCTGAAGCGACCTGAAGACGGTTTCAGGATCGGTCTGCCACTCTTGGTGGATGCGTCTGCTGATCGTCGAGGATGAGAAACGTTTGGCTCTCACACTGGCAAAAGGCTTGTCCGCCGAGGGTTTTGCCGTGGATGTGGTGCACGACGGCGCCGAAGGCCTGCATCTAGCGACCACCACCGACTACGACTTGATCATCCTCGACATCATGCTGCCCGGCATGAACGGCTACCGGGTCTGCGCCGCGCTGCGCGCCGGGGGTCACGAGACGCCGGTGCTCATGCTGACGGCGAAAGACGGCGAGTACGACGAAGCCGAGGGCCTCGACACCGGGGCGGACGACTACCTCAGCAAGCCGTTCTCCTACCTGGTGCTCCTGGCCCGCATTCGGGCCCTGTTGCGCCGCCGGACCCGCGGCGGCGCACGGGTGCTGCGCGTCGGCGACCTCATCGTGGACCCAGGCACCCGGACCTGCCGCCGCGGCGCGGACGAGGTGACGTTGACCGCCAAGGAATTCGCCGTGCTCGAGCACCTGGCCGTGCGAGCCGGAGAAGTGGTGTCCAAGGCCGACATCCTGCACCACGTCTGGGACTTCGCCTACGACGGCGATCCGAACATCGTCGAGGTCTACATCAGCACCCTGCGCCGCAAGATCGACGCGCCGTTCGGGCGCCGTTCGATCACCACCGTCCGCGGCGCGGGCTACCGACTGGCAGCAGACCGTGCCTGAGCGAAACAGACATGCCTGGTGGCGTTCGGTTCGCACGCACACCACGGTGGCGGCGACGGCTGTGGTGGCGGTGGCGCTGACGGCGGCGGGGCTGACGGTGCTGGCGGTGCTGCGGCACAACTTGGTCCACAGCGCGGAACTGCAGGCGGAAACCACCGCGCACGACGTGGCGGCCCAGCTCGTGGCGGGCGCGGATCCCGCCCGCTTGCGACTTCCCGACGCCGAAAACGAACCGGTGCAGATAGTTTCGCTCGACCGCCGGGTTCTCGCGGCCGACGACGACCTCGCGGGGAAACCGCCGATGGCCGACTTCGGACCGTATTCGAAGGGCGCCGCGGACGAGGAAGAAGACAAGGAAGATGAAGACGAAGACGACGAGGACGACGAGGACGCGGAGGACGAGAGCTCCTCGCCGTCCACGGATCCATCCTCGGCCGAACCCGAATTCGGCGACGTATGGCTGACGGTCGACGCCGAGGACGGACCCCACCCGTTCCGCGTCGCCGCCCTCGCGGTGCGAACTCCCGGCGGGCAGCCTGCCACCGTCTACGCGGGTTCCTCACTGGAGACCGCCCACAGCGCGGTGGCGGACGCGCGGCAGGCGATGCTGATCGGCCTGCCGCCGCTGCTCACGGTGGTGGCCCTGGTGACCTGGCTGGTCACCCGGCGCGCCCTGCGCCCGGTGGAGGCGATCCGCAGGCAGCTCGCCGAGATCGTGGACGGCGATCTCTCCCGGCGCGTGCCGGAACCGGGCTCGCGTGACGAGATCGGCAGGTTGGCGAGCACCACCAACGCCACGCTCGCCGCGCTGGAGGAATCCACCGAACGCCAGCGCCGGTTCATCGCCGACGCCGCCCACGAGTTGCGCAGCCCCATCGCGAGCCTGCGCACCCAACTCGAGGTGGCCCAAGCACATCCCGAACTGCTGGAACTGGACGGGCTGATCGGTGACACCATCCGGCTGGAACATCTCGCGGCCGACCTGCTGCTGCTGGCCCGGCTCGACGCGGGCGAACAACCGCGCGCCGATCGGGTGGACTTGACCGTCCTGGTCCGCGAGGAGTTGGAGCATCGCGTCCGCGACCGGGTCGCGGTGCAGATCGTGACGCCGGAGCAGGCCGTAGCGGTGACCGGAAGCCGTACCCAGCTGGCTCGCGTGCTAGGCAACCTCGTCGACAATGCCCAGCGGCATGCCGCGAGCACCGTCCGCGTCGCCGTGGACCGCGACGCCGACGGGCGGGTGGTGCTGTCGGTCACCGACGACGGCCCGGGTGTGCCGCCCGCCGAGCGCGACCGCATCTTCCAGCGCTTCGTTCGCCTGGACGACGCGCGCAGCCGCGACGAGGGTGGCGCGGGTCTCGGCCTGGCCATCGTCCGCGACGTCGTCGAACGCCACGGGGGAACCATTCACGTCACCGACGCGGCACCCGGCGCCCGCTTCGTGGTCACGCTGCCCGCGGCCGGTGAGTGAACCCGGGCACGCTACGAGTTTCGATGCCATGCCACGACTCGTGAGGCCGCCGCTCAACCGGCAAGTGCGCTGCGCAGACTGTTCAGGACGACCCGACGCGCGGCGCGACCTTCCGGCGTGGGGGTCAGCGGATAGACATGCGGCAGGCCGGGGCCCTCGTGATAATCCACCGCGACCCCGGCGCCGCGAGCCGCCTCCACCAGCAGGCGGGTGTCCGGGTACAGGATGTCGTCGGTGCCGCAGAAAACCGTCAACGGACCCAGCCCGCGCGGGTCGCCGGCAAGCGGGCTGACCCGCGGGTCGGCGATGCCGAGATCGCCCCGCCAGTGCTCGATGAACACCCGGGATCCCGCGACGCCCAGCCACGGGTCCCGCGGCTGCACCACAGCGATCTCGGGGTTGGTCAGCGAGAGGTCGAGAGCGGGCGCGATCAGCACGGTGCCCGGCAGTCGCACCGCGGACTGGTCGCGCAGCACCAGCGCGGTCGACAGAGCGATCTGCCCACCGGCGGAATCCCCCGCCAGGCAGACGTTTCCGTACGTTTCCCGGTTGGCGAGCACCAGATCCGCGAAGCCGCGCACGACCGGCCCGGCCGTCCCGAACGGCACCAGCGGATAGATCGGCACCGTCACGGCCGCACCGGTGTCGGCGGCGACGGCCGCGCACAGCGCCCAGTGCTGCGGAGCGATCTCGTGCACCCAGCCGCCGCCGTGCGCGTAGACGACGTTGCCCCGCGGCGGCCGCCCGCTCGGAGTGAGCGTATAGACCGGCCAACCGCCGCGCCGGCATCTACGAACACACGATTGGCGCGCGTCGCCTTCAGATATCCGCGCACGACCTTATCGGCCAGACTCGGCATCGCATCTCCTCCGCTCCGGGCCATGGACGGACGACGAGTCCGCCGACACCTCGGGAGGCGATTGTGCCGCAGACGACGCTCGGGCCGGCGGCCGACGTCGGCCCGAGCCGGAGACGCCGTGCGCTCAGGACAGTTTCAGGCTGCGCCCGATGATTTCCTTCATGATCTCGGTGGTGCCGCCGTAGATGGTCTGGATACGAGCGTCCATGTAGGCCTTGGCGATCGGGTATTCCTTCATGTAGCCGTATCCGCCGTGCAGCTGCAGGCAGCGGTTGATCAGGTCGAGCTGCTCCTCGGTGCTCCACCACTTGGCCATCGCCGCGTCCTCGGCGGTCAGCTTGCCCTCGTTGAGCAGTTCGATGAACTTGTCCACCATCAGGCGCACCGCGGTGGTCTTGGTGGCCAGTTCGGCGAGCACGAAGCGGGTGTTCTGCAGCGCGCCGATCGGCTTACCGAACGCCTTGCGGTCGCGGACGTACTGCACGGTCATGTCCAGGCAGGACTCCATCGCCGCAGCCGCCATGACGGCGATCGACAGGCGTTCCTGCGGCAGGTTCTGCATGAGGTGGATGAAGCCCATCCCCTCGGTGCCGAGCAGGTTCTTGCCGGGCACGCGGACGTCGGTGAAGCTCAGTTCGGCGGTGTCCTGAGCCTTGAGGCCGAGCTTGTCCAGGTTGCGGCCGCGCGCGAAACCGGGCATGCCGCGCTCGACCACGAACAGGCTGAAGCCCATCGCGCCCTTCTCCGGATCGGTCTGAGCCACCACGATCACGATGTCGGAGTTGATGCCGTTGGTGATGAAGGTCTTGGCGCCGTTGAGGATCCAGTCGTCCCCGTCGCGCACCGCGCGGGTCTTGATGCCCTGCAGGTCCGAACCGGTGCCCGGCTCGGTCATCGCGATCGCGGTGATGATCTCACCGGCGCAGAAGCCGGGCAACCAGCGCTGCTTCTGCTCGTCGTTGGCCAGCTCGAGCAAGTAAGGCGCGATCACATCGTTGTGCAGCGAGAAGCCGAGGCCGGAGTACTGACCGCGCACGCACTCCTCGGAGACGATGGCGTTGTAGCGGAAATCCTTCACCCCGCCGCCGCCGTACTGCTCCGGCATGGCCATGCCGAGGAAGCCCTGCTTGCCCGCCTCGAGCCACACCTCCCGGTCGACGATGCCCTGCTCCTCCCACTTCGCGTGATTCGGCGCGACGTGCTGATCGAGAAACTTGCGGAACGACTCCCGGAACAGTTCGTGCTCGGGTTCGAACAGTGTGCGTTCCACGCCAACCTCCTAGTGACCACACCGGCCGGTCCACACCGACCAGTCGTTGCCCCATACCGTACCCGGAAGGAGAATCCCTGTTCACTTCTGGGGCCAGAACCGTGGTCTCACCAGGAGCGGCGAACCGGGTCGAGATCAGCGGACGAGATTCCCGGCAAACGGCCGAAGGCTCCGGACGGCTGGGAGCGAGCACCCGCAGACGTGACGCCGAAGGCCGCCGATTCGCGTGCGCCCATCGACAACCGCCGAAGCCGAGCCGGGCGAAGCGCCGACAGCCGCGTCGGCACCGTTCACCGATCACAACCGTTCCGCGGCGATCACCCGTCGGCACGTCGGTACCAGCGCCAACTCGGCCGCGTCGTCGCCGTCACCGTCATCGGCGGGCGCGAATGGGCGGTAGGTGGCGGCGACCGCGCGGGCCGCGCTGTCGGCGTCGGTGTAAGTGATGCCGGTCAGCGGCCCCGTGGTGATCCGCATTGCGGCGGTGGCAGAGTGATACGCGGCGTCGGCCCGCGAGGTTCGATCCGTCGACCGGGCCGGTGGTGATCGAAGTAAGTGCGAGCAGTCCGGCCTAGCGGGGCCCAACGATCCCGGTCGTGCGCGAGTGTGCGGCCTCGGTGTATGTAACAGTCGGCCGACATCCGCCGGTACATCCGAACTCATGCCGCGAAAAGAATGCGGCCGTCGACCCGTTCCGACGACTCGGCTTGCCGAAACCGCGCAGATCCCGGCTCACGGCGGTGACGTGTGCGGCCGGGAAGTTCTTCGGCGGAGGACGCTGATCGAGCGAGGCAACGGTCGAGCCATGAACTGGCCGACGGCTGATCGGCACTACGTGACGAGCCGTGCTCGCAGCACCGCGCCGACGTTCATCGATCGAGCCCTCACGACGACCGCCGGAGCTGTCAGCGCGTCAGCCAGCCGCGCAAGCGGCCCACCAGAGTGCGGCCTTCGTCGCGCGCGCGTTCGGCGAAAAGGAAGTTCATCTCCTCCTCGAGGGCTTTGCGTACAACGTCGCGGAACTCCGTGGCGGCGGCGTGCATATCGCCGGCGTTGCGCCAGGGCGCCGGATCGATGGGCGCGCCCGCGGAGAAGTAGAAGCGCTCCGGGCGGGGGATCACCGTGGGGCCGACGCCGCGGATGAGCGGCGGCGTGAGGTCACGGCTGAGCCCGAGCGCTTCCACGGTCCAGCGCAACGGGCGCAGCAGCGGATGGTCGCCGTCCACCACGATGTCGTAGGCGTCGTCGACGCCGATCATCGCGACCGGGACGATGGGCGCACCCGCCTCGATGGCCATGCGCGCGAAACCGCTGCGGCCCTCCCATTTCAGCTGGTACTTCTCGTTCTTGCGGCGGACCGCCTCCCGGCCGCCGCCGGGGAACACCATCACGGCCTCGCCGCGCCGCAGCAGGGCCAGGCAGTTGGACCGGGTGCCGCGCACCGCGCCGTAGTGGTGCAGCAAGTGCCGGACACCGGGCACGTTGATCAGCACGTTTTCGGCGAGCCCACGGATCAGGCGGCCCCGGCGGCGCAGCACCTCCGGCAGCAGCATCGGCGCGTCGATGCCGCCCAGCAGGTTGTGGTTACCGACCAGCAGCACCGGGCCGTCGGCCGGGATGTTCTCCAGGCCGTAGAAACGCGGACTGGTCCACGCCCGCAGCGGGGCGAGCAGGGTGTCGATCACCCGCAGATCGGTGTCGGTCAGCGAAACCGACAGCGGCGCTCCGTCGGTGAGCGCCGGGTCGGCGCTGTTCGCGGCGCCGGAGCGCCGGGTGCGGGAATCGGAGCGGGCGTCCGACATGAACCCTCCTGATGTCGATTCGATGACGATAGCGCAACGAAATCGACTGCGTCGCATCGGATGTGCGCGTCCCGTCACGACACGCCCGACCCGGTCGAACGACCAGCTCATTCACCGTCCCCGGCAAGCCCGGCGCGAACGCACGGTCCCCAGGCGCTGAGCGGGGGCGTCGGCGCGTCGCTCCGATGCCCGCCCACACCACGCGGAACCCCGGGCGACGAAGAGTTCGGCGATCCCACGACGTAGGAGGACCGTCCTCACCCTGGTCGACGCCTCCGGGCACCGCATCGCACGTTCCGGGCGCGGGCTCCCTCGACTCGGCGACCGAGGCTGCCACGCCACAACCAGCGCGCAGTCTCGACGCGGAGCCGACGCCGCCAGGCATCCGGGTCATCTTTCGTCAGCCCTGGCTGCAAAGCGCCGCCGCCGTTCCGCGCGAACGTCTGCCGGCGGGGTCGATTGCGGCGCGCATGCTGCGCTCGGAACCGGCGCGCGCGAATACGCGGCAGAAGTCACGGCTCAGGAAACGGGGGCTCGCCTACTCCTGCGTCCCGGTCGTGCCCGCATGCGCGTACTCCGACAGAGCGGCAGCGAGGGCATGCGGGACGCGTGCGCGAACGCGAGTTCCGCCCTCCTCGTGGTCCGAACCGAGGATGCGCCCGTCGGCGTGGATGCGGGCGAGCAGGTCGCCGCGCGTGTACGGCAGCAGCACGCTGATCTCCACGTCCAAGCCGCCGAGCATTTCGGCGAGCCGCTCGCGCAGCGCGTCGATGCCCTGGCCGCTGTGCGCGGAGACGAACGACGCGTCCGGCAGCAGCGCACGCAGGTTCGTCAGCTCGGTCGGACCCATCGCGTCGGTCTTGTTCACCACCAGCAGTTCCGGCGGGGCGGGCGTGCCGGACTCTTTGATCACATCCGTGATGACCTCGCGGACCGCCTTGATCTGCTCGGCGGGCAGCGCGTCGGAGCCGTCCACCACGTGCAGCAGCAGATCGGCGCCGGTCACCTCCTCCAAGGTGGAGCGGAACGCCTCGACCAGCTGGGTCGGCAGATGCCGCACGAAGCCGACGGTGTCGGTGAAGACGACCTCGCGCCCGTCGTCCAGCTCGGCCCGGCGGGTGGTCGGATCGAGGGTGGCGAACAGCGCGTCCTGCACCAGTACGCCGGAGCCCGTGAGCTCGTTCATCAGGCTCGACTTGCCCGCGTTGGTGTAACCGACGATCGCCACGGACGGGATGCCGCTGGACGTACGGCGCGCCCGCATGGTGTCGCGCGCCGTCTTCATCTCCCGGATCTCCCGGCGCAGCTTGGCCATGCGCTCGCGGATGCGGCGACGATCGGTTTCGATCTTCGTCTCACCGGGACCGCGCAGACCCACACCGCCGTTGCTGCCCGCGCGACCACCGGCCTGCCGGGACATCGACTCACCCCAGCCGCGCAGCCGGGGCAGCATGTACTCCATCTGGGCCAGCGAAACCTGCGCCTTGCCCTCCCTGGAGGTGGCGTGCTGGGCGAAGATGTCCAGGATCAGCGCGGTCCGGTCGACCACCTTGACCTTGACCACCTTCTCCAGAGCGGTCAGCTGTGCCGGAGTCAGCTCGCCGTCGCAGATGACGGTGTCGGCGCCGGTTTCCAGCACCACCGAGCGCAGCTCGTCGGCCTTGCCCGAGCCGATATAGGTGGCCGGATCCGGCCGGTCACGGCGCTGGATCAGCGCTTCCAGCACCTCGGATCCCGCGGTCTCGGCGAGCGCCGCCAGTTCGGCCATGCTCGCCTCGGCTTGCGCGGCGGTTCCCGTGGTCCAGACACCGACCAGCACGACGCGCTCCAGGCGCAGCTGCCGGTACTCGACCTCGGTGATGTCGGCGAGTTCGGTGGACAGACCCGCGACCCGTCGTAGCGAGCTGCGGTCCTCCAACTGGAGCTCGCCCACCGTCGGATCGGCCGACCAGCCCGATCGGTCCATCCTGGCTTTGTGCTCGGCGACGACGTCGCCGGTCACGGCGTCCGCGCCGGTCGCGTTGTCGTCGCCGGTTACGGCATCGTCCGCCGCGGCGGCGTCGTCAGGCGCGTCCGCGGGGGTGAATTCATACGTCTCTGATTTCCTCATACACCATCCATGCTGCCACGACATCACCGCAGCACGCACCCGGTTATCGGTGCGCGGCGCCGCTCACCGTCCGTTCCACCACGATCCGGCGAGGCGGCCCGTGGCGACCAGCACCGACGGTCCGCGCAGCCACGCCGTGCCACGCTCGAGGCCGACGGTCAGTTCGCCCCCGGGCACGCGGACCGTCACCCGGCCGGTGTCCTCGGCGATCCGGAAGCCGTCGGCGGCCAGCGCCGCGGCGGCCGCGGCGACGGTTCCCGTTCCGCAGGAACGGGTCTCGCCCACGCCGCGCTCGTAGACCCGCATGTCGACCGACCTCTCGGCGTCCAGCGCGGTGACGATCTCGACGTTCACGCCGTGCGGGAACAGATCCGGGTCGAAGCCGGGCGGCACCGTCAGATCGAGCTTGCCGAGCGCGTCCGCGGACATCCCCGGATCGACGCAGGCCAGATGGGGATTGCCGACATCGATGCCGATTCCGGGCAGCGCCCAGCCCGCTATGGTCGCGGTGGAGGCGCCGAGTTCGCGCACCCGCCCCATGCCCACGGTGACGTCCCCGGTGACCGAGTTCCCGGCGTGCACCGTCACCGGGCGCGCCCCCGCGCGGCTGCCGACGACGAAGCTGTCGCGGGTCTCCAGTCCCGTCGCGGTCAGGTAGTGGGCGAACACGCGCACGCCGTTGCCGCACATCTCGGCGATCGAACCATCGGCGTTGCGATAGTCCATGAACCAGTCGTCGGCGCCGACCTCCTCCGGAATCTCCGCGAGCACGCCGGCGGCCAGCAGCGCGCCGGCGCGCGCCACTCGCAGCACACCGTCCGCGCCGAGTCCGCGGCGGCGATCGCACAGCGCACCGACCTGCGCGGCCGTCAGCGCCAGGTCGGCCTGTGGGTCGGGCAGCACGACGAAGTCGTTCTGGGTGCCGTGGCCCTTGGTGAACTCGATGTCCGGCACGAGTGATGTCTCCCTATCTCGTCGTCATCTGGCAAACGTCCGGCGCTGCCGGGAAATTTCGTAGAGCGCCACCGCCGCGGCCGAGGGCGCCCCCAGCGAACTGGCCGTGCCGCCCATCGGGATGTGCACCAGGTCGTCGCAGGCCGCCTGCCAGGCGGAACTCATCCCGCTGGTCTCGTTGCCGACGACGAGAACGGTCGCTTCGGTGAAGTCGTAGTCGTAGGCGGCGTGCCTGCCGTGCTCGTCGGTCCCCACGATGCGGGTCGGGATACCGCGGCGCACCTGCCGGTTGCGGAACTCCAGCACCTGCGCGGGTCCGGCGGCGCGGAACACCGGCACGGCGAACAGCGAACCGGTCGAGGCGCGCACGGCCAGCGGGTCGTACTGATCGGCGCCGTGCCCGGTGACGACGACCCCGCTGGCGCCGAACGCGTCCGCCGAGCGGATCAGGGTGCCCAGGTTGCCCGGCGAATTCGGCCGGTCGAACACCACGACCACCGGCGCGTCCTCCCCAGGCTCACCCGGCTCGAAGGTTTCCAGCTCGGGCTGCCGCGACTCCGCGACCGCCACCAGTTCCGGGATTCCCCCCGACTTCTCGCCGAGTTCGGCCATCAGCTCGGGCACCAAGCCGACCTGCGGCACGCCGCTGGTGTCCAGCACTTCGCGCGCCCAGCTCGACAGCTCAGGGCCGCCGAGCCGGTACAGCAGCGTCTCCAACGGCCAGTCGTTGGCCATCGCCTGCGTGATAGGACGGACCCCTTGCACCAGGAAGCGGCCGTCGCGATGACGCTTGGTGCGGTTGTTGAGGTAGGCCTGCCACACCTGGACGGAGGCGTTGCGCGTGCTCACACGTCGGGTCACTGCGGGGTCCGTTCTTTCTCGTCGAGCAGGGCCAGCGCCGTCGCGGCCGGATGCGCGGCGGCGCCGTCCACCCACCGCACCCGAGGATCGCGGCGGAACCAGGAGCGTTGCCTGCGCACGTAGCGCCGGGTGCCGATCAGGGTGCGTTCCTGAGCGTGGTTCAGGTCGTATTCGTTGTCCAGATAGGCCAGGACTTGTGCGTAGCCGATAGCGCGGCGGGCCGTCACGCCGTCGCGCAGGCCCCGCTCGATGAGGCCGCGCACCTCCTCCACCAGCCCGCCCTCGAACATCGCGGCGGTGCGCCGTTCGATGCGCGCGTCCAGGGCCGCGGTCTCCCGGTCGACGCCGATGACGACGGTGTCCCAGCGCGGCTGCCCGATCGTCGGCGCGGAGGCGGCGAACGGCCGTCCGGTGAGCTCCACGACCTCGAGCGCGCGCACCATGCGGCGGCCGTCGGTGGGCAAGATGGTGGCCGCGGCCACCGGATCGGCCGCGCGCAGTGCCGCGTGCACGGCGGCGACGCCCTCCTCGGCCAACATCGCCTCCCAGCGCGCCCGGACCGCCGGGTCGGTGGCCGGGAACTCCCACTGGTCCAGCAACGCTTGGACGTACATCATCGACCCGCCCACGATGATGGGCACCCGGCCGCGCCGCATGATCGCGACGACGTCCGCGGCGGCCGCCGCTTGATAGGCGGCGACGGACGCGGTGTCGGTCACGTCGAGCACGTCGAGTTGATGGTGTGGAATGCCCCGGCGCTGCTCGAGGGGCAGCTTGGCGGTGCCGATGTCCATGCCCCGATACAGCTGCATCGCGTCGATGTTCACGATCTCGCCGCCGAGTCGTTCGGCCAGGTCGAGGGCGAGATCCGATTTGCCGGTGGCAGTCGGGCCGACCACCGCGATCGGCGTGATGGAGTCCGTCACGACGCATCGTCTCCCGCGGGCCGCCAAAGGCTCACGTGGTAGCCGACCCCGAACGGGGCGTCGCAGTAGCGCGTCTCGACCAGCGGGTCGGCGCGGAACAGCCCGGCCAGCACCTGGTAGGCGGCGCGTCCCGCGATGCCCAGCTCGCCGCACAGGCCGGGATCGAGCGCCCACAGCGCGGCGCGATCGCCCGTGGCCAAGGCATGGTCCAGGCGGTCCTGCACCGGACGGGCCCGCTCGTCCAGGTAGCCGGGCGCTTTGGTGGACAGTGTCGCCGCGCCGTCGGCGACGACGAGCACACCGCGCGGCGCGACGTCGCCGTCCAGCGCCGCACGCGTCTTCGCCCCGGACTCGCGGCAGTGCTCCGGCGTCGCGTCCGCGGGGACCACGCGCGCCTCGGCGATCGCGCCGGGGGCGACCTGTCCGCGCAGCCACCCGCCGATCAGCACGGCCAACGGCAGGTCGGCGTCCGCCCGCCCTGGTCCCGTGACCGCCGCACCGGAAAGGCCGGCCCGCACGTCCGCGCCGAATCCGCGGAACGTGCCGACGGTCTCCGGACCGAACGTCCGCTCGTCCGCGCCTACGCCGATCACCGTCCAGTGGTCCGCCGCGGCCGCGACATCGCGCACGGCGTCGAGCACGGCCGACCGCAGCACCGCGCGCGGGTCCGGATCGCCTGTTCCCGCCTCGTCCGCCACGCCGCCGCACAACTCGGGGACCAGCACGGGCGGCGACGGAACGAGGGCGGCGACGGAGAACACGTCGTAACCGTAGTCGTTGCCGGGACCACCGGTACCGCCCGGCTTCGAGTGTCTCTCCCGGAAACACCGCCGGGATTGATAGTGTTCGAGGAGCTACAACCCAGGTCATCAGGGGTTGGAAACCCCCGGGATTCCTCCTCGGGAAGGCATGGGTCGATGGTCACAAGGGCTCGGACCGGGTTCAATGGGATGAGCTAGGGCGTAACCAGGCAGCCGTGACGCGCGGCAGGGACGAGGAAAAATGACCGACAGCAACGGAACCGCGAAAGCCGGCCCCGGCAAGATGCCCCGTTCTTCCGGTGCCCCGAAACCGGGCCGCTCGATTCAACCGCCCAAGCCGCACGCGGTCAAACCCGCCCCTGGCCCGGCCCAGCAGCATCCCCATCCCGTCGTCGTGCCCACCGTCTCCGATCCGAGCCTGTGGGGCCGGGTCGACGAGGACGGTACCGCCTGGGTGAAGACCGCCGAGGGCGAACGGCAGGTCGGCTCGTGGCAGGCCGGTGACGCCGCGGAGGGCCTGGCGCACTTCGGCCGCCGGTTCGACGATCTGGCCACCGAGGTCGCCCTGCTGGAGGCGAGGCTGGCCGCGGGGGCGGACGCGCGCAAGACCAAGGCCGCCGCCACGGCGCTGGCCGAGTCGTTGCCGACCGCCGCCGTCATCGGTGACATCGAGGGCTTGGCTCGGCGCTTGCAGGCCATCGCCGAGCATTCCGAAGAGGCCGCCGCGCACGCGAAGGAAGAGAAGGAACGCGCCAGGCACGAGCACACCGAACGCAAGGAGGCGCTGGCCGCCGAGGCGGAGAAGATCGCTGCCGAGTCCACCCAGTGGAAGGCCGCGGGCGATCGGTTGCGCGAGATTCTCGACGAGTGGAAATCCATCCGGGGCGTGGACCGCAAGGTCGACGACGCGCTGTGGAAGCGCTACTCCAAGGCGCGCGAGGCGTTCAACCGCCGCCGCGGCGCGCACTTCGCCGAGCTGGACCGGGAACGGGCCGCCGCGAAAGCGCGCAAGGAAGAGCTGTGCGTGCAGGCCGAGGAGCTGTCCGGATCCACCGAGTGGGTGGCCACCGCGAGCGTCTTCCGCGATCTGCTCGCCGAGTGGAAGGCCGCGGGCCGCGCGCCGCGCGAGGCCGACGAGGCGCTGTGGCGGCGCTTCAAGAGCGCGCAGGACGTCTTTTTCGCCGCCCGCAACGCCGCCGTCTCCGAGCGCGACGCCGAGTTCGAGCAGAACGCGGCCGCCAAAGAGGAACTGCTGAGCGCCTACGCCTTCATCGATCCGTCCGCCGATCTGGAAACGGCCCGCAGCGCACTGCGCGAGCTCCAGGACAAGTGGGACGCCATCGGCAAGGTGCCACGCGAGCGCATGCAGGAACTGGAAGGGAAGCTGCGCGCGATCGAGAAGCGCGTGCGCGATGCCGTGGACGCGCAATGGCGGCGCACCGATCCGGAGGCGATGGCGCGTGCCGCGCAGTTCCGGGAGCGCGTGGCGCAGTTCGAAGAGCAGGCCGCGAAAGCGCAGGCCGCGGGCAATGCCCGGGATGCGGAGAAGGCGCTGGAGCAGGCCAAGCAGTGGCGGGAGTGGGCCGAGGCCGCCGAAGGCGCCGTCAGCAACCGGTGACGATGCGACCCCGCCCGGTCCAGGCCGGGCGGGGTCGCATCGTCCTGGTCAGGAATCGCCCATGAGGCGGCGGCGGTCGCGTTCCTCGGCGGCGGCCGCGGCGTTGCGGCGCTGCTCCTCAGCGGCCAGATGCAGTGCGGTGCGGCTCCACACCACACGGATCCAATGGAAAGTGAGCACGACGGTGACGATCGCGCCGAGGATCAGCCCGATGCCGGGGCCCGCGCCGATGTAGTTGCCGACCCCGGGCGTCTGGCGGTGCCAGATGGAGAGCACGCCGAACACGCTCGCCACGGCGCTGCCCGCGACCGCGATCCAGGCCAGCACCCAGCGGCGGGTCATCAGCGCCAGCATCGAGAACCCGATGCCGAAGACCACGAGGAACCAGACGAAGACCCGCGAGGGCAGCCCGATGTGCTCGGCCCGCGCGACGTCGGTGTTCAACAGCACGTCGAAGCCGCGCGCCGCGCCCGCGTGCGACAGGACCAGCGAGGCCAGCAGCAGGAATACCGCGCCGGCCACGACCATGGCGCGGACGCCCGGATCGATCTCGCCGGCGATCCTGCGCTCGACGGCATCCAGATCGTCGCGGAACTGTTCGAAATCGCCGGTGCTCTCGACCGAGCTCACTGAGTCCTCGTTTCGTTCGTCGCCAGCGGGGCTCGCGGGCTCGTGCCCGGGGGTCGCCGCGGACGCGCGGCGCTCGTCGTCGCCGGACGCGGCACCTTCCGCGCCGCGGGCGGCGTCGTCGTTGTCGTCCGGGCGCGTGGTCATGCGCCGCAGCCGGTGGAGCAACTCGCGGCGGCCGGTTCCGGGGCGGGCGCGCCGATACGGGGCAGCCCCAGACCGACGCCGATCGGCGCGGTCTTCGGCGTCACACCGCGTTCGTGCGCGTCACCGGCACGGGTGCGGCGATGGGTCTTGATCGCGGCATCGGCGACCAAGTGGTGCGGCGCCGCGGCCGTGATGTCGACCGTGACCAGGTCACCGGGGCGGATCGGCTCGGCGGTACCGCCCGGGCGGAAGTGCACCAGCCTGCCGTCGCGGGCGCGGCCGCTCATGCGCGCGGTCGCGGCGTTCTTCTTACCCGCGCCCTCGGCCACCAGCAGCTCCACCTCGGTGCCGATCAGCTCCCGGTTGGCGGCCAAGGAGATCTCCTCCTGCAACGCGATGAGCCGGTCGTAGCGCTCCTGGACGACGGCCTTGGGCAGCTGGTCGGGCATGCCTGCGGCGGGCGTTCCGGGCCGCTTGGAGTACTGGAAGGTGTACGCGCTGGTGAAGCGCGCCTGCCGGACCACGTCCAGGGTGTCCTGGAAGTCCTCCTCGGTCTCGCCCGGGAAGCCCACGATGATGTCGGTGGTGATCGCCGCGTGCGGCATCGCGGCGCGCACTTTGTCGATGATGCCGAGGTAGCGGGCTTTCCGGTACGAGCGGCGCATCGCCTTGAGCACCCGATCCGAACCCGACTGCAGCGGCATGTGCAGTTGCGGGCAGATGTTCGGGGTCTGGGCCATCGCCTCGATCACGTCGTCGGTGAACTCGGCCGGGTGCGGCGAGGTGAAGCGGACCCGTTCCAAGCCGTCGATGCGCCCGCACGCGCGCAACAGTTTGGCGAACGCGCCGCGGTCGCGCGGCTCGTTCGGATCGGCGAAGGACGCGCCGTAGGAGTTCACGTTCTGGCCGAGCAGCGTCACCTCGAGCACGCCTTGATCCACCAGCGCCTGCACCTCGGCGAGCACGTCGCCGGGGCGGCGGTCGACCTCCTTGCCGCGCAGGGCCGGAACGATGCAGAAGGTGCAGGTGTTGTTGCAGCCGACCGAGATGGAGACCCAGCCGGCGTAGGCGGACTCGCGCTTGGCGGGCAGCGTGGACGGGAACGCCTCCAGCGACTCCAGGATCTCCACCTGGGCTTCCCGGTTGTGGCGGGCCCGCTCCAACAGCACGGGCAGCGAGCCGATGTTGTGCGTGCCGAAGACCACGTCCACCCACGGCGCCTTGCGCACCACGACATCGCGGTCCTTCTGCGCCAGGCAGCCGCCGACGGCGATCTGCATGCCCGGATGGCCCGCCTTGATCGGCGCCAGATGTCCGAGCGTGCCGTAGAGCTTGTTGTCGGCGTTCTCGCGCACCGCGCAGGTGTTGAAGACGACGAGGTCGGCCGTCGCGCCGGGCGCGGCCTTCACGTAGCCCGCGTCCTCCAGCAAGCCCGACAAGCGTTCGGAATCGTGCACGTTCATCTGGCAGCCGAAGGTGCGGACCTCGTAACTGCGTGCTGCGCCCTCGGCGGGAACGGGGGCCAACACTGCCTGTCCGATCGAATCCACCCGTCCAGGGTACGGGGCGGCCGACGGTGGCTTTCGCGGGCATCGGCGCAGGCTCCGGGCAGTCTTCGGCCGACGGCGGAGCAACCGGGAGGTTACGCCCGAGTGTCCGATCGGCGCGGCGGGACGGTGTGTCGCGGAAAGTCGGGCAAATTTCCGATTTTTGCCTAAGGTCATGACCATGACCGACGACGACGCCGCGCCCGCCACGACCGGGGACGCCTCTGCCGGGGCCGTCAGCGCCGCCACAAGCGAACCGCCGATGATCTTGATGCGCAAAGTGGACAAGCACTTCGGCGACCTGCACGTACTCAAGGACATCAACCTCGAGGTGCCCAAAGGACAGGTCGTCATCGTGCTGGGCCCCTCGGGCTCCGGGAAGTCGACGCTGTGCCGCACGATCAACCGGCTGGAGCCGATCGACTCCGGCGACATCGCCATCGACGGCATCCCGCTGCCCGCCGAGGGCCGCGCGCTGGCCGCCCTGCGCGCCGACGTCGGCATGGTCTTCCAATCCTTCAACCTGTTCGCGCACAAGACGATCGTCGAGAACGTCATGCTCGCGCCGGTCAAGGTCCGCAAAGTCAAGAAGGACGCCGCCCGCGCCCGCGCGATGGAGCTACTCGACCGGGTGGGCATCGCCGATCAGGCCGACAAGTACCCGGCCCAGCTGTCCGGCGGCCAGCAGCAGCGCGTGGCCATCGCCAGGGCGCTGGCGATGAACCCGAAGGTGATGCTGTTCGACGAGCCGACCTCCGCGCTGGACCCGGAGATGGTCAACGAGGTGCTCGAAGTGATGGTGTCGCTGGCAAAGGACGGGATGACGATGCTGGTCGTCACCCACGAGATGGGCTTCGCGCGCCGCGCGGGGAATCGGGTGCTGTTCATGGCCGATGGCCAGGTGGTGGAGGACGCGCAGCCGGACGCCTTCTTCACCGCCCCGAAGTCCGAGCGCGCGAAGGACTTCCTGGGCAAGATCTTGAGCCACTGACCTGCCGGACACAGCGGCCAGCACACCCACGGATAGGGAGAAGGAACTCGATGAGGATCAATCGCGCTCTGCGCATCGGTGTCGGAGCGATCGCCCTGACACTCGCCGCCGCGACCGCCACCGCGTGCGGCGGCGGCGACGACAAGTCCGCCCTCGACCACGCCAAGGACGGCAAGCTCACCATCGGCATCAAGTTCGACCAGCCGGGCCTCGGCCTGCGGAACAAGGACGGGTCCTACAGCGGCTTCGATGTGGAAGTGGCCAAGTACGTCGCCGGGAAGCTGGGCGTGCAGCCGAACGACATCACGTTCAAGGAAGCCCCGTCGCCGCAGCGTGAGACGTTGATCGAGAACGGACAGGTCGACTACATCGTCGCGACGTACTCGATCAACGACAAGCGCAAGGAGAAGGTCGATTTCGCCGGGCCGTACTACGTCGCGGGGCAGTCGCTCCTGGTGCGCGCCGACAACACCGACATCACCGGCCCGGAGACCCTGAAGGGCAAGAAGGTCTGCTCGGTGAAGGGCTCCACTCCGGCCCAGAACATCGAGAAGAACTTCCCCGACACCCAGTTGCAGACCAACGACACCTACTCGCTCTGCCTTGAAGGGCTGCGGGCCGGATCTTGGGACGCGGTGACCACCGACGACATCATCCTGGCCGGGTACGCCGCGCAGAGCAGCGGCGCGTTCAAGGTGGTCGGCAAGCCGTTCACCACGGAGAACTACGGCATCGGTTCGAAGAAGGGTGACAAGGAGCTGCGCGACAAGATCAACGACGCGATCGAGGCGATGATCGCCGACGGTTCCTGGAAGAAGGCGTTCGATTCGACCGTCGGCGCCTCGGGCTACCAGGCCCCGCAGCCGCCGACCGTGAACCGGTACTGAGCATCCGCACTCGTCGCCCCGCACGGGTGGCCCGTCCCCGACCGGGCCGGGCCACCCGCCGCACCTCCCCTGACCATCGAGACCCGATCGGAGGAACGCGTCCGCCGTGTTCGACCTGATCTCGAGGTACGACAGCCAAATCCTCGAAGCCTTCTGGGTGACCATCCAGCTGACCGTGCTGTCCGCGGTCGGCGCGCTGATTCTCGGCACCGTCGTCGCGGCGCTGCGCGTGTCGCCCGTGCCGGTCGCCCGCTGGGTCGGCACCGCCTACGTCACCGTCTTCCGCAACACCCCGCTCACGCTGATCATCGTGTTCATGTCGCTGGGCCTCTACACGACGATGGGCTGGCGCCTCGCCGGTGAGGGGCCGGACTCCCTGGCGCAGAACAACTTCCGCTTCGCGGTCGTCGGCCTGAGCATCTACACCGCCTCCTTCGTCTGCGAGTCGTTGCGCGCGGGCATCAACACCGTGCCGATGGGTCAGTCCGAGGCGGGCCGTTCGCTCGGATTCGGCTTTCTGCAGAATCTACGGCTGGTCGTGCTGCCGCAGGCCTTCCGCTCGGTGATCGCCCCGCTGGGCAGCGTGCTGATCGCGCTGACCAAGAACTCCACCATCGCTTCGGCGATCGGCGTCGCCGAAGCGGCGACCTTGATGGCGGAGATGACCGAGACCGAGGCCGCGGTCCTGGCGATCGGCGCGATCTTCGCACTCGGCTTCGTCATCCTGACCCTGCCGACCGGCCTGTTCTTCGGCTGGCTGGCCAAGAAATACGAGGTGGCCCGATGAGCGCAGGCGCTTCGGTCCTGTTCGACGCGCCGGGCCCGAAGGCTCGGCTGCGCAACAACGTCTACTCGCTGCTGGTCGTGGTCGCCGTGGCCGCGGCGGGCTGGGTGCTCTATCGCGGTTTCGCCGACAAAGGGCAGTTCACCGCCGAGAAATGGAAGCCGTTCCTGGATGCGGAGGTCTGGTCGACCTACCTGCTGCCCGGTCTGCGCGGCACGATCGTCGCCGCGTTGCTGTCCATCGTGCTCGCGCTGGTCATCGGCATGGTCTTCGGCATCCTGCGCCTGTCGGACCATCGCGTCGTGCGCTGGATCGCCGGAACCGTCGTCGAGGTGGCGCGTGCCATTCCCGTGCTCATCCTGATGATCTTCCTGTTCGCGGTGTACTCCGAGTACGACGTGTTCCAGTCCGAGGATCTCGCGCTCGCCGCGGTGGTCACCGCGCTGACCGTCTACAACGGCTCGGTCATCGCGGAGATCGTGCGCGCGGGCATCCGTTCGCTGCCGAAGGGACAGACCGAGGCGGCCGTCGCGCTGGGTATGCGCAAGAATCAGCTGATGCGGTTGATCCTGCTGCCGCAAGCCGTCACGGCGATGCTGCCCGCGCTGGTCTCGCAGATGGTGGTCGCGCTCAAGGACTCGGCGCTGGGCTATCAGATCACGTATGTCGAAATAGTTCGCTCCGGCCAGCAACTCGGTGCGGCCGAACAGAACACGATTCCGGCGCTGATCGTCATCGCGATCGTCATGATCGCCCTCAACAGCGCGCTGACCTGGGTGGCGACCAAGCTGGAGCAGCGGCTGCGGGCGCGCAAGCGCGGAAAGGGCGGCGGCGCGGTCGTCGCCGCGGACTCGGTCATCACCGACGCGGCCCCCGGCGTCGACATCGGCCGGAAACCCTGATCCGGAACTCGGAACCGTTGCCGCGCAGAAGAACTCGTTACCACGCAGCAATAACGCACGGCACCGACCCCGGCGGCGGAGTGTTGCGCTCGAGCTGAGCGCAACACTCGTGCCCTCGGCGGCGTCCCGTCAATCTCGTAGGCATACGCCGATCCCCGGTATTCGAACCGGCGGGACGGTCATCAGTGCTTCATACCTGCGGGAGTTGATCGATGACCAGCCGTACCTCCGACCTTCTTTTCGACGAGTCCTTCTCCTTTCCTGGCGACCTGCGCCGCCCCGGGGACGCGGGCCCCGCGCGGGTCGCGGTGATCGGCGCCGGCGCAAGCGGCCTGGCCGCCGCGTACGAGTTACAGCGCCACGGCTTGGACGTGACCGTCTATGAGCGCACAGCGCGTCCCGGCGGGCGGGTCCGCACCTGGCGGTTCTGGGATGGCACCCACGGTGAACTCGGTGCGATGCGGATCCCCGGCAACCATCACTGCACTCTGCACTACGTCGACGAGTTCGGTCTGGCCACAAGAACTTTCGTCAACGCCAACCCCGACGCGTACTACCTGCTGCGGGGTCGCCGGGTGCGCAGGTCGCGGGTGGAAGAGGCGCTGCCTGCCTACCAGCTGCACGAAGCCGAGCGCACCGACCCGCTGCTGGTGCTCGAGCGGCTGTTGCGCGACGCCTGGCACGGCCTCGGCGCCCAGCGGCGCAAGGCCCTGCTGGCCGGTGACGTTGCCGACCCGGAGCTGGACCGGCTCGCGGCGACCTCGCTGTGGCAGTTCACCCGGCAGCGCCTCTCGCCCGACGCCTGGGATCTGATCGGGCATGCCAGCGGGCTGCTGCACTACGAGCACGCCTCGCTGCTCGAGGTGCTCGTCGACTACTTCGGGTTGTTCAACGTCGACCAACTGGAGCTCGTGGACGGCACCGACGCGCTCATCCGCGGTTTCACCGACGCGCTGCGCCCCGGCAGCCTGCGGCTGGCCTCACGAATCACCGAACTGCGCGTCACCGGTGACGGCGTGCGCTTAGGCGGCGAGCGGCACGGCGCCGCGTTCACCGACGAGGCCGATTTCGTGATCTGCGCGGTGCCGGCGCCCGGCCTGGACCAGATCGACATCTCCCCCGCGCTGCCCGCACCACAGCGGCAGGCGATCCGAGGCATCAGTTACGCCAGCAGCACCAAAACCCTTGTCCACGTGCGGGATCGGCACTGGGAACACGTGGACGGGATCTTCGGCGGCGGCAGCTTCACCGATCTGCCGATCCAGCAGGTGTGGTATCCGTCCGACAACGCTCGGCTCGCGCCCGGGGCCACCCGCTGGACCGCCGCGGACCCGGAACGCTCGCACGCCCCGGCTGTGCTCACCGCCGCCTATCTGTGGGAGAACAACGCCCGGCGGTTCGCGGCGCTGCCCGAGAACGACCGCACCAGAATAGTGCTCGCCTCGCTCGAGCAACTGCATCCCGGACTGACCGCCGCCGTCGACGACGTCGTGCACTGGACCTGGGACGAACAGGTGGGCATCGGCGGTGGCGCGTTCGCCTATCTGGCACCGGGACAGCACGCGCGCTACCTCGCGGAAATCGGTGCCCCGCATCCACATCCGGCACCGCGGGTGTTCTTCGCCGGCGAGCATCTCTCGGTCGCGCACGCCTGGATCCAAGGCGCGCTGCAATCGGCGCTGGCGTCGGTACGCCACCTGCTGGATCAGGTGAGCGTGCCGCGTGCGGCTTGATCGCGCAACCTGGGTCCTGGCCTCGGTGAGCGCCGTGTGGGGCGCCAGCTACACGGTCACCGGCTGGGGGCTGCGCGAACTGGACGTGGTGACCTTCAACGCGATCCGCTTCGCGGCGGCCGCGCCGCTGCTGCTGGTGCTAGCGCTCGCCGTGGAGGGCAGGCCCGCCATCGCGCGCCGGTGGTGGCCGCGCCTGGCGCTGTCGGCCGGGATCGGCATCGTGGCATATCAGCTGGCCTTCAGCGCCGCCGTGGCGCTCACCACGGTGACCGAGTCCGCCATGCTGATCGCGCTGTCGCCCTTCTGGACCGCGCTGCTGGCCCGGCTGACCGGCGAGCCCGTTCGGTCTGCCGTGCTGACCGCCGCCTGCGTGGCGATGGCCGGTGTGGCCTTGGTCGTCCTCGGTCGCGGCGCGGGCCACTCCGCGCCTGATCGCGCGCTCGGCGACCTGGCCGCCTTGCTCGCGTCCGCGCTGTGGGGCGCCTACCCGGTCGTCACCCGACCACTGCTGGCCGACCACAGTCCCCTCCGGGTCACAGCGTGGACTTCGGCGATCGGCGCCGCGCTGCTGCTGCCCGCCGCGGCCGCGCCCGCACTGCCGGACGGTCTGCCGAGGCTTTCCGGAACAACCGTGGTCTCGCTGGCCTTTTCCGTGCTGGGCGTGACCGTTTACGGCCTCGTGGCGTGGTACTGGGGCGTGCGGCGGGTGGGGTCGGCGCAAACGATGGTCTTCATGTTCGCGGTGCCGGTGGCGGCGGCGGTGTTCGCCGTGGTGTCCGATACCGAAGGTGTCACCGGGCTGCAGATCGCCGGCGCGGTGCTGGTACTGGCGGCACTGATCTATAGCCAACACAATCCGCAAATCCTCGACACAGGAGTAGGAAATGACGGTCACCACGACCTCGATCACGCTGGAACGGGCGACACTCATCGTTAGCGAGGCGCTGGCCTACGGCACGGCGCACGGGTTCGCCCCGCTCACGGTGGCGGTTCTCGATCCCGGCGGCCATCTCGTGGCGTTACAACGCCAGGACGGCTCCGGCATACTGCGACCGCAGATCGCGATCGCCAAGGCTTGGGGCGTGCTCGGCCTCGGCGTCTCCAACCGCGAGATCGCCAGGCGCGCGGCAGCCGCGCCGACCTTCTTCACGTCGGTCGCCGCGCTCGCCGAAGGGCGCATCCTCGACGTGCCCGGCGGCGTCTTCATCCGGGACTCGGCGGGCGGAATCCTCGGTGCGGTCGGTTCGACGGGGGCCGCGATATCCCTGGAGGACGAAAGGGCAGCCGTGGCGGGCATCGAGGCCGCCGGTCTATCCGCCGACACAGGAGAGGTGTAGACCGACGATGCCGCACCCGAAACCCGCACAGCGTTGCACGTCCGCCGCAGCGGTACGAAGGGTACAGAGCTCAACAGCCGCGGGCCGAGCCCCGATCGACTGTCCGAGCAGCGACAACCAGCAAACCGACCGGAAACGTCGTAGTCGCCCGAGATTCCGCTGACCATGGGAGCTTGCGGCGCGGCAGCGGCGCAGAGCCGCCCGAGCGGGTAGCCGCGCACCGGGCAACTGTATCCCGCCGAGCCGACCGGCGTAGAGCGCAGTCGTGAGCGCGATGCGACTTTCGCCCGCACGGGCTGGATCCATTCGGCGCCGATCGGGTGCGCTCTCCGGCATGACCACGCATGGCTTCGGTAGCCGTGACAAGGCGCCGATCCGGGTGAAGTCGGTGCCGCCGACGAACTCCTACGACGTCGCGCGGGTGGACGACCGCCGCATATGAGCGCCTCGAACTGACGGGGCACGGCCCCCTATCGCCGGAAGCCACCTGAGCCGTCGAGTTCAATCGATGGAATCGTCGAGGTCGCCCTCGATCCCCCGCTCGGCCAATTCGGTCTTGACCACCCGATACGCCATGGACTGACCGTAACCACGGCGGGCCAGCATGCCGACGAGGCGGCGAATCGTCTTCTCGTGGTCCAGTTCTCGTGGGAGCGAGCGCAGTTTACGGCGAACCAGCTCGGCGGCGCGGGCCTCCTCGTCGTCGGTGGTGATGGCGTCGAGGGCGGCCGCGGCATCCGACTGCGCGACGCCCTTGCGCCGGAGTTCCTGCGCGAGCGCCTGCTTGCCCTTGCCGGAGAAGGTATGGCGGGAGTGCACCCACTGCTCCGCGAAGGCGGCATCATCGATGAGGCCCACTTCGCCGAGGCGGTCGAGCGCGTATTCGCTCACCTCGGGCGCGTACCCTTTGGCGGCCAGACGCTCGGCCAGCTCTGCCCGGCTGCGGGCACGGACGGCCAGCAAGCGGAGACACGCCTCCTTCGCCTGCTCGACCGTCCCGCCTTCGGATCCGGCCGCCACCGGATCCGCCGACCGGCCTGCGGGCCGACCGGAATCGGTCGAGGGCGAGCCGGGACGCCCCCGCGCCTCCCGGCGCCCACGACGGGCCCCGGCCGGACGCGCCCGCTGCGGATCGGACGCATCCGGCCGAGTTCCCATGGTGCCCGGCGCAACCGAACCACCTTCGGTTCTCCGGACGAGCTCGGAATCCTGTTCGTGTACCCGGACGCCTTCCGGCGAACCGGAGCCGGCCAGGAGTTCTTCCAGTCGGCGCCGCATCTCCTGCACCGCATCGGCCCGTGGCGGCCCGGAGTCGGCCGGAGCCGTCCCGGGCGAGCGCCGGTTCGTCGGCTCAGAAATCGGCGGGCACCTCCGCGGCCGCATCGGCCGTCACGTCGGCGCCGATGCCGAGCTTCTCCTTGATCTTCTTCTCGATCTCGTCGCGGACGTCGACGTTCTCCAGCAGGAATTTGCGGGCGTTCTCCTTGCCCTGGCCGAGCTGATCGCCCTCGTAGGTGTACCAGGAGCCGGACTTGCGGATGAAGCCCTGCTCGACGCCCATGTCGATGAGCGAGCCCTCCTTGGAGATGCCGTGCCCGTAGAGGATGTCGAACTCGGCCTGCTTGAACGGCGGGGAGACCTTGTTCTTCACGACCTTTACGCGGGTGCGGTTGCCCACCGCGTCGCTGCCGTCCTTGAGCGTCTCGATGCGGCGCACGTCCAGGCGCACCGACGCGTAGAACTTCAACGCCTTACCACCGGTGGTGGTCTCCGGCGAGCCGAACATCACGCCGATCTTCTCGCGCAGCTGGTTGATGAAGATCGCGGTGGTCCCGGAATTGTTCAGCGCGCTGGTCATCTTGCGCAGCGCCTGGCTCATCAGGCGGGCCTGCAGGCCGACGTGGCTGTCGCCCATCTCGCCCTCGATCTCGGCGCGCGGCACCAGCGCGGCCACCGAGTCGATGACGATGATGTCGATCGCGCCGGAGCGCACCAGCATGTCGGCGATCTCCAGCGCCTGCTCACCCGTGTCGGGCTGGGAGACCAGCAGCGCGTCGGTGTCGACGCCCAGCTTGCGGGCGTAGTCCGGATCGAGCGCGTGCTCGGCGTCGATGAACGCCGCCACGCCGCCCGCGGCTTGCGCGTTGGCCACCGCGTGCAGCGCCACGGTGGTCTTACCCGAGGATTCCGGACCGTAGATCTCGACGACGCGGCCACGCGGCAGACCGCCGATGCCCAGCGCCACGTCGAGCGCGATCGAACCGGTGGGGATCACCGAGATGGGCTGGCGCGCCTCCTCGCCGAGGCGCATGACGGCGCCCTTGCCGAAGCTCTTCTCCACCTGGGCCAGCGCGAGCTCGAGCGCCTTGTCCCGGTCGTACGCCTGTGGTGCCATGTCCTGATCCCCTTTTCGACGGGTAAGTCTCGTTCTGTGGTTGGCGCCTACAGTAGAGCGCGGCACCGACAAGTTCTGGCGACCAGACTAGACGAACAAGTGTTCGAGTCAAGCGACGCGCCCGGCGCCCCCGTACCCTCCTCGGCGAACGCCGAGCGATCAGGGCACCAACGCGATCCGGTCGGTATCCAGCAGCGTCTGCGCCTGCTTGAGCACGCGCAGCGACGGCGTCACCTCCACGCCGGTGATCCCGTCCAGCGCGCCGAGCCGCTCGGTCACGTACCGGTAGAGGTCCGCGGTGTCCCGGCAGATGATCGAAGCGAACATCGTGGACGGTCCGGTGGTGGCGGCCACGAAGACGATCTCCGGGTGCGTGGCCATCGCCCGCCCCACGGCGTCCAGGTCGGCGGGACGCACGCGCAGCCACAGTGCGCCGCGCACGCCGTAACCCATCCGCTCGATCGCGAAATCGATGTCGAAGTACAGCACGCCCGCCGCGGTCAGCTCGGCCATGCGCCGCGCGACGCGCGGCGCCGTCCACCCGGTTGCGGCCGCGAGCTGGGCGTACGGAGCGCGACCGTCCCGGCCGAGCAGCGTGAGCATCGCCTCGTCGGCCACCGATAGGTCCATCGGCGCGTCCGGCCCCGCATCCGCGGGTCTGCGGCGGGCGGGACCGAGGTCGTCGAGCTGGGCGTCGGTGAGCAGATGGCGGTAGCGCGGCCACTCCTCGTCGAGCGGGAATCGGTGGATGACCTCGTGCGCGGTCAAGGCCAGCACTTGCGGGGCGCGCGGCAGGAGGTGCAGCAGCAGCGCGTCGCGCCGTTCGACCGAGCGCGGCCTGCCCACGCAGGTGACCTCGGATCCGGTGGACAACAGCGTCACCCAGCTCAGATCCGGTATCCGTGCCAGCGACTCGGCCAACCGCAACGCTTTGTCCGGTGTCGATTTCAGGCGCAGCACCCAGCGCGCTTGACCGAGCGGCACCGCGTTCACCTGCCCGGACACGTGCAGGATGCCGCGCTGACGCAGCGCGCGGTATCGCCGCGCCACCGTCTGTTCGGAGACGCCGAGAACGCCGCCCAGCCGGGCGAACGGGATCCGGACGTCGTGGACCAGCCCGTGCACGATCTGCTTGTCCAGCACATCCAGGCCGGAGGATTCTCTCGGGTCATCGTCTCGCACCGGAGGAATCTAACGCCGGTGCGGCTTCGGCTAGGGAGATCCGTACGTCTGCCGCACGCTTGGCGTCGAAATCGTTCGAATCCGCCGTGGAGGCTCCCGTGAGGAAATGGCTACCCTTGTTCGCCGCGTGCCTCGGCACGCTGATGCTGCTCATCGACGTCACCATCGTGAACGTCGCCCTGCCGGACATCGCCGCCGACCTGGACACCGGATTGTCCGGCTTGCAGTGGGTGGTGGACGGCTATGCCCTGGCGCTGGCCGCCTTGCTGCTGGTGCTCGGCTCGCTCGCCGACCGGGTCGGCGCGAAGCGCGCGTACCTGGCCGGGCTGGTCGTCTTCGCGGTGGCGTCGTTCGGCTGCGGCATCGCCGAGTCCGCTGCGGCCCTCGTCGCGGCGCGGGCGCTGCAAGGCATCGGCGGGGCGGCCATGTTCGCCACCACGCTCTCGCTGCTGCACGCGACCTACACCGGACGCGACCGCGGCGTCGCCTTCGGCGTGTGGGGCGCGGTATCCGGTGCGGCCGCGGGCATCGGAGTGGTGCTCGGCGGCGTCCTCACCGACGCGCTGTCGTGGCGCTGGATCTTCTTCGTCAACCTGCCCATCGCCGTGCTGGCGATCGGCCTGACCACCACGGTGTTCCCGCCCGCTCGGCGGCGGCCGGGCCGAGCCGTGGACGTGCCGGGCATGCTGGCCTTCGCGACGGCGGCCACCGCGGTCACCTACGGCGTCACCCGCGGTGGTGAGCACGGCTGGACGGAAGCGGCCGCGGTGACGGCGTTCGCGCTGGGCGCCGCCGCGGCGCTGATCTTCGTCGTCGCCGAGATGCACAGTGCCGCACCGATGTTCCCCTTGGTGCTGCTGCGCAACCGGGACTTCGGCGCGACCCTGTTCGGCGCATCCGGGCAGACGTTCGCCGCGTTCGCGAGCAGCCCCCTGATCTCGCTGTGGCTGCAACAGCAACGGCACATGTCGCCCCTGCACGCGGGGCTGGCGATGCTGCCGATGGCCGCGACCGCGTTCGTGGTGGCGGGTGCGTTCGGGAGGGTCCTGCACGACGTCGCGCCGAAGTGGACCATCGGCGGAGGGCTGGTGGTCGTGGGTCTGGGCAGCTGGCTGCTGATGCTCGTCGGCGCGGAGTCCTCCTGGGTCGCGCTCGTCCCCGGATTCGTGGTGATCGGCCTCGGGATCGGCGTCAACGCTCCCGCGCTGGTCTCGGTCGGCATGGCGGCCGTCGCCCCGGAGCAGGCCGGCACAGCCGCGGGTGCGGTGAACACCGCGCGGCAATTGGGCCTGGCGCTCGGCGTCGCGGTGCTCGGCACGGTGTTCCGTGGGGCGGCGACCGGCGAGCATCCGATGACCCTGCCGCACTTCGTCGCGGGGCTCGACGCCGCGTTCGGCGTCGCGGCCGCCGTGGGCGTCGGATTCGGGGTGATCTCGTTCGCGCTGTTCCCCCGGCACCGTGCGAATGCCGGATCGTCCGAAGCCGAGCGGCAGGCCGTCGCCGCCTGAGCGCGATCCGGCGTACGAGACGGCGGCGTCCGCCTGGGCGCCGCCATCTGCGGTGGTCGCTCGATCCCCGCCGAGCACTACCGCTGCGGCAGCACCGACTCGTCGCCCACCTCGCGCGACCCGAAGATGCGCCGCTCGGATTCCTCGATCCGGACATCGTTGATGCTGGCCTCACGCCGGGACATCAGGCCGTCCGGGGCGAACTCCCATTGCTCGTTGCCGTAGCTGCGGAACCACCGGCCGGACTCGTCGTGCCATTCGTACTGGAAGCGCACCGCGATGCGGTTGCCTTCGAAGGCCCACAAATCCTTGCGCAGCGCATAGCCGTTCTCGATCGACCATTTCCGGGTGAGGAACTCGACGATGGCGTCGCGGCCGGTGAAGAACTCGTCGCGATTGCGCCAGACCGAGTCCTCGGTGTAGGCGGCGGCGACGCGCTCCGGATCGCGGGTGTTCCAGGCGTTTTCGGCGGCTCGCACCTTGGCCTCGGCGGATTCCGCATCGAACGGGGGTAACGGAGGTCGCATGGGACGGTTTCCTTCCTCGAAGTTTCAGGGGTTGACGGGCGAGAGCTCGGCGTGGCCCCACCGCAGTGCTCCGCTGGACCGGGCGACAACCTCCGCGACGGTGAAGTCCAGGGAGCATTGCGAGCCTGTGGCGAATGTCGCGGGCGCCCAGACCAATTCGACGGTGCCGGTGAGCTGCAACGTGGCTCCGGTGGACCAATCCGGGATCAGAATTCCGCAACGAGGATTTATCTCGAGATTGCCGAGTGTCATGAACATCGAATTGCCCCGATAGTCCGGCCAGCGCAGACGGGTGGGCGAAAGAATCTGCAGGAATCCGGGATTCCCGCCGCGGTGCGAGGCGTCGGCATTGCCCTCCGCGTCCGCCGTCGCGACGAAGAACGTGTCGGCTGCGGCGATCGCGGCCCGCTGGTCCGCGTCGAGTTCGACGCCGCGCCGCACCGCCGGTGATCCGGCCTCGGGCGCATAGCTCTCGATATCGCGCCGCGAGATGTACTTAGGACAGTTCGAGTACACCTGATCGGTGACGATGCGCAGGCCCGCACCCTCCGGCGTCGACCTGCCGTTGACCCGCATCCGCCTGCGCCGCTGCGGTTGCAGGGCGATCATGCCGACGCGGGAGGGATGCGCCAGCGCTTCGTGCAGCGGATCGGCGGCGGCCGGCCGGCTCTCGACGGTGATCGTCCGGTCGTCCACCGCTCGCACGAAACCGGGCCGCCCGACCAGCTCGCTCGCCCACAACCTGCCCGCCGCGTCGGCGGCGGCGAGCACCATCATCCGCTGTTCGGCCAGGAAGCCCGCGGCGACCGCCGGGATATCGGGGCGAATCATGCGACCGACCCGTTCGGCGATGTCCGCCTGCCCCATCCGGCGCTGGACGGCGACCTCCCCGCGGTGAAACGTCTCCCGCACGATGACTCCCTTCGGTGCGCTGACGATCCGATCAGAAGAAGCCGCAGGTGGGGGCGGCGCCACTGGGCGCGGGAGCGGTTTCGGCCCCACTGGGCGCGTAGACCTCCAGCCGGATGCCGTCGGGATCGCTGAAGAAGATTCCGCCGGAGGCCACGCCCTCGCCGTGCGCCACCACGCCGTCGTGCGCGAAGGCGACCGAGAGTTCACGCAGCACCCGTTCCACCGCGCGCACCTGGTCGATGCTGTCGACCTGGAACGAAAGGTGATGCAGTCCGGGGGTGTCGGTGGAGAAAGCGCCGTCGCTCTGCTCCCACAGCGTGACGACGAGTTTGCCGTCCGCGCCGAGGAAGGCCCACCGGCGCTGGTCGTCGGCGCTCGCGGCGAGCTGTTCGAAACCGAGCGCGCGGCGATAGAAGTCCACCGAGCGGTCCAGGTCGGAGACGTTCAGTCCGACGTGCCCGGTGGCGAGCTGCGGGGCGGCGACCGTGGTCATGATGATTCCTCCTCGGAATGTCTAACTGCCTTCTACGGTTTTATAGGTTAGACGATACGAACAGCGGGACATTGGTGTCAACCGGTAAAATAAATTTGAACAGTTATAGGAGAGGTGGCCGCCGTGCACGGCGACGCGCACTCGATACCCTCGGGCATGCCCGATCCACGCCCCCACCTCGGTGAACCCCTGGCGCTCGATCTGCTGAACACGAGATGGATCGAGCAGGGACCCCAGGACCTGCTCACCGAGGTCACCGGCCTGCGCACCTGGCTGACGTCGGCGGGACTCTCCGATCGCGCCGCCGCCGACGAGGCGACCTTGCAGGCGACGCTGGCCGCGCGGACGGCCATCTACGACGTGGTCGTGCACGCTTCGCACGCGGGGCTCAACGAGGTGCTCGACCACGGCCGCATCCGCCGCACGCTGACCGAGGCGGGCCCTGCGGACCTGGCGGACGTCGCGGAGCCGGCCTGGCTGCCCGCCTGGCTGGCCGCCGACAACCTGCTGGAACTGTTGCGCACGGCGCCCGATCGAATTCGTCAGTGCGCGCATCCGGAATGCGTGCTGTTCTTCTACGACACCTCGAAGAACGGAACCCGGCGCTGGCACTCCATGGCGACCTGCGGCAACCGCACCAAAGCGGCCCGCCACTACGCGCGGAAAGCCTAGTTCTCAGAACAATTCGTCGAGCAGCCGGTAGTACGCCAAGCGACTCTCGTCCGGCTCGGCCAGTCCGTAAGCCGCGAAGAAGGCCGCCACCTCCGCTTCGCCGAAGTCCGCGCGCAGATCGCGGACGGCGAGTGCCAGATCGCGGTAGCGGTCGGCCACGCCGAGCGCGCTCACATCGAGAAGGACCTCGTTCTCCAGGACATTCGGCGGGGTGAAGTCGCCGTGCGCCACCACCAGGTCCTCACCGTCCGGCCGCTGCGCCTGCAATCGCGCGAGGACCTCCTCCGGGGTGGATCCGGAGTTGTCGTCGTCGAAATCGTCCCGGTCGACGAGCCCCTCCACCACGTGGCGGCGCGCCTGCGCAAGCACGATGTCGAGCCGTCCGTCGAAGGGGCAGTCGGCGACCGGAATGCTGTGCAGCCGCCGCAGGAGCCCGCCGAGCACGGCGCCGATCGAAGCCGCGTGCGCGCTGCCGGACATCGTCCGCGCCGCCAGGCTCGGCGCGCCCGCGTCCACGAGCACCAGGACGTCGTCTTCGAACGCCGCGACCTCCGGCACGGCGATCCCCCGATCGCGCAGCCAGGTGAGACGCTGGTACTCGGCGACCGCCTTCGGTCCGCGTTTGAGCCAGTAGGCGCCGTTGACGGACACCACTGCGCCGCTGCGGCCCTCGTGCGCGTCCGACCAGGTCGGCGACTCGCCGAACAGCGTCGCGACCGTGGGCGGCAACGGGATCGGCAGCTCGTCCAGCGTGTCCAGCGCGGCGCGAGTCGATTCGATCTCCTCGGGATCGCCTTCGGCGACGCGCAGCCGCATCGCCTCGGCCAGCAGCGCGTGCGCCTCGGCCGGCCGGTTCCGCTCGGCGAGCGCCTTGCCCAGGTGCTGCACGGCGAAAGAGAGCACCTGCGGAGCGGCCGTCCGTGCGTGTTCCACCGCACGGCGGTACAACGTCTCGGCGGTGTCGGCGTCGCCGCGGTAGCGATAGACGTCGCCCAAGTTGATCCACACGCTGATCCGCCGCTGCTCGGTGTCCACCAGTTCCAGCGCGCGATCGAGGTGATCCAGCGCGTCGTCGTAGCGGCCGAGCAGCATCAACTCGATGCCGGTCTGCCGGTAGCTCGCGAAGTCGTCGGGGCGGGCCTGCGCCACCCGGACGGCCAAGCGCTGCGGGTCGTGCGGGATCATCCGCTGCCGCTCGTCGAACCGGTACAGCGGCTCGTCCCGCTCCACTTGCCCCGGGGCGCTCACCAGCGCGCCTTGGGCACGTCGAATTCGGCGCACAGGGCACGCCAGACGTCGCGGGGGTCGACCCCCGCCTCGATGGCATCGGCGCCGGTGCGCCCGCCCAGATCGGGGATGACGTGGTCGGTCAGCAGGGCGTCGCCCCGGGCCACACCGAACTCGGTATGCAACAGTTCCTGAAACTCGGTCAATCGCACCGTCCCGAACTTACTCCCATACCGCGGGTTCCCTGGTCAGTGGCACACCCGACCGTTCGGTCAGGGATGGACTGCGTGGCACACCCGGTGACACAGGCCGACGGGGTCCGGGAACTCGGGCGTTTCGGCAGCCCGCCGGGCCGCGGCGGCGTAGCGGGGATCGGCGAGGATCTCCTGGACCGCGGCGCGGACCGCGGCGGGCGACAACGGCCGGACGACGATCGAACTGCCTTGCCGGGCAGCGCGATTGGCCAGCTCCCACTGGTCGCCGCCGCCGGGAACGGTGACGATCGGGACGCCCGCGGACAGCGTCTTGGCGAGCAGGCCGTGACCGCCGCCGCCCACGACGACGGACGCGTGGGTCAGCAGTGCGTCTTGCCGCCCCAGCCCCGCCGTGGCCCACGGGGGAAGATCGGACGGCGGAGCGTCCAGCATCGAAATGGCCACGCGGACACCGGTTCCGTCCAAAGCCTCCAGAACGGTCTCCGCCATGCCCGCCACACCGGTGTGGGCGGTCGACGGGGCGACCATCACGAGCGGTCCGTCACCGGGCGGGAGGTCCAGGATCGCGTCGGTCGGCTCCCACAGCAGCGGCCCGATCACATGGGCGGATTCCGGCCAGTCGGGGCGCGGCACCTCGAGCGCGGGCAGGGTGGCGACCAGTCGGGCGGCCGGGCCGGGATCGACGGCCGGGAGGCCGACACTCTCGCGCGCCCGCTCGCGCTGGCGGCGCCCGTTCCGCAGGGCGCGTGCGGTCATGCCGCGCAATACACCGTCGCGCACCCATCCGCGCAGACCCGCACCGGGGGCCAGTCCGCTTCCTATGGGCGGCAACCCCTTCGACGGCAGATACAGCGGATGCGGGGACAGTTCCACCCAGGGCACGCCGAGCCGCTCCGCGGCCATCCCGCCGCCGGCGGTCAGCACGTCGGAGACCACGAGTTCGGGCAACATCGCGCTCAGTTCGGGCAGGATCTCGGTGGAGATGTGCGCCGCCCGCTCGTGGATGCGCTGCCCCGCGTCCGCGTCGTCGTCCACCGGCCGCGGCGCCAAGCCTTTGAGTCTGCGCACCCCGATTCCGGCGGCGAGTGCGGCGTCGAACCAGCGCGGACCCGTGAACAGGACCGGCTCGTCACCGGCATCCAGGAATCGCAAGCACAACGCGATAGCGGGGAACGCGTGACCGGGGTCGGGCCCTGCGACGACGGCTACTCGCATTCGCCTAGCCTGCCACAGGGCCCATCACACCCGCATTGCGGCGGCGGGGGTGCGACCGAGTCCGCCCCTACAGCTTGCCGACCGTCGAGTTGTCCGAACCCGAGACCGCCTTGTACAGCAGGTACAACCCGAACACGATGGCGCTGATCACCAAAATCGGGAACAAACCCTTGATCAGTGCGCCGATGACGGCCAGTGCGATCCAGACGACCGCGACGATGCCGATGATCTTCCACAACATTCCGATGCCTCCCAGAAGTCCGTTTGCGCTTCGAGCATGACACTCGGGGGGGCGGGAATCACCAGGTGAAGCGGGATACCGGGGTGGAAATCAGGGTTCCCCCTGACACCAGGCCTCGTACAGCTCCCGGCTATGGGGGTTTCCCACTCGATGCGCGCCACCCGGGCATCCGCTCGTCCCGATGACCTCCGGTGCCCGGGTCATCGCTTCCTCCGGCGCAGGTCACGTCAGCGGTGTAGCGTCGATTCTGCCTGCGGCAGTACACGTCGATACGCGATCGGACCAGGCCGCGCGCGGTAGAACGATCGACCCATCGGGCGCCCGGCATCGCCCGCGATATCGGCGCACGACCTCGACGGCTACGGACCGGAGTCCATGACCCAGTACGCGAGTTCGAAAGTCGACGACGCACCGGCACCCGTATCGGCGTCGGCGCTGCTCTCGGGCGATCACCGGGAACCGGACATCCTGCGGATCACCGCGGAGGCGGTGTCCTCCGCCGGATGCTGCGACGCACTGGGCTGCTATCGACTCCTCGGGGGCGAATACCGGCTCGGCACCGGCCAGTCCGCCCCGCCCGATCTCGACGCGCAACTGCGCGCGCAGAACGGCGCAGGGCGCCTCCGGCTGCCCGGCCGCCGGTGGGCGTGGGCACTACCCCTACGCGACCGGTCCGGGGTGGTCGGCGCGATCGTCGTCGGCGCCGACCGCGAGCCGTCGCAGGACGAGATGTTCCTGCTCACCGTGCTGGCTCGGCTGGCGAGCGCCGCGCTGGCCGATGGCGTGCTGCGCGAGCGCGCTGCCGCGGCGGCCCGCGACCTCGCCGCGGCCAACGAGCGCCTGTCGGCAACCGTGCTGGGGCTGCGGCGCCGCACCCACGTCCACGAAGTGCTCTCCGACGCCGCCGCGTACGGCAGCGGTGCACAAGCCATCGCGGACGCGCTGGCGCAGCTGACCGGATTGCCGGTCGCCGTCGAGGACCCGTTCGGCAATCTGCGGGCCTGGTCGGGGCCGGGCAGACCGGACCCGTATCCCAAAGCGCCGCCACGGCAACGTGAACAGTTGCTGCGCCGTCTCGCCGCCCACAACGGCCCGCTGCGCGTGCGCGACCGGGCGATCGTCCTGGTGAAACCACGTACGGAGATACTCGGCACGCTCGCGTTGATCGATCCGGACGATACGGCGCTCGACGCGGAGATCTTCGCGCTCACCTACGCCGGCACGATGCTCGCCCTGGAGTTGGCGCACCAGCGCAATCTCGCCGAGATCGAGCTGCGGTTGCGCCGCGAACTGGTCGACGACCTGCTGTCCGGCGCCGACGGCGACAGCGCCTTCGCTCGCGCCGAGGCCCTGGGCTACGACCTGCACGGCGAGCACTACGTGGTGCTCGTGCACGGGGTCGACAGCACGCAGGTGGAGGCGGTCGCCCGGGCCGCCACGGCGCTGGAACTGCCCTTCCTGCACGGCCGCCGTTCGGGCATGGTCGTGCTGATCATCGACCGCAGGCCCGACCCGGACACGCTGCATCACACCATCCGCGCGCACCTCGACACGGCCCCGGTGACCATCGGCATCAGCGGCCGCTGCGCGCGACCGGCCGATTTCGTCCGGGCGTTCGACGACGCGCGCCACGCGATCGACATCCGCCTGCGATCGCCCACGCCCGACGGCGCGACCGCGTACGACGAGTTGGGCTTCTACCGCCTGATCGACGCCGCGCGCGCGGACGGCCGAGTCGAGCGGTTCATCCGGGAATGGCTCGGCATCCTGCTCGACTACGACCGGCAACGCAACGCCGACCTGGTGTACACACTGAGCCAATACCTCGAATGCGGTGGCAACTACGACGATTCCGCCGCCGCCCTGCACATCCACCGCAGCACCCTGCGCTACCGGCTCGGCCGCATCCGGCAGCTCACCGGATTCGATCTGCGCGACGTCGACACCCGCTTCACCTTGCAAGCGGCCACGCGCGCCTGGCGATTCCTGTCCTCGACCGCGCTGCCGGACCGGTCCTCCCTCGCAACCGACCGAACGACTCCGGACTGAATGCCGACCCGCTCGCTACCGGAGCACAACGATGGTGTGGGCGTCGCATGGGACGCCCACACCATCGTCGAGGACGAGCCCGCCCGGTCAGCTCCTGGGGCGCTCGGCGTCCGGCAGGTCTTCGGCCAACGGATCGTCGTCCGGCACGCCGTCCGGGCGCCGCATTCCGAGATCGGCCGTGTCGACGGCGTAGGGGTCGATCATCTGCTCACGCCCCACGCGCGACCGGTCGCCACTGCGCGGCATCCGGAGCGTCTCCTCTTCACTGCCCGGATAGAGGCGCCGCCGGGCCGCGGCGACGTCGCCCGATTCACCGGCGCGCTCTTCCGGCGGGCGGGTCATCGCGGGGCGGGCCCGCCGCGGCTGCGGCACCGGCTGCCTGCCGTAGACGTCCCAGGCGGCCTGCTCCGGATCGATCTGATAGTGATCGAACAACTCCTGCTCGGCCTGCGGACTGATCTGCCCGTTGTGGTCCAGCTGCGGCGAGGCCTTCACCGCCTCCTTTCCGACCCGGACCTGCAACATCCCCGCCTCGGGACGATGTTCGGCCCCGGCCAGCGGGACCAAGGCGTCGGTGCTGAACAGGCCGGTGGACACCGCGATCCAGGTGGGGGATCCGGAGTTGTTGTCGACATAGACCCGTTTGACCTTGCCGATCTTCTCGCCTTCGGGGCCGTACACCGAGCTGCCGATGAGCGTTTCCAGCATTTCAGTCATGGGTTCCTCCGCGGTTCGTCCCTGCGACGCGCAGCCCGGCAGAACGCGGCTGGGCACCGCGCGTGCTGAGAAAGGGTTCAATCGCTTGCGGGTCGATCGGTGGCGTCGGAGCCGTCGGCGACGCGCTGCGTCCTGCGCGACACCCGCACCGGGTCCTCGGCGGTGTCACACGCGAAGTACCGGCTGACATCCAGCCGCTGCGTGTCCTGGTCGAGCAGCGATAGACGGTAGGAAACATCGAGCATGACGTGCTCCTGCCCTGTAGTGCATGTTCCCGCCCCAGTCGAGGCAGGAAGTAATCAGCTACACCGTGGCAACTACCCGCACATGCCGCGGTCAAACCATGCGATTACCAGAATTCAAGGACTCGCCGAAGCGGCTACAGCATTCTAGTTATCAGACAGCTACCTTTGCCGTGCACGCCGCGGCCCACCGTGGGCCACCCGGCCTACCGGGCTCCGCTTCTGATCAGCGTCAGCGCCGACGGCCCGCTGGCGAACCGGAAGTCCTTGCCGCGATGATCGACCTCTCCGTCGGTGGCCAACGAGATCGGCTCCTCGGCCACCCGCACGGTCAGACGGGAGACCCGGCGATGCCGATAGGTGGGCGAATACGCGAGTGTGCCGGTGAAGGTCGCGAAGACCAGCCGCAGCCGTGAGAACGGGACGTCGGCGCGCAGGTAACGGACATCGAGGATGCCGCCGTGCAATTCCGGGCGCGACATGGGGATCTGGTCGGCGGGATGGTAGGCGCCGTTGCCGACGAACAGCATCCACAGCGCGGTGCGGGTGTCATCGATGGTGACGTGCAGCGGCTGGGCGCGAAACAGCACGCGCACCATGGCGAGTCCCGCCGCGGGCCATTTGCCGATCCGGCGCTCCCAGCGCTCCCGGACCCGCACGAAGTCGGGATAACCGCCGAGACTGGCGGTGTTGACGAAGACGCGCTGCTCGGCATCGTCGAAACACACCTCGGCCACGTCGACGCGCATCGCTTCGCCCGCTTCCAACCCCGCGAGGGTGATATCGGAGTCCTCCACTCCGGCATCCCTCGCGAAGTGGTTCAGCGTGCCGCCCGCGAAGACCGCCAACGGCACCCGGTGGCGCACCGCATACTCCGCGACGGCCGACACCGTTCCGTCTCCGCCGACCACGCCCAGAGCGACGATGTCGTCGCGCCGCAGCAGTTCGCCGACTCGCACCTCGACATCGTCGTCGCCGCCGAGTTCGAGCACCTCGGCGGCGGGCAACCGGTCGCGCAGGGCGGCCAGCGCGTTGTCGCCGTCGCCCGATCCCGCGTGCGGATTGCCGATCAGCAGCAGTCCGGCGCCGTCCGGCAGCGGGTCGATGTGTTCGACCGGACCCAAGGCGGCGGGCTCGTCGTCGCGCACCGCCCACCACCGCCGGGTGACCAGCGCGACCGCGCCACCGAACAACGCGCCCACGACCACGTCGGACGGCCAATGCACGCCGATGTGGACACGGGAGTACCCGACCGCGGCGGCGACGGGGGCCACAGCGGCGGCCGCCACGGGCGACTCCAGCGCCAGGCCCGTCGCGAAGGCGGCGGCGGAAGCCGAGTGCCCGGACGGGAACGACGACGAGACCGGCGGGGCGACCAGCCTGCGCACGAACGGAACGGACTCGTCCGGCGGACGACGGCGCGGGAACAGCGGTTTGGCCACGCCGTTGGCCACGCTGCTGGCAATGCTCAGTGCGAGCAGCCCGCGCACCGCGCCGCGGCGGGTCGAGCGATCTCCGGCGACGAACAGGACCGCCCCCAGGGCGATCCACAGACGGTTCTTGTCGGCGGCGGTGCTCAACGCCTTCAGCGCCCGGTCCGCCGGGGTGGCCCGCACGCGCGCACTGCGGCCGACCAGCCACCGATCCAGGCTGCTCGTCACTCCGACCATCCCACCGTCACGCCCGCGAGCCGAGAGAAACCCCATCGCCGCAGCCTACCGACCACGCACGCGCCGGATCGGCGACCATCACGCACGGAGGCCCGGCCGACGCGCTCGACGGATGCCGCCCTGCGCGCGGGCGACCGGATCGTAGGCCAGTTCAGTGCACGGATGTACTCTGATCTTCGACGCACAGTGACGTTGCGCGACAAGAGGGAAGGGATGCTCGAATGACGGAGACACACCGGTCAGCACACAGTCATGCACTGAGCCTCACGTAACGGCCGGGACTCGATGGAACAGACGAACGAGCTGGCACAAGAACTCGCGGCGGCGGCGCGGCGGCACGGCTCGGCGATCGCCGGGATCGTCGGATCCGCCGCCCGCAAGGCGTCCTGGGAGGTGCTCGACCTCATGGCCGAGAGCCGCGAACTGGTCGGCGCGGCGTTCCGCGCCAGGGCCGAGGAACTCCGCCGCAGGGACCGGACGAGCTGAACCGGCCGGCGTCAGATCGGTGGCCGCGGCGACGCGGGCACCGATCTGTCGGCCACCTCGATCAGGGCTTGAGCCCACCCGTCCAGCCGATCGGAAGCGTGGCGCAGATCCGCCACGATGGTGTCGAAGTTGTGTCGCACCACGGTATTGTCCGGAATCGCGAGAATCCGGCCTGCCGCGGCTACAACCTGCTCGTACTCCCCGACGCCCGCATCGAGCCTGGCCAGAATCAACCGGAGGTTCTCGGTGAGCGCCACCGCGGCGGGCGAATCAGCGCTCCCCATCGCGCCGAGGCCCTGTTCCATCGCCGTGATGTCCGCGGCCAGCGCGTGCAGCGCCTCCGCGCCCGAAGCGGCGGTTTCGAGCAGGTCGGCCAGTTCGTCCTGCGGCAGCCGGTGCGAGCGAGCGATCTGGACGCCCATCCCGTGCAATGCCTTCTCCGCCCGCGCCAGACGCGCGATGGCCGGGCGCGCGTTGGACCACAACGGCGGCTGCCTGCGCGGGATGAACGCCGCGTGCGGCAGGGGAGCGCCGCGCAGCCGCAGATAACGGCGAGTGCTCAGCGCCGCGCCCGTCACCAGCGCGACCGCGCCGCCGCCGACCATGACCACGGCCCAGACGGGCGCCGAAAGGACAACGAGACCAACGGTTCCCGCTGTGGTGAGGCCGGATACGGTGCCCAGCTGGAAGCTTCGGCGACGGGCCCTGCGCCGACGGCGCAGTTCACGCTCCCGCGGATCGGCCCAGCGCCGCACGGCCACAAGCGCGTTCTCCCCGGCCTCGCGAAGGCTGTCCGGCAGGCTGCCCGGCTGTGGCGCGAGCGCGGCTTGTGCCCGGATCATCGCCGTGCCGCGCAGGCGCCGCGCGTCGAGCTGCCGCTCGCCGAATACCTTGCCGCTCATACCTTCTCTCCCACCGGTCGCACACTTCGGACAGACCGAGACCCGACTCGGCCGACGGCCGGCCGGTCGGGTCCCCGCGCCTTGTCTTCCAGTGAACCAGCCCCCACCGACACTGATGATGGGAAGTGGTTCTGATCGTCGTGTCTCTCCCACCGACTGTCGCCCTGCTGGGTTGACCATCACTTGGTCTGACCGGCGGTCAGGGCCGCGCGCGCTGGTCGGGCGGACAT
>NZ_VUOS01000025.1 GCF_009829325.1 Nocardia sp. CY41
CCACCGTCGTCCCCGCCGCATCCGTGCGCCCGCCACGAGCATGCCCCGACTCGATCCGCCCGATCCCCGCCAGCAAACTCCACGACAACCCACACCCCGGCGTCGAGGACGCCAACGCCAACTCCGCATTCCGATACGCCGCCAACACCACCTCGGGAATCCCCAACGCGCCGCCCGCCGAGGGCAACCTCATCTCCTGCAGCGGGACCGGACCCGCGAACGGCGCCCCCGGAGTCACCGCCCGCAATCGCCGTGGCCCCTCCGCCGTCACCGGCAACAAGCCCACCACCCGCGACTCGGCACTCGCCGCCGCCAGCACCTCCGGTGCCCGCGGCGCCGGCTCACGCACCGGCGTCTGCACCCCCGAACCACTCACCACCGCACCAGCAACAACCAAAGCCGAGACCGTTATCGGAGCAGATACACGCATTCGGCCACACCCAATCCTCGACGTCGTGGGAGCGGCTGTCCGGGACATCCCCTGCCCTGGCCGCTCTGGACAACGTTGTCCAGGTTACCCACCAGTCAGGTCCTTATTCGGCATTTCTGGTTGATCATCGGTTACCGACGGTGAAACCGATGCCGGAGCGGGCTTTCGGCCGGAGCTTTTCTTGCGGGCGCCCTTTCCTCCGCTTTCCGACCGGATCTCGTGATCAGGGGATTCCACGGCCTCCATCCGGTCCAGAATCCCTTTCAGCTCATCCAATTCCCGGCGCAGGTAATCACGCGTGGCCACTTCACCGACCGCGATGCGCAATGCCGCCAGTTCGCGGGCCAGAAACTCGGTGTCCGCCTTGGTCTGAGCGGCCCGCACCCGGTCCTCCTCCAGGGCGACCCGGTCGCGGTTGTCCTGCCGGTTCTGCGCCAGCAGGATCAGCGGCGCCGCGTAGGCCGCCTGGGTGGAGAACGCCAGATTCAGCAGGATGAACGGGTACGGATCCCAGCGCAACGCGACCACGAAGACGTTCAACGCGATCCAAACCAGCACGACGATCGTTTGCACTGCGAGATACCGGCCGGTCCCTAGGAATCGCGCCACCCGCTCGCTGCTGCGGGCCAAGGCCTCGGCGTCCCATTCCAATCGGAACCTGCTCTCCACCGGCGTCTCCAGACGCTGGCGGGCCCTGCTGTGACCGAGCCGCACGCCCGGGTCGTTCTCGCTCACGGTCTGTCCTTTCGGGCGGGTGCGGGGCTCCGCGCGGTCACGCTCCGCCCCGCTCATCGGTCTCTTCCTGGTCGCGCCAGTCCTCCGGCAGCAGATGGTCGAGGACGTCGTCGACGCTGACCGCACCGAGCAGGTGGTTCTCCTCGTCCACCACCGGTCCGCAGACCAGGTTGTAGGTCGCGAAATACCGCGTCACGGCGGCCAAAGGGAGTTCAGGGCGCAGCGGCGAAAGATCGGTGTCGAGAATGCCGCCCACCAGGTGGGCGGGGGGTTCACGCAGCAATTGCTGGATGTGCACCGAACCCAGGTATCGGCCGGTCGGCGTCGCGGTGGGCGGACGGACCACGAACACCATGGAGGCCAGCGCGGGCGTCAGGTCCGGGTTGCGCACCCGCGCCAGGGCTTCGGCCACCGTCGTGGAGGGCGTCAGGATGACCGGTTTCGGCGTCATCAGACCGCCCGCGCTGTAGGGGGAGTGCTCGAGCAGCCTGCGCACCGGCTCGGACTCCTGCGGGTCCATCAGGGCGAGCAACGATTCGGCCTCGCCCTCGGGCAGCTCGCCCAGCAGGTCGGCGGCGTCGTCGGGGTCCATCGCCTCCAGCACGTCGGCGGCCCTGCGCACCTCCAGATGACCGAGCAGCTCGACCTGCTCGTCGTCGGGCAGCTCCTGCACCACGTCGGCCAGACGTTCGTCGTCCAGCGCGACGGCCACCTCGATCCGCCGTTTCTCCGGCAGCTCCCGCAGCTGCTGCGCCACGTCGGCCGCGCGCATGCCCTCGAACCCTTCGAGCAGTTGCGTGACGTCCTGTCCCGGCCTGCCGATCTCGTAGGGCGTCAGGCCGGAGACCCTGGTCCAGTCCACCACGTGCACCGTGCGCCTGCGGCCGAGCCGCCGGTGCCCGCGCACCGCGACCCTGCTGACCAGCCAGTCCCTCGAACGGGTCTGTTCGATACCGAGATCGACCACGTGGACGTCCACGCCCGTCAGATCCGGCAGGTCCGGGTCCTCGACCCGCACCACCGAGTCGACGATCTGCGCCAGCGCGAGCATCTCGCCCGGACGCTGGGTGAACCGCCGCAGGCTGACCGTGCCGGTGTTCAGCGTGACCACGCCGGGTTCGATCGCGGTGATCCGCAGGATCGGCACGAAAATACGCCGCCGGGTGGGCAATTCGACGACCAATCCGTGCACGCGGGGCTGCTGGCGGTCGGAGCGGACGGCCACGACGACGTCACGGATCCGGCCGATAGACTCGCCGTCCGGTCCCAGCACCGCCAAACCGGCCAGCCTGGCGACGTACACCCTGGTAGCTGCCATGCTGCCAGGCTAGATGTTCGCGGGCGGGTGTTCGCACCCCGCCACGATCGACGGGAGTGATCATGAAGCCGCGCCGTTCGGTGCTCGCCTGCCCGGGCAGCAACACGAAGATGATCGAGAAAGCCAAAACCCTGCCCGTCGACGAGGTGTTTCTCGATCTGGAGGACGCGGTCGCCCCGGTAGCGAAGGCCGAGGCGCGGGCGAACATCGTCGCGGCGCTGAACGACTCCGGGTGGGGAACGCAACTGCGCGTGGTCCGGGTCAACGACTGGACCACCGAATGGACCTACGCCGACGTCATTTCCGTGGTCGAAGGCGCGGGCGCGGCGCTGGACGCGATCCTGCTGCCCAAGGTGACCGACGCGGGGCAGGTGCGCGCGCTGGACCTGCTGCTCACCCAGCTGGAGAAGACCTGTGGGTTGGACGTCGGCCGGATCGGGATCGAGCCGCAGATCGAGAACGCGCTGGGGTTGCGCAACATCGACGCCATCGCCACCGCAAGTCCCCGGGTGCAGACCCTGGTCTTCGGCCCGGCGGACTTCATGGCCAGCATCAACATGCGCACCTGGTGGTCGGCGAACAGCCGGAGGGCTACGACACCGGCGACGCCTACCACCACATCCTGATGACCATCCTGCTCACTGCCCGCGCCCACGGTCTGCAGGCGATCGACGGCCCGTACCTGCAGATAAGGGATGTCGAGGGCTTCCGGCGGGCCGCCGCGCGCACGGCCGCGCTGGGTTTCGACGGCAAGTGGGTGCTGCACCCCGGCCAGATCGAGGCGGCGAACGAGATCTTCAGCCCCCGCCAAGCGGACTACGACCGCGCGGAGGAGATCCTCGACGCCTACGCCTTTCACACCTCGTCGGCCGGCGGCGCGCGCGGCGCGGTGATGCTCGGTGAGGAGATGATCGACGAGGCCAGCGCCAAAATGGCCCACGTGATCGCGGAAAAGGGCCGCGCGGCCGGAATGACGCGAACCACGCGTTTCACACCACCGCAGGATGCGCCGGAATAGCAGAATGGAACTATGACGAATCCCTTGGGGAACTCGAGCCGTGCGCGGCCAGGCCTCCCGACGCCACCGTCGGGCTGGCCGGTCGGCTCGTATCCGACCTATGTCGAGGCGCAGAAAGCGGTCGACTATTTGGCCGACAACCAGTTCCCGGTGCAGGACGTGACCATAGTCGGCGTCGACTTGATGCAGGTGGAGCGGGTTCTCTACCGGCTGACCTGGGGCAAGGTGATCGGCGGCGGCGTGGTCTCGGGCGCCTGGCTCGGATTGTTCCTCGGCCTGCTGCTCAGTCTGTTCACCACCAGCGGCGCGCTGGGTCCGCTGCTCGTCGGCCTGGTCGGCGGCGTGATCTTCGGCGTCATCTCGACCTCGATCCCGTACGCCGCGACCAGGGGGCAGCGCGATTTCGCGTCCACCATGCAACTGGTGGCGGGCCGCTACGACGTGCTGTGCGATCCGAAGTCGGCCGAGCAGGCGCGGGACATGCTCGCGCGGCTGGCGATCTGACGCATGGAAGTGCTGGAGACGGTCCGGACCGAGGTGCTGGGCCATTTCGGCGTGGACGCCGCGCAGGTGGACGCCGCGTCGGTCACTTTCCTGGGTCTGGAGCCGATCGAGATCCTGCGCATCGCCGAGGGCGATCTGGTGCACTACGTGACGCTGGGCGGCAGCAGGCATCCGATGGGCGATCCCGCGGCGGTGCACGCCGATCCGGTGCGCGGGCCGCGCGCGGAACTGGTGCTGACGTTGCGCTCCGGGGTCGGCGCCAGCTCGGGCCTGGCCAAGTCGCTCGGCGTGCTGGCCGCGGCGCCGGTCGTGGAAGGCGTTGTGCTGCAAGCGGACGCGCTGCTGGATCTGGGTGAGCCGATGTGGCGCGACGCACCGTTCACCGCGGTTCTGCTCGGCGACAGCGACATTCCGGCGGTGCCGCTGCCCGACCCGGCCGAGCCGGTGCGGTATTTCGCGGTGACGCCGGTGACCGCGACGGAGGCGGCGTGGGTCCGGGTCCGTGGTGCGCAGGCGCTGCGGGAGGCGTGGCAGGAAGCCGGGATCGACGTGCGCGACCCGAGACGCGGCGCCGCCAGTTTGTGATCCGCCGCGCGGCTAGAGCCACTTGTTGCGGCGGAAGGTGAAGAACAGGCCGGTGCAGATGGCGAGGATGAGCGCCCAGACCATGGGATAACCCCAGACCTGGTGCAGTTCGGGCATGTGGTCGAAGTTCATCCCGTAGATGCCCGCGATCATCGTCGGCACGGCGGCGATCGCCACCCACGCCGAAATCTTGCGCATGTCGGTGTTCTGCTGCACGCCGATCCGGGCCAGCGCGGCGCTGATCAGCGCGCTGAGCGCCTCGTCGAAGTCGTTGATCCGTTCCGCCACGGCGGCGTGATGCTCGGCGACGTCGCGCAGATAGCGCCGGACCTCCTTGGGCACCGGCAGATCCGGTTTGTGACCGAGCAGCTCCAGCGGTGCGGCGAGCGGATTCACCGCGCGCCGCAACTCGACCACCTCGCGCTTGAGCTGGTAGATCGACTCCACGGTGACCTTGCTGCGCGGGGTGAAGATCTCCTCTTCCATCTCGTCGATGTCGTTCTCGACGGACTGGGCCACGTCGATGTAGGAGTCCACCACCCGGTCGGCGATCGCGTGCAGGACCGCGCCGGGGCCCAAGGCCAGCTGCGCGGGGTCCTCCTCCAAGGCCTTGCGTACCTCGGCCAGCCCGGAATGCTCACCGTGCCGGACCGCGACCACGAAATCCGGACCGGTGAACACGATGATCTCGCCGGTCTCCACGATCTCGCTAACGCTGTCGATTTCGTGCGGGACGTAGCTGACCGTGCGCAGCACCAGCAGCAACGAGTCGTCGTATCGCTCCAGCTTGGGCCGCTGGTGGCGCTGTAAGGCGTGTTCGGTGGCCAGTTGGTGCAACCCGAACGTCTCGGCGATGTCGGCCATCTGCGCGGCATCCGGATCGTGCAGGCCGAGCCAGACGAAGCCGGTGTCCTCCTCGCGGGCTCGGGCGAGTGCCGCCTGGTGGGTGAACCGGCCGGGCAGGCGTTCGCCGTCCACGTACACCGCGCAGTCGACGATCGCCTGCGCCGTCGGCACCGGGATGAACCGCTGCTCGTGCTGCGCTGGTGACCGGCCGGATCCACGGAGTGAGGAAAGCGGGGAGAAGGACGGCACGGTGTCGATGCTACGTCGCCGCGGGCTGCCGGATGGTCGCCTGCGCGTGCGGGACGATGCCACCGCACTGTAAGACTTGAAAGCGTGCGCATCGACCTGCATACCCACTCGACCGCGTCCGACGGCACCGACACACCGGCCGAACTCGTGCGGAACGCGGCCGCGGCGGGCCTGGACGTCGTCGCGATCACCGATCACGACACCACGGCCGGATGGGCGGAAGCGGTCGACGCGCTGCCGAAGGGGATGACGCTGGTCCGCGGCATGGAGATGTCGTGTGTGGGCCTGGGCGAGGACGGCTGGCCGGTGCCCGTGCATTTGCTGGCGTACTTGTTCGACCCGACCCATCGCGGGTTCGCCGACGAACGCGAGCGGTTGCGCGCCGAACGGGTGGAACGGCTGCGCGCGATGGCCGAGCGGATGGCGGCCGACGGACTGCCGATCGACCCGGATGCGGTGCTGGCCTCGGCGGGTCCTTCGGCGGGACGCCCCCATCTGGCTCGCGCGCTGGTCGCCGCCGGTGTGGTGCCGAGCGTGGACGCGGCGTTCGACGAATTGCTCGCCCCGCACGGCCGCTACTACGCCGAGAAGGCCGACACTCCGCTGCGGCGTGCGGTGCAGATGATCGCCACGGCCGGCGGGGTCAGCGTCCTGGCGCACACCAGGGCCCGCAAGCGGGGCAGGCTGCTCGCCGTCGACGACATCCGGGAGCTGGCCGGCCTCGGGCTCGGCGGCTTGGAGATCGACCATCCCGACCACTCCGCGGCCGACCGCGCGCTGCTCACCGACCTCGCCGCCGAACTCGGCCTGCTCACCACCGGTTCGTCGGACTACCACGGCACCAACAAGACCATCCGGCTCGGCGAATTCACGACCGATCCCGCGCAATTCGAGAAGCTGGCCGGCAAGGCTTCCGGCGTGCCGGTGATCGCCTCGTGAGATTCGTGCGTGGACTCAGCGGCGTGGTCGCCGGGGGGACCGTGGTGGGCATGCTGATCGTGGTCGGCACCGCCGTCCTCGCCGACCGGCGCGGATTCCCCGGTCCGGGCGGCGAATCGGTCGCCTGGCATGTGGGGGCCGCGACGGTCGCCCTCGCGGCGCAGATCTACGCGGATCGGCATCGCGGTGTGGCCGCCTTGACCGCGTCCATAACGGTTTTCGTGGCTGCTGGATTATTGCTCTGGACCCAATGGTGGAGCTGACCCCAGCGCTTTGGTTGCGGGCGGATGAATTGTGCCCCAACATTTTTCTTTGTGACCGAATTCGAGACGGATGTACTGGTAATCGGCGGTGGTCCCGCCGGTGCCTGGGCGGCCGTCTCGGCCGCCGCGGCGGGCGCCACGGTCGTGCTCGTCGACAAGGCGCGCTCCGGGGCCTGCGGCCCGACCGCCTACGGCGCGATCTCGTTGTGGCACCTTCCGCCCGGCCCCGCCCGGGACGAGGCGGTGCGGCGCGGGCACGCGCACGGCGGTGGGCTGGGCGATCCGGACTGGATGCACCGGGTGCTGGAGGAGACCCAGCAGCGGATCGAGCAATCGGCTCGGTGGGGTTATCGCATCGCCGCTGACCCGGCGGGCCCGGCTCGGCGGCGGATCCATCTCGACGGCGCCCGCTACCTGCGGCGGATGCGCCGCTCGGTGCGGGAAGCCGGGGTGCGCGTCCTCGATCACCATCCGGCTCTGCAATTGCTCGTCGACCGTGACGGCGTGGTGGCGGGCGCCACCGGACTACGCCACCACGACGGCTTCCCGCGGTGGACCGTGCGCGCGGGCGCCGTCGTGGTGGCCACCGGGGGCTGCGCGTTCCTGTCCGGCGCCGCGGGCACCGACGTGGACACCGGCGACGGTCTGCTGCTCGCCGCGGAGGCCGGGGCCGAGTTGTCCGGCATGGAGTTCTCCTGCGCCTACAGCCTGATGCCGCCCGGGACGGCGAAGCAGGCCGCGATCCGGAGCCTCGCCTTGCGGTTCGCCCCGCTCTACGACGAATCCGGCGCCGAACTGTCCGGCCACCGCTCGGCGGCGCTCGTGGCCATCGCCGATGGTCGGCGGGTCTTCGCCGCCTTGGACGACGTGCCGGTCGACCGCCTCTCCCGGCCGGCACGCCAGGGCGTGGGCGGCCGCGCCGAGCGGGTGCCGCTGCGCGCCGTGCTGGAGGGCACCGTGCGCGGTACCGGGGGACTGCGTGCCACCGGACCGGATTGCGCCACGACCGTCCCTGGCCTGTTCGCCGCGGGCGATGTCGTCAGCCGCGAGGCGATCAGCGGCGCGGTGAGCGGATCCGGCTGGCTGGGCGGAGCGTGGGCGATCGCCTCCGGCGTCTGGGCGGGCACGGGCGCGGCGAAATTCGCCCGCACGGTGGATCGGCGGGCTCCGGTGCGCGAGGTCCCGGGGGCCGGGCTCAACGCCGTGGCTCGGATCGATCCGCGGGCGGTGATCGGCCTCGTCCAAGAGCACACCTTGCCGTTGCGGCGTAGCTACTGGCGCAGCGCGGGCAGCCTGCGCGACAGCATCGGCGAGCTCGACGGGATGTGGCCGGGCGCCGAATTCGACCTCGGCGGCAGCGGCGCCGACCTGCTGCGCGCTCGGCAGGCCGCGGCGCTGCTGGCGGTGGCGCGCTGGACGAAATACAGTGCGTTGTTGCGTGCGGAGAGTCGCGGCATGCACCGCCGGACCGATCATCCCGGCGCGTCCGACACTTGGCGGATGCGGCTGACGACAGGTGGCATGCGCGAGGTATGGGTGCGGACGGACGCGCCGCATCCGATACCGGAGCAGGCCCGCGATATCGTCGCTTGAGTCGCGGCCACGGCGTCTTGCCGGAGGCTTCCGGCAGCTGCGCCGGACTCACACCCTCGGAGCCCCGAGCAGTGCGATCGCTCACCGGGCCGCGCTCGTGAACGGGGAGTTTCCGCTTACCTGAAGGTAATTCCCGGCCCATACCGTTGGGTGATGGAGCGCGACACGGCCCAGGGGGTTACCGGTTTGGCAACTGGCCTACCGGACTGGCAGAATGTGTCGGATTCCTTACCTCCGCCACCGCCGGGTGAGGGAATCACGGAGGTCTCCGCCTCGCCGACGTACCGTCGCGACCCGCGAGATCGCACCGCATGTTCTGTCCGGGCCCACCCGTCCGGTTCTGTTTCGCGGATCAGTGCCGCGCCGCCCTCGAGATACCGGCAAGTCGTGTTCGCTCGCTCGCAGCCGCCTCGAAACATACCGGTCAGCGTGCCCGATGAGCCCAGTGAAACGACTTATACCCATTACCCAGTGGTAACCGTCCCCCGGTTTAGCCCGACCCGAGCAGGAGTGAAATCGTGTCACCTGTGACTGACGCACCGAATTCCACCGCAAGCCTGTCCGAAATCACCAACGACGAAATCTTCGCGGGACATCTCGGCGGCAAGCTCTCGGTCGAACTCAGTGCGCCGCTGGAGACCCAGCGTGACCTCTCGATCGCCTACACCCCGGGCGTAGCCCAGGTCAGCCGCGCGATCGCCGAGGACGCGGCGCTGGCCAAGCGCTACACCTGGACCGATCGGCTGGTGGTCGTGGTCAGTGACGGCACGGCCGTGCTCGGCCTCGGTGACATCGGCCCGCGTGCCTCGCTGCCGGTGATGGAGGGCAAGGCGGCGCTGTTCAAGAAGTTCGCCGGGCTGGATTCGATCCCGATCGTGTTGGACACCAAAGACGTCGACGCGATCGTCGAGACGCTGATCCGCCTGCGGCCGAGCTTCGGCGCGGTGAACCTGGAGGACATCTCCGCGCCGCGTTGCTTCGAGATCGAGAAGCGCGTCATCGAGGCGCTCGACTGCCCGGTGATGCACGACGACCAGCACGGCACCGCCATCGTGGTGCTCGCGGCGCTCAACGGCGCGGCCAAGGTGCAGGGACGTGGCATCGACGGCCTGAAGGTCGTGGTGTCCGGCGCGGGCGCCGCCGGTGTGGCGTGCACCAACATCCTGCTCGCGGCCGGTGTCCGCGACGTGACCGTGCTCGATTCGAAGGGCATCGTCAACTCCGAGCGTGGCGACCTCAACGAGGTGAAGGCCGAGCTGGCCACCCGCACCAACCCGCGCGGCCTCACCGGCGGCGCGGCCGAGGCACTGGCAGGCGCGGACGTGTTCCTCGGGCTGTCCGCCGGTCTGATCGCCGAGGAGCTCATCGCGTCGATGGCGCCGGAGTCGATCGTGTTCGCCATGTCCAACCCGGACCCGGAGATCCACCCGGAGGTGGCGCGCAAGTACGCGGCGATCGTGGCCACCGGCCGCAGCGATTTCCCGAACCAGATCAACAACGTGCTGGCGTTCCCGGGTGTCTTCAAGGGCGCTCTGGACGCGGGCGCCCGGCGGATCACCGAGGGCATGAAGATCGCCGCCGCCGACGCCATCCTCAGCGTCGTCGCCGACGAACTGGGTCCGGACAAGATCGTCCCCAGCCCGCTGGACCCGCGGGTCGCCCCGGCCGTCGCCGAAGCGGTCGCGGCCGCCGCCCGCGCTGAGGGCGTCGCGTAACGCTGGTTCTCCGCATCGACAGGGCGCTCCGTTCACTGGGAACGGGGCGCCCTTGTCGTGGGAGCGGAGTTCAGTTCGGCGTTGGGTGTCCCTACGGTGCGCGGCGAACGGCGCAACCGGCCCGTGCCCGGCGCACCGGCCCACACCGCGAAGGCCAGCAGCCCGTCCAGCAGCATTGCCAGCAGTGCTACCAGCAGCGCGCCCACCAGCACCCGGTCGTAGCGGTAGAGGCTGATGCCGTCGAAAATGTAGCGGCCGAGCCCGCCGAGGTTGACGTAGGCCGCGATCGTCGCGGTGGCCACCACTTGCAAGGTCGCGCCGCGCAGTCCGGTGAGCAGGATGGGCAGGGCGTTGGGCACTTCCACCCGGAACAGGATCTGCCGCTCGGTCATGCCCATGGCGCGGGAGGCGTCCACGACGTCGGGGGGCACGTTGGCGATTCCGGCGTACGCGCCCGCGAGCAGCGGGGGAATGCCGACGGTGACCAAGGCGAGCAGCGGCGGAATCAGCCCGAGGCCGAGCAGCAATACCAGGAAGGTGAGCAAGCCGAGGGTCGGCAGCGCGCGCATGGCATTGGCGAAACCGACCAGTACCGCCGCCCCGCGCCGGGTGTGGCCGATGAGCAAACCCAGCGGTACCGCGATGACCGCCGAGACGGCCACGGCCAGAAAGCTGTACCAGAGGTGCTGGACGATGCGGGTCCCGATGCCGGACGGACCGCTCCAGTTGGCGGAGTCGGTGAAGTAGTGCCAGGCGTCGAGGAACAGGTTCACGATGCGGCGCCTTTCGCTTGGACGGCCTGGGCGTCCGCGCGCACCCACGGCGTCGACCAGCGGCCCAGCGCGTACACGACCCGGTCGGCGATCAGCGCCAAAGCGAGCGTGACGAGGATGCCCGCGACGATCTCGTCCGGATAGTCGCGCTGGTAGCCCTGGGTGAACAGCTTGCCGAGCCCGCCGACGCCGATCAGCGCGCCCACCGACACCATCGCGATATTGGTGACCACCACCACCCGCAGGCTGGACACGAAGACCGGCACGGCCAGCGGCATGTCCACGGTGAGCGTGCGGCGCAGCGGGCCGTAGCCGACCGCGTCGGCCGCGTCGAGCACGGCGACGGGCACCGAATCGAGTGCGGCCGGGACCGCGATCACCAGCAGTGCCGTGGAATAGACGGTGAGCGCGATGATCACGTTCAGCGGATCGATGGCCGAGATCCCCACCAGCGGAGGAATGATCACGAACAACGCCAGCGAGGGGACGGTGTAGGCCAGGCTCGCGGCGGTCACCGTGATCCGGCGCAGCCACGACACCCGCCGCACCAGCGCACCGACGGGAATCGCGATCACCGCGGCCAGCAGCAGCGGCACCAGCGCGAGGTAGAGATGGGTGGCGGTGAAACCCATGATCTCCGGGAAGTTCTCCACGAGATAGCGCATTGCCGCTCAGCGCACCTGTTCTTCGAAGAAGTGCCGGTTGCGTGCGGCGTCTTCCCGCGTGCGTTGCCGGGCCAACTGCTCGAGCACGTCGGTGGCCAGCACGCCGCCGCGTACGGCGCCGGAGTCGTCCACGGCCACGCCGACTCCGGCGGGTGAGGAGATCGCGGCGTCGAGTGCCTGGCGCAGGTCGCCTGCCGGAGTGAACAGCGAGCCGCCCGCCGACATGCTGTCGGCCAGGGCGCGGCCCGCGCGGAAGCCTTCGACTCCGGTGACGTCCATCCAGCCGACCGGCTTGTTCGCCGCGTCCACCACGAGCACCCACTCGCCCGCGTCCAGCCGCAGCCCCTCGACTTCTTCCGCCACGGCCGTCCGGATCTCGTGCAGTGGAACGTCGGTCGCGGGCCGGAAGGACAACCCGCGGTAACCGCGGTCGCGGCCGACGAAGTCGGCGACGAAATCGGTGGCGGGCTGCGCGAGCACGCGCTGCGGCGGGTCGTACTGCTGGAGCACCCCGCCGCGGCCGAACACCGCCACCCGATCGCCGAGCGTGATCGCCTCGTCGATGTCGTGCGTCACGAACACGATGGTCTTGTGCAATTCCGCTTGCAGTCTTTGCATTTCCACCTGCAATTCGGCGCGCACCACCGGATCGACGGCGCTGAACGGTTCGTCCATCAGCAGGATCGGCGGGTCCGCGGCCAGAGCCCGGGCGACTCCGACGCGTTGCTGCTGGCCGCCCGAAAGCTGTGCCGGGTACCGCCGGGCCAGCGAGCGATCGAGGCCGACTCGGTCGAGCACCTCGAGCGCCGCGGCGCGGGCGGCACGCCGCGAGTCACCGCGCAGCACCGGAACGGTCGCGACGTTGTCCAGCACCGTCCGGTGCGGCAGCAGCCCGCCGCTCTGGATGACGTACCCGATCCCGAGGCGGAGCCGGACCGGATCGACGGTCGAGATGCCCTGTCCGCCAACGGTGATCGTCCCCGAACTCGGCATGATCATGCGGTTGATCATCCGCATCGAAGTCGTCTTCCCGCAGCCGGAAGGACCGACGAAGACGGTGAACGACCCGGATTCGATCCGCAGATCCAGGTCGGTGACGGCATGGGTGCCGTCCGGATAGGTCTTGCTGATACCGGAGAATTCGATATCGGACAATGAATCTCTCCTCTAGCCCACCGGCTTGTTCAGCCCCTTGGCGGCGACCCACGCCGCGGCGGCGGCCTTGGGCTCGGTCTTTCCTGCGCCGGACACGGCCTCGTTCAGCTCGAGCAGCTCGGCGGTGGTCAGCTGCGCCGACACCGCGTTCAGCGCCGCGAGCACCTTGTCCGACTTCTTGCTCGCGTTGAGCAGCGGCACCACGTTCTGGGCGGGGAAATTGTGCTTCGGGTCTTCCAGCACCACGAGGTCGTGCTGCGAGATGGCCGGTGAGGTGGTGAAGATGTCGGCCGCGGTCACCTGGCCCTCGACCAGCGCGCGCACCGTGGCGGGACCGCCGCCGTCGGCGATCGGCACGAAGTTGTTCGCGGCGATGTCCAGGCCGTAGTTCTTCTTCAGGCCGGGCAGGCCGCCGGCCCGCTCCTGGAATTCGGCGGGCGCACCGAATTTCACCTCGGCCGAGTGCGCGGCCAGGTCCGCGATCGTGCGCAGGTTCCAGCGCTGCGCGGTGGCGCGGGTGACCACGACGGCGTCCGAATCCTCGCCGGGCGCGGGCGTGCCGATCAGGAGATCGGCGCCGAGTGCCTTGCCGAGCGCGCTCTCCACATCGGCGGCGCTGGTGGCGGTGGCGTTCTTGTCCAGGTACTGCAGCAGGTTGCCGGTGTAGTCGGGGATCACCGAGATGGCGCATTGCCGCAAGGCGGGAACGTAGGCTTCGCGACTGCCGATGTTCAGCTTGGTCTCGACGCGGAAACCGTTGGCGCGCAACACTTCCGCGTACACCTCGGCGACGGTCTCGGACTCGGGGAAATTCGCCGAACCGACGATCAGCCCGTCCCCCGAGCAACTGCCGCCGGTGGCGAGCGGATCGGAATCGCCACAAGCCGACAGGGCCATCGCGACGGCGAGTGCCGTCGCGACGGCGAGGACACGCGCGGCGCGCAGTGCGACGCGCACGGCGGGCCGCCGCGCGGCGGCATGGGGGGTGCGGGTGGATTTCACGAGAGTCCTTCCGACAGGACGGCGGGCGCGGTCTCGGCACCGAGCGGCCGCCGGTACATTCTGGGTGTCCATACTGCCCGCTTCCGGATTCTTCCGTTGGCCGTGTCGATTCGTCGGAGAGTTGGTGTCGCCGCATGGTGTTGGCCGCGTCACAGCGGGTGCTGGCTCGGTTGCTGGTCGTCGCTTCCGTCGCCCTGGTCGCTTCCTGCGGGAACGACGAGCCGGGGCCGTCTATCACTGTCGGCGCGGGTGACTCGATCGAGTCGTCGGTGCTCGCCGAAATCTACGCGGGGGCACTGGCGCGCACCGGTGCGCGGACCGCCGTCGCCCGGAAGCTGGGCAGCCGTGCGGACTACCTCGCCGCCCTCGACGCGGACCGGGTCCAGGTGGTCGGCGAGCACACCGGCACGTTGCTGGCCCATTTCGACGAACACGCGACGGATCGGCTGCCGAAGAAGGTGGCCGAAGCGGTGAGCGCGGTACTGCCCGAAGGGCTGGTCGTCTCCGATCTCGCCGACGGCGCCGATCTGCGGCCGCGGGTGCTGCTCACCGAGCAGATGGCCGCGCAGGACAAGCTGCGTTCGGTGGGTGATCTCGCGCCACGCTGCGGCGGGCTGACCGCCGGCGTGGCGATCCCGCCCGGCCTGCTGCCGTCGGCCGGGCGCGACCGCGTCGACGGATGCGACTTCGCGGCCGTCGTGGCCTTCCCGGATCCGGCCGCGCTGCGCGCAGCGCTGCTGGAGGGCCGGGTACAGGCCGGTCTGCTCGACGGTCCCCCCGAGCTCGCGCCCGGCGCGACCGATGGATTGACCGTACTGACCGACGACGACTACGCCGTGCGCGCCGAGAACGTGCTGCCGCTGTTCCGCAAGGGGCTGCTCGACCAGCGGCAGATCAAGAAGCTGAACTACGTCGCGGGCGAACTGACGACGGACGAGTTGGCGGCCATGATCCGCAGCGTCCGGGACGAAGGCGCCGCGCCGGGCGAACTCGCGCGCGCCTGGCTGGACAAGCACTCTTTGTAGTCGGCCGACTGGAGCCCGGGCCGAGGGGCGCCGATGTGTCGGGAATCGAGCGATAGATGTCGCATCCGACACTGCCAGGTCTGTGACCTTCGGCATAGTGTGGCAGCTGGGCCCGATTAGGCCCATCGCGGACGTACGCCGTCCTGCGGTTTCGCAGCAGCAACGGCGCTGGAGAAGGTCGCCGACGTCGCCGACCTCCGGCGGGACCGACACCGAGAGGCCATCGAGAACTCACATCTCGATGGCCTCTCGTCGTGTACCGGCCGGCTCCTCGGGAACGCGATTACCGGAGCTCGGCAAATGTGCGGCTCGTCACGGGCCGGTCCACCTTGCCGACCGATCATTCCGCGCCGTATATTCCATACGGAATATTTAGCGTGGAGCATGTCGGCGTCCGGGGATACCGTGCCGGTCGGCGGGAGGCTCCCGGCGTCGATGGCCGAGCGGCCGGGACGATTCGGCAACGGAGGTGATCAAGCAATGGGGCAAGGGCAGGCGCATCCACCGGTGACGCCGTTGGCCATCGCCGTGCTCGCGCTGCTCGAGGAGCGGCCCATGCATCCGTATGAGATGTTCCAAACGCTGATCGCCCGGCGGGAGGACAGGCTGGTGAAGGTGCGGCCCGGCTCCCTGTACCACACCGTGTCACGGCTGGCCGACCAGGAATTGGTGCGCGCCGAGGGTGTCGACCGAGCGGGCAACCGGCCGGAACGCACCACCTACCGGATCACCGGGCGTGGGCGGGACGCGTTACGCAACCGGATCGCGGAGATCGTGCGGCGGCCGGTCCCGGAGTATCCGATCTTCCCGGTCGCGCTGGGCGAATTGCACAACCTGCCGAAGCCGGAGGCGCTCACGCTACTGCGCGAACGAATCGGCGTGCTGGAAACCGAACTGGCCGACACCGACATGCTGAGCGCGTGGGCCGAAGAGCACGTCGTCCCGCGCCGCTATTGGATAGCCCTGCCCTACCTGCGGGCGCTCCTCGCCGCCGAACTCACCTGGGTCAAGGAGTTCACCGCCGAATTGGCCAGCGGCGCACTCGAGTGGGAGGACTTCGACCCCGAGACCGGCGCACGCGCCGGAGCCGAGCCCGGCGCCGGCTCCGCGGTGTCGCCACCGGTGCCGCCCGGCGCCGCGGCGAACCCTATCCCGAGTTTTTCGGATAATCCGAGTTAGGAACGAAAGAGATGTCCACCCAACGTAATCCGTGGCCGGCGCTGCTCGCGCTGGTCGTCGGCTTCTTCATGATCCTGCTGGACATGACGATCGTCGCGGTCGCCAATCCCGCGATCATGACCAGCCTGCACGCCGACATCTCGCAGGTGATCTGGGTGACCAGCGCTTACCTGCTCACGTACGCGGTGCCGCTGCTGGTCACCGGGCGGTTGGGCGACCGGTTCGGCCCCAAGAACATCTATCTGATCGGCTTGGCGGTCTTCACCGCGGCATCGCTGTGGTGCGGCGTGTCGGGCACCATCGGCATGCTGATCGCTGCGCGCGCCGCGCAGGGCGTCGGCGCCGCACTGATGACGCCGCAGACCATGGCCGTGATCACCAGGACCTTCCCGCCGGACCGGCGCGGCGCGGCGATGGGCCTGTGGGGTGGCGTCGCGGGGTTGGCGACGCTGGTCGGCCCGATCCTCGGCGGTGTGCTGGTGGACGGTCTCGGCTGGGAGTGGATCTTCATCGTGAACGTGCCGGTCGGCGTCGTCGCCTTCGCGCTGGCGGTCTGGCTGGTGCCCGCGCTGCCCACCCACGAGCACAAGTTCGACATCCCCGGCGTGCTGCTCAGCGGCATCGGCATGTTCCTGCTGGTGTTCGGCATCCAGGAGGGCAACAGCTACGACTGGTCGTTGCGGATCTGGCTGTTGATCGCCGCGGGCGCGGTGGTGCTGGCGGTGTTCGTGGTCAACCAGGCCAGGAACAAGGGCGAGCCGTTGCTTCCGCTGAGCCTTTTCCGCGACCGCAACTTCGCGCTGTCCAATGCCGCGATCGCCGCGATGGGCGCGGCGGTGACCTCCCTGATGGTGCCGACGTACTTCTACCTGCAGGCGGTGCGGGAGATGTCGCCGACCGAGTCCGCGCTGGTCTTCGCGCCCATGGCGATCGTGACCGGTTTCTCGGCGCCGCTGGTCGGCAAGTTCGCCGACAAGCTGCATCCGCGGATCGTGCCCACCATCGGCTTCGGGCTGTTCGCGCTGTCGGTGTTCTGCTTCGCGGCGCTGATGGAGCCGGACTCGTCGCTGATCTGGTTCCTGCTCGCCGCGGCGCTGGCCGGCTTCGCCAACGCCTGCATCTGGGCTCCGCTGGCGGCGACCGCGACCCACAATCTGCCGGTCCAGCAGGCCGGTGCGGGCGCGGGCGTCTACAACACCACCCGTCAGGTGGGCTCGGTGCTCGGTAGCGCCGCGATCAGCGCACTGGTGGCGGCCCGGATGACGGCGAACGGACTGGGCGGCGGCCCGGTCGCCGAAGGCGGTGCGGGCCAGGGCCCGATCCCGGAGTTCGTCAAGGATTCCTTCAGTACCGCACTGAGCCAGGCCACGGTGCTTCCCGCCGCGATCCTGCTCATCGGCGTCGTCGCCTCGGTGTTGTTCATCCGCCACGGCGCGAGCACCGCGGCGCAACCGGAGAAGGAACGGGTCGAGGCCGACTCCGTAGCGAGCTGACATTCCGAACACTGTGCCCCGCAGAAGCATTCTTCTGCGGGGCATGTTCGCGGCGGAACCGGCTCGGCAGCAAGTGGGTGGCCATCGAAGGACGCGATCCGGCGGTGGTGCGAGGACCGCGCTCAGGCGACCTGCACGGTGACCGAGGGGTAGCCGGTGGCGCCATCGGGGATGACGTCGCGGCGTTCGGCGGTCTGGATTTCGCCCGCGCCGTCGGTGGCGCGGGCGCGGAGCGTGTGCGGGCCGGAGGTGGCGTCCCAGTCGAAGACCCATTGCCGCCAGGTGTCGACGGATTGTTCTTCGGAGAGGCGGGCCTGCTGCCAGGGGCCGTTGTCGATCTGGACTTCCACGGCGCGGATACCACGATGTTGTGCCCACGCGACTCCGGCGACCGGGATGCGGCCGGGCTGGAGGCGGCCGCGGGCGCGGGGAGTGTCGATGCGGGTGCCGGTCTTGATCGGGCCGCGTGCCGACCAGCCGCGGCGGGTCCAGTAGGCGGTGGCGCGGTCGAAGCGGGTGACCTCCAGTTCGGTCACCCACTTGGTCGCCGAGACGTAGCCGTAGAGGCCGGGCACGACCAGCCGGGCCGGGTAACCATGCTGGACCGGAAGAGGTTCGCCGTTCATGCCGATCGCGAGCAGGGCGTCGCGTCCATCGGTCAGCACCGCCAGCGGAGTGCCCGCGGTCCACCCGTCGGCGCTGTGCGAGAGCACCATGTCCGCGTCGGGGTGCGGACCCGCCTCCGCCAGCAGCTGATCGACGCGGTAGCCGAGCCAGCGCGCGTTCCCGATCAGGTCGCCGCCCACCGGATTCGACACGCAGGCCAGCGTGACCAGGTGCTCCTCCACCGGACGGCGGGCCAGTTCGGCCCAGTCGAGCCGGATCTCGCGGTCGACCATGCCGTGGATGCGCAGTGACCAGCCGTCCTTGGACACCTGCGGCACGATCAGCGCGGTATCGATCCGGTAGAAGTCGTCGTTCGGGGTCAGGTACGGCGTCAACCCGGGTACGCGGAGATCCACACCCGGCGCGACCGGCTCGGCGGGGGCGGTCGGTTCCGGCAATTGCACAGCGGCTCGCTCACCGGAGACATCTGTGCGGCGCGCGCCCAGCACGCGTCCGCCGACGCCGGTGACCACGGCCGATCCGCCTGCCACCAACAGCCCCTGCAAGACGCGCCTGCGCTCGGGGGCCGGGGATCGGCTGGTTTCGGCTACTGCCGACGGCGACGCTGCCGGTGCGGTCGCGTCCGTCGTCCCGGCCGAACCGGTTCGATGCTGTGGGTCGACGTCTTTCGTGTTTCCACCGGCTCCGGGCGCATTCGGAGCCGAACCGGCGCCTGCGCCGACCCCCGCATCGGAGGTTTCGCCGATGGGTGAAGCACGCCGGCGCCCACCTCCGTTCCTGCCGCCGGTGGGTGACGCCGATCCATCGGTCAGCGCTGCGGACTCGCCGGTCGACGGAGTCGCGCCGACCGGCGTGTCAGCGACAGATTCTGCTACCGCCGCGTCGATACGGCGGATCAGCGCACGCAGCGCGTAGATGCCGACGGCGACGCCGACGACGGTCGGCAACGCGGCGGTCAGACCGGCGCGTGCCACCGCCACCCATGCCGTGATCACCCCGAACACCGCGAACACCCACGACCCGGCCGCGCGAGTGGTCCGTTCGATCGCTCCCGCCACTCCGGCCACCACCACCGCGAGCACGCCCATGATCAGGTACAGCGCCGCTTTGTCGTTGGTGCCGAAGGTGGTGATGGCCCATTCCCGCAACTCGTCGGGCGTGTGGTCGACGACGGCCGAGCCGAGCAGGTGCAGCGGCGCGCTGTCGGGGCCGAGAAAGGCCGCGAGCAGTTCGGCCACGCCCAGCGTGAGGCCCGCCGAGACGATCCCGGCCACCACGCGCAATCGCAATCCGGCCATGGCAACGAGACTACTGCCGGTCGGTCGCTGACCGGGGCGTTCCCGTCGGCGGCGGGCACGGAACGAGCCGCGATACGCGAAAGGCGCTGTCCGCGAAGGTCCGCGGACAGCGCCTGCAGGCGATCAGCTCAGTTGTAGATGCTCGCCACGTCGTCGGCGTGCTGCTTCATCACGACCGCGCGCTTCAGCGACATCTTCGGGGTGAGCTCGCCGGTCTCCTGGGTCCAGTCGATGGTCAGCAGACGGATCTTCTTGATCTGCTCGGCGTGCGAGACCTTCTTGTTGGTCTCGGCCACCGCGGCGTTCACCTCGGCCAGCAGATCCGGGTGTTCGATCAGCTTCTCGATCGGGGTGTCGGCGGGCAGGCTGTTGCGTTCCTTCCAGCCGGGCAGCGACTCCGGATCCAGCGTGATCAGCGCGCCGATGAACGGCCGGCTGTCGCCCACCACCATCACCTGGCTGATCAGCGGGTGCGCCCGCAGCGAGTCCTCCAGCAGCGCGGGGGAGACGTTCTTGCCGCCGGCGGTGACGATGATCTCCTTCTTGCGGCCGGTGATGGTGATGAATCCATCGGCGTCGATGGCGCCGAGGTCACCGGTCTTGAACCAGCCGTCCTCGAAAGCGTCCTCGGTCGCGTCCGTGTTGCCCCAGTAGCCGTTGAACACGACGGAGCCGCGCAGCAGCAGTTCGCCGTCCTCGGCGATCTTGGCGGCGTGGCCCTCGATCGGCCGCCCGACCGAGCCGACCCGGATGTGCTCCGGGGTGTTGACCGAGATGGCCGCGGTGGTCTCGGTGAGGCCGTAGCCCTCGTAGATGGTCACGCCGACGCCACGGAAGAAGTGACCCAACCGCGCGCCGAGCGGGCCGCCGCCGGAGACGGCCGCCTCGCACTGGCCGCCGAGGGCGGCCCGCAGCTTGCTGTAGACCAGCTTGTCGAACAAAGCGTGCTTCAACTTCAGCCCGATGCCCGGTCCGCCGTTGTCGAGCGCCTCGCTCCACGCGATGGCGGTGTCGGCGGCGGCGTCGAAGATCTTGCCCTTGCCGCCGTCGTGCGCCTTCTGCTTGGCGCTGTTGAACACCTTCTCGAACACCCGGGGTACCGAGAGGATGAAGTGCGGCTGGTAGCTGCCGAACTGCTCGACCAGGGTGGACCAGTCGGCGGTGTGCGCCACGACCACCTTCGCGTCGAACGCGGCCAGCGCGACGGCGCGGGCGAACACGTGCGCCAGCGGCAGGAACATGAGGGTCTTCTTGCCCTCGGTGACGTACTTGTGCAGCGCGATCCGGTCGGACTTGGACTCCGCGTACAGGTTCGCGTGGGTCAGCATGACGCCCTTGGGGCGGCCCGTGGTGCCCGAGGTGTAGATCAGGGTGGCGGGCGACTGCGCGCCCACCTGGGCGCGGCGCTCGTGCACGATCTGGTCGTCCAGGTCGGCGCCGGCCGCGATCAGCTCGTCCAGCGCACCCTTGTCGATCTGCAGGGTCTGCCGCAGGTCCGGCAGCGACCCGGTCTCGATCTCGTCGATCACCTTGCGGTGCTTGTCGCTGTCGAGGATCAGCAGCTTGGTGGCAGAGTCCTGCAGGATCCACTTGGCCTGCTCGGCGGCGGAGCTGTCGTAGATCGCGACGGTGCAGCCGCCCGCAGTCCAGATCGCGAAGTCGAGGACGGCCCACTCGTAGCGAGTGGGAGCCATGATGGCGACGCGATCTCCGAGTTCGAGACCCGATGCGATCAGGCCTTTCGCCACGCCGGTGACGGTTTTCGCGAACTCAGCGGCGGTGACATCCCGCCAGCCGCCACTGCCGTTCGGCACGTTGAACAGCACCGCGTTCGGCGACTGCTCGGCGTGGCGGAAGATGTTGTCGGAATTGTTCGCGTCATCCGGAATGGTGTAGGAAGCCGGGACTTCGAACTCTCGCATCAGTGCCCTTCCACGTGGGTTTACTCGCCAGTAATCTACGACACCTGCGCCAGGGTCGTGAGGTCGACCACCGCCAATCGCCTCCGTACATCACCGCAGGCCGGGGACCCGCTCGAATTTCATCCTAGTTCGCGCAGGTCCGCCGGTTGAATCGCTTCGCGCAGGAACTCGGCGAGTTCGCGCAGCGCGGCCGCCGCGGGCGCCGCCAAGGCGGCCTGCAGCTGAGCGACGTGCCACAAGCCCTTGCTCTCGGAGAAGCGCACGTGTACCCCCGCCTCGCGCAGTGCGGTGACCAGCGCGACGCACTGCCGGTGCAGCAGCTCGCTGACGTCCACCTGCACGTAGGTGGGCGGCAAGCCGCGCAGCTCACCGGTCAGTGGCGCGTAGCCGGGGTCGGCCGGGTCGCCGTCACCCAGGTAGGCGGCCGCGCACGCACGGGACCACGGCTTGTTGATCACCAGATCGCGTTCCCGCTGCGGAATCTCGTTCGGATCGGCCCATGGCGCGATCAAGCCGAGCGCCGCCGGGGTCTGCCCGTGCCGGCCGAGCAGGCGCTGCGCCAGCGCGAGCGACAGACCGCCGCCCGCGGAATCACCGGAGACGGCGATCTGGTCCGGGCGCAGCCCCGAGTTCCCCACGAGTTCCAGGAACGCCGCTTCGGCGTCGTCGAGCGCCGCGGGGAAGGGGTGCTCCGGCGCGAGCCGGTAGTCCAGCACGTAGACCGGGTATCCGGTGTCCAGGGCCAGTCGGGCCGCCAGCGAGCGGTGAGTCGCAGGCGAACCGACCGCGTACCCGCCGCCGTGCAGATAGAGGACTGCGCCGTGCTCGGAGGTGCCCGCGAAACCGATCCGTTCGGCGGGCCTGCCGCCCAGGCGTACGGAGCGCACGACGGCGCCCGCGGGCAGCAGTTGCGCCCGCGAGCTCACGTCGAGCAGCCTGCGCTGCACCGCGAACGGCAGTCGTTTGTTCAGGGTGACCCGGAAGATCGGGTTGAGTACCGCCCGCGCGAGGGGCAGCGGAAGATCGATGTCTCGCACTCGTCGTTCCTCGGCTCAGGGCAGGAAGCGACGTTCGACGTTCGCCGCGATCCGCTGGTAGCCCGACGCGGTGACCCGGACGAACAGGTCGAGCAACTTGGCCTCCCAGCCGATCAGCACGCGGCCCTGCCCCTTGCGCACGCCCTCGACGATGGTCTGCGCCGCCATTTCCGGGGTGTGGATGGCCAGCTTCCGATCGAACATCGACGCGGCGGACTTGGCGTCGATGCCTTCGGCGTAGGTGGCGTTGCGGGCGACGGCGGTCTTGATGCCGCCGGGATGCACGCAGGTGACCTTGACCGGGTGCCGCGCGACCAGCATCTCCTGGCGCAGCGACTCGGTGAAGCCGCGCACCGCGAACTTCGCCGCGTTGTAGGCGCTCTGTCCGGGGATCGCGATCAGGCCGAACAGGCTCGACACGTTGACGATGTGGCCGTCGCCGGACTCGATGACCATCGGCAGGAACGCCTTGGTGCCGTTGACCACGCCCCAGAAATCGACGTCCATCACGCGCTCGAAGTCCTTGTACTCCGAGCGGAGGACCTCGCCGTGGTGGGCGATGCCCGCGTTGTTGTACACCTGGTGCACTGTGCCGAAGTGCGCTTTCACCGCGTCGGCGTAGAGGATCACCGCCTCGCGCTCGACCACGTTCAGGCGGTCGGACTTCACCTGCGCGCCGAGCTGCTCGCAGCGGCGCACGGTCTCGGCCAGGCCCTCGACATCGATGTCCGACAGTGCCAGCTCGGCGCCGCGCCGGGCCAGATTCACCGCCAGCGCCCGGCCGATCCCGGAACCCGCTCCGGTGATCACACATACCTTGTTCTCGAAGTAAGCGTCACTGCTCACGATGCCACTGCTTTCAGATCTTCTCGGGAGATGGAGATGTCGTACGCCGCCACGTCGAAATTTCTGGTGAGCCTACGGAATTCGAAAGTGAAGTCCGGCCACAGCGTGGTGTTGTTGCCGTGCTTGTCCAGGTACCAGCTCGAGCATCCGCCGGTGAGCCAGACGCTCCGGGCCAGCTTCGCCTGCAGGTCGGCGTTGTAGGCATCCTGCACGTCGCGGCGCACTTCCACGGTACGCAGGTCCAAACGGTCGATGGTGGCCAGCGCGTCGGCGATGTAGTTGATCTGCGATTCGATCATGTACACCATCGAGGTGTGCCCGAGCCCGACGTTCGGGCCGAGCAGGAAGAACATGTTGGGGAAGTTCGCGATCGAGGAGCCCTTGTAGCCCTGCTGGCCGATCTCGTCGAACACCTCCGACAGGGTGCGTCCGTCGCGGCCCGCGATCGTGTCGTAAGTCGGCGAGTCGGTGACGTGGAAGCCGGTCGCCACGATCAGCGCGTCGATCTCGCGCTCGGTGCCGTCCGCGGTGACGATCGAGTGCGCGCGCACCTCGGCGATGCCGTCGGTGACCACGTCGACGTTGGGCCGCGACAGTGCGGGGTAGTAGTCGTTGGAGATCAACATGCGCTTGCAGCCGATCCGGAAGTTCGGCGTGACCTTGGCGCGCAGCTGCGGATCGCGGATCTCGTAACGCAGCTTGGCCTTCGCGACGGCCTCGAACACCTGCATGAGGGCGGGCACCTTGGCCAGCCCGACCACCTGGGTCTCGCGCGCGGCGTAGATGGCCGCGCGGGACAGTCGCTGCAGGCCGGGCACGTGCTTGAAGGCGAGCCGCTCCGCCTTGGTGTACGGACGGTCCAGGCGCGGCAGTAGCCACGGCGCGGTGCGCTGGTAGACATCCAGGTGGCCGACCTTCGGGGCGATGGCGGGCACGATCTGGATGGCCGAGGCGCCGGTGCCGATGATGGCGACCCGCTTGCCGGTCAGGTCGGCGTCGTGGTTCCAGCGCGCGGAGTGGAAGATCTCGCCCTCGAACTCGTTGATGCCCTTGATGTCCGGCAGCGCGGGCTCGCACAGCGCGCCGACTGCCGAGACCACCGTGTTCGCGGTGAAGCTGCCCTGGCTGGACTCGATCTCCCACAGGGCGGTCTCGTTGTTCCAGCGCGCGCTGGTCACGTCGCAGTCGAAGATGTGCTTGTCGCGCACGTCGTAGCGCTTCGAGACGTCCTCGATGTAGCGCTGGATCTCGCCCTGCCGGGAGAACGACCGCGACCAGTCCGGGTTCAGCGCGAACGAGTACGAGTACAGGTGCGAGGGGACGTCGCAGGCCGCGCCGGGGTAGGTGTTGTCGCGCCAGGTGCCGCCGACGTCGCTGCCGCGCTCCAGCACGAGGAAATCGTGGCGACCCTGCTGGGTCAGCCGGATGGCCAGACCCAGACCCGCGAACCCGCTGCCGATGATGATCGTCCTGGCGTGGCGCGTGGGTCGGCCGGCGACAGCTTTGTCTGTGACCTTGCGACTCATATAACCGAGCCTACGGCCCTATTGAGCGCTAGTCAACAGTGTATTGACTGGCGTTCAGTAGGATTGGCGGGTGACCAGAACCCAGACAGACGCCCCCAAGCGCACGCGGCTGAGCCCGGACGAGCGCCGCGAGCAACTGATCACCTTGGGCGCGAAGATGCTGGGCGAGCGCTCCATCGAGGACATCTCCGTCAGCGAGATCGCCGCCCAGGCCGGCATCTCGCGCGGCCTGTTGTTCCACTACTTCCCGACCAAGCAGGACTTCCAGCTCGCGATCGTGCACCACGCCAACGCCGAACTGCTCGAGCGCGTCACCCCGGACCGCAGCCTCGGCATGTTCGAGATGCTGCGCGACTCCATCGAGCGCTACATCGAGTACGTCACCGAGAATCGCACGTCCTACCTCGCGCTCCTGCGCGGCCCCACCAGCGTGAGCCCCGAGCTGGCCCCGCTGGTCGATCAGACCCGCGACGCCATCATCGGCATCATCCTCGCCGAGACCCCGGTGCCGATCGCCGAGTCCGGCCACCCCCGCCTCATGCTCGCGATGCGCGGGTGGATCGCGTTCGTCGAGGAATCCACGCTCACGTGGCTGCGCTCCGAACCCATCTCCCGTGACGAGCTGATCGACCTGCTGGTCGAATCGTTGATCGCCATAGCGTTCTCGGTGGACCCGGATCTGGCTGCGGCGCTGCGAGGTTGAGCGGGCTCGCTCGCGTCCGCCGCGCCGGCCGTGTGCCGATCAGCCGTCCGCCGCGTTGTAGCGGACCAGGTGCCCGGCGAGTTCGGCGAGGTCTTCGTCGTCCCAGTCGCGGAACCGTTCGGCGAACGCCTCCCGGCGGCGCAGCTCGGCCTCCCGTGCCATGCGCCGCCCGGCGGGGGTGGCGCGCAGGATGTGGTTGCGGCGATTGGCCGGATCGACCTCCCGGGTGAGATATCCGAGCCGTTCCAGCGCCGCGACCTGCCTGCTCACCGTGGATTTGTCCAGCAGGAAGTGTTCGGCCAGTTCGGTGGCCAGGCAGCCGTCGCGTTCGATGACCAGGTCCAGGATGCTCGACGCGACCAGCGGCAGTTCCGGATGCAGTTCGGCGGCTCGGCCACGGGCTCGGCGGGCGAATGCGGTGAGCTCGCGCTGAATGGTGTGGATCGCGATCGAGCGAGTGGGGAATGCTGGAGATTGCCGCATGGTTGTATAGTACAACGAAGATAGTTGTATTTACCAACCTTTTGGGAGTCGTCTCGTGCACCAACTACGGCATGTCGCCGCGCATCTGCTCACCCCACTGCTGATGTGCCTCGGCATGGCACTGGCGTATCTGGGCGCGTTCCACCAGCCCGAGCCGAACCACCTGAAGGTGGCAATCGTGGGTGACGCACCGCAGGTCAAGGTGCTGGCTCAGACGCTGAAGGACCGGGCCGGAGACGCGCTGGAGGTTGTCACCCTGCCCGGCCGGGAGGAGGCGGTGCGGCAGTTGCGCGAGCGGACACTGGCCGGCGCCTATGTGCCGGAATCGCACGAAGCGCTGGTCGCCAAGGCTGGTTCCGACACCACAGCGATGGCGGCCGAGGCCGTCTTCGACCGGATCGCCGCCCAGCAGGGCGCACCGGTCGAGGTCACCGATATCGCTCCGCCGAGCACCGGTGATCCGACCGCGCAGGGCCTGTTCTTCCTGTTGGTGGCCTTGAGTATCGGCTCCTACGGCAGCGTCGCGGCGATCGGCGCGGCCGGGGCGGGACTGAGCATGGGCGTGCGCGCACTGCTGGGCCTGGTCACGTCGCTGGCGGTGAGCGTTATCGGACTCGGCGTGGCGGGGCCGGTATTCCATGTGGTCGACCACGACTACGCCGCCGTCTGGGCGATGTCGTGGCTGTATTCGGCCGGAATTCTCGCGGTGGGCATCGGGCTGCACACCTTCTTGCGGCGCTGGACCACGCTGACGATGATGGTGCTGTTCGTGATGCTCAACTTCACGACATCGGGCGGCGTGTACGGGCCGTGGCTGCAGAACGATTTCTTCGGCGCGCTGCATTCGTTCTGGAACGGAGCGGGTTTCGTCGAGGGCGCGCGCACCCTGTTGTACTTCGACGGCGGTGCGGGATTCGGCAACCGGGTGTTGAGCTTGGTGCTGTGGCTGGCGGCCGGTGCGGGACTGGTCCTGGTGGCGGGCGGCTACGAGCGCAGGCTGCGCACGGCCGCGCGCACCGAGACGGTCCGCGTCCCGGAACATGCGGCCGAGGAAGAGATCGAAGAAGCGGTCGGGGTCTGATGCACCCGAGTGTGGCGCTGCCCACACGCCGCACTTCGTATGCCCTTGTGCTGCCAATACCGCGCTGTTCCAGTGCCTTTCGATTTTGTGTCGGAAATCCCGGCGCATACCGTTGTGTGGTCGATGGTGTGGGACGGCGATGGAGGCCGCCGATGTTGGTCATCAATGAACGAACGACGGCGCCGCGATCCGAACAGCGCGTGCTCGACTGGATGCGCGCCTGGACCGGCCAGTACGTCATTGTAGGACTCGCGATCTCGGGGTGTTACCTACCCGACCGCGAGCGCAAGGACGAGACGCAAGAAGCCGATCTGGTGGTGATCACCCCCAGGGCCGCGGTCGTGGTCGAGGTCAAGGGCACTGTCCCGGAGGCGACGAGCGGTGTCCTGTCGGTGCAGGCCAACGGCCGCTGGCGGCTGTCCGGCTACGCGGGCGACCCGATCCACGTGCGCGACCACGACAGCAGCCCGTTCGACCAGGTGACGAACAACGTCTTCAACTTGAAGGCGCTGGTGCGCAAGCACAACGCGGAAGCCTTCGTCGACGGCCTGATCGTCGTGGTGCCGCCCAAGGACTCGAATCTCACGCTGAACATCGAGTCGCGCAGGCGCGGTTGCGCAGTGGTGCTGGGAGCCGGGCAGGCCGACCTGCGCGCCTGGTTCCACCGCACCGCGAGCCGCAAGCTCATCTGGACCGCCGAACGCACGCACGCCCTGCTCACCGATTTGAACCTGGGCGATCAGGTCACCGTCGACGACTTGGCGGCGGACGGTTTCCCGCCGGAGCAGAAGTTGCGGGCCGGGACGCTGGCGGCGCTGGAGAGCGTCACGCGGAAGACTCCTGAGCTCGAGGGCAGGACGTCCGCCGGAGCGGTCGACGGGTCCGCTGATACGGACGCATCACCGGTGGGTGCCGTGCCCGAGCCGTCGGACGCCGTTCTGGATGCAGCGCGGGTCACCGCATCGACACCAGCCGCTGGAAAGCCTGACGATGTCGACCACCAGGACTCGGAGGAAGATCGGCGTGTCACGCTGTCCGCGCCGGAGCGGACCGACGCCGCGGACGCTGAGACCGGGGAGCGCGCGGGTTCGGAGTCTGTTCCGCCGATGCGGTCGGGTTCGGCATTCGCTCGCGCGGACGCCGAGCCCGATGTGCCAGAAGATCATCATCCGGAGCCGCCTCGCTTCGAAGGCCGCCTCGCGGCGAGGTTCGCACAGGAAGACGCCGAGTCGAATTCCTCTGTGCCGGAACGCTTCGCGACCGGGTACGTGGCATCGATACCCCCCGCCGCAGCTGAGTCCACTTCACCGGAACGAACTGAACCTGAACTCCCGCCCGCCGAAGAGGATTTCGATCCGGCGGCGCAATCGGCCCCCGCACCGTCGTCGTTCACGGACAGTTGGTCGTCGTGGATCGAGCCCGCCCCCGCCCGCCCGGCCCTGGAACCTCAGCCGGGCCGGTCCCGCCCGCCGCGCCCACGCCCGGCTCCCGAACCTCAGCCGAGCCGGTCCCGCCCGCCGCGCCCACGCCCGGCCCCGGAACCTCAGCCGAGCCGGCCCGCAGCGTGGTCCACACCCACCCCCGAACCGCAGCCACTGCGCCGCCCCGCACCGACAGCGGTGCTAGAGCGTCCACGGACAGCGGTTCGCGACCAGATCACCGCACTGTCCGCACGTATCCCCGGCCGCAATTCCGAGAAGTCGAAGCCACGCGGCCACCGCTCACAACAGATCGCCGCGGTGGCACTGATCGTGCTCGTCATCGGGGTGATCTGGATCCTCGCGGCCTCCTGCTCGACGCCCACGGGCGGCGCTGTGCAACCGTCCCCAGCTCCCGTGCCCACCACCGAGGCAGTTCCGCCACCGCCGCCGGTCACGGAAACCCCAGGCCGCATGAACCTTTTGCCGTTGTGCACTCCGTTCACACCGAAGTGCTGACGACATAGGCGCATGCGGCGGGCCGCGACCGATGGGAGTTGAATTGGGAATCGACATCATTATTCAAAATCAGATCCACGAACGGATCGGCCTGGTATATGGAGACGCGGGAGATACGCTTGTCAAGTATCGAGAGAATGCTCCAGCAGGCTCGATACTCCGGGGTCTTCACGCGCACGCGGACACGATGTTCAACACAACTCAGCTGGCCATGCTGCTAGGTGAGATAGCAAATGACCTACCGAACAACGAACAAGAAGCGGAGATGTTCGCGGTATTGCGCGATGCCGCCGAAACTGCAATCCGCTGGAATGGGTATCTATGGTTCAGTGGGGACTGAAGTCGTGAACTTTCGGCACTGCTGCGGCCGGTCCTGCGCGAGCGCGTGGCTGCGAATTCGCGCATCCGGATACCCGGCATAACGGCAGGTAGTTTGCCGGCAGCAATTGCCGTCTCGACCAGGTGTAGGTGCATCCATACAGCCAGTCCGGCAGGCCAGCACCGCTGAACGAGCATGCCCTGGTGACGTTGTCCATGTCGAATGCGGCATTGTGCGCAGCCACCGGCAGGTCGCCGATCGCGGCGAGCACGTCGGGCAGTCGCTGTGCGAGGCCGGGCTGACCGGCGACGTCGTCTGGCGTGATCTTGTGGACGCGAACGATATACGGCGAGAATTCGTCGATCGGCGCCGGGGACCTGCACAGCCACGTTTGGGTGGCCGTATGCGGCCCCCGGCAGGTACGACTGGCGTAATCACGACGCGCCGGACAGCCATTTTCGAACGCGAGGGAACGCGGATTTCTTGCGTCGTGTTCGAAGGGGCGGGTTGAACCAGCCGGGCAACGGTTCTCGGGCGGCAAGCCAGGCCTGCGGCACCCCGGCGATCGGATCGGGGCGGGTACCGATGCCCGTGTAGGCGGCGACGATCCCGCCGACGATGGCGCTCGTGGTGTCGATATCTCCATCCGCCGCGATACAGGTGGCGATTGCGGCCGGGTAATCGGCCAAATGCGTTGCCGCGACCCACATCGTGAACGGGACCGTGTTCTGTGCGGTGACCAACGACCCGTTGCCGAGTTCCTGCGCCACCTCCTCAGCCGAGGCGCCGAGCAGGGTACGAGCACGGCGGATCAGTCGGCTGGTCTCACCGTCGTCGAGGCGGTCGAGGACGGTGGTGAGGAATTCCTCTGGTGTCGGCCGACTCCCGAGCAGACGGGCACGAGCGGCCTGACCGGCCGCGAGTGCCCTCGCGACCGCGCCGAGGACACCTTCGGGATGCAGATGTGTCACCTGCGCCGATCGCGCCGCTTCGGCGGTGATCTTCTCCGGATCGTCGGCGTAGAAGGCGCCCAGTGGGGCAACACGCATAGCCGCACCGTTGCCACAGGATCCCTGGCGATCGAACGCGGCTCCCGCTGCCTCCCGCCAGTGCACGCCGTTGCGGATTCGACGCAAGGTGTCGACCGCCAGGAAGCCGTAGTCGCGTCGCGGGTCGAACCGTCGCGCGAAGGCGGCGGCAAGTCGATCCTGGTCGATCCCACCGTGACTGGAGAGATGAGCAATTACCGTGCAGGCCATTTCGGTGTCGTCGGTCCACCCCTACTGTCGCGTAGGGAGTTTGCCTGGGCGGAGATCCGGAAATGACCGGCCCATGATGGGGAACTCCGCACCCAGCGCATCCCCTACGGACACGCCATCAAGAGAATCGAGCATCAAGTCGACGTGCATCGCGTCCGATGGTAGTCATGCCAGAGTGGGCGCGAACCATTGCGGCGGATGGGTTGAGCTTCGACCTGGCCGTGCGGAGATCGAGATCAGCGCACAATGCCGCAGTGCTGTACCGGTTCATCGCAGAAGAGGGGGTAGTCGGGTACGTCCGAATGGATTTCACACTCGGCTGCGCTCCTATCCGAGCGCGACGAGCCGTGCGCCGGGAACAAGCTATGCGCCGTCGTTGTCATCGCGCAGCGAATGGATCATGCTCCGCAGTATCCGGAACGCGTCTGCCTGCTCGGTTTCGGTCAGGCCGGCCAGCATTCTGACCTCGACGGACCGGACCGCTACGGTCGCCTTCTGGAGACTCCGTCGTCCGCGAGGCGTCAGCCGCGTGGGAAGAACCTTGCCCACAGGTGCCTCCGCGGGCCTGGTCACGTAGCCCTCGCGTTCCAGGGTCTGGAGCAGCACGTTCATCGTCTGCCGAGTCACGAACGCGCCGCGCGCGAGTTCGGAGTTCGACAAGCCCGGTCGTTGCGCCAGCAGTTCGAGGCAGGAGTAGTGCGTCACGCTCATCCCGAGCGGCCGCAGCACCTCCTCCATGGCTGCGCGGAGGGCGCTCGACGCCTCTTTCAGCAGGTAGCCCAGTGACGTCTCGAGGTCGACGCCGACACCGTCTTGACTCATGTCAGTATCCTGACATAGCTTGATCTGTGTCAGAAAACTGACACGTAAGGAAGGAGTATCGTCATGCCCGCCACCGGCCCCGACTTCATCTCGCTGCAAGCGCGCGACCTCGACGCCTCGCAGGCGTTCTACGAGCAGTACCTCGGCCTCGTCCGCTCGCAGACCGGACCTCCGCACGCCGTCGTCTTCGAGACGAAGCCGATCGCGTTCGCGCTCCGTGCCGTCGTTCCCGGCACTGATCTCGCATCCGCCGCTCAGCCCGGCATCGGCGCCGCGATCTGGCTCCACGCCACAGACGTCCAGGCCATTCACGATGCTCTCGTCGCCGACGGTCACACCATCGTCTCCGCGCCGATCGACGGCCCCTTCGGCCGGACATTCACCTTCGCCGACCCCGACAGCTACCAGATCACTCTCCACGACCGCGCCTGACAGGCCGAACGCCACCGGGCGATCACCTGCTTCGAAGACCGCGGTTGCGACCGTTGCTCGAGATGCTGCTCGGACCGGCGGCTTCGGATCGCGACCGCCCTCGTCTGCGGAAAGCCGCTTCACCTTGGGGTATTTGCGAATCTGCGCTGCTCATCGACGACGGCGGGAATGGTGTCGCTCTGTCACATCGTTGCTACCACTGGTAGCATGTAGGGTATGGGTGGTAGTAAGAAGTACTCGATCAGCCTCCCGGAGGAGCTCGCTGAGCAGGCCCGAGCCCATGTCGGTCCCGGCGGCTTCTCCGCCTATGTCGCCGAAGCGTTGGAGCAGCGTGTCGCGATGGACAAACTGGGGGAGTTGGTGGCCGACTTCGAGAAGGACGACGAGCCGTTGACTCGTGCGGAGATCGATCAGGCGCGGGTGGAGTTGGGCTTCGAGCGGCGGCGTCGGGGTTCGCGCGGATCGGCCGCCTGATGCCGGATGTGCTGTTCCTCGACAGCGAGGGGCTGTCCATGCTGTATCGGAAGGATCGCCGCATGCTCGCGTGGGTGCAGGCTGCGAAAGAGGACGGCGTACGAGTGGCCACCACGGCTATGACGACGGTGGAAGCCGACTACAGCAAGGTGCATGCTGCCCGCATCGCATGGACGTTGTCACAGATCGATGTTCACGCCGTGACGCGAGAGTTGGCCGCGCAGGCCGCTGCGCTGTTGCGCGAGCATGGCCTTGGTGGGCACAAATACGCGATCGACGCCGTTCTGGCTGCGTCGGCCCGCTCGGTTCGTGGGCTGGCGACGGTGGTGACGTCGGACCCCGAGGACATGACCTTGCTGTGTGGACCGGAGATCGAGATCGTCAAGGTCTGAGCTTGTGCGAGGCGTGAGCAGCGATCGGGAGAGCCAACGACGTGTCCCGCGGCCCTGAAACCTTGTTCGAACGTCCTAGAACTCAATCCCGCAGATACGAAACCGGCCCGGATCGCTCAAAGGAATGAGCGATCCGGGCCGGCGTCACAGCAGGAAACTAGCTCGTCGGTTCGAACGACTCCGCGATGATCTCCGCCTGTTCCACCGCGTGCACCTTGCTGGACCCCGAGGACGGGGCCGACATGGCTCGGCGGGAGATGCGGCGCAGCTTCGTGTTGGCGAAGCGGGCGGGGAGGGTTTCGGGGAGGTTGAGGCCGAAGAAGGGCCAGGCGCCCTGGTTGGCCGGTTCCTCCTGGACCCACGCCAGATCGGTGGCGTTGGGGTAGCCCTCCAGGGCCTCGTTCAGGCGGCGGACGGGCAGCGGGTAGAGCTGCTCGATCCGCACGATGGCCACGTCTTCGCGCTTCTGCTTGGCCTTTTCGGCGGCCAGCTCGTAGTAGAGCTTGCCGCTGGTCAGCAGGACGCGCTTGACCTTGCCGCGATCGCCGATGCCCTGCTCGTAGGCGGGTTCGTCGAAGACGGAGCGGAACTTGCTCTCGGTGAAGTCCTTCAGATCCGAGACCACGGCCTTGTTGCGCAGCATCGACTTCGGGGTGAAGACGATCAGCGGACGGCGGATGCCGTCGAGCGCGTGGCGGCGCAGCAGGTGGAAGTAGTTTGCCGGGGTGGACGGCACCGCGACGGTCATCGAGCCCTCCGCGCACAGCTGGAGGAAGCGCTCGATGCGGCCGGAGGTGTGGTCCGGGCCCTGGCCCTCGTGGCCGTGCGGCAGCAGCAGCACGACGTCGGAGAGCTGGCCCCACTTGGCCTCACCGGAGGAGATGAACTCGTCGATGATCGACTGCGCGCCGTTGACGAAGTCACCGAACTGCGCCTCCCACAACACCAGCGCGTTGGGGTTGCCCAGCGAGTAGCCGTATTCGAAGCCGACGGCGGCGAACTCGCTCAGCGCCGAGTCGTGCACCGCGAACCAGCCCGGGTTCTCACTGCCGATGTTGTGCAGCGGGGTGTACTCGTCGGCGGTCTTGCGGTCGATGATCACCGCATGCCGCTGGGTGAAGGTGCCGCGGCGGGAGTCCTGACCGGTCAGGCGCACCGCGCGGCCCTCGTCGATCAGCGTGCCGAACGCGAGCAACTCGGCGAAGGCCCAGTCGACCTTGCCCTCGTAGGCCATCTCGCGGCGCTTCTCCAGCACCGGCTTGACGCGCGGGTGCACGTTGAAGCCGTCGGGCACGTTGAGGAACGCGTCGCCGATGCGCTGCAGGATGGACTTGTCCACGGCCGTCACGACGGACGCGGGCACCGGCTGGTCGCCCTCGACCGATTCGCTCGGCCCCGGCGAGTACTTCTCCAGCTCACGGACCTCGTTGAACACCCGCTCCAGCTGGCCCTGGTAGTCGCGCAGGGCGTCCTCGGCCTCTTTCAGCGAGATGTCGCCACGGCCGATCAGGCTCTCGGTGTACGCCTTGCGGACCGAACGCTTGGTGTCGATGACGTCGTACATGTACGGCTGGGTCATCGACGGGTCGTCGCCCTCGTTGTGGCCGCGACGGCGGTAGCAGATCATGTCGATGACGACGTCCTTGCGGAACTTCTGCCGGAAGTCGACCGCCAGACGCGCCACCCAGTCGCACGCCTCCGGGTCGTCGCCGTTGACATGGAAGATCGGCGCGCCGATGAACTTCGCGATGTCGGTCGAGTACTCGGTGGAGCGGCTGTTCTCCGGAGCGGTGGTGAAGCCGATCTGGTTGTTCACCACGATGTGGATCGTGCCGCCGACCCGGTAGCCGCGCAGGCCGCCCAGGTTCAGCGTCTCGGCGACCACGCCCTGACCCGCGAACGCGGCGTCGCCGTGCAGCATGAGCGGCACGACGGAGAAGCCCTCCGGGCCGTCGCCCTTGTCCAGCAGATCCTGCTTGGCGCGGACCAGGCCCTCGAGGACCGGGTCCACCGCCTCCAAGTGCGAGGGGTTGGCGGTGAGCGAGACCTCGATCTCGTTGTCGCCGAACATCTGCAAGTAGGTGCCCTGCGCGCCGAGGTGGTACTTCACGTCACCGGAGCCGTGGGTGGCGGCCGGGTTCATGTTGCCCTCGAACTCGGTGAAGATCTTCGAGTAGGGCTTGCCCACGATATTGGCCAGCACGTTGAGCCGGCCGCGGTGCGGCATGCCGATGATGACCTCGTCGAGGCTGTGCTCGGCGCACTGGTCGATGACGGCGTCCATCATCGGGATGACGGCCTCGGCGCCCTCCAGCGAGAAGCGCTTCTGCCCGACGTACTTGGTCTGCAGGAAGGTCTCGAACGCTTCGGCCGCGTTGAGCCGGTTCAGGATGTACTTCTGCTGAGCGACCGTCGGCTTCGCGTGCTTCTGCTCGACCCGATCCTGGATCCAGCGCAGCTGCTCCACGTCCAGGATGTGGGTGTACTCCACGCCGACGTGGCGGCAGTAGGCGTCGCGCAGGACCGACAGCACGTCGCGCAGCTTCATCCGCTCCTGGCCGTGGAACCCCGCGACGTTGAACGTGCGGTCCAGGTCCCAGAGCGTCAGTCCGTGCTGGGTGACGTCCAGATCCGGGTGGCTGCGGAACTTGTCCTTGACCAGGCGCAGCGGATCGGTATCGGCCATCAGGTGGCCGCGGTTGCGGTAGGCCGCGATCATCTCCAGCACGCGCGCGCTCTTGTCGACGCCGCGCTCGCGGACGTCCTTGCGCCAGCGGACCGGCTCGTACGGCACGCCGAGACCGTGGAAGATCTCGTCGTAGAACTCGTCGGCGATCAGCAGCTGGTGGATGGTGCGCAGGAAGTCGCCCGACTCCGCGCCCTGGATGATGCGGTGGTCATAGGTGGAGGTGAGCGTCATCAGCTTGCCGACGCCCAGATCGGCGATGCGCTCGTCGCTCATGCCCTGGAACTCGGCGGGGTACTCCATCGCGCCGGCGCCGATGATCGCGCCCTGACCGTTCATCAGGCGCGGCACCGAGTGCACGGTGCCGATGGTGCCCGGGTTGGTCAGCGAGATGGTGACGCCGGAGAAGTCCTCGGCGGTGAGCTTGCCGTCGCGGGCGCGGCGGACGATGTCCTCGTAAGCGGTGTGGAACTGCCCGAAGGTCATCGCCTCGCAGCCTTTGATGGCCGCGACGACCAGCGACCGGCTGCCGTCCTTGCCGGGCAGGTCGATGGCCAGGCCGAGGTTGGTGTGCGCGGGGGTGACCGCGTTCGGCTTGCCGTCGATCTCGGCGTAGTGCCGGTTCATGTTCGGGAACGCCTTGACCGCCTGCACGATGGCGTAGCCGAGCAGGTGGGTGAAGGAGATCTTGCCGCCCCGGGTGCGGGCGAGATGGTTGTTGATGACCAAGCGGTTGTCGATCATCAGCTTGGCCGGGATGGCGCGCACGCTGGTCGCGGTGGGGATGCTCAGCGAGGCGGACATGTTCTTCGCCACCGCGGCGGCGGCGCCGCGCAGCACCTTGGACTCGTCGGCGGCGGTGTCGGCCTGCTTCGGGCCGGAGGTCGGCGCGGCGTTCGACGTAGGCGCCGGGGTGGTCTGGGGAGCGCGGGTGGTCACCGCGGCCGGCTTGGCGGCGGCCGGAGCGGGCTTGGCGGCGGCCGGGGCGGGCTTGGCGGCGGCCGGGGCGGGCTTGGCGGCGGCCGGGGCGGGCGCTTTCGGGGCCGCGGGAGTGGCGTCGTTGCGCTTGGCGTCGGCGGGCTTGGCAGCCGCTGGAGCCGGTGCGGGAGCGGCGGCCTGCGCGGGCGCGGGCTGGCTGTTGCCGGTGTCGCCGCTCGTGTCAGGCGTGTAGTCGGCCAGGAACTCGTGCCAGCTCTCGTCGACCGAGGATGGATCCTGTTTGAACTTCTGATACATCTCGTCGACTAACCACTGGTTCTGTCCGAACTGGGAAGTTGAGCTGCTCACAGCAGGTGTTCGCCTCATTTCGTTCTTCGCGCTGCGACGTTTGTGACGTGCCCGGCACGGGGATCAGCGGATTGCGCGCCGATGCGCCCTATCTGAGGATAGGCCCAGCAGCAAATCGGCGGATTCACTGACCACCCGACACCCCCGACCCTATTGTTGACGACCCGTCGTCACCCGAGAATATTCCCTCCGACGCCGCTGCCACTGCCCATAGCCGGGCATACGGTCCGCCCGCCGCGAGCAGTTCGGCGTGCGGGCCGAATTCCACGATCCGCCCGTGGTCGACCACGGCGATCCGGTCGGCGCGAGCGGCCGTGCCGAGCCGGTGCGCGACGATCACCGTGGTGCGGTCCCGGCTCAGCGATCGGCTCGCTGCCAGCACCGACGCCTCGGTGTCCGGGTCGAGGGTCGCGGTGGCCTCGTCGAGTAGCAGCAAGTCCGGAGCGACCAGTTCGGCGCGGGCGAGCGCGATCAGTTGCCGCTGCCCGGCCGACAGGCCGCGGCCGCGCTCGCCGACCGGGTGGTTCATCCCGAGCGGGAGCGCGGCGATCATCTCCGTCGCACCCACCGCCGCGGCCGCCGCGGCGATCTCCTCCGGAGTCGCGAATGGTTTCCCGAATGCAATGTTGCTCGCCACGTCCCCGGTGAACAGGTGAGCTTCCTGGGGGACGATGCCCAGCCGGGCTCGGTATTCGGCCAGCCGGTAGTCGCGCACGTCGGCGCCGTCCACCCGGATCGCGCCGGGCACCTGCGGGACCACCGAGGCTCCGTTCTTCGCCGCGGCGGCGGGCGCCGGCTGCGTGCGATCGCCCGGATCCGGCGGCAGGTCGTACAACCGGGCCAGCAGCTTGACCACGGTCGACTTGCCCGCGCCGGTCGGCCCGACCAGGGCGAGGGTGGAGCCCGCCGGTATGTGCAGCGAGACGCCGTCCAGCGCCGGAACGGGACTGCCCGCGTAGTGGAAGCGAACGTTGTCGAACGCCACCTCGCCGCGCAGCCCCGGTCCGATGGGCACCGGGTCGGCCGGATCGGCGGCGATCGAGGAGGGCGTGCGCAGCAGGTCACCGATGCGGCGCAGGCCGACCCTGGCCTGCTGGTAGCTGTCGAAGACCTGGGACAACTGCAGAATCGGCACGAACAGCAGCTCCAGATACAGCACGAAAGCGATCAAGGTTCCCGCGCTGGTCGCGCCGGAGGCGACGCCGCGCGCGCCGAAGAACACCACCACCGCCAACGCCACGTCGGCCCATCCCACGACGAACGCGAAGTACAGCGCGATCGCCCGCTGGGCGCGCAACCGGCTGTTGCGGTAGCGCTGCGAGTATTCGGCGAAGCGACGGGCGGCGCGCGGCTCGTGCCGGTTGGCCTGCACCGCCCGCAAGCCGGTGACGTTCTCCTGGAAGTCGGCGTTGACCACGGACACGTGCTCGCGCGACACGGTGTAGGCGGTGGAGGAGACCCGCCGGAACAGCACCGTCGCGATCAGCAGGGCGGGGACCGTCGCCAGCACGACGAGCGCCAGGGAGATGTCGATGACCAGCAACGCGACCGTGATGCCGACCAGCGTCAGCAGGCCGACGAGGGTGGTGGCGACTCCGGTCTGCAGGAAGGTCGACAGCGCGTCGACGTCGGTGGTCATCCGCGTCATGATCCGCCCGGACAGTTCGCGTTCGTAGTAGTCCAGGCCGAGTCGTTGCAAGTGCGCGAAGCTGCGGACGCGCAGGGCGAACAGCACCTGTTCCCCGGTGCGCGCGGTGAGCAGCGTGGTGGCCGCGCCGACTGCCCAGCCCGCCGCGGCCAGGACCGCGCCGAGCAGCGTCGCGCGCACCAGCGCTGCCGCATCGCCGCCGAGCACGCCGCCGTCGATCGCGTAGCGCACCAGCGGCGGGAAGGCGATTGCGATGGCCGCGTCCGCGGCGAGCAGCGCCATCACGGTCAGCACCAGCCGACGGACGGGGCGCAGCAGGCGGGCGAGCCGGAAACGCGGATCCGGCCGGCGCAGCCGCTGCGCGTCCATGCCCGGCTGCTCGGTGGCGGGTGGCAGGAGTTCGATGGTGCGGCGCAGCTCGGGTGTCTCGCTGATATCGGCCGCCGCGCTGCCGAAGCGGCGACCGGCGGACCTGTCGAGCGCTCGCCCGTCGGCGGCGGGGGTCGCGTCCACGTGCGGCTCGGGCGGCGTGAGGTGCCCGGCCGGCGCGGGCAGCCGGATCACACGGTCGGCGTGGGCCAGCGTGGATTCCCGATGCGCGAGGATCAGCGTCGTCCGGCCGCCGCGGTCGGGCAGCGCGTCGAAGATCGCGGCCTCGGTCACCGCGTCCACGGCGGAGGTGGCGTCGTCGAGCACCAGGATGCGCGGGCGGGCCAACAGCGTCCTGGCCAGCGCGATCCGCTGGCGCTGGCCGCCGGAGAGGGTGAGGCCGCGCTCGCCGACCACCGTGTCGTAGCCGTCGGGCAGTTCGGTGATGAACTCGTCGGCCGCGGCCTGGACGGCGGCCTGCCTGATCTCCTCGTCGGTGGCCTCCGGCCGGCCCAGTGCGATATTGGCCGCGATGGTGTCGGAGAACAGGAAAGGATCGTCGAAGACGACGCCGATCGCGGCCCGCAGGTCGGCGGCGCGCACGTCGGCGATGTCGACGCCGGTGGTTTCGGCGGACCTGGTCCCGGCGGGGGAACTCGCGCGCGCGAACGCGTCGCTCGCGCCCGCGTGCGCTGGGGCGTCGGTGAACAGCCGGATGCTGCCCGCGTCCGGCGCGTAGAACCGGGGGAGCAGCAGGGCGAGTGTGGACTTGCCCGAACCCGCCGGGCCGATGACCGCCACCGTCTCGCCGGGCCGTACGCGCAGGTCCAGTTCGTGTAGCACCGGACGGTCGGGATCGAAACCGAACGTCACGGCGTCGATCTCGATGCCGAGCGGTCCGTCCGGCAGCTCCACGGGCCGCTCGGGGTCGGCGATGACCGGCGCGGTGTCGATCACTTGGAAGACCCGCTCGGCCGCCGCCCTGGTCAGCTGGGCCATGACGATCACCGAGGAGAGGATCCGCGCGGTGCCGGTCATCACGGCGACATAGGCGGCGAACGCCACGAAGGTGCCGATGCCGATGCTGCCGTGCAGCGCGAGCAGGCCGCCGAGCGCGATCACCGCGACCATCCCCACCTGCGGAATCGTCGCGACGGTCGGCGCGAACCCGGCGTCGATCCGCGCGGCGCGCATCCGCTCCGCGAACAGCTTGCGACCGTGCCGCTCCAGCAGATCGACCATCCGCGCTTCTTGACCGAAGCCCTTGACCACCCGCACGCCGGTGACCGTCTCCTCGACGTGCTGAGCGAGATCGGCGGCGCGCTGCTGCGCCGACCAGGTCGCCGCGTGCAGGCGCGGGCGCATCCGGTAGACCACCAGGCCGATCGCGGGCACCACCAACAGCGCTACTGCGGCCAGCGGCGGGGAGAGCCAGATCATGACCGCGGCGGCGAGCCCGAACTCCAGCAGCGCCATGCCGGACAGGGGGACCATCGCGAGCAGACCTTGGACCAACTGGAGATCGGTGATCGATCGGGACACGACCTGCCCGGTGCGCAGGGTGTCCTGTCCCACCCCGTCGAGCCGCTGCAATGCGCCGAGCAGGTGCACCCGCAGCGCGTGCTGTACGTCCAGCGACAGCCGTCCGGCCAGCCAGCGCCGCCCGAATCCGGCCGCGGACCGGCTGACGGCCAAGACGAGGATCAGCCAGGCGACGGCGGTGATCGCCGCCGTGTCACCGATCCCCGCCGCGTCGACGGCCCGTTTGGTCAGCAGCGGTCCCGCGGTTTCGACGATCGCCCCGCCGAGTACCGCCGCCGCGAGCCCGGCCAGCACGGCGCGGTGCGGTAGGCATTCGGCCCACAGCCTGCGTATCCAGCCCGGTCTGCTTCCCCCGTCCACGTCGTGCGCTCGCCCCCTTTGTCGTACCGCGTTCGTCATCGACGGTACCGACACCGACCGACAAGCCGTTGTTCCCTATCGGCTCTTCATCACAGGTCGCTGGTGCGCAGGCTCCACCAGCTCGCGGCGCCCAGACCGATGGTCCACAGCAACAGGACCACGACGGCGGCCGGGGCCGGAGCGAGCACGTCGCTGTCGGGATAGGAGCCGACCGCTACCGTGCCGACGGTGGCGGAAAGGGGCAGCACGGTGACCACGCCCGGGATGCCGAGACCGCGCGCGATCAGCCAGATCAGCGGTTCGGCCAGCACGATCCAGCCCAGCAGCAGCGACACCGCCCTGGTCGAGGACCGCAGCAGGATGCCCGCGCTCGCGCCGATCAGCGACCAGCAGCCCGCGGCGAGCAGCCCGCCGCCGAGCACCGCGAAGAACTCCCCGGTGACGGCGAATTCGCCATGCCCGGCAGCGAACAGCGCGGCGACCGACACCAGTTCCACGGCGACCGCCGCCGCCAGGGCGCAGCACCCGATGACCAGGAATTTCGCGGCCGCGATCCGGTCGCGGTCGCCGCTGAACAGTGTGGTCACGGCCATGCTGTGATACCGGTACTCCGCCCCGGTCGCCACCGCGCCGAAGACGGCGGCCGCCAGCACGACCAGCGCCAGGCCGACGTAGAGCCCGATCGTCGCAGCGCCCGTGGCCGGCTGGCCGCGCGGATCCGGCGGCCCGGCCAGGCTCGCCGACACGAGGCTCGCGAACAGTGCCACGGCGAGCAGCGCGGCGGCGAGCGCCCGGCCGCGCGGCATCGCGACGACCTTGCGCACCTCGGAGTTGACGTTCGGCACCAGGACCGCGGGCAGGATGGCGATCATCGTGGGATTCCGTAGGGCATCGGCGAGGGTGGCTGGGCGCCGGGCGCGGCGAGGCCCGGATAGTGCGGCGCGGGCGCGGCGGTGGGTTTGGTCAGCGACGCCAGCACGCGGTCGGGATGGATGGGGTCGGGCACGATGCTGTCGATCCGCACCTGCGCCGCGGTGGCCGCCGTCCTGATCTCTGCTTCGGTCGCCTCGGCGACGGCGAGGCGACCGTCCGGCCGGATCACCGCGTCGGTGAATCCTCGGGCCGCGAGCATGGTGGCCAATGCGATGGGGGTGGACGCGGCGACGACCAGCCGGTCCGGATGCCCGCGGCGCAACCGCGCCGGCGTGCCCTGGTACACCACCGCGCCTTCGTTCAGCACGACCAGCTGGTCCGCGGCGGGCAGTACGGCGCCGAGGCTCTCGCTGGTCAGCAGGACGCTGCCGCCGCGACGGGTATGCCTGCGCAGGAAGTCCTGCAACCAGCCGCGTTCGGCGGCGTCCAGCCCCTCCATCGGCTCATCGAGCACCAGCAGCGGGGGATCGCCGAGCAACGCGGTGGCCAGGGCCAGCCTGGTCTGCTGCCCGATCGATAGAACGTCGATCTTCGCCGAGGCGTGTTCGTCCAGGCCCACCAGTTCGAGCACCTCGGTCACCCGGCTGTCGCCGACGTGCGCCGCGGCGGCGTAGATCCAGAGATGATCCCGTGCGGTGTGGGCCGGATGCAGGCCGCGTGGCGCGAGAACGCCGCCGATCACAGCCGCGGAGCCCGCGCCGTCCCGCCGGGAACCGGACCCGCCGACGGACGCGGTTCCGCCGGTGGGGGCGACCAGTCCGAGCAGCACTCGCAGGATCGTGGTCTTGCCCGCGCCGCGCGGACCCACCAGCGCGGCGATGGCGCCCGAGGGGACGGTGAAGCTGACGTCCGTCAGCGCGGTCGCCAGCTCGTACCGCTTGGTCAGGCCACGGACCGCGAACGCGATCGGCCGCGTCCCGCTCATTGTGGCGTGGCCGGCGGGCGCGGCTTCGCCGGGTCGATCGCGGTGAGCGGATCGGCGTCGATGACCAAGTGCCCGGGCCAGGTGGCGGGCGGGGGCCCGAATGCCTTGCGCGCGTTGGTGATCGTGGCCTTGCCCAGCGCCCGGTTGCCCGCGCCGCCGATCACGGCGCCGATGCCTGCGGGCAGCACCTTGCCCGCCATCAGCGCGGCGCGCTTGGTGATGAACCGGACGATGAACCGTTTCAGCAGCGAGTCGTTCATGCTGGACAGTCCGGGGATGCGGTTGGCGAAAGCCGTGCCCCAGTTCTTCGCGGAGCTGCCGACGCTCTTCTGCACGATCTGCATGCCGCTCTCGCCCAGCACGACCGCCAGCACCAGCGCCCTGCGCTGCTCCTGGTCCTCCGGGGTGATGCCGTGCACCGAGGCCACCGCCAGGGTGAACACGGCGGAGGCCTCCATGAAGAAGGTGGTCTCCGCGCTCACCGCCGCGATGGCCGCCACGGTGCCGACGCCGGGGAGGGCGGCGGTCGCGCCCACCGCGCTGCCGCTGCCGGTCACCGCTAGCAGGTACTGCTTCTCCAGCCGGTCGATGATCTGCGCTGGGCTTTCCTCCGGATGGGAGCGGCGGATTCGGTCCACGTATTTGGCGACCGCGGGGGCCTGCAGGCGGGACCCGGTGTCGAGCAGTTCGACCACCGTCTTCTCGAACGCGCCTTTGAGCATCGGCGGCATCCTCCTCTTCCGGTCTGCTGGGTAGAACTGTATGGCACCGGTTGCCGTCAGCTCGTCATGACAACGAAGTACCCAGCCGCATCGGTTCCACCGGCGGCTGCCCGGCTTTCGACTCGGACGGGTGCGCCCCTACTCGGGGGTGTGGATGGCGGGCACGCGTTCGCCCAGCGGCGGCGGGGGCGGCGGGGTTCCGTCGCCGAACGGACTGCCGCCCAGCGCCTCCCGGCCGTGCGGGGTCAGCCAGTTCGACAGATCGGGGCCCTTGGGAACTATCCCGGTGGGATTGATGTCCCGGTGCACGACGTAGTAGTGCGTCTTGATCTGCCCGAAGTCGATGGTGTCGCCGAACCCGGGGGTCTGGTACAGATCGCGCACGTACGCCCACAGCACCGGCATCTCGCTGAGCTTGGACCGGTTGCACTTGAAGTGGCCGTGGTACACCGCGTCGAACCGGACCAGCGTGGTGAACAGCCGCACGTCGGCCTCGGTGATCGTGTCGCCGACCAGATACCGTTGCGCGGCAAGGCGTTCGGACAGCCAGTCCAAGCGGCGGAAGAGCCGGTCGTAGGCGGTGTCGTAGGCGTCCTGCGCCCCGGCGAACCCGCAGCGGTACACGCCGTTGTTGACGTCGCGGAACACCGCGAGGTTCACCTCGTCGATCTCCGCGCGCAGCGGCTCGGGGTACAGCTGTGGCGCGCCGGGCCGGTGATGCTCGGTCCATTCGGTGGAGAAGTCGAGGGTGATCTGCGCGTAGTCGTTGGTGACGACCTGCCCGGTGGGCACGTCCACGACAGCGGGCACGGTGATGCCCCGCGGGTAGTCCGGGAATCGGGCCAGGTAGGCGTCGCGCAGCCGGGGGATGCCGAGCACCGGGTCGACGCCGCCGGGGTCCAGATCGAAGGTCCAGCTGAGCTTGTCGTGCGTGGGTCCGCACAGGCCGAGTGAGAGCACCGGTTCGAGCCCGAGCAGACGACGCACGATCAGCGTCCGGTTGGCCCACGGGCAGGCGCGGGCCGCGACCAGCCGATAGCGCCCCGGCTCGACCGGGTAGCCGTCGCGGCCGTCGGCCGTGATCCGGGTGGTGATGTAGTTCGTGTCCCTCTTGAACTCGCCGGGCTCGACGTAGGAACCGCTTTCACTGGCCGACTTGGTCACATCGACAGTCTTCCAGATCCACCTCGTACGCTGACCGGATGAGTGAAACGAAGGCCACCCGCCTGGAACGCGACTTCACCGACGGCGGGGCGGAGGTGGCGACCCTCACGCTGGACCACCCGCCGCTCAACCTCTTCGACCGGTCGATGCTGGACGCGCTGATCGCCGACGTCGCCGAGCTGTCGGCGCGGCCGCCGCGCGCCCTGCTGCTGCGCGCCGAGGGCAAAGTGGTGTCCGGCGGCGTCGACGTGCACGTCTTCGACGGCCTGACCCCGGAGCAGGGCGCCGAATTGTGGCGCACGTTGTTCGCGCAGATCATCCACCCGCTGGAGGCGCTGCCGTGCCCGGTGGTGTTCGCCGCGCACGGGTTGACCCTGACCGCCGCCTTCGAGATCGCCCTCGCCTGCGACATCCTGCTCGCGGCGCCGAAGGCGAAGTTCGGGTTGGTGGAGATCGTGGTCGGGCTGACCCCGTCGATGGGCGGTCCGCAGCGTCTGGCCGAACGCGCAGGCTCGGGCCGGGCCCGCGAGTTCGTGATGACCGGCGACCTCTACGACGCGGCGACCATGGCCGAGTGGGGCGTGGTCAACGCCGTGCACGAGGACCTCGACGCCGCGGCGCGCGCGCTGACCCACCGGCTGGCCGAGGGCCCAACGCAGGCCAACGCGGCGACCAAGAAGATCATCGGGGCCTGGCGTTCCGGCGGTGTGGCACATGCCGATTCGGTGACGCCCGAGGTGTCCGGGGTGCTGTTCGACACCGAGGATCTGAAGGGCGGGGTGCGCAGTTTCCTCGAGCAGGGTCCGGGGAAAGCTCGCTACGCGGGCCGGTGACAGCTGGGACACGTTCATCGCCTATTCCAGCGAAGTTGTGACATGCGTCATATAGTCGCAGTGCCTGATACCTCGAGGCACGCGGAGGACGAATGTCGCAGTTGCTCGTCGAATATCCCCTCACCGGCCCGCACGTCTGGGACAACCCGCTAGCCCGGGGCGCCGACGGAGTGCTGCGCTACGGAAACCTCACGCCCGCGCTGACCGAACTCCTGGATCTGCAAGTGCACGCGTTCGGTACCCGCGAAGCCGTGGTCGAGATCGGCGGCCCGCGCCTGACCTACCGGGAGCTGTGGCACTCGGCCTCGCGGATCGCGGGCGGCTTGCAGGAGCACGGGATCGGATACGGCGACCGGGTCGCCGTCCACATGCCCTCCGGCGCCCGGTGGGTGCAGGCATTCCTCGGCGCCTTGCTCAGCGGCGCGGTCCCGGTGCTGGTGCACGACGGGCTGCCCGAGGCGGTGGCCGAGCGCGTGATCGCCGACAGCCGTGCCGATTTCGTGCTCGGCCACCAGGGCGCGGAGACCGAGTTGCCCGACGGCGCCGCCTACATCGATGACGGAGCGGCGCTGGGCGACATGGCGCTGCTGTCCTACACGAGCGGGACGTGCACTCCCAAAGGGGTGGAGCTGACCAACGAGAATCTGCTCTCCGCCGTGCGCTCGGTGGTCGCGGCGCTCGACCTGCCGACTGACGGCCTGCGCAACCTGGTGCTGCTGCCGTTGGCGCACGCCAGCGGCTGCGTCGACCAGCTGTTGCCGACCTTCGCCGTCGGCGGCACCGTGGTCCTCACCCGGGACATCCGCGGCATGGCCGAGGCCATCACCGCCGAGCGGATCGACATGGTCTCCGCGACTCCGCGGATCTTCGCGGGCCTGCTGCCCGCGCTCGCGGAATTGCGCGCCGAGGGGCTGTGCACCGAGGGCATCGCGCGGATCAGCAAGGCCGGTCATCGGGCCGAGCGCGCCGCGTCGCCGGTCGCTCCGGTCGACCTCACGGCCGAACTGCGCGGCGTGTTCCCCGCGGCCCGGCAATGGTCGGTGTGGGGCGCGACCGAGACCAGCGGGATCGGCCTGGCGGTGGACGACGCCGAGCAGGCGGACTCGTCCGATGCTGCCGCGGTGCTCGGTTTTCCGTTCGGCGGAACGGAATTGGCGCTGTGGGGTCCGCGCGCGCGGGCGGGGCACGGCGAGTTGCTGTGTCGCGGTCCGAATGTCACTCCGCGCTACTGGAACGACCCCACCACGACCGCGGAGCGATTCACCGGAACGTGGTTCCACACCGGCGATCAGGTGACGATCGACGCCGACGGTTTGGTGCGCAGGGGCGCGGTGCCCGCCGAATGACGCGGGCTCACTCCAGCATTCGTTCGCGCAGTCGCGCGAGGAGAGCGGGCGTCAGCCCGATGGCGGCGAGATAGCCGTCCAGACCGCCGTGCAGCTCGCGCATCGACGCGGTGGCGATGTCCAGGTATTCGTCACGCACGCCGAGCAGGTCGATCGAAAGTTCCTCGCCGGCCAGCAGTTTCGTCGTCATAAGGGCGCGCAGCGCGGGGACGGCGCCGTTGCTGAGCAGGTAGTCGGCCTGGACGTCGGCCTCGATGACGCCCACCGCGCGCAGCAGCGTCGCGACGGCCCAGCCGGTGCGGTCCTTGCCCGCCGCGCAGTGCACCAGCACGGCGCCTTCGCCCCGCAGCACGGACTCGGCGAGCGAAGCGATGGCGGCGTGCGCCTCCGGCAGCGCCGGGAACATCCGGTAGACCTCGAGCATGTGCGCGTAGGCGGTCCGCGCGGTCGCCTCGTGCGGCGGGGCCTCGGCCATCCTGGAGTCGAACGGCGTGATGGCCAGCCGGACGTCCGCGGGCAGCCGGTCGGCTCCGATGTGGTCGATCTCGCGCTGTCCGCGCAGGTCGTGGACCGCGCTGACGCCCAGTTCGCGCAGCGCGGCATGGCCGGCGTCATCCAGGCCGCTGAGCTGAGCCGAGCGCAGCAGGACGCCGGGACGCACCTTGGCGCCGTCGTCGGTGCGCAGCCCGCCGGTGTCGCGGAAGTTGAACGTGCCGGAGAGGAAGTACTGGTCGGCGGGGGGCGAGAGAGTCACCGATCCAGGCTATCCGCCGCGCGGAACGAAGAGGTGTCGATACTGGATCGGACCTCACACGATAGGCTGACCGATTTGGGCGGTTTCCCTGTGGTATTTGCCACAGGATTTGGGTTGCCGGCCGACTGGACCGTACCGTTGTCCATGGTCTGCCGAGCGGCGACGGGACGCCGAGATCCACCGTCATAGCGGGATTTCCGGGCGACACGGCAGGATTTCATACCGGTCCCGGTTGGGTAACAAAACATTCTTCCAGTCTGGAATTACCCATCGAACCCGTTCTCAAACCCCGAAAACGCACTACCATTGATGAACGTTGGACCGGGCAGCCGAGGTGTTTCCCGATGTTGCCCGCCCTGTTCAGCGAGTCGCGCCATCGGAGGTGCGCGAGTTCTTTCGCCGAGGGAGTCGTCGTTGAGCGCACGTGGAGAAGTAATAACAGAGATCCGGCTACGACCCGCCGTCACGGACGCGGTCGAAGCGGCGGCCGCCACGCTCGACTACAAGGGCCTGCGCGCGCTGCGGGTGTTGCTGCACGCCGGGGTCAGTGCCTACTGGCCGCTGGTCAAGGCCACCCCGGATAAGCAGATCAGATCGTACGAGATGACCTTGGAGGCGCTGCGCGCCCGCTGGGAGGTCAGAAGCGGTTGCTTCCCCGATCCGATCGCGACGGAGTTCTACCGTGAGAAGGACGCGGAGGTCACCGCGTTCTTGAAGCTGTGCGCCGAGCGATCGGGGACGCAGTGGCTGGAGCCGGTGGAGGCGATCGCCTGCAACGTCGTCTCGATCGTGCAGGGCACGGTGCTGCGCTGGCTGGCCGATTGCAACGACGAGACCATGCTGGTGGTGCTCGACGAGATGGTCAGCGGACTGGCCACGAAGGCCGCGGAGATCTGACAAGTACTGGACGTTTGACCAACTTGGTGGTTGAGTTGTCCTGGTGACCGAGACGTCGCCGATCGCGGGGCTGCACGCGGCCACCGCCGACCTGGATCCGCCGCTGGCCGCCCTCGACCTGCCCACGCTGCGCGCGAACGCCGCCGACCTGGTGCGTCGCGCCGCAGGCACTCCGGTGCGTGTGGCCAGCAAATCCGTGCGCTGCCGCGCCGTGCTCGCCGAAGTCCTCGGCGCCGATCTCACCGCCTCCGGCGGTTTCGCCGGCATCATGTCCTACTCCCTGCGAGAAGCCCTCTGGCTCGTGCGCCACGGGGCGCGCGACGTGCTGCTCGGCTATCCCAGCGTGGACCGCGCGGCGCTGGCGGAACTGGCCGGCGACGACATCGCCCTGCGCTCGATCACGCTGATGATCGACGATGCCGCGCAACTCGACCTGATCCGCGCCGCCGTCGGCACCGACCGGGTGCGACCACGGGTCTGCCTGGACGTGGACGCGTCGCTGCGCATCGGCCCGCTGCACCTCGGTGTGCGCCGTTCGCCGATCCGCACGCCGCAGGAGGCCGCCGCCCTGGCGGGCGAGGCGTCGCGGCGTGGTTTCGACGTGGTGGGCGTGATGACCTACGAGGCGCAGATCGCGGGACTGCCCGACACCAACCTCGCGGTCCGCTTGGTGAAGCGGGCGTCCGCAGCGGAGATCCGCAAGCGCCGGGCCGAGGTGCTCGACGCGGTCCGATCCGTGACCGGCAAGCCGGCGATCGTCAACAGCGGCGGCAGCGGATCCATCGAAGTCAGCGTCGCCGATCCGGACGTCACCGAGGTGACCGCCGGGTCCGGTCTGTACGTGCCCACACTGTTCGACGGCTACCGGTCGTTCACCCCGCGGCCCGCGCTGTATTTCGCGATGCCTGTGCTGCGCAGGCCCGCGTCCGATATCGCCACCGTCTTCGCGGGCGGCTACATCGCGTCCGGCCCCACCGGATCGTCGCGCGTACCCAAGCCGGTGTGGCCGCGCGGGCTGAAGCTGCTCGGCACCGAGGGCGCGGGCGAAGTACAGACCCCCTTGTCGGGCGGCGCGGAACTCCGGGTCGGCGACCGGGTGTGGTTCCGGCACGCGAAGGCCGGCGAATTGTGCGAGCGGTTCGACACCGTGCATTTGGTCGACGAGGACGGTTCCCGCGTCGGCGTGCCGACCTATCGCGGCGAGGGCGTCTGCTTCGGCTGAGAGGCGTCGGTCAGCCGCAGGAAGGCGCCGAGATCGGCGAGTTCGTCCGTGGTCGCGGGCAGATATTCGGTGAGCAGTGGTGAGCGGATGACGATCGCCTTCCACATGGCGCGGCACAGCGCGTGCACCACCCCGCGCGACAGCAGTGACGGCATGCCGTAAGGAGCGTCGGCGGGGCTCGAGGTCGTCATGGACAGCAACACCACGGCCGCCTCCCGGCCGCGGAAGCGATCCGGGGTGCCCACCAGGACGTCTTCGATCTTGGCGCGGGCCAGCAGCGTCCGGATGCGCCCTACCTGGGCCGCGTACGGCGCGACCACGAAGATGTCGTGCGGGTGCAGTCTGCGGGTGGTCGCGCCGATCGTCCAGGACATACCGAGCAGGGCGCGGACCCGGCGCACCACCTCGCGCGCCTCCGCGGGCGAGGTGGTGGCGTTGCCGTAATGGTCCACCAGGACGGTGTCGACTCCGGGCTGCTCGCCGTCCAGCCGCCGGGCCAGCGTGACCGTCTCGTTGGCCCGCAGGCGGCCGTCGTAGTACAGGCGGGAGACCGGTGCGCAGACCGCCGGGTGCATCCGCCAGGTGCGGTCCAGGAAGTAGCCGCGCTCGGTGGGCAGCGTCTGACGTCCCTCGGCCAGCCAGCCGAGCACCGATTCACCGACCGGAGCCGGGTGGACGCCGCGGGCGCTCGTGGCCACCGGATCGCCGAGCAGCAGCAGATTGCGCGCGCTCGCCGCGACGGACACGGTCTCGGCCAGCGGGAAGCGGCCGGCGTCGGCGATCACGAGCAGGTCCAGGCCCACACGCGGCACCGTACTCTCGTCCGCGAAATCGGCCGGGCCACCGCCGAGGACGCACCCGCTGATCGCGTTGTCCAGGAATCGCGGGTAGCGGGCGGCATCGATCACCACCCACTCCGGGGCGACCGTCGCCGCGTCCTTCTTGGCGACCAGTTCCGGCAGGACGCCCGCCCGCACGACCGCGTCGAGCAGGTTCTCCACGGTGGCGGATTCGTAAGCGACGACGCCGATCCGCCACTTGTTCCGCGTGATGAGCCGCTCCAGCACGCGGGCGGCGGTCGCGGTCTTCCCGGTGCCCGGTGGGCCCTGCACGGCGACGTAGGAGTGGTCGAGGGCGCACAGCGCGGCCGTGATCGCCGCGGCGTAGTCGCCGTGCACCTCGGGCAACCGGGCGTCGCCGTGCAGCCGGGGCGGGCGGCGCGCCAGGATGTCGAAGACGGCCGCGCGCGGCGTGTCCGGCAAGGTCATCAGCAATTGCTGCGCCGCGAGCTCGATGGCCGATGCGGCGTTCTCATCCCATTCCGGCAGTCCGGGCGCGATCGCCGAGGGCAATTCGTCGTACGGTTCGCACCCCTCGGGCAGCGATTCCTCCAGCCGGACGGTGTCGTCGAACTCGGCGTCCACCGAGCAGCCGAGAACCGTGGCCGTCGCGGTGGCCCGCAGGCCCGGAGCGGTGACCATGCCTGCCGGCATCGGCTGGTCGTAGAAGGTGTAGACGGTGGTACCGGGAGTGAGCGCGCTCGCGCCCGGCGCGCCGCTCGAACCGGTGCCGATCCGGCCGTTCAGGGTCAGGTAGCGCCGCATCGCCGGACGATCGGGGCGGCGATGCCACTTGGTGTCGACGGTGCCCCAGTCGGCGACCAGGACTCCCGGCGCGTCGGCCCATTCGTCCACCGGATGGCTGAGCCGGTCGGCGTGCGCCCACCACAACGGCTGCCGTTCGCGGCGGTGGTAGCCGAGCGCGGCGGCCGTCAGCGCGGCGGGATGCAGCCGATCCCCTTGCGCGGCGGCGTATTCCGCGAGCGCGGCCTCCAGTGACGACGGCCGGGACGACGGCGGCGGTGCGGCCGCGCCGGGGATCGCCGCGGTGTGCCCGGACTCGGCGGGCAGGGTCCGCGGGGCGACACGCTGCTCGGCCGCACGATCGAGCAGCCAATCGCGCAGCCGCAGCACGGTGCGGCAATCGCGTTCGTCGGACGTATCGGCCGGGCCGGGAAGCAGTCGGCGCAACCCGCTGAGCCGGTAGGACGACTCGCCGACGAGCAGCGCGCCGCGCACGATCGGATACAGATCGACCAGAACACCCCCGCCCAGCAGTTCGTCCACCAGTTCCTCGTTGACGCCGTGGCGTCCGGTGCACCGCAGCAGCGCCGTGCGCACCGCGGCGGAGTAGTGGTACACGTGCAGGTCCGGCGAGATCCGGCGACGCTGGGTCAGATAGTCCAGCACCTGCTCGAGCACCCGGCGCTCCGCGGCCGCGGCCTGCCGGGGGTCGGTCGAATCGCTCGGCCCGCGCAGCGAGAGATGCACCGTGTCGGGGCCGCCGACCTCCACGACGAGCGGAGCCCGGCCGCCGCCGGCGATGGTGAGCGAGAGGTCATCGGGGGACGGCGCGGGCAGCGCCCCGAGCGCGGCCGCGTCGAGCAGCGTGTGCGTGGGCGTTCCCGAAAGCTCCCGTCGCAGCTGGATTTCCGCCTGGCGGCGCAACGCGGAGACCGTCCGCGGCGGCACGCCGGGCACCGCGGCATCGGTGGTGGCCAGCCGGTCGATGGTGGTCACCCCCGCTTCGCGCAGGCGGGCGCGGGCGGCGGACGGCATGCCTGCCACGAGCAGCAGGTCACGCGCGGCGGACAGGGCGTCGGTGCAGGTACGGCAGCGGCCGCAGGCCGGATAGCGGGGATCGCCCCACTGCACGGGCAGTAGTTCGCCGAGCTTCTCGTCCACGATCCGTTCCACCCGCCGCCTGCGCGCCCGATACAACGGAAGAAGTTCGCTCAGCGCCCGGGCGCTGCTCTCCGCGCCCCGATGCAGCCGGACCAGCGGCGCGGTGAGCGCGCCCGAGCGGTCGAGGGCTTCGGCGCAGGCGGCGAGCTCGAGCGCGGCGGCGACCCGGTCCGCCGTCGTGGGCGCGATGCCGTGCACGGTGTAGCGGACCCGATGTTCCGCCCGCACCAGGAACTCGGCGGCACAGTGGAATCGGCCGTCGAAGAAGGCCGCGCCGTGCACCACGTGGGCGCCGGAGCGCAAAGCGGTGACCGTGTCGGCGTGCGCGGCGGTCAGGGCCGCGACATACCGGCCGGGATCGCTCGGATCGTCCGGGGGCCGGTCGATCTCGACCACAGCGCCGCCGAACCGCGTGCGGTAGTCGTCGAGCAGGCGTTGGCGGACGTCATCGGTTCCCGGCGCGGGCTCGTCTCCCGGTGCGGCGCTGCGGGGTTCGGCCGGGATGGTGCCGAGTTCGGCGTCGAGGGCGCGCAACAGCGCGAACTCGCAGTGCGCCGCGCGGACGAGATCGACGGTGGTGCAGACGACACGATCACCGAACACGAACAAACGCGGCCCTCCTGTGTCTTCGCGGGACACCCGCTGCCGGCGTGCGCCGAATTACACACGGACCGCAACACTGTAGCTAGCGCGCCTGACCTCGGCATACCCTCCCCGGCTCAGGACCGTGGCTTACGGCGCTCCGGCCGCTTGCCGCCTTCGCGCTCCCGGCGATGGCCGCGGCTGAACGTGCGAGTCTGCGGCGGGCCCTGATCCAGTTGCAACTGGATGAGCACACCACTGATCCGGGTGCGCCGCAACGCCTCCAGCGTCTCCTCCGGCAGCTGGGCCGGCAGTTCCACCAGGCTGTGGTCGGGACGGATGCTGATGTGCCCGAAGTCGCTGCGGCGCAAGCCGCCTTCGTTGGCGATCGCGCCGACGATCGCGCCGGGCACCACGCGGTGCCGCTTGCCCACGCTGATCCGGTAGGTCGCCAGCTCGGTTCCGGTGGCGCGGTGGTGGGAACCGCCGACCGGCTCGTCGAAGCGCCGGGCAGGCCGCTCGCGCGGGGTACGGTCGCGCTGCGGGCGCTCCACCGGCTCCGGTTCGGGCTCCATGAAGAAGTTGTCGCCGTCGTAGGAGCCCACCGCCAGCGCAGCGGCGATGTCGGCCAGCGGGATGTTGTGCTCGCGCTCGTAGTCCTCGATCAGCTTGCGGAACAGCGGCAGGTTCGCCGAGGTGAGGTTCTCGGTGATGGCGTCGCCGAACTTCGTCACGCGCTGGGCGTTGACGTCCTCCACGCTGGGCAACTGCATCTCGGTCAGCGGGTGGCGGGTGGCCCGCTCGATCGACTTGAGCAGATGCCGCTCGCGCGGCGCGACGAACAGCAGCGCCTCGCCGCTGCGTCCGGCCCGGCCGGTGCGGCCGATGCGGTGCACGTAGGACTCGGTGTCGTGCGGGATGTCGTAGTTGACCACGTGCGAGATGCGGTCCACGTCCAGCCCTCGGGCGGCCACGTCGGTGGCGACCAGGATGTCCAAGGCACCGGACTTGAGCTGTCCGATGGTGCGTTCGCGCTGATTCTGCGCGATGTCGCCGTTGATCGCGGCGGCGGAGAAACCCCTGGCGCGCAGCTTCTCGGCGAGCTCCTCGGTGGCCTGCTTGGTGCGGACGAAGATGATCATCGCCTCGAACGACTCCACCTCCAGCACCCGGGTGAGCGCGTCCAGCTTGCGCTGATGCGAGACCAGCACCCAGCGCTGGGAGATGTTGGTGGCCGTCGAGGTCTTGGCCTTGACCGTGATCTCCACCGGATCGTGCAGGTACTGCTTGGAGATCTTGCGGATCGCGGCGGGCATGGTGGCGGAGAACAGCGCCACCTGCTTGTCCGACGGAGTATCGGCGAGGATGCGCTCGACGTCCTCCTGGAAGCCCATCTTGAGCATCTCGTCGGCCTCGTCGAGCACCAGGTACTGCAGCTGCGACAGGTCGAGCGTGCCCTTCTCCAGGTGATCGATCACCCGGCCCGGAGTGCCGACCACGACGTGCGCGCCGCGGCGCAGGCCCGACAGCTGCACGCCATAGCTCTGCCCGCCGTAGATCGGCAGCACATGCAGGCCCGGGATGTGCGCGGCGTAGCGGCCGAACGCCTCGGCGACCTGGATCGCGAGCTCTCGGGTCGGGGCGAGCACGAGGGCGCGCGGAGTGCGGCCGGTGGCTTCGAGCCCCATCAGGATCGGAATGGCGAACGCGGCGGTCTTGCCGGTGCCGGTCTGCGCGAGGCCGACGACGTCGGCGCCGGAGAGCAACGGGGGAATCGTCGCGGCCTGGATAGGCGACGGCGATTCGTAACCGACATCGGCGATGGCCGCCAGAATGCGGTCATCGATGCCCAGATCGGCGAAAGACGGGCCGTCGGTGTCCCTGTCGTCGTCGCCAGAAACGCTGTCGACCTGATTGGTGCTCATTGACCAGGAGTTTACTGCCTCGTACTGGTCGTCCCGGCCACCGCCCCAATACGGTGAGACCTATGCAACTGGACAACTCGCCCGCGCATCGGGATGCGACGCCGGATCGGCTGGACGTGGCGGTCGTCCAGTTCGCCCCCTCGACCGACCCCGCGGCGAACCTCGCGACGGTGCGCGAGCACGTCCGCACGGCCCGCGAGCGCGGCGCGCGGGTGGTCGTCGCACCGGAATACTCGATGTTCGCCGTGACCCGGCTCGACGAGCGGGTCGTCGCCGTCGCCGAGCCGCTGACCGGCCCATTCGTCACCGGCCTCGGGGCGATCGCGCGCGAGTTCGGCGTGTTCCTGGTCGCCGGAACGGTGGAGCAGGTCGCTCCCGGCGGCGACCGCATCCGCAACACCCTGGTCGTGCTCGGTCCCGACGGGGCCCTCGTCACGCGCTATCGGAAGGTCCACCTCTACGACGCCTTCGGCCACCTCGAATCCGACGTGGTCGAGCCGGGTGTGATCGAAGCCCCCGCGACCTTCGCGGTCGGCGATGTGACATTCGGCATGCAGACCTGTTTCGATCTGCGCTTCCCGGAAGGTGTGCGCCGGGTCGCCGCGGCAGGCGCGCACGTGCTGCTGCTGCCCGCCCAGTGGATCCCCGGCCCGGCCAAAGTCGACCAGTGGACCACGCTGGTGCGGGCGCGCGCCATCGAGAACACCGTCTACGTCGCCGCCGCCGATCAGGCCGCTCCCCGGGGCGCGGGCGCGTCGATGATCGTGGATCCGGCAGGCGCGGTGCTCGCCGACCTCGGCGACGAGCCGGGTGTGCTGACCGCCGGAATCGACCTGGCCTACCTGAGCAAGGTGCGCACCGCCAACCCGAGTCTCGCGTTACGTCGATTCTCGATCACCGAGCGCGGACCGGAGTAGCGTTCGGAATCGATGGTCTACACCGATCGGACCACGGCCGGTCACGCGCTGGGTGCGCATCTGGAACACCTACGCGCGGCGAACCCGCTGGTGCTCGGACTGCCGCGCGGTGGAGTGCCGGTCGCCGCCGCGGTGCGCGAGGTGATCGGCGGTGACCTCGACATCCTCCTGGTCCGCAAACTGGGCGTGCCCTGGCAGCCGGAACTGGCGCTGGGCGCCGTCGGCGAGGACGGGGTTCGGGTGCTGAATCCGGATGTACTGGCGCACACCGGATTGACGCCGAAGAAGGTCGACTCGATCGAGGCACGCGAGCGCGCCGAGCTGGAGCGGCGCAGGCAGGTGTTGCGCGGTTCGGCGCGGCCGATTCCGCTGGAAGGGCGCACCGTGGTGATCGTGGACGACGGCATGGCGACCGGCGCCACGGTCGTGGTGGCCTGCCGGGTCGCGCGTCTGCACCGGCCCGCGCGCGTCGTCGTCGCCGTCCCGGTCTCCTCCACGGAGGCGATGCGCCGGGTCGCCGACGAGGCCGACGAGGCGGTCTGCCCGTGGGTGCCGCGCTCGCTCGGCGGCGTAGGCGGCGCGTACCGGGACTTCCACCAGTTGGAGGACGCCGAGGTGACCGCGCTGCTGTGCTGACCGCGCTCAGATCTCGGTGATGCCCTTGCGGTGGCGCTGGGCCAGCTCGGCGTAGAAGCCCGGGTTGAGCTGCACCCACATCTGCGCCTGGGTGCCCTCGATCGGCCTTTTCACCTCGGCGGGAGAGCCGGCGGCGAGCACGCCGTCGGGAATCTCGGCCCCGGGCGGCACCAGCGAGTGGGCGGCGATCATGCTGCCCGCACCGATCTCGGCCAGGTCCAGCACCGTGGTCCCGTTGCCGACGATGGCCTCGGCGCCGACCGCCGCGCCGTGGAAGACCACGCTGTGCGCGATCGTCGCGCCGGGTCCGATCTCCATCGGCACGTCCGGTGGCACGTGCAGCACCGCGTTGTCCTGGATGTTGGCGCGTTCGCGGATGACGATCGGCGCGAGGTCCGTGCGTAGCACCGCGCCGTACCAGATCGAGGCGCCCGCCTCGACCCGGACGTCACCGATCAGGGTCGCGGTCGGCGCGACGAACGCTGTCGGATCGACCTGCGGCCGTTTGCCTTCGAATTCGTAAAGTGGCACTCGTACACCGTAAACGGTGGTGTCGGGTCGTCGCCGGAGCGGCGTCGGGAACCGCCGAGCGGCTCGGCGCCGGTCTGGACCCGCAACGGGCGGCCGAGTGTTCAGCGCCCGGCGTAGGCGGTGGACGTGCGCGCGGCCGCGGTGACGAGCGGGCGGAGGTGGGCGGCGAAACGTTCCGCGGTCACCGCGACGATGTCGACATCCGCACCCGTACGCACCGCGTACCGGCCGTCGGCGGCCACGTCGATCCAGCACAGCACGCCGAACGGGCGTAGTTCACCCGCGCCGCGACGGGCGGAGACGACCATCTGCCCGATGCCTTCGCGCGGTTGCCGGAGCAGCTTGCGGATCCGGGATGGCGTGGACGGCCCGGCGACGGGAACGGTGACCAGGTTGCGGCTGTCCTCGCCGACTTGGGTCAGGGGAGCGGTCAGCCGCGGGACGGCGCCGGGAGTGTTCTCCGGAAGCATGGAAACGATACGCGCGCACAAGCTTTTGGAGCTGCCCGCGAACAATCGCACCTCGCCGCCGCGGTCGGGCGTCGCGCCGGGGCGTTGCGCCGCGACCACCGCGATGTTCCCGGCGGCGGCTCCGAGGATGCGCACCGGCCGCGCCGCGGGTTCCGGCCCGGTCTCGGTCATCGGTCGCGCTCCGCCGTCCTCGCGCGCAACGTCCCGCTGACCGAACACCTCGACGCGCAGGTCCGGCTGGGCGAGAACGCGCAGCGCCGCCTCCAGATCCGCGTCCAGGACCTGATCGCACCAGCGTTCGAGCGCCGGAAGCTGCGCGGCGCGTTCGCCGATGTCGCGGGCCGACAAGCGCACGGCGAGTGGGTAGGGGATGCGATCACCGTCGGTGCGTGACCAGGCCAGCGCGAACTGGTCCGGGGTCAGCGTCCAGTTCACTCGTACTCGGACCATTCCCCGAGCACGGGCGGCGTGGTCGGATCGAGCGATCCGATGAGTTCGCCGCCGTCGTCGGAGGGCTCGAGGAAGGTGGGCAGGTCGTCGAGGTCGAACTCGTCGTCCTCGTCGTCGATCGGCGCCAGGCGTGCGGTCGCCGCGTTCGCGGCCACGCTCGAACCCGCGCGCGGAGTGTCCATCGCGGCCACCGCACCGCCCATCAGGCCGCCCATCGCGCCCGCGCCGAGACCGGTGACAGCCGCGTCACCGCTGTCGTCGTTCTTGCGCCGCTCGTCCCGCTTGCGCTGCTCCTCGGGCGGAACCTGGGGTCCCGCGCCCGGCACGGCAGGCGCCGTCATCGGCTCGCTCGTCGCCGCGGGTGCGGTCGTCGGCCCCGGCGCGCCCGGGGTGGACGCGGTACGGAGGACGGACGCGGCCGCCGTCGCCGGAAGCGCCGCCGCGGCGGCGGGCGCGACACGAGACGCGGTCGGCGCTGGTGCCTCGCCCGCGGTCACGGCACTGGTCGGTGCGGCAGCGGCCGCGGCGGATGTGGACGGAGCCTCCACGGTGGGTTCCGGATCGGCCTGCGGAACAGCGCCCCGCTGCTGCACCGGGTGGCTCGGCTCCGGCGAGGTTGTCCCGAACGATATGGGCTGCGCGGCAGGCGAGGGCTGGGCACCTCCGATGATCTTGCTCGACGGTGCGGCGCCGGGCGCCGCGGCGGTCGGCTGATCCGTCTCGTCGGGGAACGCGGGCACGTCGGTCCCGGTCTGCACGAACACACCGGCGTAGATGTCGTTCATCGCGCGCACGACGTCCTGGCGTGCGTGCTCACTCGCCTTCTGCCCCTCGACATTGCTGGTCGCCTGGGCCGGATCCAGCAGTGCTCCCGCCAGATCCGGTGCCTCGGCGGAAGGCTCGGTCACCGCGGCCCGCAACGCTTCCGCCGCGTCGCTCGCCCGCCCGAGGCGCTGCGAGACCACCGCGAACACGTCGGCCAGGTCCTGGCCGCCCTGTTCGAACACGCGCACCACCGCGTCCGCGCTCTTGGCCGCGGAGCCGCGCCAGCCGTCGGCGATGGCCGCGCGAATCTCGGTGTGCGCCTGGAAGACCGCGTCGGCGAGGTGCGCCGCAGCGGCGCTCCACGCCTGCTGGCCGCCCGCGAGCACGGCCGGATCCAGCAGCTGCACCTTGGCGTGGATCTCACTGTGGGTGAGGTTGTCGAACACTTCGACGTTCGGCGCGTAAGCGGGATCGGTGCGCCGGTGGGTGGCCCGCTCGCCGGCGCGCGGCATCTCACGCATGCGCGGCTCCCGTCACGTCGATCCGCTCCACTGCCAGCGCGAGGGCCTGGTCGGCCTGCTGGTAGGTGGCGGCCGCGGCGCGGAAGGTCTGGGCGAGTTCCCGTGCGGCGGCGGAATAGTCGCGCAATCGCGTGATCGCGCCGTCGGCCTTGCGCTCGAAACCGGCGCGCAGCGCGTCGCCGGAGGCGAATCCGCCGAAGCCGGGCAGGGCGGTGGCGGCGCTCAGTACGCGGATCTGCTCGTCGACCCGATCGGCGAGCAATTCGTACTGGCGCGCGCAGCGTTCGTGCGCGCCGTCGGCGACCAGCAGGCTGTCGATCCACAGCGAGCCGTCGTCGACCGCCCGGTTCAGCGCGGCGATATCGATACCGGGTGCGGTGACTTCCGCGCGTGGCTCTCCGCCGAACTCGTTCTCCTGCGATGGCATCTGCGCCGTCCCCCTTCCTCGTCCGAAGAGCGGTTCACGGATGTCGTGCCAACCCCACGACGACACCCTGCGTCCAATCCGCGATGTCGGCAGTGACCCGCGCGTGCACCGGCTCGTGCAACAGGTCGTGCCCTGCGTCGATGTACTCCCGTAAATCTACCGATTCGTGGCGGCTAGTCCAGACCCTGACGGCATCGATCGGCGCTCGCCGATCGTCCACGCCGTGCACCGCGAGGATCGGAAGTTCGCGTGGCAGTGGCGTTCCCGGCGCGCCGGGCGCGCCGCCGCCGAGCGCGCGTTTCGGGACGCCCGACAGCACCAGGCCCGCGAGCGCGTGGTCGGGCAGGGCCGGTCGCAGCGGGATGTCTCGTTCCGCGGTCGCCGGATGCGGTGTCCGGCCGGTCGTTTCCGGCACCGCCGCGCCGAGCATGCCCAGCGCGGTCACCGCGCCCAGCGAGTGACCGAGCAGGATCAGCGGCCGGTCGCCGTGCGCCAGTTCGACGAGCCGCACGGCGTCTGCCACCAGCTCGGCCAGCGTGCCGGGCCGTTCCGGATCGCCCTCGCTCAAGCCGTGCCCGAAGGTGTCCAACGCCCACACCTGCGCCCCGGCGGGTCCCAAGGCGCGCGCGAATCGGTGGTAGTGCCCGCTGTGCTGCCCGATTCCGGGCAGCAGAACGAGGGTGTAGCGCGGATTCTCGATCGGCCACCGCCGATAATGCATCCGGCCGCGCGCGCCGTCGAAAAAAGGCATTCACCGATAGTGCCAAAGATCCCGTCATGGATGGGACCGCACGATTGCGCGCCGAAAACGGCTAAGATCCGCGGCGACTCACCCCTACCCGAGCCCGAGGTGCCCGCGTTGAGAATCCTCCGCCGTCCAGGCGCCTTCCTGGTGTCCGCAGCGGCGCTCACCTGCACCGCAGTACTCGCGCCGGTCGCCAAGGCCGCGCCGCCGGTCGCCGCCTGTGACCCCGCGGCGGCGGTCACGGCCGTCGCGGCGCCGGTACCGGTGCTCGACTGGGCGGAGAATCTGGGCTACGACGCTCAGGGCAATCTGTGGGTCTCGCGGCTCTACCGCAACGAGGTCCAGCGCTACGACGCCGCGGGCACGCTGACCGCGACTGTCCCGGTGGAGTTCCCTGGCGCGGTCCGGCTCGGTCCCGACGGGTTGCTGTACGTCGTCTACGGCGACGCGCCGGTCAGCGTCGTCCGGCCCGGTGGCGTGATCCGGTTCGATCCGGCGGCGGCCGTGCCGACACCGGAGGTCTACGTCTCCGGGTTCACGATGCCCAACGGCGCGGCGTTCGACCGGGACGGAAACCTGTACGTCGCGACCTTGTCCGGCGTGGTCAAGGTCCGCCCCGACGCCTCCGTCGACGCCGCCTGGGGCGCACCGCTGGCCGGACTGGCCGCCAACGGCGCGGTCGTGCACGACGGCGCGCTGTACATCACCGCTAACGGAGGCCCGCTCGGCCGGATCGTCCGTATCCCACTCGACGACCCCGCGGCCCGCGCCACCGTCGCTGATGTGGCCGGGCGACTGCCCGGCCTGCCGGATTTCGCCGACGATCTGCTCGTCGACCCGAGCGGCATCCTGTACGTCACCACCCTCACCGGCCAGCTGGTCCGGGTCGATCCCACCACCGGCGCAGGCTGCGCCGTTCTCGCGGGCCAGCCGCTCACCGCGGTGGCCGCCGCACCCGGCCGCCCGGACGAATTGATCGCGAGCACGGAGTCCGGCGCTCTCCTCCGGATCCGCCTGGCCCGCTGAGTCGGAGGGACGGGTGCGCACGTGCGGCCCGGCGCCGACTCGAAGTCGGGGATCGCGTGGCGTCGGCTACGACTTCGCACTAAGCATCACCGTCGCCGACCGGGCCGACGGCTCCGTCGCTCGCACCGCTGTGCCGATGAGCGGTGGCGGCCGCGCGCACACCCTCGCCTTCGCTGCGGCAGAAGGCCGGGTCCGCGGCGGCAGTTCGTCTGGCGGTGTGTGCGGATGCCAGGACTCCCCGGTCGGCTCCGGCCTCGCACAGCTGTAGCTCTCCCCGCGGGCGACAGTGACGACTCGGATCGCTCGAGTCATGTGCGCTGCGGGACGATCGCGCGCTCGGCGCGGTCGGCGATGGCGCGCAGGTGCACGATGAGTTCCGGTGGCTCATGAACCTCGAAGTCGGCTCCCAGCCCGAGCAGCCGGTGGGCCAGCCACTCCGGTGCGTCGTCGCGAACGGTATCGATCCGGCAGGTGTGCGCGTCGATCGGGACGATCTCGCCCGGGCCGTCACCCAGCCGTCCCGCGACTCGGTCGGCAGAAGCGTGGATGGTCAGGCGGAGCCGGAACGCCGGTGTCCCCCAGTCGGTGCGGCGGCCCGTGACATACGCGGCGGGATCGGCGGCGGGTAGCGGGCGCGGTGTGAAGCGAGCGGCGGTGGGCTGCGGACGGTCGATCCGGTCGACGCGGTAGACCCGCCAGCCTGCCCGGTCGAGGTCGTAGCCGACCAGGTACCAGCGCCGCCGGGCGGGCACGAGTCCCACCGGCTCGGCATTGCGCCTCGTCTCGGCGCCTGCCCCGTCGCGGTAGGCGAATCGCACCCGTTCCCGGTTGGCCACGGTGGCCGCGAGCGTGGCGAGCACCTCGGGGTCGGCAGCGGGCCCGGCGCCGGTGGGCGGAGTCAGCGCGGCGGCGAAGACCCGAACTCTGCGCCGCAATTTCGCGGGCAGCACCTGCTCCACTTTGGCCAGCGCCCGGACCGACGCCTCCTCGATCCCGGCCACCGCGGACCCGGCGGCGGCGCGCAACCCGACCGCGATGGCGACGGCCTCGTCGTCCTCCACCAGCAACGGCGGCATCGCCGCGCCCGCCGCCAGTCGGTAACCGCCCGCCGCGCCGAGCGTCGCGGCCACCGGATAGCCGAGCTCGCGCAGCCGATCGATATCGCGGCGCACCGTGCGGTCGGTGACGCCGAGGCGTTCGGCCAATTCGCTGCCCGGCCATTCGCGCGGCGTCTGCAGCAGCGACAGCAGACGAAGGAGCCGGGCGGGAGTGTCGTTCATGTCTCGAGGATGCCGGAAATCTAGGACCTGTTCGGTCCTAGATGCCGCTTAGCGTCGTCGGCGTACCGCAGGACCGACCGGCGAGGAGCCGACCACATGACCGACATCCGACCCTTCCGCATCGAGATTCCGCAAACCGAGGTGACCGACCTGCGCGACCGGCTCGCCCGCACCCGCTGGGCCGCCCAGCTGCCCGGTGTGGGCTGGGATCGGGGCGTGCCGGTCGACTACCTGCGCGAGCTGGCCGAGTACTGGCGCACCGGGTTCGACTGGCGCGCACAGGAAGCGGCGCTGAACGAGTTCCCGCAGTTCAAGACGCGCGTCGACGGGCTCGATGTGCATTTTGTGCACGTGCGCTCGCCGGAGCCGGACGCGACGCCGCTGATCCTCACCCACGGCTGGCCGAACTCGTTCGCCGAGTTCGCCCAGACCATCGGATTGCTGGCCGATCCGCGTGCGCACGGTCTCGACCCGGCGCAAGCCTTCCACGTCGTGGTCCCCTCGGTCCCGGGTTTCGCCTTCTCCGAGGGACCGCGCGAGCCCGGCATGACACCAGCGAAAGTGGCCCGGATGTGGCTGAGCCTGATGGATCGCCTCGGCTACCGGCGTTTCGGGGCGCAGGGCGGCGATCTCGGCGCGTATGTCGCGCCCGAACTGGCCATCGCTGCGCCGGACCGAGTGATCGGCGTGCACCTCGACGGCGGGATCGGCATGCCGACCGAGGCGGACGTGCCCACCATGACACCCGAGGAACGCGCCGAGTGGGACGGCATGCAGCAATGGATGACCGGAGGTGTGAACCACCACGTCCTGCTGCACGCCGCACCGCAGACCTTCGCCCATGCCTGGACCGATTCACCGGTGGGCCTGCTCGCCTGGCTGATGCAGAAGTTCACCGAATTCGCCCCGCTCGCCGACCGCGTCGAAGATGTGATCAGCCGCGATCAACTGCTGACCAACGTCAGCCTGTACTGGTTCACCGGCACCTCGGCCTCCTCGTCCTGGCCGATGTACAACGGCCTCGGCGATAACGGATTCGCCTGGCCGAAAGGACAGAAACTGGTGCCGACCGGCACCTACGGCGGCGGATCCGCGTTGATGCGCAAGCTCGCCGAACGCGACAACACCATCGTGCACTGGCCGGAGGGCAACACCGGCAACCACTTCATCGCGATGGAACGCCCGCAGGCGCATGTCGCCGACATCCGCGCCTTCTTCGCCGCCCTGCGGTAGGAGGCGCCGAGGAGGATGCGCCGTCGAACGGGGAGATGTCGCCAGGTGGCTGCGCGGCCGTGCGGGTCGATCAGTGCGGCCCGATGCGACCGCATCCAGGTGGCAGGGCGGGTGCGCCGCTTCCGCGCAGGGCCGGGGAAAACGCCGGTCCAGCGGTGAACCGGCTCCCTACGGGATGGATTCGCCGCCGGAGCCGCTCGGCGCGGGCTGCGCCGGAGACGCTGGGGCAGGCGCGGGCGCCGGGGGCGGAGCCGGGGCATCGGGGACGGTGAACAACCCGACTGTGGGTGTCATCACACAGTGGGCGAAGGGGTAGTCGATGATGCCCCACATCGAGGCGAGCACCGTGCCCGGTCCGCTCCTGACCGTCTTCGACAGCGTCGGGAGGCGGTACTCGGTCACGTCGTCGAGGGGATCGATGCCGCTGGCGCCGGTGTTCACGTTCACCCAGGCGACGACGAGCCCGGATGCCAGGGGAGCGCCGGAGTGCGACGGGGTCGCGCTGAACCGCAGCTCGCCGGGGCCGACGTTCAGATCCCGGCCTGCGCCCGTCCCGTCGGTCGTGGCGGCCGCGATGATCGTGGTGATCGGCCCATTGCTGCCGCAGCCGAACGTGGGCGCGGCATAGGAGAACGGGGTGAACACGCTGGACACCTCGCGCAGGCGGGCGGCGCCGATCAAGTCGGCGTAGCGCCTGAGCGCGCCGACGCCCTCCTGTGCGGACGGATCGGATCCGGCGATGTCGGAGAGATGGTCCAGGCCGGAGTCCACCGGCGCCTGGGGCCCGGCGGTGGCGGGCGCGGAGAAGGTGAGAACCGCGCCGATGGCGAGAGATGCCGCGGCCGCCGCGGCGCGTGCGATGGTCCTGCCGTTCACTCGTTCTCCTCGATGCCGAACCCTGTGGGCCCCCGACCCACCTGCAGCAACGTACCAGCTCCCGGCCGCTGCCGTCCCGGGGAGCGGCGCCTGGGGCGGGGTCGTGACCGGCGTGGGTGTCCCTCCGTTGTGATCCAGTCGACAATGGGGGATTACCGGGAGGTAGGTTTGACTCGGACGTACGAGACACGCAGGGAGATGCGTATGAAACTATCCTTGTCACCCGACGACGTCGCCTTCCGCGACGAGCTGCGCAAGTTCTATCGGACCGAGATCCCGGCCGATATACGCGAGCGCGTACGGGACGGCCGTGAGCTGTCACGCGACGACATCGTCACCACGCACAAAATCCTCAACGACCACGGCCTCGCGGTGCCCAACTGGCCCGTGGAGTGGGGCGGCAAGGATTGGACGCCGATGCAGCGCCACCTCTGGCAGGACGAGATGCAGCTGGCCTCGGTGCCCGAGCCGCTGACGTTCAACGCCCAGATGGTCGGCCCGGTGATCGCCCACTTCGGCTCGCAGGAGCTGAAGGAGCGGTTCCTGCCGCCCACCGCGGCGCTGGACATCTGGTGGTGCCAGGGCTTCTCCGAGCCGGACGCCGGCTCCGACCTGGCCTCGCTGCGCACCACCGCGGTCCGCGACGGCGATTCCTACATTGTCAACGGCCAGAAGATCTGGACCACGCTGGCCCAGTACGCGGACTGGATCTTCTGCCTGGTGCGCACCGACCCCAGCGCGCCGAAGAAGCAGGCGGGCATCTCCTTCCTGCTGTTCGACGTGAAATCGCCTGGTGTCACCATTCGCCCGATCAAGCTGATCGACGGCGGGCACGAGGTGAACGAGGTCTTCTTCGAAAATGTCCGGGTGCCCGCCGACCAGCTGGTCGGCGAGGAGAACATGGGCTGGACCTACGCGAAGTTCCTGCTCGGCAACGAGCGCACCGGCATCACCGGCGTCGGTCGCACCAAGGTCAAGATCGGCGTGGCCAAGCAGTACGCGGCGAAGACCAAGTCGGGCAACGGCACGCTGCTGGAGGACCCGGTGTTCGCGGCGCGGGTCGCCGAACTGGAGAACGAGCTGCTCGCGCTGGAACTCACCCAGCTGCGGGTGGTGTCCAACTCCTCGGACGGCAAGCCGAATCCGGCGTCGTCGGTGCTGAAGCTGCGCGGTTCGGAACTCCAGCAGGCGGCCACCGAGCTGCTGCTGGACATCGCGGGACCGGACGCCATCCCGGTGGGTGCGGACGACATCGCCTCGCCCGGCTGGGCGCAGCGCAGCGGCCCTTCCTACCTGAACTACCGCAAGACAACCATCTACGGAGGCTCCAGCGAGGTGCAGCGCACCATCATCGCCTCCACGATCCTCGGATTGTGAGGCGACATTATGGATTTCGATCTCACCGATGAACAGGTCATGCTCCGCGACACGGTCCGTGACCTGCTCGCCCGCACCTACGACGCGGAATCGCGGCTCAAGGTCATCGACTCCGAACTCGGCTGGAGCCGCGACGTGTGGCGCCAGCTCGCCGAATTGGGCGTGCTGGGCCTGAGTTTCACCGAGGAGGACGGTGGCGTCGGCGCCGGTCCCGTGGAGACGATGGTCGTGCTCGAGGAGGTGGGCCGCAGGCTCGCTCCGGAACCGATCCTGGACGCGGTGCTGGTGCCCGGCGGGCTGATCGCCGCGGCGGGCAGTGCCGAACAGCGGCAGCGGATCCTGCCCGAGGTCGCCTCGGGCGCCAAGCTGCTCGCGTTCGCCCATGCCGAGCCTGGGGTGCGCTGGCCGTCGAACGACCTGGCGACCACCGCCGCGGCCCAGGGTGATTCGTACACGCTCACCGGCGTGAAGAACCCCGTTCCGCACGGGGACAGCGCCGACGAGCTCGTGGTGAGCGCCACGCTGCCGGATGGCGGTGTGGGGCTGTTCCTGGTCGCGTCCGACGCGACTGGCGTGGTTCGCAAGTCCTACCGCACGGTGGACGGTCAGCGCGGCGCGCAGCTGGAACTGACCGACGCGCCCGCCGAGCGGCTCGGCGCGGCGGACGCGGCCGAGGCGATCGCGTCCGTGCTCACGCACGCGCAGGCGAGCCTGTGCGCGGAGTCGGTCGGCGCGATGGAAGAGGCGTTGCGGCTGACCGCCGATTACCTCAAGCAGCGCAAGCAGTTCGGCGTCACGCTGTCGAAGTTCCAGACGCTCACGCAGCGGGCGGCCGAGATGTACGTCTCGCTGGAGCTGGCGCGCAGCATGAGCCTGTACGCCACGGCGTCGCTGGCGGACGGGGCCGACGATCCGGTGATCGCCTCGCGCGCCCGGTTGCAGGTCGGTCGCGCGGCCCGGCACATCGGGCAGGAGGCGATCCAGATGCACGGCGGCATCGGCGTCACCGCGGAGTACCCGGTGAGCCACTACGTGGCCAGGCTGACCGCGATCGAGCACACCCTCGGCAGCGGACTCGAGCATCTGCGGGTGCTCAGCGACCGGGTCGGCGACTACGAGCTGCCCGAGCTGTAAGGAGTGCCGCGGTGGTGCGCGCTTGCGCACCACCGCGTCTCACTCGTCCGCGCCCTCCGGGGAGGTCCGCAGTTGCGTGGGCGCCTCGTCCGCCGATTCGCCGGTGGGCGTCCGCGCGGTGGGCGGCCTGGGGTCCTCGGGTGGCGCGGCCTGCGAGGTGTTCTCGTGCGGGTTGCCCGGGGACGGCTCGGCGGTGGTGCTGCTCATGAAGCCCGCGAACGGGGTCGGGTGCCGCTGGTCGGCCGGTGCGATCCGCCAGCTGGGGGACGGTGGAATGGCGACCCTGGGGGCGGACGATCCGGTAGTGCTTTCGTGGACCACGGGTTCGGCGTACTCGCCTGCCTTCAGCGGCGGCGGCGGCACGTAGGTGTCCTGCTTGCCGACGCCGCAGGCGCCGATCAGGACGAGTCCGATGGAAACCGCTCCCGCGGCGATCGCCGGACCGGCGATCTTGGCCCTGCTGCTTTCCAACGGTGACGCTCCTCGTGTGTATCGAGTGGACTCACCTTACTCGAGGCCGGTCGGTCCGGCGAGGCGAGTGGTCGCTGGGGATACGCCGGGCGGCGCATATAAAACAGTTCTGATTCAGATATCGAATTGGTCTCTTCGGCGTGTCGTGGGCACGTGTCGCTATCTTCCGGCGTCCCGGGGTCGTAGCGTGTGTGAGCAAAGTTACGCGTGAGACGCCGGTTCAAGGATGAGAGACACGTTGTGTGAGAACGTGATAGTGGTTCTCTGACCGGCGTCATCGAGGAGTAGATGATGGGAGCTTACTCGACAGCGTCGCGGCGTGGTTCATCCCGCGCCGCGGAAGATGCGGTGTCGGCAACGGCACAGCATCCCGCGTCGAACCAGCAGGGCGTGTTCACGATCGTGTCGCGGACGTTCGCCTGGCTGTTCTTCATCGGCGGACTCGTCGGGGCGGTGCTCGGCATCGCCGGCCTGCACGTCGAGATCACGGTCGCCGGACTCATTCTCGCCTGCACCGCGGGGCTGGTCCTGCTCAAACTCCGCGCGGGTGGCGGCGAACCCGACTGATCCGAAACCGGCCGGTCGCCCGGTGACCGGACCGGCATCGGCCGCGAGAAACGAAGGCGCGCAATACTTCAGGCGCCTACCGTGATTTCCATGAGGATCGAGATCACCACCGACGCCGCCGAGTTCCGCTCGGTCGCGGGGTCGTTCCTGCTCCGCGATCCGCTGCGGCACACCGTGCTCACCACGAGCGTCGCCAACCACCTCACGGGCATGGATGCCCCGGCCGAGGCCTCGCGATTCCTGTCGGTCCACGGCGAGGACGCCGCGGTGGTCGGCGCCGCCATGCGGGTGGCCGGTCGCGACGTGTATCTCGGCGCGCTACCGCCCGACGACATCCCCGCGGTGGCTCGCGCGCTGGCCGACGTCGTCCCCGCCAGCGCGGGCGTCGAGGGCGTCGTCGAGGACGCGACCGCTTTCGCCCGGCACTGGTGCGCACTGCTGGGGAAGAGTTTTCACCAGTCGTACATCACCAGGTTGCACCGGCTGGGCGCGCTGCGGATCCCAGAGGTGGCCGGAGCGCCGCGCCCGGCCCGGGACTCCGACGTCGCGCTGTGCCTGGACTGGCTGGCGGCCATGCGGGAAGAGTCCGGCATGGTGTCCGGACTGGACGAAGCCGCGATCCGCCGCCGGGTGCAGGCGGGCCGCTGGTGGCTGTGGGAACGCGACGGGGAACCGGTCAGCCTTGCCGCGCATCAGATCCCGATCCAGGGCTGGTCCCGGATCGGACCGGTCTACACCCCGCCGGAGGCGCGCGGGCACGGTTACGCCTCCGCGGTGACCGCGCACGTCGCGAAGCTGCTGCGCGACCAGAGCCTCGAGGTCTGCCTGTTCGCCGACACCGCCAACACCACGGCCAACCGGATCTATCGGACGATCGGCTTCCACCCGACGCACGAGTTCGCGCACTACGTCTTCGAATAACCGGCCAGGAGTGCGCGAGGCGGCGGTGAACCCGGCGAACACCGGCGCCGGACTCGGCGGCGCGGGCCACCGTTGATGATCGCGAGCAACTGCCGGTACCGCTCCACGCGTGGGTCGTCGGCCACCGTCGGTCGTGACGGCATCCACTCGCGCGGCGCGCGATCGTCGGGCCGCCGAACGTGGCCGCGTAACGCGCGACGGCTGGGCTTCCCCTCGCGTCCCCCCGAAACTCAATTCAGCGGCGCGGATTTCCACCAAGCCATGAATTCGGCGTCGGTGGCGATGAATCCGGCGCTGTACATCAACATGGTCGCGCGGCCCGGATCCGAGGAGAAGGCGGTGACCATGCGCGGGCGCAGGTTGCGACTGTCGTGCAGTGTGTAGTTGGTGTAACTGCGCCCGCTGTCGTTGGTGGCGGTGGCGCGGTCGTTGGCCGGTAGCGCGGCGAGCGCCGCCTGCGCGTCGGCGGGCGAATCGTAGAGGTAGAAGTCGAAAGACGCCTTGTTCGGGCCGCCGAAGCAGCTCCACATCACCAGCCAGGGGCCGAAATCCGGATCGTCGTGGTCGCGCGTCGTCGCGGAGTCCGGTGCGTGCGCGAAACAGCCCGCCTTGTTGTACCCGGTTCCGGAGTGCACCAAGCGCTGCGCCGAGGTCTCCGGCAGCATGTCCGGGAACGCGGCGCTCAGTGCCGCCGCGCGGGCGCCGATCGTGGCACGGTCCGTGGTGGCGGAGGCGGTCGTGGTGGGCCGCCCGGTGACCGAGGGCCCGGCGGAGGTGGCGTTCTGCGGGCGTGCGGACGTCGTCGGGGCGGCGGAACCGGGAGAACCGTTGTCGCTGAGGGCCACCGCGACGACGAGACCGAGCAGGGCGACGACCAACAGCAAGCCGATCCAGCCGCCCACCGAGGCATGCCATCGGGAACGTCGTCTCGGGCCGAGGTAGGCGCGCGCCGGACGCTGGGGGATCGCCGCGTCGGTTGGGGGCGGCGTATTCGGCGCGGGCGGTGGCGACCACGCCGCGGGGACGGTGAGCGCCTGCCATGCGGCGGCGGCGAACTCACCGCACGAGTCGAAACGATCGGCCGCGTGCTTGGCCATCGCCTTGGCCAGGACGCCGTCCAACGCCACCGGTAGCCCGGGCCGCAGCCTGCTGACCGGGGGCGGTGGAGCGCTGAGATGGCCCTGGATCACCGCGACCGGATTGGTGGCGTCGAACGGCACCGTGCCGGTCAGCAAGCGGAACAGCGTGCAGGCGAGCGCGTACTGGTCGGCGCGGTGATCCAGCGGCGCACCGGACAGCTGCTCCGGCGCGGCGTAGGCCAGGGTGGCGGTGAAGGTCCCGGTCTGGGTGAGACCGCCGGTGTCGTCCCGGAATCGGGCGATGCCGAAGTCGGAGAGGTAGACGCGCTCCTGCTCGCCGTCGACGCGCTCCAGCAGGATGTTCGCCGGTTTCACGTCACGGTGCAGCACGCCGCGGCTGTGCGCGAAGTCCAGCGCCTTGGCCGTCTCGGCGACGATCTGCACCGCCCGCTGCGGCGGCAACGTCCACGCGTCCAGCGCGGCGGCGTCGGTGCCGTCGATGTAGCGCATGCAGATCCACAGCCGGTCGCCCTCGACGCCCCGGTCGAACACCGTGACGATGTTCGGGTGGTCCAGCCGCGCGACGAGGTCCGCCTCCCGCTCGAAGCGGGCACGGATCTCCTTGTCGTCGAACAGCTCCGGGTTCAACAGCTTCATCGCCGTCAACCGGGGCAGCCGTGGATGCCTGGCCAGGTACACCGATCCCATCCCGCCGCGACCGAGCAGGCGTTCGATGGTGTATCCCGCGAAGACCTCGCCGGTGTGCAGCATCGGTCAGTTCAGCGGTGCCGAGCGCCACCAGCGCAGCGCCTCGTCGATGGTGGTGTGGGCGAAGCCGTCGGTGTACATCAGGTACTGGGTCCGATCCGGGTCGCCGGTGAACGCGGTCACCATCTTGGCGCCCTCGTCGACGTACTTGTAGTTGGTGTAGGTCTTCCCGCCGTTGGTGTCGGTGGACTTGGTGGCCGACGAGGGCAGGGTCTTCAGCACCGCCTGGACGTCGGCCGGGGTCTTGTAGACGTAGATGCGGTAGTACGGGTCCTCGTTGTTGCCGCCCTTGAAGCAGCGCCACTGCGCTGCCCAGTCGCCGAAGTCCGGGTCGCCCTTGGACGGCGAGGGGGGCGAGCTGGGCGAGGCCAGCCAGCACTCGGCGCCGTTGTAGCCGATCTCCTCGGTCTGGGAGGCGGGCACCATCCGCGGGAACTCCGCGCTGATCGACTCCGGCGTCGCGTCGACGAGGTTCGGCTTCACCGCCGACGTGGTCGTGGTGCCTGCGTTGTTCGAGCCCGAATCGGAGACCGCGCCGATGATGCCGAGCACCACCAGGATCAGCACGACCACGCCGACCGCCAGGCCGACGATCAGCCCGGTGTTCTTCTTGGGCGGCGGCGCGGCCGAAGGATGGGCGTGCGCGCCGTGCGGCGGCGCGGGCGGGGCAGCGAAGCCGGAGAACTGCTGGTGGGGGTAAGAATTGGCGACCGTCGGCTGCGGCGCGGGGCCGGTCTGCGGCCGTGCGTTCGCCACCGGAGCGGGCGGCGGAGTCGCGGGCGACGCCGAGGCGGCGAGCGGGTTCGGGCCGCTGGTCTGCGGCGTGTGCGCCTGGTGGCCGGGTCCGCTGACATAGTGACCCTGCGCCACCGGATACGGAGAGCCGGTGGCCGGGACCTGCGGCCCGGTCGTCGGGCGTGGCCCGGCGGTCGCGTGCGGTGGACCGGTGACCGGGCGGGGGCCGCCCACCACCGGCATCGACGGCACGCTCGAACCGGTCAGCGCCTGCTTGGCGGCCGCGGCGAATTCCGCGCAGCTGCCGTATCGGTCGTCGGGGCGCTTGGCCATCGCCTTGGCCAGAACGCCGTCCAGCGCGAAGGGCAGCCCCGGCCGGACACTGCTCAGCGCGGGCGGCGCGCCCTGCAGATGCCCCTGGATGACCGCGGCGGGATTGGTCGCCGAGAACGGTCCGGTGCCGGTGAACAACCAGAACAGCGAACAGGCCAGCGAGTACTGGTCGGAACGGTGGTCGAGCGAGGCGCCGGTGAGCTGTTCGGGCGAGGCGTAGGCGAGCGTCGCCGTGAACGTGCCGGTCTGGGTGAGATGACCGGTGTCGTCGCGCAGCCGCGCGATGCCGAAGTCCGTGAGGTACACCCGCTCGCCGCGACCGGCGGTGGAGCGGGCCAGCAGGATGTTGGCGGGTTTCACGTCCCGGTGCAGCACCCCGTTGCCGTGCGCGTAGTCCAGCGCGTCGGCGGTCTCCTTGATGATCTGCACCGCGCGTTCGGGCGGCAGCGACTTCGGTTCCACCGACGCGGCGTCGATGCCGTCGACGTACTGCATCGAGATCCACAGCTGCTCGTCCTCGAGCCCGCGGTCGTAGACCGTGACGATGTTCGGGTGATCGAGCTGGGCGACCAGATCCGCCTCCCGTTCGAACCGCGCCCGCACCTCCTTGTCGAAGAACATCTCCCGATTCAGCAGCTTCAGCGCGGTCATCCGCGGCAGCCGCGGATGTTTCGCCAGATAGACCGAGCCCATGCCACCGCGGCCGAGTTGCCGCTCGATGACATAGCCGGCGAAAACGTCACCGCTGGCCAGCATGACTGCTCCACTTCCCGCCGCTCGCCGGGACCCTCCGGCGAACAGGCGTACAGCAAAAGAATGCGTGGCCGGAGCAGGGTCCGACCACGGAAAACATCGAAACCATAGCAGTAGTCGCGCCTCGCCTTATCGCTCGTCGAGCGCGGTGGCGCGCGGGCGATCGACGGGACCAGGACCGCCCGGCGGTGGCCGGGGGTCCGGAGGTTGCCGGTGCGGCCGCACCCCTGATCCCGGACGCCTGGGCAAGTTCGGCAACTCGATCAGGCCGGGGTGCACGGGGCGGCGCGTGGCCAGGTACACGGTGTCCATCCCGCCTCGGCCGAGGACGCGTTCGATGAGGTGGCCCGCGAACACATCGCCGGTCTGCAACACCGTTTACACCCCCTTGTCGAGTCGAGCGCGCGGACACTATCCATGTATCTCGGCGAACCATCGAGATGCAACAGTCGCGGCGCGACCTCGATTGTCGTCGGTAGCTGCCAGTACTGTGGCCCGCATGCGCATTGGAGCACACGTCCGGCTCGACAGCGACCCGATCGGCTTCGGGGAGAAACTCGGCGCCGACGTCATCCAGATGTTCGTGGTCGATCCGCAGAGCTGGGACAAACCCACCCCGCACCCGCGGACCGAGGAGATCCTCGCCAGCCCGATCGATGTCGTGGTGCACTCCTCTTATCAGATCAACGTCGCGAGCCTGAACAACCGGCTGCGCATGCCCTCGCGCAACGCGGTGGCCCAGCAAGCGCGGGCGGCCGCCGACCTCGGTGCGTTCGGCCTGGTGGTGCACGGTGGGCACGTGCGATCCGACGCCGAGCTGGAGACCGGAATCGACAACTGGCGCAAATTGTTCGAGCGGCAGCAGGACAAGGGCGGATTCGCGGTGCCGATTCTGATCGAGAACACCGCGGGCGGCAATCACGCCATGGCCAGGCACTTCGACGCCATCGCCCGGCTGTGGGACGCGGTCGGCGACTACGGCGCTGGTTTCTGCCTGGACACCTGCCACGCCTGGGCGGGCGGTGAAGAACTCGTCGGCGTCGTGGACCGGATCAAGGCGATCACCGGGCGCATCGACCTGGTGCACCTGAACTCCTCCCGCGACGAGTTCAACTCCGGCGCCGACCGTCACGCCAACTTCGCCGACGGCACCATCGACCCGCAACTGCTCGCCGAAGTGTGCCGGACGGCGGGCGCGCCGGTGGTCCTGGAAACCCCGGGAGACGGCCTCGCGGAGGATCTTGCGTACTTGCGCGAGCACTGTGCTTGATATACGGCGCTGGGTTCGATCCCCGCGCCTGGTCGTGACCCCGGGGAGTCTCGTGACGGTCCGCGAACGGCGCTCGTAGGACTCGCGCCAGAGGAGTCTCGGGCAGTCTCGGTCGTCGGGTGATTGCGGCATGCCGGGAACCACTGCCATCTGGTCGAGACGGCGTCCGAGGGACTGGTTCTGATCGAAACGGGCGGTTTCGGAGATCGGACCAGCGCGTCGGAAGCCGGCCGGTGACCACGGGTGCTTCCCGGCGTCGCGCGCCGCTTCGGGCGCGCGACGGGCCGATTCGGCTCGTCGGTTCCGTCGCGACAGCGGAGCTGACCCTCATCTCCGACTGAAGACACCGCATGGCCCCTCAACAGCCGGGAGACCGGCAACCATGCGGGGTCCTCGGCTCAGGATGCGAGCAGCTGAGTGTCCTCGATGATCGAGTAATGCTCGGCATTGCCCGCGATGGTCGTGCTCGTCGCGCCGTCGACACCGACCGGGACGTCGCCGGCCAGCGTGATGCGGGTCAGCTTGCGGGGCTGGTCGTCGTAGTCGTCGATGGCGTAGTGCTGGGTGGCGCGGTTGTCCCAGATGGCGACATCTCCGGGCGTCCAATTCCAGCGGGTGGTGTTCTCCAGACGGGTCACCCGGTCCTGGAACAGCCGGAACAGCGCGTGGGACTCGGCGCTGGACAGCCCGACGAAGTGCTTGACGAAGTGGCCGAGCAGCAACGCCCGCTCGCCCGTCTCCGGGTGCACGCGCACCACCGGGTGCTCGGTCTCGTAGTAGGTGGACTCGAATTCGGCGCGGTAAGCGGCCGTATTGGGGCGCGGCGTCTCCTCGACGCGGGCGTAGTCGTAGACGTTGGTGTGCACGGCCCGCAGGGATTCGGCCAGCCGCTTGAGCGGCTCCGGCAGCGACTCGTAGGCCGCGACGGTGGAAGCCCAGGTCGTGGCGCCGCCGTAGGACGGCAGGTGTACCGCTCGCAGGATGGACGCCTTCGGGATGCGGTCGACGAAGGTGACGTCGGTGTGCCAGCTGTTGGCGCGGCCGTGCTCGGAATCGATCGCCAGGCTCTTCACGCCGTGCGAGGTGACCGTCGGGTGCGGGGTGGTCGGCGCGCCGAGCAGCTGGGCGAATTCGTATTGCCCGTCCTCGGTGAGGTGATCCTGCCCACGGAAGAAGACGACCTTGTGCTCGAGCAGCGCGCGATGGATCACCTCGACGGTCGCCGGATCCAGATCGCCGCCGAGCCGGACGTTGTCGATTCGCGCGCCGATACGGGCGCCGAGCTTGGTCACCGAGGCGGTGGTCGGTGTTGCGGGTGCGACCGTCATGGGATCACCTTTGCTGTCGAGATCGGTTGGTGCTTGCTCGAGCACATCACCGAAAGCACGCCGCTGACCAGGGTTTTCGTCGGGCTGATCGCAAACAGGGCGGAAAGCTGACACCCTCCGGCGCACCGCGAACCAGCTCGCCCCGCCCTGATCCACACGCGGCGACCGAAAGCGTTCCCGCCCTCGGCGGCTGCACCGTGAACCGGCTCCCACGGCCCTGGACCCGCGCGGCGACCGAAGCGGACCGGCCGCAAACGGGTGCGCGTCGCACCGAACTCTCCGAGGCCGTGAACACGCGCCGCCGGACGCGCTGCGGAAACCGGCACGGCATGGTCCAGACTGGTTGCCATGAGTATTCGGCCGCTGGACGGGGTGCGCGTCCTGGAACTCGGCAATTACATCGCCGCGCCGACCGCCGGGCGCATCCTCGGGGATTTCGGCGCCGAGGTGATCAAAGTGGAACGCCCGAAGGCAGGCGACGAACTGCGCAACTGGCGGCTCTACGGCGGCGACACCTCGATGCTCTACCGGACGATCAACCGCAACAAGAAGTCGATCACCTTGGACCTGCGCACCGAGGCGGGGCGCGGGATAGTGCTCGATCTGGTGCGACGCTGTGACGTCCTATTGGAGAATTTCCGCCCCGGCATGCTGGAGAAGTGGGGCCTGGGCCCGGAGGCGCTGAACGAGGCTAATCCGGATCTGGTGATCACCAGGATCTCCGCCTACGGGCAGACGGGGCCGATGTCGGAGCGTCCCGGGTTCGCGGCGGTAGCCGAGGCGGTGGGTGGCCTTCGCGAACTGGTGGGCGATCCGGACCGTCCCCCCGTACGCACGGGCGTCTCGATCGGCGACTCCATCGCGGGCATCTACGCCGCGTTCGGCACCGTCATGGCGCTGTTCCAGCGCGAGCGCCGCACCGAGCGGGACGCGCCCGTCCCGCTGCGGGAGAGGGTGATCGACGTGGCGCTCAACGAGGCCATCCTCTCGGTGATGGAGTCGCTGGTGCCGGACTATCTCGCCTACGGCATCCAGCGCGAACGCGTCGGCGGCCGGATGGAGGGCATCGCGCCGAGCAACGCCTACCCGTGCGCGGACGGGACCAGCATCATCATCGGCGGCAACGGTGACGCCATCTTCCAGCGCTACATGGCGGTCATCGAGCGGCCGGACCTGGCCGCGGACCCGGAACTCCAGGACAACGCGGGCCGCTGGCGCCACCGGGAGCGGCTGGACGCGGCGATCGGCGAGTGGACGGTCCGGCACACCCGCGCCGAGGCGTTGAAGCTGCTGGATGCCGCCGCGATTCCGTGCGGCCCGATCTACACCGCGGCCGACATCGTGGCCGACGAGCAGTACCGGGCACGCAACATGATCCAGCCGTTCGCCGTCGACGTCGGCGCGCCGGAGCCGAAGGTGGTCGGTTTTCCCGGCATCGTCCCGGTGATCGGCGAACAGTCCCTTCCCATCCGCACGGTCGGCCCGGACCTGGGGGAGCACACCAGGGAAGTGCTGTCGGATCTGCTCGGCATGAGCGAGGCCGAGATCGATGCGTTGGAGGCGCGATGAGCACGCGACCGCACGACCGCAGGCGTCCGAAGGGACGCGGGAGCCGAGAACTGCGTTCGCCGGGCACCAGCAGGCCCGCCGTCCAGCCGAATCCGACCGGAGCGGGCGAGAAGCCCTGGGGCGGCGTGATGTGCGGGCACCATCGGGCGCGGGAGCAGCGATGACCGCGCCGGTCCTGCGCGATGTCACCTTGCGCGACGGACTGCAGCTGACCGGCAAGCTGCTGCCAGTGCAGCGCAAGGTGGACATCGTGCGCCGCCTGCTCGCGCTCGGGGTGCCCGCGCTGGAGATCGGCTCGATGGCGCGCCCGGACCTGGTCGCGCCGATGGCGAACACCATGGAACTGGTCGCCGCGTTGACGCCGGAGGAACTGAGCCGCTGCTGGGTCTGGGTGGCGACGCCGCGCCATGTGGAGAAGGCGGCCGCGGCGGGAGTGCGCAATTTCCAGTACTGCTTCTCGGTCTCCGACGCGCACAATCGGGCGAATATCGGACGTGACACCGAGGCCAGCGTCGCCGCCATGCCGGATGCGGTGCGCCTGGCCCGCGAGGTGGACGGGTCCATCCAGCTCTGCTTGGCGACGGCATTCACCTGCCCATTCGACGGCCCGGTCGACCCGGACCGGGTCCTGGCCATCGCCCGGGACCCGCGCACCGAGGGCGCGGACGACATAGTCCTGGCCGACACTCTCGGCCAAGCCCATCCCGGCGAGGTCGCCGCGCTGGTCGCCGCGGTGCGCGACCGGACGCCCGCCCGGCGCGTGGTCTTCCACGGTCACGACACCTGGGGCATGGGCGTGGCCAACACCCTCGCCGCCGTCGCGGCGGGCGCGGACATGGTCGACGGCGCACTCGGCGGCCTCGGCGGCTGCCCCTTCGCGCCGGGTGCCAGCGGAAACACCGCTTCCGAGGACATCCTCTTCGCCACGAGGCCGGCCTGGTTCACCCCCGCCACCCTGGCCGCGCTGGTCGACCTGTCCGAGGAACTACTGGCCGAACTCGGCGAACCCAACCGCTCCCGCACCCTCGAAGGAGCCAGATCCAAGGCATCGGCTTTCGCGTGGGTGGTAAGTCAGCCGCAGGCATAGTCGCTCCCGAACCGGTCGGGTACCGGACTTGTGCCCGAACGGCGCGCACTGCCGTCTGCCCGGCTCACATCGGAGTGGCGCTGGTGCGTCCGAACTGCGAGCCAGTTCCGGAAGGCTCCAACCCGACGCGCCCAGCTCACCTCGACCGCTGGGTTCGAGCGAAGCGAGACCGAGCATGCAAATTCAACACAGGGTGTTCCCTGATGGCGTGCGGGGGCGATGCCGGTAAGACTGGACGGCATGACTTCGCAAGCCTTGGGCGCCGACACCGCCGACCTGGCGGCATCGACCGATGTCGCGGCCCACGCTATCGAACTGACCAAGGTCTACGGATCCGGTGACACCCAGGTCAGGGCATTGGACGGGGTGTCGGCCGAGTTCGCGAAGGGCGAGTTCACCGCGATCATGGGCCCGTCCGGCTCGGGCAAATCGACCCTCATGCACTGCCTGGCCGGACTGGACAGCGCCAGCTCGGGCACCGTACGCATCGGCGACACCGACCTCACCACGCTGTCCGACAAACAGATGACGCGCCTGCGCCGGGACCGGATCGGCTTCGTCTTCCAGGCGTTCAACCTGGTGCCGACGCTCACGGCGCTGGAGAACATCACGTTGCCGCTGGACATCGCGGGACGCAAGCCCGACCAGGAGTGGCTGGACACGGTGCTGAAGCGGCTCGGGCTGACCGATCGGCTCACCCACCGTCCCAGCGAGCTGTCCGGCGGTCAGCAGCAGCGGGTGGCCTGCGCCCGGGCGCTGGCGGGCAAGCCGGAGATCATCTTCGGCGACGAGCCGACCGGCAACCTGGACTCCCGCGCCTCGGAGGAGGTGCTCTCGATCCTGCGCGCCGCGGTGGACGAATTCGGGCAGACGGTCGTCATCGTGACCCACGAACCGCACGCGGCCGGGTTCGCCGACCGGGTGGTGTTCCTCGCCGACGGACGCATCGTCGACGAGATGCGCGATCCGACCGCCGACACGGTGCTCGACCGGATGAAAGCGTTGGAGCAGGCGTGACCGGGCGCTCGCGGAAGAATCGGGGGCGGGCGTGATGGCCGCAAGTCCGATGCGCAAAGTCGCGCTGCGCAATCTCGCCGCCCACAAGGTGCGGCTCGCGTTGACCCTCTTGTCGGTGGTGCTCGGCACCGCGTTCATCGCGGGTTCGTTCGTCTTCACCGACACGCTGCAGAGCACGTTCGACGGGATCTTCGCCAATGAGGCGAAGGGCGTCGACGTCCGGGTGAGCCCGAAGGAGCGCCAGGCGCAGGGCGTTCCGAACAATGTGGTGGACGAGCTGGTGAAGTATCCGGGCGTCCGCACGGTCGCGCCGAGCGTGAACGGACCGGTGGTCCTGCTCGATCCGGCGGGGAAGAAGGCCGTCCAGACCGGCGGGGCGCCGACGTTCGGCAAGTCCTACCTGCCGCCGGAGAAGGCCGTCGCGGAGCCGGAGAAGTTCCTGCAGGGCGTTCCGCCTGCCCGGCCGGGTGAGATCGCGCTCAACACGGGCGGGGCCGAGCGCGCCGGACTGAAGGTCGGGGACCGGACGAAGATCCTCATCCCGTCGCAGCCCGATCCCATCGATGTGACCCTCACGGGCATCTACGAAATACCCTCCGACACGGGCGGTTTGATCGGGGTGCTGTTCGACGACACGCAGGCGCGCAAGCTGTTCACCGACGGCCTGCACGTCGCGTATGTGGACCTGGCGGCCGACGGCATCCCCGGCGACGAACTGCGCGACAACCTGGCCCGGGAACTGCCGGGCTACAAGGTGCAGAACGGCGATCAGGTGCGCGCGGACCTGAAGAAGGAAGTCTCCGACGCGCTGAACTTCATCAACTATTTCCTGCTCGCCTTCGGCGCGATCGCGCTGATCGTCGGCACATTCATCATCTACAACACCTTCTCGATGATCGTCGCGCAACGCCTGCGGGAGTTGGCGCTGCTGCGCGCGGTCGGCGCGAGCAGGCGGCAGGTCGGCACGTCGGTGGTGGCGGAGGCGTTCGTCATCGGGTTGATCGGCAGCGCGATCGGTCTCGCGGGCGGCGTCGGTCTGGCGTTCGGATTGTCGGCGGTGCTCAACGCGTTCGACCTCGGGTTGCCGACCGGAACGATGGCGGTGCGCCCGCGGACGATCGTGGTCGGGCTGCTCGTCGGTCTCGCGGTGACGATGGTCAGCGCCTACGCGCCCGCGCGCCGCGCCTCGCGCATTCCGCCCGTGCAGGCCATGCGCGAGGAGTTCGCGTCCATCGGGGAATCGCTGCGGCTGCGTACGGTCTTCGGCGTGGTGCTCGCGCTGCTCGGTACGGGGGTCGTCGTGCTGGGTGCGCAGCGCACCGGCGGCACGGCGGCCGCCACGGTCGGCGTCGGCGCCCTCGGGTTGATCTTCGCGGTGCTGCTCGCCGCGCCCGCGCTGTCGCGGCCGCTGGTCGGCGGTCTCGGAGTGCTGGTGCGCCCGTTCGGGCCGATCGGCCGCATGGCGCGCAACAACGCGGCGCGCAATCCGCGCCGCACCGCCGCGACGGCCTTCGCCCTCACCCTCGGACTGATGCTCGTCTCGGCCATCGGCATGCTGGGCGCTTCGGCGAAGGAGAGCGTCGGTGTGCTGGTCGACAAGGGCGTGCGCGCCGACTACGTGCTGGCCGGCCCGCAGTTGCTCGGGGTGCCGTTCGGCGCTGCCGACGCCGCGCGCACCGAGGTTGCGGGTGTGTCGCAAGTGGTGGGGATGCGAGGCGCCCCGTTCAAGCTCGGCGACGAGCAGGTGTTCGCCACGTCGCCGGACGGTCCGCTGGCGGGTGTGCTGAACTACGAGATCGTTCGCGGCAGCGACACTCTCGGTGCCAGGGACGTGCTCGTCTCGGAGGACGAAGCGAACGACCGTGGCTGGAAGGTCGGTGACCTGGTGACCCCGGCCGGTGTCGACGGCAAGAAGGTCCCGCTCACCGTCACCGGTGTGTACAAGAAGAATCCGCTGCTCGGCCCGATGGTGGTGTCGCAGACGGTCTACGACGAGGTGGTCCCGCTCAACTTCCGGACCAACTTCCTGGTGCTGATCAAAGCGCAACCGGACGCGAACGTCAGCGCGATGCGTGCCGACCTGGAGAAGGCCACCGAGCAATTCGTCGTGGTCCAGGTGCAGGACCGCGAGGAGTTCAAAGGCGCACAGGGCAAACAGATCAACACCCTGCTGGCCATCCTGTACGGCCTGCTCGCCTTGGCGGTGGTGATCGCGATCCTCGGCATCGTCAACACCCTCGCGCTGTCGGTGGTGGAGCGCAGGCGGGAGATCGGCATGTTGCGCGCGGTCGGCATGCAGCGCCCTCAGGTGCGCCGGACCATCTATCTGGAGTCGATGTTGATCGCGGTGTTCGGCGCGGTCGTCGGCATGGCGCTCGGGCTGGGGCTCGGCGTCGGCTTCCTGCGGACGCTGCGCGATTTCGGGCTCGACCAGATCGCCATCCCGTGGAGCCAGCTGGTCCTGGTCCTGGTCAGCTCGGCGGTCGTCGGGGTGCTCGCCGCGCTCTGGCCCGCCGTGCGGGCGGCACGCACGCCACCGCTGGCGGCCATCGCGGATCTCTGAGCGCCCGTGCGGCGCACCTGCACGGTGCGCCGCACCGGTGGCGGGTCAGTGCGGTCGGCCCCCTCGGTTCCGGCGCGTGGAACAGCACGTCGGCTTCGAAGCCTCGCCGGTCGGCTCCGCATCGCTGCCGGTGCCTGCCGCCTCGCGTGGCGCGGACCGCATTCATCGCGAATTCGCCTACGGCACAAGCGAATTCAATCTTCGTCGGGCGGTGTCTATCCCGTCACATCCTGCTGAAGTTGTCCCGTTCGTAGTGTTGACTCAAACGGAGGCTACCACTCCACTTAATTTCCGGTAAACGGCCTGATTCGACGGGGAAGGAGGCCGCGCGATGGTCGCTGTGGACTTCGGCGAACTGGAGTTCGCGCCGGGCGGAGTCGTCGAACGAGTGCGGGCGGCGGTGCGCGGTCGCGGCGGCGAAGCGGTGACCCAGCTTCTGCTCATCACGGTGCTCTACCTCGGCTATCGCGCCGGGCGGCTGATCACCGCCGACGACACCGGGCGAGCCATGGGCAACGCGCACGGCCTGCTCGGCTTCGAGGAACGACTCGGCCTGCCGGACGAGCGGACGGTCCAGGCGTTGTTCCTGCACCGCGAATTTCTCGCCGTCCCGGCCAACTTCTATTACGCCAGTGCGCATTTCACCGTGGCCGTGGGCGTGCTGCTGTGGCTGTGGATGTTCCGGCCGCAGCACTATCGCTGGACCAGAAATCTCATGGTGGCTTTGACCGCAGCCGCCCTCGCGGTGCACATCCTCCTCCCGCTGGCGCCTCCGCGCATGCTGACCGATCGCGGCTTCGTCGACCTGGCCGCGCGATACGGTCAATCCGTCTACGGCGCGGCCGATTCCGGCGGGCTGTCCAATCAGCTCGCGGCCATGCCGTCGCTGCACGTCGGCTGGGCGCTGCTACTGGGTGTGGCGGTGGTCGCCGCGACCGGCACGCCGTGGCGCTGGCTCGCTCTGGCCCATCCGGCGCTGACCACGCTCGTGGTGGTGGGCACCGCCAACCACTACTGGCTGGACGTCATCGTCGCGGTCGTATTGCTGGCGGTGTCCGCGGCTTTGCATCCGTTCGTGGTACCCGCGGCGGCCACCGCCTGGGGCGTGATGGGTCCCGTTCCGGCCCCGGCTTCCGCACCGCTCTTGATGGCGGCGAGGGTCTCCCGCATGAGCGCGGGCATGGTCCGGCCGACGAATGCCGATACCAGGGGCCGCAACGGGGCCGCGGCGGGCCGGAACGAGTAAGTCCAGATCACCACGGTCCGGCCGTCCCGCTCCCGGAACGCGAAAGCCGCGATACGGCGGTCGTCGTGATTCCTGGAACCGAGCGCCCCGTCGACTGCCCGGAAAGGCGCAGCATTTCGTACGCCGACCGGCAGGGCGGTGCTGGATCTAGTGGCGGGCGGCGTTCGCGTGCGCCCAGGACTGCACATCACCTCGATCGAGGGCGATGGCCAGCAGTTCCGGGAACTTGTCCGGTGTGCAGGCGAAAGCCGGGATGCCCAATGCGGCAAGGGCAGCCGCGTTGTCGTGATCGAAGGCGGGCGCGCCGTCGTCGGAAAGGGCGAGCAGTACGACGACCTGCACGCCGGACTCCTGCATCGAGCGGACGCGGCGCAGCATCTCGTCGCGGATGCCGCCCTCGTACAGGTCGGAGATCAGGACGAACAGTGTGTCGGCCGGGCGGGTGACCAACGACTGGCAGTAGGCGAGGGCCCGGTTGATGTCGGTGCCGCCGCCGAGTTGCGTGCCGAACAGCACCTCCACCGGGTCGTCGAGTTTGTCGGTGAGGTCGACGATCTCGGTGTCGAAGACCACCAACGAGGTACGCAGCGACCGCATCGAGGCGAGCACCGCGCCGAAAACCGACGCGTACACGACGCTGGCGGCCATCGAACCGGACTGGTCGATGGCCAGCACCACGTCTCGCCGCACCGCCTGCGCCTTGCGACCGTAGCCGACCAGGCGTTCGGGGACCACGGTGCGATGCTCGGGCAGGTAGGTGGCGAGGTTCTTGCGAATGGTGCGGTCCCAGTCGATATCCCGCAATTTCGGCCGGGTGACGCGGGCAGCGCGGTTCAGCGCGCCGGAGACGGCGGCGACGGTTTGTGCCGCGATGCGCTGCTCGATCTCTCGCACCACCTTCTCCACCACCATGCGCGCGGTGGCCTTGGTGGTCTCGGGCATCACCCGGTTCAGGCTCAGCAGGGTGCCGACCAGGTGCACGTCCGGCTCCACCGCCTCGAGCAGTTCCGGCTCCAGCAGCAGTTGGGTGAGATCGAGTCGCTCCACGGCGTCACGCTGCATGACCTCGACGACGGAGGCGGGGAAGTAGCTGCGAATATCGCCGAGCCAGCGGGCCACGCGCGGCGCCGAGCCCTGCAAACCGCCGGTGCGCTTGCCTGGGGAAGTCTCGTCATCGGTGTTGTACAGCGCCGACAGCGCCCGGTCCATGGCCGCGTCCGCAGCGGAGCCCAGCCCGCCCAACCCTTCCTCCGCGGCCGCGCCGAGCACAAGACGCCAACGCCGGGACTGACCTTCGTCGGTCATGCCGCGTCCTTCCAAGTATGAGCGGCGATCTCGCTGCGGTCTCGCCGGACTGCCTGTTCCCTCATGCTGTGTCCGATTTCGGCATGAGCGGGGCCCTGCGTGGTTACGCTGCGCTGCCGCCTGCGGGCCTGACCGCTCATGCTGTGTCCGATTCCGGCATGAGCGGGGCCCTGCGTGGTTACGCTGCGCTGCCGCCTCCGGGCCTGACCGCTCATACCGTGACCCCCAGAATCTCCGCTGCCGCGCGCACCGCGACTGTGGCTCGGTCGGTGTCGATCCCGGCGACAGCCGACGCGGCGGCCGCGGACCCGCCGTCGCGGACCGCTTGCCCGATCGCGCGGCGCTCACCCGATTCGAACGCGCCGGAGGTGCGGCGCAGCAGCGGCAACGTTTCGACGAACGTGTCGTCGCCGAGTCCGCGCAGCCAGTCGTCGATGAGCCGCAACAACTCCCGGTCGTGCACCAGCAGCAGGCCGCGACCGCCGAGGAACCCGTCGATCCAGGCCGCCTTGGCCGCGGCGGTGGCGCCCACCGACAGGGCGGCGGACAGTCGGCGCGCGGATTCGGTGTCATCGATACGGCCCGCGTCGGCGAGCAAGCGGACCGCACGCCCCACCAGAGCGCCGTGCACGTCGTCGCGGTCGGCGACGCGGCGCAGCGCGGCGAGCCACTCGCCGGTGGCCCAGCCGTCGTCCCTGGTGTGGATGGCGGTGTGCGCGGCGTCCAGCAGGCCGCGCAGATCGGTGGCGGCATCGGTGTCCAACCCGGTGACCGCCGCGGGCAGGCCGGCGCAGATGCGTACCAGCAACCCGTCGGCGACATGGGCCAGCGCTTTGGTGTCGGTGCCGCGCACGTCGCCGTAGCGCAACGTACGGATCAGGCCGGGCAGCGCGGCCAGCAGGTGGGTGACGTCGTGGTCGAGCGCCGCGGTGGATTCCAGCCGGGCGATCAATCCGTCGGTGGCGCCGCCCAGGTCGGCCAGCAGCGCGACTTCCAGCGCGGCGGTCAGTTCGCCCACCGAGCGGTCGGCGCGGCTCGCGGTGTCGAGGATCTTCGCCTCCGCCGCGGTGCGGATGGTGGTGCCCCAGCGCGAAGCCTCGATGATCGAGATCGCGTACTCGGGGTGCCACTGCAGCGTCCAGGTTTCCCGGAAGGTGCCGGTGCTGCGCACATCGCTGGTGGTGAGCGTGCCCCACTCGATGTCGAGTACCCGCAGCCGGTGCAGCAGACGCGACCGCCGCACCTCGCGTTCCTTGCGCAGATCCAGGTCGATGGTGCGGATCGAGGGCTCTTGCTTCATCCGCAGCGACCGGATGGTGGCGCGCAGGTCCGCGTCCAGCGGCACGGTCGGCGTCTCCTCCGGCACCGCGCCGAGCGCCTCACCCACCACGAGTTCGCCGATCACCAACCGCAGCATCGTCTCGTCACCGCCGCACAGCACCGACCGGGTGGCCTCGGTCACCTCCGACAAACCGGCGAGCGGGCGACCGCGCAGCGCGGCGAGGGTGTCGGCGAGCCGGACGGCCTCGATGACGTGCGCGCTGGACACCGGCAGATCGTGGGCGCGCAGTACACCGGCGACCTTGGTCAGCCAGCGGGCGATCGGCCGCTCGGTGGCGGTGAACAGGTGGTGGTACCAGCCCGGCGAGGTGACGCCCGCGCCGTAGCCGGAGGTCGTGGACAGCCGCGAATGCGTCCACGGCACCCAGGTGAGTTTGGCTTTGGTCTTCGGTAGGCCCTTGAGCAACCGGGCGTCCGGCGCGGCGGGACCGAGCGCGCCGGTGAGCGCGGGCGCGTGCCATGCTCCGCACACCACCGCCAGCCGCATCGCGCCGTCTTTGAGCGCCTTGCGCATCGTCTGGCGCATATAGGCCTCCCGCCGCAGGGTGTGGGCGTCGACCACGAGTGGCTCGGGCGGCGGTTCGGGCACGAGGGTCGTTTCGGCGATCGCCTCCGCGACCGAATCGAACTCCGGCGCGGAGTCGTTCACGGAATGCTCCTGCGCCTGGTGGTCGCGCTCGGGCCGACCGCGTTCGGATTCGGCGGTCGCCGCTTGCTGCCCAGCCGGTTCGGTTCCGGTGGGCGCGCCGTCGCGCAAGGCTTCGTCCGGCGGCGTCGCGCGGGCCGCGGATTCCCGCAGCGCGCCCATCGCCTCGGTGATCGCCTCGAACGCGTCCGCGTCCGGAACGGATTCGACGACGGCGTCCCACCAGCGTTCCGCGTCGTCGTAGCCACCCGCCTCGGCGAGCGCGGCGAGTGGATCGAACCGGTCGCCCGGCTCGTCCTCCGTCGCGAGCGTGACGGTCGCGGGCAGGTCGCAGAACCGCACCGGCACGTCGTTGTCCACCGCGTACCGCAGCGCCTGCCACTCGGGGGAGAACACCGCGTACGGCCAGAACGCGGCCTTGGCGGGGGTGTCGGGAACGTACCCCAGCAGCGCGACCGGCGGGGTCATCCCCTCGGCGGCGACGTAACCCACCAACGGATCGGCGTCCGCGGGACCCTCGATGAGAATCATGTCGGGCCGGAAGTCCGCCAGGGCCAGCCGTAGCGAGCGCGCCGACCCGGGACCATGGTGGCGGATGCCGAACACCCTGGTCACGGCGGTGGATCCGGTGCCGGAGGTCACCCGGTGACCTCCCGGCAAGCACGGTAGAAGTCCGCCCAGTCGGGTCGCTCACGGACCACGGCCTCCAGATACTCGGTCCACACGACCGCATCGGCCACCGGGTCCTTGATCACCGAGCCGAGCACCGCGCCCGCGATGTCGGCGGCGCGCAGCACACCGTCGCCGAAGTGCGCCGAGAGCGCGATGCCGTTGGTGATCACCGAGATCGCCTCGGCGGTGGACAGCGTTCCGGACGGCGACTTGAGCTTGGTCCGGCCGTCTGCGGTGCTGCCGGAGCGCAGTTCGCGGAAGACCCGCACCACCCGCCGCACCTCCTCGGCCGCCGCGGGCACCGTGGGCAGTTCCAGCGCCGAACCGAGCTGCTCGACTCGCCTGCTGACGATGGCGACCTCTTCGTCCTCGCTCGCCGGCAGCGGCAGCACCACCGTGTTGAACCGGCGGCGCAGCGCGGAGGACAACTCGTTCACCCCGCGGTCGCGGTCGTTCGCGGTCGCGATGACGTTGAAGCCCTTGGCGGCCTGCACTTCCGTACCGAGCTCGGGCACCGGCAGTGTCTTCTCGGACAGGATGGTGATCAGCGCGTCCTGCACGTCCGAGGGGATGCGGGTGAGCTCCTCGAGCCGGGCGATGGAGCCCGTCCGCATGGCCGTGAGCACCGGCGACGGCACCAGCGCCGCTTCGCTCGGGCCCTCCGCGAGCAACCGCGCGTAGTTCCAGCCGTAGCGGATCGCCTCTTCGGCCGTGCCGGAGGTGCCCTGTACAAGCAGCGTCGAGGAACCGCTGATGGCGGCGGAAAGATGTTCCGACACCCAGGTCTTCGCGGTCCCCGGCACGCCGAGCAGCAGCAGCGCCCGGTCGGTGGCCAGCGTCGCGACCGCCACTTCCATCAACCTGCGCGGGCCCACGTACTTCGGGGTGATCACGGTGCCATCCGGAAGGTTGCCGCCGAGCAGGTAGGTGACCACTGCCCACGGTGACAATCGCCAGGACGGCGGACGGGGGCGGTCGTCGGCGGCGGCGAGAGCGCGCAACTCGTCGGCGTACGCCTGTTCGGCGTGGGGGCGCAGCAGGTCCGGCGCCGGGTCGGTGGTGGTCACTGCAACTCCTCGAGCATCATCGAGCGGTGGGTGAGGTCGTGGGCGAGCTGGTCGAAAGCGCGCGCCCAGGCGGGATCGTCGCACCGGCGGGCCACCGCGGACAGCGTGTCCGCCGCGGTGACCGGAAGATGGACCGCGGCCGCGGCGAGCAGCGAGCGATGCGCGTTCGGCGCCGCGCCGTGCGTCTCGGGACGTCGCGCCGCCGCCCGCGCCCGCTCGAACAGCAGCAGCACCACGTGCTGGGCCAGGGCGTCCGGCCACGGGTGGCCCATCGCGGGCAGCAACGCTTCTATCTCGGACAGCCACGAGCCGTCCAGCCGCACCAGGTGCGCGGTCCGATCCGCCTGCGGCAGCAGTGCGAACAGCTCCCGCCTGCGCAGCATCGCGAGGTCGGTGGGCACGCCCGCCTCGAACAGCGCCCGCGCCCAGGCCGAATCGCGCTGCGCCAGCGCGGCGTCCACCCAGCCGTCGAAGACCGGCTGCCGGAACCGGTCTTCGATCGTGGCGCGCACCGCCTGCTGCGGCGTGCCGAGCACACCGGCCCAGTGCGTCAGCGGGGTCGCGGCGACCACCTGCCGGAGCCGAGCCGCGGACACGTCGGGCGCGCCGTTCCAGCGATAGGCGAATTCGACGGTGCGGTCGGTGATCCCGTCGCGCTGCGCGGCGGCGTCGAGCGTATCGGGCAGCGCGAGCACCACATTCGTGTGCAGCATCCGGTGCTCGGCGCGGATCCACGCGCTCGCTCGCTCGCGCATCCGACGCGTGAACGCCGATTCCGGCAGCAGCGCGAGGAGTCCGGCGGCGGTGCGGCGCACGTCGGCGCGGCGGTCGTCCAACGCCGTCTCGAGCAGGGGCTCGTCCTCCGGGCCGAGTCCGTCGGCGAGCACGGCCAGCAGTTCGGCCTTCAGCGGGCCCGACTCCTTCGGCCACGCGGTAGTCAACTGCGCCCTCGCCGCGCCGGCGTCGGCGCGCCGGAGGTCGGCGAGCCAGTCGCGCCGCTCGGCTGGTTGGCCGAACAGCCAGGTGTCGCTGGATCGTTCGGAGGTGGTCGACGACCTCCGCACGAGTTCCCGCCAGTCCGGATGCCGGGCCGCCAGCCAGCTGCCGCGGGCACCCGCGAGGCGCAGCAGCGGCTCACGCAAGGAGGCATTGATCTTCGCGTGCTCGAGCAGTTGCCCGCAGAGGGCGTCCGGCGCGCGGTAGTCGTACGGCCGCGCGGCCTCGAACCATTCGGGCAGGAATGCCGAGCGCTCCCGCAGCATGCGCGCCAGCCGCGCCGCCGCTGGATGCGGCAGCGACGGCCGCGGGTCGTCCGCCGCGGGCTCCGGTGCCGCCGCGGTGCTTGGTGCGACTCCGCCGCGGGTGAAAAGGTCGTGCAGCGCCGCGGTTTCGAGCAGACGCGTCGCGGGATCGCTCGGCAACCGGCCGGCCGCGCGGGCGATCGGGGGCGGCAGCGCGGCGGAATCCGGGGCGCGGCGCGCGGTGCCGAGCAACGCGACGGAGGCGAGGTCCGCGTTCCCGGGAGCCGGGCGGTCCGGCTCGGGTCCGAAGGTCTCGGCGGCGGCCAGGTCGACGACCTCACCCCCGGCGAACACCGAAATGGGCTCGAACCCGTCGGCGCTCCATTCACCCGCCACCGTGACCGGATGACCGCCGGAGACGGCCAGCAGCGTCCACGGTTGCTCTCCCGGCCGGATCGGCAGCGCCGTGCCGTCGGATTCGGTGACGAACCAGCCTTGCTCGGTGCGGGTGGGGATCACGTCGGCCAGCAGCATCGGCCACGAGCGCACCCACGGATCGGCGCCGAGCGCCGAGGCGTGCGCGGCCAGCGCGGCGGCGATGGTGGCGGGCCGGTCGGCGTCGGCGGGCAGCGTGGTGAAAGGTTCGGCGGCACCGTGCCGTTCCCCCCACAATGCACGCAGCGGCGCGGCGCTCGGGTAGTAATGCAGCTGCGCGTCGGCCAGCTGCCCGAGGGGGGGAACATCGGCGGGGAAGCCGGGGGAACCGAAAGAATGGTCCACCACCAGCGCCCAGCTCCGGCTCTTCCGCCCGTACAGCCAGGTGCGTCGGGTATAGAGGCGCTCGTCCTCGGTGATCCGCGAACCGAACACCATCCACCGATCACGGACCGGAGGTTCGGCGCGCACCGCCTCGGCCGGGTTGGGATAGCCGATGTGGGTCCGGATGCTGGCACGCAGCGGCGGCGGCAACGCGTCGAGCTGCCGGTGCGCGGCGATCAGCAGGTGCATCCTTGCGTACTCGCGCAACACCACCTCGGGCCAGTCGGTCCTGGTTGCCACGGCCGCCGGGAGTCTGCGCAGGGTGGAGGCGAGGCCGGGAGCCTGCGCGTCGACCATCCGGGCGGCCACGGCCTCGAAGGCGCGGTACGAGCGGTCGGCCTGCGCGAGCCCGGTGCGTACCTGGTCGGCGAGCCAGACGTCGAGTTCCTCCAGCCCGGCCGTCACCCGTACCCGGCGCTGTTCGGCGGTGGCGGGGTTCGGAGTGCGGGGGCGGTCGGCTGTCGTGGCGGCCCGAGCCGCACGGCCGCCGATCCACGATGCCGCGTAGTCCGCGGTCTCCGGCGCGACGTCGACCTCGCCCGCGGCCCAGCGCAGCAACAGCGACAACGCGTGCTTGCAGGGAAATTTGCGGCTCGGGCAGGAGCACCGGTACGCCGGGCCGGACAGATCGATGATCGTCTGATACGGCGTGGCGCCGCTGCCCTGGCACCGCCCCCACAGCGCCTTGCCGTGCTGTCCGCATTCGCGCCAGCGATGCACCAGCTTGTGGGCCGCCGACAGCGAATTCGCGTCGGGCGCCAGCGCCGCGACCTGGTCTTCGGTCCACGGCGTCGTCATCGCGCGGCTCCAGCTCGGTGGTGGCTCATCGCCTTCCTTCGTTGCTCGGTTGACCGGATTTCTACCGCAGCGCACCGACATGTGCCGCCACCGGTGCCACGCCGCGCCCGGAAGCGCTTGTCTCGGTGCCCTATTCGTCATTCGGACAAATCTTGCGCTGATGGTGACGCTCTGGCATTCTGTCCTGTTCGGCTCGACCGAGCCACCCGGAACGGGTGTAGACACCATCGAGCTGCCCGCCGGGGTTGGCGAGGGGTGGACATCGAGACAGGGCGCAGGCGTTTCGATGACCATATCCATCCCCGCGGGCAGATTCGCCTGGGTGCGCTGGGCGATCCCGGCGCGATCGGGTAGCGTTTCGCACAGCTTCGACAAGGCGCCGCGCACGGGGTCGGAGGACGTGTGGCGGCTCGATGGTGGAGGGGATTTTTCGCATGCGCCTGGATCCCGACGCTGTCCAGGCCGTCGGTTCCGCGGACGTGCCGCCCCGGCTCTCGGAGGTGGTGACCCGGCGCCTCGCCGAGGATCCGGCGGTCACGCCCTCGGTCACGCGGACCGTGCTGCGCGCCCTGGGCGCCGCCGAATCCGGGGACGCCGCAACGGCATTCGATCACTCCGGGATCTTCCTGAGCGCCATCCGGGTGTGCGGATTCCGCGGCATCGGTCCCGAGACGACGCTGCAGCTGCCGCCCGGACCGGGTCTCACGCTCGTGGTCGGCCGCAACGGCAGCGGTAAATCCAGTTTCGCCGAAGCCGCCGAGATGGCTCTGACCGGCGGAAACCGCCGGTGGGACGGTCGCTCGGCAGCCTGGAGGGAAGGCTGGCGCAACCTGCACGACGGCGCGGCTGCCCGCATCGAGCTGGAGTTGCTCACCGCTGGTGACGCGCCCCGGCTCACCATCGCCAAGGAATGGGCGGCCGACGCCGACCTGCCGGACGCGCACTGGACCCAGCGTTATCCGCCGGCGCCGCCGTCGGCGTTCGACATGGACCGCTGGGCGGCCCAGCTCGAGCTCTACCGCCCGTTCCTGTCCTACAGCGAACTCGGCGCACTGGTGGACGGGAAGCCGAGCGACCTGTTCGACGCGCTGCACCAACTGCTGGGTCTCGACGAACTCACCTTGGCGCAGGAACGCATCCGGATGCGCCGCCTGGAACTCGAACGCGCGGTGCGGGATTCGCGGCAAGAGCGGCTGGAGCTGCTGGAGTTGCTCGCGTCGGTGGCCGACGACCGGGCGGTCCGGGTCGCCGGACTGCTGCGGCCCGCCCAACCGGACCTCGCCGCGGTGGGTCGTGAAGTGCTGGGCGTGGTGGACGACCCGGGCGGTCCGGACGGCCTGCGCGCGATCGTGCGGCTCGCGCTGCCCGGCGACGCCGAAGTCGAAGCGGTGGCCACCCGGCTCGAGACATGGGGCGCGGCCATCGCCGAGGGCTCCACCGACGACGCCGAAGCCGATCTGCGCTTGCTCGAACTATTGCGCACGGCGCGCGCGCACCAGGCGGCGAGCGGGCCGTGCCCGTGCCCGGTGTGCGGCCGCGGCGCACTGGACGAGGACTGGGCACGGGACACCGACGCGGCCATCGAGCGGATCGCCGCCCGGGTGGACGCGCTCACCACCGCCCGCGTCGAACTCGGCGACGCCGTGCGGGCCGCGCGGGCGCTTCCCGAACTCGTGCCCGCCGAATTGGATTTCGACCCGCGCAATCCACCGTCGGTCGACACCACGGCGGTGCGCGAGGCATGGGCCGAGTGGGCCGCGCTGACCACCGCCGAATACACCCCGGACCTGCCCGAGCTGCTGCGCAGCGCGCACGCGCGGTTGGTGGACGAGCTCGACCTGCTGCAGCAAGGCACCCGCAAGGAACTCGACCGATTGGACGAGGTGTGGACGCCGCTGGTGCCCCGGATCGTGACCTGGCTCGAGGGCGCGCGTGAGGTGGCCGCGCACGCGGCGGAACTGCGCACGGTGAAGAAGGCGGAGGACTGGCTGAAGTCGGCCACCGCGGGCCTGCGCGGCGAGCGCATGACGCCGCTGGAGACGACGGCCCGCTGGGTGTGGCGCACGCTGCGGCAGCAGAGCAACGTCGAGCTCGGCGCGATCCGCTTGCAGGGCAACGCGGGCACCGCGCGCCGCGTGCTGCTCGACGTGACCGTCGACGAGGTGGACGGGGCCGCGCTGGGCGTGATGAGCCAGGGCGAGTTGCACGCGCTGGGTTTGTCGTTGTTTCTGCCGCGCGCCACGGTGGAGGAGAGCCCGTTCCGTTTCGTCATGATCGACGACCCGGTGCAGGCGATGGACCCGGCGAAGGTGGACGGCCTGGCCCACGTGCTGGCCACGGTGGCCTGGACCCGTCAGGTGGTGGTCTTCACCCATGACGAGCGCCTCGCCGAGGCGGTGCGGCGGATGCAGCTCGACGCGACCGTCTTGGAAGTGCAGCGTCGCGACCGCTCGGTGGTCGAGGTGCGGGTGTCCAGCGACCCGATCCGCCGCTATCTCGACGATGCCCGCGCCTTGGTCCGCACGCCCCAGTTGCCGGCGGCGATCGCCGACGAACTGGTGGCCACCTGCTGCCGTTCCGCGGTCGAGGCGGCCAGTTTGGCCAGGGCGCGGCGCACCCTGCTCGCCGCGGGCATGAATCACCGCGAGGTGGAACGCCACATCGATGCCGCCCACTCCACCAGGGCGAAGGTGGCGTTGGCGGTCTTCGGCGTCGGTAGCAAGGTCGACGACCTGAACAAGAATCTGATCGCGCGGGAAGGACGGTGGGTGGTGGACGCACTGCGCGACGCCACGGCGGGCGCGCACGTGCCGATCGGGCGGGACATGCGCGAGCTGATCGGTGAAACGGAGAAATTCGTCGCGTGGCTGGCCAGGTGATGCGCCGATGAGCGGGCGGCGCAGGCCGGTCGGCGCGCGCCGCGGGCCTGCGGGCGGCGGGCGCGCGCCCCGGCACGGACAGCGTGGGCGAACCAACGGCGCGCGCAGGCCGCCCGCCGATCGGCCGTCGGTCGCCGAGCGGCTGGAGACCGTCGATCTGCTGCTCGCCGGATCGGTGACCGACGCAGGCGGGCTGTGGTCGCGGGCGACGGCCTGGATTCTTCGGATCGCGTTGGAGCAGGCCGTGGACGAGCTGTGGCTGCGGCTGGCGCCCGCGCTGGTCCGCTGCCCGATGCGGGCGCAACTGATCGCGCTGCGCGCCTTCGCGGGACCGGACGTGGCGGCGCGCGTCGCGGTGCTCTGGGCGGCGCTGTCGCGCGCGGCCCACCACCACGACTACGAACTCGCGCCCAGCGTCACCGATCTGCGGCGCTGGCGGGAGCAGACCGTCGCCTTGGCCGCGGACTTGGCGGCCGTGGAGGCGCGCCGAGATTGACCCCGGCGATGGTGCGGTTCGCGCGCAGGCATGACCGACGGTGTGAGCGGATCGGGGGTCGGAGGTGGTCGCGAGCCTGCCCGGATGGCACCGTGCACGCCGGAAGAGGACGGCGGAGCCGATCGCAGCCGCAGGTAGTTGGCGAGCATGTGTATGCGAGGCCCCGCGCAAGCCGAAGAGGCACGGCGTGCGCAATCATGACCGGAGATGGTCGCGACGATGCCGACGGCGGGCGCCGCTGCGGCCGGGCGGTGTGCGCGATCCGGATCGGAGAGCTGCCAGTGAGCGTGCGTACGGATTATGCCGCCCGGCCGGACAGCGGCACGATGTGAGCGGATCGGGACAGGCGTTGGCGAGCGGTGCCCCACTCGGGTCGGAAAGGACGTGGCATGACCGGATCACGACGGTGCCCGTGCGGGCGTGGCGAGGCTTTCGACGACTGCTGCGGTCCGGTGCTGAGCGGCGAGCGTCCCGCTGCCACGGCCGAAGGCCTGATGCGCTCGCGCTACACCGCGTTCACGGTGGGTGACGTCGACTATTTGCTGCGTTCCTGGCATCCGCGCACCCGCCCGCGTGAACTCAGTGTGGACCCGGCCCAGCGCTGGCTGTTCCTGGAGATCACCCGCACCGACCGCGGCGGGCTGTTCGACGACACCGGAACGGTGGAGTTCGTCGCGCACTACCGAGATGCGGACGGTCGCGGCGCACTGCACGAGACCAGTCGATTCGCTCGCTCCGACGGCGCCTGGGTCTACCTGGACGGCACGCACGCCGAGTGACCGGTAGCGTCGGCGGGCATGGCACGCGTCGCGATCGAGTACTGCACCCAATGCCGCTGGCTGCTACGGGCGAGCTGGATGGCGCAGGAACTGCTCAGCACGTTCGCCACCGACCTGGACGAGGTCGCGCTGCTCCCTGGTTCGGGCGGGATCTTCCGGATCACCGTCGACGGCGAACAGATCTGGGAACGCAAGACCGACGGCGGCTTCCCCGAGATCGCCGTGCTCAAGCAGCGGGTGCGCGACCGGGTGGCGCCCGACCGCGACCTCGGTCACGCCGACCGGCGCGACTGACGCAGAGGAATCAGCCGCAGCAGCCGCCACCGCAGCAGCCGCCACCCGCCGGAGGCGCCGCGGGGCTCGGCGCGGGCGCACTCGCGCCGCTCCGGGAGACGGTGGCGAAGGTGGTCAGTAGTTTGACCGTGTCGTCGTGGCCGACCGGGCAGGTCGCCGGCGCCGACGACTCCGCCATCGGGCGGGTCACCTCGAACGTGTCGCCGCAGCTGCGGCACCGATAGCTGTAACTCGGCATCCGCTCAGTTTAGAGGCAGCGTCCGCGCATCCTCCCCGGCACTCCGAAGTGGCGGCGGTCGTCGTGACCGATTCGACACAGCAGCCGAGGCCAGGGCCTGAACAGCGGATGAATGTGAGTTGACCGGCAATGGCCCCGCATCGCGACGCCGGCGTGCTGATCTTCGACGTACCCTCGAAAAGAAGGATGAGGAGGTCCGCGATGCGCGCTCAGTTCTCCGAGGCGGTGCCCGGTCCCGACGGTTTCGCCGAGCCCATCGCGCGCACGGCACACGGCGAGGTCCGCGGCGTGCGCGAGGGCTCGGTATCCGTCTGGCGCAGCATCCCCTACGCCGCGGCCCCCACCGGACCGGCCCGGTTCGCGCCGCCGCAGCCACCGCAGGCATGGGAGGGAGTGCGCGACTGCACCTCGTTCGGGCAGATCGCCCCGCAGACGATGGGCACCATGGTTCCCATCGACTCGGGCCTGACCATGGGCGAGGACTGTCTGTGGCTCAACGTCTGGTCACCGCGGCCCGAGACCGGCGATCCCGCTCGCGTCGCGGATACCGAGCCACGCCCGGTGCTGGTCTGGCTGCACGGCGGCGCGTACTGCCTCGGCACCGCCGCGCAGCAGATCTACGACGGGCGCAAGCTGGCCGCGACCGGTGACGTCGTGGTCGTCGGGGTCAACTATCGCCTCGGTGCGCTTGGTTTCCTCGACCTGTCCTCGCTCGGCGACGACTTCGCGCCGAACCTCGGCCTGCACGACCAGATCGCCGCACTGGAGTGGGTGCGCGACAACATCGCCGCGTTCGGCGGCGATCCGGATAACGTCACGCTCTTCGGCGAGTCCTCCGGCGCGGGGTGCGTCACCGCGCTGCTCACCGCACCGCGCGCCGCGGGCCTGTTCCACAAGGCGATCGCGCAGAGCCCGCCCGCGACCACGGTGTTCGGGCCGGAGCGGGCCGCGACGGTCGCGCAGCGTTTCCTCGAGCTGATCGAGCTGCCCGCGAGTCGGGCACAGGAGCTGCTGGAATGCCCGATCGAGCGGATCGTGACGGCGGCGGGTGTCCTGCTCGACGAGATACCGCTCAAGGAGCCGGGCAGGCTGGCGGCCGCGCCCGTGGTGGACGGCGATCTGCTGCCGACCTACCCGATCGACCGGTTCCAGCGCGGCGGGTCGCACCGGGTGCCGTTGATGATCGGGACGAACAAGGACGAGGCGTCGTTGTTCCGGCTGCTGCGCTCGCCGATCATGCCGGTGACCCCGGACGCGGTGAACGCGATGCTGCGGGACGTGGCGGCGGGTCACCCGGAGATGTCCGCGGAGCGGATCGCCGAGATCACCTCGGCCTACCCGCACCTCGGCAAGGCGCGCGGAGCCCTGGCGATGTCCACCGACGCCGCGTTCCGGATGCCCGCGCACTGGGTGGCCGACGGTCACGCCGAGCACTCGCCCACCTGGATGTACCGGTTCGACTACGCCACCCCGATGCTGCGCGCGGCCCGGGTCGGCGCCGGTCACGCCACCGAATTGCCTTATGTCTTCGGTAATTTCGGCACGCTCAACCTCGACCCGACATTCTGGCTCGGCGGGCGCAGAGCGGCGACGGAGGTCTCCGGGCGGATGATGCGCCGCTGGCTGGCCTTCGCCGCCCACGGCGTTCCCGCCGCCCTCGACGGCTCCAAACACTGGCCGCCCTACCGCCTGCCTGCCCGCAGCACCTTGCTTCTCGACAGCGTCGACCGCGTGGTCGACGATCCGGACCGTGACCTGCACACCGCCTGGGGGCAGCAAGCCGTCGGGTTCTCCTAGCGGGCGTCGTCCGGCTCGGCGGCCGCAGGCGCACGCAGTGCGGGACGCGCCTCAGACGTCGGTGGAGAAACGGATGCCGCCGTCCGGGATCTCCACGCCGGGCCACACCCGGGCTCCGCGCAGCAGTTCGCAGCGGGCGCCGATATTCGCGCCGTCCCCGATGACGCCGTCGCGCACGAGCGCGCGCGGACCGATGCGCGCCCCGAACCCGATGATCGTGCGTTCCACCGTCGCGCCCGCCTCGATCACCGCGCCGTCGAAGACGACCGCGCCGTCCAGGCGTGCGCCCGCGCCGATCTCGGCGCCGCGGCCGACGACCGTGCCGCCGATGAGCAAAGCCCCCGGAGCGACGCCCGCGCCGGGATGGACCAGCGACTCGCCACGCTGACCGGGCAGGGCGGGGGAGGGAGCGATGCCGCGGACCAGATCGGCGGAACCGCGGACGAAGTCCTCGGGGGTGCCCATGTCGCGCCAGTACGACGCGTCGACGTACCCCTGGAGGCGTGCGCCCTCGGTCAGCAGCGCCGGGAACACCTCGCGCTCCACCGACACCGGGCGCCCGGCCGGGATCTTCTCGATGTACTCGCGACGGAAGACGTAGCACCCGGCGTTGATCTGGTCGGTCGGCGGGTCCTGAGTCTTCTCCAGGAACGCGGTGACCCGGCCGTCCTCGTCGGTGGGCACACAGCCGAACGCGCGCGGGTCGCTGACCCGGACCAGATGCAGCGTCACGTCGGCCCGGGTCGACTCGTGGGTATCGAGGACCGCGCCGAGGTCGGTGCCGCCGAGCACGTCGCCGTTGAACACCATGACGTTGTCCGCGCGCAGCTTGGGCAGCACGTTGCGGATCGCGCCGCCGGTGCCCAGCGGCTCGGTCTCGGTGACGTACTCGATCTCCAAGCCGAGGTCGGAGCCGTCGCCGAAGTGCTCCTCGAACACCTCGGCCTTGAACGACGTGCCGAGCACCACGTGCGTGATCCCGGCCTCCGCGATACGGGCGAGCAGGTGGGTCAGGAACGGCAGCCCGGCCGTCGGCAGCATCGGCTTGGGCGCCGAAAGGGTCAGCGGACGCAGCCGCGTGCCCTGCCCGCCGACCAGGATCACCGCGTCGGTGCCTGTATTTCCTGCCATCAAGCTCCCCTGTTCACAAGGTCGTTTCTCGCCTGCGCCGCCGGCTACCCGGCGTCGCGCGCCTGCTGGCGCAGGGCAGATCGAACCGCAATCCGGGAGCGGACCGCAAGTCCGGCCCGCAACGCCAGCCGCAGCGGAGCCTGCCACCAGTGCGGATGCCGGTCGGCCTGGAACCGGTAGGCGCTGGCGTGATGGGCGGGCAGCATGACCTCGGGATGGCGGCCCGCCGCGTGACCCTTGGCGTGGGTCACCTCGGCGTCCGGCACGAACACGTTGTGCCAGCCCGCCTTGCCCATCCGGTCGCCGAAGTCGACGTCCTCCATGTACATGAAGTAGCGCGAATCGAAGCCGTCGATCGAGTCGAACGCCGCGCGCCGCACCAGCAGGCACGAACCCGACAGCCAGCCGACGGCGCGCTCGGAGATCTCCTCGTTCTCCTGCCGGTAGCGGCGGGTCCACGGGTTGGACTTCCACACCGTGCCCAGGATCGCGTGGCCCGCGCCGTCGAGCAGACCGGGCACCCGGCGGGCCGACGGGTAGACGCTGCCGTCCGGCTCGAGCACCAGCGGGCCGAGCGCGCCCGCACGCGGCCAGCGCTTGGCGGCGGCGAGCAGTTTGTCGATGGAATCGGTGCCCCAGCGGATGTCCGGGTTGGCGATCACGATGAACTCGATGCCCGGATCGATCTCCGCGACCGCCCGGTTGATCGCGCCGCCGTAGCCGATGTTGCCGCCGGTGCGCAGCAGCCGCACGTGCGAATTGGCCTCGGCGACCAGCTCCGGCACACCGTCCACCGACCCGTTGTCGGCGAGGATCACCTGCGGTTTCTCCGCGGTGGCCGCGGCCAGGGTGCTGATGAAGTGCTCGAGGTGCTCACCCGGCGAGTAGGTCACCGTGACGACGGCCAGGCCCGCGGGCGCGGCGGAATCGGAATCACTCACGACAGCCAACTCTAATGGGCGCGGCCGGACGCCGTTCGTCGATGGCCCGCGCATGGTGGGAGCACCCCGTGCGGGCATCGCCTAGCCGGACCGCCGCGCCAGCGCATCGCCCAGCGCCGTGCGCCAATCCCGCAGCGGCGTCAACCCGGCCTCGTTCCAGGCCCGCGGCGACAACACCGAATACGACGGTCGCCGTGCGGGTCTGGGAAACCGGGAGGAGTCGCACGGGCGGACCCGCTCGGGATCGGCGCCGACGCCCGCGAATACGGCGCGGGCGAGCTCGAATCGACTGGCCCGCCCCGCATTGGTGGCGTGCAGCACCCGGGGGGCGTCCGGCCGGCCCGCCAGTTCCAGCAGCGCGGCGGCCAGATCGGCGGCGTAGGTGGGCGAGCCGACCTCGTCGTCGACGACGTCGACCGTGTCGCGTTCCCGCTCCAGCCGCAGCATCGTCGCGACGAAATCGCCACCGCGCCCGCTGTATACCCATGCCGTGCGCACCACGTGCGCGTCCGGGCAGCTGCTGAGCACCGCTTCTTCGCCCGCGAGCTTGGACGCCCCGTACACGGACGTCGGTCCCGTCACATCGGCGGTGTCGTACGGCCGATCCTGGGTACCTGGGAAGACGTAATCGGTGGACAGATGGATCAGCCGGGCGCCGAGGTCGGCGCAGACCTCGGCGAGCACGGCTGGTCCGGTGGCGTTGCCCGCGTAGGCGGCTTCGGCTTCGGTTTCGGCCCGGTCCACGGCGGTATATGCGGCGCAGTTGAGCACCACGTCGCCGGGCGCGAGCACCGCGCGCACGGCGACGGGATCGGTGATGTCGAGGTCGGCGCGCCCATAGCCGTCGGCGGCCGGAGCGAGACGCCGCAGTTCCCGGCCCACCTGTCCGTGCGCCCCGGTGACGACGAGGCGGGCGGATCCGGTGGATGCGGGGGCGGTGGGGTCGGTCACGGGCGCAAGTCTGGCACGCCGCCGGTCCCTCGGTTGCGGCCGTTCGCGATAACCGTTCGATAGCCTTGAGCTATCGGGGATCCCGAAATCGGGCGGGCGAGCGGTAACCATGGTGGCGGATCGGTTGCGCGCGCGTCGCCAGTAGACCGAGTTTCGGCGAGAGGATGAGACTTGTCGCAGCGGAGGGGCACATCGGCGGCGGCGCGGCGGACCGGAACCCGCGACCCTTCCTTCGGTCCGCTGCGCTCGTTCGCCGTGGCCGCCGCCGTGATCGTGCTGGCGCTCACCGGTTTCGCCTGGCACAGCGTCGACGCGCTGGTCGCCGACATCGAGCGCCTCGGCGATCTGGGCCTCGGCGGCAGCCGCGACGGCGCGGTGGACATCCTGCTGGTCGGAGTGGACAGCCGCACCGACGCGCACGGCAACCCGCTGTCGGACGCCGAGCGCGCGATGCTGCACGCGGGCGACGAGATCGGCACCAACACCGACACCATCGTGCTGCTGCGCGTACCGAACGATGGGCGCTCGGCGACCGCGATCTCCATTCCGCGCGACTCCTACGTCAATATCGCGGGCTCGGGCATGGGCAAGATCAACTCCGCCTACGGCGCGACCAAGGCGACGCAGTTGCAGAAGCTCACCGAGCAGGGCGTCGCGCAGGACGACGCGGAGCGGCAATCCACCCAGGCGGGCAGGCAGGCGCTGATCAAAACGGTGGCCGGCCTCACCGGCATCACCGTCGACCACTACGCGGAGGTGAGCCTGCTCGGCTTCGCGCTGCTCACCGATGCCGTCGGCGGGGTGGAGGTGTGTCTGAAGAACCCGGTCGACGAATGGATGTCCGGCGCGCGGTTCCCGGCCGGACGTCAGCGCCTGGATGGGCCACGGGCACTGAGTTTCGTGCGCCAGCGCCACGACCTGCCGCGCGGCGACATCGACCGCATCGTGCGCCAGCAGGTGTTCATGGCACAGTTGGTGCAGCAGGTGCTCAGCGCGAAGACACTGGCCAATCCGGTCAAGCTGCAGCAACTCAGCGACGCGGTGGGGCGCACGATCGTGCTGGACGAGGACTGGGACGTGCTGGCGTTCCTGCAGCGGCTCAAGGATCTGTCCGGCGGCCAGGTGAAATTCGAGACCATCCCGGTCGCCGACCTCAACGGGGAGACCGGCAACGGCGAATCCGTCGTCAAGGTCGAGCCGAAGGCGGTCAAGTCCTACGTCGCTTCGCTGGTCGGCGACGGCCCGGCCCCGCGCAACGCCGAGCCGGGCTTCGATCCCGCGAAGGTGACCGTGAGCGTCTACAACGCGAGCGGCGTCGGCGGGCTCGCGTCCGAGGTGGCGCAGACATTGAGCGCGAAAGGTTTCCGGCAAGGCACGGTGTCCAACTACAGCGGCGGCCGCGTCGCGAGCAGTCGGGTGCTCGCCGCGGACACGGCGAGCCCGAAGGCGCAGGCGGTGGCCAAGACGCTGGGCGGGCTGCCGGTGCTCGCGGATCCGGCGCTGTCCCCGGATTCGGTGAGCGTCGTTCTGGCGAGCGACTGTTCTGGTCCGGGCTCGTCGGCGAGCCGGATGTTCGACCTGTCCGGATCGTCGGCGGCGGCCACACCAGTCCCGCCCGCTCCACCGATCGACGCAGGCCAGAACGGACCGAAATGCGTGAACTGAACCATGCGTGACATCGACCAGGCACACACCCTCACCGAAGCGGTACTCGATCCGATCCTCGCCCGTGATCCGGCGGGGCCGCGCGTCACCTACTACGACGACGCCGCCGGCGCCCGCATCGAACTGTCCGGCGCGACCCTGGCGAACTGGGCGGCCAAAACCGCGAACCTGATTCGCGACGAGTTCGGCCTGAGTCCGGGCGCCCGGGTGGCCGTCCTGCTTCCCGCGCACTGGCAGACCGCCGCCGTGCTGCTCGGCTGCTGGTGGGCGGGCACCGAGGTGGTGCTGCGCCCGGACGAGGACGCCGATCTGGCCCTGGTCACCCCGGATCGCCTGGACGACGCCGACGGCGTTGGCGAGGTCGCGGCGCTGTCGCTGGACGCCATGGGGTCCCCGGTGCGCGATGTGCCGGTGGGCGTCACCGACTTCGCCACCTCCGTGCGCGTGCACGGCGACCAGTTCCTGCCTCGCGGCGCCGGGGTCGCGCTGGACGGCATGCCCGTCGCCGAGGTGCTCGCCGAGGCGCGGAAGTCCGCCATGCGGCAGGGCTTCGCCGAAGGGGACCGGGTGCTGTCCAGCACGCCGTGGGACACGCCGGCCGAACTGATCGACGGGTATCTCGCGGTGCTGTCCGCGGGCGCGTCGCTGGTGCAGGTGATCAACCCCGATCCGGCGCAGCGCGAGCGGCGCATCGCGTCGGAGCGGGTGACCGCGCAGCGCGGATGAGCGCGACCGTCGGTAGCGGCTCCTACCACGGTATAAGCGCCGATCCGACCTGAGCACGTTCCACAACTCGGCAGCGTTCCGTACGGTGGAGACACCGCACGACGAGGGGGTTGGAGTATGCAGCCGCATTACTGGTTCCGCTGGGTGTCCGTACAGGGCGCGCCTCGCCTCGTCCTGCGCCTGCAGGCGCGCCGTGGTGACCCGTTCGCCGAATTGATGGGCGGGCCCGCGGGCTTCGATGATCCGTATCCGCTCATCGAGCAGTTGCGTGGGCAGGGAAGGCTGCTGCGCACCTCCATCGCGTGGGCGACTTTCGACCACGAGCTGTGCCGTGCCATCCTGCGCGACAGCCGTTTCGGCGTGCGCACCACGGAGAGCTTCAACATCCCGAAGCCGCTGCAGAAGCTGGCCGAGCGCTTCCCGTTGCCGCCGAATCCGGTCGAGCCGCCCTCGATGCTGGTGATCGATCCGCCGCAGCACACGGCCATGCGCAAGCCGGTCGCCTCGGCGTTCACCCCGCGCGCGATCCGCAGGCTCAGCGACCGCGTCGAGACGGTCACCGGGGAGCTGCTGGACGCGCTGCCCGCGCACGGTTCGGCGGACCTGATCCGGTCGTTCGCCGCCCAGGTGCCGATCGCGATCATCTCGGAGATGCTCGGGTTCCCCGACGAGGACAAAGCGCGGTTCCTGCACTGGGGCGATCAGATGACGCCATTGCTCGACGTCGGCATTCCGTGGCGCGCGTACCGCGATGCGCTGCGCGCTATGGAAGTGATGGACGACTACCTCGACCGGCACATCGAACGGTTGCGCCGCGAGCCGGGCGAGGACATCCTCTCCGCGCTGGTCACCGCGGGGGAGCTGGACTCCTACGCGCTGAAGGCCACCGCGAGCCTGCTCATGGGAGCGGGCTTCGAGACGACGGTCAACCTGATCGGCAACGGTGTCGCGCAGCTGCTGGCGCACCCTGCTCAGCTGGAGCGGCTGCGCGCGGAGCCCGAGCTGTGGCCCAACGCCGTCGAGGAGATCCTGCGCTTCGACTCACCGGTGCAGACCACCGCGCGGACCGCGCTGACCGACGTGGAGATCGATGGGATCACGGTGCGCGAGGGCAACACGGTGGTGCTGTCGCTGGCCGGAGCCAACCGCGACCCGGAGGTCTTCGCCGATCCCGGGCGATTCGACGTCGGGCGCGACAACGCCAAGGAGCATCTCTCGTTCAGCAGCGGCGTGCACGTCTGCCTGGGGGCCAGCCTGGCCAGGATGGAAGGCGTCTACGCGTTGCGAGCCCTCTTCGAGCGGTTCCCCGGACTGCATCCGGACGGTTCGCCGAAGCGGCGCGCACTGTTCACCCTGCACGGCTACGAGCGGCTGCCGGTGCGTCTCGGTCAACCCGCGCAGGCGCCGGAGCCGGTCTGATCAACCGGAGGTCTTCCAGACATAGCGGGTCTTCGGACGCCCGGCCCTGCCGTAGTCGGAGCGTCGGACAACCAGCCCGTCGTCGGCCAGTTTCTCCAGGTAACGCCAAGCGGTGATGCGCGAGACGCCAACCGAGGTCGCGGTGTCCGCGGCGGTCACCCCCTCGCTCTCGGCCGCGCGCACGGTGCGGGAGATCTCGTCGAGGGTCTGCGGCGCGACCCCCTTGGGCGTCGCCGCGCGCTGGTCGGGGGTGCGCAGCGCGCTCAGCGCCCGGTCGATGTCGTGCTGGGAGATCGCGCTCTCACCGGCCGGAAGCGCGGTGCGGAACTCGCGGTAACGGTCGAGCTTGTCGCGGAATGCGGCGAAGGTGAACGGCTTCAGCAGATACAGCACGACGCCGTGCGACACCGCGGTGCGCACCATGGCCAGGTCACGTGCGGAGGTGATGGCGATGACGTCCGGGCGCGGCGCCAGACCGGTCAGCGCGGCGGCGACGTCGAGGCCGCTGGCGTCGGGCAGGCCGATGTCCATCAGCACCAGATCGATCGGCGTGCCCTCGGCCGCGGCATCGGCCGCCGCGCGCATCGCCTCGCGTCCGGTGTGGGCGACGCCGACGGGTGTGAATCCGGCGATGCGCTCCACGTAGGCGCGGTGCGCCTCGGCGATCAGCGGCTCGTCTTCGACGATCAGCACACGGATCATCGCGCTTCCTTTCGTGGAATCGTCACGGTCACCGCGCTTTCGGGATCCCGTTGGGTGCGGATGCTGCCCCCGTGGCGAGCCACCAGCCGGTGGACGAGCGCGAGTCCGAGGCCGTGATGGGCGGCCTTGGTCGAATACCCGCGCTGAGACGCGCGCGCGAACATCTCCGCGGACATGCCGGGGCCGCTGTCGGCGACGCGGATGTAGAGCATCGACTCGTCCGCGGCGTCGCGCCGGTGCGCCAGAGTGACCTCCACCCAGCCGGACGCGCTGTCCGCCGCGGCATCGATCGCGTTGTCGACGAGATTGCCGACGAGCGTGACCGTTTCGTGGGGGGACAGCGGCTCGACCGAGTCCAGGGCGGTGTCGTCGGTGATCGTCAGCTCGATGCCGCGTTCGGCGGCCTGGTTCACCTTGCCGAGCAGCAACGCGGCCAGGGCGGGCGCGCCCACCGCGGCGAACAGCCGATCGATCAGCGCCTGGGACAGCTCGAGTTCCGCGGTGGCGAACTCGACGGCCTCCCGATGGCGGCCCAGCTCCACCATGGTGACCACGGTGTGCAATCGGTTGGCCGACTCGTGTGCCTGCGCCTGCAACGACTCCGCGAAGCTGCGCACGGAATCCAATTCGCCCATCACCGCCTGCAGTTCGGTGTGGTCGCGGATGGTCATCACGGTGCCGATCGCCCGGCCTTCCCATTCCACGGTGTCCTGGTTGACCAGCAGGATCCGGTCGGTGGTCACGTGCATCTCGTCGCGCACGGTGCCCCAGCTCATCCGCTGCAGCGACAGCGGAAGGTCGCTGCGCCGCACCTGGCCCGGCGGCAGGTCGAGCAGGCGGCGCGCCTCGTCGTTGACGACCTCGGCGTCCTCGCCGGACGGCCCGAACACCACCAACCCCTCGTGCACCGAGTGCAGCACGGCGTCGTGATGTTCGTACATCGCGCGCAGCTCGTCGGGCGCCAGCCCGTGGGTCTGCCGCCGCAGCCTGCGACTGAGCAGGAACGATCCGCCTGCGGCCAGCACCAGGCCCGCGCCGGCGACGCCAAGGATCACCGGGAGCTGGGTGGCGACCTGGTCACCGATCTTGGCACGGGTCACGCCCGCGGAGACCAAGGCGACGATCCGCCCGTTGTCGTGCACCGGCGTGACCGCCCGGATCGAGGGGCCCAGCGTGCCGGTGAAGGTCTCGGTGAAGGTCTCGCCCGCCAGCGCGCGATCGATGGTGCCGCTGAACGGCAGCCCGATCATCGCGGGGTTGGTGTGCGTGTAGCGGGTCCGGTCCGGCGCCATGACCACGATGAAGTCCATGCCGGTCTCGCGCCGGATCTCCTCGGTCACCGGCTGCAACAGCGCCGTCGGATCCGCGCTGCGCAACGCGTCGACGGTGGAGGGCGCGTCGGCCACGCTCACCGCGACGTCGGTGACTTCCCTGGTGGTGGTGACGTCGCTGTCGTGCCTGGCGTCCAGGACCGCGAGCACCACACCGATCCCGATCATCACCGCGAGTACGACCAACTGGAAGACGAACGCCTGCCCGGCGAGGGAGAGCCGACCGCGTCTCACAAGCTCTGCCTCCGCTGAACGTAATGCACCAAACAGTGACCGGGATCACCCGGCCGACCATCATTCTGCCTGGAAGGCGTGAGCCACCTCGCGTCGGTACCGTTCGAAGGGAAATCCTCGCTATGAGCGACTCGACTCGCACGCGGCGCGACCGCACTCATTGGCTGTATCTGGCCGTCATCGTGGCGGTGGTGGCGGGCGTGCTCGTCGGCTGGCTGGCGCCCGGCGCCGCGCAGTCGTTCGCCCCGCTGGGGACCATCTTCGTCAACCTCATCAAGATGATGATCGCTCCCGTCATCTTCTGCACCATCGTGCTCGGGATCGGCTCGGTGCGCGCGGCGGCCACCGTCGGCAAGGTCGGCGGGCTGGCCATCGGCTACTTCCTCGTCATGTCGACCATCGCGCTCGGGATCGGCCTGGTCGTCGGCAATCTATTGCAACCCGGCGCGGGACTGAATATCGGCAAGTCGGCCAAAGCCGGTCACGACCTGGCCAACACCGCGCACGGCGCGGGCGGTACCTGGGAATTCATCCAGAACATCGTCCCTTCCACGTTGCTGTCCTCGCTCACCACGGGCAATGTCCTGCAGGCGCTGTTCGTCGCGCTGCTGGTCGGCTTCGCGGTGCAAGCCATGGGCACGGCGGGCGAGCCGATCCTGCGCGGTGTGGCGCTGCTGCAGAAGCTCGTGTTCCGGATCCTGGTCATGATCCTGTGGCTGGCGCCGATCGGCGCGTTCGGGGCGATCGCGAACGTGGTGGGCAAGACCGGCCTGGACGCCGTGGTGAAGCTGGGCACGCTGATGCTGGCGTTCTACCTCACCTGCGTGGTGTTCGTCTTCGGCGTGCTCGGCCTGCTGCTGTGGAGCGTCTCGCGAGTATCGATCTTCAAGCTCGTCCGCTACCTCGCGCGGGAGTACCTGCTGATCGTCGCCACCTCGTCGTCGGAATCGGCGCTGCCCCGGCTGATCGCGAAGATGGACCACATGGGCGTGGAACGCACCACCGTGGGCGTCGTCGTGCCGACCGGCTATTCGTTCAACCTGGACGGCACCGCCATCTACCTGACCATGGCGTCGCTGTTCATCGCCGAGGCGATGGGCAAGCCGCTGTCCATCGGCGAGCAACTCGGGCTGCTGCTGTTCATGATCGTCGCGTCCAAAGGCGCGGCCGGTGTCACGGGTGCGGGTCTGGCCACGCTGGCGGGCGGATTGCAGAGTCATCGTCCCGAACTGCTCGATGGCGTCGGCTTGATCGTCGGCATCGACCGTTTCATGTCGGAGGCGCGGGCGCTGACCAACTTCTCCGGCAACGCGGTCGCCACGGTGCTGATCGGCACCTGGACCAAGACCGTCGACGTGGATCGGGTACGCGAAGTGCTCGATCGCAAGGTGCCTTTCGACGAGCGGACCATGGTCGACGACGACCACGGCACGCCCGCGCAGCCGCAGGAGGCCGAGACCAAGGATCTGGTCCAGGCATAGCGCGCGCAGGACGAAGGGCCCGCAGGATCTGCGGGCCCTTCGTGGCGTCCGGGGTCAGACCGCCCACTTCTCTGGGTGCAGGTGGTGCTGGGTGAGGGCGGTGGCGTGGCCATGCCCCATGCCGTGCTCGATCTTCAGCCATTCGACGAGTTCTTTGTGCGAGGTGAGTCCGGTCTCGCGCATGGCGGTCTTCCACTCCTCGATGGCGCGACCGTACTTGGCCTCGATCGAGGGGAAGTAGGACGCGGGGCCGTGCGGCTTGGTCGCCATGGTGGATCTCCTTGCTGGTCGTGCGTTCGATGGTGCAGACGGCGAGGGCTTCGGAAAGTCGCCGCTGGTCCCGCCGAAGTGTTCGGGATCACCTGAGACCGGATTCGCTATGGCGTGGGTCGGAGTCCGAAGTCGGCGCGCGCACCGAGGTGGCCTGGCGCACCCTGCACGGTCTGGCCACCCTCGAACGCGGCGGCCGTCTTCGACCGGAGCAGCGCGGTCTGCGATTGGACGTCCCGGTGTTGGAGTGGCTCGCCGCGATCGGCGACGTCTGGAGGTAGGGCCATGTTCCGGCCTCGGGAACGAGCCCGGGTCGTCCGGAGCAGGCCGGGCGTCCGGCCCTGCTCGAAGCGGAGGGGTGTCCGCACCGGCGACGCGCGTCTGGTGCCCGTACTGCTGGTGCGGCGGTGCCGGGGTGGTGTCGGCGACCGCGTCGAAAGCCGCTCGGCCGGTAGCGTGGGGATATGGCTGATGTGGTGGTGGTCGGTTCCGGTCCGAACGGGCTCGCCGCCGCGGTGATCCTGGCCAGGGCGGGGCTCGCCGTGGAGGTGTACGAGGCAGAGGCGACGGCTGGGGGTGGGTGCCGGACCGCGGAATTGACGCTGCCCGGCTACCGGCACGACGTGTGCGCGGGCGCGCACCCGATGGCGGCGGCCGCGCCGTTCTTCCGCGCGTTCGACCTGACCGCGCACGGCGTCGACCTGCTCGCGCCGGAGGTCTCCTACGCGCATCCGCTCGACGGCGGCGTGGCCGGACTCGCCTGGCGGGACCTGGAACGGACGGTCGACGATCTCGGCGCCGACGGCCCGGCCTGGCGCAAACTGTTCGCTCCGCTGGTACGGCACTGGCCGGAGGTGGTCGACCTCGCGATGTCGGATCTGCGCCGCGTCCCGTCCGGGCTCGCGACCGCGATGCGTTTCGGCCTGCGCACCTTGGAGCAGGGCTCGCCGCTGTGGGACATCAGGTTTCGCGAACAGGTCGCGCCCGCCCTGTTGACCGGCATCGCGACGCACGCGATCATTCCGCCGCGTGCCATCACGGCCGCGGGCGCGGCGCTGATGCTCGGCGCACTGGCCCATGTCGGGGGCTGGGTGATTCCGCGCGGTGGCAGTCAGGCCATTCCCGACGCGCTCATCGCCGAACTCGAACGTCTCGGCGGCCGGGTGCACACCGGGCACCGGGTCGACTCGCTCGACGAGTTCGCCGATGCTCGCGCGGTCCTACTCGACCTGGCTCCCGCCGAACTGCTGCGCATCGCCGAGCATCGGTTGCCCGCGCGGTACGCGAAGCGGCTGCGGCGATTCCGGTACGGCGGTGCGGCGTGCAAGATCGACTTCGCGCTCTCCGGGCCGGTGCCGTGGCAGGCCGAGGGCTGCGCGCTGGCCGGAACGGTGCACGTGATCGGCACCCGCGCCGAGGCCATGGCCGCCGAGCACGCCGTGGCCATCGGGCGACATGCCGAACGGCCCTATGTGCTGTCCATCCAGCCGGACGTGGTCGATCCGACTCGCGCGCCCGCGGGTGGGCACACGTTCTACACCTACGCCCACGTGCCCAACGGCTCCACCCGCGATGTCAGCGCGGACGTGATCGCTCAGGTCGAGCGGTTCGCGCCGGGTTTCCGCGATCTGATCGTCGCGAAGAACGTGATCACCGCCGCGCAGCTGCCCTCGCACAACGCGAACTACATCGGCGGCGATATCTCCGCCGGGGCGATGACCCTGCGGCAGTTCGCCTTCCGTCCCACTCCGCGCTGGAATCCCTACGCCACACCGATCCCCGGTGTCTACCTGTGTTCGTCGGCGACCCCGCCCGGGCCAGGGGTGCACGGCATGAGCGGGCTGCACGCCGCGCGTCACGCCCTGCGCGACCGTTTCGGGGTTCGCAGCGATCCCATCGACCTCTTACGCGCTCCCGCTCTCCAGCATCGCTGACAGCGCAGATGCGTGCCCCCGCGCGTGGAACGTCCTACCCTTTGGCGGGTTCGGTGCGGTAGAGGTCGGGTTCGAGGTAGATCACGCGCGCCGCGGGCACCGCCGCGCGGACGCGGGACTCGGCGTCGTCGATGGCGTCGGCGATCGCCGCGACGTCGAGGCCGGGCACCACGCCGACTTTCGCGGCCACGAGCAGCTCCTCCGGGCCGAGGTACTGGGTCTTGAGGTGGATCACCCGGTCGATGCGCGTCTCGTCGACCAGGTTCGCGCGGATCTGCCGGTTCTCCTCCGGCGTGGCGCCCTCACCGATCAGCAGGCTCTGCATCTCCACGATCAGCACGATCGCGATGACGCCGAGCAGGCCGCCGATGGCCAGCGTGCCGACGCCGTCCCAGATCGGGTCGTGGGTGAGCATGGTCAGGCCGACGCCCGCGAACGCGAAGACCAGACCGATCAGCGCGCCGGTGTCCTCCAGCAGCACCACCGGCAGCTCCGGGCTGCGCGAAGTGCGGATGAACCGCCACCAGCTCGCGCCGCCCTTGATCGGCGCGGACTCGCGCACCGCCGTGGTGAAGCTGTAGGTCTCCAGCGCGATCGCGATCAGCAGGATGACGACCGCCACGATCGGCGAAGTCAGCTCCTCCGGGTGCTGGATCTTGTGGATGCCCTCGTAGATGGCGTAACCGGAGCCGAGGGTGAACAACACCAGCGCCACGATGAACGAGTAGAAGTAGCGATTGCGCGCGTAGCCGAACGGGTGCAGCTCGTCGGCTTCCTTCGCGGCGCGCTGCTGTCCCAGCAGCAGCAATCCCTGGTTACCCGTGTCGGCCACGGAGTGCACGGCCTCGGCGAGCATCGACCCCGATCCCGTGATCGCCGCACCGACGAATTTCGCCGCGGCGATCCCCGCGTTCGCGGTCAACGCCGCGATGATCGCCTTCTTGCCACCGCCAGCCGACATGGAAGCATGTCCTCTCTGTTTTCCAGCTACCCGCGAACAGACTAGGGCACCGGGCACCGGGCGTTCCGGATCGGTCAGCCGGCCGCACCGACGCAGGCGCAGAACAGCTGGACCGCACCGTCCACCGCCTGCGCGCGAATGTCGGTGTCGGTGGCGGAGATCCAGGCCGCGCCGCCCCGGGTGAGCTCCAGCGAGGAGCCGTCCTGGAACAGCCGTACCTTCCCCGCCGTGCACAGCACGATGCCCGGCCCCGCCGCGGTCAGCGGTACCCGCGCGGCACCGGCGACCAGGTCGAAGCGGCGCAGCGCGAACTCCGGGGCGGGCGTGCGGTAGCGCACCGAGCCGTCGCCTGCGGGTTCGGGCAGCACCACCGGCAGGCCGATCGGCTCGAAATCCAGCACGCGCAACAGTTCCGGCACGTCGACGTGCTTGGGCGTGAGGCCGCCGCGCAGAACGTTGTCGGAGTTGGCCATGATCTCCACACCCACTCCGCGCAGGTAGGCATGCAGGTTCCCGGCCGCGAGGAACAAGCCCTGCCCGGGCTCCAACGTCACGCGGTTCAGCAGCAGCGCCGCCAGCACACCCGCGTCACCGGGGTATGCCTCGGCCAGCTCGAGCGTCGTGCGCGCCTCGGCCGTGAATTCACGGGCGCCCTTGCCGGACAGGTACCGCACACAGCCGTCGAGCACGTCGGGCAGCAACGTGGCCAGCACATGTTGCGGCAGCGTGATCCAGGTTGTGAACAGTGTGCGCAGACCCGCGGAATCCGGCTGGGCGGCAAGAAGTTCGCAATAGGAGCGCAACCCGTCTACCGACAGCGCGCGCAGCAACGCGACGGTGCGGTCCGGATCGCGGAAACCGGCTAGCGCCTCGAACCGCTCCAGCGCGACGACCAGCTCCGGCTTGTGGTTGTCGTCGCGGTAGTTGCGCAGCGGGGAATCCAGTGGCACCTTCGTCCGATTCTCCCGATCGAAGCCTGCTCGTGCCTGCTCCGTGCTCGGATGCGCCTGCAGCGACAGCGGCTCCTCCGCGGCAAGGACCTTGAGCAGGAACGGCAGCTTCCCGCCGAATCGGTCTGCGGCGAAGCCCAGCTCCCGGTCCGGGGCGCCGGCGATCAGATCCAGCAGCGAGGTGGTGCCGTCGCCGACCCGCACGTGCGCCGGGTCGGCGGGGTGGGCGCCGAACCACAGTTCGGCCTCCGGATGGGCGGACGGCACCGCCCTGCCGCACAGCTGAGCGAGCGCGGTGCGCGAGCCCCAGGCATACGAGCGCAGCGCACCAACGAGTTCGTGCACTAGTAGCTTCCCCCGAACTGCCCCTGGCTGTCGGCGGCTGCGGTGCGCGAGCCGATCAGGCGCAGATAGGCGGCGGCCATCTCCAGTCGCAGCGCGAGCACCGCGAGCTGTTCGAGTTCGGTGCCGTTCGCAGGCGCGGACTCCTCGGTGCGGGCCTGCGCGGGGGCGGCGGGGTCGGTCATCTCGGTGTGCAGCAGGTCGACGTCGGCGTTCACCAGATCGGCGTCCACCAGGTTCGGTCCCTCCCCGCCGAACACCGCGATGCGGCGGCGCGCGGCCGCGCGATCGCGATCGGCGCTGAGCACGAACACCCGGATGCGTTCCACCGGGGCGGGGCCGTCGAGCTCCTCGTCGTGGAACAGCGGATCGAAGCCGGGCGCGGATTCGCCTGCCGCCTCGGCCATCCGGGTCCGCGCCGCAACGGCCTCGGCCAGATCCACCGCGGTAGCGACCTTGCCCGCGGACTGCAGCAGCACCTCGGCGCCGTGCTCGGCCAGTTCGGCCGCCGCCGGGGAGTCTCCCGCGAGCACGATGCCGTGCTGCTGCATGCGGGCGGCCAGCGTCTTGGCCGGGTTGTGGAACACCTCGTTGTGCGGCCCGTCGCGCAGCGCCTCGGCGTCCAGTAGGTCGGCCAGTTCGGCGAGTTCCGGGACGGCGGGGCCGGTGCGCTGCGGGTCGACCGCGCGCAGCACCGCGATTCCGGCGGCCAGGAAGCGCAACAGGCGGTTGTGCCCGAGTACCTGCACCCGTGGTTCCAGCACGGCGGCGCGTCCGGCCGCGGCGGCGCGCAGCGGCCCCTCGTGCGGCGCGGCGACGACCACTTCGGCGCCGCGGCGCAGCGCCCGGTCGACGGCATCGATCAGGCGAGGATCGCCCGCGTCGTCGCCGGAGACCAGGACGACGTCCAGCGGCCCCACCCAGGGCGGAAGCGCGGCGGCGGGTACCACGGGTAGGCCCGCACGGTCGCCGAGCGCGGCTACGAGCAGTCCGGCGGCACGCGCGGCACGTCCGGAACCGGAGACCAGCACCACGCTCCGGGGCCGCAGATCGGCCAGCCGGGCCAGCGCGTCCTCACCCACGGCCGCCGCGGTAGCGCGTACCTGGGCGCCGCCGGAGGCGGCCGAGCGAAGGGCGCCGCCTGCGTCGGCGGCCTCGAGTGAAGCGGCATCGTCGAGGTCGAGCACCGGTGTTCCAGCGATCATCGGGCGTCCCACCTCCCCTCATCGCGCTGTGTCTTTTCCGCCCCCGCGCCCTCCCGGTCCGGCTGCGACAGCGAGACCGAGTCGGGCGAATCCAAGGCCTGTGATTCCACTATTCCAGTCAGGAGCGCACGATGCTCAGGATCTCGGTCACGAGTGCGTCTACTTCCTCCGCCGATCGGGCCTCGACGTTCAGCCGGAGCAAGGGCTCGGTGTTCGACGCGCGCAGGTTGAACCACGCGTTGTCGGCCAGTTGCACGGTCACCCCGTCCAGCCGATCCACCGAGTGCGCGCGGTCGGCGAAGGCGTCCACCACGGCCATCGTCCGCTCCTCGGCGTCGGCCACGGTGGAGTTGATCTCACCCGAGGCCGCGTAGGTCGCGTAGGAGGCCATCAGCTCCGACACCGGTCGATCCTTCTCGCCGAGCGCGGCGAGCACGTGCAGCGCCGCGAGCATCCCGGAGTCGGCGCCCCAGAAGTCGCGGAAGTAGTAGTGCGCGGAGTGCTCGCCGCCGAACACCGCTCCCGTGGCGGCCATCTCCTGCTTGATGAACGAGTGGCCGACCCGCGTGCGCACCGGCGTTCCGCCCAGCTCGTGCACCAGTTCCGGCACCGCGCGGGAAGTGATCAGGTTGTGGATGATCACCGCGCCGGGTTCCTTGGCCAGCTCGCGCTCGGCGACCAGGGCGGTGATCGCCGACGGCGACACCGGGTCGCCGTTCTCGTCGACCACGAAGCAGCGGTCGGCGTCGCCGTCGAAGGCCAGGCCGATGTCCGCGCCGGTTTCGCGGACCAGCTTCTGCAGGTCCACCAGGTTCGCCGGGTCCAGCGGGTTGGCCTCGTGGTTCGGGAAGCTACCGTCCAGTTCGAAGTACAAGGGCACGATCTGCACCTGGGGCAGCGCGCCGAGCACCGCGGGCACCGTGTGGCCGCCCATGCCGTTGCCCGCGTCCACCGCGATGGTGAGTGGGCGGATGCCGCCGAGTTCTACGAGGCCGCGCAGGAATTCCGCGTACTCGGCGAGCAGGTCCAGTTCGGTCGCGGTGCCGCGCTCGCCCGCGTACTCGGGTACGCCGTCGATCAGTTCGCTCTTGATCGTGGCCAGACCGGTGTCCTGTCCGACCGGGAGCGCTTTGGCACGGCACAGCTTGATGCCGTTGTACCGGGCCGGGTTGTGGCTGGCGGTGAACATGGCGCCCGGGCAGTCCAGCCGGCCGGAAGCGAAGTACAGCTGGTCGGTCGACGCCAACCCGATGTGCACGACGTCGAGGCCCTGGCCGAGCGCACCGTCGGCGAAGGCGGCCGACAGCCCGGGGGAGGAGTCGCGCATGTCGTGCCCGATGACGAGCCGGTGCGCGCCCTCGGCGCGCATCAGCCGTGCGAAGGACGCGCCGACGTCCCTGACGAAATCCGCGTCGATCTGATCACCGACCACGCCGCGAACGTCGTAGGCCTTGATCACCGCGTTCACGAATTCGGCAGAGCGGGCGACTGTCATGCCCAACACCCTAGTGGTTGCGCCGGACCGGTCCGACATCGTCCTCGTCCGATCAGGACGGCGGGTCCGGAAGGACGCGCAGATGGCCGCGGCGACCCGTGCGTGCGGTGCGCGGCGGCGGGGGAGCGTAGTCGCGATAGCCGCGCTGCTCGCGCTCCGGCGGGCGGCGGCGTAGCCCCGCCTCGCGCACCGCCTCGGCGAGCGCGGTCAGATCGTCGTCATCCGGTGTGCTCGAGGAGAATCCGCCTTCGTGGCGAACCAGTTCCCAGCCCTTCGGAGCGGTGATGCGTGAGCCGTGCGTTTCGCAGAGATCCCAGGAGTGCGGTTCGGCGACCGTCGCGAGTGGTCCGACCACTGCCGTCGAGTCCGAGTACACATAGGTGAGCGTCGCGACGGCCGGATTCTTGCAGCCTGGTCGGCAGCAACGACGCATGGGAATCACGCCGATGAGAGTAACCCCCCTGGCGCGTCGATGGGGACAGACACGCTTGAAGAATCTCGGTCCGCGCCTGACGAAACGAGGGCAGCACGGCGCTCCACAGGCCGCGACGCGGCTTGCGGTGATCCGCACGACGTCCCCCGGACGCGCGCACAACGATGTCCCGCTGCGCGCCGCGAGTGGGGTATCGCGGATGAGAGTGCCGGAGTACCCGGCGGTCGACCGGCCTACACGCGTGTGCGCCTGCGCCTGCCCCGCAATGGCATTCGAGGGCCGCCGCCACGTGGACGGGTAGGACTCACTCGGCTTCCGGATCGATCACGTCCGGGTCGACGCCGAGGTAGGTCGCGACCTGCTGGACCAGCACTTCTCGCAGCAGATCCACCAGGTCGTCGGGGTCGCTGGCGCGCAACTCGAGCGGTTTGCGGAACAGCACGACCCGTGCCCGGGTCGCCGCGCCGTGCCGGTCGACGCCTGCCGGGATGAGCCGCGAGAGGGGCACCGGGCCGTCGGCGACCACCTCGTCCGGCCAGGTGACCGAATCGGGATGCAGCGGACGGATTTTCGGAACGTCATCGACCGCGATGTCGAGCTTGGTGAGCCGGTCGTGCCAGCGGGAGTCCAACGGGGCGAACGCCTCCAGCACCAGCCGGTCGAACTTCTGACCGCGGGTCCGCCAGGCGGGAACCGTGGGTGGCAGCATCGGTCCGCGCACTCCGCGGCCGCGGCGGATCACCGACCGGGCGGTCGGCGGTCGGCGCTTACGGGAACGTGCCATGAGACAAAATCTAGGCCAGCGGGCTCGTGTCGTCCGCACCGAGGCGGTCGGCGAGCCGTGCGGTCGTGTCGCGCGAGCCCGGAGCGCCCCGTGGACGGGCGGCTCCGGGCTTCGCATACGTCTGTCAGCCGATGCCGCGCTTGAGGCGGCGGCGCTCCCGCTCGGAGAGGCCGCCCCAGATACCGAAGCGCTCATCGTGCGCGAGCGCGTACTCGAGGCACTCGTCGCGTACCTCGCAGCCCATGCAGATCCGTTTGGCCTCGCGGGTCGAGCCGCCCTTCTCGGGGAAGAACGCCTCTGGATCGGTCTGCGCGCACAGGGCGCGCTCCTGCCACTGCTCTTCGATGGATTCGAACATCTCGTCGAAACCGGTCACGACCAGGCTGAGCCGGGGCGCCGTGACTCCGTCACCCCCCTCTTGGTCGTTCCAGCCGCCGTTATCTGCGCAGACGCCACGTGCTGCGCCTGCTGTGGAATCGGTCGGCGAGACCATCTCGTTGGCCACGCTCCGCCTCCTCACTGTGTGTTAGCGCAGAATGATTCTTTCCGTCGGACCAACACTCGCACCGACGGCCATACCCCGCGACGTTGTCCCGCGGACGTCCCCGAGCTTGTCATACCGATGCGAACATCTGTTCGAAAAGCGGTTCGCGCGTTGACCTCTCGCGCGAACCCGGAATGACATGACTGTGATTAGACACGCCGGACGCGTCGATGGTCAAGCCGCCGTCGCTATTCCGTTACTATCCGCAGCCGCATTCCGAGACGATCTTGTGATGTGCATTAGCAAATAAACAGCAAATTTGCCCCGAATGGGAGCCGCCACGCCAGCGCATAGGCTGTGCGGATGTGACTGGACAACAAGCGGACGTCCCGCCCGCGAACGGACCCCGCATCGCCGTGCTGGTCGGCGGCGTCGGTGGCGCGCGTTTCCTTCAGGGCGTCCGGGAGCTGCTGCCCGAGGCGGACGTCTCCGCGATCGTGAACGTCGGCGACGACGTCTGGATGCACGGGCTCCGGATCTGCCCCGACCTCGATACCTGCATGTATACCCTGGGCGGAGGCATCGATACCGAGCGTGGGTGGGGCCGGGTCGGCGAGACCTGGCACGCCAAGGAGGAGCTCGCGAAATACCACGCGCAGCCGGACTGGTTCGGCTTGGGCGACCGCGATATCGCCACGCATCTGATCCGTACCGAAATGTTGCGCGCCGGCTACCGGCTCTCCGCCGTCACCGAGGCGCTGTGCAACCGGTGGCAGCCCGGCGTGAAACTCATCCCGGCAACCGACGATCGCTGCGAAACGCATGTCGTGGTGTCCGATCCGGACAACCCTGGCGAACGGCGCGCGATCCATTTTCAAGAGTGGTGGGTTCGCTACCGAGCGAACATCGACACCCATGGATTCGCCACAATTGGCGCCGATGAAGCCAAACCTGCCCCAAATGTGATCGATATCATAGAATTCGCCGACGTGGTCCTCCTCGCGCCGTCGAACCCCGTCGTGAGCATCGGCGCCATCCTCGCGGTGCCCGGAATCCGCGGCGCGCTGCGCACCACCGCGGCCCAGGTGATCGGCGTTTCCGGCGTGATCGACGGCAAGCCGTTGCGCGGCATGGCCGACGAGTGCCTGTCGGTGATCGGGGTGGAGACCACGGCCGAGGCGATCGGCCGGTACTACGGCGCACGCTCGGCCACCGGGATCCTGGACGGCTGGCTGATCCACAGCACCGACACCGCCGAGGTGCCCGGGGTCGAGGTGCGCAGCGTGCCTTTGTTGATGACCGACCCGCCCACCACCGCCGAAATGGTGCGTCAGGCCCTGGATCTCGCTGGAGTCGCCCTGTGAGCACGCCCACCGATCACGCGGCCGGGGAGCTGCGCATCCTGCCCGTCACCGGGCTGCCCGAATTCCGTCCCGGCGACGATCTCGCCGCGCACATCGCCCGCTGCGCGCCCTGGCTGGCCGACGGTGACGTGCTGGTGGTGACCAGCAAGATCGTCGCCAAGGTCGAGGGGCGCATCGTGCAGGCGCCGCTGGACGCCGAGGAGCGCGACGCCGTCCGGCGCAGCCTCGTCGATCAGGAGGCGGTGCGGGTGCTCGCCCGCAAGGGCCGCACGCTGATCACGGAGAACAAGCTGGGGATCGTGCAGGCGGCCTCCGGTGTGGACGGCTCGAACGTGGAACAGGGCGAACTCGTGCTGCTGCCCGTCGATCCGGACGCCAGCGCCAAGGCGTTGCGCGCGGCACTCGCCGAGCGGCTGGGTGTGACGGTCGCGGTGGTGGTCACCGACACGATGGGTCGTGCCTGGCGCAACGGGCAGACCGACGCCGCCATCGGTGCGGCGGGCCTGCGGGTGCTGCACGACTACGCCGGCGCGGTCGACGGTCAGGGCAACGAGCTGTTCGTCACCCAGGTGGCCGTGGCGGACGAACTGGCCGCGGCCGCCGACCTGGTCAAAGGCAAACTCGGCGGCGTCCCGGTCGCCGTGGTGCGCGGGTTGCCGATCGTCGACGACGGCTCGGGCGCCGCCGATCTGCTCCGGGGCGGCACCGACGACCTGTTCTGGCTCGGCACGGCGGAGGCGATCGAACGCGGCCGCAAAGAGGCGATCCTGCTGCGTCGCTCGATCCGCCAGTTCTCCGACACGCCCGTCGATCCCGAGCGCGTACGCGCGGCGGTGTCGGTCGCGCTGACCGCGCCCGCTCCACACCACACCCGCCCCGTGCGGTTCGTGTGGCTGCGTACGCCGGAACTGCGCACTCGGCTGCTCGAGGCGATGGCGCAGAAGTGGCGAGCGGATCTGGCCGCGGACGGCCTGCCGCCGGAACGGGTCGAGCGCAGGGTCGCGCGCGGGCGCATCCTGTTCGACGCGCCCGAGGTGATCATTCCGTTCTGCGTGCCGGACGGCGCGCACGACTATCCGGACGAGCGCAGGCGTGCCGACGAGCGCACCATGTTCACCGTCGCGGTGGGCGCCGCGGTGCAGGGCCTGCTGGTCGCGTTGGCGACCGAGGGGATCGGCAGTTGCTGGATCGGATCGACGATCTTCGCACCGGAGGTCACGCGTGCGGTGCTGGGTCTGGCCGAGGACTGGAGCCCCCTCGGCGCCATCGCTGTCGGTCATCCGCTCGAGGACCTGACTCCGCGGCAGCCGACGGGTGCGGGCGCCGGGCTGGTCGAGCTGTGAAGCGCCTCCTCTCCGCCGCGCGGGAGAAGCGCCGGTGAGCGCGGAGTCGCTGCATGCTTCGGCCACCGAACTGCTCGAAACCTGGTGTCCGGCAACCGGTCCGGAGCGATCGCTGCGTGAGGCGATGCTGGCCTTCCTCGGTTCGGCCCCGCGGGGTTGCCTGCGCGAGCACGCGCCGGGCCATATCACCGCCTCCGCGGTCGTCTTCTCCCACGACGGGCGGGAGGTGCTGCTCACGCTGCACCCGCGGGTGGGACGCTGGATCCAGCTCGGCGGGCACTGCGAGGAGCGGGACGAGACCGTCGCGGGCGCCGCGCTGCGTGAAGCCACCGAGGAGTCCGGCATCGCGGACCTGCGGCTGGAGCCGGGGTTGTACGGCGCGCAGGCGCACCCCATCACCTGCTCGCTGGGCGTGCCCACCAGACATCTGGACCTCCTGTTCCGCATCACCGCCCCCGCCGGTGCGATCCCGGTGCGCAGCCACGAATCGACCGACCTGCGCTGGTGGCCGGTGAACGCGCTGCCCACCGACGCCGACGTCCTGCTGCGGTGAGCTAGCCGAATTCCAACGCGTGAGCCCCGGTCGGATGCCCATCCGGCCGGGGCTCACGTTGTCCGTGCCCGACGATGTTTACAAATTGCCTCATTTGTCTAGACATACGACAAATGCCCCTATATCGTCCATAGGTGAGGTAATGCACGTCACATGTGGCGTGCCCTTCGGGAATGGAGACAACGATGTCGACGCACGCCGACACGTCCGCCCAGCCGGTCGAGGTACCGGCCTGGCGGGATCGCAAGCGCTACATGTGGCTGTGGGGTTTGTTCGCCCCGGCCGGCCTGTTCCTCATCGGCCTGCCGCTGATCTGGGGCTTGAACGAGCTGGGCTGGCATCGCCTCGCGCAGGTGCCGTTCTGGCTCGGGCCGATCCTGGTCTACGTGCTGATCCCGATCGCGGACATCTTCTTCGGACCGGATGGCGACAACCCGCCCGACGAGGTGATGGAGTACTTGGAGAACGACAAGTACTACCGCTACCTCACCTACCTGTATCTGCCGTTCCAGTACGCCACGCTGCTCATGGCGGCCTACCTGATCACCGCCGACGAGGTGAGCTGGCTCGGCATCGACGGCGGCCTGCACGTGGTGGACAAGATCGGGCTGGCGATCACCGTCGGCATGATCGGCGGCATCGGCATCAACACCGCGCACGAACTCGGCCACAAGAAGGTCGACCTGGAGCGCTGGCTGTCCCGGATCGCCTTGGCCCAGTCCTGCTACGGGCACTTCTACATCGAGCACAACCGCGGCCACCACGTACGCGTCGCCACGCCCGAGGATCCGGCGAGCTCTCGGGTCGGCGAGACATTCTGGGCGTTCTGGCCGCGCACCGTGTGGGGCAGCCTGAAGTCGTCCTGGCGCCTGGAGAAGGTCCGGCTGGAACGGCTCGGCAAGAAGCCGTGGAGCCTGCGCAACGAAGTGCTCAGCGCGTGGCTGATGTCGGTGGTGCTGTTCGCGGCCCTGGTCGCGGTGTTCGGCATCGAGCTGCTGCCGTACCTGATCCTGCAGGCGGTGGTGGGCTTCAGTCTGCTGGAGGCGGTCAACTACCTCGAGCACTACGGTCTGGTGCGCCAGCGCACGGCCAGCGGCCGCTACGAGCGCCCCGCCCCGGTGCACAGCTGGAACAGCGACCACATCGTCACCAACATCTTCCTGTACCACCTGCAGCGGCACAGCGACCACCACGCCTACCCCACCCGGCGTTACCAGACGCTGCGCAGCTGGGACGGCGCGCCGAACCTGCCGAGCGGCTACGCGAGCATGATCCTGCTCGCCTACTTCCCGCCGCTGTGGCGCCGCGTCATGGACAAGCGGGTGCTCGCGCACTACGACGGCGACATCACCCGCGCCAATATCGATCCGGGCAAGCGGGAGAAGGTGCTGGCGCGCTACGGCTCCGCTCATGCCGCAGGGGAGACAGCGTGAGCGCGTATCGCTGCCCCGTCTGCGACTACGTTTTCGACGAGGTGAAAGGTGCTCCGCACGAGGGTTTTCCGGCAGGCACCCGGTGGGAGGCGGTGCCGGACGACTGGTGCTGCCCGGACTGCGGGGTGCGGGAGAAGATCGATTTCGAGCCGATAGGGACATAGGACCACGAAATGACCGAGTACAAGCTCTACCAGTGCATCCAGTGCGGTTTCGAATACGACGAAGCCGAGGGCTGGCCGGAGGACGGCATCGCGCCGGGGACCCGCTGGGACGACATCCCCGACGACTGGACCTGTCCGGACTGCGGCGCCGCGAAGGCGGATTTCTACATGGTCGAAATCGAACGGTCGTGAGATTTTGACTGCGGCAGGCGCCCGTGACAGGGTCGCGGGTATGCCGCGCAACGGAACCAGGATTCCCTACCAGGAGGCCGCGCGGGACCTGCTGCGGACGTCGGTCCTGGACGCGATGCGCGAACTGCTCACCGAGCGGGATTGGTCCAAGATCACGCTCGGTGACGTCGCGGCCAGGGCGGGCGTGAGCAGGCAGACGCTGTACAACGAATTCGGCTCGCGCAGCGGCCTCACGCAGGCCTACGCACTGCGCCTGGCCGACTTCCTGGTCGATCACGTCGACGCCGCGATCAACGGCAACGTCGGCGACGTCCGCGCCGCGTTCCGCGACGGGATGGCCAACTTCTTCTTCGACGCGGCGTCCGACCCGCTGGTGCAGTCGCTGGTCGCGGGCGAGGTGAAGCTGGATCTGCTGCGCCTGATCACGCTCGACGCGGGACCTTTGCTCGAGCACGCGACCGAACGGCTGTCGCGCGCCTTCCAGCACAGCTGGGTGGCGTCCACGGCGGCCGAATCGGACGTGATCGCGCACGCGCTGGTGCGCATCGCCCTCAGCTACATCCCCACTCCGCCCGGTCCGGGCCGCGACGCGCCCGCGGAATTGAGTGCGCTGCTGAGTCCTTACGTCGAAGCGATCCTCGCCGCGCGGGTGAAGAGCTGAGCCGCGCGGGTCAAGAGCTGAGCCGCGCGGGCAACCGGCTTGCGACCTGGCGCATATGCAGCACATTAAAAACCGACTGCACGGCTTGTAATAGCGATCACGTTTCAACCGACGGCATCGTTGTAACGGACCACAAGTCAAGAAGTATTCTCAGGCGACGGGTGTTCGGGTCTTCTCTGAGTGGAGCAAAAGTGCAAACGGTTGGCAAACGGGTGGGATCGCCCGATCCCAAACGCCATCTGTGGGTTCTCGGCTTGCTCGCGCCGTCGTCGGCCTTGCTGCCCTCACAACTGGTGCTGCACACCGGTCTCGAGGTGTTCTGGTGGATCGGCCCGATCATCGTGCTGATCGTCATCCCGGTGCTGGACTGGTCGATCGGCGTGGACGGCAGCAATCCGAAGGACGAGGACTACGAGCTGCTCTCCAACGACCGGTACTACCGGTGGTGCACCTACTTGATGCTGCCGGTGCAGCTGATCGGCCTGGTGATCGCGAGCTACATGTGGGCCGGTGACGACCTGAGCGTGGTCGACAAGCTCGGTCTGGCGGCGACTCTCGGATTCGTCAGCGGCATCGGCATCAACGCCGCCCACGAACTCGGGCACCGGGTGGAGCACCTCGAGCGCTGGTTGGCCAAAATCGCGCTCGCGCAGTCCGGATACGGGCACTTCTTCGTCGAGCACAACCGCGGGCATCACGTGCGGGTGGCGACACCGGAGGATCCGGCCAGCGCCCGGCTGGGGGAGTCGCTGTGGGAGTTCCTGCCGCGCAGCGTGTCCGGCAGTTTCCGGTCCGCGCTAGCGCTCGAGCGGGAGCGGCTCGCGCGCAAGGGCAAGGGCTGGTGGAGCGTGCACAACCACATCCTGCAGGCCTGGTCGATGACGCTGGTGCTGTTCTGCGCGCTGATCGCGGCGTTCGGCTACCAGGTGCTGCCGTGGCTGCTGTTGCAGGCCGTGATCGGCATCGGCCTGCTGGAGACGGTCAACTACGTCGAGCACTACGGATTGCTGCGGGCGCGCCGTGCGAACGGCATGTACGCCCGCTGCTCGCCGCGCGACAGCTGGAACAGCGACCACCTGGTCACCAACATCTTCCTTTTCCACCTGCAGCGGCACAGCGACCACCACGCCAATCCGGGCCGCCGCTACCAGACCCTGCGCACCTCCGAGCAGGCCCCGCAACTGCCCGCGGGCTACGCCGCCATGATCGTGCTGGCCGCCATCCCGCCGCTGTGGCGGTGGATGATGGACGACCGCGTCCTCGCCCACTACGGCGGCGACATCACCTTGGCGAACATTCAGCCGCGCAAGCGGCGCCGCATCCTGGCGGCGCGCGGGGCGACGGCGTAACGGTCGCTGCGGTCGCCGGGTCCAGGCCCGGCCGGTGCGAAGAGGGCGGCCGCGTCGTCCGCACCCGGTCGTGAGCGACTAGCCTTGCCTCGGTACTTGCCGAACCAGGAGAGGCTGATGACCACCTCAGAACTTCCCGCACGCACGTCGTTGACCGCCGATGTCCGCAACGGCATCGACTACAAGGTGGCGGATCTGTCGCTGGCCGATTTCGGCCGCAAGGAGATCCGCCTCGCCGAACACGAGATGCCCGGTCTGATGGCGCTGCGCCGTGAGTACGCCGAGGTGCGGCCGCTGCAGGGCGCGCGCATCTCCGGCTCGCTGCACATGACCGTGCAGACCGCGGTGCTGATCGAGACCCTGACCAGCCTCGGCGCCGAGGTCCGCTGGGCCTCCTGCAACATCTTCTCCACCCAGGATCACGCGGCCGCCGCCGTGGTCGTCGGCCCGAACGGCACCGTCGACGAGCCGAAGGGCACCCCGGTGTTCGCCTGGAAGGGCGAGACGCTGGAGGAGTACTGGTGGGCGGCCGAGCAGATGCTCACCTGGCCGGGCGAGCCGGCCAACATGATCCTGGACGACGGCGGTGACGCCACCATGCTCGTGCTGCGCGGCGCGCAGTTCGAGAAGGCGGGCGTCGTGCCGCCGGAGGACGAGGACCACTCGGCCGAGTACAAGGTGTTCCTCAACCTGCTGCGCGAGCGGTTCGAGACCGACCGCGGCAAGTGGGCGAAGATCGCCGAGTCGGTGCGCGGCGTCACCGAGGAGACCACCACCGGCGTGCTGCGGCTCTACCAGTTCGCGGCGGCGGGCGAGCTGGTGTTCCCCGCGATCAACGTCAACGACTCGGTCACCAAGAGCAAGTTCGACAACAAGTACGGCACCCGCCACTCGCTGATCGACGGCATCAATCGCGGCACCGACGTACTCATCGGCGGCAAGAAGGTATTGATCTGCGGCTACGGCGATGTCGGCAAGGGCTGCGCGGAATCGCTTGCCGGACAGGGCGCCCGGGTGCAGGTCACCGAGATCGACCCGATCAACGCGCTGCAGGCGCTGATGGACGGCTACGACGTCGTGACCGTGGAGAAGGCGATCGGCGACGCCGACATCGTCATCACCGCCACCGGCAACAAGGACATCATCACCCTCGAGCACATGAAGGCGATGAAGGACCAGGCCATCCTCGGCAACATCGGTCACTTCGACAACGAGATCGACATGGCGGCGCTGGAGCGTTCCGGCGCAACGAAATTGAACATCAAGCCGCAGGTCGACCTGTGGACGTTCAAGGAGACCGGCCGCTCGATCCTGGTGCTGTCGGAAGGGCGTCTGCTCAACCTCGGCAACGCGACCGGCCACCCGTCCTTCGTGATGTCGAACAGCTTCTCCAACCAGGTGATCGCCCAGATCGAGCTGTGGACCAAGCCGGAGGAGTACGACAACGAGGTCTACCGGCTGCCGAAGCACCTCGACGAGAAGGTCGCCCGCATCCACGTCGAAGCGCTCGGCGGCGAGCTGACCAAGCTCACCAAGGACCAGGCCGAATACATCGGCGTCGACGTCGAGGGCCCGTACAAGCCGGACCACTACCGCTACTGACCGCGCTGCCGGGTGTCCCGGACACCCGGCCCGGCGACCCGGTCACAGCATGAGAAGCCCCCACTGGTCAGCCGGTGGGGGCATCGGGTAGTCGGCGGGGTATTGTGCCTGGTCATGGGAGTCCTGATAGCGGTCGAGGGGCTCGACGGCGCGGGTAAGCGGACGCTGATCGAGCGAGTGGTCGCCGATCTGCGGGGTCGTGGGCTGCGCGTCGCGACGATGGCCTTCCCGCGCTACCGGGTCTCGGTGCACGCCGACCTGGCCGCGGAGGCGCTGCGCGGCGCGCACGGCGACCTCGCGGGCTCGGTCAGCGGCATGGCCCTGCTGTTCGCGCTGGATCGCGCGGACGCCGCGGACGAGCTGTCGAAGATGTTGGCCGACAACGACGTTGTGCTCCTGGACCGTTATGTCGCTTCCAATGCCGCCTATTCGGCCGCCCGCCTAGGGCAGTCGGCGGACGGCGAAATCGTGGATTGGGTGGGCGAATTGGAGTTCGGCAGATTCGCGCTGCCGGAGCCGGCGCTCCAGCTGTTGCTGGACGTGCCCACCGAGCTCGCCGCCGAGCGTGCCCGCAAGCGTGGCGAACTCGACACCGAGCGCGCGCTCGACGCTTACGAGCGCGACGGCGGTCTGCAGCACCGGACCGGCGCGGTGTACCGTGAGCTGGCCGAACGCGACTGGCGCGGACCGTGGTGGACCTATCGGGCCGAGGACGGCCCGGCTTCGCTGGCCGCGCGCATCGCCGAAATCGTTGGTCGATAAGGTTGGTTGTGCCGCGGGTTCGCACCAGTGTTGGCGTGGCGGCCCGATCCTGGCCTGGGAGATGACAACATAGTAGTTATGAAGCCGAAGATTCTGGTCGTCGACGACGATATGGCACTCGCTGAGATGCTGACGATCGTCTTGCGCGGGGAAGGGTTCGACCCGCACGTGGTCGGCGACGGCACACAGGCCCTGGCGGCGGTTCGCGAGATCCGCCCCGATTTGGTGCTGCTGGACCTGATGCTGCCCGGCATGAACGGCATCGACGTGTGCCGTGTGCTGCGGGCCGATTCCGGGGTTCCGATCGTGATGCTCACGGCGAAGACCGACACGGTCGACGTCGTGCTGGGTCTGGAATCGGGCGCCGACGATTACATCGTCAAGCCCTTCAAGCCGAAGGAGCTCGTCGCCCGGGTGCGGGCCCGCCTGCGCCGTACCGAGGAGGAGCCCGCCGAGCTGCTGTCGATCGCCGATATCGTGATCGACGTGCCCGCGCACAAGGTCAGCCGCGGCGGCGCGCAGATCTCGCTGACGCCGCTGGAGTTCGACCTGCTCGTCGCCCTGGCCCGCAAGCCGCGTCAGGTGTTCACCCGTGAGGTCCTGCTCGAGCAGGTCTGGGGCTACCGGCATGCCGCCGACACCCGCTTGGTGAACGTGCACGTGCAGCGGCTGCGGGCGAAGGTCGAGAAGGATCCCGAGAACCCGGAGATCGTGCTGACCGTCCGCGGTGTCGGTTACAAGGCCGGACCACCGTGATCCATGGCGTGATCTCGCGTCTCCAACGATCGCTGGCTCCGGTGGTGGCCTGGTTCCAAGCGGTCGGCATTGCCTTAGGCCACCTGTGGCGGCGTTCGCTGCAGTTGCGTGTCATCGTGTCCACGCTGACGCTGTCGCTGATCGTCATCACGATTCTGGGCGTCGTGCTGACCAGTCAGATCACCGACCGGCTGCTGGACGCCAAGATCAACGCCGCGGTCGAGGAGATGGACCGTGCGCGCAACACGGTGGAGAGCCAGCTCGCCGGTGTGCACGACATCGGCGCTCAGCCGCAGCGGCTGGAGGAGGCGCGTAACGCGCTGTCCAACCGTGCCGGTACCGGCCGATCCACCGGCGCGGCAGGGAGTTTCGATTCGGCGCTGAGCGTCATCGGCGGGATGCCGCCGCAGCAGATCCCGTCCGGCCCGATCCAGGAGGTGCCCGACGAACTGCGCCGGTTCGTGCAGCGCAACCAGGTCAGTTACCAGTTCGCCACCGTCGACGACGCGGAGGGCTACCGGGGTCGCGCGCTGATCATCGGCAGCCCGAGCGCCGAGATCCCGACCCTGGAGATCTATCTGATCTTCCCGCTCGCCAATGAGGAGCGCAGCCTGTCGCTGATGCGCGGCACCATGCTGGTCGGCGGCATCGTGCTGCTGGTGTTGCTCGCCGCGATCACCGCCCTGGTGACCAGGCAGGTGGTCCTGCCGATCCGCTCCGCGGCCCGGATCGCGGGCCGGTTCGCCGACGGCAGGCTCAAGGAGCGCATGCTGGTGCGCGGCGAGGACGACATGGCGCGGCTGGCCCAGGCGTTCAACGAAATGGCCGAGAGCCTGTCCAACCAGATCACCCAGCTGGAGGAATTCGGCAATCTGCAGCGCCGGTTCACCTCGGATGTCAGCCACGAGCTGCGCACTCCGCTCACCACCGTGCGGATGGCCGCCGACCTCATTCACGGCAGCAGCGACGACCTCGATCCCGCCCTGGCCCGCAGCGCCGAGTTGCTGGTCAACGAGCTGGACCGGTTCGAGGGGCTGCTCAACGACCTGCTGGAGATCAGCAGGCACGACGCGGGCGTCGCCGAACTCCAGGTCGAATCGCTGGACGTGCGGATGTGCGCGCGAGCCGCGATCTCGACCGTGCGGCACCTGGCCAAGGACGCGGGTGTCGAGATCATCAATGACATGCCGGAGGAGCCGCTGGTCGCCGAGGTCGATCCGCGCCGGGTGGAGCGGGTGCTGCGCAATCTGCTCGCGAACGCGATCGACCACAGCGAGGGCAAGCCGGTGCTGATCCGGATGCGGGGCGACGCCGAAGCCAATTCCGTCGCCGTGGTCGTCCGCGATCAAGGCATCGGCCTGCGTCCGGGCGAGGAGAAGCTGGTCTTCAACCGGTTCTGGCGCTCCGATCCCTCCCGCATGCGCCGCTCCGGCGGCACCGGTCTCGGACTGTCGATCAGCGTGGAGGACGCGAACCTGCACGAAGGCAAACTCGAAGCCTGGGGCGAGGCCGGGCTCGGCGCCAGCTTCCGCCTGACGCTGCCGCTGGTGCGCGGCAAGAAACTCGGCCCGAGCCCGCTGCCCTTGGAACCGGCGCGCAAGTCTATGCGCGTCGTGGAGCCGGAACCGTCGGTCGATCGCGGCGGGGCCGGCGCGGATACGGCGCAACCGGCCGCCGCCGAGCCGAGCGGTGCGAGCGCGCCATGGCACGACTCGGGCGATCCGGGTGCCGCGCGGGTCACGAATGCCGTGCGTCATGACGCGGAGGCGGGTGCCTCCGATCCGGTCGGCGCGCATCCCGACGGCTCAGAGACCGCGGAGCCGGTAGACGTGCGCTCGGAGTTCTCGGATGATGCGGCCGGGCCGCACAGCTCGGAGCCGGGCGGCGACGACGTCGACGCCACGGGCTCGGGGGGCGGCGAGCCGAGCACGGGTGGGTCGCACGGAGCGGCCAACGGCACGGTGACGCCCGCGGACAGTGTTTCGACCGAAGCGGCGCCAGTGTCCGGGGCGAACGGGTCGCCCGCGTCGGAGTCGGCGCAGACCGGTGGATCGCGCGAATCGGGGGACGGACAGCCATGACAATGCGTGTCGGATCATCGCTGATACGGCGCCTGACCGTGTTCGTGGCGGCGGTTCTGGCGGTCGTGGTGCCGCTCACGGGCTGCGCCAGCCTGCCGGAGTCCTCCGCGCCGGAGGCGCTGGGCACCATCAACCGGGAGCCGACCTCCGAGGGACCGCCGCCGCCCGTCGCCGACCGCGATCCCGATCTGCTGCTGCGCGACTTCCTCCAGGCGACCGCCGATCCCACCAACCGGCATCTGGCCGCCCGTCAGTACATGACGCCCGCGGCCTCCACCCAGTGGGACGACGCGGCGGGCACGGTCATCGTCGAGAAACCGGACACGCTGCGGGAGTCCCGCTCCGGAGACAAGGCGAACTACCTGATCCGCGCGCGCAAGGTCGGGGAACTGTCCGCCGACGGCGGATACCGCCCCAACGACGACATTCCCTTCGTCGAGAACAAGATCGAGTTGACCAAGATCAACGGCCAGTGGCGCATCGACGAATTGCCCGACGGCGTCGTGATGGACTCCGCCGCGTTCTTCAAGTCCTACCGCCGCTACGTGCTGTACTTCATCGATCCGACCGGCAACTCGGCCGTCCCGGATCTGCGCTGGATGTCGGTGCCGAAAGCGCAGCTGGCGCAGCGATTGCTCAGCTCGCTGCTCGAGGGGCCGCAGCCCGCGCTGGCGTCGGTGCTGCGCAACGAGCTGACGCCGCCGATCGCACTGCGCGGGACGATCACCAAGGCCAACGGTGACCCCGACGGCGTCGGTATCGGGCTCGGTGGTGTCAAGATCGACTTCGCCGGCGCGTCGGCGCTGAATCCACGCGAGCGCGAACTCTTGGCCGCACAGGTGGTGCTCACGCTGTCCAGCGCCGACATCCTCGGCCCGTACATGTTGCTCGCCGACGGCAAGCCGCTGGACGAGCGATTCGCCGCGAACGGCTGGAGCGTGGCGGACGTGCAGCAGTTCAATCCGGTCGCCTCCGCCCGCAACCAGGCCGGGCTGCACGCGCTGCGTGGCGGCGGGCTGGTACAGATCGCCGACAACGGCGGTATCACTCCCGCGCCCGGCTACTTCGGCGCGGTGAACAACTTGCAGTCGGCAACGCTCTCGCCGGACGGCCAGCTGGTGGCCGCGGTGGCGGAAGCCGCACGACCGCCGGGCGTGCCGTCGCGCACCCTGATGGTGGGCACCTACGGGGGCAACGCCTTTCCGGTGGCCGAGGGCTTCACCATCTCCCGGCCGTCGTGGACCGCGGACGGCAGCGCGGCATGGGCGGTGGTCGACGGTGACCGGGTGATCCGCGCGGTCACCGACCGGGGGACCGGGAACGTGTCGGTGCAGAACGTCGACATCTCGGGGCTGACGGCGGCGTCATCGGCCACGTCGCCCCGCCTGCCGATCACGGAACTGCGGGTCTCGCGTTCCGGGGTGCGCGCGGCGATGATCGCGGACGGCAGGGTGTACGTCGCCGTCGTGGTGCCCCAACCCGACGGGAAACTGGCGCTGACTTCGGCGCTTCCCGTGGGCGTCGGGCTCAGCACGGCCGCGGTGTCGGTGGATTGGCTCGACGCGGACACGATCGTCATCGCGCGCGAGGGCAATGTCGACCCGGTCAGCACGGTCTCGGTCGACGGCTCGGAGCCGACGCCGCTGACGTCGCAGAATCTGACGGCGCCGGTGCGCTCGGTGAGCGCGAGCCCGGATCACCAGTACGTCGCCGACTCGCGCGCGGTGCTGGAGCTGACCTCGGCTCCCGACCAGGGGCAGCCCTATTGGCGCGAGGTGCCGGGGCTGGGCGCGAACGCCATCCCTGTGCTGCCCGGCTAGCCCCGCGGAGGCTGCCCCTGCCGTACCGCCGGAGGCTCACTCGTGGCCCCGTGAGGGCGGATCGGGATCAGCAGATTCACGGGGCCGAGGGCCGGGCAAACGGTGGGCGGTCGGGAGCTGAACGCCGCTGCCGCAACGGCGTAACGTTCGTGCTTCCAGAGGCGTCGCGGTCGACGCGATCGAGCGAACATGTCGGGGGGCGGGCGCACACTCGGTCGATGCGAACCCTGCTCGATCTGGTGCTGCCCGCCGCCTGCGCGGGCTGTGGACGTTCCGGAGCCGATTGGTGCGCCGCCTGCGCCGCTACGCTGTCCGGTCCGCCGGTGCGCGTGTGGCCGCGCACCGATCCGGGCATTCCGTGCTGGGCGCTCGGATCGTACGCCGGGCCCGCGCGCCGGGCGGTGATCGCCGCCAAGGAGCGGGGGCGGCGGGATCTGGCGACGCCGCTCGGCGCGGCGCTGGCGGGCGCGCTCGCCGAGTTGCGTTCTCCGCGCCTGCCGCTGGTGCTGGTGCCCGCACCCAGCCGAGGCATGGCGGCGCGCCGCAGGGGAGGTGATCCGGTGGCGCGGGCGGCCGCGGTAGCTGCGCGATGGCTGCCGGACAGCCAACTGATGCCGCTGTTGCGGATGGGGCGAGGGGTGCGCGATTCGGTGGGCTTGACACCCGCCGAGCGGGCTCGCAACCTGAAGGGGCGGGTGACCACGGCCCCCGGTTCGGCCGCCGACTGGGGAGTCCCGGCGAATGCCGAGGTGGTGCTGATCGACGACGTGCTGACCACCGGTGCGACGGCCCGCGAGTCGGTGCGCGCGCTGGAGCGCGCCGGATTGCCGACACGTGGCGTTCTGGTTACGTGTGCTGCTTGACTCCGGGAAATTTGCGTGAACACTGGCGATCAGCGCGGCGGCGGACTAGCGTCGCGGACACACACCCGAACCGCAAGTTTGGAGGTGGCGCCTCGGACCACTAGTGCCGAGCAATTGTCGATCGGCACGGCTCAATCCCGCCGCACTGGAATCGGTCGGTGCGGCCAGATCCGGGAGGTACGCGTGACGACTTCTTCACGACCTTCAGTGAAAGATCCCGCCCCTTCGGTGCTGGAAACCGGCACCCAGGAAACATTCGAGCAACCCGCAACGGAACGACCACGGGCGCCGCGCGGCGACATCGTGGTGAAGGGCCGCAACGTCGAGGTGCCCGATCACTTTCGTATTTACGTCGCGGAAAAACTCTCCCGATTAGAACGCTTCGATCCATCGATCTTCCTCTTCGACGTGGAACTGTTCCACGAGCGCAACCGTCGTCAGCGCAAGAACTGCCAGCGCGTCGAAATCACCGCGCGCGGAAAGGGTCCCGTCGTGCGGGCCGAGGCCTGCGCGGACAGCTTCTACGCTGCCTTCGAGTCGGTGACCGCGAAGCTGGAGAGCCGGCTGCGCCGCACCAAGGATCGGCGCCGGGTGCACTACGGTGACAAGACGCCGCTGTCGGTCGCCCAGGCCACTGCCGATCTGGTGGACGACTCCCTGTTCGAGCGGCTCGGCGAGTCCGGTGCCGCGCACGCGCACGAGGAGGAAGGGCGGGAGCCGGACTACGAAGCGGGTCCCGGTCACATCGTGCGCACGAAGGTGCACTCGGCGACGCCGATGTCCGTGGACGACGCTCTGTACCAGATGGAACTCGTCGGCCACGACTTCTTCCTGTTCCAGGACAAGGAGACCGACCGGCCTTCGGTGGTCTACCGTCGTCACGCCTTCGACTACGGCCTGATCCGCCTGGCCTGACGAAACAGACACCACCCGTCCCCACTTCTCCGGGCATTCGGCTCACCGGCCGGATGCCCGGAGATCGTCGTCGGGACGCCGCTCGCAGGCCACCGGCGTGCCAGTTCGAGCAGCAGTCGCAGATCCGAATCGATATCACCGATGGGCAGCCCGGCCGGATCGCGCGACCGCCGCGGCCGCACGGCGGCCCCGCTCGCTTTGGCGGCAATGGCCCGCCGGATCTGTTCCGCCTGGCCGGCATCGCCCGCTTCACCCGGCAGATAGCGCCGTAGGTGCATCAGGGCATCACGGATCTCGACTGTCATGCGGAGCAGCCGCGCGTCGGATTCGGTCACAGGATGGTCCGGGGCGAGCACGACCTCGGGCACCGCGGCGGTGAGATCGCGCCACAGCGGCCGCAGGCGACGGCAGTACCGTCCGGCCCGATCCCAGCCCGCGCGGGCCCGCAGCCAACCGATCAGCGGCACGGCGAGCAGCGCCGCGCCGAGTGCCGAAGCGGCGTAAGTCGGTGCGGCCCAACGCACCAAGGCCGGATCCGCGGTCGCGCCCGGACCGGCGAGCCGCACCGCGGAGACGACCAAGCCGCCGGAACCGACGACCAGCGTCGTGAGCAGGGTGCCGTAGACGACGCGTTCGGCGGTGGTGGACGCGTCCGAGCGCAGATCGCGCACTGCCGCGCGCCAGGCCGGCCGCCCGGCGGCGATCAGCGGTATCCACAGGATCGACCAGACCACCACCGTCGGCCAGTCCGGTGCTTGCCCGAGCAGCCTGCCCTCTTGCGCCTCGGTCCCGACGGCCAGGATGATCGCGCCGCCCGCCAGCCCGGCCACGTCGTAGACCCGTTGCCGAGCCGCCGCGAACGCGGGGTCGGCGCCGGACCACAGCCGGGCCGCACCGTACAGACCGGCCACTTCCATCAGCAGCGTGGCCATCGAAAGCTGGTGCAACAGACTACCGATCCCCGGCGCGATGCCGCGCTCGAGCAGCAGCAGCGTGGCGATGCCCCACAGCATCGCCCGATTGAGCAGACGGTCGACCGTGTCGTCGTGCAGGACGAGCCGCCGCCCGAGTGCCACCACCGCGACGAAGACGATCAGCGGTATCCCGATGGGCGCGGGGATCGGCGAGGTCACCTCCGCCGGTCGCGGAAGAAGGTGCGGTGCAGCAGCGAATCGCGCCGCGGCGGACGCATGGCGTGCAGCATCACCATGTCGGCGAAGGTCTCGGCGTCGCGCTCCCGGAGGGTGCCGTAGTCGGTGCGGCCGAGCACATGGGCGATCGATTCGGGCGAGATCGAGGGCAGCAGGTCGGCGACCGCGGCCAGGGTCGGTGTGCTCGCTGGTGGCTCACCGGCTTCGGTTTGCTCCGGACCGTGTCCGAGCAGCATGTGGCCGAGCTCGTGCATGATGATGTGCTCGGCATGCCATTCGGTGGTGTCGGCGCCGTAGACGATGACGTCGCTGTCCTGCTTCGCGATCCACAAGCCGCTGCCCGTGCCGCATCCGGTACCCGCGAGCAGCGCGGTGTCGATCGGTAACAGGCTGATGCTGCGGCCCCGGTAGGCCGCGACGTCATCCACGTAGGTCCGCAGATTCCATGGGTGGGGTATCGGGAGGTCCCGGGTCAAGCTCCGGAACCGGGCCTGGATGGCCATGTGATCGGTCTCCTACAAAAAGCTCAGTGGCCCATGTAGGGAAGCATGCTACCGATTCGGCGGCGCCGACCCCTCGGTGCTCTGGATGATCTTGGCGAGCATGGCCCGATCGACGTTCGAACCACGCAGCGCGATGCTGGCGACGTTCGCGTCCCGCATGGTGGCGAGCAATTCGAGTTCCCGGTCGATCGCGTCCGCGGTGGAACCACGGGTGAGCAGGTAGTCGGCGGCCACGCCGAAGCCGCGCGCCACTGCGGCGAGGACCGCGGCATCGACTGTGGCACCCGTGTTCCGGTCGTCGAATTCGCCGTCGCGCAGGCGCCTCAGGTAGCCGGGATCCACCGGTCGGCCGAGGAATTCGCTCACCTGGACGGCGACCGATTCCGTGCTGCGTTCCGGCGCGTTGCGCGGATGGACGACGGCGAACAGTCGATTGATCTTGTGGCTCAGCGCGAGTGCCGCGCCGTCGGGTCCTGGGTCGGTCATGGTCGCCTCGTCACTCGCCGTTTCGCTCCGTTGTCGTCGCCACGTTGGCCGCCAGCCAGCGTGCGCGGAATCGAGCTTCGGTCGCTGCATCGATGTCCTCCGATCGACCGGCCAGCCAGCGGCGGTACCGGCGTTCCTGTAACTCACCGGGGTCGCTGGCCTCCGCCGGGACCGCGAGCAGATGCGCGAAGGCCATCTCCACCAGCGGATGCAATTGCCTGCCCGGACCGCCGTTGCGTTCGAGCATGGCGGTCGCGTACCGCGCGGAGAGCTTGGAGATCACCCGGTTGAGTTCCGCGACCGCCGCCACCACCTGGGGGTCGGTGGTGCGACCGTTCTCGACGGCGTCGTTGAGCCTGCCCGAAGCCGCGAGAAGCCCCGTGAGATCGGAGATTTCGAAGCGGATCGCGTCCGGCCCGGCTACGACCGAGTCACCCGCGCCGCGCACGGCGTTCGCGGGTTCGTCGGCTGCGGGGACGCCGCCGGCGTAGGTGCGTGCGGCACTGCCCGGCAGCCAGCGCAGCGGGGCGTCGAGCTTGTTCAGCGTTTGCATGCTGATGGCCGCCTCGCCGTCTTCGATCTTCCGGATGGTCGGCGCCGAAGGTCCCCCGAGGTCGCCGATCTGTAGCTGGGTGAGACCGAGCTCGTCCCGGCGTTCTCTGATGATTCGCCCGAATCTCTTCTGCCGCGACAGCTCCGAAGGGCTATGCATAGTGTGTCCATGGTAAGTCGCTGGGAGGTCTTAAGCAAACCAATAGAAACTGTTTGGAAAATAAGTCGAAAGTTTGGTACCGTGCTTTGCGTCGGAAGGTCCGAGGGGAGGGCTGGACGGCGGTTCCGGAACGGGCAGGGGCGTTCGCCGGGACGGACGTCTCCGGTCTGCCGCTCAACGGTGCGCGGCGGGCCGGTTCAGCGGCGGTGGAGGGGAGTGTCGCTACGTCGGGTTCACCGTCGGCGAAGGGGGTCGACGGTGAACTTACTTTGAAGTAAGTTTGGTGGTCCGGGGCTTTCGAAAGGAAATCGCATGGCCACCAAAGCTGCTCGCCGTGCCGTGATCGTGTCCGGTGCGCGCACGCCGTTCCTGCGCGCGTTCACCGGATACACCACGATGGACTCGATAGCACTGGCCGACGCCGCGGTGCGGGGACTGCTGGAGCGGACGGGGCTGCCCGGCGCACAGGTGGAGGCGATCGTCTGGGGCGGCGTCATCCTGCCGAGCGCGGCGCCGAACATCGCCCGCGAGGTCGCGCTGGACCTGCGGTTGGATCCTGGCTGCGAGGGCTACACCGTGACCAGGGCCTGCGCCTCCGGCTTGCAGGCGGTCACCTCGGCTGCGGCAGCGATCGAGCGCGGCGAATACGACATCATGATCGCGGGCGGCAGCGATTCCACCTCCAACGCCGAGGTCAAGCTGCCGCAGAAGGTGGTGCACGCGGCGGCGCCGCTGGCGCTGGGCAAGCCGAAGCCGAAGGACTACCTGTCCGCGGTCGCGCGCCTCGCGCCGTTCACCGATCTGCTGCCGAGCCGGCCGAAGATCGCCGAGCGCACCACCGGCGAGGTGATGGGCGAGTCGGCCGAGAAGATGGCGCGCATCCACGGCGTGAGCCGCGCGGACCAGGACGAGTTCGCCGCCCGCTCGCACCACCGCGCCGCGGCCGCCATCGAGTCGGGCCGGTTCGATGACGAAGTGCTGCGGGTCCGCACCCCCGAAGGCGTGGACATCCAGCGCGACGGATTGGTGCGTGGCGACACCAGCATCGCGAAACTGGCTGCTCTGAAGCCGGTTTTCGCCGCGAACGGCAGCGTGACCGCGGGCAACGCCAGCCCGCTCACCGACGGGGCCGCCGCGGTGCTGCTGATGAGCGAGGAGAAGGCGCATGCACTGGGGTACCGGCCGCTGGCGGCGTTCCGGTCGTGGAGCTATGTGAGCGTCGACCCGACCGACCAAGTGCTGATCGGCCCCGCCATCTCCATGCCCCGCGCACTGGAGAAAGCCGGAATGTCGCTGGCTGATGTGGATCTCGTGGATATCCACGAGGCTTTCGCGGCCCAGACCCTGGCGGTGCTCACCGCGCTGGCCAGCGACGAGTGGGCCAAGACCCGGTTGGATCGGGACACCGCCGTCGGCGAGGTGGATGTCGACAGACTGAACGTGCACGGCGGCTCGATCTCGCTCGGTCACCCGTTCGGCGCGACCGGGGCGCGGATGGTGACCACCATGGCCAACGAACTCGCCCGCACCGGGAAGGAGACCGCATTGCTCGGCATCTGCGCCGCGGGCGGAATCGGCGCGTCGGCGGTGCTCGAACGGGTCTGACGCGACTGCCTGCCGTGTCGCCGACCGACCGGGTGTCCCGCGTCGGTCGGCGACAGTTCGCTGCCGGCGCCGGGCGCCGTCAGGGCTTGCCCGGAATGCCCCGCCGCTTGCGTCCCTCGTCCGCGAGGATTCGCAGACAGGTCTGGTGCTTGGTCTCGCCGGGGACGCCTTCCCGACGCAGGCGCAACGTAGCCTGTGCCAGATCGATGCCCAGCTCGCTCGACAGCCGAACAGCATCGACATTGGCCATTGACAAACCTCCTGGAAACGACGAAACCACGATGAACAGCACTGCGTAAGACGCAGTTTCGCCCATGTCGTACCCAGTGGGTATTCGATTGAACCCTCAACGATGTGCACAGTTGCGTAACGATGCGCGCGACCGGGGGTCAACCGCGATAGGTCTCGCGGTGCACCGCCTCCGTGAGCGGTCTTCCGGCGCGCCAGCCGAAGCGCTCGAGATCGGGAACGCGCTGGAACTCGCGCGCCGGCCCCACGCAGAGCCAGGCGACCGTACGGACGCCCTCCGGGAGCCCGATCAGGCCGGACAGGAAGACGGGATCGTAGAACGACACCCACCCGACGCCGACGCCCTCCGCGGTGGCGGCCAGCCAGAGATTCTGGATGGCCAGAACCGCCGAGTAGATGCCGGTTTCGGGCACCGTCGCCCGCCCGAGCACCTGCGGTCCGCCGCGATCGTGGTCGTAGCAGACCACCACCCCCGTGCCGCTCTCCACGATGCCCTCGATCTTGATCGGCTCGAAGGTGGCGGCGCGCTCGGGCGGCAGCGCGTCGCGGAACTCGACGCGCTTGTGTGCCACGTGATCGGCGAACTCGCGCAGCGTCGCCGGTTCGCGGACCACCACGAAATCCCAGGGCTGCGAATTCCCCACGCTCGGCGCCCGGTGCGCGGCGTCCAGCAGCCGCCACAATGTCGCATCGTCCACGAGTTCGCCGGTGAACTCCGCACGCACGTCGCGGCGCCGCCGGATGGCCTCGTAGACGCTCAGAACCTCAGGATGCACCGCCCGAGTCAATCAAATCCGGCGAGCCCGCCGCTCAGGGCGTGGGATCGTGCGCCGGATTCCGCGTGTCGGCCGGCCGCGCCGGACGTCAGCGTGCGGAGGACATGCCGCGCCTGGCGAACCGCCGACGCCCCTGGGCGAGCGCGGTGCGCAGCCCACGGCGCCGTCCGGTCACCGGATCGATGCCTACCGTGGTGCCGCCCGCGAACTTGCGTTCCGAGGCGGTCTCCGGGGCGTCGTCGGCGGTGGCTCGCAGGTACTTGTTCGGCAGCGAGAGCTTGAGGATCGTGCGCCAGGCCTTGAAGTACTGCACCGGCAGCGAGCCGGTGGTGTAGGGCAGGTCGTACTTGTCGGCCAGTTCGCGCACCCGCACGGCGATGTCGGCGTACCGATTGCTCGGCAGGTCGGGGAACAGGTGGTGCTCGATCTGGTGGCTCAGGTTGCCGGTCATGAAGTGCATGACCGGGCCGCCGGAGATATTGGCGCTGCCGAGCATCTGGCGCAGGTACCACTCGCCGTGGGTCTCCCCGTCGATGTCGGCCTTGGTGAACTTCTCCGCGCCGTCGGGGAAGTGCCCGCAGAAGATCACGGCGTTGGACCAGACGTTGCGGATCGCGTTGGCGGCCAGGTTGGCCGTCAGCGTGGAGAAGAACGCGCGACCGGTGAGGGCGGGGAAGATCACGTAATCCTTGAGGATCTGCTTGCCCATCTTGGTGAGCGCCTCGTCGCGCCTGCGCTCGAAGTCGGCCCGTTCGGGGGTGCCCGGCTTGTACCGGCCCGCCACCAGCTTGCCCAGCTCCAGGTGCTGGATGGCCACGCCGTACTCGAAGAACAACTGCAGCACCAGGTTGTAGATCGGGTTGCCCAGGTTGAACGGCTTCCAGCGCTGGTCGCGCGTCACCCGCAGCAGGCCGTAGCCGATGTCGTCGTCCATGCCCAGCACGTTGGTGTACTTGTGGTGCAGGTAGTTGTGGGTGTGCTTCCAGTGCTTGGCCGCGCCGGTGTTGTCCCACTCCCACGAGCTGGAGTGGATCTCCGGATCGTTCATCCAGTCCCACTGCCCGTGCATGACGTTGTGCCCGATCTCCATGTTCTCGATGATCTTGGCAGTGCCGAGCAGTGCGACGCCGGACAGCCACGCGGCGCGCTTCGGGCTGGCGAACAGCACCGCACGGCCGCTGATCTCGAGCACGCGCTGCAACCGGATGACGTTGCGGATGTATCTCGCGTCGCGCGCGCCGCGCGAGGCTTCGATTTCTCGCCGGATCGCGTCGAATTCCGCGCCGAGTGCTTCCACGTCGGCCTCGGTGAGGTGCGCGTATTCCTTGACATCCGAGATCGCCATACGGGTTACCTTACCGTAAGTTACGACAGCGTAGGTTCCGAGATGTGGCCCGGGGGTGTGTCAAATACCCTATTGCGATACCGGTGGCCGGATGGTAGGTTAGCGTGCCCTTCGCTGGAAGCGGAAACGCCTGTCCCGCATGGCTTTTTCGCGCAGCGCGGCTTGTTCATGACGGGCCCGTTCCTGCAGCGCGACCTTGGCCCCGCGCAGCACTCGGCGCTCGTGCTCGGCCTTCTCCTTCAGGGCCGCCTTGGCCTCGCGGAGCATCTCCTTCTCCTGCCGCGCCTTCTCCCGCAGCACGATCTTCGCCTCGTGCAGCGCCGAACGCAGTCCGCGCCGCTTGCCGGTCTCCGGGTCGACGCGCAACCAGTGCGTGGACTCCGTGCCGAGCGACGGCAGCGTGATACCGGCGAACTTGCGTTCCGAGGAGGTCTCCGGCGCGTTGTCGGCGGTCGCCTTGAGGAACCGGTCCGGTAACGCCAACTTGTGGATCGTGCGGAAGGCGAGCAGATACTGCTTGCCCAGCGAACCGGTGGTGTAGGGCAGGTCGTACTTGTCGCACAGCTCGCGCACCCGCACCGCGATCTCCGGGTAGCGGTTGCTCGGCAGATCGGGGAACAGGTGGTGCTCGATCTGGTAGCAGAGGTTGCCGCTCATGAACGCCATGGCGGGCCCGGCCTCGAAGTTCGCGCTGCCGAGCATCTGGCGCAGATACCACTCGCCGCTGGTCTCGTCCTCCAGCTGCTCGATGGTGAACTTCTCCGCGCCGTCGGGGAAGTGGCCGCAGAAGATCACCGCGTACGCCCACAGGTTGCGCACCAGGTTCGCCGTCGCGTTGGCCTTCAGCGTGTGCTTGAACGCCGGGCCCGTGAGCGCGGGATGGATGAGGTAGTCCTTGGCCACCTGGCGGCAGATCTTGCGGGCGAACGCCACGTTCGGCTCCGAGGCGACCTCCCAGCGCGGCGTGCCCGCCAGCTGCTTCTCGATGGCCCAGTCGTGCAGCGCGATGCCCCACTCGAAGGTCGCGGCGAGCAGCAGATTCGCCAGCGGCTGCACCAGGTGGATCGGCCGCCACTGCTCGTCGCGGGTCATCCGGAGGATGCCGAACCCGAGGTCCTCGTCCTTGCCCAGGACGTTGGTGTAGGTGTGATGGGAGTAGTTGTGCGCCCGGCGCCACTGCGCGGAGGGGCCTGTCATGTCCCATTCCCACGAGCTGGAGTGGATCTCCGGATCGTTCATCCAGTCCCATTGCCCGTGGCTGACGTTGTGCCCGAGCTCCATGTTCTCGATGATCTTGGCCACCGACAGCAACGCGGTGCCCGCCAGCCAGGCCCAGCGATTGCGGCTGCCGAACAGCACCGCGCGGGCCGCTACCTCGAGACCGCGCTGCGCCGCGATCGCGCGCCGGATGTACTTCGCGTCCCGCTCGCCACGGGACAGCTCCACCGAGCGCCGGACGGAATCGAGTTCCTGACCCAGTGTCTCGATATCGGCCGTCGTGAGGTGCGCGAACGCCTTGATGTCGGTGATAGCCACCGGGGTCCTTTCCCTACTCGATCCTCATCGAGGGTACCTGCCGGACTACACGTCCAGGGTGCAGTCACCCGCCGCGGCCGAGATGCAGGTCTGCACCTTGTCGCCTTCGCGGCGCTCCTCACCGTTGCGCAGGTCGCGCGCGTGGCCGGAACTCAACGTGACCACACAGGTCTGGCAGATGCCCATCCGGCAGCCGAACGGCATCTGCACGCCGGCGGACTCGCCGGCCTCGAGCAGGCTGGTCGCGCCGTCCGCCGCGACGGTGCGACCGGTCCTGCCGAAGGTGACCGTGCCGCCCTCGCCGATCGCGGAGCGCTCGATCTCGAAGCGCTCGACGTGCAGCCGGTCCGACAGGCCCGCCGCGCGCCAGTGGTTCTCGATCTCGTCGAGCATTCCGGCCGGGCCGCATGCCCACGTGTCGCGTTCGCGCCAATCCGGGAACTGGGTGTCGAGATCGGCGAGCGCGAACTTGCCCCGCTCGGCGGTCAGATGCAGGCGGGTGTGGAAGCTCGGGTTGCGCTCGGTCAGCGCCTGCAGTTCCGCACCGAACATCACGTCGTCGGCGGTGCGGGCGGAGTGCAGGTGCGCCACATCGGTGAACAGCTCGCGGCGGTCCATCGCACGCAGCATGGACATCACCGGAGTGATACCGCTGCCCGCGGTGAGGAACAGCACCTTCTCCGGCGGCGGGTACGGCAGGACGAATCCGCCCTGCGGCGCGGCGAGCCGCACGATGGTGCCGACCGGCACACCGCCGACCAGATGACTGGACAGGAAGCCTTCCGGCATCGCCTTCACGGCGATGGAGATCAGCCGCTTACCGCCGTGCCCGGGCACCGACCAGTCGGGCGGACAGGTCAGCGAATACGAGCGCCAATGCCAGCGCCCGTCCACCAGGAGGCCGATGCCGATGTACTGGCCGGGCTGGTATTTGAAGTCGAAACCCCACCCCGGCTGGATCACCAGCGTCGCCGAGTCGGCCGTCTCCTTGCGCACCTCGACGATCCGCCCGCGCAGTTCGCGCGCCGACCACAGCGGGTTGGCCAGGTGCAGGTAATCGTCGGGCAGCAACGGTGTGGTCACCCGCGCGACGGCGCCGCGCAGCACGTTCAGCTTCCCGCCGCGCTCGGCCACGCTCGCGGCCGGCGCCTCCAGCCACGCGCGAACGCTTTGCACGGAGAAGCTCCCAAGTTTCGAACCCATCGCTGCCGTTGGTCTCCCTGTCGTCGGATACGCAGGCCGCCGTCTCGCCGATCGGATGCCTCGCAGCAAGGTTACGGCATCGTAGGTTACGGCGGGGGGCGAGCCCGCGGCCGCCGCCGCGATTCAGAGCAGTTCGAGCAGGAACGGCAGCTCCTGGGCGGCGTACCAGGCCAATTGATGGTCTTCGGCGTCCCCGAGGACGAACTCCGCGTCGGTGTCGCCGAGATCGGCCGCGTCCACCACATCGACGGCCTTGGCCACCTGCGGTTCGGCGTCGGCCAGATCGACGTGCACCGAGGCGATCTGCTGGTAGCGGATCGGACCCGTCAGCCGGACCACCGCGTCGTCGAGATCGGGGCGCAGCTCGGCGCCGGTCACGTCGGCGGCGATCACTGCGCGGCGGTAGACCGGGCTGCCGCCCGCGACCGGTGCGGCCTCGTCGTCGGAGTCCTCCACCGATCCGATCGCATCGCGTTCGGCCGCGAGCAGCCGCAGCGACGCGCGGGCGGCTTCGTTCATGGCGACCTCACCGAGCTCCTCGTCGTCGCCGGAGGCGTAGGCCTCGCGCAGCGTGGGTGTCACCGCGAACGCGGTCCCGCTGACGGGGGTCAGCTCCCGGCTGTCGACCAGTTCGCGCAGCATCGGCACCGTAGCCGGGATGTAGACCCGCAGCTTCTTCTCATCAGACGCAGGCACCGAGCATCTCCTCCATGGAATCGCGCACCGCCGTGGCGAGCACGCCGATGTCGGCCATCGCGTCGCGGTCGGCGTTGAGACCGTAGAAGACGCGTCCGTCGTAGGACGTGATCCCGATACTCGACGCCTGATTGCGCAGCAGTGGCGACACCGGGTACATCTCCAGCATCCGCGCGCCGCCGATGTACATCGGCGCTTGCGGACCCGGCGCGTTGGTGATCACCAGATTGAACGTGTGTTCTGCGAACGTACTCGCCGCGCGCACACTCATCGCATGCAGGCTGGCCGGAGCGAAACCGGCCAGGTGCACCAGGGTGCGCGCGCGGACGCCGCGGCGCTGACGCCCGGTGAGTTCGGTGGCGTGCGCGATGTGCGACAGCCGCATCACCGGACTCGGTTCGCCCACCGGCAGATCGATGAGGAACGAGGACACCTCGCTCGCCGAGCGCGCTCGGTCGCCGTCGGTCCCCTCGACGTACACCGACATCGGCACCACCGCCCGCAGCGTGCTGGACTCGGTGAGCGCTTCCCCGCGCGAGAGCAGCCAGTTGCGCAGGGCGCCGGTGACCACCGCGAGGATGGCGTCGTTGATCGAGCAGCCGAACCGTCCGCGGATGGTGCGGTAGTCCGCCAGATCGGTGCGCACCACGTCGAAGCGGCGGTTGCGCGACGTGGGGGTGTTCAGGGGGCTGGCGGGCGCGCCGGTCGCGGCGGTGCGCACCGCGGCGACCACCGATTCGACTGCTCTACCCGCCGTCCCGAGCACCGCGAACGCGCCCGCGCTCGCCTCCCTGGCCACTTCGAGGGTCCTGCGCGGTTGCGCGGCGAGCTGGGCCAGCGCGCCGACCAGCAGCTCCATCTCGCCGGGTTCGCGCGGCGCGATCCAGTCGTCGCAGGCCAGGTCGCGGGGCGCGGGGCCCGCGTCGAGGATCACATGGCCGATCTCCAGCGCGGTGTCGCCGTCCACCAGGGCGGAATGGGTCTTGGTGAAGATGGCGCAGCGACCGTCCGACAGCCGTTCGATCAGGTACATCTCCCACAGCGGCCGGGCCGGGTCCAAGGGGTGCGAGGTGAGGCGCGCGACCAGTTCGTGCAGTTGCTCGTCGGTGCCAGGGCCGGGGAGCGCCGAGCGCCGGATGTGGTAGGTGATGTCGAACCGGCTGTCCTCGACCCAGACCGGTCGTCCGAGCGACAGCGGGATCTCCCGCACTTTGCGCCGGTATCTCGGCACCAGCGGAAGCCTGCTCTCGACCAGGTCGACCAGCCGGTCGTAGTCGAGGATCGCCCGGCCCGAGCTGTCGCCCGGGTCGGTGTTCCGCACGATCGCGAGAGAGCCGATATGGATCGGGTTGCTACTGGACTCGAGCCGGTAGAAGGCCGTGTCCTGCGGCGTCAGTCTCGTGATCACGCTGACCGGTACTCCTTTGCCCGATGCCCGTCCCCGCTTCATTGTGCTGCCGCGGCAACCGTCGCCTCGGCCGTTGTGGCATTTCCGATGAATTCCGTACACGTTTTTTCACGCCGGGGTTCCGTGACACGCTGGTCGATCCGAGTTCGGCGCATAGATTCGATCACAGGGCGGTGCAGTTCGCGGCCCTGCCACGCAGCGCCGCAGGCGCTGCACATCGCGCAGAGCATTACCATGAAGCTTGCAGCGGATTCCGCGCAGCCGCGTGGGCCGCACCGGCCCGGGGGCCGACGACACGTTTTGACACACCGACCAGAGGACTGACGAGACCCGTGCCTGCGCTGACACTGACGAGGTTGCTACGGATTGGTGAGGGTCGCGTGGTCAAGCGGCTCTCGCATTTCGCCGACCAGGTCCTCGCCCTCGAACCGGAGTACGAGGATCTCAGCGACGCGGAGCTACGGGCCAAAACGGACGAGTTCCGCGAGCGCTACGCCGAGATGGTCGAGGACGGCGAGACCGATCCGCTGGGCCAGCTGATGGCCGAGGCGTTCGCCGTCGCACGGGAGGCGTCCTGGCGGGTGCTCAGCCAGAAGCACTACAAGGTGCAGATCATGGGCGGCGCCGCGCTGCACACGGGCAACATCGCCGAGATGAAGACCGGTGAGGGCAAGACCCTGACCTGTGTGCTGCCCGCCTACCTGAACGCGCTCAGCGGCGACGGTGTGCACGTCGTCACGGTGAACGACTACCTGGCCAAGCGCGACGCGGAGTGGATGGGCCGCGTGCACCGCTTCCTCGGCCTCGAGGTGGGCGTGATCCTGGGCGGTATGAGCCCCGCGCAGCGGCGGGTGGCCTACGGCGCCGACATCACCTACGGCACGAACAACGAGTTCGGCTTCGACTACCTGCGCGACAACATGACCCACTCGCTGGACGACCTGGTGCAGCGCGGGCACAACTTCGCCATCGTCGACGAGGTCGACTCCATCCTCATCGACGAGGCGCGCACCCCGCTGATCATCTCCGGGCCCGCCGACGCCTCGTCGAAGTGGTATGCCGAGTTCGCGCGGATCGCCCCGCTGCTGAAGAAGGACCTGCACTACGAGGTCGACATCAAGAAGCGCACGATCGGCGTGCACGAGGCGGGCGTCGAGTTCGTCGAGGACCAGCTCGGCATCGACAACCTGTACGAGGCCGCCAACTCGCCGCTGGTGAGCTACCTGAACAACGCCATCAAGGCCAAGGAGCTCTACACCCGCGACAAGGACTACATCGTCCGCGACGGCGAGGTGATCATCGTCGACGAGTTCACCGGCCGCATCCTGGTCGGCCGGCGCTACAACGAGGGCATGCACCAGGCGATCGAGGCCAAGGAAGGGGTGGAGATCCAGCCGGAGAACCAGACCCTGGCCACGATCACCCTGCAGAACTACTTCCGCCTCTACGACAAGCTCTCCGGCATGACCGGCACCGCCGAGACCGAGGCCGCCGAGCTGCACCAGATCTACAACCTCGGCGTGGTCCCCATCCCGACCAACAAGCCGATGATCCGCGCCGACCAGTCCGACCTGATCTACAAGACGGAGGAGGCCAAGTTCTCCGCGGTGGTCGACGACGTCACCGAGCGGCACGAGAAGGGCCAGCCGGTGCTGATCGGCACCACCAGCGTCGAACGCTCGGAGTACCTGTCCAAGCAGTTCACCAAGCGCGGCATCCCGCACAACGTGCTGAACGCGAAGTTTCACGAGAAGGAAGCCGAGATCATCGCCGAGGCGGGCCGCCCCGGCGCGGTGACCGTCGCGACGAACATGGCGGGTCGCGGTACCGACATCGTGCTCGGCGGTAACCCGGACATCATCGCCGACATCCTGCTGCGCAAGCAGGGCTTCGACCCGGTGGAGACGCCGGAGGAGTACGAGCGCGCCTGGCTGCCCACCCTGGACCAGGTGAAGGCCCAGACGGCCGAGGACGCCGATGCGGTGCGCGACGCGGGCGGCCTCTACGTGCTGGGCACGGAGCGGCACGAGTCGCGCCGCATCGACAACCAGTTGCGCGGCCGCTCCGGTCGTCAGGGCGACCCGGGCGAGTCCCGGTTCTACCTCTCGCTGGGTGACGAGCTGATGCGCCGGTTCAACGGCGCCGCGCTGGAAGCGATCATGACGCGGCTGAACCTGCCCGACGACGTGCCGATCGAGGCGAAGATGGTCTCCAAGGCCATCAAGAGCGCGCAGACGCAGGTCGAGCAGCAGAACTTCGAGATCCGCAAGAACGTCCTCAAGTACGACGAGGTGATGAACCAGCAGCGCACCGTAATCTACGGCGAGCGCGACCGGATCCTGCGCGGTGAGGACATGGAGGGCCAGGTCCAGAGCATGATCACCGACGTGATCACCGCCTATGTGGACGGCGCCACCGCGGAGGGCTATGTCGAGGACTGGGATCTGGACAAGCTGTGGACGGCGCTGAAGACGCTGTACCCGGTGGGTCTGGACTATCGGGATCTGGCCGGCGAGACCGAGGTCGGCGAGGCGGGCGAGCTGACGCGTGAGGAGTTGCTCGACGCGTTGCTGGACGACGCGCACGCGGCTTACGAGCGCCGCGAGGCCGAGATCGACGGCTTGGCGGGCGAGGGCAGCATGCGCAACCTGGAACGGCAGGTGCTGCTTTCGGTGCTCGACCGCAAGTGGCGTGAGCATCTCTACGAGATGGACTACCTCAAGGAGGGCATCGGCCTGCGCGCGATGGCGCAGCGCGACCCGCTGGTCGAGTACCAGCGCGAGGGTTTCGACATGTTCACCGCGATGCTCGACGGTCTCAAGGAGGAGTCGGTCGGCTTCCTGTTCAACTTGCAGGTCGAGGTGCAGCAGCCGCAGCCGGAAGGCGTCGCCGTCGGCCCCGGGCTGCGTTCGCCGGTCGGAGCCGCCCCGGCGCCGCAGCCCACCGAGGAGGCTCGGGTCGCGAACGGGCATGCCGCGCCCGCGGCGTTGCGCGCCAGGGGTATCGATGACACCGCCCCGCGCGGTTTCAGCTACTCCGGCCCGGACGAGGGTGGCCGAGCCGCGGTGCACAGCGACACCGAGGAATACGGCGTGGACGGTGGCCCGCAGCCCACCCGCCGCGAGCGCCGCGAGGCGGCCCGCGCGGAGGCGAAGGGCCGGCGCGGCCCGAAGTCCCGCCGCCGCCACTGATCGAAAACCGAAGGCGCTCAGGGTTTCCCTGGGCGCCTTCGTCGTCAAGACGAATTCGATCGAAGCGATGCGCCAGTCCTGCGCAGGCATGCTCCCGACGAGGCTCGACACGCAGCGGTTCGCCGCCGCAGCCGAGCGGATCGGCGTATCTTCCTGACGTGGACCGAGCAGCCGTCGAAACATGGGTCGCCGGATACGAGCGCGCCTGGCGGTCGGCGGGCACGGAACGACTCGCCGACCTGTTCGCCGCGGACGCGGGATACCTGGTCTCGCCGTGGGCGCAGCCGCTGACCGGTCTGCACGCGCTCGCCGAATTCTGGGAAAGCGGCCGCGACGGGCCCGGCGAGCCCTTCACCATGCGGTCGAGCGTCGTCGCGGTGGACGGGGACACGGCGGTGGTCCGGGTGGAGGTGGACTACGCGCGGGATACTCCGGCACGGTGGCGGGACCTGTGGATCCTGCGTTTCGACGAGGGTGGCCGCTGTGTGTGGTTCGAAGAGTGGCCGTTCGCGCCCGGACAGCCGGACGGGCACTGACCGTCCTACCAGGGGTCGTTGGAGGTCAGGGCGACGAGCAGGAGGCGGATGGCGGCCACCCGGCGTTCCTTGCCGGACAACTCGTCCAGCGCGCATTCGGGGTCGGCGGGCGGGCCGAGATGCGTGCAGCCCCGCGGGCAGTCCTCGATGGCATCGGCGAGATCGGTGAAAGCGGCGATGACGTCGTCCGGGGTGATGTGTGCCAAGCCGAACGACCGCACGCCCGGTGTATCGATGACCCAGCCGCCGCCGGGCAGCGGGAGCGCGACCGACTGGGTGGAGGTGTGCTTGCCCTTGCCCACCCCGGACACCTCGCCGACGGCCCGCTCCGCCTCCGGCACAAGACGATTCACCAGCGTGGATTTGCCCACACCGGAGTGACCGATCAGCGCGGTGAGATGGTCGGTGAGCAGATCGAGGACCGGCTCGAGCGGATCATCGATGCCGCCGTAGACGATGGTGAGATCGAGATCGTCGAATGACTCGGCGAATTGGGAATCGGCGGCCAGATCGTGTTTGGTCAAGCACAGCACGGGTTGCAGCCCACCGGCATACGCGGCGACCATCGCGCGTTCCACGAAGCCGGTGCGCGGCGGTGGGTCGGCGAGCGCGACCACGATGAACAGCCGCTCCGCGTTGCCGACCACTATTCGCTCGTACGGATCGGTGTCGTCGGCGGTGCGGCGCAACACCGTCCGGCGGTCGGCGACCCGGACGATGCGGGCGAGAGTATCCGGCCGCCCGGACAGGTCGCCGACCACGTCCACCTGGTCGCCGACCACGATCGGGGTGCGGCCCAGCTCCCGGGCCCGCATCGCGACGATGCGGCGCTCCGGATCGTCGTCGAGCACGCATCCCCAGCGGCCCCGGTCGACGGAGACCACCATGGCCGGTTCGGCGTCGCTGTGCTGCGGCCGGGTCTTGGTGCGGGGGCGGGAGCTACGTCCCGGACGAACCCGCACGTCGGATTCGTCGTAGCTGGCCGCGGTTCGTCGTCCCCGGCTCAGTGCGCCGCTCCTTCGTCGGACGGCGTGGGCTCGAGCATGCGCTCCCAGAGGGCGACGAAGTTCGGCAGGGTCTTCGCCGTGGTACCGATGTCCTCGATCTCGACGCCGGGCACCCGCAGGCCGAGAATGGCTCCCGCCGTGGCCATCCGGTGGTCGGCGTAGGAATGCCACTTGCCGCCGTGCAGGTCGGCGGGCACGATCTCCAGTCCGTCCTCGGTCTCGGTCACCTTGCCGCCGAGACGGTTGATCTCGGTGGAAAGCGCCGCCAGCCGGTCGGTCTCGTGACCGCGCAGATGGGAGATGCCGCGCAGCACGGACGGGGAGTCGGCCAGCGCGGCCAGCGCGGCGACGGTGGGCGTCAGCTCGCCGACGTCGTGCAGGTCGATGTCGATGCCCGCGAGCCGGTCGGGCCCGTGCACGGTGAGCACGCCGTCGAAGATGCGCGCTTCCGCGCCCATGCGCACGAGGATCTCGCGGATCACGTCACCCGGCTGGGTGGTCAAGCGCGGCCAGTGCGGAATGCTGACCGTGCCGCCGGTGACCGCGGCCGCGGCCAGGAACGGGGTGGCGTTGGACAGGTCCGGCTCCACCTCCCAGTCCACCGCGCGGATCGGCCCGTGCTCCACGGTCCAGGTCTGCGCCTTGAAGCTGTCGGCGGGTGCGTGCACCCGTACGTCGGCGCGGCGCAACATCTCCACCGTCATCTCGATGTGCGGCATCGAGGGCAGCGCCTTGCCGTCGTGGTGCACCACCAGCCCTTCGTCGAAACGCGCGGCCGACAGCAGCAGACCCGAGACGAACTGCGACGACCCGGACGCGTCGATCGTCACGGTGCCGCCGCGCAGCGCGCCCTTGCCGCGCACCGTGAACGGCAGCGTGTCGCCGTCGATGTCGGCGCCGAGCGCGCGCAGCGCCTCCAGGATGGTGCGCAGCGGGCGGATCCTGGCCTGTTCGTCACCGTCGAACGCGACCTCGCCCGCCGCCAGCGCGGCGACCGGCGGCAGGAAGCGCATCACCGTGCCTGCGAGCCCGCAGTCGACCGTGCCGCCGCCCAGCGGCGCCGGGGTGACAGTCAACGTGTCGCCCGCACCCTCGATGCCCGTGCCGAGCGTGCGCAGCGCGTCGATCATCAAATTCGTGTCCCGGCTGCGCAGCGCACCCGTGATCGTGGAAGGGCCGTCGGCCAGGGCGGCCAGGATGAGCGCCCGGTTGGTGATCGATTTCGATCCGGGCAGGGTCACGATCGCGTGTACAGGGACCTCGACATGGGGCGCTGGCCAGAAGTTCACTCGTCCATCATCACACGGTGTTGGTTTGCCAGCGCCTGCGGCGCTGGGTGTTCGCGGCCCCTTGGTGGCTCGCGTTTGCGCGATCGCCGCTTGCTCCTTCGTCGCGTACGCGGCGGCCGCGCAAACGCGAGCCGGGCCGCGAACGGGTGATGCTCGGTCTCGCTTCGCTCGGAAGCCGTGGTTGCGGTGCGGTGGGCGCGTCGGGGACGCATGCTGCGGCTCGCGGCACGCCGTTTCGGGAGGCTCCGCTGCTGTGGCCGTCGTTGCTTGCGTCGCGGACGTGGCGGCCACTCGGACGCGAGCCGGGCCGCGAACGGGTGATGCTTGGTCTCGCTTCGCTCGGAAGCCGTGGTTGCGGTGCGGTGGGCGCGTCGGGGACGCATGCTGCGGCTCGCGGCACGCCGTTTCGGGAGGCTCCTCTGCTGTGGCCGTCGCTTGCTTGCGTCGCGGACGCTGCGGGCAATCGGTTGCGAGCGAGGCCGCGAACCGCGCATGCTCGGTCTCGCTCGCTCGGGCCGGGGTTCGGCCGAAGTAGTTGCGTGGGGGGAAGCTTCGCCCCATCGGGGATGCGGCACGTGGCTGTGCCGATCGAATGCCCGGTTGCGGAGGTATCCGCCGCGTGGACGATGCCCGGCCGACTTCGTCCGGTGTCACAGCGCGTCGCCGTCGCCATTCGCGGCGCGTTCACGGGGCGGATTGCCGCTGATGCCACCTATGGCACGGTGCCGGGTACTCGACGACGTCGAGCACCCGGCCGTGGATTCCTACTTGTGCCGCCCGTGCAGGAACGGAACGAGCTTGCGCAGCAGCTTCATCGTGGAGTCGGTGCGGCTGTAGCTCAGCAGCGCCATGCCCGGAACGGTGAACCGCTGCACCGCGATCGAGTGCGGGCGGGCGAACTCGCGCAGACCCGGTTCGCCGTGGATGCGGCCGATGCCGGAATCGCCGACGCCGCCGAAGGGCAGGCCGGGGATGGCGGCGAAGGCGAGCACGGAGTTCACCGAGGTGGCGCCGACGCGTAGCCTGCGCGCGATGTCCAGGCCGTTCTTCTTCGAGTAGACCGCCGAGGACAGGCCGTACTTGGAGTTGTTGGCCAGCTGCACCGCCTCGTCTACGCCGTCGACGGTACGGATGGTGATGGTCGGGCCGAAGGTCTCCTCGGCCACCGCCTCGGAGTTCTCGTCCACGTCCACCAGCACGACGGGCTCGATGAACGGCGCCTTGACCGACTCGGGACCGCCGAGCACCGCGGTGCCGCCGCTCTTCAGCGCGTCGTCGATGTGGCGGCGCACGATGTCGATCTGACTCGGCATGGTCATCGGGCCGTAGGACGCCTTGTCGCCGGAACCGGGCTTGACGTCGGTGAGGATGCGCTTGACCTCGGCGACGAACTCCTCGCGCACCGAGCGGTCCACGTAGACCCGCTCGACACCGGCGCAGGTCTGGCCGCTGTTGGCGGTGGCGCCCCAGGCGACCGCGTCCGCCGCGGCCTTGATGTCGGCGTCGGCGGCGACGATCACCGCGTCCTTGCCGCCGCACTCCAGCAGCACGGGGGTGAGCCGCTCCGCGGCCGCCGCCATGATCCGCTTGCCGGTGGCGGTGGAGCCGGTGAACGCGATCTTGTCGACCTCGGAGCGGACCAGCGCCGCGCCCGTCGCGCCGTAGCCGTTGATCGTGATGAAGACGCCCTCGGGCAGTTCGGGATTGGCCGCCGCGAACGCCTCGGCGAGGAAGTTGCCGATGCCGGTGGAGTATTCGCTCGGCTTGAACACGACGGTGTTGCCCGCGGCCAGCGCGTAGGCGATGGAACCGTTCGGCGTGTAGACCGGGTAGTTCCACGGGCCGATCACGCCGACGACGCCGAGCGGGCGCTGCTCGAGCCGCGCGCTGAAGTTCGACATGAGCGCGCCCGGGGACACCCGCTTGGGGCCGAGCACCTTCTTGGCGTTCTTGGCCGCCCAGGAGATGTGCTCGAGCGCCAGCATCAGCTCCAGGAAGGCGTCGTCGAGCGGCTTGCCGTTCTCGGCGTGGATCAACGCGCAGAACTCCTCCGAGTCCTGCACCAGCTTGCTCGACCAGCGCAGCAGGTGGGTGCGCCGCTGGTCGAAACTCAGCGCGCCCCAGGTGGCGGCCGCTGCGCGGGCCTTGGCGACGGCGGCGGCAACCGCGTCGTCGTCGGCGATGACGTGCGTGCCGATCACCTCTCCTGTCGCCGGATCGACCGACGTCAGTGCCGTGTCGTGATCGGCCGGTTTGGTGTCGGTGGATGTCACAGTGGGTCTCCTCTTGCCGTCTGCGGTGGACGGTCGATGCGCATGTCCGAGTGGACGGGCAGCCCGTCCTTCCGATGAGAGAATGCTATGCCACAACTCTCAACAGGTCATCAGCTATGCGCTAATTGTCTCCGACGCTGTCGGTGGCAAGTGGGACTATCGGGATATGTGCGGACGATATGCGACCACAACCAACCCGGGCAGGCTCGCGGTCGAGTTGGATGCGATCGACGAGACCGGCGCCGCCGACCAGGGCTCTTTCACCAACTACAACGTCGCTCCGACCACCCAGGTGCTCACCGTGGTCGAGCGGCACGACCAAGGCCACGAGGACGACGACCCGAAGCGGCGCATCCGGCGCATGCGCTGGGGGCTGATCCCAGTGTGGACCAAGGCCGCCGAACCCGGTGTGCCGGTCAAGGGCAAGCCGCTGTTCAACGCCCGAGCCGACAAGGCGGCCACCACGCCTTCCTTCCGCGACGCGGTGAAGTACCGGCGCTGCCTGGTGCCGATGGACGGCTGGTACGAGTGGCTCGTGGAGCCGAATGGGGAGAAGGGCCCGAAAGGAAAGGTCGCCAAGCACCCGTACTACATGGCCAACGCGGACGGTTCCCGTCTCTACATGGCCGGTCTGTGGTCCGTCTGGCGCGATCGGTCGCAGCCGGAAAGCGAGCCGCTGCTGTCGTGCACCATCCTGACCACCGACGCGGTCGGCGATCTGACCCGCATCCACGACCGGATGCCGCTGCCGATGCCGCGGGAGCACTGGGACGCGTGGCTGGACCCGGATCACCCGGCCCCGGCGAGTCTGCTGGAGACGCCCTCCGAGGACGTGGTCGCCGGAATCGTGCCCCGCGCGGTGCCCACCTTGGTCAACAGCGTGCGCAACAACGGCCCGGAACTGCTTGCGCCAGTGGAGGATCAGCAGCAGGCCGAGCAGATCAGCTTGCTCTGATCGCTAGCCGCACGCCGTCACATCCGGCGCCCTTTCGAGCGCCCGTGCGGGTCACAGCGCGGTCGAGCGTGCGCCGTTCGCGGCCCGGCTCGCGTCCGAGTGGTCGCCGCGTCCGCGACGAAGTCGCCGGCGGTGGCCACTCGGACGCGAGCCATAGAAGGGCCGCGAACACGCCGCGACGAAGTCGCGGCCAGAGGTTACAGCGAGCACTTCACACTGGGTGAAGCGATATTGAGCCCGCACTTGATGATTCCGGCCACCAGGTCGATCAGCTTGGTGGTGACATTCCCGCTGAGTTTCTCGGCTTTGCCGGCCTTGTCGTCGCTCTTCGAGCCCTGACCGTCGAAGTCGAAGACCGAATCGCTGACCTGGACGACCGGTGCGTTGCCCGGCGCTGCGGCGGCCTCCGGCGCAAGCAGCGTTACCGAACCGAGGGCCAGGACGAGAGCTCCGGACAACGCGACGATCACGGTGCGCACCCGCTGGTGCGTAGACATTCGCATCACATCCTCTCGAATCGGGTCGATCTGGCCAGTTCAGTAACGCACAGATCGCGCCGATCGTGGCCGAATTACGCGGATGTCACGGGCGCGGTCACCGCGGCGGTCAGCCGGACCAGGTCGGCGGGTGCCAGTTCGATCTCCAGTCCGCGCCGTCCCGCGCTGCACAGCATCCGGTCCCAGGCCAACGCCGAGTCGTCGATCACGGTGGGCAGCAGCTTGCGCTGACCGAGCGGGGAGATGCCGCCGAGCACGTATCCGGTGGTCTTCTCCGCCCGCGTCTTGTCCGCCATGCTCGCCTTCGACGCACCCAGCGCGGCCGCCGCGGCTTTGAACGACAACGTGTTCGGCACCGGGAGCACGGCCACCGCCAGCGTGCCGGTGGCCAGTTCGATGATCAACGTCTTGAAGATCTGCTCGGCCGCGACCCCGAGTTCGACGCCCAGCGCGTCGACCGCCTCGGTGCCGTAGGAGTCGGCGCGCGGATCGTGCTTGTAGGCGTGTACGCGATGGGGCACCTTCGCCTGGGTCAACGCGCGGATCGCCGGGGTCGAGCCTGCTGCCATGGCCAAACCCTAACGGCGGCCGCAACGTGTTTTCCTGCGGATCCGTCGCGAGCCCGTGATCGGCGGGAACACCGGACGGGTCGCGCATGTTGTAGCCGGTACACCGCGTTCGGAAGCAATTCCACCGCGTGAGCAGGCCCTATGGAGATGTGAAGGAGATGCCTGTGCCCGTGCTGCTCCACGACCGTCCGGTGGGGACCGAGGTGTCCCCGATGGACGGCGGATTCTCCTTCGATGTGCCGATGCCGGTAGATTTGGCAGGTACGGCGATCGAAGGGACAGGTGTGACGAGCGACGATGACGTGGCGGCCGACGATGTCGCCGCCGTCGACGATGCCGAGCTGGCGCAGCGGTTCGAACGGGACGCGCTCCCGCTGCTCGACCAGCTCTACGGCGCCGCGCTGCGCATGACCAGGAACCCGGCGGATGCCGAGGACCTGGTCCAGGAGACCTACGTCAAGGCCTATCAGGGCTTCAAGTCGTTCCGGGAGGGCACCAACCTGCGTGCCTGGCTGTACCGGATCCTGACGAATACCTACATCAACTCCTACCGCAAGAAGCAGCGCCAGCCCGCGCAGTATCCGACGGACGAGATCACCGACTGGCAGCTGGCCGCGACCGCCGAGCACACGTCGCAGGGACTGCGCTCGGCCGAGGTGGAGGCGCTGGACGCGTTGCCGGACGACGACATCAAAGCCGCGCTGCAGGAACTGCCCGAGGAGTTCCGCATGGCGGTGTACTACGCCGATGTCGAGGGTTTCCCGTACAAGGAGATCGCCGACATCATGGGCACTCCCATCGGTACGGTGATGTCCCGGTTGCACCGCGGCCGGAAACAACTGAAGGGTTTGCTCGCCGATGTCGCGCGCGAGCGTGGATTCAACCGTTCGGGGGAACGCCAGGAGGTCAAGCAGTGAGTACCGAGCGGGACCCCGATATGGAGCTCGATTGCACGGCGGTGCTCGCCGACGTGTGGTTGATGCTGGACGGGGAATGCGACGACGCCACCCGGGCACGGTTGCAGCACCACATGGAGCACTGCAGTCCCTGTATCGAGGCCTACGGCATCGAGGAGAAGATCAAGAGCTTGCTCAGCCGCAAATGCGGCGGCGATCGCGCGCCCGCCTCGCTGCGTGAGCGGCTCACCATCGAGCTCCGCCGGACGGTCACCACGACAGAGACATCGGTCGAGACCTCCGAGTAGCCGTGCGAAACGCGAGCGGCACGCCTTCCTCACGGAAGTGCGTGCCGCTTCGTGCTTGCGGGCCGAGCGTCAGCTCAGGCGTTGGGCCGCTTGCCGTGGTTGGCTGCGTTCCCCTTGCGGCTACGCTTCTTACGTCCGCGCTTACCCATGAGTAGTCTCCCTTCTGATTGAAGGCCATTCTTTCACGTGTGGTTGGCTGTACCGTCAGCGGATACAGGGCAACGAGCGAATGGGGTGTCATGGCTGAGGAAGTGCTCGCCGAACTGGTGTCGGTCGTGTACCAGGTGGTCGTCAAGGAAGGCGACGAAGTTCGAGAAGGCGACACTTTGGTGATCCTCGAGTCGATGAAGATGGAGATTCCGGTGGTCGCGGAGTCCAGCGGCACCGTGACGTCGGTCGGTGTCCAGGAAGGCGACGCAATCAAGGCGGGCCACCTGATCGCGGTCATCTCCTGATCGATTGCGGCGGTAGATCTGCATGGCGACCCTGAGCGAGCTGCTGGCCGAGCACACCGACCTACCCGGCGTCGCCGTGGATCATCTGCAGCGGGTGGTGGGCGATTGGCAGCTGCTGGCCGATCTGTCCTTCGCCGATCTGCTGCTGTGGGTCGGTGCGGGGCCGGTGAAGGAAGGCGCGGACATCGTGTGTGTCGCGCAGTGCCGTCCCACGACCGCGCCCACCGTGCACCAGGAAGACCTGGTCGGCACGAGCGCGAGGCAGTCCGACCATCCGCAAGTGTTCGAGGCGCTGACCAGCGGCGAGACTGTGCGAGCCGACAGGGAGGTCGAGGCGTCCGGCGTCTACCACCCGCATCCGGTGCACGCGATCCGCGAGGCCATCCCGGTGCGCTGCGGCGACGACGTCATCGCGGTGCTGAGCCGGGACACCGATCTGCAACGCTCCCGGGTGCGCAGTCAGCTGGAGAGCGCGTACGTGGCGTGCGCGGACGATCTGTGCCAGATGATCGCCGACGGCACCTTCCCCACCACCGAGGATCGCGCGGCCACCCATTCCAGCCCGCGCGCGGGCGATGGATTCATCCGGCTCGACACCGACGGCACCGTCGTCTACGCCAGCCCGAACGCGCTGTCGGCCTACCACCGGATGGGCTTGCAGTCCGATCTGGCCGGGCAGGATCTCGCTGTCACCACCCGCTCGCTGATCACCGATCCGTTCGACGCCCAGGAAGTGGTCGGCGACATCCAGGCCGCGCTGGCCGGCCGGACCGGGCGGCGGATGGAGGTGGAGGCGCGCGGAGCCACCGTGCTGCTGCGCACCCTCGTGCTGCGCCCGCACGGGGAATTGGCCGGCGCCGCCGTGCTCGTCCGTGACGTCACCGAGGTCAAGCGACGTGACCGCGCGCTGCTGAGCAAAGACGCCACCATCCGTGAGATCCATCACCGGGTGAAGAACAACCTGCAAACCGTCGCCGCGCTCTTGCGCCTGCAAGCCCGCCGCACCGAGAACGAGGAAGCGCAGGTCGCGCTCACCGAATCGGTGCGCCGGGTCACCTCCATCGCGTCGGTGCACGAGATGCTGTCCATGTCGGTGGACGAAGAGGTCGATCTCGACGAGGTCGTCGACCGGCTGCTGCCGATCATGGCCGACGTGGCCACGGTGCACACCGCGCGCATCAAGGTGCGCCGCGCCGGTTCGCTCGGTGTCTTCTCCGCCGAACGCGCCACCCCCTTGGTGATGGTGCTCACCGAACTGGTGCAGAACGCCATCGAGCACGCCTTCGATTCGGGCGAAAACGGCACGGTGACAATCCGTTCCGAGCGTTCGGCCCGCTGGCTGGACGTCATCATCAGCGACGACGGGCGCGGTCTGCCGCCCGGGTTCAGCCTGGAATCCTCCGACCGGCTCGGCCTGCAGATCGTCCGCACGCTGGTCACCGCCGAACTCGGCGGTTCCATCGGCCTGCATCCCGGTGCCGACATCGGCACCGATGCCGTGCTGCGCGTGCCGCTGGGCCGTCGTTCCGGCCGCTGAGTTCGAGCGACGGAATCCTCCGACCGGCTCGGCGAGTCGGCGCGGCCGGTCTCGGCAGGCGTCGTCCTTCACGGAGAAGATGCAGGTCGGTTCCGTGGCCGGCCTCGGTGGCACCGATGTGTTGCTCGGAGGTCGCGGTGGCCGCTGCGGGCGTGCGGTTTACGGCTTGCGGAGCAGCGACTGCTCGAATGTCCGTATCGAGCGGAATGCGAGGGTGCCGAACGGATCGCGAGTGTCCCAACCCGGTTGAGAACCAACTACTTTCCCACAGGTCGCGATCTTCCGCGAGCCGAACCGGGCCGCTGTCGCGCCGTAATCCGCGGAGTGGATATTGGTGTCCGGCGCAACCGCATTGGTCGGCTTCGGGGTTTCACCGCGAAGCGAGACCGATCATTTCCAGTTCGCCGTCGGGTGTGTAAAAACAACACAGCCCGGCACCTATGGGTGCCGGGCTGAAATGCGTTACCGGGCCGGGCTGAATGGCCCGGTAAGCCGGTCGTCTGATCAGACGACGGTGCGGGTGCGGGTGCGCGCGTTGCGACGCTTGAGCGCCCGGCGCTCGTCCTCGCTCATACCACCCCACACGCCGGCGTCTTGTCCGGACTTCAGGGCCCAGGACAGGCAGTCAGCGGTTACGGGGCAGCGAGCGCAGACCAGCTTGGCATCGGCAATCTGCGCGAGCGCCGGACCACTGTTACCCACCGGGAAAAACAGCTCGGGGTCCTCATCGCGACAGATGGCCTTGTGGCGCCAGTCCATTCCTCTGCTCCTTTGCTGGGCGCCGCGCAGGGCGCCTACGGTTTGTGGTTCGTTCACTTGTGCGACTCGAATGTTTCCGCACGGTTGCTTGTGAATGCTTTCACGAACACCGTAGATGTCAATAGGCACGCGGTGCACCGTGGGGAAGCTCACGCTCTGAAGGCTCCCGTGATGGGAAGCCTGCCCGGTCCTTTGTACTCGCTCCACCGGGATTTCGCAGCACTACCCGCCATGTTTTTCCCGGTGTTTCGCCCTCAGTGCGGCCGCGGAGCGACCACCGCGAGGACGTCGGGCACGGCAGTGAAATCCACCACGTTGCGCTTCCCGATGAAGTCGCCATCGATTTGCAGGCCGATGGGTTCTTTGGACTCGATTCGTACGGCGGGAACGTCGTCTTCGCGAAATAAATTGCGGGACTTGGGATTTCCGTTGTCGGCCAGGAGCTGTCGCGCGAGCAGCAGGGTCGGCGCCACGCTCATCGAGCGCACCGCGAACACGCCGAGGCCCGTTTCGAACCGGGTGCCGGGGTTGGTGTGCACCGGCGTGGCATTCAGATAGGTCCACGGTGTGGTGTTGGTAACGAAGGCGTAATGCACGCCGTCTACCGGCTCCCGCCCGGGAATTTCGACCTGAACGCTCGGTTCCTTCCGTTTTGCCCGGAAGAATTGTCGCACAGTTGTTCGAACATATCGGGCCGGCGTGGCGGTGCGGCCGCGGGCACGGCTGGCGTCGATCGCCTCGCAGACGTCGGCGTCCAGCCCGACGCCCGCGCTGAAGCAGAACCAGCGGTCGTCGGCCAGCCCGAGGCCGATCCGGCGGTCGGCGTCCAGGGTGAGCAGGTCGATGAGCTGATTGGTAGCGGTCACCGGGTCGGGGGAGATGCCGAGCGCCCTGGCGAAGACGTTCGCCGAGCCGCCCGGAATCACACCGAGGCGCGGCAACCAGGCTTGACCGTCGTCGAGGACGGGCAGCGGGAGGAAGCCGTTGATCGTCTCGTTGACCGTCCCATCGCCGCCGTGCACCACGATCAGGTCCATTTCGTTGGTGGCAGCCCATTGGGCCAGTTCCGCCGCGTGGCCGCGGTGCTGGGTGTGCGCAACGGTCAGCTGGGTGCGGCTCTCCAGCGCGTGCGCCAGTAGGTCCCGAGTCGCCGGCGTCGTCGAGGTGGCATTCGGGTTCACGATCAGCAGCGTCCGCACGAGGGCAGCCTAGTTGGCGGCCTGCCCGCCCCGGAAAAGCGGCGATCGATGTACCGCGTGCCGTTGTCCGCGCACCCGCCAGGACGATCGCGCGGACCGGCGCGCCGTAGGCTTGCCGCGTGAACGAGCGTCAGCAGGGCAAGCGAGGACACCGTGCGCCGCCGCGCACGACGGCGCCGAGTGCGGGTGGGGCGCGATCGTGAGCGACGGGAGTGCGGCGGTGCCCACGACAGTGCGGGCGGCAGGCGCCCTGGTGACGCTGGAAGGCGTCGTCGCTGTGGGCGTCGCGATCGTGCTGGTGGTGCGGGGGCTGCTCGGTCACGACCAGTCCGCGACGAGCGGATACGGCACCGCTGCCTGGTTCGGCATTCTCGGCGGCGCGGTGCTGGCCGCGGGCGTCGGCCTGCTGCTGGGGAAACGTTGGGGTCGCGCCATCGCCGTCATCGCGCAGCTGCTGCTGCTCCCGGTCACCTGGTCGCTGCTCACCGACTCGCATCAGCCGGTCTACGGCACGGCGCTCGGGGTGGTCGCGGTCGCCGCGCTGGTGCTGCTGTTCGCGCCGCCGTCCACCCGCTGGATGGCCCAGGACTACGGGGTCGAGCCGGAATAGTCCGCGGTGCGCAGCGCTGCCCGGCAGAGCCGGTCGGCGTGCCGGGTGGTTTCCGGCAGCCGGTAGCGCGGGGTCAGCGCGAGCACCTGTGCGCAGGCGGTGTCGAGGTCGATGTGATGTCCCACGGACACGAACACCGGCTTGACGCCGGTTCTGGTGCGCAGAGCCCGCCCGACCACCGCTCCCTCCAGAGTGATGTCGGCGGCCGCGCCGCGTTCCGGGCCCGGTTCGGCGTAGTCGCCCCACACGGTCTTCGCCACGCCGATCGTCGGCACGCCGGTGAGCAGCCCAAGGTGGCAGGCCAGGCCGAAGCGGCGGGGGTGGGCGAGTCCTTGCCCGTCGCACACCAGCAGATCCGGTGCGGCATCCAGCTTTTCGAGCGCGGCGAGGGTGGCGGGGATCTCCCGGAAAGCGAGCAGACCGGGAACGTAGGGGAAGGCGGCGACCCCGTGCGCGACAGTGGACGAGACCGGGCGCAGGGTGCCCGCGGCCAAGACCACTACCGCAGCGGCCACCGCGCCGGTGTCGTCATAGGCGGAATCGAGCCCGGCCACTGTGCGGAACTGCGCGCCCGGCGGGGTGCGCTCGGAGATCAGTGGCCGCAATTCGTCCTGCATCGCCGTCGCCGCTTCGGCAGTGGTGGGCCAGGACGCCGGATCGAGCGGCGGGAACCACGACATACGCGCTACCGCGCGTCGGCGGCCAGCTTGCCGAGCGCGTCGCCCGCCAGCCGGTAGCCCGCCCATTCGGTCTGGGCCACGGCGCCGATCGACTCGTAGAAGTCGATCGAGGGCTTGTTCCAGGTCAGCACCGACCAGGAGACGCGGCTGTAGCCGTGGTCCACCGCCTCCTTCGCCAGGGCCGTGAGCAGTGCCTTGCCGTAGCCGTTGCCCCTGGTCTCCGGCTTGACGTAGAGGTCTTCCAGATAGATGCCGTGCACGCCGTCCCAGGTGGAGAAGTTGAGGAACCAGATGGCGCAGCCGAGCAGTTCGGACTCGTCCGCGACCACGTGCGCGAACACCTTCGGCTCCGGTCCGAACAGCGCTGCGCGCAGCTGCTCGGCGGTGACCGTGCATTCGTGCCGCGCCTTCTCGTAGTCGGCCAGGTCATGGACGAGGCCGACCAGTCCGGGCACGTCGGCGGGGACGGCGCGGCGCAGCACGGCGCCGCCGAGGTCGACGGCGGTGGTGGCGGTGGGGCCGGGTCGGGTCACAGTGACGCTCCGTTGGGTACCAGGTTGTGCGCGCGGATCGCGCGCGCGTCGTGTTCGTAGCCGAGCACGGTCAGCGCGCCGGTCGCCATGGCGAATCGGCGGCCCTCCCGGATGTCGAATTCGACCCAGCGGGCGATCAGCGCGCGGGAGAAGTGACCGTGCCCCACCAGCACGATATCCCGCTCCGGCAGCGCGGGCGCCACGGCGGCCAGCACCCGGTCGGCACGCTCCCGCACCTGCTCCCCGGTCTCGCCCTCCGGGACGGGGCCGGTCCAGATGGTCCAGCCGGGCACGGACTCGCGGATCTGCGGGGTGGTCAGGCCCTCGTATGCGCCGTAGTCCCACTCGGCGAGGTCGTCGTCGACCACGGCGCCGGTGAGCCCGGCGAGTTCCGCGGTGCGCAGCGCGCGCAGCCGTGGGCTGGTGCGCACCAACGGGTTTCGCAGTTCCAGCGTGGCGAGCAAGCGGCCTGCCGCCGCGGCCTGTTCTTCGCCGCGCTCGGTGAGCGGCAGGTCGGTGCGGCCGGTGTGCCGCCGCTGCGTGGACCAGTCGGTCTCGCCGTGCCGGAGCAGCACGACACGGGCGTCGTCGAGTGCGGACATGCCTCCATGATGGTCCACCGATGATCATGAGGCCGTGCCGGTCCGACGCCCTCGTTCCGAGGCGACCGTATGAATACCTCGTGCCGACCGCCGTGGGCTAGGACTCGATCGGATCCCCGAGTTCGAGCACCACCAGTGGCAGCGGTCGCGAGACCTTGGACTGGTAGTCCGCGAGCAACGGATTGTTCGTCGTCACCCAAGCCGCGAACTCGTCGTACTCGGGTCCCTCCAGCGCCCGCGCCGTGCCGCGATAGGTGGTGGCCCCCAGCTCGATGGTGACGGCGGAATCGGCTTTCACGTTGTGGTACCAGGCCGGGTACCGGTCCTCGATGAACGAACTCACGTAGAGGGTTTCGCCGCGGCGCAACAAGCCGAGCGGGACCATGTGCCGCTTGCCGCTCCTGGCGCCGGTGGTGGTGAGCAGGATCAGCTCACCGCCTTCGTACGCGCCGCCGACCTTGCCCGCGTTGTCGCGGAACTCCTGGATCACGCCGTCGTTCCAGTGCGCGATGTCGTCGTCGGAGAACTTCTGGTTCCAGGGCGCGTCCGGGTCGTCGTAAGACGTGATGGCGGCGCTGTCTTCGGTTGTGGCGGGAGGGATTTCGCTCATCCCAGCAGTGTGCTGCATGCCACCGACAAGTTCGCCGTGCCTCAGGCGAACGCGTGGAGTTCGCCGTCGCGCAGCTCGAGGACGGTCGTCCCGAGCACTGTGAGCGAGATGGGGCTTCCGGTATAGCCGGGCCGCTCCACCGGGATGCGCCCTGCTTCGGCTCCCGTCGCGGGGTCCAGGACGGTGAGCGCGCCCGCGGTGGGCAGCAGCAGCTTGCCCGCCATGAGCGCGGGGGATCCGAGGGCGCCGCCCGCGGTCCACAGTGGGTCGAAAGTGCTGCCGTTCAACGCGATCACGCTGTTACCGGTGAATACCAAGTAGGCCGATCCGATGCGGGTGGTGGTCGTCGCCTGGCTCAACGGCGCCGAGAGCTGGTGCACCACAATCGGATTGCCGTTGCTGTCGTAGACGGCCAAGCGCGGCGGCAGCGGCTCGGCCCCCGTCGTGGCGCCGGGGAAGTAGAGCACGATGCGGCTGTCGGACACCGCGATCACCTCGGCTTCCGGGGAATCCGCTCCGGGACCGGTCAATACGTGCGAGCCGTACTCTTCCGGCACCGTGTTGTCCTTGGGGGCCGGGTTGAGCACGGTGAGCCGCTCGGCCGGGTCGACGGGGCAGCGTTCCAGCACGGCGAGCCGGGACGGACTGGAACCGGACGACAGCAATGTGCAGCCTCGGCGCGGCTGGGTCTTGACGTTCACCGGGGCGTCGACGAAGCCGTACTCCACGGTGCGCACCAGGTCCGAGCGCCACATCTCCAACCGCTGCGGTCCCTGCGCGAGCAGATAGGTGCCGTCCACCGACAGCCGCACGTCGCGATCCATGTAGCTGCTGCGCGCGGTGCGACGGGCGCCGCTGTCGCCGGCCAGCATCGTGGCCTGGCTGCAGCCGCGCTCGTCGCGGTAGACGGCGATCACCATGCCGTACTGGCCCTCGACCCCGCACAACGGTATGTCGCGCCGGTACTTCCACAGCTGGTCACCGGTGCGCGGATCACGGCCGGTGACCGTGTCGCCGTCGCCTGTCACCACGACGCCGCCGGACACGAGCGCCCGCGCGCTCGCGCCGTCCGGCGCGTGCCACAGCTCACGCAGCGTGGCCGGCAACCGATCGGCCGCGGCCGGGGTCGGCACCGTGGAGGACGCGGTCACCGACTCGGTGCCGTGCGCGTCCCCGCGCACCCACACCACGGCCCCGGCGATCACCACGAGAACCGCGATCGCAACTGCGGAAAGGATATCGGCGCGCGTCCGCCGCTCGGGTGCGAGCACGAATGCGAGACTAGCCGATCCGGTGGGTCAGGCCGATGCGGCGGCCGCGGGCTCGGCCGCGCTCCCGGCGTCCTCGGTCACCCCGTCGCCCTCGCCCGACCGACGGCGCCTGCGCCTGCGGCGAGCAGGCCGGTCGCTCGCGTCGGATTCCGCCGCGGCGCCGTCATCCGAGGACTCGACGGTCGGCTCCGCTGCGGCGGGGGTGTCGGTGGCCTCGCCGGTCGCCTTGCGCCGCCTGCGCCTGCGGCGGGCGGGCTTGTCGGCGTCGGCCACCGGTTCGGCGTCCGCGACCTCGTCGCCCGTCGGGGCATCGGTGTCATCGGCGGTGACGTTCGGGGCGCCTTCGATCGGCTGACCGCCGCGGGTGCGCTTGCGGTTGCGCTTGCGCGGGGCACGAGCGGGGCGCTCGACCACCACCGCGTCCGGATCGCGTTCCTGCTTCACCTTGCGCACCACGCCGGTCACGCCCTCGGGAATGCCGAGATCGGAGTACAGGTGCGGCGAGCGCGAGTACGTCTCGACCGGTTCGGGGATGCCGAGCCCGAGCGCGTTGTCGATCGCCGACCAGCGATTGAGCTCGTCCCAGTCGATCAGGGTCACCGCGACGCCGGTGCGCCCGGCCCGGCCGGTGCGCCCGATGCGGTGCACGTAGGTCTTCTCGTCTTCCGGGCACTGGTAGTTGATGACGTGCGTGACGTCGTCGATGTCGATGCCGCGCGCCGCGACGTCGGTCGCGACCAGCACGTCGATGATGCCTTTACGGAACTTGGTCAGCGCCTTCTCGCGGGCGATCTGCCCCAGGTCACCGTGCACCGCGCCGACCGCGAACCCGCGCTCGGCCAGGTCGTCGGCTACCTTCTGCGCCGTGCGCTTGGTGCGCGTGAAGATCATCGTGGCCCCGCGGCTCTCGGCTTGCAGGATGCGCGCGATCAGCTCGCTCTTGTCCAGGGCGTGCGCGCGGTAGACGAACTGCGCGGTGCGATCATGCACCGCCGAGTCGTGCGGCTCCTCGGCCCGGATGTGCGTCGGGCGGGTCAGGAATGTGCGCGCCAGGGTGATGATCGGTCCGGGCATGGTCGCCGAGAACAGCATGGTCTGGCGCTTGTCCGGGACCATGCCGAGGATGCGCTCGATGTCCGGCAGGAAGCCGAGGTCGAGCATCTCGTCGGCCTCGTCCAGCACCAGCACGCCGATCTTGCCGAGGATCAGGTGCTGCTGATCGGCCAGGTCCAGTAGTCGGCCGGGCGTGCCGACCACCACGTCGACACCGTCGCGCAGCGCCGCGATCTGCGCCTCGTAAGGGCGGCCGCCGTAGATGGACGCGACGCGCAGCGGTCCCTGGTGGTTGGTCAGGTACTTGCTCGCGTTCTCCAGATCCTTCGTGACCTGGATGCACAGCTCGCGCGTCGGCACGATGACCAGCGCTCGCGGCGTGCCGTCCAGCGGTGTGGTGCCCGATTCCGCGGTCGCGATCCGGTGCAGCAGCGGCACGCCGAATCCGAAGGTTTTACCCATACCGGTGCGGGCCTGACCGATGAGATCTTCACCGGCGAGCGCCAGCGGGAGGGTCAGTTCTTGAATGGCGAAAGTACGTTCGATTCCGATCTCGCCGAGTGCGCGGACGATTTCCGCGCGCACGCCCAATTCGGCGAATGTCGGGGCGGTATGCGTCGCGTCCAGTTCGGCCGTCAACAGGGTCTCCGCCAGACCTGGTTCCTGATCGACTGTGATCTTGCTCAGGGTTCGTGCCTTCCTCGTAATCACGTCCCGCGCGCACGAGGTGGGGCGGACCGGGCGGTCCGCGACGACCACGACTCCGCAGGCGATACTTCACCCGGCCACGCTCCGGATGCCGGGCGCCTGCCGCGAAAAGCGGCGACTACCTCGCAAGACATCGGCGCGGCGCACTGGTGACGCGGATTGGTGCGCGCACATTTTCCTGTCCAACGAAAACTTCGCACTCGAAAGCGGCCGACCGTCGCAGCGGCGTCTCCGCGGTGTGCGTGAGCGCGACGTCCGGCGACTCTGTCGAGCGAAACTTTCCGTTGTCCGACGCGATTGTAGCGTGATATTGTGCGTCGCTCGAATTGCCACCGCGGCGCGCTATCGAAAATCCTTCGGACCCCTCGTGTGCTTTCGCCGCGCCGGGCGCCCACGTACGCTGCGCCACATGGGAATTCATCCGGCGCGGCAAATCTGGGCGACGCTCGAACCGCTACACGATGTCGTCTATTTCGGAACCGGCGTCAAGGAGGCGGGCATCGGGGTCGGGTTGCGCGGCTACTGGCAGACCTACTTCGCTTTCCGCGCCGCCCCGCTGGGCGCGGTGACGCCCGCCGCTGTGCATGCGATCTTCGCCGGATTCCATTCCGACATGGTCCGCCGCGCGCTTCCGGAGGCGTGGGAGCGGGCGACGCCGCAACGCTGCCTGGACGCGCGGCTCGACCTGGCCACCCGCCTGCTGCGCCGCGTGGGCGCGGGCGACGCCGTCTGCGCCCGCGCGGTCGAATTGCTGGCGCCTGTGCAGCGCGCGGCCGATCCCACGGGGCGGGCGCTGTTCGCCGCGAACGCCGCCCTCCCACTGCCCACCGACCCGGTGGCCGCGCTGTGGCAGCTGACCACCTCGCTGCGCGAGCACCGCGGCGACGGCCACGTCGCGGCCTTGGTGACCCACGGTCTCGATGGACGTCAAGCCCTGGTCGTGCAGGTGGCCGCGGGTAAGGCGCCCGAATCGGTGATGCGACCCGCGCGCGGGGTGTCGGAGACTGAGTGGGCGGACGCTTTCGACGAGTTGCGCGCCCGTGGCTTGGTCGCCGGAGAACCGGTCACGCCTACCCTCACCGGCAGCGGCGCGGCGTTGCTGGCCGAGGTCGAAGCCCAGACCGACGAAGCGGCGTGGACCGGAGCGCTCGCGGTGCTGTCGGCCGATGCGATCACGGAGCTGACCACCTCGCTCGCGCCCCTGGTACGCGACGTGCAGGAGGCGGTGGTCCCGCCGCTCAACCCGGTCGGCATGGGACCGCGGTGACGCTGTCGGGTAGTTGCTGTTACCCGCGGTACCGACATATGAGACTCTCTTCACTGTGAGCCTTGCCGACACCGTCACCCTCGCCGCGCGTAACGCGTGGGCCTTGACCTTCGGCTCCGGCATCGAGGCGCCGGACCCGACTCCCGCGACGATCCTGTGGGACCAGCCGCACCGGCAGCTGCGGCGGTTCGAGCGAGCCGACGGGACCGCGCCGGAGGGGGATTGCGCCGTTCTGCTGGTCCCGCCGCTCGCCGCGCCCGCCACCTGTTTCGATCTGCGGCCCGAGCAGAGCCTGGCACGCTTCCTGCTGGAGATCGGCCGCAGCCCGTACGTCGTCGACTACGGCGCGATCACCTTCGCCGACCGGCGCATGGGGTTCGAGGACTGGATCGACGACATCCTGCCCGAGGCGGTGCTGCGCACCAGCGCCGACCGCGACGGACACGCGGTCGATCTGGTGGGCTGGTCCCTCGGCGGCACGCTGGCCTTGCTGACCGCCGCGGCGCATCCCGAGCTGCCCATCCGTTCGATCACGGCCGTCGGCTCGCCGCTGGACTACGACCGGATGACCGGCGTGCCGCAGCTGCGCGCCGTCGCGCGCCTCACGGGTGGCCGGGCCACCTCGACCGTCATCCGCGCGGCCGGTGGCGTTCCTGCGACACTGACTCGAATCGGCTACAAGGTCACCGCCTGGGATCGCGAGCTGACCCGCCCGTGGTTCGTCGCCGGCAATATCGCGCGCACCGAGGCGCTGGCGAAAATGGAGACGATCGACCGGTTCATGGCCGAGATGCCCGGCTATCCCGGGCGCTTCTACGGACAGCTGTGGGGCAGGTTCATCCTGAACAACGACATCGGGCGCGGTGTCGTTGTCCTCGGCGGACGCCGGATCGAGCTGGATCGGGTGACCGCGCCGGTGCTGCTGGTCGGCGGGCCCTCCGACGTGATCACCCCGGCCTCGGCCGTCGAGGCGGGCGCCCGCGTGCTCACCGGGGCGGCGATGGTCCGCTACGAGACCGCCCCCGGCAGCCACCTCGGCATCCTGGCCGCACCGACCGCGCGTGACACGACATGGAGTTACCTGGAGAAGTTCCTGGCCGAGACCGCGTGACCGGCGGCGAGTATTACGCTGGGACGCATGGGAGCACAGTCACCTGCCGCGTTAGGTGTTTCGTCGACCGACCCAGCAAACCTCTTCATCCCCGCGAGCCATCCCGGCGTGACCGACCTGTTCGCGGTGCTCGCCTACGGCGAGATCTCCGCGTTCTACCGGCTGGCCGAGGAAGCCAAGTTGTCGCCGACCCTGCGGGGCAAGGTGGCGGTGGCGACGATGGCCGCGGCCGAGATGGAGCATTTCAAGACGCTGGAGTCCGCGCTGGCCGCGCGGGGCGCCGATGTCTTCGACGCCATGGCGCCGTTCGTGCGCGCGCTGGACGACTATCACGCCTCGACCGACCCCTCGACGTGGCTCGAGTCGATGGTGAAGTTCTATGTCGGTGATGGCATCGCCGCGGACTTCTACACCGAGATCGCGGGCGCGCTGACCCCGGACATCGCCGCGGTGGTTCGCGACGTGCTCGCCGAGACCAGTCACTCGGAGTTCGTCGTCGAGGAGGTGCGGCGGGCGGTCACCGAGAGTCGCTCCGAACGCGACCGGCTCACCCTCTGGGGCAGGCGGCTGCTCGGTGAGGCGATCACGCAGGCGCAATTCGTCATGGCGCAGCGCGACGAGCTCACCGATCTGGTGCTGACCGCCACCGGCGACCTCAACGGCATCGCCGCGCTGATCGAGCGGATGCAGGACAGTCACGCCGAGCGCATGGCGGTACTCGGCATCTGAGCGCGGCTACGCGTTGGCCGCGCGGTTGGGCACCAGCCGCAAACCGGGCGCGTGGGCGCTCGCCCGGTCGATCAGCCAGACGACGACGCTCTGGTCCCGGCGGTCGGATTCCAAGTTCTCGAACGGCACCTCGACCATGCCGTGCACCGGATGGTCGAGGTGCAACGTGCCGGAGCCGGGCGCGCCGACCCGATGCGGCTTCCAGCGGTCGGCGAAATCCGGCAGCCCGCGCAGCGCTTCGATCGTCTCGAGCAGCGCGTCGTCGCCGGGCCAGTGGAGTTTGGCGCGGCAGAGCGCGGAGGTGAAAGTGTCGGCGGCTTCCTCCCAATTGCGCAGGACCCGCCGTGCCGCGGGGTGCACGAAGGTATACCAGGCCAGGTTGGGCTGATCCGGCCCGTCCAGCAGGCCCAGCGGGGCGGCGAAATCGGCCCACGCCTGGTTCCAGCCCAGCACGTTCAGCCTGCGGCCGACCACGAAGGCCGGGGTCGGCTCCAGGGCGCGCAGGATCGTCTCGATCGTCGGGGCCACCTGCTCCCGGGCGGATTCGCTGCCCGGACAGCGGGTTTCGTTGCCGGAGGCCATGGCGAGCATGCCGAAGTACTGACGGTCGTCGCCGCGCAGCAGCAATGCGTCGGCCAAGGCGTCGATCACGGCCACCGACGGGTTGGTGTCGCGCCCCTGCTCCAGCCGGGCCAGGTAGTCGGCGCTCACCCCCGCGCGCACGGCGACCTCTTCCCGCCGCAGACCGGGCGTGCGGCGGCGTCCCCCCTCGGGCATGCCGACGTCCGACGGCCGCAGTTCGGCGCGCCGCGCGATGAGGTATTCCCCGAATCCGTTACGAGCCATGTGTCCCATCGTGCCCGGTCCAAGGACGGTTAGCCGCGCCCTGTCAGGTCCAGGATAACGGCGGTCTGGCTACCGGACCGCGGTCCGGTCATTGTCGGAGGCATGACATCTACCTCGGAATCCACCACGCTGAAGTCCGGTTCGTGGGCGCTGGACGCCGCGCACTCCTCGGTCGCCTTCACCATCCGCCATCTCGGCATCGCCAAGGTCCGTGGCGGATTCACCCGGTTCGAGACCGAATTCGTGGTCGACGAGTCGGGCGCGGCCACCGTGGGCGCGACGATCTACCTCGACTCCTTCGACACCGGCAACGCCGACCGGGACGCGCACATCCGTACCGCCGACTTCCTCGACGTCGCCAATCGCCCCACGCTGACCTTCCGCGCCAACCATCCGGTGCTCGTCGCGGAGACCTTCGAGGTCGAGGGCGAGGCCACGCTCGGCTCGATCACCAAGCCGGTCACCCTGGAGGTCGAGTGGGGCGGTGTGCAGGACTTCGGCCCGACCGGCGACCGGCACGCGGGCTTCTCCGCCACCGGCACCATCAAGCGGACCGATTTCGGCGTCGGCGGACCGTTGCCCGGCATGCTCAGCGACACCGTGAAGATCGAGCTCGAGATTCAGCTCATCGAGCCGAAGTGAGCTTCTCCGACGGTCACCACTAGCCTGGACTCGACAGCACAAGACTCTCAGGTTCGGAGGTTGGCCGTGGAGGTCAAGATCGGTATTTCGGATAGCCCGCGCGAGCTGGTGATCAGCAGCGCGCAGACCCAGGAAGAGGTCGAGGCGCTGGTGTCCGGTGCGCTCGGCGGCGACGGCGGCGTCTTGGCTCTCACCGACGAGAAGGGCCGCAAGTTCCTGATCCAGGCTTCGAAGGTCGCCTACGTCGAGATCGGCTCGACCACCGGCGGCCGCGTCGGTTTCGCCGCGGTCTGACTCCCGGTTTCCGGCCGACAAGCAACGAGCCCCTGTCCCCGATGTATCGGGACAGGGGCTCGTTCGTCGTCGTAAGCGCTCAGTCGATGGGGTGCAGCGGCACGTGCTTCAGGCCGCCCCACGCCAGGGAGACGGTGGTGTCGACCGCCTCCTCCTTCGGGATCGGCCGATCGGCCTCCAGCCAGTACCGCGCGGTGAACTGGCTTGCGCCGACCAGGCCGACGGCCAGGATGCGGGCCCGGTAGGGGTCCAGGCCCGAGTCGTGCGCGACCAGGTCGAAGACCGCGTCCACGCAGGCCTCGGTGGCCTGCTCGACCCGGCGCTGCACCTGCGGCTCGCTGGTCAGGTCGGACTCGAAGACCAAGCGGAAACCCTGCATCTCGTTGTCCACGAAATCGAAGTACGCCTGCACCGCCGCGCGGACGCGCTGCTTGTTGGACGTGGTGGAGCGCAGCGCTTGGCGCACGCTGGACACCAGCATGTCCACGTAGTTCTGCAGCACGGCGAGGTAGAGCTCCAGCTTGCTGCTGAAGTGCTGGTACAGCACCGGCTTGCTCACTCCGGCGCACTGCGAGATCTCGTCCATGCCCGCGGCGTGGTAGCCGCGCTGTACGAAGACTTCGCTTGCCGCCGCGAGTAGCTGTTGACGTCGCTCGTCGCGCGGAAGCCGGGTACCGCGTTTGGCGGGTGCCATGGCCTCGGACGACGATCGACGGGACGTCATCCGGTCCACGAGGTCAGTCATTTCGGCTCTCCCAGTCGATTCCCCGGCAAAGGGGTGTGCACCGGGTTATCTCATGAACGATACCCGGTTGTTGCCCGCCCGCGGATCGGGGCCGGACAACTGGTGCCACCCGGAGAGACATTGTCGCACCGAAGGGGCCGCCGATGTGCCCGTGAGTGGGGATGCGCCGCTGTGAGACTCTGGTGACCGTGACCGACCGACCGGAGAGACCACCCGGCGGGCGGCGTGGTGCGCGCCGCCCGGCTGGCTCCGGAGCGCCCGGTTCCGTAGGGTCGGACAGCATGGCGAGAACCTGGCCAGAGGCGCGAACGGATGGGGCGGCTCGGACCGGCGCAGCCAAGCGTTCCGGAGCCGGCGGCGGGTCGCCCGGCCGCAAGACGAGCAAGCGCAAGCGCGGCACGGTCCCCGAAAGGCCTGCGCCGCAGCCTGATTCGGACCGGCAGCAGTCCGATCAGGAGGGTGTCGAGGTCTACGATCCGCTCGGCCTCTACTCCCACAAGGCCGAGCGGTCCCATCAGCCGCTGCGCGCCCGCTGGGATCCCACGTCCCCCGACGAGGGCAGGGACCGTGGTCGCCCCGAACGGGACGCCAAGAAGCAGAGCGCGCTCGGCAGATTCGTCTCCACCTACGGCTGGCGGGCGTACGCGTTGCCCGTTCTGGTCGTGATCACCGTTCTGGTCGCCGTCGACGCGGTGCGCGCGGCCGACACCGACAGCACCGCCGGATCGGATCCGGGGCTCGGGCGACTCAGCCCGGCCACCGCCACCGCGGGCATCATCGGCGCCCCGCCGGGCGACGGTCACTTTCCCACCGATCTCCCCACCGGGGCACTGCCCGACGGCGGCGGGTTCGCCGAGACCGGCGCCGGTTCCTGGCACGTGGTGCCCGGCACCACTGCCCAGATCGGCACCGGAACCGCGACCGTTTTCCGCTACACCGTGGAGATCGAGAACGGCGTGGACACCTCCGGATTGGGTGGTGACGAGGCCATCGCGAAGATGGTCGATTCCACCCTGGCCAATCCGAAGAGTTGGGTGCACGACCCCAAGTTCGCGTTCCGTCGGGTCGACCAAGGCGACGCCGACTTCCGCGTCTCGCTCACCTCACGCGGTTCCAGCCGCAAGGAGTGCGGTTTCGACATCCCGATCGACACCTCCTGCTACAACGCCGACGATCGCCGCGTGGTGCTCTCGGATGTGCGCTGGGTGCGCGGCGCGCTCGCCTTCGAGGGCGATATCGGCTCCTACCGGCAGTATCTGATCAACCACGAGGTCGGCCACGCCATCGGATACCACCAGCACCAGGCGTGCGAGACCGACGGCGGGCTGGCGCCGGTGATGATGCAGCAGACCTTCGGCACCCGCAACGACGACATCGCCGCCCTCGATCCGCACGGCGTGGTCCCGATGGACGGCAAGCGCTGCCGCTTCAACCCCTGGCCCTACCCGCGCGGGTAAGGGCGGGGCGGCTGTCACGCCGTGTCCGGTATACGGAACGATGGACGGGAAGAACGGCCCGGTCGCCGGTGTTGCACAGTTGACCCAGCCCGCCACGGGCGTCATACCGCCGCAGCGATCGGCCAAGCGATTCGAGGAGTCCTGGACGTGTCATCACCCAAGTCCCTGCCGCCACTTGTCGAGCCGGCCGCGGAACTGACCAGGGATGAGGTAGCCCGCTACAGCCGACACCTGATCATCCCCGATCTCGGCGTGGACGGACAGAAACGTCTGAAGAACGCCAAAGTGCTGGTGATCGGCGCAGGCGGCCTCGGCTCGCCCGCCCTGCTGTACCTGGCCGCCGCGGGTGTCGGCACGCTCGGCATCGTCGAGTTCGACGAGGTAGACGCCTCGAACCTGCAGCGTCAGATCATCCACGGCGAATCCGACATCGGCCGCCCGAAGGCGGACAGCGCGCGCGACTCCATCCTGGAGATCAACTCCGGCATCGATGTCCGGCTGCACAAGCTGCGGCTGGAACCGGAGAACGCGGTGGAACTCTTCCGCGAGTACGACCTGATCGTCGACGGCACCGACAACTTCGCCACCCGCTACCTGGTCAACGATGCCGCGGTGCTCGCGGGCAAGCCGTACGTGTGGGGCTCGATCTACCGCTTCGAGGGCCAGGTCTCGGTGTTCTGGGAGGACGCCCCGGACGGGCGCGGCATCAACTACCGCGACCTGTACCCGGAGGCCCCGCCGCCCGGCATGGTCCCGTCCTGCGCCGAGGGCGGCGTGCTCGGCGTGCTGTGCGCGTCGATCGGTTCGGTGATGGTCACCGAGGCCATCAAGCTGATCACCGGCATCGGTGAGCCGCTGCTGGGTCGTCTGATGGTGTACGACGCACTGGACATGAACTACCGCACCATCAAGCTGCGCCGCGACCCGGAGCGTCAGCCGATCACCGAACTGATCGATTACGAGGCGTTCTGCGGCGTGGTGTCCGAGGAGGGCCAGGCGGCCGCGGCCGGTTCCACCATCACCGCGCGCGAACTCGAAGAGCTGCTGGCGTCGGGTAAGCCCATCGAGCTGATCGACGTGCGCGAGCCGGTCGAGTGGGACATCGTGCACATCGAGGGCGCCAAGCTCATCCCCAAGGACCGCATCCTGTCCGGTGAGGCGCTGTCCGAGCTGCCCCAGAACCGTCCGATCGTGCTGCACTGCAAGACCGGCGTGCGCTCCGCCGAGGCCCTGGTGGCCCTCAAACGCGCGGGCTTCTCCGACGCCACCCACTTGCAGGGCGGCGTGATCGCCTGGGCCAACCAGGTGGACAAGTCGCTACCGGTGTACTGAGGCGGTAGCGCCGACGTCCCCTACCGGGGCGTCGGCAGTGCGAGAACGCTGTCGAGGGCGGCCGCGCGGGCAAAGCCGGGGCGCGGTAAGTGTCTGGGCCGTCGGAATGGCCTGCGGTGTAGATGCTCAGTGTCGATGTGAGTGGCCGCAGCTTGACCGTGGCTGACTGTGCCTGCTGACAGGATCAATCACCGCCGTGTGCACTCGGTGCGCGTTGCCGAATTCCGATCGCCGAGACCCTCGGTAGACGTGATGGGCGCGGAGCGACCACAGACGCCCAACCACCGGTTTCGAGCGAAGCGAGACCGAGCACGTGCCGTTCGCGGCCCGGCTCGTGTCCGAGCGGCCGCCGCGTACGCGACGAAGTCGCCAGCGGCGGTCGCTCGGACACGAGCCGGGCCGCGAACACGGCGCGCCGAAGGCGCGCCAAAAACGGCGCAGCGTACCGTACGGCCGTGACTTCTGTGGAACCTCCCGAGCATGTGCGTGCCACGTTCGGTCTGCGCGAAGTGACCCCGGTTTCGGTCGGTGACTGGGAAGGCGGTTGGCGCTTCGGCGACGTGGTGCTGAGTCCCGTCGCCGATCACGCGCGCGCGGCGTGGTCGGCGAAGATCCGTGAGACGTTGAAGGTCGATGGTCTGCGGCTGGCGCGCCCGGTGCGGGCGACCGACGGCCGCTACGTGGTGTCCGGCTGGCGTGCGGACACCTATCTGGAGGGCGCTCCCGAGCCGCGGCACGACGAGGTGGTCTCGGTGTCGCTGCGCCTGCATCAGGCGACGGCGGATCTTGAGCGGCCGCGCTTTCTCGCCCAGCCACCGGTCGTGCCGTGGGTGGACATCGACGTGTTCGTCGCCGCCGATCGCGCTGCCTGGGAGCCGGTGCCGCTGCGCAGCCTCCGGGCCGGGGGTGCGTCCCTGTCGACCTCCCCGGACGGTCGGCGCAGCATCGAACTGATCGGTCAGCTGGCCACCCTGCGCAAACCGGTGCAGACCCCGCCGCAGCTGGTGCACGGTGACCTGTTCGGCACGGTCTTGTTCGCGGGCGCGCAGGTTCCCGGACTCTCCGACATCACTCCGTACTGGCGGCCGGTGCCCTGGGCGGCGGCAGTGGTCGTGGTGGACGCCTTGTCCTGGGGTGGCGCGGACGACGGCTTGCTCGATCGCTGGGCGGACCTGCCGGAGTGGCCGCAGATGTTGTTGCGCGCGGTGATGTTCCGGCTGGCGGTGCACGCGCTGCATCCACGGTCGACGCCCCAGGCGTTCCCGGGTCTGGCGCGCACGGCGGACATGGTGCGCCTGACCCTCTGAAGTTGATCGCCGAAAGTACCCGAGAGTCGAGAGCCGGGTCAGTGGCCTAGTTTTCCGAGTGATGAAGGGTGCGGGCAGTCACCAATGTCGGGAATGCTCGATACTCCTTCAGAGATGAGTGTGCCGCCGCAGACGTCGGGCGGTCTCGGCCTTGTGAGGTTACGGATGGTGCTCATTACGCCTGTCGGCATGTGGGCCGGGGTTGGAGAAGGGGGTGCGTGTGGTAACCACCCGTGACGAGCTGATCGGGTTCGTCGACAAGCTGTACGTTCCCCAGATTCCCAGCGGCGGTCTCTCGTATGTGATCGAGGCAGCACAGAAGGCCATGAAGGCGTCAATTCTGTTGTTCGCGTCCGGGCATGGCTCGGAGCAGCCGGACCTGGTGGCATGGCTGGACCAGCGGAAGCTGCTCAGTGACGACGGTCTCGAAGAGCCTCCGGGCGAGTCCGTGATGATCGACAATTACGGCGCGCGCAAGGACGAAGTATCCACGAAGAAGAAGGAGATGGATCGGCAAGGCCAGAACGTCAAAGACGCCACCTTCAGGACCTTCGATCTGACGAACGGGACCTATACGTCAATCAAGGACCGAGTCGGTGAACTGGACAGCAATCTACGCAGCATCAATCAGCGGAAGGACGACCGGGGAGCGTATCTGCCGCTGACGGCTGATGAGGAGGGTCGCGCGCTGCGCTATGTCCTGCAAGCCGTCGACGATGTACACGACGCGGTGGAGGGCGCTTCAAACCAGATCCAGAACCAGGCCGGCGGCATCGACGCCTCCCGCCCCTCCTACCAGAGCCAAACGAGTGACACACCAGGTCGGACCCTTTCCACTCCGTGGTCCGGGAAGAACTCAGGGACCGCGAGCACAGCCAGCCTGGACGAGACCGGGGACGGCACTGTCCAAGAAATCTTGGCGGCGGCGCGAGGCGAAATAGGTGTCGAAGAATACGCCGACAACCATGTCAATGCCGAGTACGACAACAAGAGCGAATGGTGCGCATCGTTCGCCGACTGGGTGTGGAAGAAGGCCGGATACAAGGTCCACTGGTCCAATAAAGACCGCGTACAGAACATCTGGAACGACGCGCAGGCGCTGGGGCTGCGAAGGCCGTCCATCTCGCAGGCGCAACCCGGCGACATGATCGTTTTCGACTGGGACAACGATGGGGTGATGGACCATATCGGGATCGTGGAATCCGTCAACGGCAATACGATAACGACCATCGAAGGCAATACCAACATCCCTGGCCAGTCCCTCAACGGCGTGGCACGCAAGACCCACAACATGAACAGTTCGACGGTGGTCGGGGCCGTGCGGCCACCTGATAGCGAAAATGTCGCGGCCTAGCTCTATCCCCACACCGGGTTGAAGGGACCGCAGCGCAGGTCTGTTGTCCCGCGCTATTCCTCTGCACCGCGCACGGACCGTCGCGGCAGATCCGTGCGCGGAGCGCTCAGCGGAGAGCGGCTGCCTCGATCAGCTCGACAGACCTTCCACCGATGCAGATTCACTGCCGGACAACGAGATTCCCAGGTTCGCGGCGGTGCGATCGACCTCGTCGTCCCCGTGCTGGAATTCGACGGCGGAACCCGCCGACAGCACTTCGACGTTGAGGCACAGCGACTGGAGTTCCTTGAGCAGGACCTTGAACGATTCCGGGATGCCCGGTTCCGGGATGTTCTCGCCCTTGACGATCGCCTCGTAGACCTTCACGCGGCCG
>NZ_VUOS01000026.1 GCF_009829325.1 Nocardia sp. CY41
CGGACCGGCAGTAGCGGTTCGATCACTGTCCACAACTCGTCGTCCACGATCCACGGGGCCGCCACGACGAAACATACTGCACCGCAACGAGAATCACCGCCACTCAACCGAACCTGTTAGGAGCTCTAAGTCTTCCTCAGTCCATCCAACGCTTTGCGGGCTTGGTTCTCGGCGATCGTGGCGAGGTCCGCCCGGTTCACCGGAGGCTCGCCCTTCGCGCGCAGGACAGCGACTTCTATTCGCACGGAGACATTGCTGTCCTGCGCGCCCAGGATGTAGGTCATTCCGTTGCTGGTGTCCGTGGTCGCGGTGCGCCAGTAACCCTGGGTCCCGATTCCGGTGACCTCCCCCGAGGCCCGCCCCGGTCCGGTGGCACTGGTGTCGGTCTGTTTCCAACCGTCGTAGGCGGGGGCGGCGTCGGGGCCGGTGCACTGGGCCTGCAGGCTGATGCCGGCTTCGTCGACGGTGGCGTCGTCGGGGATGGTGGAGGGGCTGGTGTAGCGGATGGCGCAGTACAGGTTGCCGCCGCCGAAGTTGTTCGGCGGGAATTCCCGATGCTGGGGGGCTTCCCTCGGGGTGGACGACCACCTTTGCAGGGGCGTGGGATCGACAAGATCGCACGCGTTGGTGATGCCACTGATCGAATAGTTCCCCGGCGCCGGATCCCGGAGTGTCGTGGTCACAGCCGTGCTGGACGAGGCCGAGGTGCTGGGCGGGGCCGGGGCAGCGGCGGACCCGCTGTCTGTGTCGCCGACGACGACCCCGATCACTACACCAAGTCCCAGCGCTACTGCCAGCGCGATGGCGCCGACCGCTATCAGACCTGTTCTGCCGCGGCCGGTTCGCGGTGGGTGAGGTGGCTGCCCGTACCCGAGACCAGGTGGGCCGTACCCGGGCCGACCGGAAATGGCCCCGGGCGAGGACATGTACTCGCCCGAGTCGGGGACACCCCCGCTGCCGACCGGCGGAACAGATCGTTGCGCAGGATGGGCGGCACTGTCCGGCGTCGGCCGATCGTCAGGTCCGTGCTGAGAATCGGTCATCCCCGTAGCCTCCCCGGTTCCTCGACGGGCTCCCCCGTCGACGTCGACCCGATCGTATTCGAGCCACCGTCGGTCGTCGGCGCCTACTGGTGCGCGCGACGCGCCGGTCGTCAATTCTCGCGTAGACCGTCCAGCGTCCTGCGCGCTTGCGACCTGGCGATCGAATCGAGTTCATCCCGCCGCACCGCCGGAGAACCCTTCTCGCGCGTGAGGAGGATCCGCACCCGCACCGAGACATTCCCGTCCTGTACACAGACGACGTAGGTCATGTTCGCGACCAGGTTGCCTCTGGCTTCGGAGTACCAGTAGCCCTGATCGCCGATTCCGGTGACCGCACCGGAATCCGACCCCGCCTCGGGTGTTTCGACGTCGGCATGTTTCCAATGGTCGTAGAAGGGCGCCGCCGCACCGTTGGTGAACTGGGCCTCGACACTCATCGCGGCCTTGTTCATGGGGAACTCGCCGACGGTCGCGCTGGTGTATTCGGTATCGCACTTCAAGCTGCCGCTTGCGTAGGCGGTGGGCCGCGTTTCCTTATGCTCGGGAGCACCTTTCGGCGTGGGCGACCACGTGGTCAACGGTGTGGGATCGACCAGGTCGCAAGCGTTGGTGACCGCATTCATCGAATAGGTCTTCGCCTCCGGCGTCGAGGTAGCCGACTCGCTGCTACCGCCGCCGCGGCCGACGACGATGCCGATAACCACACCGAGCCCCAGCATCACCACCAGCCCGAGCACACCGGCGATGATCAAACCTGTTCTGCCGTTGCCGGTCGGTGGTGGCGGATACGACGCCGTCGGCCCATATCCCTGACCAGGTGGCAGGTGTGGCATGGCCCAGCTGGCGTCGGACGGATCAGATTGCGGCGCAACGGGATCGACGCCGTCCGGCATAGGTGGTCGATCGCCAGGTCCGTGCTGGGAATCGGTCACCTGCAGCCCCTTCGATTCCGCAACGGACTCTTCGTCGAACGTCAACGCCGAGCCGATTGTATTCCGTCATCGTCGTCACAGGTTGTCGCAATCCCGATGAGAGTCCATTCGACGACTGCCTCGTGCCACCGGGCGACCGGTCTCCCAATCGTGGACGGCGGAGCATGAACGCCCGTCCCCGAAACCACACGGCGTGGCCGTGACCTCAGGGCCCGGCGCTGAGCGGGGCGGCGCATGTAGGCTCGCGCACAGGGAGGGGCTCAATGTTGATCGACTTTGTTCCCGACGGGAACCTGTACCCATTCGCGTCGCGCTGGTTCGACTCGTCTGCCGGCCGCGTGCACTACATCGATGAAGGGACGGGACCGACGATCCTGTTCTGTCACGGGGCTCCGGCATGGAGTTTTCTTTACCGCCACATCGTGAAGGCCCTGCGTGATCGGTACCGCTGTGTCGTCGTGGACTACCTGGGGTTCGGAATGTCCGAGCGGCCCGCCGGGTTCGGCTACACCATCGCGGAGCACACCTCGGTCCTCGGCGAGTTGATCGATCACCTGCAACTCGATGGCTTCGTCGTGATGGGGCACGATTGGGGCGGACCCATCGGTCTGGGCACGGCCACCACGCGGGCGGACCGGGTGAGCGGAATCGTCCTGGGCAATACCGTGTTCTGGCCGATCGAGGCAATCGCCAACCGGGCGTTCAGCATGATCATGAACAGTCGTCCGATGCAGCGGCGGATACTCGAACAGAACTTTCTCATCGAGCGCGTGCTACTCGCCGAGCTGAAGCGCACGCTCACCACGGTCGAGGCCGATCACTACCGCGCGGTGCAGCCCACTGCCCGAGCCCGTCGCGGCCTCGCCGTCACGCCTGGGGAGATTCGTGCCGCACGTCCCCTGCTCGATCGTCTCGCCCGAGACGTGCCTGCCCTGCTCGGCGACAAGCCGACGCTGTTGGTGTGGGGAATGCGGGACATGGTCTTCCGGCCGAACGCCTGTATCCCGCGGATGCGCGCCGCCTTCGGAGATCTCGAGGTGGTCGAGTTACCGCACGCTCGTCACTTCATTCAGGAACAGGAACCGGATGCGATCGCGGCAGCGATCGCGAAGCGTTTCTGATCTCATAATCTAATCTCATAATCAATAGTTTTTGAGATACCGGTAGACGGTTGCGCGGGAAACGCCGAAGCGGGTAGCGATGTCCTCGACGTCGCAGCCGTCGGCGCGCATCGAGCGCGCCTGTTCGATCTGCTCGCCGGTCAGTTTGGCGGGCCGTCCCCCGTTGCGCCCTCTGGCGCGGCCGGTCGGTCTCGGCTCGATGGGTTCGCCCAGCAGCGCCTGGGCACCATTCAGGATCAATTGCCTCAGCCGGTCGACCGGCTCGTTGCGGAACAGGACGACGGGGTCGGCCAGGCCCGCGACCACCTGAGCGGCCCGCACCCGCTGCTCGATCCCGCTTCCGGGGCCTGCCACCAGCTCGTTCGCCAAGGCGATCGCGGCCCGGAAACGGTCGGCCACCGGAGCTTGGACGAGCAGCGTCATGTCTCTGACCAGCATGGTGAGAGTGTGTCGGTGGCGCAGGTGCACATCGACATAACCCTCGATCGCCCGCCATCGGACCTCCTCGGCGCTCGGTTCCGACTCGGCCGCGGCCAGCACCGCATCCAGCTCGTCCAGCAGCGGCAGGGTGAGCTGGTGCAGGATCGCGTCCTTGGAGTCGAAGTGGTAGTAGAGGGCGGCTTTGGTGACGCCCACCTCGTCGGCGATGGCCTGCATGGATGTGGCTCGGTAGCCGCGGGTGGCGAACAGGACGCGTGCGGCCGCCAGGACGCGCTCAGATGTCATGTGCTTACTTACCTACGGTCAAAAATTTCGCTACTGTACTTACCGACAGTCAGTCTATGCCGCAGGGATGGCCCTTATGTGTACCAAGGTCTCGTTCGACGTCGCCGGTGTCCGGTGTGCCGGCCGCCTCTTTCTGCCCACCAGCGCCGGTCGGTTGCCGTGTGTGGTGCTCTGCCACGGTTTCAGTGGAACGATGGACCGGTTGTACGACTATGCCGAGCGCTTCGCCGCCGCAGGTTTCGCGGCATTGGTGTTCGACTACCGCAGCTTCGGTGAGAGCGCCGGCGAACCGCGGCAGGTACCCGGAATCGCCGGCCAGCTCGCCGATATTCGGGCCGGTGTCGCATTCGCGCGCAGCCACCCACGCATCGACGCCGACCGGATTCTGTTGTGGGGTAACTCGCTAGGTGGAGCGCACGCTGTCGCCGTCGCGGCCGACGACCCGCGCATAGGTGCCGTCGTGGCGCAGATTCCGTTCAACGGCTTTCCGAGGCGGGTCGAGGGTAGGACCACCCGGGACACGGTGAAGCTGCTCGGCGCTATCATCTGGGATCGGTTGCGCGGCGCGGCGGGTAGGCGCCCGTATTACATTCCGATGGTCGGTGGGCCAGGGGAACTCGCCGTGACCGCGACGCCGGAAGCGGCGCGCCACATTCAGACCCTCACCGGGGGCGGGGAAACTTTGTGGCGCAATACCATTGCTCCCCGCGCGCTGCTGGAGATGATGCGCTACCGTCCTGCGGAGTCAGCCGCACGACTGTCGTGCCCACTGCTGGTCTGCGCTGCCGCCGAGGATCACGAGACGCCGGTGGAGACGAGTCGCGCGCTGGCCGACGCCGCGCCGCGCGGCGAGTTGCGGGTATATCCCGGCACCCATTTCTCCTTCTACACCGACCCGGCCTTGCGGGACACCGTCGTGGCCGACCAGATCGACTTCTTCCGGCAGGTACCAGTCGGCGGCTGACAGTCTCCGCGCCGGCGCGCCATCGTCCCCTGCGGAGCCGGTGTTTGCTTCGGCGCTCATGGTGAGTGAACGACTGGTTGAGGCGAGTTGCTCGGCGAACGACTTTCCCGGGTCGATAGGTGCACCACTCTGCTGGCCGCAACCGGGCCGCCGGGAACCGGCCACCAGCCAGCCGCCTACACACCGGCGTCACCTACGTCATGGCCTCATACAGCTAGCCCAGTAGCCGCGCGGACCCGAGCATCGGACCACATGGCGGGCGCTGCAGGTCATATCCGAGGCTGAATGCGATCGCTGGCCGCCAGGGCAGCGAGTTCCGCCCGTGAGGAGACGCCGAGCTTGGTATAAAGGCGGGTCAGATGGGCCTCGATAGTCTTCTCGCTAACATAGAGTTCCTGTGAGATCTGGCGGTTCGTCCGGCCGAGTACGACCCGATCGACGATCTCGGATTGCCGCTCGGTCAGATCGCCGAGCCGCACCGTGGTTGCGCGGGAACGGCTTCGTGGTCCGGACGTCTGCCGCTCGCCTACCCGGTGCAGAGCCAGGCGAGCACGCTCGGCGAGCCGTTCCGCGCCACAGAGTTCGAATGCCAGCAGCGCTGCGTCGAATTGGGCTTTCGCCGCGGTGAGGTCGTGCAGATCGGCAAGCGCGTGTCCGAACAGCAGACGAGCACGAGCCGCATCCAAAGCAGTGCCGCTGGCGGTGTACTCGCTGACGGCCTTCTCGGCATTGTCGGCGGCCGCCCCTACCTCCTCGCGGGTCAGCTGTACGTGCGCGCGGCAGTACCGCGCGTCGCCGAGCCGCATATGCATCGTCGGCATGCCGTCGACGATCGTTTCGACGCGTCGAGTCGTCTTCTCCGCGGCGTCGATCCGTCCGAGAGCGAGTTCGGCATCGACCAGATACCGATAGAAATGTGGCATGAGGGTCGGGTAGATCTCGCCGGGGACCTCGCTGGCGATCTTGATGAGTTCCTGGCGCCCGCGCCGATAGCGGCCGGCCTCGATCAACGTGGAGCCGTAGACCAGCGGTGCGTGCCAGGCGTACAGAGCATCGGGCCTCTGGGCGTTGAGGCGCATGCTGAGCGCGCCGGACGCCAATGCCTCGGTGGTGCGGCCCATCAGTGTCAGCACCCAGCAGCGAGTCGCCTCGGTCAGCGCCATCAGCGGCGAATTCTCCAGCAAGGATGCTGTTTTCGCGGCGTTAGTCGCGGTGGAAAGGGACCGTCGCCAGATCGACCTCGCCGGCCACCGCCGCGCCGTCGTGCGCCGCGACCGGGGGGTCATCGGGTCCACGAGGGGATACGCGTCTCGGAGGTGTTGGTCACGACATCCCAACACATAAGTCGCGGCGGGTTCGCAACCTTTGAGTGTTCATAGGACCAACGATTCCTCGTTTCGCCGACCGGCCTGCCGAGGCGACGGCGGCGGTGGCAGCTCGCCGATGATCCCGGTGTGAGCGGGTGCGCTTCGGCCGGCTCGCTCAGCGACGCGGGGCCGTCGCCGCTCAACCAGAGGGAAACTCGTCAGCTGACCACCGCCGCCGCGCACGACGAAACGCCCGCGCATCGGAATAGCCGAGTCGGTGTGCGATGTCATCCTGGGACAAGCCCGGACACGACTTCAGTTTCTCCGACCACACCCGGCGGGCGCGGTCGAGTTCGCGGCGCCAGGTGGTGCCTTCTCCCGCCAGTTCTCGCTGCAGGCTGCGGGCACTCGTCGCCATTCGGCGTGCCGCGTGATCGACAGGGATCGGACCGTTGCCGAGCATCCCGAGCAGTATGTGATGAAGTTGCTCGGAGCACGTCACAGCAGGATGCCGCACCGCGGCCGTTTCCGCGTGCCGGAGCAAAATTTCGGCCAGCATCGGGTCGGCGGTTGTGAGCGGCTGCGCCAGGTCGGCGACACGGAACACCAGCTGATCAGTCGGAGCGCCGAACTCGATCCGCGTCGTGCCGAAGGTCTCGACGAACTGATCGTGCCGTCGAGGCGCGGCCTGCCGGAAGCTGACCCGCACCGGCTTCACCACCCCGCCGGTTCCCAGCCGGGTCCGCGCGACCATGGCGACGAACGCGGCCTGCATCGCCAACTCTCTGCCCCGTCCCTCCCCACGAACCATGCCCTGATCGAAGGCGATCTCCTCGGTCGCATCGGCCATCGACAGGGTGAAATTGGTGGTGAGAACGTTGACGTGCGTACCTGTTCGGGTAAATCCCGCCGCTACGGTCGGCGCGGTCATGAACAGGTAGTCGTTCAGTCCCAATCGCCCCGGAACATAGGTTCGCCCGGCACGCAGTGCCACGTGCGGATCGGTGATTTCGTGCTCGACCAGCTCCCATAGGCGAATGTTTCGATCGCTGGGCACGGCCACCTGCGTGCTCTCCAACATCCATTCGGGTATGTCGGCCTCGCGCGCGAGCTGCCGTCGCACCGGACCGGACAGGCCGGTGCAGTCGAGGGCAAGTTTGGGTAACAGGATGAGATCTGCTGTGTCCATCATCGTGATTCTCGACCGGGAATTGCGGACTCGACGTTACATCGGCGCGGACCGCTCCGCCCTGGGGTGACGGTCATCGGCCACGGTACGCGCCGGTAGCCGTGACCCACTTCATGCTCGGAGCGGAACCACCTCGGGAACTGGCGCGTTCGGTCCCTCGCCCGGCGCGTTCGGTCCTTCCCCAGTGCGTCGGCGGCGGTGATCATCTACGAATCCGTAGGTGGCCGACCGTGGTCGCCGAGAACCAGAAAGGTTTCCGTCGCTCAAAATTTCGATCGGCCCGCCACCGCAGTTCGCCTCGACGAGGACGTGGTCGATATCGCTGTCGCGCAAGCATTTCCAGGTAATCACAATGGCCGGTGGAATCTGGCGGCAGATCCGAGAAGGAGTTGGCTGTCGGTGACGATGGAACAGGTTGCTGCACAATTGCGCTGGCCGGTCCCCGGGTTGGATATGGCGGCATTGATCCGCAACGGCTGGGAGCCGATGGCATTTACAGAGTATGTCGTCAAGATTCACAGTCGCTGTAACCTTGCCTGCGATTACTGCTACATGTACGAGATGGCCGATCAAAGCTGGATGGAGCAGCCGAAGGTGATGTCTCGCGAAGTTTTCGACGATACATGTCGAATGATTCGCGAGCATGCGCTGCGGCACTCGCTGCCGGCGGTCGATATCGTGTTCCATGGCGGCGAACCGTTGCTGGTCGGGAAACAGAATTTGCAGTACTTTGCGCGGACGGCCCGAGCTGCGTTGGAACCGGACATACAGGTGCGTCTCGGTCTTCAGACCAACGGTGTGCTGATCGACGACGAGTTCCTCCGCATCTGTGATCGGTGGGGTGTCCGAATCGGCGTCAGTCTGGACGGTAGCGAGCGCGGACACGATCGGCACAGGCGGGACCGCCGTGGAGAGGGCAGCTACCGACAGGTCGTTGCCGGGCTGACGCGACTACGGGCTCCCCGGTGGCGGCACCTGTTCTCGGGGATTCTGTGCACGATCGATCTCCAGAACGATCCGGTGGAGACCTACGAGGCCGTGGCCAGGTTCAAGCCGCCGACGGCGGATTTCATGGTGCCCCATGGTAACTGGGTGACGCCGCCACCGGGCAGGGTGGCCGACGAGTCGGTCACACCCTACGCCGATTGGCTCATCGCGGTCTTCGAGCGCTGGTACGGCGCACCGGAATTGGAAACCACGGTCCGACTGTTCGGAAAAATCATCGAGCTGCTGCTCGGCGGCCAGACGTCGTCGGAAGCCGTTGGGCTCGCGCCCGTTCGGTTGGTGGTCATCGAAACGGACGGCAGCCTCGAGCAGGTTGACGAACTGAAATCGGCGTTCGCAGGTGCCACCAAGCTATCGATCCGCGGAGATCGCGGCAATCCGCTCGACCTGGCGCTGCGTGACCCTGGCATCGCGGCTCGGCAGATCGGCCTCGCCGCCCTCGGCGACACCTGCCTGGCGTGCTCGGTCCACACCGTGTGCGGTGGTGGGCACTATGTCCACCGGTATCGAGAAGACAACGGATTCCGAAATCCGTCGGTGTACTGTGCCGACCTCAAAAAGCTGATCCAACACATCGAATCGCGCGTCCGGGCCGAGATCATGCCCGTTCTCGAACGCTAGCGACAGGGGACGCAGTGGCTGTAGCAGCCGATCGGATCGATGACGTCATCATTGATCCCAGCTCCGGCATCAGCACCGCGGGCAATCTTTCGGCGTTGATCGAAGACATGTCGACCGCGCGTGTGATCCTGCTTCGTACCCTTGTCGCCGAGGCCACCACGGCGACACCCGAAATGGCGAACAAAGCAGGGCTTCTCGACGCATACCGGCTCCTGGCGGACTTACAGAACTCCCACCAGGGAGAGGTGGCTGCCGCATTTTCCCACCCGCATACGGGGATCTGGCTGGGCCGGGTCCTACGTCGAATTCGGGCGATCACCGATGATGGCACAGTTCCGCTGTGGGCGGACTGCGGATATCTGGGCTGGCTCGCCGCGGCGGTCGGCATCAGATGTCGGCCGGAGGGCTCGATGAAGCTGGTGGTACGCAACGGTGCCGTGATGTTGCCTGGGATCGGTATGGCGCTACTCGGCGCCTCGGATCTTTTCGGACACTGCGTACTGCACTGGTCTGGTGACGGCTCGCTGTACTTCACCGGGGAAAACACCGTTGTCCGGGTCCCGTCTGTGCAGCACGAATTCGCTCCGGAATGGCTGCCGCTGCGCCGCGTATGGGGAGAGGGTCAGACCTTCGAGGTAGTCCTGGACGACCTCGATCCCTTTCGCGAGCTTTCGGCAGCTCGCCGGGAGGCGCCGCGGCTCAGCACGGCACAGGTTGAGCAGTGGCAAGCGGACTTCTCGGCGTCCTGGGAACTGCTACACCACGATTTCGACCGGTATCTGGCACCGATCCGCGAATGCCTGAAGATGCTCGTCCCACTCAGTGCCGAGCCGCTCGTGGCCAGCATGAGTCACACCGCATATGACGGAGTCGGCTGCGTGTACACCACCGCACCAGCCGATCCGTGCCAACTAGCGCTCACACTGATTCACGAAATCCAGCATACGAAGTTCACCCTGCTCACCGATCATGTCCTCCTGCTGACCGAGCCCAATCCACCCTTTCGCTGCTATGCGCCTTGGCGTGACGACCCACGACCGATCTTCGGGCTGCTGCACGGGATCTACGCGTTCGCCGGCGTCACGGACTTCTGGCGAGTGCACCGCCATGCAAAGTGCCACGGGTCCATACGGTCCCACGTCGACTTCGAGCTCGGACGCATGCAGCTGGAAACCGCGATGGCACAAGTGGTCGCGTCAGGTCTGCTCACCACCGAAGGGGAACACTTCTTCAACGCGCTCGCCGCCATCGTCCGGTCATGGGCCGACGAGAACATCCCAGCGGAAGTCCGTCTCGCTGTATCCGAGGCGACGATCGCCCATCGGACCTTCTGGCAGGTACGGAACCGGCGGCCGTCCGCGGACGGCATCGCCGAGCTCGCGGCGCGATGGGCCTCGGGGCGTCCCATTCCTCGGCGCCTACCTCCCGCGACCTGGACCGATCAGGACCATATTCCCGATCGCTATTGTCGCCTTCGTCTTTCGGCTCAGCTGAAATCGCTCGACAGCGCCGACTTGGAGGAGCTGTCGAGCCCGGACCAGCCCGAAGGCGACCGTCTGTACCTGGCGGGCGATGTCTCGGCTGCCTGCGCTCAGTACGCTCGAGAGCTGCGACAAGATCCGTGTCGGCCGCAGCTGTGGGCCGGGCTGGCGCTGGCTCTTCCCATATTATTCCCGGACAACGACTTCGGAATTCTCACCACGCGTGCCGAGATAGCGGCACACCTTTACCAGGCGGTGGATCGAGATACCGACGTCGTGGATCTGGTGCGATGGTTGTCGAATCCGAGAGCCTCCGATGAATAAGTTGCACCTGACCGGCAACCGGAGTTTCTTTCTGCTCTGGTCCGGCAATGCATTGTCATTAGTCGGATTTCACGGTGCCCGAATCGCCTACCCGCTGCTCATCCTGGCCACGACGGATTCACTCGCTGCGGCGGGATGGGTCGGCTTCGCCCTCGGTGCGCCGAATCTGATCTTCCAGATTCCTTCAGGGATCGTCGCGGACCGATTCGAGCGACTGCGCGTCCTGATGGTCTGCCAGGTTCTCGGACTACTGGCCGTCTGTGTGGTAGCCACCTCGGTTCTGGCCGAGGCACGGCATCTCGCTTTACTGGTCATCGCAGCGGCATTCGTCGAGGGTACGATATATGTCTTTGCCGAGGTGTGTGAACGCGGTGCGATATCGGATGTGGTGTCCCACGAGCAGCGTCCCGCGGCCTTCGCATTTCTCGAGGCCGAACAACCCATTGCCTTGCTGCTCGGACGGGCCGCGGGCGGGGCGGTCTTTGGCCTGGCGCGCTGGCTTCCATTCGTCGTCGACGCCGCCACGTATCTGTACTGTCTCATCGCCTTGGCGCTGATTCGCCCGAACCGTGCCCGCCGAGATCCCGCCGCGACGGCACATCGACCTCGGTCGCACGACCTCGGCGTCGGCATCCGTATCGTGTGGCAAGAGCCGTTGCTTCGGGCATCGACCGCGGCGCTCGGCATGTCCAATCTGATCATCCAGATCGTTCTGCTGCTGATTCTGTTCGAATTACAGATGACCGGACTCGCGGCGTGGACGGCCGGTGTCGTGCTTTCGGCGGCAGGCATCGGAGGCATCCTGGGTGCGGTCGGCGCCCACTGGTTCACTGCCCGATGGTCGGCGCGATGGATTTATCGCGCCGGACTGTGGGTGTGGACAGGGCTGCTCTTGCCGATCGCCTCGAGCGACAACCCGATTGTGCTCGCGGTCTGCTGGGGTGGAGTCGGTGCAGTCGGTGTCGTATCCAATATCGCGCTGACCTTGTACCGGACGGCGGTCATTCCCGAGCACATACTCGGCCGCGCGCTCGCTGCGATGGGTCTGGTCAGCAGCGGTGCGGTCGCGTTGGGTGCACTCGCGGCGGGGTATCTGCTGGCCATGTTCGGGTCCGGTGTGGTCGGGTGGCTGACCCTGATGGCAATGCTCATCCTCGCGATCGGCGCCGGCTACGAACCCGGCCGGAGGGGAACCCACCTGGTGGCGGCGTCGAAACAGGTTCCGCAAATCCGATGGGGTTCCGATTCGGTTTCCCGCGAGCATGAATAGGAGACTATGCAGAAATCTGTACTGTGACTCGATCGTCTTTGTTCGCAGCAACATAAATCGAAGGAGTTTGTCATGATCAATCTTTCGGAAATCACCGATGTGGAGGCCGGGCGGCTTGTAGAAAATGTCAGCCCAGCGCTGCGTTCCGCGCTGGAACGTCAGTTGACGCCTGCCCGCGACGGCCACCGCGAGGCCATCTTCAAGTCGTTCATCAGCGGCTCCAAGTAGTCCGAACCTTCTGGGAGCGGTCACGGGCGGTGAAGCCGGCGGCCGGATCACCCGTGGCCGTTCCCCCAATCGAGAGAACACACAGCATGAAACCGACGTCAGTAGCATTGGGCCTGCCTGTGGCGCGGAAGACCTGGCCGGAAAGCGGAGTGGATGTCGCCGGGCTGCTCGGCAAAGGCTGGGAACCCCTTCCGTTCCTTGATTACATCATCAAGCTGCACAGTCGATGCAACCTGGCTTGCGACTACTGCTATCTCTACGAGATGGCCGACCAGAGTTGGCGTGACCAGCCGAAGATGATGAGTCACAAAGTCTTCGACGACACCTGTCAAATGATCGCCGATCATGCCAGGCGGTTCGAAATCCCGGCGTTGAATCTGAACTTCTTCGGCGGCGAACCTCTTTTGGTCGGCCACCGTAACTTCGAGTACTTCGCATCACGCGCCCGGACGATCCTGGATCCCATCAGCACGGTCCGAATCGTCCTGCAGACCAATGGCGTGCTGCTCGACGACGAGTTCTTGCGTATCTGCGACGAGTGGGACATCTGTGTGACCGTCAGCCTCGACGGAGATGAGCAAAGCCATGATCGACACCGCCGGGATCGACGTGGCGCCGGAACCTACGCGAGGGTCACGGCAGGCCTGGAGAAGCTGATAGCCGGCGATCGGAGCCACCTGTTCGCGGGTCTGCTCTGCGTGATCGACTTGGCGAATGATCCACTGCAGACCTACCGAGGCATGCTCGCCTTCCAGCCGCCTGCCGTCAATTTCGAGATACCGCACGGCAATTGGACGACACCTCCGCCCGGCCCCTTCGGCGATCCCGACAGCACCCCCTACGCGGACTGGCTGATCACGATTTTCGATCACTGGTACGACGCACCGCAGTTGCAGACTCGAATCAGAATGTTCGATAACATCATCGACCTGCTCCTCGGCGGGACGGTGAGGTCGGAAGTGTTCGGGTTGGAACCGATCCGGATCGCCGTAATCGAAACCGACGGGACTGTGGAGCAGATCGATGATCTGAAGTCGGCTTTTGCGGGTGCCACCAAACTGCGTACGACCGGTCGCGGCAATCCGCTGGATCAGGCGATGGTGCACCCGGCCATCGTGGCCCGCCAGATCGGAGTCGACGCACTGAGCGACACCTGCCGGAGCTGTCCGATCCACACCGTATGTGGCGGCGGACATTACGTCACCCGGTACCAGGAAGGCGAGGGATTCCGCAACCCCTCGGTGTACTGCGCGGACCTCACCAAACTGATTCGGCACATCGAATCCCGGATCCGGGCAGACGCTGCCGCAGCGGTCGAGGGGGCGGGAACTCGGCCATGACGACATGACCGCCGTCGAAGCGCGGCTCAACGGAGTCGGCGATTCCCGGTCGCACAGCCAGTTCCGCTTGCATGGGGCGGCCCTCTTCGTCGGCAAGCGCGCCGCCGGGCGAGCCGGGCGGCGGCCTCGCGCTCCTCGATCGCGGCCTGCTCGCGGGCCAAAGCGCAGCGAGCGCGGGGCGCGGCGGGAGCGCCCTGGCCATCACCGACAGCGCAGTGTAGCCGGTGATCGAGCTTGGTGTTGACGATCCTGCCGTTGTACGTCATCTTCCGCGGGCAGTTCCGGCTGACCTTTCCGGTCTTCGTCCGCTACGGCGCGCAACTGTGGGTGCCGGAGGTCGGCGGCACGATCGACCCGGACTCCGAAGCAGACGATCTGATCATGATGCCGTTGTGCGGAAGGCGTTCGGACAACTCGGCTGCGCGGGTGGTGTAGGTGCGGGTCCGCGGGACAGTTGTGACCGACTGTCGATCAGTGTGACGCGGGCGGGATGCTTTGCTCGTACTGGAAGACATTGTGGGGGTCGTACTTCGCCTTGATCCTGCGCAGCTGCTCGAAGTGCTGCCTCCCCCAATAGGCGGTCTCCCACTCTTGCATTCCGACGTTCGGCACATTGACGTAGGCGCCGTCCGTGTAGGGCCGCAGCGCCTGGCTGAACTCCGCGATCCAGGCCTGGGCCTGCGGGGTCAGCGGGTCGCTGACGCCCGGTTGTGTTGAACGAGTCCCCCAAGCTGCGCCGATCTCACCGTAGAAAAGCGCGTCGCGATGCACGAACGCCGTGCCGCCGCGCGGCTCGTTCGCGACCGCCCCACCGAAGGCATCGACGAAGTAGTTGCTCTCCTCTGTGGGAGCGTCTCGCATGAAGGAGCCGATGATGTCGATCGCCTTCTTCGGCAACGGCTCTTTGACGAACTGCGAGAAGAATTTCCAGTTCGCGGGCTCTTGCGCGAGCGGGATCTGGGCTCCCGCAAAGATATCGCCCCAATTACCGACCTGCACCGTGACGTCGGGCGTGCCGACCGACAGGATCGGAGCCAGGATCTCTCTGGCCTGTGCCGCCACCCCCTCCACAAGCCACGCGGACAGCTGGATCTGGGACTTGTGGATCTCGAGCTCGGATCCCAGACGGCTGTCGGCGGACGGTACCGTACGCTGCCATGCCTCGAAGACCTCGTACAGGTCCCCGAGTCCATTCCATGTCGCCTGCATATTTGCCAGCCGCGTGAGCGGAGACACCTTGTAGGTGAGTTGTGTGACGATCCCGAAGTTGCCGTTCCCCGCGCCGCGAAGCGCCCAGAGCAGGTCCGAGTGGTGCTGCGAGTCCGCGTTGATCACCTCGGCGCAGTCGTCACCCGACGGGATGACGACCTCAGCCGCCACCAGGCTGTCGCAGGCCATGCCGAGCCAGCGGTTGAGCGGCCCGAGGCCGCCGCCGAGCGTCGCACCACACGCGCTTACGCTGCCCTCACTTCCGGTTGTGATCGCAAGGTTCTGCTTCGCGAGCGTCGTCACCGCTTCCAACTGAGTCAGTCCGGCGCCGACCGTTGCGGTATGAGCGCCGGTGTCGATCTGGATCGACTTCAGCTGGCTGACGTCGATCACGATGCCGTTGTCGACGTTCGACCAGCCCTCGAGGGCGTGGCGGCCGCTGCGCACCCGCAACGCGACGTTGTGCTGCCGCGCCCACGTGAGGGCGTTCACCACGTCCTGGGTTTCCTGTGCGAAGACGATGACCAGCGGATAGTGGGAAAAGAGCTGGTCCCAGCCGAGTCGTGCGTCGGTGTACGACGCGTCACAGGGGCGAACGATGTGACCGGTCAGCGTCGCGGGCGGGCATCCCGGGCTTTTGCTCGGGTCGCCCGCGGTCACATATCCCGGGGCGCCGGCGTCGGCAATATCCGGCGTGTCTGCGGCTGTAAGGCCCGAGACAACGACCGCTCCTACGCCAGCGGCCGCCGACGTCCTGAGCAGGTCGCGGCGAGAAAGATCACTCAAGTCCAGGTCCTCTCGTCGGGCTACGCCACCCGGTTGCTAAGGGAACTCTTACCCGTCAACCGCCGCGCGATCCTCCGTGGTCGATTTCCGAACGGTAACGAGGTGACGTGGCAGTGTGCCCCGACACGCCCATCGAGGACGACTACGGACATTTGGGAGAAATGCACCCCCTGTGCGCCGACTCGTCCCATGAGCGGATGGGCACCACAACACCTGCAGCAGATCTGCGCCCGCAGGGCGCAGGCTCGCATCGGTTCTGAGCCGTTCAGCGCTCACCGCTGATGCACGTGGAGGCGGGAGCGGGCTGCCGGTGGGCGTGGACAGGCGGCTACTGATGTGCGGCGCCCTGGCGGTGGGTGCCTCTTTCACGACGCATCCGTGTTGCCGCGACCAGGGTCCGGAGTGGCAGTGGCTGCTGTCGTCGGTGTCACTGCGCGGCGTGGGTCGCGGCACCCGGCATAGCTCGCCCGCGTGTGATCCACATGATCACCGACCTCCGCTGGACCCCGTGCATCCATTGCGCGGCTGGTTCGTCTGAGGAAGCGGACTCCCATCCACCCCGAGGTGGGAACACACCTTCTTCCGAGAGGAACCCTGTGATGACGATTCACGTGTACGACCAGCTGCCTGACCGTGGCAGGGGTGTGCGATGACCGCCCCGGCCGTTGTGGTCGAGGATCTGCACGTCGCCTACGGCAAAGCCTGGGCCCTCGACGGCATCGACGTGGAAGCTGCTGCGGGCACGACCCTTGGGGTGCTCGGCCACAACGGTGCGGGCAAGACCACCCTGATTCGCGCGCTCACCACTCTGGTGCGGCCCACCGTCGGCCGTGTGGAGATCGCGGGCCTGGACGTGGTCGCCGACGCCACCGAAGTTCGCCGCCGGATCGGGGTGACCGGTCAATACGCCGGACTCGACGAATTCCTTACCGCCCGGGAGAATTTGGAGCTGATCGGCCGACTGGCCGGTCTGCGCCGCGCCGCCCGCGCACGAGCCGACGCGCTGATCGACCGGCTCGGGCTGGGCGAGTACGCGACCCGGCGGGTCGGGGAACTGTCCGGCGGTTCCCGCCGCCGCGTCGATCTGGCCGCCAGTCTTGTCGGTGACCCGTCTGTGCTGTTCTTGGACGAGCCGACCACCGGTCTGGACCCCCTCGCTCGCGCCGGATTGTGGGACGTCGTCGACGAGCTCACCGCTGCGGGCACCACCGTCGTGCTCACGACCCAGTATCTCGAGGAAGCCGACCGGCTCGCCGACCACATCGTGGTGCTCAGCCACGGGCGGGTCGCCGCTCGCGGCACTCCCGCCGAGCTGAAACGGATCGTCGGCGGCAAGGTCCTGCACGCCACCGTCCCCGCCCACCGGGTTGCGGATCTGCCGTTCACCCCGGACACCGATCGAGTCGACGGCACCCGGGTGCGGGTGTCGGTCACCGTCGACGATGCCCCCACCGCGACCGCACTGGTCGCCGACCTGCACCGCGGCGGCATCGACGTCACCGATCTGGACGTGACTTCCCCGAGCCTCGACGACGTCTTCACCCACCTCGCCCACACCACCGGAGCCCACCGATGACCGCCACCACTACTACTACGACCGTGATCGGGCGTTCCCCGATCGTCGACCAGCTCGCCGCCCTGACGGTGCGGAACCTGCGCACCAGCGCCCGCGTCCCGCAACTGCTGATGTTCTCGCTGACCATGCCGATGGCGATGCTCGTGCTGTTCAGCCAGGTGTTCCGCAGCGTCGCCGCCGGACCCGGCTTCCCGGCCGGGGTCAGCTACATCGACTTCCTCACCCCGGCCATGCTCGCGGTCTCGACCGTGATGGCCGGCACCAACGCCGGAGTCTCCGCCGCGATCGATCACACCAACGGCCTGCACGACCGCTTCGCGGCCCTGCCGATGCGAGCGACGTTGCCCGGAGTGGCTCGCACCGTCAACGAGGCCGTGTTCACTCTCGCGAGAGCCGGGCTGCTCGGGATCGCCGCTGTGCTGCTGGGTTTCGACTTCCACGGCAGCGCCGTCGATGCCGTGGCCGCGGTCGTGATGCTGGTGGTGCTGGCGGGAGCGATGAGCGCCCTGTTCGGGTTGATCGGGGACCGGCTACGCCGCCCGGATGTGGTCCAGTTCGCCGGGATGATGGTGATGATGCCGCTGATGTTCGTCTCGAGCGCGTTCGCACCGATCCACACCATGCCCGGCTGGATGCAGGCCATGGCCACGGTCAATCCGGTCGCCCACGCCACCGACGCCCTGCGCGGACATGTTCTCGGCACCGCCACCACCGCGGACACCGTCACCGCCCTGGTCGCGGCGATCGGACTGTGGGCCGCGGTCACCGTTGCCCCCGCACTCCCCCAGCTGGTTCGGTCGGCTCGAGCTCGCTGAACGACGACGCACCCGTCTCGTCCTTCCGGCAGGGAAGGAGGAGACGGGTTCTGCGTGTTTGCCGCCGAACCGGGCACGCCTATGCCCCTACCCAGCGAGAGGGTAAGGGCGCATGGGTGTGCTGTGTCAGCGGATACGCCCGGTACGGGCGTGGACGGCGCTCATGTGGTGGCGTCGAGCAGATGCAGTTCCTCGGCCACGATCAGATCGACCTCTTCGTCGGTCAGATCCGACAGCAGATGTGTCGTCAGCATCGCTCTCACCTCCTCACCGCGCTTATCGGGACCGTCGAATCGGAGAACCCGACATCGACTTCGACACCCATACAGACGTGGCACCCCGGATCGGGACGCACGGATGCGTCCGATCGCGGTCACCGTCGTCGGTACCGGGGACCGCGAACCAAGGCTCGCCACCACAGCGGTGGGCGAGGATGCTGGAGAGGGAGAGGAACCCGATCATGAGCGAGACAACGGCCACCACCGCGACCACACCACAACCGCAACACGCTGATCTCGACCAACTCTGGCGCCGCTTCTCCGGCGACCTGCGGGCCTTCATCGCGCGCCGGGTCTCCCGCTCGGAAGACGCCGACGACATCTTGTCGATCGTGTTCCTGCGGATGGCCAAAAGCCTCGGCGATTTGCGGGAGCAGGATCGGCTGCTGGGCTGGATGTATGCCATCACCCGCAACGCGATCACCGACTACTACCGCTCGGCGCCCCATCGCCGCGAACTACCCGTCGACGCCGTCCCCGACAACCCATCCGCGGGCGAGGATGGACCTGACACCAGCGAGGCGGCGGAGAAAGAACTCGCCTCCTGCCTGGTGCCGATGCTCTCCGGACTGCCCGCCGATCAGGCCGCAGCGGTGAAGATGGTCGACTTCGACGCCCGCACGCACGCCGCCGCTGCCGGTGAGGCGGGTATCTCGGTGTCCGGGATGAAATCTCGCGTGCAACGCGGCCGCGCCGCCCTCAAAGCCCAACTGCACGCCTGCTGCCAGATCAGCCAGGACCGCACCGGCCACGTCCACGACTACCAACCCCGCGACGGCGCCTGCGGTAGCGCAGCCCCCAGCGACGAAGGCTGCGGCTGTGGTGGTGGTGTCACACCACCATCCGGCCAGTAGACCAGCACACCGGTTTGGGACGCCCCGGGCGGTCACCGATCGGACAAAGATGCGGTGCGAGCCCTACGAGGCTCGCACCGCACTGTGCTGGGTGAAGGCTACCGGCAGCCGCAGTCGGCCGTGGCCGCCGGAGCGCAGCACGTCGCCTTCTCGCTGTCATCGCAACACGTGGTCTGCCGTTCGGTGCTGCAACAGGTGGGCGCCGCAGGTTGCGGTGATGCGTCTGTCCGATGTGTCGCCGGGGACTCGAACTCGGTCGGGCTGGTCATGGTGACTCCTGGATTCGTGGGGATGGGTACCAGGACAGACGGAGGAGAACCGGAAAGGACGCACCAGAAGCCGCCACGGGGTTTCCTGTATCCATGTGCCGGATGCGACCCCGAGAAGGATCGAACTCTGGCCGCCGCGATAGCGTGCTCACCGGTCGGCTGGCGGTTGTGAAGCTCGAAGTGTCGGGTGGACGATGGAGACTGCCACGCAGTGGGCAGCTCGTCCGACCATGGAATCGGGGCGGTATGCCAGAACCGGTGACGGATCGAAGCGTGCTCGCGGCCGATCTGGAACGGGCGCGGGCCGACTTTCACACTCTGCTGGCGATGGCGGGCGAGGACGACTGGGGCAAGGCTTCGGCGGGCACCCGCTGGAGCAACGAACAGCTGCTGTTCCACATGCTGTTCGGGTACATGGTGGTGCGACGGCTGCTGATCGTTGCGCGCGTGATGAGCCGACTGCCCGAGCGAGTCGGTCGCGGGTTCGCCGCAGTCCTCAACGCCGCGACAGCGCCGTTCGATGTGATCAACTACTACGGCTCGTGCTGGGCGGCTCGCGTCTACAACCGCCATCGGATGGGAGCGAAACTCGACCGGGTGATCGGCTCGCTGCAACACGCGCTGACACATGAGCCAGACACCGCGTTCCGGCGCGGTATGCACTACCCGACCCGGTGGGATCCGTATTTCGCCGACTACATGACCCTCGCGGACATCTACGCCTATCCCGGCCGCCATTACGATCACCATCGGCGCCAGCTCACGCTCACCGGGATGCGGTGAGCGAGCCGGCTCAGCGCACCAGGCCGCGGCGTTCGAGGAGTGGGCGCCTCGACGTGATCGGCCTCCCACCCCTCGTTCCGGAAGCCGGCGGGCCGCTGCAAAGAACACATCGAACCGACGACGCGCTCTCTCCCCTGTCGCGCGCTGGTTCGCCGGGCGTCGAAATCCCACAGCACCGTCGCCACGCTCGGCGCGGGCGGCCCGCCGTCGCGCGTAGCGGCGGCCGGCTCGCGCTGCAGCGTTGCCCCTGCTGCACTGAGGCGCCTGCATCGCGGTGGTCTCGGCGACACGCACCCAGCTCGTCTCGGGTCTATTTCGTCTCGGATCTATTTCGTCTCGGGTCTATCCGACAGCCCGGGCATACACTCGCAGGCGGCCCGGTTCCGGCTCGGGAATTGTTCTGACGCTCCTGTTCGACGCACCTCTCGCCAGCTAGCCGACTGGCGAGGACAACGATGTGGTCTCCGGAGAAAGGAACACTCATGGAGGGTCTGGCCCCGTTCTATTCCGATGTCCAGTGGCATTACGACCTGTCTGACGACTTCTTTGCGCTGTTCCTGGATCCGACTCGAACCTATAGTTGTGCGTACTTCGAACGGGAGGGCATGAGCCTCGAGGAAGCGCAGTTGGCGAAAATTGATCTGGCCTTGGAGAAATGTGATCTACGCCCCGGCATGACGCTGCTCGATGTGGGCTGCGGATGGGGTTCGACGATGATGCGCGCGATGCAGCGCTACGACGTGAACGTGATCGGCCTGACCTTGAGCCGCAACCAATACGAGCACGTCAAAGGCCTGTTCGACGCGCATCGCGGGCCTCGAACAGGCCGGGTGCTGTTGCAGGGCTGGGAAGAGTTCGACGAGCCGGTGGATCGCATCGTCAGCATCGGCGCGTTCGAGCATTTCCGGCGGGAGCGTTATGAATGTTTTTTCGACACGTGCCACCGCATGTTGCCCGCCGACGGGCGTATGCTGCTGCACACGATCGTGGTCTACAACCGGCACCAGATCCGCGCGAAAGGCCTGCCGATCAATCGTGAAGTCCTCGATTTCGGCATGTTCATCGCCCGCGAGATCTTCCCCGGCGGCCAGTTGCCGGAGCCGGAATGGGTGATCGACTACGCGCGCGCGGCGGGCTTCGATGTCCAGCGTATCCATCCGCTCGGCCCGAATTACGCTCTCACTCTCAAACATTGGGCGCGGGCATTGGAAGAACACCGCGACGAGGCGATCGCGATGACCTCATGGGAAACCTACGACACCTATATGAAGTATCTGAGTGGTTGCGGCCGATTCTTCCGCGATGGCTATATCGACGTCACGCAGTTCAGCCTCGCCAAGAGGTAAATGGCTGGGCCGGTGAGAAACGGCCTCAGCGGCGTCGCGCTGCGCCAGTGGGTGCCATGGGACCCTGTCCGTCCTCGTGGAAGCACGCCCTCTTCGCAACCCGATGCGGCCTGCCCGGCGCGGTGCACGTATGCGCGCTCCGCGGCGGTGACCGCGCCCTGCTCGACCACTGCCTGACATTACTGCATGGCGCCGAGGTCGACAGATACCTCTGGGGCCGGGCGGTCGAGCGCTCCCACAGCCCCCGAACAGCGACCTCTGCGACCTGTTCACCCGGTGTTTGCTTGCCCTCCAGTATTGATATCGATCAATATAGGCGCATGTCGAAGTCGCAGCTTCCGATCGTTCCGGTGCAGTCGTGCACCGCCGCGCCGATCGTGCGTGAACCGTTGACCGCCCAGGCCGCCGCGGAGCTGGCGGGGGTGTTCAAAGCGTTGTCGGATCCGATGCGGCTGCGGCTGCTGAGTGCGATCGCGTCGCGCGCAGGGCAGGAAGCGTGCGTGTGCGATCTGTCCGAAGGCATCGACTTGACTCAGCCGACGATTTCGCATCATCTGAAGGTGCTGCGCGAGGCCGGGCTGCTCGCCAGCGAGCGCCGCGCCTCCTGGGTGTACTACCGGGTGATTCCCGAAGCCTTGCAAAGGCTGTCGGATGTGCTGCTGGTCGAGAGCGGCGCCGCTGCAGGATTGTTCGCGTGAGCACGGATACCGCTGCTGTAGAAAGCGGAGTTGTGGGGAAACTGTCGACGCTGGATCGGTTCCTGCCCGTGTGGATCGGCGTCGCGATGGCCGCCGGCCTGTTGCTGGGACGCGTGATCCCCGGCCTCGGGGACGGGTTGAGCACCGTGGAGATCGATGGCATCTCGCTGCCGATCGCGATCGGGTTGCTGATCATGATGTACCCCGTGTTGGCGAAGGTCAGGTATGACCGGCTCGACACCGTCGCCGGCGATCGGAAGCTGCTGGTCGGGTCGCTGGTGCTGAACTGGCTACTCGGACCGGCGCTGATGTTCGCACTGGCGTGGCTGCTGTTGCCGGATCTGCCGGAGTACCGCACCGGGTTGATCATCGTGGGGTTGGCGCGCTGCATCGCGATGGTCGTCATCTGGAACGACCTGGCCTGCGGAGACCGCGAAGCCGCCGCGGTGCTGGTCGCGTTGAACTCGGTGTTCCAGGTGGTCATGTTCGCGGTGCTGGGCTGGTTCTACTTGTCGGTGCTGCCCGGCTGGCTCGGGCTGGAGCGAACCAGCATCGATGCCTCGCCGTGGCAGATCGCGAAGTCGGTGCTGATCTTCCTCGGGATTCCGCTGCTGGCGGGCTATCTGACCCGCCGTCTCGGCGAGCGCGGCAAGGGCCGCGACTGGTATGAATCCACGCTGCTGCCGCGGATCGGGCCGTGGGCGCTGTACGGGCTGCTGTTCACCATCGTGATCCTGTTCGCGCTGCAGGGTAAGCAGATCACCTCTCAGCCGCTGGATGTGGTGCGGATCGCGATTCCTCTGCTGGCCTACTTCGCCATCATGTGGGGCGGCGGATACCTGCTCGGCGCGGCCCTGGGCCTCGGCTACGAGCGCACCACCACGCTGGCGTTCACCGCCGCGGGAAACAACTTCGAACTCGCCATCGCGGTCGCCATCGCTACCTACGGCGCCGCCTCCGGCCAAGCTCTCGCCGGAGTCGTCGGCCCGCTCATCGAAGTCCCCGTCTTGGTCGGGCTGGTGTACGTCTCACTGGCGCTGCGCACACGCTTCGGTGCCCGCAGCACTGCCGCGACCGCCCCTTCGGGCGCGGCGGAGGAAAAGGTGCTCGAGCGGTGACCATAACCCGTTCGTGTGCGTCAAGAACGGCGGCAACCGCGACTGCTGCGCGCGGTCGACCTCGTCGTCACCCTGGGCCGCGAAGCGCACGTCGATCCCATCGACAGGGTACGGATCGTGAACTGGGACAACGACGAACCCTCCGAACGCGGCATCGACGGCATCGAACGCATGCGCCTGATCCGCGACGACATCGACGCCCGTGTGCAGCACCTGCTCGTCGAACTCCAGCCCTCGGTCTGACCCTGTCGAACCACTCAGCATCGGAACACGCTATGAGCGACAGCCCCCTCGCCCACGCCACCTACTGAAAGGCCGACTCGCTCATGGCATCCAAGCCCAGTGTCCTGTTCGTCTGCGTCCACAACGCCGGACGTTCCCAGATGGCCGCCGGATTCCTCACCCACCTCGCCGGAGAAGCCATCGAAGTCCGCTCCGCAGGCAGCGCGCCCGCCGAGGCGATCAACCCGGCCGCGGTCGAAGCCATGCGAGAGGTCGGCATCGACATCTCCGACCAGTCACCCAAAATCCTCACCTTCGACGCCGTCGAAACCTCCGACGTCGTCATCACCATGGGCTGCGGCGACACCTGCCCAGTCTTCCCCGGAGTCAGCTACCGCGACTGGGTACTCGAGGACCCGGCAGGCAAGGGTGTCGAGTCGGTGCGCCCGATCCGCGACGAGATCAGGAACCGTGTCGAGGAACTCGTCGCCGAACTGCTGCCCGCTCGCGCTTGAACAGAGGACATCGACACGATTGGTGAGTCTGGCGCATAGGAGTTCGCGGTTCCACACGACCGCTCGCGCCGCCCTGGGCAGGGACACGCTTTACCTGCCGCAACTCTTCCGGTGCCGGCGGTGTCTCGGGCGCGGTGGTCTCGGGCGGGCGATCACGCTCGAGCTGGAAGCCATAGCTCATCAGTTCGTCGAAGGTGCGCGCGAACTCCAGGGGCCGCTCCATATGGCCGTCGGCCTCCCAGCCGATGGTGCCTCGGGGCAGGTCGGGAGAGACGAAGTAGCGCGTATCGCCCAAGCCCTTGGCGATGAGCATTGCCCGGCCACCCGGAATGTCCTCGTTAGTTTCCCAATTACGCACGGCCTCGCGCAAGTTCAGCACCGAATAGTTCTGCATGTCCCGGGGAGGGGCAGGACCGTAGGAGATCTCGTCGAGATCGGTGAACCCCGCATGCACCGTGGAGAGGAACACACGCAGTGCCTCCGGCAGCGCGTCACGATACGGCGGCCCGTCGGCGCGAATGTCTCCGGATCCCATCCGATACGGAACTCGTGCGGCTGAAACGGCTTTCGCAGCGCATACAGCAGCACCCCGTCACCACGTAGCAGGCAGACGCGCACGGCTGGACCTTGGACGGACCGACGCCTCGATCACCCGACCCGGCCGGTTCATGTTCGAACACCCGCAGAGCCCAGCTCCCAATCAGTGGGGCGAACAGGCTCAGCTCGCGCTCGAATCCGGTCGTGGCCGCTCAGCGGTGAATACTTCGGCTAGGGCGGAAATCGGTTCCATCTCGTTCACTCCTGGTTGCCGACTGGGAGTCGGGCGGCTTCGGCGGCGACCTTTTCCTCGAGTGCCGCAGGAATTCGAGTAGTGAGTTCGTCGCGGGTACCTACGACGAGTTTCCTCCGGACCGCGGCCATCTGGGCGTTGACGGTGCGTCGAGAGGAGCCGCGGCGGGCTGCGATCGCGGTGTCCGTCCAGCCCGCCGCGGCGAGCACCGCGACGTGCTGCTCGGCGTTGGTCAGCAGCCGCCATGCCGGGTCTTCGGGCATTGCGCGGGTGGGAGAGCGGGACAGCTTCGCCGCCGATCCGAGTGCTAGCAGGTGGATTTCGGTGGCTTCCGGATCCATGCGGGCGCCTGCCGCTTCAGCGGCGGCGAAGGAACCGGCGCCGAGTGCCCTGCGGGCGATCTGCTCGGCTCGCACAGTCTCGTCGTGAAACGGGCCCAGGCTCTCGATTGCCACACCGAAGTGAGCGCGCAGCGTTGCCGTTCCGCCGAGGATCTGCGCGGTCCGGGTGGCCAGGGCGGTGATCCGCACCGTGTCGCTGCTCATCGCCTCGGTCAGGTCGGAGATGATCTGGGCAAGGGTCCAGGCGTGTGCCTGGACAGTCCACAGCGCCGCCCAGCGCTCCCGGGTGTCGAGTTGTCGCTTCAGGGCAGCGTGTTCGAACGCGAGTGCCGATTCAGCCTCGCCCTGACCGGTCAGCACCAAGCCCCAGATGAGGTCGGCCCAGGCCTTTGCCCATATGGTGCCGGAGGCGGCGGCGCGATCACGGAAATCCGACGCGAGGGTTCGCGCTGCGGGCATCGGGCCGAGCAGGACCGCGGCGAGTGCCGCAATCAGGTTCGCGACCGAGGCGGTGCTGTCGTCGCCGATTCGGTCGAACTTCTCCGCGGCTCGGCGCAGGACTGCGGTCGAAGCCGGGTCGCGGAGGACGAAAAGTTCGTTTCCCCAGACGAATTCCACGATGGCAGGTAGGTCGGTGTCCCGGTCGGCGCTGTCGCGCCAGGCTTGCGGCCGGTCCGGATGGGGTACGCACATGTGAATGCAGTCGTCCAGCAGGTCGTGGGCCTCGTCGCGGTTCCCTTGGCACAAGGCGACCCACGCAATCAGCGCGGTGGTCGACAGCACCAGGTCGGTCGGGGGCCGACCGGCCGATTGCACGGCCGCGAGTGTCCGCTCGGTCAGGCTGCGTACTTCCCGGAATGAGCCTTTGAAAAACGGCAGTCGCAAACCGAGCAGGCCGGCGCAGATCTGTAGTCCGATCTCCGGGTCGCCCGAAGGCGTCAGGCTGCGGTCGATCGCGGTCAGGATGTTCTCCCACGCCGCCTGCGCCCAGTCGAGCAGCACCCGCTCGTCGGCGCCGAACCACCGGCCTGCGGCATCGACGACCTGGTCGCGGTAGTAGCGCATATGACGGTCGGCCGTAACTGCCCACCGGTCGACAGCATCGATCGAACGTTCCCGCAGCCGATGCTCGGCGAACAGCCGCACACTCTCGACGAGTGAATACCGCACGCTTCCTGCCGTGAAATGCGACGTGACCAAGGATCGGGCGACGAGGCGATCGAGGATCTCGCCGATCTCGTTGTCCATCAGCCGAATCCCGGATCGGTCTACGGCTGCGTCCGGGTCGTCCGCGCACACCGCCCGGATTTCGGCCAGATCCGCGCCCCGATCGTAAGCAGACGCCGCCAGCCGTTCCCCGGGGTCGACGTCGGCGCCCGCGGCAAAGACCGACAGCCGGTCCAGCAGCAGCCGCTCTTCGTGCGTACACAGCTGATACGACCAGGCGATGACATCGGACACCCGCCGATGGCGTTCCTCTACCCCGTGCCATCGCTCATCACGCCACTGCATCCGCTGGTCGCCCGCGGCCTCCCCGCTCAATTCCCGCCGAAGGGCATCGAGCGGTATGCGGACCAGCCGAGCGGCCGCCAACTGAATGCAGAGCGGGCTGTTGTCCAGGTGACGACAGATGTCGCGCACCATGTCGTCGTCGAGCACGGGACGGCCGACCATCTCGGCCCGGCGCCGGAATAGCTCGACCGCCTCCGATCCCGACATCGCGGCGACCGTGATCCGATGCTCATGCACCCACTTCAGCGGCTCACGGCTGGTGGCAAGGATTTTCAGGGACCGCACTTGGGCGAGCAGGCGCTGGGCGACCTGCACGATCCCGGGCAGCAGGTGCTCGCAGTTGTCCAGCACCAACACCGTCGGTGCGCTCCTGCGTGCGGAGTCGGGCCCGCCGAGCGCATCCACAATCGCGGCCTCTGCGGTGCGGCCGGAGAAGTCGGCGGTGGCGACCGAACGGGCAATCTCCTCTTCAATAGCCTCGATCGGGGCTGCGACCTCCAGCCGTGCCAGCCGCACCCACCGCACCACCGCCCCACTCGGTTTGCGGTACCGCCGGATCGCCTCGACCGCGAGGCGGGTCTTACCGAAGCCGCCCGGCCCCACCAGGGTGACCAGTCGGGCCTGGCCGAGCAGCAACGAGATGACAACCGCCAACTCCCGCTCGCGACCGACGAAGGCGTCTCCGCCATCCATGAGGACGTTGGTACTCGCCACCGCATCGACCCCTGAAACACTAGCTTTTGCTTGGTATTCACGACTCATGCAATTGGATTTTCGTGACTAGGTGATCGTTGGGAGATCCACATTGACACCTACAGACGTACCCGTCAATATGTACATGTACGGACGGGCCGTAAGCTGATGGCCATCGTTGGGGTAGAAGCAGACAAGCGACGACCGGAGCTCGGTGAACTCGGCGCCGAAGACGAAGTAGGAGAAGCCGATCTGCTCCCCATGTCGCTGGGTTCCTCGGCGGCGGCCGTCGGATCATCCGGAAGCACGGTCATTGCGTCCGCGGCGCGAAGTGCCGCGAGGTTAGTGGCGGGATGCGCCAAGTGCGGTGCGACGGTGTCGCCGATGACCGGTAGTCGACGGTCTCGTGGATCTGGGCCAGCCGCTGGATCGGTGGCGGCACGACGGGCTGTCCCTTGGCGCGGGGTTACCTCCTCGATTCCCGGTCTGCCGGTGTCGATGCCCATCTCGAAGCGGCCGTCGGTCAGCGGCGGCAGTGGGTACGCTTCCCACGCCGTCAGCCGGGCCGGACGGAACGGGGAGGCGTACAGCCGCTGTCGGTGATGCGGCGCACGCGATCCCGCCACCTCCGGGTCGGTTCTGAGCAGGGCGAGGACCCCGACCCGGAACGGACTCGTCATGCATGGACTCCTGTCTGTCGAAAACTCTGTACGTATCGACGGCGACTCCATCCGAAATTCATCGGTGCTGCGAGGTTGTGTATACGTCCGTGCAGTTGGCGGCCATTTCCGGCCGGTCGGCCGCTGCGGAGTACGGCGACCGCTCCCAGGTCGTGAACAGTTGCGATCGGGCGAAAGCGCCGGGGTATGGCTCACCAAGCCGTACCGCGATGTGGTGACCGACACGGGGTGACCGTCGTTGGCTCTCGGGATCAGGTCGCGCATTCGGCCCGGCGAGTCGCTGTCGTGGCCGTGGCCGAACCGGAACGTACGTTCACGCCGTTGATCAACCGAGTCGACTTCCCCGCGATGTAGCCGGAGGAATGTCGGCTTTGCAGCGAGACCGATCCGTCGAATCCGTGGACGTTGCACAACTGGGAGGCCGACTTGGCCAAACCGGGCTGCTCGGCCGGATTCCGAGCTCGGCCAAGACGCGGTCCAGCGCCCGCCGTTTGCTGTAGCGCCGTGACGGTCGAGGTCTGCCGGGGAATTGGCTGGGATTCAACGGTATCTCGTTTGAGACCATGCCCTGACCTGCCAGTGCCGACCCGCCTAGTGCTCGCGTGCGACGGGTCGACCACCCTGCCTGCTGCGGGTCGTGGCCGGCTCGGAATCGCGGCCGAGACGATTGACGTTCGCGGCTGGTCGGAGTCGGTCGCGGAGTGCCCGGAGCTGTCCGCGGTAGTCGCGCGGACCGATGCCATCGCGGTCCGCCGATCCGGGCAGCGTGATGATCGGGGAAGGCTGATCGGCGAGAACCTGATCACTTACCGTCGAGCCGACCATGATGCACGAACGCAGGCGGCTATTACGGGTCGGGGTTACCTTCTCGGCTTTCGGCGCGCTGCCCGCGGCTGCCCCGCCCGGGTGTACGAAATCGGCTTTCGACCGGGCAGCGAGTAGTTGTGCACGAAGTGTTCGACCCATGGGTGGTGTCGATCGGCCCCGTCGGGTTCCACCACTCATCCGGTGCGGCGCGTGTCCGGTGGCAAGCCGGCCCATCGGACGATACGCCAGAACTTCTTCCGATTCCGCCACCCGCGAGCTGCTCGTCCGTCGGGGCCGAGCGCAGCCAGCTGAGCAACCAGGTCGATCCGCTCACCGACCGAGACGTCCGGGTGCACCAGTGCGCACGCGACGGCATCGTGCGCGCAGTAGGGGTGTCCCGTGTCATAGGCGGACCGAGCCGCATCGAGAACCTCGGAGCGGGGAAAATATCCGGTCGAGGCGAGGCTCAGCCGGGCGAGTTTGGTTATGGGGCTGGGAAACAGGCCATGTGATACGGCGCTGCCCGGCAGGCCGTCGGCGAGTCCGACCAATCCGGCGATGATCCGGGCATTGCTCGGCACGGGAATATCCACGCTCGGCGGGAAATCGCCTGCCATATATGAGAATACTGCAGGTGCATCCGAGGCGTAGTCGAAAGCCGCGTGCAGCGCTGGGAGATGGTCCGGGTGCGCCAGTCGGGCTGCGCACAGCAATTGAGCAGGCGCGATATCGCCAAGCATCCGGGACAGCCGCTGTGGGTCGGCGACCGTCATATAGTGCAGTACTGCCCGAACGCTGGCGAGGTGCCGGAATTGGATGTCACGCGGCCGAAGACGGGAGAACGCGGCCCGGACGGCGGTATCGGGGACCTCGGGCACCACAGACGCACTCGTTCCTGCCATACATACGGAGCGTAGTGCCACTGGGTAAGGAGGTGACGCGAGCCAACGTCGCGTCCGGTCCGGTGCTTATCGAATACCGATGCGCTGACCGTGGCCATGCAGCACTGTGCGTAGTTCAGTGAGGGATGACACGACGGAGGCCGGCAAATGACGGAGGCGATCCGATGGGTGTCACACCGTTGGCCGTCGCTTACGGCAATCGCGGTCGTGGCTGTGATGGCGCCGACCGGCGACGCGGACATGGTCCGCACGCTGGCGGAACTGCTGATTGTGCTGGCGCTGATCTATATCGGCGCCGCGGCGGTGGGGCGGCAACAGGCGACCTGGACCGTGTTTCTGGTGCTGGGAGTGGTCTTCGCGCTGCTTCGGCTCCAGGACTGGGTGCCCCCATATGCCGCGCTCACAGTGCTCGCGGCCAATCTGCTCGGATGGCTGGCGGCGAGCCGCGGATTCGACTCGACGGTACGAGTTCTGGCGGTCGCGACTGCCGGGTTCGCGACGGCGGCGATCATCGCGGTCGAGGTGGGCGGGAACGTCGCCCGCTTCGTGGTCGCCGCCGGCTGGATCGCCCACAGCGGGTGGGACTGCGTGCACTACCACTCGAACCGCACAGTCGCCCGGTCCTTCGCCGAGTTCTGCGCGATCGTGGATCTCTTCGTCGGAATTGCAGTGCTGGCGTTCGGGTAGTTCATTCACGGCAGGGAAGCCGAGCAGCTTCAGCGACGACCTTGTCTCTGAGCATCGGCATGTGGGGTCCAGTTGAGCGGAAACTGCCGTTAGGCGGAATTCGGTGTACCTGAGCCGTGCCGTGGACCAGCTGCGGGAGCAGGGTTATCCGGTACGCGAGGAGGACGCCGCGCGGCTGTCGCCATTCATCCGCCGCCATGTCCGGCTCGACGGCCACTACAGCTTCCACCAGCCAGATCTGCGCGGAAGTCACCGGCCGTTGCGGGATCCGGATGCTCCCGACGAGGGGTCGCCGTAGTGTCGGCCGAATTTCGGGCGGATATGACGTCGTTGCTGGTCAATGGGTCCGGGACGGGCCGGGACCGATGAGGCTGGTCAGTTCGCGCATCGCCTGCGGGGATGGTTTGGAGTAGCGGCGCAGGTTCTCGGCCTTGCGGTGACGCGACTTGGCCATGAGTTCGAGCAGGCTCGCGCCCGATTCGCCAAGATGTGGCAGCCCAGAGTGCCGAAGTTCGTGCAGGTCCCAGCCGGAGCCGGGTCCATCGGTGGCGGCATCGAGTAGGTCGCCGGCTTATTGTCGAGGTGACGGTTCAGTGTGCCGCCCCTGTACCGATTCGAAAGTTGTTCGTGTCAGCGGATGCCGTAAGTCCGATGAATCCGTGCGACCTGCATCCGGTCGGCGTCGAACGTCGTCACCTTAGGCTTCCCGGAGCCCGGCTCGGTGAGGCTGATCGTGGTGGCGCCCGTGAAGGACACATGCTGCGGGCAAACTTCGTCGTGCCACACATAGGCCTGTCTGCTGAACAGCCCACCGCGCTCACGAAGCAAGACGCGGCAAGCGGCGGGGTTGTTGTATTCCTTGTACGATTCCGTGACCAGTTCGTGGTGCCCGTCGGCACTTACCTCGATGGCCACGACCGCGCTGTCCTCGGCGACAAACGAGGCCACGAACATCGAAACGGACCACACAGGCACCATCGCCACTCCCAGAGCGGCGGCAAGTGCAATCCGCCCCCGCCCGCGGCGCCGACCCAGCCTCGGCACGGCAAGGAGTACCACAGCGGCCGTCCAGCACACCGCCAGAGCCCACACCGGGACCCAGTCGAATCGGTAGAAGCGATATGCCTGAAACCATGCGGGCACTGCCGCGACTCCCCCCACGAAAAGCGCGAGGACAGCGAACATCCACAGGATCCGCACCCGGCGAAGCGCCCGATCCGTACCGCTGCCCGCCCCGGCTGGCAGGGACAACTCTTCACCGGTCGTCGTATCGGTCAACAGCCAGCCCACCTAGTGCAATTCACATCCGACTCCGTCGATTCGGATACCGTGTCAGCCTAACTGGAGGGGGTGTGTCTGCCGAACGCGCTTTCATACTGGCGCGCGGAAGTCCTGGCTGTCTCCCCGGTCCGCGGCTCGAGCCCGCGAAGCAGGTCCGAAGACGCTGATGGTCCCGACGAGGCTCACCAGCAGCTACGCCCGTATCCGTTGGTTTTCGGCGATTATTACCGGAACCCTGACGATGACGAGTGAATCGGGCGCTCATGGGCGCGCCCAGCGGTATGGGTATAGCCAATCAGAGTGAGCTGTAATGCCGAATGGTGCGCTTTCAGCTCACGGCTCCTGATTCCTGCTGACAACGCGGCCGACTACCCGCCCGCCGACGATGAGGGTGTTTCAGAGTGCATACACCCGCCCGCTACCGTGCTGAGAGCCCCTCGACGACGAATCGCAGGAGGCGATCGGGATCGGCGGCCGCGTACTCGCTCGCGGTACCCGCCCCGCAGGCCAGCGCGAACACCTCCGTAGGAGTGACATCGGGCCGGATGGCCCCGGCCTTTTGCGCTTTGCTCACGAGAATGCCGCCGGCGGCGCGCATGCTCTCGACACTGGCGTTCAGGTCAGAGTTCTGCACGGCGGCCGCGGCCAGGATCGATTCCGCCAAGCCACGATACGCCGAGGCGCACCGGCCGAACTCCTGCAACCACTCGATAAGCGCTTCGCACGGTTTGTCGGAGTCGGCGAGCCGTTCCGCGTTCTCCTGCAGGCTCGTGACCTGATCGTGGATCAGGGCCTGAACAAGTGCCTCGCGGGTCGGGAAGTGCTTGTAGAGAGTGCCGATGGCGATCCCGCATGTGCGCGCGATCTCCGCCAGTGAGGCGTGCACTCCGTCCCGGCGGAAGGCCGTATCCGCGACCGCGAGCAGTTGCTCGCGATTGTGGCGGGCATCGGCACGCCTGGGTCCAGGTCTCGGCACACGACCTCCTCGAACAAGGTGAGAGCCCCTCACTATCGTTAAGGTGAGAGTCTCTCACTTTACCGGAGGATGAATGAACACGACAGCGGGCCGCCTCGGCCTGTGGACACTGGCCCTGGATGCACAACCCGCCACCCGGGTACGCGAGCTGGCAGGCGAGATCGAACAGCTCGGTTTCGACGCCTTGTGGATCGGAGAGGAATTCGGCCGCAACGCGCTGACGCAGGCGGGGATCCTCCTCGGCGCCACGAACGACCTCGTGATCGGCACCGGGATCGCGAACATCTTTTTCCGCGATCCGATCGCAATGGCTACCGCCGAACGCTCCCTCGCCGAGGCCTATCCCGGCCGGTTCATCCTCGGCCTCGGCGGACACCGGGTCGATGACCGGCCACTGATCTACCGAGGGCATCGCGTACCCTCCGCCGGGCGTGCCGTTTCGACGATGACCGCTTACCTCGATGCGATGGATGCGGTGCCCTTGCAGAGCCCGCCCCCGCCTGTTCCCGGCCACCGCGTGCTGGGCGCACTCGGCCCCAAGATGCTGGACCTGGCCGCCGCACGAACCAGCGGCGCGCATCCCTACCTGGTGCCGGTCGCCCATACCGAAGACGCCCGCACCCGGCTCGGCCCCGGCCCGCTGCTCGCCGTCGAGCAGGCGGTCGTGCTCGACCCCGATCCCGAAGCGGCTCGCGACCTGGCCCGAGCTCATGTCGGCGGTTACCTCGCCACCGGCGGCGCGCACGTCAAGGACATGCAGCGTTTCGGCTACACCATCGACGAGCTGTGCGGCACCCCGGCCAGCCGGGTCGTCGACGCACTGGTGGCCGGGGGCGGGCCAAACGCACTCGCCGCTATCGCCGACCGCGTAAAAGCCCACTTCGATGCCGGCGCCGATCACGTCTGCCTACAGGTTCTCACAGCCCAACCAGCCACCGCGCCGATAGCCGAATGGCGTGAACTGGCCGGACTGAACAGCTGATTCAGCAAACAACCGCGACCCGCCCGGTTCGAAGCGGACACGTGCCTACGGAAAATCAACGGGCCGAGCACCTTACGGCCGTGGCCTAGAGCTCAGCGGCCCGGTCGCCGGCGTGCGGCTGGGTCGCCGTCGGCGTGGTACCGGCGCAGTTCCTCGTCGGACACCCGGGCGTATTTCGCGAGGCTGCGTACCGACGTGTGCCCGCTCGACTTCATCAGCACCGGCGTCGACGCGCCGTCCTCGGCGGCGTGGGTGAGCCGGGAATGCCGCCATTGATGCGATGTGTAGGGGCCGTCATCGTCGCCGCTGGTGTGCGTCTCGAACAGCTCGGCCGCGCGCCGGTAGGACTACCGGGCCCGCCCGGTCACCGGGTCGACATCGTTGCCGGCCACCGAGGGCCGGGGCCTTACGGTCGGTCACGAACACCGGGCCCCGGCGCCGACCGGCCAGCATGCGCGGCAGCAACCGCGCTGTGCCGGGCTGTCACGCGATCACCTCCCGCGCCCCGCCCTTGCGGGCCACCACCACGCACCGGTTCACCGTGTCCAGATCGCGCACATCGAGCACCAGTACCTCCTCGGCGCGTGCGGAGGACTCATAGAGCATGTGCCACAGCACCCGCTCGCGCAGCGGCGCATCCGATCTCCTGATCTCGGCAACACTCCCGCGAGAGTGCCTTGCTGGTACCCGGCGGTGCGGGCCGGAGACTCGCGACGCGACACTCGATAAAATCCTCCTGCATCGTCGCGCGCAGGATCTCGACGCCGCTGAGCCGCTCGGGCCCACCTTCGTCGAAGAGTGCTCCTGGTACGCGGTCCCGACCAGCGACCAGGCCGCGGTGCTCGACGCATTTCAGCTCACCGACGCTGTGCCGGTCGGCTTCCGAGAGGCCGCCTGGCTATTCGATGCACAAGGTGACCTGCCGCCCGACAAGGCGGTTGTGGTCACTCCGGCGTTCGACGGCTGGACCCAGCTGGTGCACAGAGGAGCCCTGAACGCCGACCTCGAAGCGCTCAGCGCCCGCTTCGGTGCGGCACACTTCTATGGTCACGGGTACCAGAGCGGCTGCGGCGACTGGTCGGAGTGGACCGTCGCGGAGCAGGGCAAGGTACTGCAAATCGTGCTTCTACGATCTGTACGGCAACGACTCCATGGGTCAGGCGAGCCGCGACGAGATGCTTGCGTGGATCAACGACCGGCGACGACCGGCGGCTCCAAGACTCCCAGCTGCAGACGATCCCGCGTTCGACGGCTACAACGGCTGGGAATTCGATGCAGGATCCGTCGCACACCGCCTGTCGGTCTCGCTGGACGGGGTTGGGCCCCACACCACCGTGAAGGGAACCTCGCTCCTCGCGGCGCCAATCGCGTCATGACGACCAGACGATGTCAGCACCGGATCTGCTGGTCGTATGGCCCACGACCGGACGATAGGTGAGGTCGGTGGTCACCGCGACATCGTCGCCGTCGCAGAGCAGTGCACAGTCACGACGACACGATAGGCGCACCTGCCGCTGAAGTCGCAGCCGCCGCCCTCGCACAGCCACAGGCAACGAACATCCGGAATACCGCTGAGCGCACGAGGTGCATCGAACGCCCCTTCGGCAAGAACTGCGAAAGCCGAGGAGTGAGCACGAGTATCGAACGTGGACCCAGCGGAGCGGCTCGCGGCTGCTCGCGAGGATCTTCAGCGATGGCACCGTCAACAGTAGTCGCTGGACGACAACCGCGATGGCGGGGAGCAGGGGCTCGCAATTTGTCCAACACCAGTACCACAGATCCGGGCGGGCTGCGCGAACCGTCGATCCCGCCGAGCGACTCCACCCACTATCTCGCCGGCATGGAAACCTTTCCACGGGACCGGCTGCCGGTGTGGCTGGCTGCATATGTCGGTCGTGGTCTGCCCCAGTCGAGACCGGCCCGACAGGCATTCGCCCAGGCGTCGGTTGACCGGCGAGACCGGGACCTGGTCGACAACGCCGAAGCATTGCTCGGCCAGGCCATCTCGCTGGATCGGGTGTACCAGGTACCGGGCGAGGCGCGCGGCCGGAGTCGTCGGACTCGACTCCTACTCGGCGGATCTCGGCCTGCCGGAACTGACCAGAGCAACCGCGGAAGTGTCCGATGTGGCGCACAGATTCCGCGCCACGCTGCTCGCGGACACCGGAATCAACACGTATTCGCAAGCGCGGTGGAGAACGTACTGGCGGCCCTGCGCGACACCGACCGAAGAAGCTGACCGACGCCGAGGTCTCCGCCGGTCGGCGAGGACGGGTCACGGCGATCTGCCATGCTGTGGGCATGTCGTTGCGATACGCCCTGCTCGGGCTTCTCGAGGACGGTCCGGCCAGCGGCTACCAGTTGACCGCCCGATTTGAAAGGTCGCTGCAGAAGCACGCGTGGACGGCGCGGCAGAGCCATATCTATCCGGAGTTGAACCGGCTCGCCGAAGCAGGGTTGATCGTCGTCGCAGAGGAGGGAGCTCGTGGCCGCCGGACGTATGCGATCACCGAGGAGGGGCGGACGTTATTGCGGGAATGGTTGATGACGCCCATGCAGACCAGGGCGGTCCGCGACGAGTACTCGCTGCGGATGTTCCTGCTCTCGGCAGTGGAGCCCGAACAGGCACGGGAGCTGGTCCTGCGGTATCGTGCCGACGCGCTCGCCGAACTCGATGAGCTGCGGTCCATCACCGCGCGTGCCGACGCCGACACCCACCCGTGCGGCAAACTCCGGTTCGGCAGGCTGGCTGCGGAGTACGGCATCTATCAGCAAGAGGCCTTGTACCGATGGACCGAGTGGGCGTTACAGGTAATCGATGCGGAAGTGTCGTCCCGAAACAACTCGTAGACGAATACTTTGCCGATCAGGGTTCCGGCAGTAACGGCGCAAAAGACACGTGCGGCGGGTGTTGGACGAGCGGATGGTGTCAAGGAACGCCTCGGCCGAGGCCCGCAGGGTCTAGGGCGCGGACGTGTGGATCTTCCTCGAAAGGCCGGAGCTGCATGACTTCGAAGCCCGGTGATCCCTGGCGGGCAAGCTCCACGCGGCCATCCACATCGGCTATCACGGCATCGCCAACACTGCCGAGACTCTGATCCTGATGAACCACTACCCACTCGAAGACACCGGCCGGGCAGGCCCGGCTGCAATCCGACATCCCGGAATCTGAGGCCGTTCAAGCGATGCGAGCCCGAGCAGGCTGAACAGGAACGCTGCAGCGAGTGCTTCCCGGCGGTCATCCCGCCAGCAACACCGGGAGCGGGACTGTGGGCGCAGTCCAGGTGAGCTGGCCGCGCTCGTACCTCCGTAGCCGAATTCGGCCGTTTCAGGCGGAACAACGACGCGCTCGGTTTCCCCAATGCCCGCTGCGCCCACATCTTCCGTCTCAGCGAGGCCATGCCGCACTCGCAGCAGCTGCCGCCCGGTAAGCGGATCGACCGATTCGGCTACGCCGGTGGACGTTTCCTCGCCCGGGCGGCTGACCCCGTTCCCTCCGGTCTCGACGAGGTCTGCGGGGCGAGAAGCGGCAAAAAAATGGGAACTGCAACGGTGAACGCTGCTACCCATCGGACGAGATTCAGAGGAGATCGGCGGGGGTTGGTCGCGGCAGTGCGCTGAGCAGCCGTTCGAACGCGGCCGGATCGCCTGCAAGGTTCAGCCGACCCGATTGCATGGCGTGTAACACGGGCTCGGCTCGGGTCATCACCCTCACGAACGTTCGAACGTCGGTGGTGACGATGACGTCGGGCGCCGCCACCTCCTCGCGAGATATGTCGATCTCGGCTCCCATCACTCGGACTGCCACGTGATCAGCACCGAACCGCAACTCATAGGTGGCATGCAGGTCGGTAGCGGAGGGCGGGCGAAAATCGGTCCGCAGCGCCAGCATCAGCGAATCGACGCTGACGTGATCATCGAGATCTCGGAACGGCGACTGCCGGCCCCACCGGGCGAGCTCCACAAGGACGCCTTCCAAGCTGCGACCCCACACCGTAAGTTCGTAGACCTGCGATGCGGCAGGTGGGCCGAGTGTGCGTCGTCGGACTATGCCGTACTCCTCGAGCTCACGCAGCCGCTGGGTCAGACGATTGGGTGCAATGGCAGGGAGTCCCGCCCGCAGGTCGCTGAATCGTTTGGGTCCGAACAGGAGCTCTCGAACGATGAGCAGGGCCCACCGGTCACCCACCAGGTCAAGAGCGTTGGCGACCGCACACGCCTCGCCGTATGTCCGTTTGCTGTCCACGTCGATAGTTTATCGCCTCAGTTACGAAGCGCACTTCTATAGTTGCGATATGTATCTATAAAGTACCATTATGTAACCACCTACGAACATGGAGCAAGGATGATTCTCGTTACAGGCGCTACAGGCCGTCCGGGGTCGGCAGTGATTCGGGAGTTCGTGCGCCACGGCGACCCGGTCCGCGCGCTGGTCCGCACACCCGCAAAAGCCGCCGAACTGCAGGCGCTACCGGTCGTCGATGTCGTCGTCGGCGACATGCTGAGGCCGGACTCCCTCAGCGCTGCCCTCGAGGGTGTCGATCGAGTGCTGATGATCTCCGGAGCTGGGCCCGACATGCTCGAAACGCAATGCACGTTCATCGACGCTGCCAAACGCGCCGGCGTCGGGCGCATCGTCAAGTTCTCCGGTGACGATCATTTCACCGGTTGGGATGCGGAGAAGTTCCGGTCGACCCGCAACCATGAGCAGGTTCAGCGCTATCTGTTGGCATCCGGCGTTCCGTGGACTGTGCTGCGGCCCAGTCAGTTCATGGAGGCGTATTTCGAGGAGGTTCCCGACATCGTCGCGCGGGGTGAACTGCGCTTGCCCCTGGGCGAGGCGGCGCTGGTCCCGATAGCGATCGACGACATCGCCTCTATTGCGCATTCCGTGCTGACCGGCGACGGACACGAATACACCACCTACCGGATGTCCGGGCCGCAGGCGTTGACCGGGGCCGGGGTCGCCGCCGACATTGCCGCAGCCATCGACCGACCTGTCCGATATGTCGACGTCGCCCCCCAGACCAAACGCAGCGAGTGGCTCGGCCGAGGTTATCCGCCGCCGCGCGCCGACGCGTTCGTCGAACTCTTCGACGAGCGGCGGAAACTGGGAACCGCCAAGGTGAACGTTGCTACCCATCGGCGATTCGGTATCGAGCCGACAACTTTTCACGAATTCGCGGCACGGCACGCGGCCGTCTTCCGCGGCGAACGTGCCTATCGAAGCGCCGCGGCCTGAGAGTTCCTATGAATGCGGTGCTGTTGCTGGACGAAGCGGCGACCAGGCGAGTGGTCGGCGGCCCTCGCGTCATGTCAGTGCAGTTCGTCCACTACCACCGCGACCGCGTTGTGCCCCGGGCTTGGTCCGAATGGCGCGGGTTGTCGAATTGCTCGGGATCGGCCGCGACACGGGTGAGTCGATCCGCAAGCCCTTTGAAGTCGAGTGGCAGGAACAGAAGAAGAGAAACATGACTCGGAGGAACCGGCTGCCACGAGCGGGGGGGTCTTTCTAGCCCTACTGGGAGTGGCGCCGGTGGTGTGGGGAGTGAATTCGTGGCGATATGCCTAGGAATCCATTAGCGGCCCTGCGACCTGCAATGGCAGAGTGCTGCCCCCTGGAGAGGGCTGCCGCATCCTGAGAACACCGGAATCTGATCAGCCACCGACCGGACGACCCGATGCTGATTAGCTTTCGCACCCGCGAACACTTGTACACCGGCGGCGTCAAGAGGCGCGAAGTCTGTCGAGCTCCCCAATCACGGCCGACGAGTCCGGCGGTCACCGCGGGCGGATCGATCGGCACCCCCGAGGCAGCCGACGTTGCGGTGATTGTCGGTTCGGACACATCGGAATCCTGACCCTGCTCGCATGTCGTATCGGTCGAGGCCACCTGCTACGACTGTCGGAGGTCGGAAAGGGTTGGGCCGTGGCGCCGTCGCGGCCGCAACACCCGGTAGCAACCGAAATGCCTAACGCGTACCGATGACGGGCACAGCCTGGGTCGTGAAAATAACGTCCGAAGGAGTTGTCACCAGCACCGGCAACAATCGAAGGAGAATCATGACAGGGTCATCGAACGAAGACCTGAACACCACGCCGAGTCAATTCAGCCTGGATACAAGGCCTGCGTGGGGTCTCCGTCGCGCGATGGGCATCGCTATTGTCGCATTCGGCATTGTGATTCCCGGAATGGCAACGGCCGGGGCCGACGAGTGGCCGAAGATGAGTGTCGGGCACCCCACCGAACACGACTGCCTCGTCGTCAACGGCGAGTACCAGCGTTACTACCGGACATCGGGGTGCACGCTGAGCGGCAACCCGACGATCCGATGGTGGTTCGAATACTGGCCGAAGTAGCCTCGTTCGAGGCGAATACACAAGACAGCCCGGTGCATCTGAGAACTTCCAGAACTCCGGTGTCTCCGAATGTCTGCGATCGCTCGCGGCGAGGAACTTCGCGGGAACGAAGATCCGGAACACCCTGGGACCGGGAGGCATGGTCGCAACGGTCCGATCATTCCCGGCCACTCGGGCATCGGGGGGACTTCGGCCAGCCGCCCATCCGCAGACGCCTTCGGCCAACGAGGCGGTGTTGTGATCAGGCGATGTCGAGAAGCTCAGACAGCAGCCATTTGCCGGAGACCTTGATCATCCGAGCCGCCATGGTTCCCCTCGTGAGTTCGGACGCCGCTCTGACCTTCGACGCACTGACCTCCACAACGAGCAGCAGGTCGGCCCTGTCGGCGCGGAGATCGACCAAACCGACTGGATCCACCTTCACGGTCTGCTTGGCTTGCGTCGCAGTGACCCCCTCGACGAGATCGTCGCTGGACGCCTCGAATATCTGCAGCAGCGGATAGGTCAAGAGTGCCGAGACCTTGGATCGATACTCATCGATCAGCCGGTAGTCGTAGGTGTACATCGCCTGTGTGGCCTCGGCTGCGGCCGTCTTCACCTCGCGGGTAGCAGCGTCGACGACGAAGGCGTCATTGCCGATCTCGGCCGGTGTTTCGCCGAAGATGGCGAGCGGGCCTGTGCGAACGTCGGCGGCCATTCGTGGTGTGCCGATGGGCTGCAGATCGTCTGCTTTCCAATCTCCCCCCTCCTTGGCCAGCGACAGCACATACGTAGCGGCACGTGCCTGCGTGTCGGTGCTCGTTCTCTGTTCGAGCACGACGATGGCTTCGGCCCGCGTCCCACCGTCGTCGAACTCCGCAAGCGCGGCAACGAGCGGACTCGCGAAGATCGACGACTTCGACTGCGACACAGCTTGTTTCATTCTCTCGGCGTTGCTGTCGAAAGCATCGCGGAGAGATCCGGTCATCTTCGATCGCATTGTGCGCATCGAATCGTCGATACGCTCGGCGTCCATGCCCACCACGGCGACGGCCACCTCCTTGGCGGCGTTCAACGCTGCGTCCCGCGCGAAGACCTTCGATTGCAGACCGGAGTCCTGCCCCGCTTCGTTGTCCCGCTGCACCGTCTTCGTCGTCGACGCGATAGACAGCAGCGCGACTGCCGTTATCGCGACAACCGCCACTCCGACCAGCATCATCAATCCAACCCGGGCTGACTTCATCGACAGGAACCTATCCACTCCGCGACCCCCTGACATCAGCACTCGATAGGTACTCAACGATCGTTACGGCGGTCAGTGAGCGCGGATCGCGTACCACTTCCGGCTGCCCGCGGGTGAACCAGTGGGCACAACGCGGGGGCGAATACCTCGGGCACCAGCACCCGTTGTCCGGTGGAGAACGCGATCTCGTACACGCGGGCGGCACAGTCGGCGGGTAACGCCCCGAAAGCCGATGCGGTCACTCCCACCCGGAAGACCCGCCTGCGTTCGAGCATGGCCGAGCGGCGGGTGTGCAGGCCGAATGGCGTATCGCCGGGCGGAATCAGGACGTCGCGGTCGGATTCGCGGAAGATGTTCAGATCTCACTGACCAGCATTCCACTACCGTCGCGCAACCGGGACCGACGCACCGCGCGCTGGAAGGAGGCACTCGATGCCCGCGCGAGTGCCTAGGGAAGTGCCGATGGCGAGGAGGGCTGTCATACGGTGACGGCCATGGTGGCCCTCCGCCGCGTCTTCCCGAGCAGCAGATCGAGTTGGTGCTCGGACCGTTTCCGGACGGGATGCGCCGCATCGACGATGCCTGGAGCGCGACGGCGGCAGTGTGCCGGACTTCGGCCGAGGGCCACGAGCGTTTCGCCGTCGCGCTCGGGCCGAGTGGACGTGGGGGTACGCCGAAGACGCATATCGGTGAGGTGCATTCCGCGCAACTCGCCCCACTGCCGTCGCGGCTGCCGAACACACCGCTGATCCCTTGGATGTCGGTGCGGCGGCCGTGGTTCCGACGATCGACGAAGCCGCCGGCCTGTATCACGTCGTCAGCGAATCCGCGGGTGGAAAGTCAATGGCCTCGGATATTTCGAACGTTCGAGCCCGGCGGGCTGTACTCCTGATCGGCACCACGACCGGCGAGCCGGGTGCGCTGACGATCTACGACTTCATTGGACACGAAGGCGGAGCTGACCTGATCCAGATCGCCCCGTGGATAGTGCAACCCCACAGCCGTTCTGGATGCTTGTCCCGCTGTGCTTTGGCCTCAGGCCGGCTTCATTGGCTTCGGATAATGGGGATGAAGAAAGTTGAAGCCCACCGCTGCCGATTCGTATCGGCCTTGGAGCGCCTTGTAGGAATCATGAATGTCGGTAAGAGTGTCGACCAGCCGATCCAGAATCCCCGAAACGGTGGCGCGCGCAGTAGCGCCTTCATTTCGACCGCCGTTATCGCGGGTGCGCGGCGGGACGATCTCCTCGATGTAGCGATTGAGCCGACCGAGCCTGTTGCTCAACATGGCAGTGAACGCGACATTGCTTGCGCTCGGATCGACTTGTTGTAGCCGAAGAAGGCTCCTGTAATCGGAATCGTCGACGATCTTCCTCCAGCGTTGAAGCTCACCTCGGCTCTCCATGTAACGGTCATAGGAGACTCCCTTGCCGTCGGGGCCGATACCGTGGTGCACTACGCCCAGTTCATGCAACTCGGCGGGAAAGTCGGGCAGTGCGGGCGAATGGCCTTGCAACCCGATCGTATCCAACATCATCCAGCACGCCGTCTCGACCCAATCGATCATCGGAAAGCATTCCGGATACCCCTGAGGCCGGGTGATTTGCACCAAAGTGAACATGAGCGAATGTATCCACCACCGCACCAGTTCGGCATCGGCACGTAATAGGCACACACCGGAACGACCCGTGAGTTGTGCCCTACGCCCTACGGGTCGTTCTGGAGGCTCGCGCGCCACCTCGCCTACGCGTGAGGTGGCGAACTCGCGCAGCAGCTGGACTCGGCCGTCGTTGAGCATCTGGCCGTTGTCGTTGGCGGCGTGCTCGATGATCGCGACATCCACCGCGGCCGCCGGGACGGTGCGCCCGCCATCGAGCAGGCTCGCCGCTTTCAGGTGTTCCTCGGCCGCGACGATCTGTGGGGTGGTGTAGTGGCGCGCTCATCAGTAAGGACGTTTTCGAGCAGACGCACCTTCGGCTCGCCGCCCGGGGCCCGCAATCGACGGGCAGGACCACGACCCGGCGTCAGCACCCGTACGCCTTCAAGGGGCTGTTGTTCCACGACGCCTGCGGACGGCGGATACAGGGCAGCTGGAACCACGGGCGGCCGCACTACCGCTGCCGGTATCCCCCCGAGTACGCCCTCGCTGACAACATCGACCACCCGACGACCGTCTACCTGCGCGAAGACCAGCTCAGCAGCCCGATCGATTCATGGTTGGCCGAGATATTTCACCCCGACCGGATCGAGCATTCGCTGGCCATGCTCGAAGAGGCCCAGACCGACAACACGCCCGCCATCGAGAGTGCACGACGATCGCTTGCCGAACACGACCGCAAACTGTCTCGGTCCCGAGCAGCGCTGGAAGCGGGCACCGACCCGGCCCTTGTGGCGAGCTGGACCCAACAAAGTTCAGGGCGAACGCCAGGCCACCGCTGCACAGCTCACCGCGCGGAAAGCCGAGCAACGCGCGGATCACCACTGAACAAGAAGGAGATCCACCAGCTTGTGACCTCACTCGGCGGGCTGGTCCACATACTGAAGGCGGCTGACCCCACCGACAAACTCGAGGTCTACCGGCAACTCGGCCCGAAGCTCACCTACGACCATGAAAAACGGGTGGCGTGGTAGAAACCGCTCCACAACCACCCGTGTGCGTAGTGTCTGTGTCCGGAGGGGGAGTGGACCACTACGCACACGTACTTCATCGACGACAGATACTGATCCTGGCGTGAGTGCCTGACTGCCGTGTACGTCCGGGCGACATGTTGCGCCTTCGATGTCCCCTCCGGCACCGAAGGTGTTCCGAGGCGACGACCGGGCCGGAGCCCTACCCGAAGGCTTCATCGTGCCACCAGCGAGCGGTGTCGCTGAACCACGGACTGACTCGGTCTGCGCTGAGGGCGCGTAACCCCCTCAGGTCGATGTTGTATCGGCGGTAGAGCGTAACGATTTCGCGGAGGCCACCTTCGTCGACGGCGGAGAGATCGACGGTCAAGTACAAGGTGCACGAACGTCCTCGGTACGACTCGACGCAGGGGGTATTGTCGAGCCACCCGAACAACGCTGCCTCGTCCTGCGGCGAATAGTAGGTGACGCCGCTGGCCTCGAGAACCACGTTGTCGGTGCCGTTCATCGCGACTTCCCGCCCGGATACACGTTCGTGGAAACCCCTTCTCTTGCACGCCCCATTGTGGGCCGCCATGCGCAGTTGAACCCTGGCCGGTCGCAACCCACACCTTTCCCATTGGCGTACAGCCAGCCGGACGCCTTACCGTTCGGGTTGGCCCAGAAGATCAGATCGTGGGGCAACTCGTCGGCGTCATCACCCACTTAACACCTGGTAACACCAGTCATGCTGTTCCAGCCGGAGGTATTGATCGAGGCGGACGGTAACCGAGAAGTCCCGCATCGGTTTCGGATAGCGAAGGGCGCGACCATCGTGCTCGAGGAGCCGTCGACGTGGACCGAGATACCCCAAGCCACACCGGCGCTTGGTTTGTACGAGCTGGATGAGGTTCCCCCGCATTGTTGGAGGGCGGACTACCAGCTTTCGGCTGGAACAGGGTGATGGTAGCTGGCTTCGAACTCGTCGGGTGATCTCCAGCCGAGGTTCTTTTGGATGCGTTGGGTGTTGTACCAGCCGTCGATGTAGGAGAACAGGGCGTTTTCGGCCTCGTCGCGGGTCCGCCACGACCGGCGGTAGACCAGTTCCGTCTTCAGCGTGGAGAAGAAGTTCTCCATCAGCGCGTTATCGTAGGAATCCCCGACCGATCCCATGGATTGCGCAATTCCGTTGTCGGCCAACCGGTTCGCGAAGCGGATAGCGGTGTAGGTCGATCCCCTGTCGGAGTGGTGGATCAACTCACCGTCACGGACATCTCGGCTCCAGACCGCGTACTCCAGCGCGCCCAGAACCATCTCGGTGTCACAGCGGTCCGAGGTCTTCCACCCGACGATCCGGTTGGAGAACGCATCCCGCACCGCGGCCAGCCAGAACGCGCCCTGCCCGCACGGGATGCGCGTGGCATCGGCCACCCACAACCGGTTCGGCCGATCCGCGGTGAAGACTCGTTCGACCAGATCCGGCGCCGGCGCGGCCCGTGGATCGGTCCGCGTGGATCCGATCCGCCACCGCTTCCGCAGAAAAGCGCCCTGCAACCCGGCGCCGCGCATCACCCGCTCCACCCGTTTGCGGCCGACCGAGATGCCGCGCCGCGCCAGCATTGCGCGCACGCGGGGCGAGCCGTAAGTGCCGCCGGAGCTGGTATGGATATCGACGATCTCGGCCAGCAACACCTCGTCGGAGATCTGCCGCGCCGAGGGCCGCTCGAGACGTTTGCACCACCAGTAATAGGTCGACGAGGCGATACCCAGCACCCGCAATACGAGCTCGACCGGGTGCCGGCTGTCCTTCACGAACCGCACGATCACCTCCGGGTCTGGCCGAGCTCCGAGGCGAAATACGCACTCGCAGAACGCAGGATGTCGTTCACCCGCTCCAACTCGGCCACCTGCTTACGCAGCCGCTTGTTCTCCTCGGCCAGATCAGCGGACGCCGTTTCCGGCCGCTGGCCAGTATCGGCCTGGCGGATCCAGTTCCGCAGCGCCTCGTGATGCACCCCGAGCTGCTGGGCGAGCTTGCGTATCGTCGGTTTCGGGTCCGACTCCAGATACAGTCGGACCGCCCGGGCCTTCAACTCGTCCGGATACTTCTTCGGTGCTGCCACGCCGGGCTCCTTCCTGGCCCTATCGGACCATGCTCAGAGCCCTCCAAGGAAGCGGGGGAACCTCAGGATGATGCCGAACTTGGCGGCGGGCAGTGTCGAAATGCACAACGAACATAGCGACATTGGGTGATCATGTTCTTTGTGCTGGTGAGCTTGGCGGGGGTTGGAGCGACAGTGTATCGGACCAAAAGCGGCTGCAGACCAGATGGTTTCGAGCAGAACACCGTGTGGACGCACGCTGTGGTGCGGCATGTGCGGCTCGCTCTAGTTGCCGAGAGTCCTGGGCTGGCAACCCGGCCCATGTGTCGCACCACCCGCCCGGTGGAGCATGGCAGTCGAATCGCCCCTCGGGTAGTTGGGGTCCGTTTCTGATGAACGCGTGGGATTCCTCGCTTCTAGCATCGGCCGAACTCGCTAGCTTGGTTCGTATTGGTCGCGAGCGGCGGCTCATCCTCGACGATGGCCACGGCGCTCACAGGGTCGGCCTCTGCTGGGTGGACGAGGTCGCCCTGGCCCTCATTGCGATGGCGAAGTCCCGTAACCAGGGCCTCACCATCGTGTATCCCGCGCCAGCGGGCGAGGTGGCAGTGCTCCTTGCAGCTCAGCTCTTGCTGGACGAATTCGTTCGCGGCAATCGCGAATCGTCGGTAGGCATTGTCACGGCCGACACGACGCAAGCTATCCGGACATGGAACGCCCTGCGGATTGCGACAACTGGAGCACGCGTGCCGATCGCTGATGTGTTCCCGTCATACCGCGGCGACCCGGAAGGCGAGAGTCCCGCTGGCCACTGCAACTTGAACGGCGTCATCATCGGGCATCACTGCAAGGGCTGGTCAGTCGATCACGTGATCGTGGATCACCTCGCGGGTTTTGTGCGCGTCGACATTGCAAAGCCATCAATCGAGGTGTTCGCCGATCCTCTCGATCCGGAGCTTCGCCGTGCCGACGAATTGGGACGGCTCATCTGGGGCTGGTCAGAGGCGGGTCTGGCAAGTGCCGACGGTTTCAGTGTCCGCGCCGGATACACGTGGCCTTTCTCGGTCGCATCCGAGCGGCTCGACACCATGGCTGCAGGCGTCGATGTCCGTCTGCGCGTTGCGCGTCACCCGCAAGCGGAGGCAGCCTTGAGTCGTGTCCGCGAAGATCTGCGTGTACTCCGATCTATGGCGCCAAGTCGCCGCGACCGCAATCTCGAGCGCGGCCTATCGGCCGCCTGGCACCACTTTTCGACGCTCACCTCACTGCCCTGCACACCATCACGCTTCGATCGCTTCGCCGGCCTGCCTCCGGTGGCGGCACGGGCGACACAGACCTTTGCCTCCGAGCTGTCGGCTTGGGCCGGCACGCTAACCGGTGACGTCGCCGAGATCGCCAGCATCATCGCCAGCGACATCGCGGACTTGCGCGCCGCGCTCGAACTCGGGAACCCCTTCGAGCAAACCCTGCGCGAGGTCCACGCAAGCGGAAATGAGACGCTCGTCGTCACACGCACCGCGACGGCAGCGAAGGCCCTTCTCGACTCGCTGGGATTACAAACCCGTGACAGGGACTGCAACGCATCGTTCGTTGTCCGTTCGATCGGCAAGCTCCACCGGCAGGGAACCTGGCCCAGGGTACTGATGATTGGTGAGCCAGCGCCGTGGGATTGGCACCGCCTGCTCAGCGGGCTTGCGCCGTACGTGGAAGTCCTCGCCTTGGGACGGGAGTCTGCGAGTGGTTATGCATCGTCGATAGCGTCGCTTGAGTCTGCCCGTGATCACTGGGGCGGCGTGAAGGTCCGCCAACGGACGTGGCGAGCGCTCGTCGGCACGCCTCCTCCCAACGTGCAAGAAGCGGTGCCGCTCAATATTCGACCGGTGCTCGTCGTCGACGGCGCCGAGTACGTCGCCGCGCCTGATCCCTTCGGTGACCTCACCGCTCTTTTCGATCTTGAACCGCTGAACATTGGTGGCGAAGGGCTGAACACAGCCCTAGCCCGCCAAGACGGCAGGGGATGGATTGCCGCCGTGCCGGCTGTCGCGGTCAGCACCGATCGAGGGAAACTGATGCTGGAAGTCGGGCGTCCCGTCGACGTGCGTGAGGGACCGACGATTGTGGAACGCCGCCCAGAAGCGCTGACATCCGGTGCGGTTGTGCTGGTGGGAAGGCGGCAAGGACGGGTAGGGCTCCTTGAGTCGCTCGAGGAACGCCTTGGCGATCGGCCCGATCTGCTGGCTGCGCGGTTCCTGGTCGATGATTACCACCGCCTGGTGAAGAGGCGCTTTGCGGAATCTGGGTTCACCATCGCCACGCTGCAGCAGGCCCTCGTGGCGCGTGGCTGTGACAGAACGAGCGCGGTGCGCGGTTGGGTCGCCCAGGGCACGTTGGCGCCGCAGCGGTTCAGCGATCTGGAGAAATTAAACGAGGTACTCGACCTCGGGATGTCGTCGGTGCGTCTCCGCGAACTATTCGCCGGCGTGCAGCGACGCCGCGGGTTCCGCCGTGCCGCTGGCCGTGCCCTCGCCGCAGCGGCACGAGGAGCGACAGTCGCCGCAGACGTGAACCTCGTTGACGACGAAACGGGACTCTCCATCACGGATTTGCGCGAGGCCATCGCCGAAGCGGTTGTCATCGACGTCGTGCCCTGCGACCAGCTAGTGCCCCTCACACTTCTCGGCAGACTGGAGGACCTGTGACCGCAATCCACACCACTGACGCCGAAGCCTTCGTCACCTGGATGCTCGATGGTGTTGTCGCCGAGGGCCGTGGCGATCACATGAAGACCCTACCCGTCGCGCCCAGCGGGAGACTCTGGTTGGGCCGACTCGCGCCTGCGGTCGTCGTCCAGAACAGCCGCCTTGGTGAGCGCAGCGAACGGCTCGAGCCGTGTGAAGTCGGCATCCGCCTGCGTCTCAGTGAAATCGATGGCCGTACCGTGAGATGCACCGCTCGTCTCGTAGTTTGGAGCGAGTTCGAAGGCGGCGAGGCACCTGACGATCCCAAGTGGCGCAAGAGCGAGCCGATTGAGGTGACAGCCGACCTTGAGACACCGTGCGGCGTAGGCATTCTCAGGTCGGCGGGACGCGAAGACTTCATTGCCGCCCTGCGCAGAATCGGTGCCAACGGCATGGCCTGCGAGTTCCGCGCAGAGGTCGAAGTCGGCAAGGACGGTCTCGACCTTGCGGTAACCCTGGTAAATCTCTCGCCCGAGGAGATACCGCGCTGGGACGTCAACGTCTACGAGGTAAGCCTCATCGTCGACGCTGGTAAGACACTGCCTTTCACACTCGACAACCTCCCTGATTCGTTCCGCTACGACCGCAGCATCGCAGCGTACGGAATCAACGGTGGCGTCGAAAAATGCGATGACGCGACCTTCCGCACGACAGACGCCGCTGTTTACGACCAGCCGCGGCCAGCCTACTGGGATGTGGACCTCGGACCGAGCCCCGATATCACCTTCGTCACCCTCGCAAAGAATCCACTTCCCGTGTTGCGCGACCTCATCGATACTTGTGAGCGCTGGGGTGCCGACAACTGGGCTCCCGCGGTTCTCGCGCGTCGTGCGGCCACCGACGGGTGGGAAGCAGGGATGCGCGCCGAGGCCAGCCTCGAGGCAAATAAGTTCATGGAGGAACTTACCCGGCTGCGCCGCGGACTGACCCTGCTCGAGACCAACGCCAAACTGCGGTGCAGCTTCCAGCTCGCCAACCGCGCTTTCGCGCAATCGCCACTTGTGCGACACACAGCTTGGCGGTCGTTCCAGCTCGGTTTTCTGCTCGCCAACGCCGTATCCATCGTCGACGATAGCGGCGACGGCGACCGCCGCATCGTCGACACCTTGTGGTTCGCGACCGGTGGCGGCAAGACCGAGACGTACCTCCTCTACGTTCTCACGGCCGCGTTCTACGACCGGCTGCGCGGCAAGCGGGAGGGAATCACGTCGTGGGGACGATTTCCGCTGCGTATGCTCTCGCTCCAACAGACTCAGCGCTTCGCTGACGTCCTCGCCTCAGCAGAGCTGATACGCCGCGACGAGAAGATAAGCGGGCGCGAGTTTTCGCTCGGCTTCTTCGTCGGCGCTGGTGGTACTCCCAACAGGATCAGGCGCGGTTCCAGTGCGCGGCCTGGTGAACCTGACCCCACGGATCCAGACATGCCTTCGCGCTACAAGGTATTGCTCCGCTGTCCCTTCTGTGGCGACGCGAGCCTCCAGATGCGCTTCGACCAGGCGCGTTGGACTCTAGACCACGTATGCACCGCTTCGGACTGCCAATGGGGCGCGCGACCGCTGCCGTTCCGCATCGTCGATGACGAGATCTACCGGTCGCTACCGACCGTCGTCCTCGGAACTCTTGACAAGGCCGCCAGCATCTCGATGCAGGCCGCGATGCGCGGGTTCTACGGACCACCCTCAGGACGCTGCTCGATGCCCGGCCACGGCTTCACGTACGCTCCGCGGAGCGGCTCACCTGGCGGATGCTTGTTTCCTGGCTGCACTGCCGCATCGGGCCCGCTCGCCCAAGACGCCAGCCTGTATGCCCCGACCATTCGCATGCAAGACGAACTCCATCTTCTGCGCGACAGCCTGGGGGCGGTGGACTCCCACTACGAGGCACTCCTAGACGCTCTGCAGAACCACTATGGCTCAGTACCAAAGATCATTGCATCGTCGGCAACGCTCGCCGGATACGACGAGCAGGTTGCCGCGCTGTATCGCCGCGAGGGCCGTGCTTTCCCGCGTCCCGGTGCGCAAGCAGGGCGCTCATTTTGGTCTCGGGACACCAGCGTTCTCGCCCGCCGATTTGCTGGCCTGGCGCCCCGAGGTGTGACGCTCGAGTACGCAACTGACCAATTGACGGAATCACTTCAGCGTCTAACGCGACGTGCCGTCGATGATCCCGCGGCAGTCGCAGCCGCGATCGGCGTTGATGTCAAGACAGTGCCGCAGCTCGTCCTCAACTATGGCGTCGACGTCGTTTACGGCTCCAATCTCAAGGACGTTGAGGCCGTCGCTCGATCCTTTGACACGCAGATTCAGCTCGACCGACCGGTCAACGCCGCTACGCTCACCGGTCGCACCCCTCTCGATGAAGTGCGGACGACCCTCGCTCGCCTCGTCGATCCCGAACACGACTTCTACGACCGGATCCATCTCGTAGCGGCCTCTTCGATGCTTTCGCACGGTGTCGACCTCGATCGCCTTAATGTCATGGTGATGCTCGGACTTCCCCTTGCGACTGCGGAGTTCATCCAGACCACCTCACGAGTAGGCCGGACCCATCCTGGCCTCGTCATCGTGTTGCACAAGATCGGACGCGAGCGTGATGCAGCCGTGTACCGCACCTTCCCATCATTCGTCGCGCATGCCGATCGGCTGATCGACCCTGTACCGATTACCGCCAGGAGCCGTCGAATCCTGGAGCTAACGTTTGCCGGCCTCGAACAGGCCCGCCTTTACGGGATCCACGAACCGGCTGCGATCGCGGCGGGGCTGCGGCAGCTCACAAAGCCCGGGCCGGTACAGCGTGCCTTCGCACGACTCCCGGTGCTCGAATCCGATGAACTACAGGCGCTCATCGACATGCTCGGCTTCGACGGACCGCTTGACGAGAATCTGCGCCGAGATATCACCACTTACCTGCGCGAGTTCTACCGAGCGCTCAACGATCCCGCGAGCGCTGCCGAATGGGTCAGAGAACTTTTTCCCACTGGCGAGCCGATGCGCTCACTTCGCGATGTCGAAGCGCAGGCGCCGGTATTCTCACGAGGAGGCAGACCATGAGGGTCGAACGAGGTGCCTCCCAAGTACTATTTGGACTACTGCCCGGCCAGACCGCCGACCTCGAGGGCCGCATTTGGAGGGTCGCGCAGTGGCTGGATCCAGTCCCGATCCAGCTCGACCAAGACGCCGTGCGCACCACCCTGCTCGGCGCCATCGCGCCCTGGACCGCGACTGGCATGGACGACGGCCTTGGACGCGAACTGCGGGCCCGCATGACCGTCGAGGTCGTCGGTCTCAATATGGATCGTGGCGTACTCGTTGAGCCCTTTCCGCCGCAGTGGCGCTGTAAGCAGTGCGGAAGCATCGCCCGTGCACGGGATGAACGCTGCTCCTGTGGCGGCAAGTCGCGTGCGCAAATGCAATTCGTCACCTATCACAACTGCGGTGCTTCTGGGGCCCCGATGCTTCCGCGCTGCCGTACCCACAATGCTGTCGCGGTCCGTCTTCCCGGTACTGCGACAGCGCAGGAGTTGCGCTTCTTCTGCCCCAGCTGTCGCGCGGCGCTGACGCGAGGCGGCTTCCCCTTCCAACCGTGCAACTGCGGCAACGGCGGAATGCTTGTGACCGTGCACCGCGCAGCGGTGGTCTTCTCGCCACGATTCGCCGTGCTCGTCAACCCGCCCGACCCCGCGGACGCGGCTCGGTTGCGCGCTGCCGGAGGCGGCGCGCGCGCACTGGAATGGGTACTTGATGGGATGTCCGCAGACGATCCCACCGCCGGTCGTCAAACGCTTGCGGGACTCGTTGAGACGTTCCGGCAGGCGGGTCTTTCCGAGGCGACCGCGCGTGAACTCGCTCAGGCCGCTGTCGACAAGGGCGAGGCAGAGGGCGGCAACCGTGGTGCTGATGTGGCGATGCCGGATGCCGTTCGCGACAGAGCGTATGAGGAGGCGCTGAGCCTCGCTTCGGCGGTTCGGGGTGGACGCACACGTGTCAGTGACATGGTGGCAGGCACCACGCCTCCGCTTCGCACGCTATACGAGGGTGCGTACCACGACGCCATGCGTCGCGCGCATCTCGAGGGCGTGGAGCTGCTGGCAAACTTCCCCGTCGCGACACTTGCATTCGGCTATACGAGAGGCGACCTCGCACCCGGAGCAGCACGGCTGGTCCCGTTCCGCGACCGTGGACACATCCGCGCCTACGGATCGCTGTCGCGCACGGAGGCATTGCTATTCCGGCTCGATCCACTTCGCGTGTACCAGCATCTCGTTAAGGCTGGTCATACCTTGCCTGCCGTCAACGATTCTCGTTCCGCGCGCCTCTCGCTACTTCAACACATCGAGATTCCTTATGCCACAGAGGAGTTGTACCAAGACCTTGGCGGTGACGTTCTGAGATTGATCCATTCCTACGCGCACCGCACTATACGCCGCCTCGCAGCCTTCGCTGGCATAGAACGCGACGGACTCGCCGAATACCTTCTACCTCATCAAATGGCCTTCATCGTCTATGCCGCGTCCCGCGGCGACTTCGTTCTCGGTGGACTGCAAGCTGTCTTCGAAACGGCCTTACATCGCTTCCTCACCGACCTCGTCGAGGGGGAATCCCGATGCCCGCTCGATCCCGGATGCCGCAGCGGCGGTGGAGCATGCATGGCATGTCTGCACCTCGGCGAGCCATCGTGCCGATGGTTCAATCGCTTCCTCAATCGCTCCGAACTCTTCGGAGAATACGGGTTCCTGGTGAAAGCGCACTGACGTGGACAATGCCGAGCTTGTCGGCGGCGTGCTCGTCGACGCCGCCGATCCAAGAGCCGCAGCGTGTCAGCTTGCTGACCTACTCACCGCGCCTCATACGGACCGGTTCGCTACGTCACGCGCCGGATTTCATCCGGACCTCGTCGACCTTCTGCGCTCTCGCATCGGCGCAGACGCCGCCCGGATATCTACAGCATGTCAGGAGGGTGCGGCTTGGGTGCTGGGCCGTCGCTCCGTGGTGGTAGACGAGCCTTGGGATCTTGTCGCCTCGCTCCCCAGCGGAACACCACTGCCGCGAGGATTGCGGCGTACCACTGGCGAGACGCTAATAACACTTATTGTACAGGCACGTCACACGTTGCGACTCGCCGCACCCTTCATCGACCGTCCGGGCCTAGCGTTCGTCGGCGATGCACTAGCCGCAGCCACCGCGCGAGGTGTATTGCTGGAAATCCTCCTACCGACACGTTCGACGCACGCCGACGACGCACTTAACGAACTGTCGACCACAATCCGCGTCAGTGGCGCGATCGCCAATTTTCACATTTCCCGGCTAAGGCTCGATGCGCCCTGGCCGCACTTCAAGGTAATGACGTCCGACTCCGCAGCTGCATATATTGGAAGCGCGAACGTTACTGGTGCCGGGATTGCCGGAGGCAATCTGGAACTCGGTGTACTCATGCGCGGTCAAACCGTCGTCGTCGTCGAGCAGATCCTTGACCTCTATCGCGAGCGTTGATTAGAAGTCGGGTGAGATGGAACGTGGTTATCGCAAAGCCAGCGCGGTGCTGCCGGGTAACGGCGACGCGGGTCAAGTTCGTCGATCAACCTGTCGGCGGTGATCGAGCGTTCCACCAGCCCGCCCAAACATTCGCGGGCGTGTTCCTCGGCAATCGACACGATCTTCACCGACCGCCGTCGTTGGCGGCGGCGAACTGGGATCGACCGCCCACAACCGGTTGGGTGCATCGGCGATCACCGCGGTGACGGTGGGATCACCGATGAGCGGTCCCCGATGATGCGAACCCGGGAAGAGAGTCAGGTGAGGTCATTCGGTGATCAGTCGGTCCAGCAGGCCACCGGGTAGCGGGTGTGGGTGCAGGCCGCAGCGTACTCGGCCGGGGTCATGTAGCCCAGCGCCGAACCCCATCTCAGCGACCCACGATCAAGCGTATTGCGCTATACGGCTTATGGCGGTGCTGCGAGAGGCTGTGGGTCCGGTGTTGGTTGGGGTCTGCTGGTGCCGAGGCAGCCAAGGCGAGCTGGCACGGATGTACAACCGAGATTCACGGATGGCTATCGGCCGAGATACGGTCTATCGCGGTGTTCCAGGCATCGCGGCGAAGTCCCCCGGCTTGAAGTAGGGAGCCTGCTCGTTGGGGAAGGCCACGGCATCGCCCACGAGATCGGGAGAGTAGCCGTATGGGATGGATCAATTCTGGAGGTTACGCATCAGAACCGTTTGATTCGTGTCCGGTGCCATGAGGTGATCCATCAGAGGTTTGCCGCCTACTATCTGGATCCGCTGGAGAGCGTAGGCACCTTCTTCGCTCGGCGAAGACAACGTCGGGACTAAACATGATCAGTGCAGCGCAGGTGAAGTCGGCACCGATTGTAGTGCCGCCAACAGAAGTCTAGGGTCAGTTCGTGCAAACCTCGGAAAGCCTCGTGTCGATGGGGGCGTGCCACCGCACCACCCTCGCTGAACTCGGCCCTCTCTTGGCATCCTTCCAATTCGGCGCCTTCCGAGGCGAGCTGTGACCGCGCCGGTGTCGGCGATGCCGGTGTGGTCGGGCTTTCTCACGCCGGTGCTGGAAGTCCTTGCCGACGGCCACATCTGGCGTAAGCGCGACCTGCACACGGCGGTGGAGGAACATGTTGGGCTGACAGCTGAGCAGCGGGCCGAGGTGCTGCCGTCGGGGCAGGGGCGCGCTGACAACCGGATCGGGTGGGCGCTCAGCGGGCTGTACCGCGCGAAGCTCGTCGACAAGCCGGCCCGCGCTACCTTCGTCATCACCGATGCGGGCCGAGCTCTGCTCGCCGCTCACCCCGCAGGGATCACCGAGAAGATCCTGAAAGCGCTACCCGAGTATCAGGACTACACGCCGGTGCGGACAGGCTCCTCGAATGGCGACGCCGTAGCCGACGCACATGTCGCCGACGAAGTAGTCGACCCACTCGAGCAGATAGAGCGTGGTGTCGAACGCCTCCATTCCGAGGTCGCCGCCGACCTGCTGGCACGGCTGCGCGGTCAGGATCCGGCGTTCCTCGAACATTCGGTACTCGACGTTCTCGTCGCCATGGGATACGGCGGCACCGAAGGCCGGGCCGCCCGGATCGGCGGGTCTGGTGACGGGGGCGTGGACGGTGTCATCGATCAGGACCCGCTTGGCCTCGAACGCATCTACGTGCAGGCCAAGCGCTACGCCGCGGACAACACCGTCGGTCGGCCGGAGATCCAGGCGTTCGTCGGCGCGTTGCACGGCGTCGGAGCTGCCCGCGGCGTCTTCATTACCACGAGCGCCTTCACGTCGGGTGCCCGCGAGTACGCGCAGAACATCGGCACCCGCATCATCCTCATCGACGGCAGGCGTCTCGCCGAGCTGATGATCCGCTACGGCGTCGGCGTCCAGACGCGACAGACCTTCACGGTCGTCGAGGTCGACGAGGACTACTTCGAGTGATCCCAAAAATCCCATGAGCACACTCCACCCCTCCGCCAGCGACGAGAACTTCGCCGAGCTACAGCAGGACCCGTTCTTCGACCCCGCAGTCGACCTCATCGCCGACTACCTCACCCACGCGTTCGACGACCCCGCCGACGGGGAGGTGGACCGGTGGACACTGAGTGCGCTCCCCGCCACGAACAGGACCGCCGCGCGTCAGCGCCTGTTCACGCTGAACGTCGGGCCGATGGAAGTGCTGTATGTCGAGCGGTTCCTGGAGGGCAACGGCATCGTGGACTACCGCATCGCGATGTACGTGTCGGAGTCCGCGCTCACCGGAGAGACCCTTCGCACCCTCGCTCAGTTAAAAATTACCTTTCCACAGTTGCATTTTCAGCGCTCCGGACTGGCCTCTGCCGACGGCGACGGGATCGTCGTCGACTGGTTCGTCTCCGACGAAGGCGCCGACGAGCAGTTCTTCGGCCTGCCGCTCGCCGCAGCGATCCGACGCCTCGCTGAACTCCTTGTAACCAAGGGGCGTGGGCCGTACGCGCCATGTCACAACCGCGCCCTCGCAGCCGACGTCCTCGGGCGCATCAGCGGCGCCTGAGGATCAGCATTTACCGACTGTCGGCGCACCGACGGCGGAAAGGATCTCGGCATCGTAACCCCCCGCGGGTTAGTCTGCCTCAACTCTCGTAACCGCGGCCTCCTGAGCGGGGGCCAGATCAGGTGGACCGACCTCACGGGGTCACGTCAAAACCCACGGGCCATTGGGGAGCGGTCCACCTGACCTTGTAACTCGACTGGCTTCGCGCGCACTGGCCGCGCTCTGTGGTAGATCGGTACAGAGGTGGTCGTAGGCGTGATCGGGGGTTGGCGATGGCTCGGCGTCGGGGATTCTTCGCGGAATTGCAGCATCAGTTGCGGATGCGCGAGCGGGAGCAGCAGCGGATTCTTCAGCGGCAGCAGAGACTTGAGGCGCAGGCGGCGCGGGAACAGCAGCGTGCCGTCAAGGCCGCCGAGCTGGCATCGGCCCGTGCCGCCAAGGAGCAGCAGGTCCGCTACGTCGAGCAGCGGCGTGCCTATGCTGCACACCGGACTCGTATGGTTCGTGAACGAGTCGAGGAGCTTGCCTCGCTTCTGGCCAGCTACGTTCCCACAGAGGTGCTCTGGCCAACCGACCTCCTGCGGAGCGAGTTCCAACCGCGGCCGTTCACCCCTGGGCCCGAGCTAGCGGCCGCCAGTCCTGCGCCGGTGTGGGAGCAGTTCGCACCACCGGCACCGACGGGCTGGCAGCGCGTGCGGAGTAGTGGGTACCAGCGGCAGGTCGAGCAGAAGCGGGCGGATTTCGAAGAGGCTCTGGCGCAGCACATGAGCCGAGAAGAACATCGGATGGCTGCGTGGGATGCGGCCGTGAGAAGCCATGAGGCCGCCGAGCGGGTTCGAGCCGAGGAAGTCGAGCAGAGCAACGCTCAGCTGGAAGTCCTCCGGCAACGCTTCGAAGCAGCGGACCCGGCTGCGGTCGAGGAGTGCTTCGAAGTGTTCCTCAAGGCAGCGGGACTGCCTGTGAACCTGCCGATCGATGTCGAGGTCGCGTATCAGTCACAGCCTCGGCGGCTGTTGATCGACCGGAGGCTTCCAGGGATCGAGGTCATCCCACCAGAGCGAGAATACCGTTACGTCCGCGAGCGCGATGAGATTGTGAGTTCTGCTCGTTCGCCCAAAGAAGTGCAGCAACGTTATGCGGATCTGCTCGGCCGACTCGTGTTGCTCACGATGCGGGATGCTTTTGCTGTGCGACCGGGCTCTCTGGTCGAGGAAGTCGCGGTCAACGGCGTGGTCGCCGGGCGGAACAAGGCCACTGGGCGGCCGGAGGATCACGTCTTGATCAGCGTGTCCGCGACTCGCGCGCAGTTTGAGGATCTGGTGCTGACCGAGTTGGATCCTGTGGCGTGCCTACAGCAGCACTTGAACGCGATCGTTTCCCCACATCCTTGGGATCTCGAGCCGGTTCGACCGATTTTCGACCCGGACCTATCTCGCTACAAGCGGGCCGACTCGGTTGATGTGGCTAGCCAGCTCGATTCACGACCCGTGTTAGTGGAGATGCCGTGGAAGGACTTCGAACAGCTGGTGCGAGAGCTGTTCGAAGCAATAGGTATGCAGTCGTGGGTCACCCAGCCGTCCAAGGACGATGGTGTCGACGCCATCGCGATCAACCCCGACCCTGTCATGGGCGGCGAGTGTGTCATTCAAGCCAAGCGCTACAAAAAGGTGGTCGAGATCGATGCGGTGCGCGCATTGGCAGGTGTCATGGAGGACAAGCACGCCAGTCGCGGGGTGTTGGTGACGACCTCATGGTTCGGCAAGGCCAGCGACGATTTCGCGCGACGACACAATCGCATCCAGCTGATCGACGGCGCGCAACTGAAGTATCTCATCAAGGAGCATCTCGGCAAAGATGTCATTCCCGGCGCAATCAAGCCCTCACGACGCAGGGGACCGTCCACGCGCTCATGAGCCGCTCAAGACAGGCGTGGGCAACATACTGCTGCACGGATTGAGCAGGCCATGAGATTCGACCGTCCTCCGTATGTGGTAATGGACACCACCGAGTTACGTTCGGATTTTCGGCGGCGCCGCTGCTCCAGGGCAGGGTGAGACCGGCGCGGACGGCGTCGTAGTCACGCCGCAGGCCTCGGACGAAGAAGCGCAGCGCTGGTAGGTCGTCGGATTCGACTGCGGTCATCCACGCGTCCAATTCGCCGCCACGTCGCTCACGCATCATCACCGCGAAAGCACGTACGTGCCCGGCGAGCGGTGAGTTCCGGACTGGCGTCGAGCACGGTGTCGAGGCGTTGCTGATCGTGGGGATCGAGTGTGGTGAGATGGCTCATCAGCCAGGTAACGAAGCGGCGGACCGATAAGGGCTTGGCTGGGAGCCGGGGTGTGCGCTGGGCGGTGCGCAGTGGCTGCAGGAAGTCGAACAGGATCGTTCGGCTGCCGCGATATCCTCGTGCTCGGATCTCGGTGAGCAGCTCGCGCGTGTTGGTGCACCCTTCGTTCCAAGGTGCAGCAGACTAGGGTGTTTGAACTCGTACCCCGGTGCGACACACGGATATACCCGGTGCCACGGTCGTTGTCGAAAGTCAGTGCGGGCGAGCCCACTGAGCTTGAAGCGCTCGGTTGAGACGCCGGTCCAAGGCGTGCGAGGGGCGAACCCCGGTCTCGATGGGTCGCGTCCGGTCGTTCGGCTCGGCGCGCACGAGGTCGGTCCTATACTTCGGCTGTGTCGACCGAGCCCGTTGCTACCCAGGCGCATCTCGTGCAATACGGCCTAGAGGGCATGGATCCCATCACCCTGATGGCCTCGGTCCCGCAGCTCGACGACGCCGGTGCCAACACCGCCGATCGATACGATTGGCAGGCTGCGATGGCCGCGGCCGACGGGCTGGCCCTCTTGCTCCGCACATTGGTCGCCGGAAGTGATCTGAGCAGTGCCAAGGTGGTGTGCGAATTGCACGAAGACTGGTCTCTCATCTCAAGCGACGGGATCGAAGTGGTATCCGGCAAACACCGAGAACCCTCCGTCGGGCCCTACAGCACCTACGTCAAACTCCTGAAGGACGGAGGGCTGGCTCATCTGTTCAACCGCTGGGCGGCCCTGACCGAGCGCCCGACCTGCCGCCTCGTGACCTCCGGCGGACTAAGTGGTACCGGCGAGCCGAAGAAGCTGATGACAGCGGTCGAACATTTCAAAGGCCTCAAACGAGCTGCTCAGCCGGTCACCGGAGTCGGCACGCACACGGACGTTGTCAGCGCCGTTGTCACGAAGATTCCGCAGTACTGCGACCAGACGAAGAGTCGCTGGGACGGGGATCGTGTGCCCGCACTGTCATCGGACGAGCGAAAGAACGAAGTCGCCCGGTTCCTAGCCGCGCTGACCGTTGATGAGAACCGCCCTCACCGAGACTATGTCGCCGATCTGGCACCGAGCCGCTACGTCAAACCTGTGCTGGACAGTATCGGCGTGAGCACCGCAATAGCAGTCGCTGTTTGGGAAGCGGTACTGGACATATTCCGAGCACGGATGCGGAGCCGAGGGCCACTCCCCGGAGGCGGCCTGCCTGTCATCTTCGAGTCCTACCGCACGGGATCAGTGATCGCGCCGGAACTGGAACGGGCCATCGACAGCCGGACGGTGACAATGGAGGACCTCGATATCGTGATTCGCACGGCCTCCTCCAATCCAGCAGGGTTCGAACCCGTTCCGCGTCTTCCTCTGACATCACGCCTGGAAGTGAAGATGGACCAGGAACAATGCTCAGACAACACCATCCAACGCGCGCTCGCCCTGCGGCAGGACTACCTCGACTATTGGCGTGAACGAGAGAGTGGCGATCCCACCGCGCGCGCCGAACGACGGCGGCTGGAACGACGGCTGCAACAGGTGAGCGACTCCTCAACGAGCGCCCCTGGACGTCCGCCGCTGCGTGGCACGGCGTTGTGGCGACAGTTCGAGCACGACATCAACGCCCTGCCCGAGGGTGTGCTTCCACTGGGAATGGATCCCGACCTCGCCTTGGGAGGTATGTGCCAGTTGGCCGAGGAGTGCAAGGTGTGGTTCGGTCAACGGTTCGATGCCGCGACCGTTCTGGCCGCCAACCTGGCTCGTGACGAGGACGAATCATGATCGATCTCGACCCGACCGAACTCGCCTTGGTGCGCGAGGACTTGGCCTACCATCAGGCCCGCGTTCTCCTGCTCGTGAGAGCGGTATCGGCGACCAAAGGCAACGCGAACAAACTGGACGGCCTCACCAAGCTGGCCAAGCTCGATTTCCTGCTCCGCTACACCGCGCTCGCCCCGCAGGTGCTCGACGCGGTCGACCCACACGATCGGCGCCTACATCTGAGCCCCGGCGAGCTCGTCGCACCAACAGACGTCGAGGCTCCGATGATCCGATACAAGTACGGGCCCTGGGACGATCGGTACTACGCGATACTCGGCGCTCTCATAGGCCGCGGATTGCTGCGCTACACCCGGGCTCGAAAGGGCAGCGTCGCCGTCACGACGACAGCGCCAGGCGGGCGTCTGGCCGACCAGCTGGCCGCGAGCCCTCGGTGGGCTACCGTCGCGGCACGCAGCGCCGTGATCGCCGAAGCATCCGCAGGGATGAGTGGGAGCGCGTTGAAAGACCTCATCTACCAACGATTGGGTGGACTGATGGATCGTCCGCACCGTGAGGTGATCCGGTGAGTGTCCGCTTCCGTATCACCAGGGTGGTCTTGTCCACCACCGATGGGGAGGTCGAGTACAAATTCACCAACGATCTCACCGTCCTGGCCGGTCCCACGGGGGTCGGCAAGACAACCCTGCTCGAACTCATCAAGTTCGGATTCGGCCTCGACGCTACGATAGCCCCGGTCGCCACAGACCATATCGAGTCCGTCACGCTGGAAATGCGCATCGGCTACGAACGGCTGAGACTGGCCCGAAGCCTGGATCCCACGAAGAAGAAGAAGGTACGCGTCACAGATCTGTCGAGCAACGAGCGATTGCCCGACCAGCACACCGATCATCGTAAGCAGCCTGCGTTGAACTCGCTGCTGATGGAAGCTCTCGGACTTCCTGATGACATGCGCGCGGCAGCCGGAGGAAAGAGTACGCGAGAAGGTGACCTCATCACCTTCGGCGACATCTTCCACTACCTCTATGTGCCGCAAGGACAGATCAATCGCGACATCGCCCACTCGCAGGACAACTACCGCAAGGCCAAGCGTCGTATTGTATTCGAGCTGCTGTTCGACCTCACTGATCGGGACATCTTAAACCTGGCATCGAAGCTCAACAAGCTCAGGGGGGAGATCGTCACAGCCGAAACACGGTACAACACGGTCATCACATTCCTGCGCGACAGTGGGACCAAGACCCGGGAAGAAGCACAGGTCGCGCTAGAGGTAGCTGCTCGGCGGTACCAGGAGGCGCAGCTGCGCATGGCGGCCTTGAGGCAGAGGACTGACCCGGTTTCCGACAGGAAGACTCGTGTTCTCCGCGACATGCTCACTCAGGCCGAGTTCAAACTGGCCGAGCTGAACCGGGCCGATACCGAGACTCGTCGCCGTCGCAACGAATGTATCGCCGAGACCGCACGAGTCCAGGCCGACCTCGACCGACTGGGCCGGATGCGGGAAGCCGGGCAGCGGCTCGCCTCCATCGAGTTCAGCGTTTGTCCTCGCTGCATGCAGTCGGTGACCCATCGCTCGGTGCCCGAGTCGTCCTGTCGCCTGTGCTTGCAAAACGAGACAATCGTCGACGATCACGGTCACACACAGTATGAGATCGAACAGCTCACCGGTCAGCTCGCCGAAATGGCAGCGCAAATCAGAGTGCTGGACGATCATCGCGAATCCGTCGCAGCCGCAACGCGCGAGCGAGAACAGCTTGTCGCCGAACTGAACATGATTGTGGAAGAGAGGACCTCGAAGCGGATCAGTCCACGGCTTCAGGAATTCACCGATACCGCACAGGAATCGGCTGCGGCGCAGGTCGACGAGCAGCACATGGAATCGATCATTCGTCAATGGGAAACGGTTGATGAGTTGCGGGTCGAAGTGGATGACCTGCGTTCGGAGTACGCGGTGGTCGAGGGACGGCATAGCGATGCGGTGGAAGCGGTAGAAGAACGTCGAACAGAGATCATCGAGGAGATCAGTGAAGAGTTCGACGCTATGGTGCGAGCCATCGGAATCCCCGACATCGAAACAGCGCGAATCGACAGGACGACCTATCTTCCCGTCATCAACGAAACACCGTTCCACGTGCGGGCCAAGCTGGCAGGTGGGACCACCACCGCCACTCAGGTGGCGTACTGGTGTTCGTTGATGGCGGTAGCACTGCGTAACGTCGAGACACCCTATCCCGCCTTCCTGCTCATCGACAGCCCGCGCATGGGTCTGAACACGGCGAACAGCCTCGCTGCGGAGATGTATCGAGTGCTGACAACCCAAGTCGCGGCCGTTCCCGGCAGACTGCAGGTCATCATTGCGGACAACGAACTGCCGACGAGCTACATTCGCGAATACGCGCAGCTGAGCTTCGACTACGACAATCCGACAGTCTCGACCATCGAGCACCCGGGCCCGTCCAGCGTGGACAGCATCCATCAACGCAACGGCGGACGTCCTGACTCGGTGACGTGATCGGGGCCGCGCTGGACAGGCCCGGGGTGACACGGCTGGCGCTGCTGCACACACTCGGCACGTTTCTTCGAGCGCATCCCCTCCGCCAGCTTTCACCCGCGCGTTCACCTCGGTCGCGGTCGTCACGCCCGCGCGGTTCACCATGTCTGGCGACCTTCGGTGCTGTCGGATCGCTTGTAGGGCCGCTGTGCACGTGTGTGTGTGTGCCAGCGTTGGCGAAGCAAACCGAGGCCACGCTCGACAGCGCTCATGCGATCTATAACGGCGGGGTCATCCGGGTCATAACCTGCCTCGGTCAATGCATCACGGTCTTCCGGGCTCATGCCTGGTTGGACGCTGTACCTGTGGCCGAGGTTCCCGGCCATTCGGACGCCTTCTCGTCGTTGCAGTTCCTACCCGACGAGACTCGCCGGTAGCCCGCTGGTATCGAGGCCCTAGCTTGTCGTGTCGCCTGGCGGTGGCGGCTGAGGGTCGCGCGAGGCCGGCCCGCGTCCCAGTGGGTGGATGGTCCGCGACCATCGAGGTCGGAGAGACCGCCGCAACCTCGGGTACTTGCGGGTGTCGGCTTCGGCGTAATTCCGCAGTATCTCGCTGAGCCGGGCCGCGATCTGCTCGAGTTGCTCGGTAGTGAGCGCGGTACCGAATGCGGCGGTATCGAGGAGTTGGCTCCGTGCCACACCAACCATACTCACCGTGATCGGTCATTCCCCGTATTCTCGATCGGCATTCGCCTGAATCGCCTCAAGCGCGGACCAGTGGAGATACCCAATCATCTGGGGCGGGGCGACTCAAGAGCAGCAGCGCTTCGACCAGGCCGAGGCCCGACGCGCTTCCTCGGCCAAGGCCTTGGATCCGTTGTGGTGGGCAGACATCTCCGAACATCGGACCGCCCAATTGTCGGCGGTGGTGCCCGTATCGCTCACCCGCGTCACGGCTTCGCCTGCCCACCCTAGGGGAACCGAACGCCATGATGACAGCCAGCACCGGCACCCCGTGCGGCACGAATAGCGGAAGCCTGAGTGCTCGGCGGTGATGCTAGTCAGGAAGCCGGCAGCATCCCCCGGCTATCGCGATGCCCGGAAAGGGGACCAAGTCATCAGCGACTTCCTCGTGTGGCATCAAACTATGGAGGAGGCGGAGGGGTTCATACTTCGAGATCCGCAGGGAGGCAGAAGGATATTGGACGAGCAACTCATGGTTACCGATACTCCGTTAGGGGCACTACTGCAGTTGCTGGCATTGGCTCTGCAACGCTCGGCGGGCGATGAGCCAACCGTGCTCGTTGAGGAGAGGCCAGATGCAGACTGCCGCTCGCTGGACTGGGGGCCTGGCGCGGTCTACGCGGCTGGTGAGAATCTTTCAGCCATGCTGTCGGCACTGCTGGAAGCGCATCCTAGTGTCGTATGGATTCCTCTGTGGGAGCGCGCCGCCGAGTCGCGCCGACCACACTACGACCAGCACATGCAGGAGCTTCGGCCGTATTCGCGTGATTCGGGCCTGGCAGTCCTCTTGCCTGCGGGGGAACTCAGCTCCCGGGCTGCGGTGACGATGCGGCAGTACATGTACGCACACTGGGACGTGGTGGCGGTAATCGAGGCCGGACGTCCTACCCCCCTTGCGCATTTCCGCTTTCGAGTCGCAGCTGTCGTACTTCGGGCCAAGACTGATCCTGCGCCCCCTCTGAGGATGTTTCGCGTTCCGACGGACGCCGACGCCGACGATGTCAGATCCGACTTCGCACGTCTGTTGGAGCAAGGCGGAGGCCACAGCAAGTTCGGTTACGTTTTGCGCGAGATTCCAGACGCGGATATCGGTCTCAACTTCGATGCTCACGACCCAGCTGTCAAGCAGCAGCGTGCAAGCCTGTCAGGGTTCGGCGGTGTCGTTCGCCTGCGCGAGCTGTATGAGTTCCCGCCTAGGATCCATTACCTGGAGCTTAAAGAAAAGGAAAGTGCGCCCGATACCGCGGGTGCGGCGCGGGTTCTGCGGGGCCAGGACGTCGGCCGCGATGGGGTCCTGGCAGCACCTAGTGAGGACACGTGGTGGTCCTGTATAGCCGAGCAATTCCACCTCGCGGTAGGTGACGTACTGGTGCGGCGCATGTACCGTCGCAACGATTCCGGTGGTCTGGTGCTAGTCACCGTTCGCCCGGAGGACCTTCCGGCCGTGGCCTCGGACCACCTGCTGGTGATGAGACCCCGTGACCGGCAGGCGACGCGAGACAGAGAATTCGCCCTGAGGTTCCTCCGAACTCCTGTTGCTCTGACGCTGCTCAACGCCGCGCTGAACAATGCCCAGGAAGTGGTGCAAATTTTGGCGACGCCGTTGGCAGAAATGGTTGTTCCGCGACCGGATCAGGATTTGGCCGACGCGTTGGATGGTCTGGACGCAGCGAAGGATCGCCTTCAACGATGGCAGGCGCAGGCCGATGAAATCCTTACCTCGGTGTTCCGCGGCGACACGCCATCGGAAGCTCGGCGACGCATCATAGAGTCCGGCCGCACGCTGCGGTTACGTGTCGAGGCTGCCTCGTTGTTGGACGACCTCGGCCACACCGTGCGGACGCGCTTCCCGTACCCGGTCGCCGCACGTTGGCGCACCGCTGAGGTACTGCAGAGTACGGCACCAACCAGGGAAGCCTATGGAGCAATTCTGGACGCGACCGAGATCCTGCTGTGCTATTGCGCGCTGGTGACGTTGGCGTTGACCCGCCAGGAGGGTATCGAACTCGGCTCCGCCGGCGAGCTACGGGCGAAACTTTGCACCGGCCGCGCGGGGCCAGGCCTGGGTGAATGGACCGCAGTCCTGACCGAGGCCGCCACCACTAAGCGGCTCCGATCCATGACGCCGTCACATCCGCTCGGTGATCTGCGTGGCTTGCTCGCCAATGCCGCAGTCAATGGTGCACGGCAACGACTCGCCGACCGACGCAACGATCAAGCGCACATGCGTCACACCGACGCAGCCGACTTGCCGGACGCGGTGCGAGACGCCGCCAAAGACTTGAGAATCCTCCTCGACGCCGCCCAATTCCTGACCGACTGGCCACTTGTGCAGGTAGCTGCGGTACGGCGCGATTCGCTGACTCGGCGTTCCTACATCGAGTACCGCGAGTTGATGGGTGACCACCCAGTCGTACCAGTCAGCTCGTCCGAACATACGGACAACGAGTTGGAAGTCGGCAGTCTCTACCTCCGCGGCCCCGAACAGCGACTGCATCTCCTCCGGCCATTCCTGATCGGCAAAGATTGCCCGGTGTGCCGGAACTGGTCGACGTTCCATGTCGACAGGGCGCCACAGGGAGCGGTGGTCTTAAAGAGCCTTGAGCATGGTCATACGACGGTAGATTCAACGCTCAGCGACGTTCTCCAGATCGTCGGCCTGCTTTAGTCACCATCCCGGCATGAGATTCCTGATACAGGTTGGTGAGATCCACAGAGGTACAGGGCCCCTTCTCTTGGGTGGCGTCGAACTGTCGCCTGTGTTCTTCGCCGAGGGCGACCTGGCAAAGGAGTGCTTGAGTACGTACCACACACGGTCTCTTCCGGGGCCGGGCCGCTCACACGTCCGTCTGCTGATCGATCGCTGCCTCGTAGAAGGCGTCCGCGAGCGCCATGATTACAGCGCTGATGCCAGGGCCGTCGCTGAAGAAGTAGTCGGCCATGGTGTTGTGAGCTTCCTGGTTGTCGAGGACCGCCTCAGTGACCGCCGCCTGGAAGTCCTGGGACTCCATGAACTGTTTCTTCGAGTTCACCTTGGTCTGGTTGACCAGGTCCGGGTAGGCGAGCAGCCGCTGCACCAATCCCTGCACGAACTCACGGACCTGCGACTCGGCGAACAACTCGGCACCGAAGAGGTCGTTCATCTTGTCGATGACGACCTGTAGTGCGACGTACTTCGGCTCCTTCCGGGTGCCGGTGCCCGCGGCGCTGATGCCCTTGAGCTCGCCGTCACCGGTCAGCGAGATGTCGACCGCGATGCCCTTGTTGTGCTTGACCCCGACCAGGACCACGTCGGAGAGGTCGACCTCCGCGGCCCAGGAGGAGTCTGCGATGACCTTCTCCAGGAGCCGCAGGAATATCGACAACATCTCCATGTACGGGTCGCCGTAGTCGACGATCTGGCTCATGAAGTCGTAGAGCCGGACGTAGGTGGAGACGTCCTTGCGAAACAGGTCGAGGGTGTTGAGGGTGACTTTGTCGTCGGCCTCGATCGCCGCCGCGTAGCGGCGGGCGAAATCGCTCTTGGCCGGGCTGATCGCGGCCGAGAGCGCGTTGTTGCCCTTGCGGGTGACCCACAGTTCGGCTACCTCGCGCACTTGCCCCGGCGTGTAGATCCCGGCCTGGGCGAGCTTGGTGGCGAGGTGGACGACGACGTACGGGTCGGTTTCGGTCTCCAGGGTGGCATTGGTGAAGTACGGCTCGAACGCAGTCCGGATGTCCTCGGGCTTGTTGACGAAGTCGATGACGAACGTCTTTCGCTTCTGCTCCCCACCGGCAGTGCGATGGGTGCGGTTGAGCCGAGACAGCGTCTGCACGGCAGTGACCCCGGAGAGCTTTTTGTCGACGTACATCGCCGAGAGCAAAGGTTGATCGAACCCGGTCTGGAACTTGTTGGCGACCAACATGATCTTGTAGGTCGCGCCCTTGAAGGCGGCAGCCAGGTCCGAGCCGGCGCCGGGGTTGAGGTTGGCTTCGGTGAACTCGTCGGCCTTGCTCGGCTGCGGCCCCCAGTCCGAAGCCCACTTTTCGTCCTCGGCCATAGTCACCGAGCCGGAGAAGGCGACCAGGGTGCGGTAGTTGTAGGAGGAGTCCATGGCGGCCCGCTTGGCGATGTAGGCGTCGATCGCTTTCTTGTACTTCACCGCGGCCTTGCGCGAGTCGGTCACGACCATCGCCTTCGCCTTGCCCTCCAGCAGGTGGGCGACGTTGGCGTGGAAGTGCTCGACGATGATCTGCACCTTCTGGCTGATGTTGGTCGGATGCAGTTTCACCCACCGCATCAGCCCCTTACGCGCCGCGGCCTCCTCCACCTCGCCACCGTCGCCGCTCTCGGCCTTACCGGCGATCTTCAGCGCGGTGTCGTAGGTCTGGTAGCCCTTGAGCACGTCGAGGATGTAGCCCTCCTCGATCGCCTGCCGCATCGAGTAGAGGTGGAACTCGACCGGCTTCCCGTCAGGACCCTTGCGGCCGAAGAGCTCCAGGGTCTTGTTCTTCGGCGTCGCGGTGAACGCGAAGTAGGAGATGTTCTCCGACTCGGCCCGCTCGGTCATCTCCGAGGCCAGGATCGCCTCGATGCCGATCTCCCCACCGTCCTCGATCTCCTTGATCTCCTCCGCGGTCAGCACGGCCTTGAGCTTGGAGGAGATCTGGCCAGACTGCGAGGAGTGCGCCTCGTCGGCGATCACCGCGAACCGACGCCCCTTCAGCGACGAGTCGGCCCGGATCTCGTCGAGGGCGAACGGGAATGTCTGCACCGTCACCGCGATGATCAGCTCCCCGTTCTTCAAAGCGGTCGCCAGCAGCCCGGATTTCGACTTCGCCCCCGCCTTGCGGACGTCCTCCGGGCTGATCGTGGCCACGATCTTCCCCGACCCGTCGATCTGCCGGATCGCCTCCTGGAGCTGCCCGTCGAGCACGGTGCGGTCCACGACCACGATCACCGAGTCGAAGACCTTCTCGTCGTTCACGTGCAGACGCGCCAGCCGGTGCGCGGTCCAGGCAATGGTGTTCGTCTTCCCTGACCCTGCCGAGTGCTCGATCAGGTAGCGACGCCCCACCCCCTCCTCGCTCACCGCGGCCACGATGTTCGTCACGGCCTCCCACTGGTGGAACCGAGGGAAGAGCATGCTTGTACGCCGCACCGACGTCCCAGTCGCGACATCCCACTCCTGCTTGGTCTCCACGATCATCAGCCGGCCGATGATGTTGAGCCAGGCGTCTTTCTCCCAGACCCGCTCCCACAGGTACGCCGTCGCCGACCTCTTCTTGGCACCAGGCGGGTTGCCCGCGCCACCGTCGTGACCCATGTTGAACGGCAGGAAGTGCGTCTTCTCGCCCTCGAGCCGGGTGGTCATCGCGGCAAGGTCGTTGGATACCGCGAAGTGCACCAGCGCCCGATGCCCGAACGACAGCAGCGGCTCCGGCCGCCCGTTGGTCAGCGGATGCCGTTTCTTGCGGTACTGGTTGATCGCCTCATCAAGAGACTGGGCGAAGTCGGTCTTCAACTCGACAGTGGCGACCGGGAGCCCGTTGACGAAGAAGACCAGGTCGATGCTGCGCGTGTCAGCGGTGGAGAAATACACCTGCCGCATCACCCGCACCCGCATCGCCGCGTACTGGTCGTTGGTGGTCGCGTTCAGACTCGTCTCGGGGCGGAACTGCGCCATCTTCAACCGGCCACCGCCGATGTACTGCACCCCGTTACGCAAGATGTTCAGCGTCCCGCCACCATGTTCGAGAGGCTTGTCGAGCGCCGTGGCCAGCACGTCGAGGAACTTCGCCTGCGACCCCGCCGCCTTCAAAGCCTTCTCGTACGCCGCCTGCTGGGTATGCTCCAGCCAGGCGAACAGGTCCTCGGGAAAGAGCGCCCGCTCCCGGTCGTACCCAGTGTCATTGTCGGAGTAGAGCCACCCGTGGTCGGCTAGGTACTCGCAGATCTCGGATTCGAAGACGACCTCGTTGTGACCGGCCATCACACCATCTCCCGCATGTCGATCTGCCCCGTCACCGCCGCCGTGATCAACGCTGCCCGCCGCTCACGAGCGAGCTCCACGAACCGCTCCGACTCGGCAATAAGTCTGTCGATCTTCGCGGTATCGGCGTCCGACCGGGCCACAAGCGCATCTTGCGTGTCCCTGTCCGGAAGGGGAATCTCAACCTGTTGCACAACCTTCGTATTGAGGCGTGCACGGGTCGAGCCGCGAGCAAGCAGCATGATCTGTGAGCGCGTCTGCGGAGCAGACATCACCCAAGCAAGGTACGCCGCACCCACCTGTTCGTTGGGTCGGAGGCGATAGCAATCGGCTTTCACGATCGCCGGCCCAAGTGCGGGCACCACCGCCGCCCTACCGAGCGGCATCTTGTCGTCGCCAAGCCCAGCGACAACGACATCACCTTGCTCGACGGTGTGCGCTTCGAGTTCCTCGGCGTAGTCAAGTGGGATGAACGCGGCGTCACCGTCCTTGAATTCGTTCATGCCGATATTGCCAAGTCGGATCACGCGGGCCCCGTCGTCCGAGTAATGAGCTGACGTGAGTGAAGATCCGAACGGACCATCGACGATCGACTCGATGACGCGACGAACAGTAGCGGGACGCCCGAGGCGTCGGGCCTTCTCAACACATGTGGCCCATATCGAGTCCCGGCGTTCACGAAGCATCTCGATTAGCCGCTGCTGCTCCTCGATGAGCGTGTCGATGCGGGCGGTCTCGCGGTCGAGGTAGTCGGCGATGGTGCGTTGCTCCTCCGGTGGCGGTACCGGAATCGCCATGCCGAGGAAGACATCCGGGTAAAGCCGCAGCCGCGAGGACCAGATGCCGCGCGAGAGACGAGTCATCTCCATCACGTACGGGGTCGATCGGTAGAGGTAGTCATAGAACACCGGATTGAACGGCGCACCTGGGCGAGGCCTGTAGACGCCATACGCCGGGCTCACGATCCCGGGCTGCCTCGCAACGCCGAGCGCTCCCATCCACGCCCACATCGTGTTGATGACGAGATCGCCAGTGTCCACCAAGCGGTAGCCATCGAGGTTCTCCGCCGCAGTCATCGTCACGTTCTTCTCCGACTTCGGAGTGATGCCTGTCAGATGCGAAACGCTGAGGAGCTCCTCCGAGCCATCGACAGTGACAGCCGGTGACTCGGCCAGAAGCTCCTTATTCCGAGTCCAGCGCCAGCGGGCCGGAACTCTGCCCGCCCAAGCCTGCTCGAAATCGAACTGCGCTTGCGTCACCCCTCGACCTCCCGCAGCAGGTCGAGGATCTTGGCGACCTGCTTCTCCAGGTCGGCGTCGATCTCGGCGAGAGGACGGGGCGGGACGTACTTGTAGAAGTGGCGGGTGAAGGGGATCTCGTAGCCAGTCTTGACCTTGGCCCAGTCGATCCAGGCATCGGGTACGTGCGGCTTCACCTCGGCGTCGAAGTACGCCTGAATGACCTCGACCTTGGCGGCCGCGCCAGCGGTCGAGCCGCCGTAGGTGAACGGGACGTTCTCGGTGTCGCGCATCTTCGGGTCCGGCTTGGGCTGGCCCTTGCGGTCGAGTACGGGGTTGCCGGACTCGTCGAGGAGGGGTCGCTCGACGGGGATGGTCCAATAGCCGAACTCGTCGTTGCGCAGCACTTTGGAGTAGTCCGGGTCGGCGTCGGTGAAGTCGGCGTACAACTTCACCACCTCGGCGCGGTCGGTGTCGCTGATCTCGCGGCCCTTGGAGCCGAGATTCTTGCGCATCTTGGTCCAGAACGACGTGCCATCAATGAGCTGGACATGGCCCTCGCGGTGGAGGGGCTTGGTGTTGTCGAGGATCCAGATGTAAGTGGCGATGCCGGTGTTGAAGAACATGTTGGTCGGCAGCGCGACGATGGCATCAACCAGGTCTTTCTCCAGCAACCACTTGCGGATCTGGGAGGGGCCGGACCCAGCGGCACCGTTGAAGAGCGGCGAGCCGTTCATCACAATCCCGGCCCGCCCGCCGCCGTCCTCGCGGGCGCGCATCTTGTGGGCCAGGTGGAGCAGGAAGAGCATCTGCCCGTCCGACGTCGCCGGGAGGCCAGGGGCGAACCGGCCGTAAGGGCCAGCTTCGTCGCGCTCTTTCGTGACCGCCTTGGCGTACTGCTTCCAGTCGACGCCGTACGGCGGGTTAGACATGCAGAAGTCGAACTGGCGGCCCTTGAACGCGTCATCGGTGAGCGTGTTGCCGAAGGCGATGTTGGTCGCGTCGTGGCCCTTGGCCAGCAGGTCGGACTTGCAGATCGCGTACGACTGCGGGTTGTACTCCTGGCCGTACAGGCTCAGCTTCGCCTCGGGGTTCTGCTCTAGCAGGTGCTCCTCGGCCAAAGCGAGCATGCCGCCCGTGCCCGCAGTCGGGTCGTATAGCGTGCGGACGATGCCGGCCTCGGTTAGGTCGGCGTCCTTCTCGGCGAAGAGCAGGTCGACGAGCAGCCGGATCGCATCCCGCGGGGTGTAGTGGTCACCGGAGGTCTCGTTCGCGGCCTCGTTGAACCTGCGGATGATGTACTCGAACGCATCGCCCATATCGGCGTTGGAGACGACGTCCGGATGCAGGTCGACGGCCTTGAAGGACGTAATGACCTCACGCAGCAGCTCCGCCTTCTCCAGGGCGAGGATCTCCTTCTTGAAGTCGAAGTATTCGAACACGTCGACATCGGGCGAGAACCGGTCGATGTAGTCGGCCAGGTTGTCCGCCAGCCCGTCGGCGTCTTTGAGGAGGTTGGCGAAGGAGTAGTTCGAGGTGTTATAGAACGGCCGCCCAGTGACCTTCTTGACCTCGATCTTGAGCCGGTTGGGGTTGTCGTACTTCGCCGCCAGCACGCGCACCGTCTCCCGGTCGGGCTCGAGGATGCAGTCGAGGCGGCGCAGGATCGTGAGCGGGAGGATCACGTTGCCGTACTGGTTGGGGCGGTAGGGACCCCGAAGCTGGTCGGCGATCGACCAGATAAAACTACCGAGGGTGCTCACACGGCTCCTTACGAGGCTCGCTCGACGGTGGATGTTGGACGCCCAGCGCGACCCGTGCGTGCCGTCCAAACAGGCGGCGCACAGGCTGCAGCAGCCGGTGCGTAACAAGAACATCATCGCGCATCACAACACCCTGCGCGCCACAAGGTCGGCAGCAGCGACCGGCTCAGCGAATCCGTCACGGTCGGCCGCTTCTTCCAAATGTCGGCGAGAGATACCGGCACGGCGGATTCCGCTGCGCGCCCGGCACCGCGTTGGAGCTATCTCGAATGCCTACTGTGGAACTGCCACGCATCACGCACGATGTCGGTGATGTCTGGTTTCTGTGGTGTCCAGCCGAGTTCGCGTTGCGCGAGTTCGGATGAGGCGTAGAGGGTTGCGGGGTCGCCTGGCCGTCGTGGTGCTGTCTCGATGTCGAACGGTATCCCTGTGACGTCGCGGATGGCTTGGATGACTTGGTAGTTGGAGTAGCCGATGCCGTTGCCGAGGTTGTAGATCTTGTGTTCGCCGGGGTGAATGGTGTTGAGGGCGAGGAGGTGGGCGTGGGCGAGGTCGGTGATGTGGATGTAGTCGCGGATGCAGGTGCCGTCAGGGGTGGGGTAGTCGTCGCCGTAGAGGGTGAGTTTGTCGCGGTGGCCGAGGGCGGTGTCGAGGGCGAGGGGGATGAGGTGGGTTTCGGGGTTGTGGCGTTCGCCGATCATGGTGCCGTCGCCGCAGTCGTGTGCGCCTGCGACGTTGAAGTAGCGCAGGGAGATCGCGCCGAGCGCGGAGGCGCGGGTGTAGGTGGTGATGGCTTTGTCGATGGCGAGTTTGGTGTCGCCGTAGGTGTTGACTGGGTTGGTGGGTGAGGTTTCGAGCAGGGGCAGATGGGTGGGTTCGCCGTAGACGGCGGCGGTGGAGGAGAAGACGAGTTTGCTGACGTGGGCGGTGTGCATGGCGTCGAGCAGGGCGAGGGAGGCGCGGGTGTTGTTGTCCCAGTGCCATTCGGGGTGGTGCATGGATTCGCCTGCGGCGATGAGGCCGGCGAAGTGCAGGACGGCGTCGTAGCCGGAGCCCGGTGTGAGGATTTGGGCGATGTCGTGGACGCGGAGCTTGATGAATTCGGCGTCGTGGGGAATTTGGCGGTCGTCGTTGCGGGAGAGGTCGTCGATGACGGTGACGTTGTGTCCGGCGTCGAGGAGCAGGCGTGTGACGGTGGCTCCGACGAATCCTGCACCCCCGGTGACCAGGATTTTCATCTGACCTGCACTTTCATGGCGAGTAGGTGGTCGTGGATGGTCTGTTTGTGCGCGCGGAAGTGTTCTTCGGGGCTTTCTCGGCGTGCGCTGCCGGTCCAGCCGGTGATGCGTTCCCAGGCGCGTTGCTTCACCGTAGTCAATGCGGTCGGGTCGGGTGTGGTGTGCCATGCGTCGGCCATGGCGTGTGCGAGGGCGTGGACGGTTTGGTGGTGTCGGGCGACGATTCGGCCGCTGCTGGTCACGGCGTAGCGCGTGTAGTTGACCGCGTCGGAGCGTGGTTGTCCGAACTCGGCGTCGAACCGGGTGAAGGCGTGGTGGAGGTAGGTCCAGAATCGTCCCGGATCCATCGGCGGTTGGGTGGGGTCGGCTCGCCAGCGCAGCTCGGCGCGCATCTGTTCGGCGAGGTGCGGTGCCATGTGACCGAAGTCGTGGTGGGCGTAGGCGCCCTCGAGCATGGCCGTAGCTCGCAAAATCTTTACGCACAGTCGGCTGACGAGCAGGTGAGAGTGCGTGGAAGCCGTTCCGGCGGACCATTGGTCGTGGAGGCCGAGCCAGAAGTAGGCCTGGGTGTAGTAAAGCAGGATTTCGTAAGCGTCGCGGACGTCGAGTGTGACGGGGTGGTGGTCGGGTAGGCCGCGATCGGTGACGGGTAGGCCGAGGTTTTTGAAGTCGTGCCCGAGGGAGGTTTGGATGGCGCGGTAGTCGCCGAGCGACAACGTCATCAAATCCACTGCGGCGAAGTGTTTCTCCGCGAGGGACACGAGTTCCTGGCTCTGAGCTGAGGGATGGTCTCCGTAGTGGACGTAAAGGAGGTCGACGTCGCTGATCAGCAGCGGCTTGCCGTCGTGGCGGATGAAGGTGGGTTCGCCGCGGGCGAGGGAGCCGCCGACGATCAGCCAGTCGTCGGCGGGTACGCAGTGCCCGAGCGTGCGGAGGTCTTCGGCGATATCGAGGGCTTCCCGGGCGACGGCGGTGGCGTGGGGGAGTCGGGAGATGATGCGTTCGGCCAAGGCGGTGGTGTCCACTTCATGCCTCCGGTTCGATGGAAGGCGCGGGCATGGGCAGCAGAACGGGTCCGGGCTGGTAGGCGGGGACGGGTGTTTCCTCGTGCACTTTTTTCGCTGTGATGTGGGGGCATAGTGATCCGCAGATGGTGCAGGGCGCGCCTTTGCGCAGGCCGTGGGTGATGAACGCGTTGCCCGCCAGGCCGGGGTAGAGGGCGTGACCTTGCTGGATGTCCCAGTCGTTGGCGCGGCGGGCCACGCTGATCGCGCGCTGCCGTGCGATTTCGGGTTCCCAGCCACGCACGAGGTCGAGCGCTGTGATGGCGACACGGACCATGCGGATGGAGGTGGCGGTGTCGGGCGCGGTAGGCATGGCGTAGTGCTCGTTGTGGGTGATGGAGGCGAACATGTCGCCGCCACATTGTCCGGCCGCCGCGACACCAAGGGCGTTGACGGTGTCGTCGAGGGTGACGCCGTTGTCGATGACCATCGGTCCGGCCAGCCACAGCGGCGCACCGCCCAGCGCTTCTTTGTAGGCGGGGATCAGTTCGGGAATCCGGTGCAGCGGCATGTGCCCGCCGCTTTCGCACAACACCTGCACCCCGGCGTTCAACGCGTCTTTGCGGAGTTCGGCCAGCAGGTGGATCTCGTGCCATTTCAGGTCGTCGTCCGCATCGGCGGTGGCGCCGGGGCGGAAGATGTCGCCGAGGTCGAGGACGACTTCGTGGCGGCGACAGATGTCGAGGATTCCGTCGAAGTACTCGATCAGAGGATTGTCGCAGTGATGGAGGCGCATGTAGCGGGCCAGCAACCCGCCGCCTCGTGAGGTCGTGGGCATGATTCGGTCGGATTCCTCGCTCATCTGCGCGAGGGCGGGGTTGATGCCTGCGTGGATGAGGACGAAGTCGACGCCAGCGGCCAACCCGAGCTCGAATCGGTCCAGGAATTCGTTGCGGCTCAGCTGTTTACGCGGGTCAGCGAACAGGTCGTATGTCAGGCATGCGCCGAGCGGTACGCCCATGACTTCCTTCAGATCCGCGCGCAGCGCCACTCCTTCGGGGTTGGTGGTCAGGTCCATGACAGCGTCGGGTCCAGCGGCGAGGATGACCGCCATGCTTTCCACGATGGTCTGCCGGTCGCGGTCACGCGGCCCCAGTCCGACGAGAGCGGCGACTTTGCGGCGGGTGTCCTCACCGACGAGCAGCGGTGTGAAGGCCGTCATGCGTCGGCTCGCGTGCGACCGCAGGAACACAAGGGTGCCGCTTTCGACCCTGCGGGCGGCGGTGTCAGGGTCGAGGTCTTCGGCCTGACATGTGGCGATGAACTGGGGATCTGTTGCGAGGGTGAACATTTGGTGTGTCCTTTCGATCAGGGACGTATCGGAGTGGCGGGCCCGGTAGGCCGCGGTGCGGGCGGTTGGCCGTCGACGACTTCGGTGATCAGGTCAGCCCAGTCGACAGCCAGGGCACTGACGTGGATCCATGCCTCATGCACGACGGGTTCGGACGCGTGCTCGGCAGCCGCCAGCGTCAGTTCGGCATCGACGTACGCGGCGGCCAGGGCATCCACTGCCGGTCCTATGCGTTCGGTGCCGCGTCGTGGCTGAATGTGGGTGCTGACCCAGTTGTCGATCAACGTGACGACATCGTCTCGGCGTCGGTCGACTTCGGCCGCGCGTTCGGGGATGACGCGGCGTGTGCGGTGCAGATGCGCCAGCGCTTGCGCCCATCGCGTGATCAGATGGTCGCCCGGGTTGTGGCCCGTCACGCCGCGGAATGCCGCGCAGAGCCCGTGCCAGTCCGGAATCCGAGGCAGCCGAGAATCCCGCCCGGAGAGCGAGACATCCTGTCGCGCAGCCGTTGTCATCTGCGGTGAACGAGTGAGTATGGGTGTGTGGTGTTCGGTGGGCATGCTCGGGCTACACCTCGGTTCCGAACGAGTAGGCCATCGCCGTGAGGTAGGGCAGGCATCGGCCGCCATGGGCGGCATGAGCGTGGAGAATGAAGCGGGCGCGGTCCAGATCCAAATCGATGGGTTCGACCGCGCAGTCGTGATACTGCGCGGCCCACAGATCCCGTGTGTTCTGCGAAATTTTCACGACAGCTCCCTGACAGTCGGTGGGTGGGCACGCCGATGCCGGGTCCAGTCGCACAGCGTCCGAATCCGGCTCCAACCGTTGCTGATTCCTGCGAAGGGCGGAAAGGAGTCGACCGCATGCCCCGGCATCGGGTGCTGATCCCAGATTCGCGGCCGCGGCTTGCCGTCCCAACGCCCGACGGGACTAGCCCCACTGGGGCTTGCGCATCGTCAACAACGGGCTGGGATCAGGCGAAAGGGGCATTTGCGCACGTAGAAGCCATCCACCGCATACTGTGAGACAAACTGCGGTCAACCGACTGAGGTGAGATATGAATACTGGGGGACGTATCTGCCGCACATGCCGCACGGCGCTGCCCGCAAACCACACGGGAAACCTCTGCGCCGACTGCGCCTCAGCTGCCGGGTTCAAGCACGCGCTCACCGCCGACTTCTTCGACGACCCCACGATCCGCGCGGCGCTGGCAGACCACGACTTCAGCGTGGTGTTCACCTTGATTCGCGAAGCAACCGGCCTCTCACAACTTCAGCTGGCCGCGTTGCTCGACCTCACACAGTCCAGAGTGTCAGCCGTCGAACGCGGAGAACGCCGTCTCACCAGCGCCAAGCTGATCGCCAGAATCGCCGATACCTTTGCGATCCCCGCGTCGCTGCTCGGGTTCGGCTCCGGGACTGCGAGTAATCTGGCCCGCGAGGAGGTGACGTGGGTGGAACGTAGAGACTTCATCACCCTGGCAACCGCAGCCGCACTCGGTTCCCATCTTCACCCGCAGCTCGACCGGCTGGGCAGCATCCTCCCTGACCGGCTCGAGCCAGTCACCCGACCACACATCGGATCCGCCGACATCGACGCCATCGAAGCCATCACCGAAGGATTCCGGAAATGGGACCTCGCGCACGGCGGCGGACTCTGCCGGACCGCGGCACTCACCCAACTGCATCAAGTCCGCGCCCTGGAAGGCGCCGCATGCACCACGGACGTTCGAACACGTCTGTGGATCGCCACCGCCGACCTGGCGAGCATGGCCGGCTGGCTGGCCTACGACATCGAAGAACACGACTCGGCCCGCAAACTGTGGACATACGCCTTGCAAACGGCGCACCGTGGAGAAGACCATCCGCGCAGCACCGACCTGACGGTCAGCATTCTGCTCGACATGGCCCACCAGTCCCTGCATCTGAAACGACCTGATGAAGCACTGAAATTCGTGCAACTTGCCTCATCGACCGCCGCCAACAGGCGCCATCCGATCAGCACCATCACCGCCGGGTACATCGCAACGGTAATGGGCTGGTGCTGGGCATCCCTGAACGACTCCGCAGCCACCCAGCGCGCCCTCGGGCTATCCGAAGACCGCTACGCCGCAGCCGAACCCGACACCACTCCCTCCTGGGCATGGTTCGTCACGCCCGCGGAAATCGCCGCTCAACACGGCCATGCGATGTATTTGCTGTCGCTCTCCGACCCCAAATTCGCACAATCGGCGGTCGAGCGTCTGTCCACAGCGATCCCTGGCCACGCCAGCGAACATGCGCGCAGCCGCGCCGTCGCCCTACCCACCCTTGCCAGCGCCTGTCTGCAAGCGGGTGATTTCGAATCAGCCAACCGGCACGGGCGCGAGGCGATCACGGCAATCACCGAGATATCTTCACCCCGATGCTACGTGCGCCTCCGCGATCTGGACACCATCGCCGCACAGCACGACAGCAATCCGATCGTCGCTGAATTGCGCGGCGATCTGAGGGCGGTTCTCGCCTCTGCGGCCTCATGACCACCGAAAGCCAGCTTCCCGGTCGCGCAGCCGTGCGCGCCGCCTGTCAGGAGTTCGGCGTCGACGACCGCGACGCGCAATTGCTGCATCATCGGTCGAACGCAGTGTGGTTGCTGCCGCACGCTGATCTCGTCGTGCGCCTGGCACCCGACACCGCCTACCGGCGCGAGCGCGCCCACACCGCCATCGCCGTCACACGTTGGCTGGCAGCCGAAGCCCCACCCATCGCGCTCACTCCAGCGTCCGGGACGCAGCCGGTTATCGCCAACGGCGCAATCGCTACGTTCTGGCCCTACCGCCCCACACCAGATCGGCCGTGCCCGGCCGACCTCGGCGCACTCATACGGCGGCTGCACTCGGTAGCGCAGCCGCCGTTCCCCGTGCCTCGATACCAGCCGCTGCGGCGGCTGTTCGAAGCCCTAGCCCTCGATGGCGAGCGGACGACACCTGCACTCACCGACTCTGACCGGGCGTGGCTGCGCGCCCGCGCCGAGGCACTGGTCGGCCAGTTCATCCAGACCGAATTCCCGCTCGGGGAAGGTCTTGTTCATGTCGACGTCCACAGCGAGAACGCCGTCTGCGATCACGGGCAGTGGGTGCTGGTCGACTGGGATCAATGCAGCATCGGGCCACGCGAACTCGACCTGGTGAACGGGTTGCCCGATCACTTCCACCAACCACAAAAGGAGCGGGCACGCTTCGCAGCCGCCTATGGCTACGACCTTCTCGACTGGCCCGGATGGGCCCTGCTGCGCGACATCACCGAACTGCATTCCCTCGGTGCCTACATCCGGCTTGCGCCGACCAAGCCCGCGGCGGCCGAAGAACTACGACATCGCATCCGATCGTTGCGAACCGGGGACAAGGCCGCAGTATGGCAGGCGGTGTCGTGATCTCGTGCGTCGTTCTCGGCCCGACCATCGCGGTGGTCGGGCCGAGCGACTACCAGCTGGTGTGCTCGGCGCAGAAGCAGCATCACTACGGTCCGTAGTCGTAGTCGTCGTGGCTGTATTCGTAGTCAGTGCCTATTTCCGGAGTGTCGAATGGCTCTTCGCGGCTCGCCCCGGTCACGGTCCGGGCTGTTGTCTCTGCAAATGCCGGCCCGTGGTGCGTATTGAGGTAGAGATGGCGGCGAGCCCGGTCTTCGAGGTCGCGCTGCTCAGATGTCAGCTGTGCGCGGCGTTGCTGTTCGGTGAACGCGTCATCGAGTTGGCGCTCCTCGCGTAGCCAGCGCTGTTCTGCCTGCGCCAGTTTGCGTGCGAAGGCACTGTCGCTCTGGTCTGCGGTCGCCAGCTCGGCGGCTCGCGCAGCGTGGTTGTCGGCACGGTGAAGGATGGAGTCCCAGTTGTCCTGCGCGATGCGCACTGCGGCTTGAGCGCGGCTGGCAGTCTCGCGGGCAGCAAGCAGGTCTTGTTCGGCGTCGTTGAGGGCTTGGCGCAGGTGCTCGAGGCGGGATGCGTGCTCCGCGCGTGCGGCGCGTGCGGAGGCGGTGTTGGTTCGCCACCAGGGGATCTTTGGTGGGTTGTTCTGCGCGGTTGCCTGTTGCCGGTGAGCGAGGGTGAGGGCGTGTTCGGCGGTCACGACTGCGGCCTGTGCGTTGCGGGCGGTGTAGATCGCTGCCGCGTGTTGATCGAGTTCGGCGTGAGCGCGGCGTACAGCGTCGGCGTCGCTGCCGCGGTCATATCGCTGGCTACGTTCGATGATGAGACCCATGTCCAGGATCGGGTCGAGATCGAAATCGCGTCGAGCAGACTGGATCTCGTCTTCCAGATCCCGATCGCTCATGCGGCGCCACTGGTCGACCCGGAGTTCAGAGACCGCGCGGGCGAGTTGGTCGGCGTGGCGGCGCTGCGCTTCGTCGAGCGTTTCGACCAGTCGCCAGCGCAGTGCTGCGGCGGGCTGTTCATCCGGTAACGGGCGCTGCGTGGCGGCGGTGCGGACGGCAGTCGGTACGTCCAGGCCGGTGGCGGCGGCGTGGGACAACTCCTCGGCCAGTTGTGGCCAGTACGGGTCGGTCGTTATCCGTCGGTCGACTTCTTGGGCGAGCGTTGCCCAGCAGCGGGTTTTGGTGTCGACATCTCTCAGACGCGACCGCACTGCGGCATCGAGCTGGAGCTGGGTGCGGCGTTCGTCGACTGGGTATTGCACCGGTCCGGTCAGGCGGCGGTCGTGGTCGGGGACCGCGTGTGCTGCCCGCCAGATGGCGAGTGAGGCGGTGAGGTTCAGGTCGCGCTCGACGAGCTGCCGCGCCCACACTGGTGCAGTTTCGGGTGTCCAGGTGTGGGTTGTAGCGCCGATTCGGGCGGCGAGGTCCTTGATCTGGGCCGCGCGTACCCGCAGGTGTTCGCCGAAGTCGGAGTTGTCGCGCAGCACCGGCGGGATCACCGGGATCCATCCCAGCGGGCCGCCGTCGATGGTTCGATTGCCGATGCGCCACACGAGTACGGCGGCTTTGTCGTCGGCGGTGTCGAGCTCCCGGGCGGTGACGGCGTCGGTGAGCGCGGTGATCGGGTCGCGCCCGGTCAGGGCGATCATGGCCAGGTGCTGACGCAGCACTGGCCACGCCGCCTCGTCGGTAAGGCCGGGCATGAGTCGTTCGGCGGCTGCGGTGACGGCGGTGTGGTGCTCGCTGCCGAGGTGTGCGTCGGCGGCCGTGGCAAGCGCGTCGAGGTAGGCGTCGATGGCTCCGGCGAGTTGGCGTTGGGGGTCGGCGGCCTGGCGAGCCTGGGTGGTCGCGGAGACTTGGCTTCCGTCGCGGCCGAGAATCTGGGTGAGCATGTCGATCGCAGTCGGTGGGTGCAGCGCGCTCCACGTCTGGGCGGGAGCGTCCTGGCCGTCGCCTGCGGTGGCGAGGTAGAGGTGTCCGCCAACGCGGGCGCGGGTGGCCAGCACATATAGCTGGAAGCAGTCCTCGCTGCCGGTCAGCACGCCGTGGCAGGTGTCGGTAGTCAGCCCTTGGGCGGAGTTGATCGTGCGGGCGTAGCCGAGCTCGACGCATTCACGCACGTAAGCGGTGGGCAGGGTGACTTTGCGGCCGGATCCGATGTGGGTAGCGGTGATCCGCCCGTCCGGGTGGACGGCACGGACTTTCCAGCGGTAGCCGTTGCGGACGTGATCGGTTTGGGAGATCCGCAGTCGATAGTTGTTCTCCCTGGTCGTGATGATGTCTCCGACAGATGCCGAAAGCCCGTCCGAGAGCAGTGTTTCCGGTCCGTGCAGGCCTTCGCGGCGGAGGCGTTCGTCGCGGGCGAGGGTGTTGAGCTGGCGCACCAGTTCGTTGGTCGGCGCCAGGAGGGCGACGTCGCGGCCGTGGGCGTAGTCGGCCCGCCAGGCCCGGTACGCGGCGTGGACGGCGGTGCCGAGGGTGCCGACGTGGACGCGGCCGTGGTCAGTGTAGAAGGCGATCGCGGCCGTATCGCCGTGGCGTAGGGCGAGGCTGGCGGCGCGCTCGCTCGGGTTGTCGAAGCGGACGACGTTGGTGAGGGTGGCGGCGCCGGCGTGGTGGACGATGTCGCGGATCACGCCTCCGGCCTGCACGGAGGACAGTTGCCGGTCATCACCGACCGCCCGCACGCTGGCCCCGCGTTCGATCAGCCAGGACACGACCGAATCCAGTTTCAGAGTGGGGGTCTTCGCCGCCTCATCGAGCACGACGAGGGTGCGGGGTCCGATCGCCCGCACCCAGTCCGGTGCGTCATCGAGGGCCCGCTCGCCCGACCGGATGTCGTCGATCACGGTGACGAGCATGTCCACGGTCTTGGAGTCCGCGCCGATCTCGCTGCCGAGGACACCGGCGGCTGGTCCTTCCGGTGCCAGCCCGAGCACGGTGCCGCCTTCGGTGGTCCAGGCGCGCACCAGCGCGGCCATGGCGGTGGTCTTCCCGGTCCCGGCCGGGGCGATCGCGACATGGAATCGGCGTCCGGAGGTGGCGAACTCGCGCAGCAACTGGACTTGGCCGTTGTTGAGCATCTGGCCGTTGTTGTTGGCGGCGTGCTCGATGATCGCGGCATCCACCGCAGCCGCCGGGATAGTGCGCCCGCCTTCGAGCAGGCTCGCCGCTATCAGGCGTTCCTCGGCAGCGAGGATCTGTGGGCTGGTGTAGAGCTGGGAGCCGGAGGTGGTGAACACGCTGGTTCCGTCGCGGCGGGTCAATGCCTCGACGGTGGGTGCGATGTCTTCGGCCTCTGGTGTGCCGCGCGGGATCGACCGCGGCTCGCTCAAGGCGGTGTCGGTGACCTGGGTGATGAGGATGTGCCAGTTGTCCGGGTTGATGCTGCCGCGCAGCTGGCGGGTGGCTTCCGCGCGAATGTGGCGGAACTGCCAGGTCGCCCGGGAATCGGACACGACCTCCACCACTCTCGCGGCGGTCGCGGCGACCCACGCGGCGTCGGTGACCTCCCGCTGCGGGATCGGCTGTCCCAGTGAGGTCGCGACCATCGCATCGACTGCGCTCTCACCGCCGAGCAACTGCACGGCGTCGCGGCGCCAGTCGGCGCGTTGCTCAGCACGCGAGCGGGCCGCCACCTTTTGGCCGCGGGTTTTCAAGGTGGCTTCTTGGGCGAGGTCGTGCAGTTCAGCCGGTGTTGGTTCGCGGCCACGCTCGGCTTGAAACCGCGTGGTGCGGGTGGTCAGCTCGGCGTCCACGGCGGCTGACCGCTTCGACCATTCCTCGGCCAGGCGCTCCTGGACGCCGACGATCTCCCGTACCGGCCGCTTCCCGCGCCGGCGTCGGCTGCTGCTGTGGCGTTCGGCGAACTGCACACCGACCGACTGCTCGAGGTAGTGCTCCAGCCGGGTATTGAACAGCTCGGAGGCGGCGACGTTGTGCTGGTAGATCATCCTGGCGTCGAGTGCACCCCACTGTCCGTCGTGGCGTTTGACCGCGTTCGAGATAACCACGTGGACGTGCAGATTCGGGTCACCGGCACGGGAGTCGCGGTGCTGGAATGCGGTGGCGATCAGTCCGCCGACGACGTCGACCTGGCGGCGGCTGTGCCGCCCGACCCGGGTGAACACCGCGTGCTGCTCCAGATAGGCCAGCGCATCGCGCAGGGCGGCATCCACGGCGGCCTCGATCTTCTCCGACATCTCACGTGGGGCCAGCGCCCACAACGTCGACACCGACTTGACCGGCGAGAAAGTGAGGTCGAAACCAGCGACCCGCTTCGACGGCGCCCGGCTGGCGCGAGCCACCCAGCCCGACAGCTCCCTGTCGTCGCGGGGTGGGCGGCCATATTCCTCGGCGAACATGCGTTGGGAGACTTCGGAGGCGATGCGGCTGCGCTGCTCCGCCGGGATCGGGCGTAGTCGACGCGGCCGTGCTCGGCGTTGTAGGCGGCGTAGGCGCGAGCCCGCTCGTAGCGGTATGAGTACTCCGCCACCGCGTGTTTCGTGAACGGGGCACCCAGCCGGACCAGCCGCACCGCGTGCGCCCGCGCGGTACGGCGCGAGATGCCATCCGCGGCGAGTGCCTCTACTTCGGCGGCGATCATCGCCTCGGCGTTCGGATGCAGACCGTGACCGAACAACGCCCGCATCTGCGCTTCGGTCACCACCTCACCGGCCTCGATACCGACGTTCGGCAGGCCGGAACCCAGCCAGCGACCGAGGGATTCGCCGCGCTCGCTGTAGTAGGTCGAAAGGTCCTGCGGACCGCGATCGTTCACGTCCTGCGTGGCGATCGAGCGGAGATAATAGGTGTAGCCGTCGCCACTGCCGAGCTTTGCTAGTGACATCACACAATCCACCGTACGCGCTCTTACTGCGAAGTGACCGTGATGTTTCCGCGACCAGGGAGCATGAGGTGTGGCAGATCCTTGTTTCTATGTGCTGGTGGTGGCCAGTTTTGAGTTCAGCGGAAGGGCTGGCGAGAGGTTGGTTGGATAGCGGTGGGAGCACATGCTAGTTGCGAGTTGAGCATTCGAATATTCTGTGAGATCGAATGAATTGAGGGTTGCATGGGCCTGGCTGGCTCTGTTCGCGAACTGTGACGTCAGTTGTTCGCCAATCCTGGCGGCGTGTCGCGACCTATACCTTTTCGGGAATGTTCATGAATGCCGACGGCAGAGAGCAGGTCAAGGACTCGGCCCCAGCAGCTATCACGTGCCGAGACCCACGGTAGTGCCGATGGGCGGGCGGTGGGCGTCACGAGATCGACTGCGGCGCAGTATCTCCGTTCATGCCGATTTCCGTGTATCCAGCGGGATCGGTCTTGAGCGTGGATCTGTCGATCGGAGCAGTTCGTCGCGGATGGCTGGCATCGCCCCAGCGGCCACGCACTTCTCGATGATCTCCCTACTCGGGGAAGTCGACTGGCCGACGCCGTCTCCCTCGGAGACGATGCGCTGTGTCGGCTCTTCGGGCAATGCCGGTTCGGAGCGGTCGGTGATTGCGCGCGACGCCCACAGATGTCGTGAGAGCTGGCCCGCCAGGCATGCACCGGCCGCGTTCAACAGTACGTCGTCGACCGATGAGTGACGGCCGATAGCGAGGGCGAACTGTGCAGTCTCCACCGCGATCGAAGCTGCTGCTCCCGCCAACAGGATGCGGTACGAGCGAGCGAACCAGGGTCGACGCACCGGCAACAGGAAGCCGAGTGCGGCGAAGACCAACAGATTCCCGCCGAACTGCTCGATTACCCGGTCGTCGGCCAGTTGCTCGGCCAGATCACGAAGCGGCACGAGATTCACCGAACGACCTCTTCCGGTCGGCGTGAGAATCATCCACAACCACGGCGCGGTACCCGTCACCATCCCTACATCGCACAGCGCCGCCCGCCACCCGCGCTGACCAGCCAGCCACCAGGCCACGAGACCGGCTACCGGTATCGCGGCGATCGCGGCCACCACGACCCGACCCCACGCCTCCCACGTCCCGTTCACACCGCCAGTATCACCCAAATGACCAGCGCCACAGACCTGGCCAAAATCCCACCCACAGACTGCACTTATCGCCGCCCACGCGCATCCATTGAGAGCTAACAGCTCATGGAGCTCGAGTGCGCATCTGTCGGCGCTGTGACGGACCCTCGGCTACAGGTGGTGGCGAAATCGCCGTGTTTCGGCTTTCATGGAAGGCGGGAGAATCGGCAGGCCTGGAGGAGCCATGCCTTTCGATCTCCACGGTGAGCCCTCTACTGGCCATCTCGGCGCCAGAGCCCGTCCTGGGCCTTTGTCTCCCGCGGCGGCGCGCTCATCGTTCACCTCTACTCGCACCAGCACACCGGTCTGCCGTTCTTGGCGGAGGGATAGCCACGACCGAACGCGCGCGGCTCGTGATTGGTACAGAACGAGGTGCCGGTCGTCATCGGTCAGCTACCAGTCGGCCAGCGTAGCCGAGGACGTGCGCCGTGCGCCCTGATGGCAGCAACGCGCATGATCAGGCTGCCCGAAGCCGCACGAACGATGTCGCTGTCGTCGTTCCAGAGGACCCGCCTCAGCTCAACGCCATAGCCGCTAAAGTGTTGCTGGAGATCATTCTCCGACACGTCCGCGAGATTCGTGGCGAGACCGTCGATAGTCCCCGACCGAGTCCAGCATCAACACCACGGCCGACTCCCTCCATCGCAACTTCCGATAAGGAGGCAGTTCGGCCAGGTCACCACCGAACGCCGATGTCTTTCTCATCCAGCAGGAGGAATCGCAGCAATGATCAGGTTCGCTTTCGCCGGGCGGGTCTCCACCGAAGACCAGCAAGATCCGGAAGCATCTCGCAACTGGCAGCTCGGACGAGCGAACGCCCTGGTCGGTCAGCACGGGCAGATCGTCGCGGAGTTCTTCGACATCGGGCAGTCGCGGTCGATTCCGTGGAAGCGGCGCCCTGCGGCCGGGCGGCTGCTCGAGCTGCTGAAAGAACCCGAGCGAGGGTTCGACGCGGTCGTGATCGGCGAACCGCAGCGCGCGTTCTATGGCAACCAGTTCGGGCTGACGTTTCCGGTCTTCGTCCACTACGGCGTGCAACTGTGGGTGCCGGAGGTCGGTGGTCCGATCGACCCGGACTCCGAAGCACACGATCTGATCATGTCGGTGTTTGGGGGCATGTCCAAGGGCGAACGCAACCGCATCAAGATCCGCGTCCGCGCCGCCATGGCCGCGCAAGCGCAAGTCGAGGGCCGCTACCTCGGCGGCCGGCCACCCTACGGGTACCGTCTCGCAGACGCCGGGCCTCATCCGAATCCGGGCAAAGCCGCCGACGGTAAACGGCTGCATACCCTTGAACCCGACCCTGTCACCGCGCCGGTGGTGCAACGGATCTTCAGCGAATACTTGTCCGGCATAGGGATTTTCGCTATCGCGCAACGCCTCACCGCCGACAACATCTTGTGCCCGTCGGCCTACGACCGCAGGCGCAACAGCCATCGCTCCGGCGCCGCGTGGTCCAAGAGCGCGGTGCGCGCCATCCTGGGCAATCCGCGCTACACCGGCTACGAGGTATGGAACAAACAACGCAAGCAGGAGTCCCTCATCGACGTCGATGACGTCGCCTTGGGCCATCACACCCGAATGGCGTGGAACGCGAAGACGGAGTGGGTCTACTCCGACCAACCTGCCCATGGCGCGCTCATCAGTAAGGACGTCTTCGAGCAGACGCAACTTCGGCTTGCCGCTCAAGGCCCGCAGTCGACGGGCAGGACCACGACCCGTCGTCAGCACCCGTACGCCTTCAAGGGGCTGTTGTTCCATGACGCCTGCGGTCGGCGGATGCAAGGCAACTGGAACCACGGGCTGCCGCACTACCGCTGCCGGTATCCCTCCGAGTACGCCCTCGCCAACAAGCTCGACCACCCGACGACCGTCTACCTGCGCGAAGACCAGCTCAGCGGCCCCATCTATGCATGGTTGGCCGACATCTTCCACCCCGACTGAATCGAGCATTCGCTGACCATGCTCGAAGACGCCCAGACCGACAACACACCCGCCATCGAGAGTGCACGACGATCGCTTGCCGAACACGACCGCAAGCTGTCCCGGTACCGAGCAGCACTGGAAGCGGGCACCGACCCGGCTCTTGTGGCGAGCTGGACACAACAAGTTCAGCGCGAACGCCAGGCCACCGCGGCACAGCTCACCGCGCTGGAAGCCGAGCAACGCGCGGATCACCACTTGAACAAGGAGGAGATCCACCAGCTTGTGACCTCGCTGGGCGGGCTGGTTCACATACTGAAGGCAGCTGACCCCACCGACAAACTCGAGGTCTACCGGCAACTCGGCCTGAAGCTCACCTATGACCATGAAAAACGGGTGGCGTGGCAGAAACTGCTCCACAACCACCCGTGTGCGTAGTGTCTGTGTCCGGAGGGGGACTTGAACCCCCACGCCCGATAAAGGGCACTAGCACCTCAAGCTAGCGCGTCTGCCATTCCGCCACCCGGACCGGTGTGCTCAGCAAGATTATCGGATCACTCCGTGTGGACCAAATCGCGGCTGGACCTGCGGATTCTCGAGCCGGTCGGGATGGGCGGTGATAGAGGTTCGCCGTGACGGCGGTAGATAGATGACGCATCAACGGGTGGAGTGCGGGTCGCGACCGGCGACACCCGGCGATCGGAGGCGTGCGGGGGGGAATGCGCTTTCGCGGAGATGCGTCCGAAGTGGACTACCTGAGGCGGGCTAAGGAAGTCGCTCCCTCCCACTCTCAACATATAACGCACCCGGGGCCTTGCGGCAAGGCCCCGGGGGTGCTGCAGAATCTCCAGCCGAAGCCAGAACCTGCGGAAATCGGGCTCCCGGAACGTAGGGGTGCTTCGGCGACGGAGGCGTCTTGCGGGATGTCGGACCGCCCGTGGGACAGGGACTCGGCAAGCGAGTTCGGGTACGCGCCGCCGAACCGCGCAAAACTGCCGGTGAAGAGACAGAGGAGTTTCAGTGGTCGACGTGATCGTTGCCGGCGGCGGGCCGACCGGCTTGATGCTGGCCGGTGAATTGCGGCTGCACGATGTGCACACGCTTGTGCTGGAGAAGGATACCGAACCGAGCGGGCAGTCCCGCGGCCAGGGCCTGCACGCTCGCAGTGTCGAGATCATGGACCAGCGCGGCCTGCTGGACCGGTTCCTCGCGGTGAGCGAGAAGTTCCAGGTCGGTGGTCTCTTCGGCGGCATCATCAAGCCGTGGCCGGAGCGGTTGGACACGGCTCACGCGTACGGGCTCGCCACTCCGCAGCCGGTCACCGAGCGGCTGCTCGACGAGCGCGCCCGTGAACTCGGTGCCGAGATCCGGCGCGGCTGCGAAGTGGTCGGGCTGCGTCAGGACGAGGACGGGGTGACCGTCGAACTGGCCGACGGCGCGCGTCTGCGCTCGCGCTACCTCGTCGGCTGCGACGGTGGCCGCAGCACGGTGCGCAGGCTGCTCGGCGTCGGTTTTCCCGGCGAGCCCTCCAAGGTCGAGACGCTGCTGGGCGTCATGGAGTTGACCGAGGACCCGGCCGTCGTCGCCGCCGTCGTCGCGGAGATCAACAAGACGCAGAAGCGGTTCGGCGCCGTGCGCGTCGGCGACGGTGAGGGGTTGTATCGCGTCATCGTGCCCGCCGCCGGAGTCGCGGAGGACCGTGCGAGCGCTCCGACCCTCGAGGAGTTCAAGCGCCAGCTGCGGGCGACGGCGGGCACCGATTTCGGGGTGCACTCACCGCGCTGGCTGACCCGCTTCGGCGACGCCACCCGGCAGGCCGAGCGTTACCGCGTCGGCCGGGTGCTGCTGGCCGGTGACGCCGCCCATATCCACCCACCGACCGGCGGCCAGGGACTCAACATCGGCGTCCAGGATGCGTTCAATCTCGGCTGGAAACTGGCCGCCGAGGTCGACGGCTGGGCGCCGGAGGGACTGCTGGACAGCTATCACGCGGAACGGCACCCGGTGGGCGCCCGCGTGCTGGAGAACACCCGCGCGCAGATGACGCTGATGGGGGCCGATCCGGGCGCGACCGCGCTGCGCGAACTGTTCTCGACGCTGATGGACTTCGAAGAGGTGAACCGGTACGTCACCGGGATCATCACCGCCATCGGGGTCCGTTACGACTTCGGCGAGGGACATGACCTGCTCGGGCGGCGGATGCGGGACGTGACCCTGAAGCGGGGGCGCCTCTACGAGCTGATGCACAGCGGCCGCGGGCTGCTGCTCGACCAGATCGGCTTGTTGTCGGTGGCGGGTTGGGCGGATCGGGTGGACCACGTGGTCGACGTCAGCGAGGAATTGGACGTGCAGGCGGTGCTGCTGCGACCGGACGGCCACGTGGCGTGGGTCGGCGACGATCAGCAGGATCTGCGGAACCATCTGCCGAAGTGGTTCGGGGCCGCCGCATCGTCATGAGCCCGACAGGCGGCCTGAACGCCACGACGGAGGCGCGAGCCGGATCAGGGAGCCCGTCTGCTCGCTCAACCGCCCACCGATCCGGTATCGGCATTCCGGCGCCGCACCCGGCTACGACTTGCGGGTATCGGTCCGGCAGCCGACGCATTCGCGGTCATAGGGGTTTCCAGGGCGAAGCCAAGATCGTTGGCAAGGCCAACTAGTGGCGGTATAGTTGGCCATGCCAATGTTGGAGTCTCCAATAAAAGGGGTGTCATGTCCACGAATACCGTGATCGCCGACCGCATCGAAATCGCCGATCTGTTCAGCCGCTTCGCCCGTCTGCTCGATGAGCAGCGGTGGGAGGATGCCCCCACTGTCTTCACCGACGATGTGGAGGTCGATTCGCCGCGCATCCGAGTCCGCGGCATCGAGAAGGTCGTCGACTACATGCGCCAAGCCGAGGTCGAAGGGCAACATACTCAGCACACGACCACCGACCTGCTGGTGAACGTCGACGGCGACCAGGCCGATGTCTCGTCGAATTCGATCGTGTACTACTACCGCGACGGTCAGCCACCCCACCAGACAGGAGGTCTCCGGCAGGCATGCACTGCGGTGCGGACGCCGGCGGGCTGGCGAATCAGCGCGACACGGATCATGCCGGCCTGGATTCGCATGGATTGACCGCTCCCCCGAGAGCTTGACATGCCTGGAGCCACAAGCTCTCGGAATCGTTCCGCGGCAACGACATCGCAGAACTGGGGATTACGAGGCGGAGCCGCACCCGGCGCGTTGTCCGGGTCCGACGGCCGGACGGACTGCCCGAGCCGCGAACGAACTCAGGAATTCCGCTTGACCCTCACGTTGCGTGAGGCTGGAGGGTGGGGTGTATGAGTAACTTCTACAACGCATTCGAGATGAGTCCCGTGCCTGCTCCCGGCCCGGATGCGGTCGCACCGCAGCCGTTTCGGGGTATCTATGGGATGCCCGCCTTCGTGACGATCCCCACGAGCGATTTGGCGGCGTCGGTGGAGTTCTGGATTCGTGGGCTCGGGTTCTTCGAGCTGTTCGCCATCCCCGGCAGGCTTGTGCATCTGCGTCGATGGGCTTTCCAGGACGTACTTCTCGTCGCGGCGGAGAGCGTTCCGGACCAGGCGCCGGCGATCAGCTTCAGCTTCGCGTGCGTGCTCAACCAGGTCGATCCCCTCATCGAGGCCTGTCGTGCGTTGCGCCCGAACTCGGTCGACGGCCCGCGGGATACTCCTTGGAACACCCGCGATGTCGTGGTGATCACCCCCGAGAACGCGCGGATCGTTTTCACTGCGGCGAAACCCTTCGACCCGGCAAGTGAGGAAGCGCGGAACCTCGCGGCCATCGGGATCACCGCGCCGGGCGTCGGTCGCGGCGACAATGATGAGCATGCCTGATGCCACCGACGCCGATGGTGTGACCGTCGGTCAGGTCTCGGCGCGTCTGGGCGTGACAGTCCGCGCGCTGCACCACTGGGATGAGATCGGTCTGGCGCGACCGTCGCTGCGCACGGCCGCCGGATACCGGCTCTACACCGCTGACGATCTGGAACGCCTGCAGCGCATCGTCGTCTACCGTGAGATCGGCCTCGGCTTGGAAGATATCCGGGCCATCTTGGGCGATCCGACCGCAGACGTGCCCGGCGCGCTGCGCGCGCAGCGCACCCTGATCGACGAACGGATCGACCGCCTCCAGCAGCTCGGGGCGGGAGTGGATCGGATGATCGACGCCCACGAACGCGGCCTGCTGCTGAGCGTTCAGCAGCAGGCCGCGATCTTCGGCCCCCGATGGAACCCGGACTGGCCCGCCCAAGCTCGTGAGCGCTATGGAGACACGACGCAATGGTTGCAGTACGCCGAACGGTCAGCCTCTCGCGGGCCGGAGGAATGGCAGGCCATCGCCGACGACATCGCCTGCCTCGACCGCGCCCTCGGGGAGGCGATGGATGCGGGCGTCACACCCGGGAGCCCGGAAGCGAATCGACTCGTCGAGCGGCACCGCGAAGTTTTCGCGTCGTACTTTCCACTGACCCGGCAGATGCAGGTCTGTCTCGGCCGCAGATTCGAGTCCGATCCGGCATTCGCCGCCCACTACGACGGCATCCGCGCCGGCCTTGCCACGTGGTTCCGTCGAATCATCGACGCCGGCGCGCGTGCCCACGGCATCGACCCCGACACGGCGGCCTGGGAGTAGAGCGCGGGTTCGGAAACCCGCACCCGTACGACGCCGACGCCTACCGCCCGCCTGCCCTCGTGCGGAAGCCGCAGATACACCGAGCAGTCCCGTTGTCCGCCGCAGCGGTAGTGCGCCTCGCGCAGGGCTGGTAGGCGCCGCGCAGTCCGCTGGCCCGGCGCGGCGCTCACCGCGTGTGCATCGGCGCCCGGCCAACGCGGCCGCGCTGCCCTTGTGCCGAAGTATCCGCTCGCGGGAGAGCAGCTGCCGTCGTATCGAACTGCGGCGCTGACGGCGGCACGGCCGATCTGGATCAGTCGCCTCGTCACGGCGGTGTGTCTATCCGAACTGTTCCGCTACAGGTGCGCATACTTTCCAGCGGCCGTCTTCCCTGCGCAGATACAGTGGCCGAGGCTCGCTCGGTGGACGCGCGACTCGAACTGAGGCGATGTCGCCCCGGATGACGATGTCGGAGATGTCGACCGGACGCTGCCGCCGGCCGTCCTCGGTCGCACCGCCTTGCTCGGCCTCTTCGCCGCCGGAGACGCGATCGGCGAAGGTCGCGGCCTCCTCGGCGCACAGCAGTTCGACCACCTGCTGCGTGCTGCCCGACTCGACGACGTTCGCGAAATCCAGGAGCACCGAGCTTATTTCGGCATCGTCGGTGCCCTTCGCTCCCACCTGCTGGATAACGAGGGCGACCGCGCCACCGATACCAGCCAGCGCGAAAACCGTGATGAACACGAGCAATCCGGAGCGGGAGAACTGAAATCGAGGTGGTGGTGAATCGGTCACAACTGCCTGCTCCCCCGGGTCGATGGCGATGGCATCCACGGTAGCCCACCGTCGGAAACCGGTGCTACCGTTGAGATTACGGAGGGGACCATGGCGCATCGGCCTGCTGAATCCAGCCGCCTCGGCATATTGATGATGGCGGCGCTCCTGGTGTGCGCCGCGTTGGTCGGCGCTCCGGCAGGGAGCGCTCAACCGCCTCCTCCGCCGCTGCCGACGTCTGCCCAGCCTGCTCCCGCGCCACCGAAACGTTTGTGCGAAGCGCAAGAAGTGGCTGTAGCACGTGTCGAACAGGCCATCGCGCAACACAATGCGCGCCCTAATGTGTTCGATCCGCGCCAGCAAGCGGCGTACGAAGCGTACAACGCCGAGGCGCGCAGGCTGAATCAGGAATACGGCAGCGCCAAGGACAATCTACGCAGATGTGTCGGCACGGTGCAGCGACTGGTGGATGCCGGCCTACCGGCCCAGGCATCCCCGCGCCAGATCGACAAAGCCGCCGCGGCCAAGAACAAGGTTCCGCCCGGATACGCACTCCCCTACCCCATCGGCGGCAAGCAGGGATACTCCGTGCCGAAACAATCACCTGCTCGCGAACTGTACGAGGTCATGCGCGAGATCAGTCCGCCCAGCAAGAGCAAGGTCACCGGTCCACTCCAGGGGCAGTCCCGGCCCGCGGTCGGCGATCGCGACCCGGCCTACCCGGGCGGACGGATAGGCAAGGACGCCAAAGGAGGCTCCGCGGTATCGCTGGACCACGTCGTGCCGCTGGCCGAACTGTTCCACATGCCAGGATTCCTCGCTTTGACACCTGAATACATGATCATGGTCGCCAATGCCGCGCTGGATCTGCAATGGCTGTCCTTTGCCGCGAACCGGGCCAAGGGATCACGCAGCGTGGGTGACATACTCGGGGTCGACCCGAACTGGCAGGCCGCGCAGGTGGCCCTGGAGAACCGGATCAGAGCGGAACTGACGCGCTTGATTCAGGATCTCCTCGAATTTCAGGGAGGCAGATAGTGCCCCGGATCGACCCCGAGGACATCGTCACCGCCCTCGAGGAGGACAGCCCGGTCGTCTTCGTCGACGCCACGACGATGGACGGCGCTCCGGTCCCGGCGCAGTGGCGCCCGATCGCGGAGTCCGGTGAACCGGCCGAGCGCGGGCGGCTCGCGCGTTCTCTGTGGAACAGCGATCTGGTGGGACTGCTTCCGAGATTCACCGCGGCGCTCGATGAACAGCTCGCAGACGTGCGCGTCTGTCTGCTGCGCGGCGAGTGTGTGCTCGTCTACACCGCCGCGGGCGTCGATGAACCGTGGGTGGTGTGGATCGGTTGGGACCCCAGTTCCGCACGCGATTCCACGCCACCGCTGTGGGCGGGCATTCCCACCCCGATACGCGTCTTCCTGCGCGAAGTGCATGCCGGTTACACCGCCGAGGACTGGGAGTCCTACGGGATCCTGTCCCCGCGCACCATGCGTACCTACGCCGCCGTGGCCGGCTTTCCCGACGGAATTCCCGGATGGGATCGGGAGATCGACGCGACCCGGCTGCTTCGCATCGGCAAGACCTACAGCGGGATGGAATACTGGGTCTCCCCCGACCTGCCGTCCGACAAGATCGTCGTCACCTACGAGCGGGACTTCGACATCGAAGATCTGGGCCCTGAGTTGGACAAACTCTTCTCCTACCGCATCGCGTGACCGCCGGTCCAGCCGTGCGGCACGGCCGTGAGTCGCAAAGAGTATGCGCAACTTTTCGGGCGATCCTTCCGCAGCGGTAACCTCTCGGCTGGCTTCGCGTCATAGCCCGAGCGTCGGAGACCATGCCATACTGGCAGGTTATTTTCGCTGACGTTACGGGGGAATCATGGTCACGGGCCGCACCGAACACGGACGCACAGCGGGCTTTTCCTCTTCGGGCATTCCAGCGTCGTTCCGCTCGGTGCGCGGGCTCGGGCTCGTCATCGTTGCCGGGGCCACAGCGGTGACGGGTCTGCGCGCGGTCGAGCTGGTGCTGACCTGGCAGCTGAGTGCGCGCCTTCAGGAATGGGAAGCGGACGGATTCGGCGCCGCCGAGGACTCGCTGAATCGGTGGGTGGCGGCCGTCGGCTCCGTCACGTGGATCGCCATGGGCCTGCAGATGGTCACGGGCCTGCTGTTCATCACCTGGGTCTACCGTGCTCGGCGCAATGCCGAATTGCTGTGCTCGGCACAGCATCGGCTCCCCGGCGTGTGGGCCATCGTAGGTTTTCTCCCGGTGGTGAACTGGATCGTTCCGCCCATTCTGGTCGACGATATCCAGCGGGCCAGCGACCCGGCCACCCCACGGAACGCCGTGCGCCTGGTCCCCTCCTCGACGACGAGGTACGTCGTCGTCTGGTGGTTCTCCTTCGTCCTCGCGGCTACCTTGTATTTCCTGGCCTACCTTCTCTCGATCGGCGTCAGGCGCGGACTCGAGGATTCGGCGGTTTCCGCAGGTGCCGGGTTGCTGGTCCACGTCACGGGCTTGATCCTGCTCGCCATCGCGGCCGGCCTGCTCACCGTGCTGCTGACCCGGATCGGACGTTGGCAAGCCGAGCGGGCGGAGTACATCGGCGCCGACCCGGAGCCGGAAGCGGCCGTCGTGGCACCGGCCGCGGCACCATCGGTTCCGGGCGTAGGCCCTGTGCCGCAGCTCGCGCCGGGTGGCCTTGGAATCGTCGCGGCCGCGCTGAGCTGTACCGTGGTCGTCGGCCCGGCGCTGATCGCCGTCGCGTCGCCCAACTATCAGACGGTGCGTGATACCCCCACCGGCACGGCGGAATACGAGGCCGCGATGGACGCGTGGGCACCGCTCACCCTCCTGGGGATCTTCGTTTGGGGCGTCACGCTCATGCTCGCCGGGGTGCTGTTCCTGTGCTGGTTGTGGCGGGCCAGGATCAACGCCGAGTACTTGGATCCGAACGTGCACACGCTCGGGCGTGGCTGGACGATCGGCAGCTGGTTTCTCCCCCTGGGAAATCTCGTCCTTCCCGCTCTTGTCGTCGGCGACGTGCACCGAGCCGGCCGTCCGGGCGGGGCCGCCGGCGCGGGTTACAGCCCGCTGGTGGCGTTCTGGTGGCTGAGCTGGCTGACGACCTGGATATGGACCTGGCTCGCGCTGCTGCTGCAGCAGCCGATCCTGTGGTGGGCGACGACCGGGTTCTTCGCGCTCACCGCGGCTCTGCTCGTGCCGGTGATCCGGCAGATCGACGGTGGGCAACAGGCGGCGGCGGAGCCCCGATACGCCGCCGCCTGGCAGCAGCCGACTTCCTGAACCCTTTCAGCTGGGTCCTACGGCATTGCATCGCGCCGGGACCCACTCTTCGCACCGAGCCACCCGCACGTGCAGGCGCATCAGTATCGATCGACCGAGGGTGGCGTCAGAGTCGAGCCGCGCAGCGGGCCGATAGTGTTCTCGAACGCCTTCTGCCACGAACCGTCGGCGATCATCTGCTCGATCGCGTCATTGATCTTGGCGCGGGTCTGTTGATCGCCCTTTTTCAAGCCGATGCCGTATTTCTCGGTGGTGAACGTATCGCCGACCAGCTTCAGTTCGCCCGACACCTGGCCCGCAAAGCCGGCAAGGATGATGTCGTCGGTGGTCACGACGTCGACCGCTCCGCTGCGCAAAGCTTGGATGCACTGCGAGTAGTTGTCCAGTTCGACCAGCTGAACATCTTTGGCGTAGTGGTCCTTGACGTATTGCGCGGGAGTAGAGCCTTTGACCGAGCAGAGCTTCTTGTTGCCGGTCAGCGACTCGACACCGGTGATATCGGTGGTCTCGTTCTTCACCAGCAGGGCCTGCCCGGATATGAAGTACGGTCCGGCGAAATCGACCTTCTTCTTGCGCTCGTCGGTGATCGAGTAGGTGGCCACGATGAAGTCCACCTCGCGGTTCATGATCATCGTCTCGCGTTGCGCCGTGGGCGTTTCTTTGAAGGTGATCCCCTCGGGCGGGACGCCGAGCTTGCCTGCCACGTACTTGGCGATCTCCACGTCGTAGCCTTGGAACGAGCCGTCCGCCTCGCGGAAGCCCAGACCGGGCTGGTCGAACTTGATGCCGATGGTCAACTTGCCCTCGCGCACGTGATCTTCGGTGGTCGCGGCGTCGCCGCCGCCACCGCAGGCGGTCGCGACGAGGGCGACGGCGATCGCCCCGATGGCAAGGCGAAGTGTTCGGTTCATCCTCATCGAATTCGATTCCCTCTCGAGCTGAGCTGCCAGGCCGGGCCGGCTGCCGGGTGCTGACGACACATCATCTTTCCCGGAACCCGCCTGCGCCCGACCGGAAGCCTCCCCGCCGGTGGAAAGCTTGCCCGCGCCGCCGCAGGTGACAAGCTTCCCAGTTGCGGTGTGGTCGCTGCTGTGCTTGTAATGGGCGCGGTCGCCCCCGAGACCAAGATCGGACCAGGCGGACGGTGGTGGTCCGCCAACTGCAGGAGATCTCCATGGCAACTGGTTACGTGTGGAACACCCTCTACGGGTGGGCCGACACGGGTAGCGGAAGCTTGTTCCCGTCCGACGTCACGGTCGGTCTTCAGCCGATCGGCCATCACCTCGCGCATCCGGACACCAAACGGCGGTTCCACGAATTGGTGGCGGTATCCGGCCTGCTCGAAAAGCTGCATTCGATCGATGCGGCACCCGCCACCGAGGCGGACATACTGCGGGTGCACACCGCGCAACATCTGGAGCGGATCAAGGCCGAGAGCATGCAGCCGAAAGGAGGGGACGCGGGCGACGGCGTCTCGTCCTTCGGCAGGGGCGGCTACGAGATCGCCGCGCTTTCGGCGGGCGGGGCGATCGCGCTCGTCGAGCGGGTGCTCGACGGTACGGTCGACAATGGTTACGCGCTGGTGAATCCGCCGGGGCACCACGCGACCCGTGCTACCGGCATGGGCTTCTGCATCTTCAACAACGTCTCCATCGCCGCCGCCTACGCGAAAGAAGTCCTCGGCGTGCGGCGGATCGCCGTGGTCGACTGGGATGTCCACCACGGCAACGGCACTCAGGACATCTGGTACGAGGATCCCTCGGTGCTGACCATCTCCATCCACCAGCATCTCTGTTTCCCGCCCGAATCCGGTTACCGGGAGGAGCGTGGTTCGGGTGACGGATACGGCTACGCGATCAATGTGCCGCTTCCCCCTGGCAGCGGTGACGCCGCGTATCTCCATGCGATCGACCGAGTGGTCGAGCCGGCGTTGCGCACCTTCGCGCCCGAATTGATCCTCGTCGCTTCGGGCTTCGACGCGAGCATTCTCGATCCGCTGGCTCGGCAGATGGTCACCAGCGGCGGCTTCCGGCACCTGACCCGGCGGATGCTGGAGATCGCGGACGGAACAAGCTCCGGCCGTATCGCCTTCGTGCAAGAAGGTGGCTACAGCCCGCACTACGTTCCGTTCTGCGGGCTCGCGGTGCTGCGTGAACTGCTCGGCGAAGAATTCGTGGACGACCCGTACACGCCGATCGTCTCGACACAGGGTGGCGACGTCCTACTCGATCACGAGGCCGCCGCGATCGACGCCGCGGCGAGCCTGGTCTCCGAGCTCTGATCCGAAAGCCCGCCCCCGCCGCGACTGTGCCACGCCGGAAGGCAGCAATCTGCGGTAGGTCGGCGGCTGTGCCGGTCGGATCGACTGCGGTCAGTCGTTCACGTCGTCAGCCGCCGGCCGGAACTGCACTGCTCTCGCGAACGCTCTCGCCGTGGGAAGCGGCGGCCGCCAGCGCGGAAGTGGCTCGCCGGTCCCCGTTTTCGCCGGATTGCCCAGACGTGTTGTGGCACAGGCGTGCCACGGACCACACGGTCGTATACAGCAGCAGGCCGTTGCGCACTGTCAGAACCAGTACTCCCGGCCAGCTTCCGGTGGCCACCCGGTCGTAGACGAACGGAAATTCCACCTGGCTCAGCAGCGCCGTCGCCAGCACCATCAACAGCACAGGCCGTTGCGTGGTGCGCGGGTCGAGCGCGCAGACCGCGGCCACCGCCACGGCCCAGACCAGGTATTGCGGGCTGAGTACCCGGCTGGTCACCAAGGCGATCAACACCGCGGCCAATGCCAGATCCGCTGCCGGAGGCCGCATGCGCCACCAGATGACCAGCAACACCGCGCCGCCGAGGATCGTGGCGCCCACGCAGCCGCGAGCCACGACCGACACCGCGGGCCCGACCAACTCTTCTGCCCCGTATCGATGCACGATGGTCCAACCGCTGTGCAACAACCGGGCAATCAAAAGTGGTGTGACGGCGACAGATTCGATCTGCAGGCCGCGCTTCGACTGGAACTCCAGAAATGACCACGCACCGGGAGCCCATGCTGTCAGTACTACGGCCGCCACCGCACCGACACCGATCGTCGCCGCACTCACGCGCCCGAGCGCCCGCCGCCGCAAACCCAGCACGACCACCACCGGCCACATTTTCAGCAGCACACCCGCGGCAGCGGCCGCGCCTGCCGCGGCGGGGCGGCGCGTCGACCACAGCAGTGCCGCCACCGCGGCCGCGGCCACTATCAGGTCGAATCGTCCGTAACAGACCCGCCCCAGCAACGCCACACCGATGGTCCATAGCCAGGGCCCGGCCTGCGCCGTGGCCGAGTGCTCACCCCGCGCGGCCCGGAGCAGCAAGCCGAGCACGCTCGCGTCCGCCGCGGCGACCAGCGCGAAGAACAACCAGTTGTATCCGAACCCGCCACCGAGCAGCCAGGGCACCGCCAGCAACGCGCCCGCTCCGGGCGGGTACTGCCACCGCTCGTCGTCCAGGGGAAAGACGTTGTGTTCCACGATGAGCTGGGCCCATTCGCGGTAGAGCGTCAAGTCCGCGGCCGAAGCGTCCCAAATGCTGTGCGGCAGTGCGGTCGCTCCCGTGAACACCACCATCAGTATGCGGGTGACCGCCCACACCGACCACAATTTCGATACCGACGACAGTCCGCGCACAAGGCAGCCTAACCGTCGCGACATCTGTCCGTCCTGCGGCCCGGCCCGGACCAAACATGTAGCGTCGGAATCGGATTCGCCGTCTTCCCGTGGGAAGTGCACGGCCGGGAGGTCAGGGGGCGATCGGCTGGAACGGACGCGTTTCGTCGTGGCCGAGGCGGACGACGCCGGCCGAGGATTCCTCGACCTCGTTCCACGCCCCGGGCAGGTCGCGCAGCGGCTCGGAGACCACGAAGCGGGCGTCCTCGCCCAGCTCGCGCAACGCTTGCACCTCCGGATGCAGCGCGCGCACCTTCGCGACGTCGTTGGAGTAGTACAGCGACCGCGACCGCCGTTCGGTGGAATATCGGAAGAACCACATCGAGTCGCCGTCGGTGGTCGCGACCGTCATCTGCACCGGGGCGTCGACCTGGTGGGCGCGGGCGACTTCTTCGACGAAGCCGACCGCGCGGGCGACCGCGGTGAACGGGTCCTCGACGAGCCCGAAGGTCAGCGCCAGGAAGAAGAGCACTTCGGAATCCGTCGAACCTTCGATGTCGGCGAACAAGGCAGGCTCGACCGCCGTCACCAGATCGCGCTTGAACTGGTGGAAACCCAGCACCGATCCGTTGTGCATCCACAACCAATGCCCGTGCCGGAACGGGTGACAGTTGCTGCGTTGCACCGCCGTTCCGGTCGACGCGCGCACGTGCGCGAAGAACAGCCGCGTGCGCACCTGCGCCGCGACCTCCCGCAGGTTGCGGTCGTTCCACGCCGGTTCGATGTCCTTGAACACCGCGGGGCGCGGACCTTCGCCATACCACCCGATCCCGAACCCGTCACCGTTCGTGGTCGTCGCCCCGAGCCGGGAGTGCAAGCTCTGATCGATCAACGAGTGCACCGGCCGGAACAAAAGGTCCTCGGCCAGGATCGGCTCCCCGGAATAAGCCATCCACCTGCACATACATCGATTGAAGCAAAGTGACCGAGGTTCGGCCACACCTCTCGGGCGTCACGCCGGATACGAACGGGTTTCGGTGGCCTTCACCGCGGCCCACAGTCGCTGCCCCGGATGCAGGTGCAATTCGGCCACCGTGGCCGGCGTGATGTCGGCGAGAACAGGTGGCGCCCCGTCCAGACGAATGCGCGTGATGTGCGCGTGCTGCTCGATCCCGGTGATGGTGACCGGCCAGCTGTTGCGGGGGCTGCCGACGGGTTGCTGCGGGTGCAGGCTCACCGCATTGGGGCTGAATGCCACGTGGACGCGACCCTGCGTGGGTTCGGCGAGGGTGATGCTGCCGCCGCCGTCCAGATCGACGCTCGTACCCCGCGCGCTGCCGCGGTAGAGATTGAGGCCCATCAGGGTGGCCACGTAATCCGAGCGGGGCCTCGCCGCCACTTGCGCCGGCGGACCCTGCTGGACGATCGCGCCGTCCTCGAGGATGACAAGCCGGTCGGCGAGGACCATGGCGTCGAGCGGGTCATGGGTGACCAGGACGGTGTGGCCAGGGTAATCGCGCAAATGGTGAGCGAGGTCCGAGCGCACTTGAACTCTGGTGCCCGCGTCCAGGGCGGCGAGCGGTTCGTCGAGCAGCAACAGTTGTGGTTCGATGGCCAGCGCGCGGGCCAGTGCCACCCGCTGGGCCTGCCCGCCCGACAGCGCCCGGGGTTTGTGCTGTGCGTAATCCGCCAGTCCGACACGCGTGAGCCATCGGGCGGCGCGCTCCCGCGCGGTGGCGCGGCGATATCCGCGGGCGCGCAGGCCGAAGGCGACGTTCTCCAACGCCGTCAGGTGCCCGAACAGCAGATAGTCCTGGAACACGACGCCGACCTGCCTGCGTTCGGCGGGCACGAACGCCGACGGTGGCGCATCCCAGGTGACGTCGTCCAGCCGGATATGCCCGGCCGTCAGTGCGATCAGCCCCGCCAGGGCACGCAAAGCCGTGGTCTTGCCCGCCCCGTTGGGTCCCAGCAAGGCGACCACTTCGCCCGGTGCGGCGTGCAGCGGCAACTCGAGCGCGAAACGTCCACGCTGGATGCGCAGATCGGCCGCCAAACTCACATCGCCCCCCGTATCCAGCGTTCGCGCATCGCGACCAGCACCGCGACCGAGACGGCGAGCAGCACCAGGCTGAGCACGATCGCGGCGTCCGGGTCGGTCTCCAGCGCGAGATAGACCGCCAGCGGCATGGTGGTCGTGCGGCCGGGGAAGTTGCCTGCGAACGTGATCGTGGCGCCGAACTCGCCGAGCGCACGCGCCCAGCACAGCACCGCGCCCGCCACCACGCCGGGCAGGACCGAAGGCAACGTCACCCGGCGAAACGCGTACCACCGGGTGGCGCCGAGCGTGGCTGCCGCTTCCTCGAAGCGCGGATCGGCCGCCCGCAGCGCTCCTTCGACGGAGATCACCAGGAAGGGCATGGCCACGAACGCTTCGGCCACGATCACACCGGCGGTGGTGAACGGCAGGGAGACACCCGTCCATTCGTAGAGGTACTGCCCGATCAGCCCACGCCGGCCGAGGACCAGCAGCAACGCGACACCGCCGACCACCGGCGGCAACACCAGCGGCACGGTGACCAAGGCGCGGATCAGCCCGCGCCCCGGCAGTGCGGCGCGCGCGAGCACCCAGGCCAGGGGAATGCCCAGAATCAGGCAGATCGCTGTGGCCGCGGTGGCGCACACCAATGAGAGCCGCAGCGCTCGACCGACTTCGGCACTGAACAGCCGATCCGGCATGGTCGCCCACGGCGTCCGCCAGAGCAGCCCGATCAGGGGCACGAGGAGGAACGCCAGCCCGCAGACGGCGGGCAGCATCAGCGCGACCGGTCGCCGTCCGAGTACCGCCCGCCGCCGCGAAGGCGCGATCACGGGGTGTCGAATCCCGCCGCGGCGAAGACCGACTCGGCCTTTTCCGAGGTCACGAAGTCGACGAAGGCCGCGGCGGCCGCCGCGTTCGGGGCGTGCGCCAGTGGCGCGACCGGGTAGTCGTTGATCGCCGCGGCCGATTCCGGGAAGTCGATGCCCTCGACCTTGCCGCCCGCGGCGCGGACGTCGGTGCGATACACGAGCGCGGCGTCCACCTCCCCGAGCGTGACCTTGGTCAGCACCGCCTTGACGTCCTGCTCGCGGGTATCGGGCTGCGGAGTGATGCCCGCGGTCTCGAACACCGTCTGGGCCGCGGCGCCGCAGGGCACCTGCTCCGCGCACAACGCGAGCTTGGGCTCGGTCTTGCCGAAATCGGCCAACCCGGTGATGTGCCCCGGATTGCCCTTCGGGACCGCGATCTCGAGCCGGTTGCGCACGAAGGTCACCGGCGCGGTCGTGACCTCGCCCTTGTCGCGCACCTGCTGCATGTTTTTCGGAGCGGCCGAGGCGAACACGTCGGCGGGTGCGCCTTGGATGATCTGTCGAGCGAGTGCGGAACTCGCGCCGAAGCTGTAGACCACCTCGACACCCGGGTGCGCGGCCTCGAACTGCTTGCCCAGCTCGCCGAACGTCTCGGTGAGCGACGCCGCGGCGAACACGGTCACCGTGCCCGACACGTGCTGTCCGTCGGCGTGCTCGGTCGTGTCCGTCGCGCCGCAGCCCGTCGGGGTCACGACAGCCAGCACGGTCGCGGTCGCGACACCCAACTTGCGAAACATTGCCACTCTCGTCAACTTTCCGGTATCTCCACGACGACGTGCGTGGACTTCACCGACGCGACAGCGACGCTGCCGACTTCCAGGCCGAGCTCGTCGACCGATTCCCGGCTCAGCAGCGACACCAGCCGGAACGGTCCGGCCTGCATCTCCACCTGCGCCATCACCGTGTCCTTCACCACCCGGGTCACGATTCCGCGCATCCGATTGCGGGCCGACGCGGCCACCGTCGCACCGGGCGCGGGCGCCTCGGCATTGGCCCGCAGGAATTCGGCGAGGTCACGGCCCCCGACTCCTTTGCGGCCGTTGTCGAGCTGCGTCGCGGTGAGACGGCCCTGATCAATCCATCGACGCACCGTGTCGTCGCTGACGCCCAGCAACGCGGCCGCTTCACTGATCCGTAGATTCGACACGATCCACAGCATATTGCCGCATTCGCGGCGATGAAAGCCGGGACCAACCGCGATTCCGGATACCCGCACTCTCCGTCGAACGAATCGTCCCGACCCGATACGGTCGGGATATGCCGCCGCCTGCGCAGTCGTGGGCACGGCCGACGAGAAGGGCTCCGAGCGACATGTCGACATCGAACAAGGCGATCCCGGCAACGTGCACACAGGAGTTGGTAGGCGCCTGTCGTGCGGAGATTCCGGCTCTGACCGAGCGGCTGATAGCGGAGATCTTCACCGACAACCCGGAATGGACCGATTACTCGACGGTCGCCCGCGCCGACCTGGTCGACGGCTGCCGCCGGTACGTGACCCGCATCCTCGACCTGCTGGACTCTCCGACGACCGCGTTCGACGACGAAGTCGCCGCGTCCATCGGCCGCCGCCGCGCCGAACAGGGTGTACCGCTCGAAGCCATGCTCCGCACCTTCCGGCTCGGCGGCCGCATCGTGTGGGAGGTCCTGCTCGACAAGGCGGACGAACTCGCCCCGGGCGCGATTCGTGCGGTCGGCACCGCGTTGTGGGCGGTGATCGACGGATTGTCCTCGTCGCTGGTCACCTCCTACCGCCGCACCGAACTCGAACAGTTGCGCAGCGACGAACGCCGCCGCCACGCTCTGCTCGAGGACCTACTCGCCGGCCGCGCCCACGACACGACCTTCGCCACGCGCGCCGCCCGTGAGCTGAACCTTCCGGTCGCCAGCGCCTACCTCGTCGTCGTGGCCGACGGCGGCGCAGAGGCGGTGCACACCGGCACGGAAGCCGCGTTGGCAGCGATCGGCATCCGGTCGGTGTGGCACGATCGCGTCGACTCGACGGTGGGGCTGATAGCGGTCGAGCGCCACGACGTCGCCGCGGTGTTACGACGAATCGAACCGCGCATCCGCGGACGCGCGGGCGCCTCTCCCGCGGTGAGCGGGCTCGCGCAGGTCGGCACGGCGCACGGCTGGGCACTGCTGACCTTGCAGACCTTGCCCCCCGACACGACGGGACTCGTACCGCTGCATCAGCGCTTCCAGCACGCGCTGCTCCTGCGCTCGACCGACCTGACCGACATGCTGGTCGCGCACACGCTCGGTCCGATCCTGGCCTTGGCCGCCGCCGAGCGCAGGACGCTGCTGAACACCCTGGCTGCCTGGCTGGCGCACGACTGCTCCGCCGCCCATGCCGCGGCGCGACTGCACTGCCATCGCAACACCGTCATCAATCGACTCCACCGCGTCTCGACCCTGCTCGGCCGCCCACTCGAAGGCCGGCGCAACTATGTGGAACTGTCCCTGGCGCTGGCCGCGCTCGACCTCGTCGAGGCACCGGACAGAGCCTGATCCCACGGCACAGGCCGCACCCGATTGGGCTCAGCGCCCAATTCGACAAACGCACTACTGGGCTTGGTGGCGATTGTTTGTGCACTCCGCTACGGCAACACTCGATAGCGATGATCCACCCCACAACCGGCGGTGGATCTGATCATCGAGGACGAGGAGCACCACGAGTGCCGGATTTCGATCTACTGGTGGTCGGCGGCGGCCCGGGCGGATACGTCGCGGCCATCCGCGCGGCCCAACGCGGCCTGCGCGTCGGTTTGGTGGAGAAGGAACGCCCGGGCGGAGTCTGCCTGAACTGGGGCTGCATTCCGACCAAAGCGATGCTGCGCTCGGCGGAGATCTTCCAGACACTCGCCACCGCAGCCGATTTCGGCGTCTACGCCGACAACCTACGCTATGACTTCGCCGCGGTGCGCCAGCGCAAGGACGGCATCGTCAAGCAACTCACCGACGGTGTGGCGAGCCTGCTCGCCGCGAACGGTGTCACGGTCATCGAGGGGCACGCCCGCTTCACCGGCCCGACCGGTGTCGAAGTGTTCGAGGCGGGTCGATCGCCGATCTTCCCCGGCGGCCCCCGCTATGCCGCCGCGCCGACCGCGACCGCCACCCGCACGATCAGCGCGAAGGACGTGATCATCGCGACCGGATCGGTGCCTGCGCGGCTGCCGATTCCGGGCGCGGACCTGCCGGGCGTCATCACCTCCGACGGCGCGTTCGGGCTGACCGAGGTGCCCGCACGACTGGTCGTCATCGGCGGCAGCGCGGTCGGCGCGGAATGGGCCAGCCTGTTCGCGAGTTTCGGCTCTCAGGTCACCATCGTCGAGATGCAGGACACCCTGGTCCCGCTCGAGGACGACGATGTGGGCGCCGCCCTGGGGCGGTCGTTCACCAAGCGGGGCATCACCGTGCTCACCGGTTCCACGGTCGAGTCCATCGCGCAGACCGACGTGCTGCGCGTCAGCGTGGCAGGCGAGCACGCGCGAGAACTCGACGCGGACGTGGTGCTCGTCGGCGTCGGGCGCCGCCCCAACACCGCCGACCTCGGCTTGGACATCGCGGGAATAAGCACCGACGCTCGCGGTTTCATCCCCGTCGATGAACAGCTGCGTACCGGAGTCCAGCACGTCTACGCCATCGGAGACGTCACCGGGCGCGCCCTGCTCGCACACGTCGCCTCGCATCAGGGGCTCACCGCCGCCGATGTGATCGCCGGCCACCCGGCGCACATCGACTACACCGTGATACCCGCCGCCACCTTCACCCACCCCGAGATCGCCGGCGTCGGTTTCACCGAGGCGAAGGCCCGCGCCGCCGGGCACGACGTCGTCACCGTGCGGTTCCCCTTCGCGGCACTCGGCCGGGCCCAGACCTTCGGCGACACCGAAGGTTTCGTCAAAATCGTTGCCGGGCGGCGGCATCGCGAAGTGCTCGGCGTGCACATCATCGGACCGTCGGCCAGTGACCTGATCACCGAAGGCGCACTGGCCATTTCGCTGGAGGCGACCCTCGACGAACTCGCCGACACCATCCATGCCCACCCCACCCTCGGCGAGATCGGCATGGAGGCGGCCTTGGCCGGACTCGGACTGCCTGTGCACATCGCGCCCAGGAAGCGTTGAGGAGACCTGCCGTGACCACCAGCACCACCTCTCGCAAACCGAGCCGCAAGACGACGCGGCCCGAGGCCGCACAGTCCTCCGCACCGAGCCGGACGAACGGCGGCGCCGCGCAAACCTCGATGGATCAGGCCGACGTACGCCTCGCTGCGGAGGATCCCGATACGCTGCGCGGGCTGTACCGCGACATGCTGTTCGTGCGCCGCTTCGAGGAGCGCACCGCGCAGAGCTACCAGCAAGCCAAGATCGGCGGATACTGCCATCTCAACCTGGGTGAAGAGGCCACGGTGGTCGGGCTCGGCGCGGCCATGCGACCCACCGACTATTTGTTCACCAACTACCGCGAGCACGGCTACGCGCTGGCCAAAGGCATCGAGCCGGGCCGGGTCATGGCGGAACTGTACGGCCGTTCCACCGGCACCTCCAAGGGCTGGGGCGGTTCCATGCACATGTACGACACCGCGACCCGCCTGCTCGGCGGTTACGCCATCGTCGGCGGTCAGGTTCCGCTGGCCGTCGGCGCGGCACTGGCCATCGACTACCGCGGCGACGACGACGTGGTGGTGTGCCAGATGGGCGAGGGCACGACGAACATCGGCGCGTTCCACGAGTCGCTGAACATCGCGGCCCTGTGGAACCTGCCGGTGGTGTTCCTGGTGATCAACAACCAGACCGGCATGGGCACCACGGTCGAACGCTCCTCCGCCGAACCGGACCTGTGGAAGCGTGCCGCCGCCTACCGCATGCGTGGCGAGCGCGTGGACGGCACCGATGTCCTCGCCGTCCGCGAGGTGGCCGGTGAGCTGATCGAAACCGCGCGGCGGGAGCGGAAACCCGCGCTGCTCGAAGCGGTCAGTCACCGTCTCAAGGGGCATTCCGTGGTCGACCCGGCGAAATATCGCACCGAGGAAGCGGTGGCGACCGCCCGGAGCAACGATCCCGTCGACCGCTGGCGTGAGGTGCTGCTGGCCGCCGGTGTGCTGAACGATCAGACCGTGGGCGCGGTCGAAGCCGAGGTGGCCGCCGCGGTCGCCGCCGCGGTCGAATTCGCCGATTCCAGCCCGCATCCGGAGCCGTCGAGCCTGTTCGACTTCACCTACGCGACGCCCGTGGCGGGCGACTCGCGCCGCCTGCCCGCCGACCCGCTCTTCACCGCTTAAGGAGCCCACCGTGGCTGTCATGACCTATCGTGAAGCGCTGCGCGAAACCCTCCGCGAGGAGATGCGGCGCGACGAGGATGTCTTCCTCATCGGGGAGGAGATCGGCGTCTTCGAAGGCTCCTACAAGATCACCGCCGGACTGCTCGCCGAATTCGGCGAGAAGCGGGTACGCGACACTCCCATCGCCGAAGAGGGCTTCGTCGGTGCCGCCATCGGCGCCGCCATGCTCGGCCTGCGTCCGGTCGTCGAGATCATGACGATCAACTTCTCGCTGCTGGCGCTGGACCAGATTGTCAATCACGCCGCGAAGATCTACGGCATGTTCGGCGGGCAGACCAGCGTGCCGATGGTCATCCGCACCCCGGGCGGCGGCGGCCAACAGCTCGGCGCGACGCATTCGCAGAACGTGGAGCTGTACTACGCGTTCGTCCCGGGCTTGAAGGTGGTCGCGCCGAGCACCCCGGCCGACGCGCGGGCGCTGCTCAAGGCTGCCATCGAAGACGACGATCCGGTGCTCTTCCTGGAGAACCTGTCCCTGTACAACACCAAAGGCGAAGTTCCCGAGAGCCTTCCGGCTGCGCAGATCGGCAAGGCCGCGGTGACGCGAACCGGCTCCGATATCACCCTGATCGGCTACTCCCGCATGGCCACGGTGTGCTCCGAGGTCGCCGAGCGTCTCGCCGCCGACGGTTACTCGGCCGAGGTCGTCGACCTGCGCAGCCTTCGTCCGCTGGACCGGGCCACGCTGGTCGAATCCGTCCGCAAGACCGGCTGCGCGGTGATCGGCGAGGACGACTGGCTCACCTACGGCATCGGCGCAGAGGTGGCCGCCTCCATCTCCGACGGCGCCTTCGACTATCTGGACGCCCCGGTGCGCAGGGTGGCCATGGCCGAGGTGCCGCTCCCCTATGCCAAGCCGCTCGAACGGCTCGCCTTGCCGTCGGCCGATTCGCTGTACAACGCCGCCGTGGAAACCCTCGCGGCCGTCGGCAAGCGACGCTGAGACACCAGAGGACACATACATGCCCGAAATCACCATGCCCCGCCTCTCCGACACCATGGAGGAAGGCGTCATCGTCTCCTGGCTCAAGCAGGTGGGCGATCCGGTCGAGCGAGGCGAAGTCCTCGCGGAGATCGAAACCGACAAGGCCCTCATGGAACTGGAGGCCTACGACGATGGCGTGCTCGAGCAGATCCTCGCCGCAGCGGGTGCCCGGGTGCCGATCGGCACGCCCATCGGGATCATCGGCGACGGCAGTGCAGCCGCCGTGAGCAGCTCGAGTGGTAGCGCACCCGCTCCGGCCGCCGCACCCGTCGCGCCGGCTGTCCGCGACAACGGCGCCGTGTCGGATACCCGATCGGTTCCGGTTGCCGCCGTCAGCGAATCCGTCGCCGGATCCCGCGGAACGGCGGATCGGAAGAAGACGTCGCCGCTGGCGCGCAAGGTCGCCGACGAACTCGGTGTCGACATCTCCAGTGTGGTGGGCACCGGTCCAGGTGGACGCGTCATCCGGCAAGACGTCGAAACCGCCCATCGTGCAGCCCAAATCGATACGCCGCCCCCATCCGCCCCCGCTCCCATGGCGGACATCTCGGTTTCGGCCCAAGGCGACTACGAGGAAATTCCGCTGACCGGCATCCAACGGGTGTCGGCCACGCGGCTCACCGAGAGCAAGCAGCAGGCTCCGCACATCTATCTGACCGCTGCCGTCGATGTGACCGAGCTGTTCGGATTCCGTGCCCAGGTGAACGCCACGCTGGCACCGACCGGCACCAAGGTCAGCGTGAACGATTTGCTGATCAAAGCCGTCGCCGTGACGCTGCGGAGCAACCCTTCGGTCAATGTCTCGTTCGCGGGTGACAAAGTGTGGCGGCACCGAGGCATTCACCTCGGCATGGCAGTCGCGACCCCCGCAGGTCTCCTCGTCCCGGTGCTGCGCGACGCGGATCGGAAGAGCGTGTCCGAGATCGCCACCGAAAGCCGCGACAAAGCCGAACGTGCCCGCGAGCGCAAGCTGCGCGCCGACGAAATGAGCGGCGGCACCTTCACCATCTCCAACCTGGGAATGTTCGGTATCGAGCATTTCACCGCCGTGATCAACCCACCGGAGGCCGCCATCCTGGCCGTCGGCGCCGGCACCGACGAACTGCGCCTGCACGACGGCCAGGTGGTGACCCGGAAGATCCTGCGCGTCACCATGTCCGCCGACCACCGCGTCATCGACGGAGCCGTGGCCGCGCAATTCCTCCAGCAACTGAAAGACCTGCTCGAACATCCCCTCCGCATCGTGACCTGACATCGGCCGACCGTTCGGCAGCCGGGCCGGCGGCGGTGGTCAGGCCACCGCCTTCTTCACCAGATCGCCGATCATCGCCTCGTCGGCCGCGGTCAGCTTCGTCAGGGCGAAAGCCGTCGGCCACACGGTGCCGTCGTCGAGGTTGGCGATGTCGTTGAAACCGAAGGTGGCGTAGCGCGATTTGAACTTCGCCGCGCTCTGGAAGAAGCAGACGACCTTGCCGTCCTTGGCGTACGCGGGCATGCCGTACCAGAGTTTCGGGGACAGGTCCGGAGCGCTGGCTTTGACGACGGCGTGCAGCCGCTCGGCCATGACGCGGTCGGATTCCGACATCCCGGCGATCTTCGCGAGCACGTCGTTCTCCCCGTCCGCCTTAGCCGCCCGCGAGCCGCGGCGCGCGGCCGTCTTCAGCTCTGCGGCGTGCTCTTTCATCGCGGCTCGCTCCTCATCGGTGAATCCGACGGCGGCCTTGGTCTTGGTGCTGGTGCGGGCGGTGGTCTGCTGCGCGGTCATGAGCTGGTTTCCTTCGTGGCGTGTACGGATGAGGGGGGTGGTCGGTTCGGCGCTCAGCGGTCCTGGATGAGCCCGAGGACGTTGCCGTCGGTATCGGTGACGGTGGCGACCAGGCGGCCGCCGCCGACGTCGTGCGCGGACTCGGTCACGGTGGCGCCCGCGGCGGTCACCTCCGCGAGCTTCGCCGCGATGTCCGGCACGTGCCAGTAGGCCACCGGCGAGGTCATCCCTTGCGGTCCGCCGGTCGGCACCAGCCCGATGTGCTGGCCTTCGGCGTCGAAGCCGACGTAGTAGGACGTGTCGGTCTGCGGCGCCACGCCGAGCAGGGCGGTGAACAGCGTCTTGGCCGCCGCCAAGTCCGACACGGGATGCAGCACGGTTTTGATTCCCTGCGTGGGAGAGCTGGGCACGATCACTCCTTCGAGTCGTCGGTCAGGTGGTCCCGGTGCTCGTCTGCCGAGGTGAACCGGTGTGCTCACAGCATCTCCTCCGGCACCACCGATCCACATCCGTGGCGACCACGGAACCGGCCACGGATCGACGCACGGATAGTCCACGGCAACATCCCCGGTGCAGAACCGACCGTGCAGTCTGAGCGCGACGGGAATACGGCAGAATCGGTGCCATGGTGGCGACGGTGGAGATCTCGGCTCGGGAAGCCGAGGTGCTGACGCTGGTGGGGGACCATCTCAGCAACGCGGAGATCGGTGCGCGTCTGTTCATCTCCGTGCGCACCGTGGAAAGTCATGTCTCCTCGCTGCTGCGCAAGCTGGAGGTTCCGGACCGGAGGGCGCTGGCCCAGCGCGCGTCCGCTCCGGCTCGCCCCGATCGGTCGCGCCCGGCGCCGGTGCTGCCGACCCCGCTGACCACGTTCGTCGGCCGCGGCCGGGAGCGAGCCGAGCTCACCGCGATGCTCAGGGAACACCGGCAGGTGACCGCGGTCGGTCCCGGCGGGGTCGGCAAGACCCGGCTCGCGCTGACGGTCGCCGCGGAGCTGAGCGGCGAGTATCCCGACGGCGTGTGGTTCGTCGACCTGGTCCCCCTCACCAGTCCGGACACCTCCGCGGTCGCCGGAACGGTCGCCCTCGCCCTCGGACTCGGCGAGCAGCCCGGACGCGCCATGGACGAGTCGGTGCCCGCCGCGCTGGCCGACCGGCACGCCTTGCTCGTGCTGGACAACTGCGAACATGTGCGCGACGGAGTGGCGCCGTTCCTCGAGCGGTTGCTCGCGACCTGTCCCGGCGTGACGGTGCTGGCGACCAGCCGGGCGCGGCTGATGGTGCCGTTCGAACGGGCGTACACGGTCCCGCCGATGTCGTTGGCCGGCGAGGGTGCGTCGGATGCGGTCGAGTTGTTCATGCAGCGCGCGGAGGCAGGCGGCTGGCCGCCGAATCATGCGCTGCGCGACCAGGTTGCCGCGTTCTGCGCGCGGCTGGACGGCGTCGCGCTGGCGATCGAATTGGCCGCCGCCCGCTGGACCACACTCGGGCTGGACGGCCTCGAAGCCGGGCTGTCCGATCAACTCCGGATGCTGGCCGGGGGCTCGCGCACCGAGGAGCGGCACCGGTCGGTCCGAGCGGCCTTGGACTGGAGCCACGCGCTGCTGGAGCCCGACGATCGCGTGCTGCTGCGGCGGGTGTCGGTGTTCATGACGTCGTTCACCATCGCGGCCGCCGCGGAGGTGGCCGCCTCCGGGAAAAGCGTCGTCGCCGACGGATTGGCCCGGCTCGCCGAGCAGAGCCTGCTGGTGGTGACGGCGTCCCCGGCCGGTACCGAATACCGGGCGCTGGAAACCATTCGTCAGTACGGAGCCGAGCAGCTCACCGAAGCCGGTGAACTCGCCGATATCCGGTCTCGTCACCTGAGCTGGTGTCTGGCCGTGGCCGCCGATCTGACGGTGGTACGCGCGGAGTGGCGACCACGATTCGACGCGGTGGCCGACGATTTCCGCGCTGCGATGGCGTGGGCGGCCGACCAGCCGGAGCGGCGCGCGGAGGCGTCCCGCTTGGCCCAGCACATGGCGCAACTGTGCTTCACCCGCAATCTGATCGGCGAGTCCCAGATGCGCTACGAGCAGGCGGCCTCGCTCGCGGACGACCCGGCCACCGCCGCCGTGATGTTCCGGCACGCCGCGGCCGCGGCCGGATGCCAGATGCGGGGGGACGACATGCATCGCCTCCACCGCGCGGCCGCGGAGGCAGCCCTCCGGTCCGGTGACTCCGCCGGCGCGGCCCGCGACCTGGCGACCGCCGCCGCCAACGCCTACCGGTTCGCTAGCAAGTTCGTCCGTCCCCTGCCACCGGAGGAGGCGATCGCACTCATCACCGAGGCACAGCAGCTCGCCGGTGACGACCCGGCGGCTCGAGCCGCTGTGGCGCTGGCCGAGGCCGGGCGGGCGCTCACCGATGCGCTCACCGCCCAGCACGCGTCCGGCGACCGCGTGCCGGAGATCGTGGCGCGTGCCGAGCGTGCGGTCGAACTCGCGCACCGTACACGCGATCCGCTTGCCGAGTCCGCCGCACTGGACACCCTCGCGGGCGCCCACAGCCTGGCCGGTGACACCTTCACCGCCGCGGCCGTCGCACGACGGCGAATGGTGCTGCTGGAGTCCACCCCGCATACTCCGGTCGGCACCCCTGAGCTGATCGACGCGCTCGGCGAGGCCGCCGAAGCCGAACTCGGCGCCGGCGACCTGTGTAGCGCCCGCCGATGGGCACAACAGCTCGCGGATCATCCCTTGCTGGCCGAGGTCGGACATCGCGCGACGAGCTGGCTGCTGGTGACCGACGCGTTGGCGGGCAAAGTCGATGACGTTCGCGCCCAGAGTGTCCGCTTCCTCGAGGCGTGGCAACGGGTCGGCGATCCCGCCAAGTCGGGCCTCGGTCCGGCGGTGGCGGGTGTGACGATGATTCACGAGCTCCGTGGCGACCAGGAGGCTCGCGGCGAGTGGGACGCGGTGGTTCGTGGGCTCGGTACGTCACCAGCGCACACGCACGGATACGGCGCGGTCTTCGACGCACTCGTTTTGCTCCACCGTGGGCAGGTGCACGAGGCACTCGAACGGATGGCGACCGAGCCGCACGAGGTGTGGCGATGGGTCACCTGGATCTGGCTGCACTGGTATGTGGCGCTGCGGGCCGAAGCCGGTGTGCTCGCCGGGGCCTCCGATGCCGTCGAGCGCTTGGCCGAGGCCCGGACCGTCGTCGCCGGTAACCCCGTCGCAGGCGCCATCGTGGAGCGAGCCGAAGCACTGCTCTCCGAGGACCAAAAACGGCTGCTCGCCACGGCGGATGCGTTCGAGGCAGCCGGTTGCCCCTACCAGGCGGCGCGGACCAGGGTGCTGGCCGGCGGCGACCATGCCGACCGCGGCGCGGCCGCGCTCGCCGAACTCGGCTTCGTCCCGATGGCTCGCATCGCCTCATAGGGCATCGACGCGGCGGCGCCGCTATTTCCGCTGCTGTGCCCGGCGACGGAACAATCGCCCGACCAGCCCACGGATATCGAACGCGCCCCGCGGTTGCGCGGCGCCGGATTCGACCGTCTCCGGAGTCACCTGGGCCAATCGCGCGTGCAGTTGCTCGCGCACCTGGTCCGGTGTGTAGGCACGGCGGCGGCGCTCCGCGCGCACCACCACGACACCGGTGGCAACCACACCGGCCACACCCGCCAATCCCACTGCCTTCCACCACCTCATACCGCATAGGCTACGACCATGACGGGGACGGGCATCAGTCTCGACCGTGCGGTCGAGGTCACCAGAACGGGCGACATCTGGCTGTTTCGTGGACATTCCACGGCCGACCGGGTGATCCGCATGACGACCAACAGTCCGGTGAACCATGTCGGGATGTCCGTCGTGATCGATGATCTGCCCGCGCTGATCTGGCACGCGGAACTCGGACGATCCCTGCCCGACATGTGGTCGGGAACCGCCCACCGCGGCGCGCAGTTGCACAACCTGCGCGACGCCGTGCTGGTGTGGGCCCACCGCTACGGTCAGCAGGCCTGGTTGCGCCAGCTGAACCCTCCTGCCGGGCGAGAGATGGAAGACAGCGTGCTGCGCGCCATCGCCCGGCTCGACGGCACCCCGTTCCCCTCCACCGCGGGCATGGCGGGGCGCTGGCTACGCGGCCGCGCGCGCCTCCCCCGCCGCACGCGGGACCGATCGGCCGCGCGGGAACTGGAGAACGCGTACTGCGCCGAAATCGTCGCCGCCACCTATCAAGCCATGGGACTGCTGCCGCAGCACCGCAGCCCGGATTGGTACGACCCGGGCCGATTCTGGAGCGGAGACGGGCTGCGACTGTCCGGCGACTACGCATTGAGCGGCGAAATCGCCGTCCGGACGCCTGCTCCGACGGATTCCTGATACCGGGATCGCCTGGCGACGAACGGCCCGGAGAACAGCTCCCAGGTCGTTCCACGAGTCCCGGTGGTCTCCGGCTAGAATCACGCCGATTTTCACAATGTGGCAGCGATAGCGATATCCGTACAGTTGCGGACCATATGGTCCCATGATCCTATCGCTGACGTTGTAAAGTTCTTGACCCCCAATACTTCCGGGTCTCGATGAATCCTCCGCATGATCCGCGATGCGGCGCAATTCTGCCCGCGAATTCCCGAGGAGGCCGATGACCGCGTCACGGCAGGACGAGACTTCGGTCGAAATCGCTGCGCTTCGCCCATTGTTGTTCACCGTCTACGTACCCGCGGCGGCGTATGGGATCGGTATGGGAGCCGCAGCGCCGGTCATGGCGCTCACCGCCCCCGACTTGGGTGCGTCGTCGGCCGTCGCGGGCCTGACCGTCGCACTGGTCGGCCCCGGCCAGGCGCAATGGGGCTCAGCGCATCGGCCGCGCAAACTCGGCCGATCAGCACCAGTGCACTAGAGGTTCGCTCCTCGGGAGGAAGGAAACCGGCGTGCGAGGCTCAGCGCGGTGCGCAGTCCGCGCCGAGGGAATGCGCCGACACCGAGCGCAGGGTGTGCGCCGAACTTGCGTTCGGAGGCGGTTTCTGGTGCGTCGTCGGAGGTCGCGGTCAGGAAGCTGTCCGGTAGGGCCAACTTGTGAATGGTGCGCAGGGTCAATAGGTACTGCCGGATCAGCGGTCCGGTAGTGTAGGGCAGGTCGTATTTGTCACACAACGCGCGTACGCGCCGGGCGATCTCGGCGTACCGGTTGCTGGGCAGGTCGGGAAACAGATGGTGTTCGATCTGATGGCACAGGTTTCCGCTCAGGAATGCCAGCACCGGCCCGGCTTGGAAATTCGCGGTCCCGAGCATCTGCCGCAGATACCACTCGGCCTTGGTCTCGTGCTGCACGGCGGCGGGGGTGAATTTCTCTGCGCCGTCGGGGAAATGACCGCAGAATATCACCACATACGCCCAGAGATTGCGCAGCGTATTGGCGGCGAGGTTCGCGGCGAGTGTACGACGCCAGTGCCGCCCGCTCAGCGCCGGAAAGAGCACATAGTCCTTGCCGATCTGCCGCGCGATCTTCCCGATCAGGGCTCTGGTCTGAGCGGCCTTCTCCGCCGGGGCGGCCGCGCGGTCGCGCTCGGAGTACAGATCGTGCAGAGCGATCCCCCACTCGAAAGTCGCCGCCAGAAACAGGTTCTGCAGCGGCTGCAACAGCAACCACGGTCCCCACCGCTGGTCGCGGGTCATCCGCATCACGCCGAACCCGATGTCGTCGTCCATGCCGAGAACATTGGTGTACACGTGATGGCGATAGTTGTGCGAATAGCGCCACTGGGACGACAGACCCGCCATGTCCCATTCCCAAGTGCTGGAATGAATTTCCGGGTCGTTCATCCAATCCCATTGGCCGTGACACACATTGTGGCCGATTTCCATGTTCTCGATGCTCTTCGCCGCCGCCAACGCCGTCGTCCCCAGCAACCAGCCGCGTTTCGTTCGCGTGCAGGCGATCACCAGCCGGGCCGTGACATCTAGTATTCGTTGGAACGCGATCGTCCGACGGATATAGGCGGCATCCCGGGCGCCGCGCCGACCCAGGATGTCACGGCGAATCGCGTCGAGTTCCCGCCCCAATGCTTCGACATCCGTATCGCTCAAGTGTGCGTAGACGGCCACCTGCGTGATTGCCATTCGTTATGTCCTCGAATCTCCTGAGTGCTTGCCGCGGACACAAGTCCTACCCGCAGGCGGTCGAGACCGGGGTCAGCGTTCGAAGACGTGTCTCAGCTTGCGCCCGGCTCGTTCGATGGGGCCGCCGGGACGCCTGCCGCCGATATCCGTTTGGCGGCGGCTGTCTTCGTCGGGTCTGGCGAGCAGCGTCTGCAACCTCGCCCATCCCGCCCGTGCCCGGCTCGCGATCTTGTGCTTGATCGTCATCGGAATGTACCAATCTCCCGGTCGCGCAGTTCGCCCACGAACTCCTCGCATCTGCCTACCAGCGGATGCGCGAACCGGTTGCATCCAGCTTAAGGCTGGCTACACCGTCTGTCTACAGCGTAGACTTACAACGGTAACAATGACAGCGTCCGACCGAGAGGAGACGCTGATCCGATGAGCCGAATCAAGGCCGAACCGATCGTTTCCACAGACGTCTCAGCAGGTTACGCCGACCGCCAGAGCGCCACGAACAGCCCGCTGACCCGGTCTGCGATGCTGGTGGCCGCGCTCGAGATCATCGATCGCGAGAGTGTCGAGCACCTGTCGATGCGGCGCCTCGGCCAGGCGCTCGGCCGCGATCCGATGGTGCTGTACCGGCACGCGGCCAACAAAGCCGCACTCCTCGACGGTGTCGCCGAGATAGTGCTCGAACAGCTGACTGTCGAGCCCGCCGACCCCGACTGGCGCCGTCAACTGCGCATCATCGCCCGCGACTTCCGACGGCTGGCCGTAGCCCACCCGAACGTGGTTCCCTTGTTGGTCACCCACCCGCTGTCCACTCCGCTCGGACTGCGGCCACTCGGCACCCTGCGGCCGCTGCAACGAACTTTGGAGCTGCTCGTCCGAGCCGACTTCAGCAGGACCGACGCCTTGCACATCTACCGGGCGCTGTTCGGATTCCTCTACGGCCACGTCCTCAACGAACTCCAGGAAATCGTCGAACGTCCTGAAGAGGCCACCGACCTGCTGCGTCTGGGGCTGCACCGCCTGCCGATCGGCGAGTTTCCCTTGCTTCGCGGTCTCGCCTCGGATCTGGCCGCTTACGACGGCGCGGCCGAGCTCGAACGCGGCCTGGACATCCTGATCAGCGGTCTCACCGAGACCTTGAATCCGGCCGCGGCGCGGCCGAGATGGGAGCGTCGGACATGACGCTACAACTGAGCAAAATCGCCCCGAGGCGGCAGATACCGTCCGTCCATCGACTGCGATGCCAGTTCGACACAGCGGGCGCCGTCGGGGTGTGGCAGCCGTACGGCAGCGACCTCGTGGCCGAGCTGCCAGATCTGCTCGCGGTACTCGGGGATCGGCTCGGCCCGATCCATCGAGTGATCTATCACCTCGACGAATGGACCATCGCACCGGGCAAACTCGCCAACGCTGGGCGACAGGTACGGCTGGACGGCTACCGGCACAAGCCCGCGCAGACCATCGATGTCCTCGGGGTCGGCGGCGGCAGACTCACCGTGCGAGTCGACCTTCCGTCCACCGATGATGCCGAAACGATTGCCGCACAGCAATGTTGGGATTCCGAAGGCGGTTCCCTCGAGGCGGGCTGAGCCACACGTCATCAGCCGGGACCCGGCAGCGTGGCGCTGAGCCCGGTGAGCAGGATGTCCAGACCGCGTTCGAGCTCGGCCGCGCCGTCGTAGGCGGCCAGGACCGGCGCAAGTGCACGCAGCAACGGGAACTGCCCGATCGGTAGGCGGTGCAGCCCGAGCCGCAGCACGTCGTCGGTCTCCTCGGGACGCTCCACGATCTCCTGCAACTCGTTCAGAACGTGCCCGTAGAGGAACCCGAACACCGCACGGTAGATGTGCAACGCGTCGGTGCCGGAAAACCCGGCGCGAGTGAGCAACTGGAGGATGTCTTCCAGCGGGCGGACCACCGCATAGGGGCGCAACCCCAATGGTGTGGCCAGCGGCCGGGTTACCAGCAGCGGCACCACCCGCGGATGGGCCAGAGCCAGCCGGCGAAAATCGCGGGCGACCGCCCGCAACTGCGCCGCCCAGTCCGGGTCGGCGGCGTCGACCGCCAGCTGTGCGAACACGATCTCGGCCACACCATCCAGCACAGCCGCCTTGTTCGGCACGTGCCGGTAGATCACCATCGGATCGCGCTCCACCGCCTCGGCCAGCCGGCGCATCGACAACCCGTCGACCCCATCGCGATCGATGATCTCGAGCGCCGCGGCCAGCACGGCCGCCCTGGTGACCGGACCGCTGCCCCCGCCGGTTCTCGCGCGAACCGGCCGCCGGTTCGGAACTTCGGCCATCTCGGATGCCTCCATCGTCCTCGCGATCTCCGATGAAGTTACGAGTGTAGACCTACAACGTTGACATAACGAGGGAAACGGCGTGTACTGGACACATACACGGCGACTATCCGGTCTGCACGTCGCCGATCCGGACCGAAGCAGGTATCCGCTCACGCTCATGCTCGCGGCACCAACGGCCACTCGATCCGCGGGCAACGCCACCCCCCCGGCCGCGGCCGCATGGTCATACGCGCGGCCCCGGCGACCACCCACGCCACGGCGCGACCATGCGCGAACAACGCCTCGAGAGGACGCGAAATGCGATTCCACAGAAACAACAGCACCACCATGACGCCCGAACAAATGCGCCCGCAGTACGCCCGCCATCGCGTTCCGCCCGACTACACACCCCGCTTGAGGTTGAAGCCGAAAGCCGACCGCGGCGGATACCTCGACGGCGCGTGGTGGCCGCGATCGCGCGAACTCACCGCCGAACTGCCAGACCTCCTCGCCGTCCTGACCGTCCGACTCGGCCCCATCTGGCGAGTCGTCTACGACCCCGCGTGCTGGTCGGACACGCCCCGGCAGACGACCGTCAACGGTCACACCGTCCGGCTCGATCCCTACCCCTTCGAACTGTGGAACACGATGTACGTCTTCGGCCGCGACCGCGACCTGATCGTGCTCCGCGTAATCCCATCGTCCACCGCCGACGACACCGCGCACACGGCCCTGATGGCCGCCGTCACCCCCGCATCAGCAACCCTCAGATCCCGATGAGCGGAGGAACAGACATGCCCCGAACCGTTCGACAACGCCCGATCACCAACCACCACGACATGAGCCGTAAGACCGGCCCGCCCGAACCCGACCGGCAACCCTTCCGAACACCGACCCGCACCCCACGCCTCCTACTCCGTGAACCCGGCACCGGCTCCGAGCGCGTCGACGGCGCTTGGTGGCCATGGACGAACAACCTCACCGCCGAACTGCACGACCTGATCAGCGCCCTCACCCCACGCCTCGGCCCCACCGCTCGCGTCAGCTTCGACTGGAACGCGGTCAGTCTCAGCCAACGCCGCATCGACAACCCGGACGGCGTCGAAGTACACGGACCCGATACCGGTCAACCACCCGGCGCCATGCACCTGCTCGGCACGACCGACGCCCAGCTGACTCTGCTCGTCATCCCCGCCGACACCCCACCCGACCAAGCAGACGACCAGATGCGGCGTGCGTCAGGGCAATACTGAATGCAAACCCGCGGTTACGGGATATGCCGGAAAGGGGCAAACAGAGGCCAGGCCGCAGCACGAATCACCTTCGGTCAGAACATGATTTCGCTAAGCGTCAGATTTTTCAGATCTGGACCCATGTGCCGCGACCGCGCGGAGTCACAGGAGGTCTGCGACTTCCTTCGCGGTCCCTTTCGCTGATCCGGGGTTCTGCCCGGTCACGAGATTCCCGTCGACCACCGCGTGGGGGACGAACGGCAGCTTGGCCTTCTCGTAGCGGGCGCCGCGCTTCTTCACCTCGTCCTCGGCGTTGTAGGGCACGAGCTTGTCCACTCGGGCGAGGACTTCCTCCTGCCAGGCGAACCCGGTGAGCCTGCGTCCGGCGACGAGGTACGTGCCGTCGGAGAGCTTCGTATTGAGCAAGCCGCAGTAGCCGTGGCAGACCGAGGATACGATACCTCCGCGTTCGTAGATCTCCCGGGTGATGCGCTGCAGGCCCTCGCTGTCGGGGAAGTCGTACATCACCCCATGCCCGCCGGTGAAGTAGATGGCGTCGTAGTCGGCCGAGTCGATCCGGTCGGGGCTCGCGGAGTTCTCCAGCAGCGCCATCCGCGCCGGATCGGCCCGCCACGCCTTCGCGGTCTTGTCGTAGCTGGGGAACTTCAGCGACCGCGGTTCCAAGGGAGCGAGGCCGCCCGCCGGACTGACGATGGTCTGCTCGAATCCGTGCTCCTCGAAGACATGCCAGGCGTGGGTGAGCTCCGACAACCACAGTCCGGTCGGGTGGGACGGGTCGTCGAAGTGGCCGACGTTGGTGACGACGTTCAAGATGCGCTTGGTCATGCGTGATCTTCCTTCGTGCGTCGTTGGTCTACTTCTCCACGTGGTCTCATCATTGGTACGCACTCGGTCGATTCAGTGCGCACCCACCCGTCGCAATGTCCAGAGTGCGCGGGTCAGGATTCGGGACCACCGGTCATGGGTGACACCGCGCGGCGGGCTGAAACCTTGCAGGCGCTGCTGCGCGACGGTCTGGGGTTCGGTGTACTTCAGCAGCCCGTCGGCGCCGTGCCTGCGACCGAGTCCGGAGTCGCCCATGCCGCCCATGGGAGCGTCGATGCTGCCCCAGGCGGCGGCGAAGGCTTCGTGGACGTTGACGGTGCCTGCGCGCAACCGAGCCGCGACTGCCCGGCCCCGGGCCCCGTTGCGGGACCAGACTCCAGTATTGAGGCCGTACGGGGTGGCGTTCGCCATGGTGATTGCCTCCCCTACGTCCCCGTAGGGGTAGATCGAGACCACAGGGCCGAAGGTTTCCTGGGCGAACACCGTCATCTCCGGCGTGACGTCGGCCAGGATCGTCGGTTCGTGGAACAAGGGACCCAGGTCCGGCCGCACACGGCCGCCCGCGAGGACGGTCGCACCCTTCGTGACGGCATCGGCCACATGCGCAGTGACCGTCTCGAACTGCGCGGGGGTGGTCAGCGAACCCACGTCGACGGAGAAGTCGTACGCGGCGCCCAAGCGCAGCTTGCGCGTGCGCGCCACGAAGTGCGCGACGAACTCGTCGTAGATCTGCTCAGCGACGTACAGGCGCTCGATGGACACGCACAGCTGACCCGCCGACGGGAAGCAGGCGGCGACGGCCCCCGCGGTCGCCTTCTCGATGTCGGCGTCCAGGAGGACGATCATCGTGTTCTTTCCGCCGAGTTCCAGTGATGGACCGGCATATGGAGGGCGTTCTGACCCTCGGTCATGACATCGAGCCGGTCTTCAGCGGCCTGAGCGAGCGGAGCGTGAACCGATCGGCCGAGCCGCGGCGGTTACGATCCGGTTCATGGCGGAGATCAGGAGTGAGCGGCGGGACAAGGTCGCGGTCATCACCGTGCACGATCCGGATCGGCGTAACGCGTTGACACCGGCGTTGTCCGAACAACTCGCCGCCGCGGTGGCCGAGGCGGAGCGCGATACCGGGGTGCACGCCGTGATCGTCACGGGAACCCCGCCCGCATTCTGCGCGGGCGCCGATCTGAGCGCACTCGGTGCGGCCCGAGAGGAGGGTCTGCGGGTGATCTACGACGGCTTCCTGGCGGTCGCGCGCTGTGCACTGCCCACCATCGCGGCGGTCGGCGGCGCCGCGGTCGGAGCGGGACTCAACCTGGCGCTGGCCGCAGATATCCGGATCGCCGGGCCACGCGCCCGGTTCGACGCGCGGTTCCTGCGGCTGGGCCTCCATCCCGGCGGCGGGATGACCTGGATGCTGCAACACGCCGTAGGGCGGCAACGGGCCGTCGCGATGACGCTGTTCGGGGAGATCCTCGGTGCCGAGGCCGCACTCGACGCCGGATTGGCGCACCGGGTGATCGACGGCGATCACGACGCGCTGCTCGCCGGAGCGCTCGACTTCGCCGCGGGCGCCGCCGAAGCGCCGCGCGAGCTGCTCCTCACCACCAAGCGCACCATGCGCCGCACCGCGAACCTCGACGCCCACGCCGACGCCGTCGACGCGGAGATCGTGCCTCAGGTCGCGTCCCTCGAATCTCCCGAGTTCACCGCGCGACTGGCGGCGAAGAAGGCCGAGATCGGCCGTCCTCGGTGAGCGGCGACCTCTGACCCCGCGAACACCCCTGATCGGCGCCGGGAACGGTGCGAAGCGTCCATACGGCGACCGCACTTGCCGCTGCGCGCCTTGCCCACCTCGCGCAGCCCGCGAGATCGGCCAAGGCCCGGCATGGTGGCGCGATCAGGCTCCCGACGCACTTCGCCGGAGTGGCACACCCTGCCGCTATCGGTCGACTCGAAACGGCATCTGTCTCGCGGCGGTGTAGCGACGTCGGATGCTGCCCGGATTCGACGCTTCCGGGCGAATGCGGTTTGGCATCGGCAGCCTGGGGTAGCCGCTCCGAGACCGCACAGGACTCGCGCAGCCGCGTTCCTTTGCGACCGATATCCCGTGTCCGCGAGACCGCAGGCACGGCGCATTTTTCGAGCGCGCAAGACCCTCGACGACGGAGAGCGAGAGGAGGGCTCATGCACTACATCGATGACACCAAACACCTGCTGAGCGATCTGGTGGGACGGGTGATCGAGTCGGCGAGCAGCTACTCGAGCAGTCAAACGGTGACGATCGCGCGTCCGCGCGCCGAAGTCCAGCAATTCTGGCGCGACCCGGCGAAGCTGTCCGAGGTGCTTGGCGACGTCGCCGAGGTGCGGACGACGGAACCGTCGACCTACGAGTGGACCTTGCAGTCGGGCACCGACGGCCGCACGACCTGGAAGACCACGCTGCGCGAGGACGAAGGGCACCTCCGGTTCGTCGGCTCGGCCGGGGAAGACGCCGCGTCCGCCCAAGGTCTCGAGATCGAACTGAGCTTCCGGGACGCGCCGCAGGACCTCGGCACGGAGGTGACGATGCGGGCGCGCACCCCGCTGCCCGACCTGCTGACCGGTGCGGCGATGTTCACCGCTCTCTACCGGGCCCGAGCCCGCCTGCAGACCGGCGAGATACCCACCCTGGCCCACAATCCGAGCGCCCGCTCTTCCGCTCGGTGAACAGGAGGCGACATGCAAGCGCTCTGCTGGAACGGCGTCAACGATCTGGCCGTGGAGACCGTCCCCGACCCGGGGCTGGTCAATCCGCACGATGTCATCGTGCAGGTTCGTCTGACCACCACCTGCGGGTCCGACCTACATTTCATCGACGGATACCTGCCGGGAATGCGGGAAGGTGACGTCTTCGGACACGAATTCATGGGCGAAGTCGTCGAAATCGGCGCCGAAGTCACTTCGACAAAGGTGGGCGATCGCGTCGTCGTCCCGTCGTTCATCGGGTGCTCCTCGTGCTGGTATTGCGACCACGAACTGTATTCGCTCTGCGACACGACCAATCCCAACAGCGCCCTGCAACAACCGCTATTCGGTTATCCCACCGGCGGCATCTACGGCTACACCCACCCCTTCGGCGGCTATCAGGGGTCCCACGCGCAATATGTCCGCGTCCCGTTCGGCGACGTCAACTGTTTCCGGATTCCGGAAGGCGTTACCGACGAACAGGCATTGTTCTTGTCCGATGCGGTGCCGACGGGCTTGATGGGCGCCGAATTCTGTGACATCCACCCGGGTGACACCGTCGCGGTCTGGGGCAGCGGTGGCGTCGGCTTGATGGCCGGGCACACCGCCCGCTTGCTCGGCGCCGACCGCGTTTTCGTCATCGACCGTTTTCCCGAGCGGTTGAGCGTGGCGAGTGAGCAGTTCGGTGCGGAAACGATCAACTACACCGCGGTCGACAGCGTCCAGGAGACCCTGCGCGAGAGCACCGGTGGCCGGGGCCCTGACGCCTGCATCGAAGCCGTCGGAATGGAAGGACACGGCACCGGACTCCAGCAGTTCTACGATCGAGCCAAACAGCTGCTCCGGCTCGAATCCGATCGTGCGACGCCACTGCGCGAAGCGATTCTCGCGTGCCGGAAGGGTGGCGTCGTCTCGGTGCTCGGCATCTACGGTCTGACCGACAAATTCCCCATGGGCGTGGTGACCAACAAAGGCCTCACCATTCGCACCGCACAACAATACGGCCAGCGGTTCGTGCCCCGGATGTTCGATTACATTCAGCAGGGCGACCTCGACCCGTCCTATCTGATCACCCACGACATGCCGCTCACCGATGCGGTGTATGGCTACGACATCTTCAAGCACAAGAAGGAAGGGTGCATCCGTTCGGTGTTCCGGCCTTGATGCCGAGTTCCGGACGGCAGGAACAGGGCACCCGCCGGGCTCGGCTGGCACGGTTTCCGCATGTTCCGTGGAGCGAGCGAGGCGCTGTGGCCGGCCGATGCGTCCGGCACGTGATCGCCACTTGTCGCCGCTGTGCCGCGGTCATGGGCCGGGAAAGCCCGCGGTGGACCGCGCACCGATCCCCGCCCATGACCGGCATCGCACCCTACCCGGGAGCGGTTTCAGCGGCCGCTGGACCGCTCGTGCGGTCCGGCAACTCGATCCGCCGTGCGGCACCCTGGAGATCGAATCCGCGCAAACGCTCTCGGGCCTGACGTGTCGCTGGGTACGCTGCGCACGCAGTCGGCCCGGCGCCGCGCAACGGGTGTTGCGACTTCGAAACAAACTCTTGACTCGTTCCAGAAAACGGACAAGACTTCCGTGCATGCCAACGGCCTCGGACTTCCAGCAGATGCTGCGAGGAGTTTCGCTGCGGGTGACCCGTCCCCGGGTCGCGGTGCTGAGCGCGGTGCACGACCATCCGCACGCCGACACGGAGTCGATCATCCGCGCCGTGCGTTCCGCGCTGCCCGAGGTGTCCCATCAAACGGTGTACGACTCGTTGAACGCGCTCACCGCCACCGGCCTCGTCCGGCGTATCCAGCCGTCCGGATCGGTCGCCCGCTACGAATCGCGGGTCGGCGACAATCACCACCACGTCGTATGCCGGGCGTGCGGGGTGATCGCCGATGTCGACTGCGCCATCGGCGACGCCCCCTGCTTGACCGCGTCCGACGACAGCGGGTTCTCGATCGATGAGGCCGAGGTCATCTATTGGGGTCTGTGCCCCGACTGTGTGGCAAGACAAGCTTCCCGATCACATCCGTGATCGCAGCCCACATCACTCATTTCAGGAAGGAATGCTGTGTCATCCGATAGCCGCCCACCCAATCCTGACACCCAGACGCACAGCGCGAGCGAGAGCGAGAACCCGGCGATCCCGTCCCCCACCGCGAAGACGGACCATCGCCCCCGCAGCAACAAGGACTGGTGGCCGGAGCAGATCGATGTCTCGGTGCTGCACGCCCATTCATCCAAGTCCAACCCGCTGGGCGAGGATTTCGACTACCCGGAAGAGTTCAAGAAGCTCGATGTCGATGCCCTCAAGGCCGACGTCGCGGCAATCATGACCAATTCGCAGGACTGGTGGCCCGCCGACTACGGCCACTACGGCGGCCTGTTCATCCGGATGAGCTGGCACGCCGCGGGCACCTACCGCATCGCCGACGGCCGCGGCGGCGGCGGTCAGGGCGCGCAACGCTTCGCGCCCCTGAACAGCTGGCCGGACAACGCCAACCTGGACAAGGCGCGCCGCCTGCTGTGGCCGGTCAAGCAGAAGTACGGCAACAAGATCTCGTGGGCCGACCTGCTGGTGTTCGCCGGCAACGTGGCCCTGGAGTCGATGGGCTTCAAAACCTTCGGCTTCGGCTTCGGCCGCCCCGACATCTGGGAGCCGGAAGAGGTCTTCTGGGGTCCGGAGGACACCTGGCTCGGCGACGAGCGCTACAGCGGTGACCGCGAACTGGCGGGCCCCCTCGGCGCCGTCCAGATGGGCCTGATCTATGTGAACCCGGAAGGGCCCAACGGCCGCCCGGATCCGGTGGCCGCGGCGCGCGACATCCGCGAGACGTTCGGCCGCATGGCGATGAACGACGAAGAGACCGCCGCGCTGATCGTCGGCGGCCACAGCTTCGGCAAGACCCATGGTGCGGGCGATGCCGGACTGGTCGGCGCCGAGCCCGAAGGCGCACCCATCGAGCAGCAGGGCCTCGGCTGGAAGAGCGCCTACGGCTCCGGCAAGGGGAAGGACGCCATCACCAGCGGCCTCGAGGTCGTCTGGACGTCGACGCCGACCAAGTGGGGCAACGGCTTCCTGCAGAACCTGTACGGCTACGAGTGGGAACTGACCAAGAGCCCCGCCGGGGCATGGCAGTGGAAGCCGAAGGACGGCGCGGGAGAGGGCACCATCCCCGACCCGTTCGATGGGCCCGCACGGACCCCGACGATGCTGACCACCGACTTGGCGCTGCGCGAGGACCCGATCTACGGCGAGATCACCCGTCGCTGGCTGGAGCACCCCGAGGAACTGGCCGAGGCGTTCGCCAAGGCGTGGTACAAGCTGCTGCACCGCGACATGGGTCCGATCACCCGCTACCTGGGCCCGTGGGTCCCCGAGCCGCAGCTGTGGCAGGATCCCGTCCCCGAGGTCGACCACGAGCTGATCGACGAGTCCGACATCGCGGCGCTCAAGAGCAGGGTGCTGGAGTCCGGTCTGTCGGTGGCACAGTTGGTCAAGACCGCGTGGGCCTCGGCGGCCAGCTACCGCAGCACCGACAAGCGCGGCGGCGCCAACGGCGCTCGGATCCGCCTCGAGCCGCAGAAGAACTGGGAGGTCAACGAGCCGGACGAGCTGGCGAAGGTGCTGCCGGTGCTCGAGCAGATCCAGCAGGACTTCAACGGTTCGGCCTCCGGCGGCAAGAAGGTCTCGCTGGCCGACCTGATCATCCTGGCCGGTTCCGCGGCAGTCGAGAAGGCCGCCAAGGACGCCGGTCATCAGATCACCGTGCCGTTCTCTCCGGGGCGGACGGACGCGACGCAGGAGAACACCGACGTCGACTCCTTCGCGGTTCTGGAACCGCGGGCCGACGGCTTCCGCAACTACGCGCGGACCGGCGAGAAAGCCCCGCTCGAGCGCCTGCTGCTCGACCGGGCGTACATGCTGGACGTAACCGCTCCGGAGTTGACGGTGCTCATCGGCGGCCTGCGCGCCTTGGGCGCCAACTACGGCGGCACCGGGCACGGCGTGTTCACCGACCGGCCGGGCGTGCTGACGAACGACTTCTTCGTCAACCTGCTCGACCAGAACACCGAGTGGAAGGCGTCGGAGTCCGCGGAGAACGTCTACGAAGGTTTCGACCGGGTCTCCGGCGCCGCCAAGTGGACCGCCACCGCCAACGACCTCATCTTCGGGTCGCACTCGGTGCTGCGCGCGGTAGCCGAGGTCTACGCCCAGGACGACGCCGAGGCGAAGTTCGTGAACGACTTCGTCGCCGCGTGGGTCAAGGTGGTCGAGAACGATCGGTTCGACCTCGCCTGATCGGCGTCGACGGAATCCAGGCCGGCCCTTCGGGACCGGCCTGGATTTTTTGTGCTGTGTGGCTGGTTTCAGCCGGCGTCTGCGGGCAGGCCGCAATCGTCGCCGGTGTTCGCTGCGCCTGGCCTCGATCTAGCCGGAGTGCGCGGGTGTGTCGTCGGGGCGGTGACCGGTGGTCATATAGAGAGTGCGGCGGCCGACCTCTACGGCATGGTCGGCGAAACGTTCGTAGTAGCGGCCCAGCAGGGTGACGTCCACGGCCGCGGCGGTGCCGTTGTCCCATTCGTCGGCGAGGATCGCCGCGAGCAGGTCGCGGTGCAGGTCGTCCATCGTGTCGTCGCGGGCGTCGAGGTCCGCCGCGTCGCCGGGGTCGGCGGTGGTCAGTACGCCGACCGCGGCATCCGCCAAGTCGACCGCGGTCTCCCCCATGTGGGTCACCAGAGTTCGCACCGGTTCGGGGACCGCGTCTGCGGGATGCCTGCGCCGCGCGGCGCGGGCGATGTGCTCGGTCAGCGCGCTCATCCGGGTGAGGTCGTCGACCAATTGCAGCGCGGTCACCACCCGCCGGAGTTCTCCCGCGACAGGGGCTTCGAGCGCCAGGAGTGTCATCGCGGCATGCTCGGTGTCCTCGCGCATAGCGACGGTTTCGGCGCAGTAGTCGATGGTGCGCTCGGCCAGTTCCAGGTCCGCGCCGAGAAGGGCCTCGGTGGCCATCGCGATGGCTTCGCGGTTGCGTGCGCACATCACCCGCAGTTGATCGGCCAACTGCTCGAGGTGATCGTGATAGCGGGTGCGCACCCTTCCATCATCGCGCGTATCGGGGCAGCGCGCTGCAGGCTCGCGGGGCTCGACCGGCGGCCTCGCCCAGTGTCGACCGTTGCCGGCTCTGTGCACCTTGCGTGCGGCGAGGACCAGCGGGATCTGGAGGGGAAGCCGGGCCAGGGCCACTGCCTTCAACGACGCCGGAATACGGTCGTTGCGCAGCCAGTCGACCGCCATCTGAACGTTGGCCGGGAATATCGCCAGGAACAACCAAGCCGCCCACCGCCCGGCTCGACGCCGGGTCCGCGGCGTCACGAGTGCGGTCGCCACGACGAGTTCGGCGACGCCGGACCCGTGGGTGTACAGGCGGGGCCGGCCGGGCAGCCGCGCGGGAATCACCGAATCGAACGGTCGGGGCGTGCGGAAGTGCAGTATTCCCACGCCGAACAGGAGCACGGCCAGCCGCCGCGCCGTCGGTGCCGCACTGCTTTCGCCGGCACCGGCACGTATTGATTCTGCCATCGCCTCTCGCCTCCCCAGGTCCACGGCAAGCCGTATCCGGAATATGAATTGCGATTAACTTATTCGCACAACTTGCGGTTTGCCAGCAGCAGTAGGCGACTTAATAGACTGAATATTTATTCACATAGTACGTGGCCTTTGTAAGCTGTTCCTCGACCGTGTCGCTGTCGGGTCGGGTCGGAAGGGGCGAATGTGCGAGTGCCATCAGCCGGACCATTGACGGCGCGGACCGGCGCCGCCGAGACATGGTGGTCGTGTTGCGCGGCCGGGATGTCGATGCCGTGGCGTACGTTGCGCCCACGCCGCCGCGACCCACAGCTGCTCGATTCGATCGCCGACGCGGACCTGCCCCCGGCGCGTGCCCGGGTCCGGTTGACCGCGCTGGTCCACGGCGTGCGCCCGGTCCCGGCCTACGGAGTGATCGAAGGAGCGCTGCCACCGTCCACCGTGGCGATCGCGATGACAAGCTTCCTGGTCGAACACCCACGGGCCCGTTTCATAGTCGATCCAGCGATGTGCACCGACGTGCACGCGCGGATTCTGCCGCAGCTGCGCCGCCCGTATCGCGGGCTTGTCGCTCCCCCGGAAGCGCTTGTCGGCCTGGCGGATTCGCTGGCACTGTCGGCCGTCGCCCCCGAGGGCATCGACTTCGCGATCGCGACGCACATCCACTGGGACCACGTGGCCGGACTGCTCGATCTCCCGGAAGCACTCGCGCTGCGGGTCGCCACGGCCGAATTGGAATGGGCGACGAACCCCGCGACGGCCCCCATGGGAGTCGCCGAGTCGCTCGGCGCGCGGCCCACGCCCTGCTTCGACCTCGACGGTCCTCCCGTACTGAGTTTCTCCCGAAGCCACGACCTGTTCGGTGACGGCTCGGTCCTGGCGGTGGACCTCGCCGGACACACGCCGGGCAGCATCGGGTTCGTGCTCGCCGTGCAAGACGGCGGCTACGTGCTGCTGGCCGGCGACGCGGTCTGGCGCCGTGAGCAGATCGCGCTGCTCCGCCAGAAGCCGCCGCTGCCGGGGCTGCTGGTCGATCACGATCGATCCGCCGCCTTCGCTGCCATCCACCGCCTGCATCGTCTCCCCCCAGGGATCGAGGTCATTCCCGCCCACGACCACGCTGCGGCGAAAAGATGGGCGCCACGCTGAAATGCGGAGTGGCCCGGTGATTTCCGCGCCGATCGAGGAGGTTTCACAGGTGGCGACGGAGCCCGTGGCCGACGACGGTGGCCGCCGCGACGAGGACCGGGATCAGCAACAGCGCTCGCGGCAAGTCCGCCGCCTCGGCGGCGAAGCCGATCGCAGGCGGCGCGAGGAGGATGCCGCCGTAACCCAGGGTGCTCGCCACTGCTACCCCTCTCGCGCCGCCGCGGGCGCCCGCGGCTGCGATCGCGACCGGAAACAGGTTGGCCAGCCCCAGCCCGGCGATGCCGAGTCCCGCCAATGCCGGCCACGGCGAGGTGGCGAGCGCGGCGAGGGTTGTTCCCGCACATGCTGTTGCGCCGCCGATGAGCAGGACTGCCGCCGGACCGGCGGCGGCGACGAGAGCGCTCCCGGCCAACCGGCCCACCGTCATCGCAGCCTGCACCGTCACGTACCCGGCCGCCGCGAGCCCTTCGCTCGCCCCTAGGTCCGTGCGCAGATGCAGCGGCCCCCAATTGTCCAAGCCGCCCTGAGCGAAAGCTGCGCAGAGCCCGACCACCCCGAACATCGCGACCACCCAAGTGGAGTGGTCCGCCGTTGCCGCCCCGGCAGACGGCGAGGTGCGCGGAACGCGGTCGGCGCTCAGCATCCACCCCGCCAGCACGGCTACTGTCACCCCCAGCGGAGCCACCGCGAGCAGGTGCCAGGCAGGCGTGAGGTGGGTGGCGAGTACTCCGCCGAGCCCGGCTCCGGCCAGACTGCCCAGGCTGTTGGCCGCGTGCAGAGTGGGCATCAGGGGCCGGTCCAGCGCGGCCACCAGATCGACCGCCACCGTGTTGACGGCCACGTCGAGCGCTCCGAAGGCCACGCCGAAAACGCTCAGCGCGACCGCGAGTTGCGGCACAGACGTCGCCAGTGGCGGTAGCGCGACCGTCGCCGAGAGCATCCCCGCGGCCACGGCCGCCACTCGCGTCGGGTCGCGGCGGCGGCAGATCTCGCCTCCGGCCGACATCGTCGCCACCGCCGCGACCGACATGGCAAGCAGGGCCACGCCGAGTTCACCGGGTGCGGCGTGCATGCGGTGCGCCACCGCGGGAATCCGCACCGCCCATCCCGCGAAGACGAAGCCGCCGAGCGCGAAGAGCATGGTCACCGCGGTCCTCGCAGATCGCAGGGGCGCAGAGTTTGCCTCCCGCGTGTGCACGGTCAATCTGTTACCAGTCATACCTTTAGACGGTAAGCAGAATCGGATTTACCGGTCAACGGTTACACTGGTAAACATGGCGGGCACGAGCAGCGCTCCCGGCGACCTGGAGCAGATCCGGACGTTCCTGAACACCTGGCGACTGCCGCACGAGACCCGCAGTCCAGCAGACGATCTCCCCGTGCTGATGACACGGTCCGCGGACTGGCGGGCCGCCATGCCCGATATTCCGCGGCCCCGCCCACAGGAGCTGGACGAGTTGCTGGCATTGCGCACCGACCTTCGCACCACGCTCGGTCGATCCGCCCCGACGGGGTTGCGGGAGTGGTTCCAGCGGCATCCGGTGCATGTGACCGTCGGCGACGAGACGCGGACGCTGCAGTACCGACCGGACACGCACAACGCGGCCGCGACCATCATGGCGATGGTCGCCGCCGCACTCGCCGGGCAGCAGTGGGCCCGGTTGAAGTCCTGCCCGGACTGCCGCAACGTCTTCTACGACCACAGTCGCAACCGCAGCCGCACCTGGTGCTCGATGTATGCCGAGACGTCCGACGGCCGGGCCTGCGGCAGCATTGCGAAGGTCCGCGCGTACCGGAAGCGCCGACGCGGCGACTGATCCGAGCTGGACGAGCTTCCCGCAGTAGGTCAACTGCCGAAAGACTCGGGCCCGAGTCGGCCCCAGGCGACGTAGGCAGCCAGGGCGAGGTAGGCGATGTTCAGCAGGATGAACTCGGCCTCGCCGTCGCGGAGATGAGTGATGATCGCGCCGATCATGAGCACGATCCAGCAGATGGCGGTCAGGTCACCGGCACCACTATCGGCGCGATGTCGAGCACGGCGGGCAGAATCAGCCCGGCGGCGGCCAGGATCTCGAGAACTCCGAGCGTCTTGACGAAGCCGGCGCCGACCTGCCCGGTCCATCTGCCGCCAGGGGCCGCGGCCAGTTTCTGCTGGGGCACGAACGTCTTGGTGATGCCGCTGCCCAAGGCGACGGCGGCCAGCAGTCCGGCAGTGATCCACAGCGTGAGGTTCATGGAGCGCTCCTCGTCGAGTTCTCGGCGACCCCGGTTCGGAACCGGGTCCGCGTTCGGTCGTGCATCAGACACCGGCGGCCCGATCCCTGTAACACCCCGATCACATGATGTGCGCCATAGGCGCATGCCACCCGACTGCTCTCGCCGCAGCTCTGCGACGGGGCTCGAATGGGCGAGCCCCAGGCGGCTCACCGGATCATTTCGCCGGCGAGGCGGTGCAGATAGACGGCGAATCGGTGGCGGTCCCCTTCGCTCCAGGTCGCGGTGAGCTGGGCGAAGCACTGGCGTTGCCAGTCGTGGGATGCGGCCAACAGCTCCTGTCCGCTGCCGGTGAGTTGCAAGACGACTCGGCGACGGTCATGCGTGGAGGCATCGCGGGACAGGTACCCGGCCGCCACGGCGTCACGCACCATGCGGCTGGCGCCGGAATGGTCGAGACCGAGCTGTTCGGCAACGTCGGTGACGGTGGCCTCGGCGTCCGACCGCAGCGCGGCCGCGACGGCTTCCACCACCTGGATGTGCTGCACGCGCCGCGACTCTCCGTCCGATTCCCGGGGCGCTGCCATGAGTGCCTGACTGCTCCAGCGGCGCGACCAGAAGCGGACCAGCCGGAATAGCGCCGGGCCACCGTCGACCCCACTGCCCGAGCCGGGCACTGCGGGAGAGGCGGTGGCATGAGTACTTCGGGTGTCGCGCGTGTCCACCCTCGATACTGTATGCGATACGCACATGTATTGTGTGCGTATCGCATACAGGTGACCATTTTCGGGTCCGCTACACAGGAGACGGCGATGTCCATCGTTCTCAATCACACGATCGTCCCGGCGACCGATAAGCATTCCTCCGCAATATTTTTCGCTGAGCTCATGGGGCTGGCGGTATCCGCTCCGAGCGGGCCGTTCATGCCCGTGAGAGTCAATGACGATCTGACGTTCGACTTCGACGATCGTGGGCGGGTCGAGCCCGGTCATTACGCCTTCCTCGTCGATGACGACACCTTCGACGCCGTGCTCGGGCGGCTGACGACGTGGCCCGCGGTCGAGTACGGCTCCGGCCCGGAACACGGATGGGATCGGCAGATCAACCATCTGGCCGGCGGGCGTGGGGTCTACGTTCGCGACCCCGACGGCCACAGCTACGAGCTGTTCACCGCCGTTCCCTGAACGCGCCTTCGACAGAATCGAGTAACACTGCCCCATCGCCACCAGGTACGACGAACTCGCTCTCACGTACCGTGCAGGGCTTCTCTCGTCATCGGTCGAACGGCCCGGCAAGTGGGATACACACTCAGTGCCGTCGTCGATCTTCGGAAGAGACTGCCTCGGTGACACGGTCTGCCAGTGCACGCAAGTGGGCGATGAGTTCGGGGGGTTCGTGGACTCGGAATCCGAAGCCGAAGAGCCCTATTTAAACAGCCAATTCGTCGAGCGAGTTGGAGCCGGTGTGCAGCAGGCAGTGTCCGTCATCGATCGCCTCGACGAGACCGACGGTGGGTGCGATGCGTGCGGCGGCCACGGTTGCGGGTACGTCGAGGGTGATGCGTGCCCGGTACCGGTAAGGGGCGGTGCTGACGCCGTGGGATACGAAATCGGCCAGGCCCGGCTCCGGCGCCTCGCGCGGCCTGAACCGCGGGCCGTTCGGTACGCGCGGACGCAGGCGGTCGACACGGTATGTGCGCCAATCGGCCCGATCGACGTCCCAGCCGACCAGGTACCAGTGCCGGCCGGTGTGCACGAGCCGATGCGGTTCTGCCGCCCGGCGGATTTCGGTCCCACTGTGCGTGCGGTAGTCGAAGCGGAGCTGTTCGCGGTCGCGGATCGCGGCGGCGATAGCGGTCAGCACGTCCGGGTCCACCGCCGGGGTTCCGGCCGGCAGGCTGACGGTGGCGGCCTGCAGGGCCGATACGCGGTGGCGCAGGCGGGTCGGAAGGATCCGCTCCAGTTTGGCCAGCGCCCGCAGCGAACTCTCCTCGATGTCTGCGATGGTCCCACCCGCCGCGGTGCGCAGCCCGAGGACGACGGCGACGGCCTCGTCATCGCTCAACAGCAGCGGGGGCAGCTGCGCTCCCGCGCCCAATCGGTATCCGGCCGCGCCCGCGACCGCGTGCACGGGATAGCCGAGGGTGCGCAGCTTGCCGATGTCGCGGCGGACGGTCCGCACATCGACCCGCAAGCGTTCGGCGAGTTCGGCGCCGGTCCAGTCGCGGGGCGTCTGCAATAGCGACAACAGGTCGAGCAGTCTGGCCGAGGTTTCCAACACACCGAAATTCTGCCCGAAACCTAGGACGGAAGGTGTCCTAGGTCGATCCTAGGGTGATTTCCATGAGCACAGAGATCACTCCCTTCCGAATCGACGTCCCCCAAGAGCAGCTCGACGATTTGAATCGACGGCTCGATGCCACCCGCTGGCCCGATTCGGCCCCGGGGGCGGGCTGGGCGCAAGGCATTCCACTCGACTACACCAGGGAACTGGCCGACTATTGGCGCAACACCTACGACTGGCGCGCCCAAGAGGCCCGGCTGAACTCCTTCCCGCAGTTCCGTACCGAGATCGACGGCCACCATGTGCATTTCATCCACGTCCGTTCGGCTGAGCCCGACGCGCTGCCGCTGGTGCTCACACACGGATGGCCCGGCTCGATCGTGGAGTTCCTCGACGTGATCGGGCCGCTGACCGACCCGGTGGCGCACGGCGGCAACGCCGAGGACGCCTTTCACGTCGTGGTGCCGACCATCCCCGGGTACGGGTTGTCCGGCCCCGCGGTGGGCTGGTCGACCACGCGGGCCGCCCGGGCCTGGGCGGTGCTGATGGCTCGCCTCGGCTACGACAGGTACGCCGCCCACGGTGAAGACACCGGCGCAGCCATTTCCCGTGAGCTGGCGGCGATCGATGCCGAGCACGTCGTCGCCGTACACCTGACGGATATGGCCTCGGCCACCCTCGAGACGGCCGACCCCGGCGATCCGGCCGAACAGCGTGCCGTCGAGCTGGCTCGCCGCTACGAGTACGAACTCGGCGCGTACGCGATGCTGCAAGCCACCCGCCCGCAGACGCTGTCCTACGCGCTCACCGATTCACCGGTCGCGCAATTGGCCTGGATCGTCGAACGATTCAAGGACTGGACAGATTCCACGAACGCTCCCGAGGACGCCGTCGACCGCGACGCGATGCTGACCAACGTCATGATCTACTGGCTCAACGGCACCGCGGGCTCCTCGGCACGCTACTACTACGAGGGCGCCGCCACCTGGGGAACGCCCGAGCCCTACACCGCCGTTCCGGTCGCCGTAGCAGTTCTGCCGCACAACATCGGGGCCCCGGTGCGCCGCATCGCCGAACAGAACCACAACATCGTGCGGTGGACCGAATTCGACCGGGGCGGCCACTTCGCCGCCATGGAAGAACCCGACCTCATCATCGGCGACCTGCGCGCCACATTCAGCGCCTATCGCAAGTAGGGCGGGTATCGGTGTCACTTCCGCAGACGGTTGGCGAGGGCGGGAATCTTGGGCAACCTTTCACCATGACGGAAGGGGCTCCGTACACGACGCCGGGCGGCACGCCCTTCCAACTTGAATCAGATGATTCATGTTGTGAGCCGCAGATGTCAACGGGGATCCGGGGTCGGTCGTCTCGACCACTCGGTCACCGAGCCGACCTCCCGCTGAGGCGCCGCTTCCGAGTCCAGCGGCAACCGGAGCGTCTTTCCCGCCTCGAGTCGTGCGGTCTGATCCCGGCAGATGATTTCGATCGGCGGCGCCACGCCGGGATCGGAGTTGACCTCCACGCCGTGCCCGCTGACGCGCACGCTCAGCCGATGACCGCGGTAGATCATCGGGAACGACAAAGCGCCCAGCGATTGCGGCCAGTACGGGCAGAACACGAGGCGATCCTGGCGCAGTTCCATCCCGGTGAAGCAGCGTTGCAGCAGGTCGACACTGCCCGCCATCGCCGCGAGGTGAATGCCCTCCGCGGTGGTCCCGCCCTGGATGTCGGCGACGTCGGAACCGAGCACCAGATCGAAGAATTCCACGGCGCGATCCCGGTTGGCCCGCGCCAGCACCCAGGCATGCACGAGCGCGCTGAGTGTGGAGCCGTGCGAAGTGCGTGCCAGGTAGTAGTCGATGGTCCGCGGAATCATCTCCCCTGGCAGCTCATACCCGAGCTGTCCCAGCAGCTCTCGCAGTTCGTCGGCCGACAACAGATAGAACAACATCAGCACATCCGCCTGTTTGGCGGCCCGATAGCGGTTGACGTCGTCGCCCTCGGCCTCGAGGATCCGGTCCAGCCGCTGGATGTCGCCATAGCGGCGGCGGTAGTGCTCCCAATCCAGTTCGGCCAGTAGCGCATATCCTTCGAACTGGCTGATGACGCCGTCGTGGAACGGGACATACATGCGCCGGGCGACGTCCTGCCAGTGCCGCTGCTCCGAGGGCTGCACCGACAGCGTCTCCAGCAATTCCGACCGCTCGCGTGGGGCCAGGACAGCCAGCGCGTCGGTGGCCCGCAAAATCACCCAGGCGGCCATGACGTTGGTGTAGGCGTTGTTGTCGATACCGGCCTCGGGCGCCTCGGGATAGCCGGAGTGGAACTCGTCGGGGCCGATCACACCGCGGATGACGTAGCGGCCACGCTCGGGGTCGAACTCCGCCAGGCTCGACCAGAACCGCGCGACCTCCACCAGCAGTTCCGCGCCGCATTCGACGAGGAATTCGAGGTCGCCGGTGGCCTGGTAGTACTGCCAGACGTTGTAGGCGATCGCGATCCCGATGTGGTGGGCGCGGCGGCTGGGATCCGGATTCCACCGCCCCGACAGCGGATTCAGGTGCAACCGCTGGCTCTCTTCGCGCCCGTCGCTGCCGGACTGCCATGGGAACATCGCCCCGGCCAGCCCCGCCTCCATCGCTGCTCGCCGCGCCTCGGGCAGGCGGCGATAGCGGTAGCGCAGCAACGAACGAGTCGTGTTCGGAAAGCGCGGATTCAGCACCGGGAACACGAACAGGTCGTCCCAGAACACATGGCCGCGATAGGCCTCACCGTGCAGGCCGCGCGCGGGCACCCCGACATCGAGATCCGCGGTGTTCGGCGACAATGTCTGCATCAAATGCAGAAGATGCAGGCGCACGATCCGGGCCGACTGTTCGCTACCGTCGAGATCGATCCGCAGCCGCGCCCACAAATGCTCCCAGGCGACGGCATGTCCCTCGAACAGATCCGCGTATCCCCCGACGGTATCGATCCAGCGCGTGGCTTCGTCGTCCGGCGCGGCGGCCGCCCCATCGCGCCCGGTGAACACGGCGACGATCTTCTCCATGGTCACCGATTCGCCGGTTGCGAGGGCCACGGTGAATTCGTGTCCGATCCGGCCGTCCTCCCGGAATGCCTCGCTCGTCGCGTCGACGGGCTCCCGGCCGCGGCGCAGAACGGTGCTGGTCGCGACGGCCACCGGTATGCCCGAGGCGGAGGTCCGCACCGCGAGCAGCACCGATTTCTCGGACAGGTGGACGGCACGCTCGGGCACCAGGTGGACATCCGACAGCTCCCGGTACCGCTGCACCAGCCGATTGCGTACCGAGCCGTCGACCGCCGAGCGGAGGGTGAGTGCCCCCGCCCAGTTCTCGGCGGTGATCGTGATCGCGAGCGCGCCCAGGTGCGGCCGATGCATGGCGGCGAAGCGGCGCTGCGTCACCGCGGTGATCCGTCCCGAATGATCGCGAAACCGCACGTGCCGCGTCAGTTCCGCATGGCGTAGATCGAATTCTTGCCGGTAGTCCAGCAACTCGGCCGAATCGAGATCGAACCAGTCGTCCCCTTCGATCCGGAAGGTCACGGGTAGCCAGTTCGGCAGATTGACCAGACTCTCGTTGTCGATCATGTGACCGGAGATCGTGTCGCGAAGGCGGTTGTAGACCCCGGCGACATAGGTGCCCGGGTAGTGGACCGCCCCCGCCCCGCATTCCGGCGCGGCGCCACGGGTAGCGAAGTAGCCGTTGCCGACCGTGCACAGTGCCTCGCGGAGCTTCTCCCGGCTCGGGTAGTAACCGTCGAAGCGCAGCGTCCACGACTCCGGCACTGCCGCAACCGTTTCGGTGCGCAGCCGGCGGACCAGTCGATCGAGGAAGTCGCGAACCCGCTCCGGCCCGGCTATCGCGAATCGGGCAGCGGTGTGCCTGTCACCGTTCTCGTCGTGGCGCACCACGATGGCGAGGCCATCGGATTCGACCGCGTCGAAGGCGTCCTCGTCGGTCAGATCGTCACCGAGGTAGATCGGCAGCGCCGGGGCGGCGAGATGGTCGAGAATCCACCGCACCGCGGTGCCTTTGTCCCAGTCCACGTCCGGGCGCAGTTCGGCGACGCGGCGGCCGTGGGTCACGCGCAGCCGTGCCGCGTGTCCTTCCTCGTGCACCGCTGCGACCACTGCGCCGACCTCTTCCGCCGCCACGTTGCGGTAGTGCACGGCGACCGCGAACCGCTTGTGCTCGACCAGAACTCCGGGGACCTCCCGCAATCGACGGCGTAGTGCACCGGCTGCCGCGGCGAGCGCCGCTTCGGCGCCGGGCGCGGCATCATGCACGTGACGGGTGCCGTCCGGGGCCATCAGATCGAAGCCGTGGCTGCCCGCGTACCAGATCCCGCCGACGCCGACGCGGGCACGCAGATCGGCGAGATCGCGACCGCTGACGACCGCGACCGGACATTGCGCGGACAGTTCCCGCAGCGCGTCCGCCGCACCGGCCACGGGTTGCGCGGCGGCGGGATCGGCGACGATATCCGCCAGGGTGCCGTCGAAATCCAGCAGGACCGCGACCCTCCCGGCACCGAGGCGCTCGGCGATTCCCGCCCGGTCCGCCCCGACATCCGGAACCTCCGACATTCGCCGGAAGCCCCCGCGCAGCCGCACCCGGGACAGGTCGTCGATGACGACGTCGGCTCCGCGCGCCAGCAGCCGATCCGTGTTCGCCCGCCGGTCGACCCCGATGACCAACGCGAAGCCGCCGCTGCGACCGGCCGCGACGCCTGCCTCGGCATCCTCCACGACAACCGTCCGATCCGGCTCGGCGCCCAACCGGCGCGCGGCCTCGAACAACATCGCCGGATCGGGCTTTCCCGGTAGGCGCAACCGCTCGGCATCGTTGCCGTCCACCCGGACCGTGAACAAGCCGGCGACCCCGGCGGCGGTGAGCACTTGCGCGCAATGCCGGCTGGCGGAGAAGACGCCGGTGCCGATTCCCGCCTCGTTCAGGCGGCGAACCAGGTCGGCGGTGGACGCGAATACCCGGACACCGTCCCGCGCGACGCGCTCGAGAAAATGCCGATCCTTGCGATTCCCGAGCCCGCAGACCGTTTCGGCCGTCTCCGGATCGGTGGCGGCACCCCACGCCAGGGCGATGCCGCGCGCGGCGAGGAAGTCCGCCACGCCCTCGTAGCGGGGTTTGCCGTCGACGAAGCGCAGGTAGTCGGTCTCGGTGAACGGTGAACGGTCTTGTCCGGCCCCGGCCGGGCGGCTGGTGAGGAAATCGTCGAACAGTTCCGTCCACGCCGCGGCGTGCATCGACGCGGTGTCGGTCACCACCCCGTCCATATCGAAGATCACCGCGTCGTGGCGGCGTGAATCAATCTGCGGCATTCCCGGCACACCGTTACCCACAGTCCCAGCCTGACCGAACCGCGGGCGCCGCGTCCAGGGACGAAAGTCCGCAACAGCCGCGTGACATGGGGCCACCAGCGGCGAAATCGGGGACCAACGACTCCTTTCCCCTCGGCGACGGACACCTAGCGTCGGCCATATGAACGAGCTACCCACCGGACAGACCATCGAGAAGGCCGTCCTCCTCGCCGGCCGGGCGCCGTCGCTGCACAACAGCCAGCCCTGGCACTGGACCTTCGACGGCCACGCGCTACGGCTGTTCGCCGTGCCCGAACGCCGACTTCCGGCCACCGACACCGCCGGGCGCCAGATGCTGATCAGCTGCGGCATAGCACTGGGCTATCTCCGCGCGGCCATGGCCGCGGCGGGTTGGCGGATCCTCGTCGCACGCTTCCCGGACCCGAACCGGCGTACTCATCTGGCCACGATCACGTTTCGACCGGCCGGCTTCGTGACCGAAGGGGACCGTGCCCGCGCCGACGCGATCCTGCGCAGGCACACCGACCGGCTGCCGTTCGCGGCGCCCGCCGGATGGTCTGATTTCGAAACCGTGTTGCGCAGCACCGTCGATCCCGCCGACGCCACCCTGACCGTGCTGCACGACGACAGCCGCCCCACGTTGGCCCGGGCATCGGAGATGAGCGCGTCGCTGCGCCGCTACGACCCTGGCTACCACGCCGAACTCCAGTGGTGGACAGGGCACGTCATCGCCGACGCAGGGGTACCCGAGGAAGCTCTGATCTCGGAGCAGGAACGGCAGCACGTGAGCGTGGGCCGCAAGTTCCCCACCGTCACCGGGGACCAGCCTGAGGAGGTCGCCGACGACCATTCGGTCATTCTCGTCCTGTCCACCGGTGACGACACCGCCGAAGACCTCGTGCGCTGCGGCGAGGCGCTCTCCACGGTGCTCTTGGAATGCACCCTCGCCGGATACGCGACCTGCCCGCTCACCCACCTGACCGAAGTCCCGCAGAGCCGCGCCGCCGTCCGCACGCTGCTGGATGGCTCGGAGGTTCCACAAGTATTGGTTCGTGTCGGCTCGACACCCGCCACTGCCGAACACGCCCCTCAGACGCCGCGCCGCCCACTCGACGAGATCCTCGCCATGCCCGGGTCCGCGGAGCGGGCGGACTGAGACCGCACCGGCAGCGGGACGTTCGACCCATGCTTTCCGGGTAGCAGTACCCTCCCGTCGGCCGCACTGCCCGAGCAAGCTGTGTTCTATGTCACCGCGTCTCATTCCCCGACGCCCGCCGGACGGGGAACCGGACCCGGAGGCCGTGCCCTTGGCGGTCCCCGCGGTGGTGCTCGCTTCGATCATGTTGCTCGGGATGCTCGTGGCGCTCGTCGTGATGCTTCCCGACTGGGCCCGCGACTACGGCGCGAGCCTGGTGTACTTCGGTGTCGTGGTCTATGCCGCTCTCGCGGTCCGGCTGTTGTGGTGGGGGGTGGCGATCCTGCGTGCCCGTATGCCGGAGACCGAGGAGTAGGACGCCATGAAGAACACCACCGTGGCGCCCGTACCAGCCCCCGAAGCCGCGACAGATACCAGAGGGACCAAGGACCTCGTATCACGGGCGGAACGCCCGTATCCCCTCGGAGCCGGAACGCGGAGGCTGGGAGCATGACCGCGAACGATGAAGCACCCGCTCGCTCGGTACCCGAGCGCCGAGACCTCCTGGCTGCGCTGCGCCTCGCCTCCCGGGCTCCTTCGGTGCACAACACCCAGCCGTGGCGCTGGGTGTTCGACGGCACGCGCCTGCACCTGTACACCGACGCCGACCGCCTGCTGCCCTCCACCGACCCGCACGGCCGCCAACTGGTGATCAGCTGCGGAGCCGTGCTGCATCACGCGCGCACCGCCTTCGCGGATCAGGGCTGGCACACCGACACCACGCGCGTACCCGACCGGCAGCGACCCGACCATCTCGCGGTGATCGAATTCCGGCGCTGGCCCGACCCGCCCGAGGCCATCCACACCCGGGCGCTCGCCATCGACCGGCGCCGCACCGATCGGCTGCCGATGACCGAACCGGCAGGCTTCGCCGACCTCCTCCCCCGGCTGCGGATGCTGACCTCACCACATGAGGTGGAACTCAGCGTGCTGGACGACAGCGCCCGGCCCCGGCTCGCCGCCGCGTCCGGGCAAGTCGGCGCACTACGCCGTCACGACCTGCTCTATCAAACCGAATTGGAATGGTGGGCAGGACATTCGGAGGCGCCCGAGGGCGTGCCCGCCTCCGCGCTGGTGTCGGACGCGGAACTCGCCCGAGTCGGAGTCGCGCGCGCGTTCCCTCCGGCCCCGCATGCGTCGCGACGCGCCCGACTCGATGATCGAGCGCGACTGGTGGTGCTCGCGACCGAAGCGGACTCCGTGACGCAGTGGTTGCGCACCGGCGAAGCACTGTCGGCCGTGCTGCTGGAGTGCACGGCCGCAGGCCTGGCGACCTGTGCGCTGACCCACATCACCGAACTGCCCACCACCCGTGGGCTGCTCAGCAGCCTCGTTCCCCGGCCGGCGGTCTCGCAGGTACTTCTTCGGGTCGGCTCCGCGCCCGACGACACGGACACGATCCCGCCGACCCCCCGCCGACCGGTGACGGAAACCTTCACGGTCACGGCCGCCCACTGAACCGCTGCCCCCTGCGGCGGTGCCCGGCAAGGCCCGCGCCAGTCGCACGACGAATCGAGGATGATGCGATGGAATACCAGGTCGCACTGGTGGAGTCGGCACCGGAAACGGTGTTGCGGATGCCACGCGAACTCCGTCCCGACCCCAGCCTGCTCGGTGAGGACATCGCCGAGGGAATGCGGGAAGTGTCCCGGATGGTCCGGTATGCCGGGTTGACCGCCAGCGGCGCCCCGACGATCACATTCCGCCACGATGTGCCCGAGGGCGAATCGGTGGCGGTGGAATTCGGCGTTCCCGTGGAGCCCGCGCCGAACTTGGGGCCGGGTTCCGGCGCGCAAGTGGTCGTCCTGCCGGGAACCCTTGTCGCCCGCACCTGCCATCGCGGTAGCTATCGCGACCTCGGCGCGGCCTACCAGGCGCTGCGGGAGTGGATGCGCGACGGCGGCTATCGGCCGATCGGTCCGCCCACCGAGGCCTATCTGATCGGTCCGGACGAGGTCACCGACCCGCGTCGGCTGCTCACCGAGATCCGATTGCCGGTCGCCCCGGCAGCGACTGTCGCGATCCATCTCGACGCCCCGTTCGAGGACACGGTGCACAGGACCCGGGAAGCCTTACGGTGTGCCGGACTCACGGTGCTCGCCGAAGTCGACCTTCAGTCCACCCTGCGCGAGCAGATCGGCGAGCAGATCGAGGACTACTCGATGCTCGTCGTCTGCGACCCCGAGCTGACCTACCGCGCACTGCTGACAGATCGGCATGCGGGCGCGACGTTCTCGTGCGGTGTCGTGGTGCGCTCGGCCGATGCCGGCACGCTGGTCGAGGCCGCCGATCCCGAACTGCTGGTCTGTGTCACCGCTCAATCGGGGCTGCGGTCGCTCGCGGGCGACATGCGGCGGCGGCTCGCCGCGGCATTGAGCGGTCTTCGCGACTCGGCGCCCGCGCCGACGTGATCGGCCTCGGTGTGACCATGGTCCCGGCGGTGCGGGTACGACGCCTCTCACCGGTCCGGGACCGGACGAGAAGTCTCGTCGATATCAACCACGATCCATCGTGAAAGGCACACGTCATGAGCTACCACCGCGACCCTCTCGCACCCGCGGTGCACACCGCGCACGAGTGGCTGCGCACGCTGACCGACGGACTGGCCACCGAAGACCGGGCCTTCGCGCACCGTGCCCTACGGGCTTGGCTGCACACCGTGCGTGACCGCATCGGTGTCAACGCGGCCGCGCACCTGAGCGCCCAGCTGCCCGAACTGCTGCGCGGGATCTTCTACGAGGGCTGGGTGCCCGCGCACGTTCCCGTCGCGCACGACGTGCCCTCGTTCATCGATCAGTTCGCGCAGGAAGCAGGCGTGTCCCGGGACGAGGCCTACGCCTTGGCGGGCGCGGTGACCGATGCGCTGGCCGATCTGTTCTCGCCAGGGCAACTCGATCACGTCTTCGCGCTGCTGCCGGAGGATCTGCGCGCGGTATTGCGCGGAAGCGACCTCGCGGGGCCGTTGCAGGACGCGGCGCCGGTGGCGCAGCCGGAATCTTCTCGGCTCGACGAAGTCGACGCCCGGCTCCAGGCGCTCACCGACGCGGTGGCGGTCCTGGCCCACAGCCTCGAAGGACTTTCCGGTGGCGCGCCGGCCGACTCCGCGCAGGTATCGGCCGCCCAGCAGATCCACCGGATCCTCATCGGCGAAGGACTCACCCGCTCCGACGCGACGACACCCTGACCGATCGCTGCCGGCTTCGCCCGGTCTCGCCCCGACACGCCGCACGTCCAGCTCCCCGCAGCGTGCGCCGGTGAGGTGACCACGCCCGTGCGAACCGGTGGCCGCGCGGGAAAGGACTTTGGTCCGTACCGGGCGACGCGCCCGATGCGTAGTGTCGACCCCACACCTGCTCCCGGATTGGACACTCGATGATCACGGTGTTTCTGGTCGACGATCACGAAATCGTCCGCCGCGGCCTCGCCGACCTGCTCTCCGGCGACCCGGAACTCTCCGTGGTCGGCGAAGCCGGGAATGTCGCCCAAGCCCTCGCCCGCATCCCCGCGCTCCGGCCGGACGTCGCCGTCCTCGACGTGCGCCTGCCCGACGGCAACGGCATCGAACTGTGCCGCGAACTGCTGTCCAGGCTCGATGATCTGCGCTGCCTGATCCTCACCTCGTTCACCGACGAACAGGCGATGCTGGACGCGATCCTGGCCGGAGCCAGCGGCTATGTGGTCAAGGACATCAAGGGCATGGAGCTGGCCGAAGCCATCAAGGAGGTCGGCGCGGGGCGTTCGCTGCTGGACAACCGCGCAGCGGCTGCGTTGATGCAGCGTCTGCGCGCCAACACCCACCACGACGGTCCGCTGGCCGCGCTCACCGACCAGGAACGCAGACTTCTCGATCTGCTCGGCGAAGGACTGACCAACCGCCAGATCGCTCAGCGCATGTTCCTCGCCGAGAAGACGGTGAAGAACTACGTATCCCGCCTGCTGGCCAAGCTCGGCCTGGAACGGCGCACCCAGGCGGCGGTCTACGCGTCCAAACTCCGGTCCCGGCCGTCCGGCTCCACCCTCGACTTCTGACCGTCGACGCGGGCTGTTCGGCGCGTGGCCGGGTTCGGGCCGGTTCGATGCCGTGAAACACCGCGCATCGTTCCCCGCGCTGTCGGCGTTCATTTCCGGAACCGGGTGAAATATTCTGGAGCCATGGCGAGCAGTCGCGCTGACGGCGTTCCGGGAGCAGCGGAGACGACTGATTACGCGTCGGCCGATGCCTATTCGGTGCGCGATACGCTCTCGCAGTTACGGCTGCGCGAACTGCTCGGCGAGGTCAAGGATCGCATCGAGCAGATCATCGACGCCCGCGATCGCATGGACGGCCTGATCGAGGCCATGCTTACCGTCACCTCCGGCCTCGACCTGGACCGCACCTTGCGCACCATCGTGCACACCGCGATCTCCCTGGTCGAGGCCCGCTACGGCGCCCTCGGCGTCCGCGGCCACGACCAGCAGCTCACCCAGTTCATCTACGAGGGCATCGACGAACCCACTCGCGAGCAGATCGGCGACCTACCCCAAGGCCACGGCGTACTCGGCCTGTTGTTCAGCCAGCCCAAACCCATCCGCCTGGACAACCTCGCCGATCACCCCTGCTCGGTCGGATTCCCCGCCCATCATCCACCGATGCGCACCTTTCTCGGCGTGCCCGTCCGCATCCGCGACGAGGTCTTCGGCAACCTGTATCTCACCGAGAAAGCAGGCGGGCAACCGTTCACCGAGGACGACGAAGTCATCGTCCGCGCCCTGGCCGCCGCCGCGGGCATCGCGATCGACAACGCACACCTCTACGAATCCGCCCGCACCCGCCAAGCCTGGATCGAAGCCACCCGCGACATCACCACCGAATTCCTCGCAGGCACCCCCTCCGACCGCGTCCTGAACCACCTGGTCGAAGCCACACAACGGCTCACCGGCTCCGAGCGGACCTTCCTTGCGGTCGTCCCGGACCCCGACAGCCCGCCCGAAGAGATCACCGAACTTCTGATCACGCACGCCGCGGGCGCCCCGCAGGACCAAGGCCTGCTCCAGCTCCCATTGGGCGACACGACGATCGGCCAGGCGTTCCGGCAGCGCTCGCCCCAGCGGGTGGACGACGCGCGCCGCGCCGATCTCGGCAAGATCTTCCCCGATGCCGGGCCCGCCCTCGTGCTGCCCATGCAGACCTCCGACTCGACGGTGGGCGTACTGGTGGCGTTGCGCACGGCCGATTCCGCGCCCTACGACGACGAGATCCTCGCATTGACCGCCGCCTTCACCGACCAGGCGGCGCTGGCGATGCAACTGGCCGACGCGCAACAACGCATGCGGGAACTCGACATCCTCTCCGACCGCGACCGCATCGCCCGCGACCTGCACGATCACGTCATCCAACGCCTGTTCGCCGTCGGGCTCAGCCTGCAAGGCGCCGTACCCCGCACCCGCGTCCCCGAAGTGCGCGAACGCGTCAACGAGGCGATCAACGACCTGCAAGACGTCGTCCAGGAGATCCGCACCTCCATCTTCGACCTGCACGGCGGCGACGGCCACAGCACGCGAGTACGCCAGCGCATCGAAGAAGCCATCCGGCAACAGGCCGCCCCCAGCGACCTCCGCACCTCCGTGCGCATCAGCGGACCGCTGTCGGTGATCGATCCGGAACTGGCCGACCACGCCGAAGCCGTCGTCCGCGAAGCGGTCAGCAACGCCGTGCGCCACTCCGGCGCCGACGCCGTCTCGATCGAAGTCACGGTGGCCGACGACCTCACTGTCGTCGTCGAAGACGACGGATGCGGCATGCCCACCGACGTCACCCCGAGCGGTCTGACGAATCTGGCCCGGCGTGCCGAAGAGGCGGCGGGCACATTCACCGTCACGGCCGCTACCGGGCCGGACGGGAGCCCCGCGGGCACCCGGCTGTGCTGGCAAGTGCCGTTGCGCTGACCTCGAAGCCTCGCGTGAGGCTCAACTGTCGTCGAGCGAGGAGCGGCCATGGCGGAGGATTCGGGCCAGTGGGGTGGGGAACTGTGGGCAGCAGCCGACCTCGTGACCCCGATGGCGATTCGGGTGGCGGCGACGTTGCGGCTCGCCGACCACATCGCCGCGGGAAGACAGACCACCGGTGCGCTGGCCGCGGTGGTGGACGCGGACCGGGACGCGCTGGGGCGCCTCCTCGACCATCTGGTGACCGCCGGAGTGCTGTCGCGTGCGGGCACCGGCGGGTACACCTTGACGGGGTTCCGGTAGTAATCGCGCGAAAAACAACGAAGTTGCCTTGACCAGCCGCGATGGCGGGTGTCAGTAACCGGGGTCGCCGACTGGCGAATTTCGGGCGGATAGTGCGTCACGAACGTAGAGAGGGGCTGGAGATGTAGGAGAAACTTCTCGAAGCGGTGCTGCGTGAGAGATGGAGGATGCTCGGCCCTCCAGCGTCGCCCTGCACGAGGGAGGCGCTAAACCACCTTCTGCTGCGTTAGCTGACGACTGTCGTGGTGAGCGATGAGGGAAAAGGCGTCCGACTGAGGCGTCAGTGAGATTCCCCTGGGCCACCCGACTGGCGTAGCTGCTGGTCAGTGTCCGCGCCGAGACCCCGCACGAACCCCAGCTTCTCGACCTCGTTGCGCACCGCGGCCGCAGACGCCTCCACCGGGCCGGTGGACAACCACCGCAACCGTGACATCCGGATCGAAGCATCGGTGACCAGCAGCGCGTCCAGCTCGGCGCAGCGTTGCGGAGTCAGCTCGTGCGCGAGCCGATCGTAGGTTTCCTGTTGCGCCTGCTCACGCGCGTGCACGACGCGGCGAACCATGGTGTCGGGGCTGGGCCGGATCACCCGCGCCGAGATCAGATACTCACACCCCAACCGGAACAACAGCGACGGCGAATCATGCTCCATCGCCCGCGCCAACAAGAACTCGTTCAGCTCCTTCAACTCCATCGCTCCCGCCGGGCGCCAGCCCAGATACTGGGCACCAGGCGCAGATGCTCGGTCCGTCTGCGCGCGCCGACCGTACGAACGGATCAGGGACGCATCGACTTTCAGCTGATCCGCCAACCGCGCCACCACCACCGGTGGCCGGTCCACGCCCCCGCACTGGCGCGATGAACGCGATATCGGCCGGAGTCAACGTGAAGAGCCGGAACAACTCCTCGGCTGACCTCCGGAAACTCCCGCAGACGCACCAACTCCTCGTCCGCGAACACCCGCGTCGCCACGAAACCCAGCCTCCACCACGCCGCCCAACCTCACCGGCAGCCAAGCCAAGCACCAAACATGCTGCCCCGCAGCCCAAACCAGCCATCACCGCTGGTCCAAGCAACTTCGTTGTTTTTCGCGCGATTACTACCGGAACCCCGCATCGTGCAGGCCGCCACCGGCAAGGACCTCGCCGACCACCTGGCGTGTGGTCACGAGGTCCGCGAGCTGGAACCGGTGGCGGGCTTGGACCCGCTCACCCCCGTCACCGGCCGGGTCGCTGAGCCCGCGCCGAGGACCCCGATTCCCGCGGCCGAGGCCCGCACGGTCTCGGCTGCTTCGTCTGAGCCCCAACCCGCTCCAGGAGGAGAAACCACCGTGGGAGAACAGTTCCTCGCGCCGCAGCTGCACGACGCACCGGCCGACAACACCCCTGATATCGACCATGCTGGCGTGCAGTGGTCGCGGTTCGTGCAGCTGCTGATGCAGCACAAGCTGACCATGGCCCGCAAGCACGCCGCCCAGCGCCGCGCCTTCGCCCAGCACCTGGCCGATGAGGACGAAAAGGAACGCCGCGAGGCCGAAGCGAAGCTGGCGGCCGAACGCGCCGCGGTGGAGGCTCGGCTGCGCAAGCTGCGTGAAGGCGGCCTGAACAACGCCTCCCGCAGCGAGATCGCCGCAGCGGTGCACGATGCCGCAGCGTGGGCGGGCGACAGCCGGGTCCCGGCAGAGGCGTTGCAGGAACTCAATACTCACGCGCAGCACCGCTACGGCATCCGCCTCGACGCCGAGACCGGGCAGGTCATCGCGGACGCCGCGCCTCAGCTGGCTGACGCGCTGGCCGCCGCCGAGGGCGAGCGCGCCGCGACCGCGCGGCTGCAGAAGGCCCAGGTCCGGATGGTCGAGCTGGTGGCCCAGCAGGACGGGCTCGACCAGCCGGCGAAGGAGCAGTTGTACGCGGAGATCCAAGCGTGGCGGGTCAATCCGTCGGTCAAGAAGCTCGACGAGCTGACCAAGAAGCTGGCCGAAAAGGGCGTGGACGAGCAGACCCGGTTGAAGGTGCGCACGGTCGCGCACTTCATCGGCCACCGCACCACGTGGTGCCGATCGAGGAACTCGGTGGTCCCGGCCGCCGGCCCGAGCGGGAACGCTCCGGCCCCGCCGACGCCTCCACCATCGTCGCACTGCGGAAACTTGAACAGCCGCTGGTGGATCCGGGCGAGGAGGTCAAAAACCGCATCGACACGATGCTGCTGGACTACCAGGTGAAGTTGCCACACGGCCGTGACACCGCGGGGCTGCAGCGGCGGCTGGCCGAAGCGGTCGGGCTGATGGATCCGCAGGATCAGAAGACCGCCCGTGACCGGGGCAGCGAGATCCGCCGCAATCCTGTCAAGGAGTTCAAGCCGCTCTGGCCCGATCACGTCGACCGCGACGAGCTGGCGGCCACCCTGCGCCGCTACGCGATCGTGGCCCCACAGGTCGAACGCCTCGCCGCTCAGGCCGGTGATCTGGACGCGGTCACCGGCAAGCAGCTGCGTGACAAGGCCGCCCAGTACCGGCGCCGCACCGAGTACGCCATCAAGAACGGCAAGGGCCTGCACCAGCTCGAACGTGACCAGCTCGGTGCGGTGCTTGCGGATATCGAGGCCGGACGTACCGCGGTGCCGGAGCTGCTGTTCGTCGACGACCGCACCGCGGCGATGGTCGATGCCGACCGCTCCGATCAGATCGCGCACGACACCGCACGCAACCACCGCCGCAAGGTCGAGCAGATCCTCGACTCTCACCAGGTCCCCGACGGTGTGGCCCGCAAGACCCGCGACGACGTCTCGAAACTCGTGCACGCCCACACCCAGCTCGCGGCCGGGCGCTGGAACATGGCCGACTACGAGCAGCGCGACCTGGACGGCGCGCTGGACGCCAAGTTGGATGCTCTCGGCGTCCTCGAAGCGGTGCGCAACCAGGTCCGCAACCAGCTCGGTGAGGCCCGCACCGAGTCCGCGATCGTCGGCAAGCAGGCCCGTCGTGTGCGCGCGCAGTGGGCCGACCGCGGCGGGAAGCTCACCGCCGCACGGGCGTCGGTGCCGGAGTACGACAGCGACGAACGCCGCGCCGGGCTGGCCGAGGTAGCGAAGGCCGCTGGGCTGACCCCCGATGAGGTCACTCAGCGCGTCGCCGCCGACGCCGGATTCGCCACGCCGCCCAACGCGGCGGTGTCGTCGAAACCGCGCCCGACGCTCAAGCCCCGCACCACCAAGCCCGGTGCCTACCGGGCGCACCGGCGCGGGCGGGGTGACCAGCGCGGGATGCGCCGCTGACCGGTCATGACAAAGGGGGAGCCCACCACCGATCGTACGGAGGGCGGCGACATCCCGGAATACCCGTGGATGCTCGTCCCCGCCCACTTCCGGACCCGCCGCCAGCTGCGGGCGGCGGGCCTGGGCCCCAACCGGCAGGCCGTGGCCGCGGTGGTGGTCGGCACACGACGCGGCCGACGTCTGTTCGCGCACCTGTTCGACGTCCGCAAAGCCGCCCCCAAGCGTGTGCCCACGCCTGCGCAGTTGGCGGCCATCACCAAAGCGACGACAGAACAACAGATCAAAGCGGCGGCTCGGCGGGGGATCTCCCGCGCCGAGCTGGCCGCTCCCGGCGACCCCGGACCCGCCTGGGACGCCGAAACCACCACAACGCAGGGAGGAACCCGCATGTCCGACACCAACGCCTTCGAGCTGGGTGTGCCCGCCGGCCACGATCAGAAGATGGCCTATCTACTGGCCTCGGTGGCGCTGCGCCGAGCCGAGCAGCAGGCCGCCGAGCTCGACCAGGCCGCCGCCGACGCCGCCATGGGTCACACCGACGCCCAGACCGACATCGACAGCGCGCGGGCGATGGCCGAAGCCCAACTCACCCGCTACAGCTGGAACTCCGGGCGCGAATCGACCATGGAGGTCCTGACCGCCGCCATCGTCTGGGGCCAGGATCCGCAGCTGGCGGAGGTCGCCACGCGCCGCATGGACGAGCTGATCAGCCACTACCACGGCACCTTCGGTGTGGTCATCGACGTCGACGACCACACAGTCGGCATCGACCCCGACTTCGACGCCGAAGCCTGGCAGCGGTTCACCGAGGCCAGCATCGTCTACGACCGCCAGGCCGCCGCCGTCGACGTGCTCTCGGCGCAGCCGCTGGACGCCCGAGTGCTGGAGGCGGTGATGGCCTGGCACGGCGAGCCCCCCACCCCGGCCGGCGCCGAGATGTACCTGGCCACTGAGAAGTCCCGACGTGCGCAGCTTTCGGCCGCTCTCGCCGATGCCGGGGCGTCGGGCTCGGCGCGGTCGGGGGTGGAGTTCGTCGTGGACTATCTGCGCGGGGACACCAGTGGCGCCGATCTGACGAAGACCCCGATCCTGGTCGACCCTGCTCTCGAGGTGCGTGGCCGGGTCGGTGAGCTGCTGGAGCGGTTCGCCGAGCGCGGGGAGGCCTTCGGCGCGGTCATCGCCCGTGAGGTCGACGTGATGACCCCTGAGGACCAGCTGCGCGTGCGGGAGATCGGCTTGGCGATCCGCGACGGTCGCGCTGCGGAGATGGAGCCGTGGCCGGACTGGATCGACCGCGACGAGCTGGCCGACCGCGTCCGCGACTTCGCCCGCGACGCCCGCGATGTCACCGCCTACGCCAACGACGCCACCGACGGCGGGCTGCGGCTCGACGACGACGTCCACGCCATGCTCACCGACATGTGCCGCGACCGCCCCGTCATCGACACGCTGCTCACCAAGCAGGGCCTGCACCCCGCGGAGAGAGCCGCGCTGACCGCGCTGGTCGCCGACATCGACAACGGACGCGTCGACGACCACAACCTGCCCGAACTGCTGCTGCTGGACGAACGCAGCAAACGTCAGGTCGACCTGCGCCGCTACGGCCACACCGCGCACGGGATCAGCGTCAACGCCGCCGATACGGCCAAGCAGATCATCGGAGCGGGTGTGGATATGGCGCCGCGCACCGACGCCGGATGGGCACTGGAAGCGGTGCGCAACGACATCGACGCACTCGGCCGCGGCGGGCACACCCCCGGCCTGCTCGCCGAGAACCGCCAAAGTTTCGACGAGAACATGAACAAGCTGGGACGGGCTCTGCGCGCAGCCGGGGCCGACGTACCGACCCGGCTGAAGGTCCGCGCCGCCATCGACCAGGGCGTGCGCGAAGCCGGGAAGCACGGCAAGACCCGCACTCCACGTGAGCAGGAATGGACCGCCCGCCTCTACTCCAGCACCGAAGCCGCCCAGCGTCAGCACGACGCCGAAAACCAGCGCGAGATCGCCCAGGCTGGGTTCGCGCATCCGCCTGAACGTGCCTGCACCGCCCGTCCGGAGCCCTCTGCGGCGCGTCCGGCGGCGGTGTCCGGCCCGTCCGGGACGCGGATCCGTACGCTGCACCAGGGCGAGGTCGGCCGATGAACCAGGACATCGACCTGCACGTCATCGCCCGCCTCGACGACCACGAAGGCGCGGTCGCCGACCTCTACAGCTGCGAGCTCTTCTACAACGACGACGGCAGTATCCACGGCCGGCACGTCAGCTGCTCGTGGGAATTCGTTCCCGCCGCCCCGGGCTCCCCAGGCAGTCTCGATGCGCTCGATGAGGCGCTGACTGCCGCCGGGTACACCCGCACCGGCGAGTGGCGGCGCAAGACCACCAGCTCCGGCGCGGTGCGGTACTTCACCGTCGCCACGATCCGAATCGAGGACATCTGACCAACACCTGAACCCAGTACGCAGGGGAGCCCCGGAACACCCAAGGTTCCGGGGCTGCCCTGCGTACTGGGCCTACTTCTTCCCGCCGTTCTAGCGTCCTTGACGATGCCGCCCGGGGGGTGATTCTCGCCCTGGTCGACCTACCTCTACGACGTGAAAACCACCGATAGCCTTGGATTGGTCCTTGAACAGAAAGGAACCCCGGTGATGTGCCCTGACCACCGAGGTGGCCGGTAGGGATCGTTCCGGGGTATTGCGTCTACCAGTAGAACCTCGGCGACCGTGACGACGACTCCTGCCCGATGGTCGGCCGCGGATCTGCGGCGATTCTTGTCTGCTGGCCGGTTCGACCGCTACGTGCAGGTCGCTGGGTCTGACGCGGCGGGAGAGCGGCTGTATGAGTGGAATCAGCTGGTCGCCGGGGCCTGGCATGAGACGCTGGGATCGTTCGAGATCGTGCTGCGCAATGCCCTCGACGCCCAGCTGCTCACCTACCGCCAGCGTGTCCACAACGGTAACGGTGACTGGTATGCCGACCCGAGGATGCCGTGGGGTCCCAACACTCGACTGGCACAATCGATCCGCAAGGCACGCGGCCGGGCCACCCTGAACAGCACCATCCCCGAGGTACACGGGAAGGTCGTCGCCGAACTGACCTTGGATTCGGGGTGCCGTTCGATCAGCTCGTCCTGGTCAAGCTCCCTCATCACGCGCGAAAGCTACACCACGCCAATCCCTACCACTGCGGTTTCGGGAGCTTTATGTACCGGTGACACGATCCTTAGAGCTCCTATCAGGTTCGGTTGCGGAGTCTTCGCCAGCAGATGAGGGCGGCGGCGAGGTCGAGGAATCCTTGGTGGATGTCGGTGCGTCGTTCCCAGCGGGTGGCCAGGCGGCGGTACTGGTGTAGCAGGGC
>NZ_VUOS01000027.1 GCF_009829325.1 Nocardia sp. CY41
CCGTGAGACACGAGAACCTCCGGGTCCGTGGGCGTGACCTTCGACAAGCCACACCCCACCCGGAGGTTCTCGCCATATCAACCCGACACGCTGTCACCAACGTCCTGACCGGGTACAGCTAGGCGCTGTCCGATTCGTTCAAGACGGTCCTCCACGCGCCTGCCTACGCTGCCGGCATGACACCACAACTCGACGTCGTCGGCATCGTCGTCAGCGATATGGCCGCCGCGATCGCCTTCTATCGCCGCCTCGGACTGGACTTTCCGGAAGGGGCGGCACAGGAAGGGCACGCCGAGGCCGCCCTGCCCAACGGCATGCGGCTCACGCTGGACACCGAAGCGGTCATCCGGTCGTTCCACGCCGATTGGTCGCCGCCGGTCGGCGGCGGCCGGATCGGACTCGCCTTCCGCTGCGCCGATCCAGCGGAGGTCGACACCGTCTACGCCGAACTCGTGGACGCCGGGTACCACGGCGAACTGAAGCCGTGGGACGCCTTCTGGGGCCAGCGCTACGCGGTGGTGCTCGACCCGGATGGCAACGGCGTCGACCTGTACGCCGCTCTCCCGTCCACGAGCAAGTAGCGCCATCGAGCGGTCCGCGCGCAGCGGCTAGGACTCGGCGAGCAACTCGCCCAGCGGGATTCCCGCCAGCGCGCGCACCTCGCGGGAGAGGTGCGCCTGGTCGGCGAAGCCGGCCCGCAGCGCAGTGTCGGCGAGCGGCACGCCGCGGCGCGCCGTGGCCAGCGCGCGTTGCAGGCGCAGCACCCTCGCCAGGGCTTTCGGGCCGTAGCCGAAGGCATCCAGGCAGCGGCGGTGCAAGGTCCGCTCGTGCAGCCCGGCCGCGTCGGCGACCGCTGCCACCGGCCATCCGGCGTCCAGCGCGCCCACCACCTTCCGAAGGAGCGCATCGGCCGGTTCGGTCTCGGCGGCGCGGCACCGCACGATGCGCTCCAGCGCTGCCGCCTGATCGTCGGCGGCCGCGATTCGATCGACCAGCGGCCGGACCACCGCAGAGGGCCACACCTGCGCCAGATCGATCCGCATGTTCCGCAATTCGCGCGCGGGGACACCGAGTAAGGCGGGCGCCGTACCAGGAAAGAACCGGATACCGACGTACCGATCACCGGACGACCCACGGGGGCGGTGGGCCCTGGTGTCCGGCCCCGCGACGACCAATCGGCCGTTCATCCAGATCAGATCCATGCAGCCGTCGGGAAGCACCGGCAGCGGCGGGCGACGGCCGTCGACTGTCTTGGTCCACAACACGGCGCCCTCGTACCCCGACGGCCGCTCGCGGTAGGCGGCCTCGTCCATGACGCCGACGCTACTCCGGACCACCGACAGCACGAGCGACGGCGTCTCGAAAATATTGTCTCAATAAGACACACTATTTGAGATAGCGATACAGCGTCGCCCGGGAGACGCCCAACTCCCTGGCGATGTCCGGGACGCTGCGGCGCTCCGTGTCGCGCATCCGCCGGGCGAGGTCGATCCGCTCGGCGGTCAACGCCGCGGGCCTGCCCTTGGACGCGTGCGCCGTCCGGTCCGCGGGCGCCAGCAGCAGACGCACTCCTTCCAGCACCTCGGCACGCAGCTGGTCGACCGGAGCCTCGGCGTACAGCACCACGGGGTCGCTGAGCCCGGCCACCGCCTGGGTGGCCCGAACCCGCTCGGCGAAGGTGGCCTCCGGGCCCGCCACCAGGGTGTTCGCCTGCATCATGACTTTGCTGAACCGCTCGAAGATGCTGCCCGGAGCGGCCAGCGCCAGGTCACGGACGTTGAGCCGCAGCAAATAGCGGTGCGCGAGGAAGACGTCGAGCAATCCTTCGACCACCCTGCGGCGCGCCTCGCACGGATCGGGATGGCCCGCGTCCGCGACGGTGCGTTCCATGGCCACCAGCAATGGTTCGGCCAACCCGGCGAGGATGTCGTACTTGCTCGGATAGTGGTAGAGCACGCCCGCCTTGGAGATACCCAGTTGCTCGGCGATCGCGCGCACCGACGTGCGGTGGTAGCCGTGCGTCCCGAACAAGTCCATGGCCACCTCGAGGATGCGCGCGCGGGTCGTCGCTTCGGTGCTCACAGGCCGGGAGTCTACCCGTTGACTGACCATTGGTCAGTGCCTTACATTCTTGACTGACCAACGGTCAGCCAATTCACGGAGGCACCCCATGACGCACGAACCTCGCATCCTGATTTCCGGCGCGAGCATCGCCGGACCGACTCTCGCGTACTGGCTGGTGCGCAACGGCTTCCGGCCCACCGTGGTGGAGCGGAGCCCGGAACTGCGCCCCGGCGGCAACGGCGTCGACATCCGCGCCGACTCGGTACGCATCGCGGAGCGGATGGGTGTGCTGCCGCGGTTGCGCGAACGGGCCACCGACATCCGCGAGCTCACCTTCGTCGACGCCGCCGACCGCCGCGTCGCCGGGATGAGCACCCGCACCTTCAACGCGGACGGCGATCTCGAGATCATGCGCGGCGACCTGGCGCAGGTGCTGTACGAGGCCACCGCCGACGACGTCGAGTACGCCTTCGGAGATTCGATCGCCGAACTCATCCAGCGCCCGGACGCCGTCGAGGTCACCTTCGACAGCGACAGGCAGGCCGAATTCGATCTGGTCCTCGGCGCCGACGGGTTGCATTCGCGAACCAGGAATCTCGCCGTCACACCCGAGGCGGACGCACTGCACCACCTCGGCGTGTACTTCGCCACCGCCCGCGTCGACGCCGAGCTCGGACGTCCGCACTCGGTGACGCTGTACAACACGCCGGGGAAGGTGGCGGGCGTCTACCGGTCGGGGACACACGACACCGCGACGGCGTTCTTCGCCTTCCGTGCGTCCCGCACGCTCGAGGTGGATCACCGCGACCAGAACGCACAGAAAGATCTGCTGCGCGACTATTTCGACGACCGGGATTGGCAGGTGCCCGCGCTGCTCGACCAAGCCGTCGCCGACGACGGCTTCTACTTCGACGCGGTGAGCCAAGTCCGCATCCCGGCCTGGTCGAACGGGCGGGTCGCCCTGGTCGGCGACGCCGGTTACTGCGCGACGCTATTGTCCGGCGCGGGAGCGGCGCTGGCCATCGAGGGCGCGCACCTGCTCGCGACGGAGCTCGCCGCGGCGGCCGGCGATCACCGGATCGCGTTCCGTCGCTATGAGCGAACCTTGCGTCCGACGGTCCTGCGAGCGCAACGCTCGGTGCGGGTGAGCAGTGCCATGCTGATTCCGGCCACCGGCGGCCACATCCGGTTGCGCAACCAGCTGACCCGCCTCATGGTGCTGCAGACGCTGGCGTCCCGGGTCTACCGGCCGGTCACCGTGCGCGCCGCCTGAGCCGGGCGCCGGACCGCGGGGTCAGCGCTGCGGCGCGGCGATCGGAACAATTGCACGCGGTACCACACGCAGGTACGGATCGCGTTGTGCCGCAGCAATTTTCGACTCGGGATCGCGGCAGCCGACGGTGACGTCGGTGTTCGGCACGGAAGAGAACGTCCACACCGTCACCCATTCCGTTCCCCCGAACGCGTCGGTCTTCTTGGCGTCCGACGAACGCAGATCTTCATTCCGCCCGGAACTATCGGTCACCGTGCAGCGAATGCCGTCGGCGGCCGGACCCCACGCGGCGGGCGCCCGGATATCGAGCACGACATCGGCGGGTACCGGCACCTTTTTCGATTCACCCAGCAAAATGCGAATCCCGCCGTCGGCCACCTCCTCGTCGCGCGCTCCGGACGTCGTCGCCGGGGCGCTCGGGGCGGCCGCGGCACTCGTCGAGGTCACCGTCTCGCTCGCCGGGGTGTCTCCGGAACACCCGGATACGGCGGCGGCGACCAGCGCGGGAAGCGCCATCCAGCTCAGTCTCACAGTCGAAACCTCTCGTCGCGCCCACTCCTCAGGCGGTTGGTTCGGATCAGCCAGGCACTGAGCATGGCAACGGGCAACACGAAAATCTCGGATACACGCCGAGCAACCGGCAATCGGACCGCAATTCCACGAAACAGACCCACAGAGAATGCCGGAAGGTTGAATTGACCACTTCATCGAGCGGCCCCCGATGGTGTGCGGCAATCGTGATGCAGCCGAGAGGCTCCACTCCGGCTGTGCGGGCACCGCGCTTGGTCCGGTCCGGCCGCCGTCGCACCGGTCGTCCGCCGTGGTCCGACGACCGGACACCGCTGACCACGCCCGTGACGTTCGGGCGATCTCGCGCTGTCCGACGACGTCGCCGGCGCTTCTGCCTCACCCGCTGGATGGGCATGGGCCGCCGGCTCGCCCCGCACACCGCGGCGGGCATCACCACGGAACAGTCCTTCGGCGAAGGAATAGAACATCGCCCTCGTCCCCGTGCCAGGTCTCGTTTCGTGCCGCCTACCGGCTGGTTCGAAAAAGGCATTTCCCCTGGACCGGTGGTGCCGCATAGTGTGTTCGGTAGGCGATCATCTGGAGGGCCACCATGGCGAGACTGTCGTGGGTAACGGAGCGCGAGGGCAGGGCGGAGCCCGCTCGTGCCTGACGGTCAGGAAACCTCCGGCCCCCGCACGCTGCGGGCCACCACACTCGGCGGCTACCGCGCGGCCGCCCTCACCACCACTCCCGGCACTCGCGCCGTGCTGGTCAGCGTGGCGCTGCTGATCGCGATGACCTCGACCTACGAAGCCGACCTGACCGCACACGAGGGCGCCGCCCACGGTTGGTTGGTGGGGCTCGCGCTGTCCGGCGTATTCGTCGCGCGCGGGCTGCACCTGCGCAGGCCGATCACGCTTCCGCATGCCACCGCGGCGGTGCTGGTGCTGGCCGTCGCGCATCTGGCCTACCGCGCCGAGCATCCCGACGCCGGTTTCGTGCTGCTGGCCGCCGCCGGCTTCGTCCTGGTGCTGCCCACAGCCAGCAAACCGCAGCCCGACCAGCTGTACCGAGTGGCCGAGCTGGTCGGCCGCACCGAGGACGATCCGCTGGCGCCGTTCTCCTTGCACTCGTCCAAGACCTACTTCTTCAACGCGTCGTCGACCGCCGCGATCGGTTACCGCGCTCGCTTCGGCATCGCCGCCGTCGCGGGCGACCCCATCGGCGATCGCGCGGCGTTCCCCGAACTGGTCGCGGCGTTCTCCGACTTCGCGGTCAACCATGGCTGGCGCGTCGCCGTCCTGGGCGCGAGCCGGGAAATGGCCGAGTTGTGGCAGGTGTGGGCACTGGAGCATCGTGGCCTGCACGCGGTGCCGATCGGCCGCGACGTGGTGCTCGACGTGGGCGAGTTCGACTTGGTCGGACGCAAATTCCGCAATCTGCGCCAAGCCGTGAGCCGGACCAGGAATTTCGGCGTCACCACGGAGGTGGTGTACGAGTCGGCGCTGACCGAGGCGCGGCGCGAGGAATTACTGGCCATCGTCGACGAGTGGCGGCGGGGCAGGCAGATCCGCGGCTTCTCGATGATCCTGGACCATCTGCTCGACGGGCGGAATCCGAACATGCTGGTGGTCATCGCCAGCGACGCGGACGGCAACCCCGTCGGATTCCAGCGCTACGGCATTTCCGGGCGCGGGCGGGAACTGAGCCTGGACGTCCCGTGGCGCCGCAAGGAAGCGCCCAACGGCCTGGACGAACGCATGATCATCGATCTCGTGGACTATGCCGCGGCGCACGACATCCATCGGATTTCGCTCGCCTTCGCCCCGTTCCCGGAGTTGTTCGCCGAGAAGGAGAGATCACGCACGGCCGCGCTGCTCTACCTGGTGGTGCACCTCGCCGATCCGCTGATCCGGCTGGAATCGCTCTACCGCTTCCTGCGGAAGTTCCACGCGCTGTCGGATCAGCGCTATGCCTTGATCCGCTGGCGCGAAGTGGTGATGGCGGCCGCCGCTCTGCTCACCTTGGAGTTCGTGCCACACCGCCGCGAGCATTGAGCGGCGCGGCACGGTAGACGAGGAAGTCGATGGAACTGACCCACAGCGACGTGAAGGCCGCCGCCGAGCGGATGCGCGGCTTGGTCCGGCCGGTGACCGTGGCGCAGGCCGACCATACCGGCCATTTGTGGTTCGCACTGGAATTCCTGCAGCACACCGGAAGCTTCAAGGCACGCGGGGCGGTGAACTTCTTACGCACGCACCGGGAGAACGGCACGCTCCCGGAGGTGGGCGTGACGATCGCCTCGGGCGGCAACGCCGGTCTGGCCTGCGCGTGGGCGGCCCGCAGTCAGGGGGTCCCCGCCACGGTGTTTCTGCCTGCCACCGCCCCCAGAGTGAAAGTGGACCGGCTCACCTCCTACGGCGCCGACGTCCGCCTGGTGGGAACGCAGTACGCGGACGCGCTCGCGGCCAGTCGCGACTTCGCCGCCGCAACCGGCGCCCTGCTCTCCCACGCTTACGACAACCCGCTCATCGCCGCGGGAGCCGGCACGCTCATGACGGAGGTCCACGCGCTGATTCCGGATCTCGACACCGTCGTGGTCGCCGTCGGCGGCGGCGGGCTGTTCGCGGGTGTGGCCACCACGGCGGAGCACTACGGCATCCGGACCATCGCCGTGGAGCCCACCCGATGCCGTGCGCTGCATGCCGCGATCGCGGCCGGAGAGGTCGTGGACGTGGAGGTCGACTCGGTCGCCGCGGACTCGCTCGGCGCCCGGCGGGCCTCGGAGATGGCGCTGACGGCGGCGCGGCAGTACGACGTGCAGTCCGTGCTGGTCGATGATGCCGCGATCGTCGCAGCGCGCGGCGCGCTGTGGGCGCGGCGACGGATCGCCGTCGAGCACGGCGCGGCGACCGCTCTCGCGGCGATCCTCGGCGACGAGCCCGCGTTCCGTCCCGCCGCAGGTGAACGGGTGTGCGTGGTGCTGTGCGGAGCGAACACCGATCCGTCGGATCTGACCGACTGGGACAGCCGCCACGCCGACTGACGGTTCATCGGCGTATTTCCGACGAATCGGACGACGCGGGGTTAGGCTCCCGCTGTCCTGTGCGATCCCGACGGAAGGCACACCATGGCGCATACCTCACACATGGTTCCCATCGGCACACCGCTACCCGACTTTTCTCTTCCCGACCTCGACCAGCGGATCTACTCCCGGGACGACTTCGCGGACGGGCCCGGTCTGCTGGTCGTCTTCGCCTGCAACCACTGCCCCTACGTCAAGCACATCGAGGCCGCGCTCGGCGAGCTGGTCGATTCGCTGCCGTCCATGCCGACCGTGGCGATCTGCACCAACGACGCCACCGCTTATCCGGACGACGCCCCGCTGCGGCTGCGCGACCAAGCGATCCGCGCGGGCTGGACCTTCCCCTATCTCGTCGACGAGCAACAGCACGTCGGGCGAGCCTTCCGTGCCGCGTGCACCCCTGATTTCTTCCTCTACGACGCGGATCTGCGACTCGCCTACCGCGGCGCGTTCGACGAATCCACCCCCGGGAACGGGAAACCCCTGACCGGAGACGACTTGCGCACGGCCGTCGAAGCCGTGCTGGCGGGTGGACCCGCCCCCGAACCGCACCGGCCGAGCATGGGTTGCTCGATCAAGTGGCGGGACGCCTGAGACCTTTGCCCCGTTCCCGCACGCGACGGATCGCGCTGCGCCACGCCAGCTGCGGCACGGCCGCCGACAGCCGCGCGAACTCCCCGACATTGCCCGGTTCGAGCACGGTCCTGGCCTGCTGAGCGGTGGCGGCCAGCCGCACGGCACGCGGTTTGCGCCTGCTGCGCGCCGAACATCTCTCCGACCAGCCACAGCGCCAGATCGATGCCCGCGGAGACTCCTGCGGCCGTGAGAATCTTTCCGTCGCGCACGACCCGCTCGTCCGGGCGGGCGTCCGCTCCGAGTGCCCGCAAGGCGGACTGCGCCAGCCAATGTGTGGTGGCGGGGCGTCCGTGCAACAGCCCGGCCGCGGCCGGCACCAGCGAACCCGTGCGGACCGACGTCGTCCAGAGGGTGTCGCGATGGGCTCGACGCAGCCAGGCCAGTAGCGCGTCGTCGACGGCGGCGGCCGCCGCGCCAGGGCCACCCGGGACCAGCACGATATCCGGCGCGGGCGTCTCGTCGAACGAATGCGTGGCGCCGAGCAGCAGCACACCACTGTCGGTCGTGATCGGGCCTGGCTCGTGCCAGACGAAGCGAACCTCCACCCCGGCGCGAATCGCAGCACCTCGTACGGGCCGATCGCGTCGAGCGCGGTCATCCCCGGATAGGTCACGATCGCGATCCGCACCGTCTTGCCCGGTGCGCGCTCCTCGATCCGGTCATCGTCGACCCCGTTCCGGCATTCGTGAGTTAAAGCAAGAAATATCGTTTTATTGTGTCGAACGTGTGTCAATCGCCGCCGGGCGCGCCATGATGTGCGCAGTGGAGCAACCGCTGCCGCGCGACGACGAGAGGACTATCGGTGACCAACCCAGGCGACCCGGGCGCGGTCGCGCGTCGTTATGTCGAGGCGATCGGCGAGCAGGATTGGCAGACCGCCGCCGACTGCTGGCGGCCCGGTGCCGTCGATGTGTTCGTCGGCGTCGCCGACTTGCGCGCTCCGGACGAGATCGTGGCCTTCTTCCGCGACGTGCACGCCGCGGTTCCCGATCTGGTGGTGGACATCCTCTCGGTCACGGCGCAGGACGAACGCGCCGTGGTGCACTGGCGGATGCGGGGCCGGTTCGATGGCACCGCCATGCTGATCGGACTGGCGCCGAACGGCAGGCGCCTCGACCTCCTCGGCACCGATGTGTTCGTCGTGCGGGACGGGCTGATCGAGTCGAACACCGCGATCGTCAACGGGCTCGACCTCGCCCGGCAGCTCGCCGTCCTGCCGCCGCAGCACTCGGTCGCCGAGCGTGTGCTGTTCGGACTCACGAATTCGATTGCCCCCCTCGGCAAAGCGATCCGCACGCGGAGCCGTCCCGGACGGTGATCCACGCTGCCGAGGCGGCCCCGAATGGGGGACACTGTTCCCGACACCGGGGATCGAAAGGGGTGGGACGTTGGCGACGATCGTCCTCGTTCACGGCATCGCGCAGGAACAGCAATCGGCCGACACATTGGAGGCGCGCTGGCTGCCCGGCCTCGCGGGGGGCGTCCGCAACCACGGCGCGCCGGAACTCGCGGACCGCTTGTGGCGCAACGGCACTCCGGGCGACCTGTCCACCCGCATGGCCTTCTACGGCAATCGCTTCCTGGTCGAGGGCGCCCAAGGTACCGGGACCGAACTCGACGAGACCCAGCTCGACCTGATGGAGCAACTGGCCGCCGAATGGCTCGCGACGGCCGCCGCGCACGCCGGCGACGAGCGTGACCGCGCGACGGCCCGCAGGCTCGGCACTGCGCCACCGCCGGACGCGGTGGCGCAGGGAGCCCACGCGCGACTGCGGCCCGCGCTCAACGCGCTGATGCGGTTGCGCTGGTTCGCGCCGTTCGGTTTCGGGTTGGCGCAGAAGTTCGTCATCGGCGCGCTGTCCCAGGTCGCCCGGTACTTCACCGAGGACGAGGTGCGGGAGTACGCCCAGCGGCAGGTGCTCGACCAGATCGGTCCGGACACCCGCTTGGTCATCGCGCACTCCCTCGGCAGCGTGGTGGCCTACGAGGCGCTGCACCGCACCGACCACCCGGTGACCCTGCTGACCATGGGCTCGCCGCTCGGCTTGCGCACGGTCGTGTACGACAGGCTGCGGCCCCAGCCGAGCAGCGTGCCGAAATCCGTGACGAACTGGCACAACCTGGTCGATGAGGACGACCTCGTGGCGGCGCACCTGGACCTCACTCCGTTCTTTCCGCCCTATCCCGGCAGTGCCGTCGTTCCGGTCACCGAGCAGCACTTCGACAACGGCGCGGCGCCGCACGACTCCACCGGTTACCTCACCAAAGCGGTGACCGGGGGCATCGTCGCGAAAGCGCTCGGATATTAGATTTTGTCGAGTTCCTTCGCGCGAGATCGCTTCTCCGCGTTCACTCGAATCCGGTGGTCGCGCCACAGCAGATAGGCCGCCAGTGCGACTCCGAGCCCGGTGAGCGCCGCGCCGACCGGATAGAGCGACGACAGACCCGCCCCGTCGCCGAGAACCGCGCCGCCGATCCGCCCCGCGCCCGCCGCGGCGAGCTGATAGCCCGACGCGTTCACCGCGACGGCCAGGGTCGGAGCCGCCGTCGCCGCCGCGATCACCCTGGCCTGCATACCGGGGATGATCGCGAAGGCGAGCGCGCCGAGCAGGAAGATCAACGGCACCACGAGGATCCGGACGTCACCGGCCAGCCGGAGCAGCACGAGCACAACGGCGAGCGCGGCCAGCAGCGCGGTCACCGAAGGCAGCAACGCCCGGTCGGCGAGCTTGCCGCCGAGCTGGTTGCCGACCACCGCGCCGAGACCGTAGACCAAGAGCAGGACGGGCACCGCGGCCGCGGGAAACCCGCCGACCTCGGTGAGCAGCGGTGCGATGTAGGTGAACACCATGACGCCGCCGAGGTTCCCGACGGCGGTGAGCGTCAGGGCCCAGAGCACAGCGCGATCGGTGAACACGCGCAACTCCCCGGTGATCGAGCCCGCCGCCGATCCCGGCATGTCCGGCATGAACCGCAGCACCAGCGGAAGCGCCGCCGCCACGCACAACGCCACGGTCGCGAACGTAGCTCGCCAGCTGAGACTTTGGCCGATGGCCGCGCCGAGTGGAGTACCGAGCACGATGCCCAGGTTCATCCCGAGGGCCACCCGCGCCACCGCCGCCGCTTCGGAGCCCGGCTGCGCGGTCGACACGGCGGTGGCGATCGCGACCGCGAAGAAGGTGGCGACCACAGAGCCCGCCGCGCACCGGGTCGCCAGCAGCACAACATAATTCGGCGCGAGCGCCGAGCCCAGATTCGCCAGCATCGACACCAGCATCAATCCGATGACCAAAGGCTTGCGCGCCACTCGCGCGGTCAGCACCGTGACCACCGGTCCACCGCCGATCATGCCCACGGCATAAGCCGTCACCAGCGCACCCGCCGCGCCCACCGAGACGCCCAAGCCGTCCGCGACCTCGGGCAGGATGCCCGCGATCACGAACTCGCCGGTGGTCAGGCAGAACACCACGAACATGAGAGAGAACACCGTGGACCGCATCACACGCCTTCCATGTAATTCGAACTGTAATGATTTGAACTAGAACTATCACAGTTCGAATCGAAAGCGCTAGACTCGGAGCAATGACGCGGCAGCCGAATCCCGTGGTGGACACCGAACTCGACCGCGACGTGTGCAAGCTGGTCCATCGGTTCACGCACCGGCTCGACGTGCACGTCCGCCGCGTCGCCGAGCAGCTCGAGCTCACCCCGTCGCAGGTGATCGCCCTGCGCGAGTTGTCCGAGCCGATCACCGCCAGGGAACTGGCGGCGCGGATGTCGTGCGAGCCTTCCAACGCGACCTTCGTGCTGGACCGGCTGGAGCAGCAGGGCTTGATCCGCCGCGAGCCGCATCCCACCGACCGGCGCGCCAAACAGATCGTGCTGACACCGACCGGCCTGCGACGGCGCGAAGACGCCGTGGAATTGCTCGGCGCGAACTCACCCTTGACCTCGCTGACCGACGCTCAGCAACAGACCCTGCGCGACCTCTTGCTCACCATGGCCGCGGATTCCCAGAGCTGACCCCCTACTGAACATTCTGGGGCAGATGGACTTTCGCGTCCGCATAGCTTCCGGTGAGCGCGGCCTCGTCCCGGGCGTAGACCAGATGCAACACGCCGGTGTCGAAGGTCTCCGAGGACAGCAGGCGCAGCGGGATCGTGGCTGCGCCTGCTTCGAACAGGCGCTCCCCCCTACCGACCGCGATCGGGTGCACCAGCAAGTGCAGTTCGTCCAACAGCCCGGCGGCCAGCAGCTGACGGACGACCGAGACCGAACCGCTCATGCCGATGTCGCCGCCCGGCTGATTCTTCAACGCCGTCACGGCCTCGATCAGGTCGCCGTCGAGGACTTCGGTGTTGCGCCAGGAGAAGTCGCGGTGCCTGCGGGTCACCACGATCTTGCGCGCGTCGCCCAGTTTCTTCGCGAACGCCGCGTCCGGACCGCCCGCTGCTTCGCGCTCCGGCCACGCGCCCGCGAAACTGTCATAGGTTCTGCGGCCGAGCAACAGGGTGTCGGCGGTTCCGAGCTGGGCGTCGACCGCCGCGCCCATGGCATCGTCGAAGTAGGGGAAATGCCAGTCCTGCGGGTCCTCGACGACGCCGTCGAGGGCGATGAACAGACCGGCGGTGATTTTCCTCATGCGCGTGGCTCCTGGATCGGTGTTCGCGGGGTTGTCGCTTGATCCGACGGGGTGACCCACGAGAACTCATCGGTCGGCCCGGCGCGCCCCCGCGCTAGCCGAGCCGATTCCGGCCGGAGCCGTGGAAAGCCGCTCGGTAGCTGTGCGGACTCGTCCCGACCACTCGCTTGAAGCGGTCGCGGAACGCGGTGGGCGACCCGAAACCGACCTGGCCCGCGATCCGGTCGACCGAGTGGCTGGTGGCTTCGAGCAGATGCTGGGCCTGCCGGATCCGCGCGCGTAGCAGCCACTGCAAGGGTGTGGTTCCGGTCTGCTCGCGAAACCTCCGGTTGAGCGTGCGGGTGCTCATCCCGGCGTGGGCGGCTATGTCGTCGAGGGAGAGATCCCGTGCGGAGTTGTCCTGGATCCACCGCAGCACCGGCTCCAGCGCGGAGCCGCGCGGCGTCGGCGGCAGGTCGTGCACGATGAATTGCGCCTGTCCGCCTTCCCGCTCCAACGGGACGACCGACTTCCTCGCCGCGTCGGCCGCGACCGCCGATCCGTAGTCCCGGCGGACCATGTGCAGGCACAGGTCGATCCCGGCCGCGGCGCCCGCCGAAGTGAGCAGCGCGCCGTTGTCCACGTACAGCACGTCGGGGTCCACCTCGACCTCCGGATAGCGGGCCGCGAGTTCGGCGGCGGCGAGCCAGTGCGTCGTCGCGCGGTGGCCATCGAGCAATCCGGTCGCCGCCAGGATGAAGGCGCCGGAGCAGATCGATGCGATACGGGTGCCCGCGGCCGCGGCCCGGCGGAGCGCGTGGACCACCTCGTCCGGCACCGGCACGGTCGGGTCGGCACAGCCCGGCAGCACGATCGTGTCGGCTTCGGCCAGTGCTTCGAGCCCGCGCGGCGCGCGCATCGTGAACACCCCGGCGTCGACCGCCGGTGTGCCCGCGCAGACCAGCACGCGATAGGCGGGCCTGCCGTCGGGGAGACAGGTCCGCCCGAACACCTCCACCGGCGTGGCCAGATCGAACGCCACCACCTGGTCCAGCGCGAGGACGACCACGGTGTGCATGGCAATAGGGTAGACATCCGGTCGATTCCAGCCAAGCAGCCGTATCTGGCAGTTCATGTCATACCCGCTGTTCACCGTCTTGGCGGGAATCAAACGGTATATGGCACTTTCGCCAATTCCGTCGGCACGCCTCCGTCGTTAGTGTCGACCGCCGTGACGAAGTTCCTGCTCTCGGTCCACGTGCTCGCCGTGATCATCGCCGTCGGCCCGGTAACGGTGGCGGCCAGCATGTTTCCCGCCACCACCCGCCGCGCCCTCGCCGTCTCCGCGACCGGCCACGACCCCGCCGTCCTCGGCACGTTGCATCGCATCTGCCGGGTCTATGCCCTGCTCGGCGTCGTGGTCCCGGCCTTCGGCCTGCTCACCGCGCTGAGCCTGGGCGTGCTCGGCGACGTCTGGCTGGTGGTGTCGATCGGATTGACCGCGGCCGCGGCGGGCGTGCTCGCTTTGCTCGTGCTGCCCGGCCAACAGAAGATCCTCGCCGACCTGACGGAAACCACCCCGGCGCTGATCCGCCGCCTGGCCATGGACACGGGAGTGTTCAACCTGCTGTGGACGGCGGTCACCATCCTGATGATCGTCCGGCCGGGCTCCACGACGGGAGCGTGACGCTCAATCCGGCAGGTAGCGGACCGCCATCGAGACATCGCGAACGACCATGATCGGGCACGCCACCGACAGCAGCAGTGCCTGGCTGGTCGAGCCGAACAGCATGCCGGCGAAACCGCCCCGGCCCCGGCTGCCGACCACGAGCAGCTGAGCCTGTCCGGAGCGTTCGAGCAGACAGCGCTCGGGCCGGTCGGTCACGATCTCGCGCCGGATCTCGACATCGGGAAAGCGCTCCTGCCATCCGGCGAGACTTTCCGCGAGCACGATCTGCTTCTCGGTATCCACCGCGAGTTCGGCGCTCACGGAGGGCATTTCGACACCGGTCCAGACATGCAGGGCCAGCAGCGGCGCACCTCGCGCAGAAGCCTCGTGCAGCGCCGCTTCGATCGCGGGTTCGCTGATCTCCGTGCCGTCCACCCCGACGACGATCAGTCGCTTCCTGGCTTCCGCGGTGAGCGGCGCGCCTTCCCGGACCACGACCATAGGGCAACGGGCGCGCCGCGCCAGCGCGGCACTGACCGATCCCAGCAGAGCGCGCCGCACGGTCCCGCGCTCGCGGGTGCCGACCACCATCATCCGCGCAGCGCCGGTCCGGTCGAGCAGCGCGGGACCGACCGGCTCGTGCACCAGTTCGGTGCTGATCTCGATGTCCCGCAGTGCCCGGACCGCGATACGCGCCTCCTCGGCCGCGGTGTCCAGCACCCAGCGACCGTGCGTCTCCAACCGGGCGTAATCGGTGCTGGTGAGCGGTTCGGTGACGCCAGGTCCGTAGTCGGCGACCGGATCCAGCACGTGCACGAGGCGCAGCGGCGCCCGATGCTGCGCGGCGGCCTGCGCTCCCCACGCGACCGCCGCCCCCGAACCGGCGGACCCGTCCACACCGACCACGATCGGCCCGTTGCTTCGCATGCCGACTCCTTCCCTGCCGAAAAGATCGAGCTCAGCACCGCCGATTCGACACTACCGGCGCCGCGGACCGCCGACCGTCGGCGTCAACCGCCCAGGACGACGCACGCGTAGCCCAGATGGACGCCTTCGCCGACCCGGAGGTCGATACCCGCCACGTAAGGCGCGACCGGCTCCTGCACCGCGCTGACCGTGTGCGGCCCCGGCGTGGCCGGCACCCAGTCGATCAACGCGACTCCGCCGGACGGGCGGACCACCCCGAACGCAATACCGTTGTCGTAGAACGTCACCGGGGCGACAGTGTCGGTCACGGTGGCGCGCGCGGTGTAGGTGCAACCCGTCCCGTAGTTCGTCACCAACCCGAAGTTGATGCCGGGATACATCCCTACCTGGGTCACCGTGGCTCCGGCCGCGCCGGCCGATGCGACTGCCGCGCCGGTTCCGATTGCCGCCGCCACAGCGGCCACTCGTTTTCGCATGCGGTGGTCCTATCGCTCGTGAGTCGCTCTTCGTCGAACGGACGCCGGCCGCGCACCGGCGCGATAACTAGATACTCACTCCCCCGCGCCTTCGGCGGGGTGCGAACCGCCGAATCTCGATCGGACCGCCGCCTCGGTCCGGTCTCGGCACCGTCGTCCGGCGTCACCGCCGCACCGCTGGACTGCGTGTAGTCCCCGGCGATGACGGCCGCGCGCCCGCACGACCGCCGCTCACCCGTCGACCTCATGAGCCCTGTCTGAAGAACGCGGCAACCTCCTGGCGCTGGGCACCCGCCCGCTGCGGGCCGGTTTTCCGGCGGCACGACCCCGGACTGTTCGCGCTCGATCCGACGCCCGATCTGCCGTCTGCCGACATCGATACCGCGCCGCCGAAAGGTCATGTCGGCCCGGCGTGATTGTGTGTCCGAAGGTCTTCCCGAAACGACGGAGGTGCGACGTGGTGGCGATCGACTTCGAGCGGATGGTGCGCGGAGCGAGGCCGGTGTCGGTCTGGCGTTCGGTCGCCGCTCAGGGGCTCGGTGGCGTGCCGCCGACGGCGCTGGTGCTGGCGGGCATCGTCAGCGTGCAAGTGGGCGCGGCGGTGGCGAAGCAGCTGTTCGCGGCGACCGGCGCGGCCGGGGCGGTCACGCTGCGGCTGGTCTTCGCCGGAATCGTCCTGCTGGTGATCTGGCGATCTTCGCTCCGGGTGGCGCGCGGCGCCCTGCCGGTCGTGCTCGGGTACGGGGCGGTGCTCGCGCTGATGAACCTCTCGTTCTACGAGGCGATCGACCGGATTCCGCTCGGGATGGCGGTGACCATCGAGTTCCTGGGACCGCTGACCGTCGCGCTGGCCGGATCCCGCCGCTGGATCGACCCGCTGTGGGCGCTGCTCGCAGGCGCGGGCGTGCGGCTGCTGACTCGGGCGGACGGCGACGTGAACTGGGCCGGTGTGCTGTTCGCGCTCGCCGCGGCGGCATGCTGGGCGGGCTACATCCTGCTCAGCGCCGCGCTCGGCGAACAGACCAGTGGCGGCGGCGGACTCGCGCTGGCCATGGCGTTCGGCGGACTGGTCATGCTGCCGGTCGGCATCGTCGACGCGGGGGCGGCGCTGCTGGAGCCGACCGTGCTCGCCGCCGGATTCGCGGTGGCCGTGCTGTCGTCGGTGCTGCCATATTCGGTGGAGCTGGAAGCGTTGCGGCGGATCCCGCCCCGCGTCTTCGGTGTGCTGATGAGCTTGGAGCCCGCGGTCGCGGCGATCGCGGGTCTGGCCGTCCTGGGTCAGGTCATGAATCTCGGGCAATGGGCGGGCGTGGCGTGTGTGGTCGCGGCATCGGCAGGGGCGACACGGACCGAAGGGAAGGATTGAGTCGGCGCGCGCTGCGCGACTCCTCCGCGCTCAGCCCTTCTGCCGAGACGCGCCCGGTTGCCCGGCATCCTGGCGCTGTTCTCCGGTGGTCTCGGGATCGTCCGCGATCAAGCTGCCGAGCAGGGCCAGAGACCGCTCCGAGGGTGAGCCCGGTTCCGCGTGGTAGGCGATGAGCATCTGTCCCGGCGCGCCGTTGACGCTGAACGTCTCGTAGGACAGCGTGAGGTCCCCGACCATGGGGTTGCGGAACTGTTTGACGCCGGCGGTCTTCACCCGCACGTCGTGGCGCGCCCACAGCTGCCGGAACTCCTCGCTCTTCAGCGACAGCTCCCCGACCAGTTCGGTCAAGCGGGGATCATCCAGGTCCGCGCCCGCGGTCGCGCGCAAGCTGGCGACGGTGTCCGCCGCGATGGTCGGCCAATCCTGGTAGACGTCGCGCGCCTCGGGATCGAGGAACACCATCCGCACCTGATTGACTCCCGGAACAGAGCACGAATTGACGGCGACCGCCAAGGGATTCGCGGCCAGCACGTCCAGGTATCGGCCCAGCACCAGCGCCGGAGTATGCGGCCAGGCGTCCATCAGGCGCAGCAACCCCGGGGCGACGCGTTCGGGCCTGCGCGGAGCCCTCGATCGCTTGACCGTCGGCCGGGCCAGTTCCCGCAGATGCGCCGTACCCTCCTCGTCCAGCGCGAACACCCGCGCCAGCGAAGCGATGACCTGCTCGGAGGGGTGCCGGTCGCGTCCTTGCTCCAGCCGCACGTAATAGTCGGCGCTCACCCCCGCGAGCAAGGCGATCTCCTCCCGGCGCAGCCCCGCCACCCGCCGCTGGCCGCCGCCCGACATCCCGAAATCCTCCGGTCGGACCAGCTCGCGGCGCGCGCGCAGGAAGGCGCCCAGTCGATTGTCGGAATCCATGCATCGAGCGTAGGTCAGCCGCACCCGCCCTGGGTGGCCCCGCGACTACCAGGAAGTCCGCAGCCTGTCAGGCGCGCCCGCCGGGCCGGAAGGTAGTGGACATGACGAACAACCTCACCGACCGCGTCGCGGTCGTCACCGGAGCATCGAGTGGAATCGGCGCCGCCACCGCGCGGCGGCTGGCAGACGAGGGCGCCAAGGTCGCCCTGCTGGGCAGGCGCAAGGATCGCATCGAGGAACTCGCCGCCGAGATCGGCGCGGACGCGCTCGCGGTGGTCGCCGACGTCGGCGATCAGCTGTCCCTGCGCGACGCCGCCGCCACGGTGCGAGCTGCGTTCGGCCGCGTCGACCTCGTCGTAGCGAACGCGGGCGTCATGCTCGCCGCACCGTTCGAGTCGGCGCTCACCGACGAGTGGGACCAGATGGTCGGCACCAACATCACCGGCCTGCTCTACACCGGAAGAGCTTTCATCGACGACCTGCTGGCCGCCGCGGCCGAGGGCGCGAAAGCGGATCTGGTGCTGGTCGGCTCGATCGGCGGGCACACGGTCTTCCCCAACTACGCCGTCTACACCGCCACCAAGGCCGCGGTCGCGCATCTGACTCGCAATCTGCGGGCCGAGTTCGGGCCGCGCGGCGTCCGGGTGAAGAACATCGAACCCGGTTTCGTCGGCACCGAACTCGGCGCCGGGATGCAGGACGAGCAGCAGCGCGCCGGGCTGGAGCAGTGGCGCACGGCGATCGAGATCCTGACAGCCGGCGACATCGCCGACGCGATCGCCTACTCCGTCGCCGTACCCGAGCACGTGAACATCGCCGAACTCGTCGTCGTCCCGACCCAGCAGGGCTGAGACCCGGCCCGGTCGCTGCGACAGTCCGGCGGATGACGGACGTTGCCCCGGTTCTGCGCCGCGCCCGGCCCGAGGACGCCTCGGCGATCGCCGAGATCTGGTACCTCGGCCGGCGCGACGCGCACCTGGGCAACGTCCCCGACACCCTGCTCGCCGTCCGTCCCCGCGACTCGTTCGACGTTCGCGCGGCCGAGCGCGTCGGCGAGAACGTCGTCGCCACCGTGGACGGCATGGTGGGCGGGCGCTAGTCGAGGTCCGCCCACCCGGGCCAGGGTCGCATGCCCTCGTCACCACGGATGTAAGCGAGGCGGCGCAGTGCCTGCCGCTGATAGGCGGGATCGGTGGTGGCCGCTCGCATCGACTGCAAGGCCATGCGGAACTCCTGGATATCGCGTAGCAGGTAGAAACCGTCCCAGCGCATCACGTCACGTCCGTAACCGGCGCAGAACTCGGCATACTGTGCGGCGGTGATCTTCGCGGCGGTCCAGCACTCGATCGCCGTGTGCACCAGATCCCACTCCGGCGGGCCGATCATCGCCCGCCCCAAGCCGACCAGGATCACCTCGCCGTCGTCGCCGACCACCACGCCGTCGTCCCCGCCCTGCACCACCGACCACGGCAGACCGCGCGGCAGCGCCTTCCAGCGACCGCACAATTCCTCCAAGTGTTTGTGCAGCCACCGCCGGTCGTCTTCAGTCACCGTCCGCGCGGCGTCGATCGCGTCCGCCATCCGAGCCAGGGGCGACATCCGGCGTAGCTCGAACCCGGGCAGTGGCAGCCGGTGCAGTTGTGCGAGCGCCCTGGCGACCTCGCCCGGTTCCCCGGGATGATGCGGCGGCAACTCCTGCCAGAAGGTCACCGGACGGCCGTCGACCACGACCGGCTGCGGGATATCCGGGACGACGCGCGCCGCGGGCACACCACAGCTCTCCAGCCATTGCGCCACGGCGACTTCCCGCCCGGTCGCGAGCTTCTGTCCCCGCCCACCGATGCGCACGACGATCCCGCCGTGCAACCGGTAGACGCCCTGCACCTCGATCGGCTCGGCGTCGCTCGCATCGATCCCGACGCTCACACATGCGGCACGCAGGATCGACCGCATGCCGTTACCCGCCACCCCGGCGGTCATGTCAGACCCCCGAGCCCTCTGTTCCCGCTCCGGGAGCAGAGGTACCGCATCTCGGCTTCGAGCATCATGGCAGCCATCCAGATACCGGGGGGCTAACACCCCATTTTCCCTGCTCAGTGGACATTACCCCCGGCATTCCACCACAGTCAGCAACCAAACAGAATCCGCCCGATTCGCCGCAATTAACCCTTTCGGCCGTATCGAGCCCGGCTGCCCCGAACGACGGGAGCCACCCGCACCCGGGGATGGCGCCCGACGAGCAGCGGTCACCGATGAGTTCTGTGGGCGGGCCCGGTCTACACCCGTACAACCCGCAACTCGTGATTACGGCCAGGGAGGACCCCATGAGCACTACGGCACTGCCGCCCGTCGTCGACGCGGACACCTGGCAGCGCGAACTCGAAGCGCTGCGCGTCCGGGAGAAAGCCGCGACCAGGGAACTCGACGCGATCGCCGCCCAGCGTCGCCGTCTGCCGATGGTCCGGATGCCCGACTACACCCTCGAAGGCGAGGAGGGACCGGTCCGGTTGGTGGACCTTTTCGACGGCAGGTCCCAGCTGATCGTCTACCACCACATGTGGTTCCCGGGCGAGCAGTGGCAGTGCGGGGGCTGCACCGGCTTCACCTCGCAGTTCACCCGGCTGGAGTTCCTGAACAACTACGACGCCCGGTTCGTCATCGTCACCCAGGGGCCGATCGAGGAGGCGCTCGCCTACAAGCGGCGGGTCGGAAACAAGATGACCTGGTACTCCACGGCGAACAGTTCCTTCGGCGCCGATGTCGGCGCACCGCCCGGCGGCGGATTCGCGGTCAACGTCTTCCTCCGCGACGGCGACACCGTCTACCGCACCTGGCACACCAACGGCCGCGGCACCGAACAACTCAGCCACTCCTTCGCCCTGATCGACCTGCTGCCCTACGGCCGCCAAGAGGAATGGCAGGACTCCCCCGCCGGCTGGCCGCAATCCCCTACCTACAGCCGCTGGAGCAGCTCCCAGGACATCGCCGCAGCCTACGGCGATCCGGATGCGTGAAGTCAGCAGGACAGCGCAAAACACCCAGCTCCACCAAAAAGGCGAGTGCTCTCCGTGAGCACTCGCCTCCTGTTGGTGGACCTTGCGGGAACTTACTCGAACCATGACCGCCCAACGCAACCACAGGATCGGGGGTCCGGGGGCGAAGCCCGCCGGGCGGGGCGTGGGGGTTGCACCCCCACAAAACACTCAGCGGAACGAGAAAGGCCCATGCCCTCCATGGGCATGGGCCTCGCACTCGTGGAGCTGCCGGGAATCGAACCCGGGTCCTCCGCCGCGTCTTCAGGGCTTCTCCGTGTGCAGTCCGCTGTGCCTCTACTCGGATCTCCGGGTCCCGCGAACAAGCCCGGATGACGATCCCAGTCGCTGTTCGATGTCCCGTCCTACTCCGCGACCGAGTAGGACGGTGAGCCCTCTAGCTGATGCCGGCACCGGAGCCGAGGGCATGCCCCGGGCCGACAGAGACGCTTCGCTGGTTAGGCAGCGAGAGCGTACTCGCGCTGATGAGAATCGGCGCTTAATTGGTTGCAACGACGCTTACGGTGGTCTCTTGCCTGCACCGACACGCTTCCCCTGAATCAACGTACGCAGTCGAAACCGTTCAGCCCCGTACGCCCCGGCGCCTTGCCGGGCTGTTCATGTTAACACCGCCGAGAGCGGGGATCATCCCGATAAAAGCGGTGGCGCCGACCACACCCGCGACCGTCCCGGGAAGAGGCAGTCACAGGACGACGGCGCAGGTCAGCGGCGTGTTACGGGTCGTGACCAGTAGGGCGGGTCGCTGTCATCCCCGGGCGTCTTGGTCCAGCGCCCCGGCGGGATCGTGCACGAAGCAGGGCCGACGATCACAAGCGATCATCCGCGCGGTTCAGCGGTCCGCCGGCCGGACCAGGCTCCGCCGAGATCGCATGAGCACCGCACCGTCGGCGGTGCGCCCGAGCCGGCACGAGGGCCCCACGGTCCTGGCGATGACATCCGACGCCACACACCACATGTGTCGGCACCCGAACGCCATGCGTGCACTACTGCGGCGCAGCACGCAGATACTCGCCGCGTAGGCCCGCGGCGGGCGGACACTCGACAATCTCACCGAGGCAGGCCCAGCAGCCGACCCCGCACGGTCGTGCCCGAACCACAGCGCCGCCATCCCTCGGGGGAACCGCGCCTTCGAGCACCCCCACCCTTCCCGGATGCTGGTAGTCGATTCCCCGGGCCAGGCGACGAACCCGACTTACACTGCACGAGCCGTACGATCGGCTCTGAGCAGCGGATCTCGATTTCAGACTAAGGAAACACTTTGGCAGTTCGCACCATTCGAGACAGGTTGCTGCGCCTGTCCGCCCTCACCGTCATCGCCGGGCTCGTCCTGACCGGATGTTCCGCCCTGCGCGACAAGTCGACCGAAGCGATCGAACCGGGCGTCACCGCGGAACCGTGTCCGAACGCCGTGGACTCCCGCAAAGGGTGTATCTACCTCGGCGTGTTGTCCGATCTGACGAGTGGGCCGTTCGCCGCGCTGGGCAAGGACATTCACAACGGACAGCTGGCGTTCTGGCGAGCGGTGAACGAAGCGGGCGGAATCGGCGGCAAATACGAGGTGGACATCGCCACCTACACCGAGGACACGAACTACGATCTGCAGAAGCACGCCGAGGCCTACCGGCGGATCGAGCCGCATGTCCTCGCGCTCTCGATGAGCTTCGGCACCGTGCAGACGCAGAAGGTACTTCCCGAGATGGACGCGGCGAACATGATCGCCATTGCCGGCACCCTGTGGTCGGGGTGGCAATTCGAAAACAGCGACAAGGGGCTACTACTGGAGTCCGGCTATTCCTACTGTTCCGAGGCGATCATCGCCCTGGACTGGATCGCCGAGCACGACGCGAAGCCGAACTCGATCGCTACGGTCAGCTATCAGGGCGATTACGGCGGCGACTACGCCACCGGTGCCAAGAAATGGGCCTCCGCCAACCGTGTCGACATGGTGGCGCAGATCGACACGGAGCCGAACACCCAGATCGGCAACCAGGATGCCGCGGTCGCCAAGATCCTCAATGCCCGGGCAGACCTCGTGCTGCTGGCCACGGGCCCCGCGGAAGCGGGCGAGATCATGGGCAAGGCGGCATTGGCCGGCTTCTCGGGCAGGTTCCTCGGCTCGGGCCCGACCTGGAACGGCGGGCTGCTGAAAAGCCCCGCCGCATCGGCGATCACGGCTCGCTACAACATGACTTCGCCGCTGGACGGCTGGGACGGCACCAGCGCGGGCGCCAAGAAGGCCAGGGCCTCGGCCACCAGGGAGCCCTCCACCTGGGGTTACAGTGCCGGCTGGATGTTCTCCTATCCGTTGAAAGCGCTGCTCACCCGAGCGGTCAACGAGGGCAAGCTGACTCGCAAGGGCGTCCGTCAAGCCGTGCGCGGCCTGCGCGTCGACTACGAGGGCGCGATTCCCGAACACACCTACGGCACGGCGAAACCCGACCTCGCCCGCCAGCGGGCGGTCATCGAAGCGCCCGATCAGACCGCGCCGCTGGGCGCGAAGACCCTGGCCACCAATTATCACGGCCCGACGCAGGACCGCATCACCCTGACCGAGCCCTGCGTGCAGCCGTAAGCGAGCGAGATATGCCTTTTCACCATGATTTTCGACGGCTGCTACGTCTCGTAGCCGCTCCCCTCGCGCTCGGGCTGGTCCTGGCCGGCGGCTGTTCGACCTCCTCGCCCGCCGCCGCCCCCGGCGTCACCCGTGAAGCCTGCCCCCACGCGATCCACCCCGACAAGGGCTGTATCTATCTGGGCGTGCTGTCGGACCTGAACAACGGACCCTTCGCTCCGCTCGGGAAGTCCTTGCAGGAAGGGCAACTCGCGTTCTGGAACGAAGTGAACAAGCAGGGCGGCATCGGCGGCTACGAGATCGACATCGCGACCTACAGCCGCGACACCGCCTACGACCCGCGCAGGCATGTCACGGAATTCGAGAACATCGCGCCCCATGTGCTGGCCCTCGCGATGAGTTTCGGCACCGCGCAGACGCTGGCTGTCCTGCACGAAATGGACGAGGCGGATCTGGTGACCGGGGCGGGCACACTCTGGTCGGGTTGGCAGTACCGCTCCACCGACCGCGATCTGGTGCTCGACGACGGGTTCTCGTACTGCACGGAAGCCGTGCTCGGACTGGACTGGTTCGCGCAGAACCACTACCAGCCGCGCACGCTCGGGGTGGTCGCCTACCGCGGCAATTACGGCGGTGACTACGCCAGCGGGGCGCTCAAGTGGGCGCTGGACAACGGCGCGACGATCACCGCGCGGGTCGACACGGGACCCAATCCCGAAGTCGGCAACCAGGACTACCCGGTCGCGGAGATCATGGCCGATCCGCCCGACGTGGTCCTGTTGGCCACCGGGCCGGCCGAGGCCGCCGAAATCGTCGGCAAATTGGCGAGAGCCGGCTACACCGGCCGGTTCCTCGGGTCCACCCCTACCTGGAACAGCGCGCTGCTCAAGACGCCTGCCGCGCCCGCGCTCACGGCGCTCTACAACTACACCTCGCCGTTCGACGGCTGGGACGGCACGAGCACCGGAGCCCAGCGCGCCAGGAACGCCGCGCCGAGCGAACCGACCAATTTCGGCTACAACCTGGGCTGGGCGATCTCGTATCCGATGAAGGCGCTGCTCACCAAGGCAGCCGAGACGGGCGTCCTGGACCGGCCGACCCTGCGCAAAGCCCTGGCCGGGCTCACCGTCGATTCCGAGGGGATGGCCGCGCCGCAGATCTACGGGCGGGAAGAACCCGACGTGGCGGCGCAGCGCGCGGTGGTCAATGTGCCCGACACGTCCACGTCACTGGGTTCGCGCACCGTGGTCGCCGACTACCGCAGTCCCACCCTGAAGCGGATATCGATGCGCGAGCCGTGCACCCGGTGATCCGCGGGCTCGGCTCGCGTCGGTGACGACTCGAGATGTCGGGTCGGGCTCTCGGGTCGGCACGGTCGCTCAGGCGGCGGCGATTCACGGCGTCGCCTGGGTGCCCGGCCTCCGCTGCCACCCGGCCCGGTCCTGGGCGACGGCGCTCACCCTCGACGTCGCGACCTAGGCCGCGGCGATGAGCGCGACCGCGGCCAGCGCCAGCACCAAACCGGCCTGCTGCTGCCGGTGGACCCGCTCGCCGAGCAGCACCATCGCCATCAGCACGGTCACGGCCGGATAGAGCGAGCCGATCACGCTCACCAGTGACAACAGCGACCCGTGGAAGGCGTACAGCAGCGCCGCGTTGCTGATCACGTTCAAGGCGCTGATATAGCAGGCCAGCCGCAGCGGCTCGCCACGCAGCCGCCCGAGGTCTCGGGCCGTCAGAGCGGTCAGCCATACCACCGCGGTGGCCGCGAGGCGTTGCATGAGCAGCGGCCACAGTCCCGAGTCCGTCGAGGTCTCGTGCAAGAAGACGAAGGCCCAACCGTACGCGACGCCGGAACCCACGGTCAGCGCGGCGACCTTGCGGGTGAATCGCAGTTCGCGTCCGCCGGTGATCTCCTCCGTCACCTCGTCCGGTGACTCCCGGCTCACCAGGAGCACCGCGACCAGAGCGAACACTATGCCCGCGAAGGCGAGCGGACCGGGACGCTCGCCGGTCACCAGTCCCGCGAGTACCGGGATGCCCGCGACCAGCACCGCGGTCAGCGGAGACACCACCGCCATCGGACCGTTGGCCAGCGCCGCGTAGAACCACCACACCGCGACGCCGCTCGCGACGCCCGCGGCCGCACCCCACCACAGCGACGCGGCGTCCGCGCTCCCCGGCACGAACGGAAGCAGCGCGAGAACGAGCAGCACCGAGAACGGATAGGAGTAGATGACGACGCGCAGCGCGGTCACCCGCCGCGACGCCACCCCGCCGTAGAAATCGCTCACGCCGTAGCCCACCGCGGCTGCCAGCGCGAGCAGGACGGCCGTCACCGCATGCCTTTGACCCGCCGTCCTAGTTCACGGGTGACCTCGCGCTCGGCGGTGCGCCGAGCCAAGTCCTGGCGCTTGTCGTAGTCCTGCTTGCCCTTGGCCAGGGCCAACTCGACCTTCACCTTGCCGTCGGAGAAGTACATCGACAGCGGCACCAGCGTCTGATTGCCCTCCCGCGACTTGCCGACCAACCGCTCGATCTCGCGCTTGTGCAGCAGCAGCTTGCGCACCCGGCGCGGGGCGTGGTTGGTCCAGGTGCCGTGGCTGAACTCGGGGATGTGCAGCCCGCGCAGCCACACTTCGCCGTTGTCCACCGTCGCGAACGCGTCCACCAGCGAGGCCTTGCCCTCACGCAGGCTCTTCACCTCGGTGCCGACCAGCGCGATCCCGGCCTCATAGATGTCCAGGATCGTGTAGTTGTGCCGCGCCCGGCGGTTGGTCGCGATGACCTTGCGCCCCTTTTCCTTCATAACGGTTCACTCTAAGTGACCCGGCAACCGGATTATTCCCGCAGGTCGCGGACGCCCTAACCGCCCTGATGCAGCACGACGTAGAGCGCGAGGACGGCAAGGAACGCGGCGAGCAGCGCCACGGTCGACATCCTGGGTACGCCGGGACGCGGGGGCGGCGGGCTGCGCCGCAGCCGCACGTTCTCGACCGCCGGATCGGTTCTGCTGCGCACATACGGCGGCGCGTCCGGGGTCTCACCCCCCGCCGAGCCGATGGAGACGTCGTCGCCCGCGTCGCTGGAACCCTCACCCGGTGCCATAGCCAGAACGGTAGCCGTCACGAGGGCGCCGCGCCGCAATTCCGGCGCGGCGCAACATAGTTGGAACTCAGGCCAGACGCCGCTGGAAAGCCTCGGCGGACGCGCCGGTCGCCAGGTCGACCGTGTGCACCTGGAGATCGACTCCGTCCTCGGTGAGCTCGAGGACCATGAAGCCCAGCTCGTGGTAGTTCTCGTAGAGCGCGCTGTGGCCGGCGCTCGCCGTGAGCTGTGGCTGGGCACCGACCGTCTTCGCGGCCGCGCCGGACACGATCTGCCTGGTCCCCTTCGAGGTCGCGGTGGGCTCGAGCACCTGGAGCGAGTGGTCGTGCCCGGAGAGGATGAACTGGCACCGGCCGATCACGTGGTCTTCGATGAAGCGCCGCACGTGCACACCGTTGATCGGCTCCAGCGTCAGGCCCTCGTAGCGGCCCGCGTCCCCGTGCGGACCATTGTTCAGGTAGGGGTGATGGGTGCAGGCGATCTTCCAAGTGGCGGGCGACTCGGCGAGGGCGCGATCGAGCCAGTCGCGCTGCTCGTTCATGAACTGGCCGTCGACCGCCCAATAGGGCGAGAAGACCGGCGGCACGTAGGCGGCCAACGGGTTGACATCGAGGACGAAGAATTCGACGACCGGGTTGCGCTCGGGAATCCGCACCGAATAGTAGCGACTCGGCATCCACCAGCGGCGGGAGTTGGCGTGGTACTCCACCTCTGCGTTGCCGCGCAACAGCCACCCACCGTCACCGCCGAGCACCGAACTGTTGTCGTGATTGCCCAGCACCATCAACCAGGGGAAATCCAGCCCGGCATTGGGATGCTCGAATTTGTCCGCGAATTGGACGTCGGCCGCGCCGTCGGGCCCGTGCTCGTAGATGTTGTCACCGAGCCCAAGCGCCAGCGATACGGGGTCGCGGCCGTGGATGGCGCGCATGGCGTCGGCGACCGCCCATTGGGTGCGGGTGCCGGTTCCCGCGTCGCCGGTCACCAGCACCCGCACCCGGCGCTCGCCCGGGAAGGGGAACTTGGTGACCCCCTCGGCGACGGGGACCGCGTGCGCGGGCGTGCGCCCGACCACTGTCGCCCCGGCCGCGAGAGTGGCCGCACCGGTCAGGAACGCCCGGCGTCCGATCGTCTCGCTCCGACTCACGCTGTCCTCCACAGTCTTCGACGGCCGTCGCCGTCGACCATCCTCACCGACCGGTGACCCGCGTGACGGTAGCGGCTCATCCGGCGGCGAGCACTTCGAGCACCTGTTCGCCGTACTTCGCGAGTTTGTTCTCGCCGACACCGCTGACGCCGCCGAGCTGGGCGAGGCTCGCGGGCTTGCGGGCCGCGATCTCCCGCAGCGTGGCGTCGTGGAAGACGACATAGGCGGGAACGCCTTGTTCCTTCGCGGTGGCCGCGCGCCATTCGCGCAACTTCTCGAACAGCGGCAGGTCGGTGGGTGTCAGGTCGACGGAAGCCGCCTTGGCGGCCTTCGCCGCCCGCGCGGGCTTGGTCGCGCGCTCGGGCTCGCGGCGCAGCAGGACTTGCCGTCCGTCGAACAACACTTCGCTGCTGGCCTCGGTGAGCGTCAGCACCCCGTAGTCGCCGTGGACGGCCAGCAGCCCGTGCGCCAGCAGTTGCCGCACCACCCCGCGCCACTCCGTGTCGCGCAGGTCGGTGCCGACGCCGAACACCTTCAGCTCATGGTGGTCGTGCTGCAGGACCTTGGGGTTCTTCTTGCCGAGCAGGATGTCCACGATGTGGCCGGCCCCGAAGCTCTGACCGCGTTCGCGCTTCAACCGCAGCACGGTGGACAGCAACTTCTGCGCGGCCACGGTGCCGTCCCAGGAGTGCGGTGGGGACAGACAGGTGTCGCAGTTGCCACACGGCAAGCCGGGCTCGCCGAAGTAGGCCAGCAGCTGGGTGCGCCGGCAGCCGACCGTCTCGCACAGCGCGAGCATCGCGTCCAGGTGCAGCTGGAGCTGGCGGCGGTGGGCGGCGTCCCCTTCGGAGGAGTCGATCAGCTTGCGCTGCTGCACCACGTCGCTGAGGCCGTAGACCATCCACGCGGTGGAGGGCAGCCCGTCCCGGCCGGCGCGCCCGGTCTCCTGGTAGTACCCCTCGACCGATTTCGGCAGGTCGAGGTGGGCGACGAAGCGCACATCGGGTTTGTCGATGCCCATACCGAAGGCGATGGTCGCGACGACGACCAAACCGTCTTCGCGCAGGAAGCGCGACTGGTTCTCCGCACGGGTGCGATTGTCCAACCCCGCGTGGTAGGGCACCGCGGTGACGCCGTTCTCGGTGAGGAACGCCGCGGTCTTCTCCACCGAGTTGCGCGAGAGGCAGTAGACGATGCCCGCATCGCCGGAGTGTTCGGCGCGGATGAATTCCAGCAACTGACTCTCGGGGCGGTTCTTCGGTTCGATCCGGTACTGGATGTTGGGGCGGTCGAAGCTGGAGACGAACCGGCGGGCGGCACCGAGATCGAGCCGCTGGATGATCTCGTCGCGCGTCTTCTCGGTGGCGGTCGCGGTCAGCGCGATCCGGGGGACGTCCGGCCACCGTTCGTGCAACACGGAAAGGCCCAGGTAGTCGGGCCGGAAGTCGTGGCCCCACTGGGACACGCAGTGTGCCTCGTCGATGGCGAACAGCGCGACCTTGCCGCGATCCAGCAGCTGCGCGGTGGAATCCAGCCGCAGCCGCTCCGGCGCGAGATAGAGCAGATCGAGTTCCCCCGCGACGAATTGTGCCTCGATGGTCCGGCGCTCGTCGGGGTACTGGGTGGAGTTGAGAAAGCCGGCGCGCACGCCCAGCGCGCTGAGCGCGTCCACTTGGTCCTGCATGAGGGCGATCAGCGGGGAGATCACCACCCCGACGCCGGGGCGCACCAGCGCGGGAACTTGATAGCACAGCGACTTGCCGCCGCCGGTCGGCATGAGCACCAGCGCGTCGCCGCCGTCGATCACGTGCTGGACGATCGCCTGCTGGTCGCCGCGGAAGCTGTCGTAACCGAAGACTCGGCGTAGAACCTGTTGTGCCGCAAGGGATCCGGCGTCCGAGCCGGATGCGGCTTCGGTCGCTACAGCCGCGAAATCATCGGGGGGAGTCACCCGGCCCATCCTACGAGCGCTCGGACGGCCGGTACCCGTTCGGCCGGGCGTTCGCCCTGCTGAGCCACCGAGTTGTCCACATGGGGACAACCCGTGACCGCTGCTTCCGGCGCAGCGCGCGGACCTGTGGTTTCCTCCACTCGGGGGCGAATTCCGCGGCTTCCGGACCGATTCGGCGCTGTATGTTGTCGCTCATGGCGAAAGGGACAGGGATTCGGGCCCACGCGGCGGTGCTGAGCGCCGTCGCGGTGGTCGCCGGAGTCACCGCGGCGATGCCGGCAGCGCGGGCGGAGACATTTCCCGCCCGGTGCTCGGACGGCTGGGAAACCACGACAGTCGTCGAGGGCGTCGGCAATCTGGAGAATCTCGATTCCGACGGGCGGGGCGGCTTCTACGTGACCGGGCTCATGGACGGCTACCTGGCGCGCGTCGACCGCGCGGGACGGATGGAGAAGCTGGTCACCGACCTGCATCGCCCGGCGGGCGTGCGGGTCGCCGGGCACTACGTCTACTTCCTCACCGGGGACGGGCTCAGCGAACCGCCGGGCACGTTGCAGCGCTACGACATCGAGACCGGCGCGGTACGCGTTCTGCTGACCGGGCTGAACGGGCCCAATGGCCTGTTGTCGCTGCCGGACGGCAGCCTGCTGTTCACCACCATCGGCCTGAGCGGTCCGAGCGGGATCTCGCGCTACTGGCCCGAGACCGGCGAGTACGAGCGCGATTGGTCGACGCTGCCGCCCGCCAACGGTCTCGCGCTGGCCGCGGACGGCGAATCCGTCTACGTCGACACCATGGCGCTGCAGATCCTGCGCATCCGGCTGGACGACCCGGCTCATCCCGCCGTCGTGTCCGGCATCCCGGACCTCGTCGCGCTGCCCGACGACATGGAGGCCACCCGGGCGGGGGCGCTGTTCGTCGCCGATCACGTGCTCGGCGCCGTCTATCAGGTCGATACGACTACCGGCGCCACCTGCGCGATCATTACCGGTTTGATCAAACCCGGCCCGATGCGCAACCCACCCGACGGGGCTACCTCGGTGCGCATAGACCGCGACGGGGACTCCTGGGCGCTGTTCGTCACCAGCATGGACGGCACCCTGCGCCGCCTGCGCCCGCCGCCGGGGATTGATCTCACTCCCGCGACTGCGCCAGGAACCGGTTAGTCCGGCCGCCGCACCCCCAGCTGAGTGGGTGGCCGCAGCCCTGGTAACGCGATCACCGGTCCGGCGCTGTCGGCGTCGCCGTGGTCGACACCATGTGGACGGCGGGATGAAGAGCAGTTCGAACGAGCGTCCCGCGTCGCACGCGACTTCTTGCACGCCGAGTTCAGCGCCTGACGCTCGAACCGGGTCACCGAGTTCGCGCCAGGCCGGGCGGGTCTAGCCTCCACGCGCGGGAAGCTCGACCCCCGACCACCGCCCAACCCGCGGACTGCCGTGCGATCGGCACACCGCGGGCCATCTCGCGGACGTCCGTCGGCGGACTATCAGCAGGACATGGTGGCATCCGCCATAGGTTCGAGAAGCACCGGGAGGGCGAGCGGTCCGCAGGTGATGAACTGCGGGCTGAGCGGGATGGAGTCGGGGTCGCACGCCAAGCGCAGCCGAGGGAAGCTGCCGAACAGCATCGACAGTGCGACGCGGCCCTCCAGTCGCGCCAGAGGCGCGCCGAGACAGAAATGCGGTCCTCGGCCGAAAGCCAATTGGTCCCGGTGATCGTGATCGATGTCGAAGATATCGGCGTCCGGGTGCCGTTGCGGATCCCGTCCGACCCCGGCGTACCAGCCCACGATCGCCCCCGCGGGAATATCGATTCCGGCGATGGTGACGTCCTGCAGCGCGTACCGATTGAACATGACACACGCCGACGAACGAAAACGCAGAATTTCCTCCACGACGTCCGGCCACCGGTCCTCGGCGGCGGCTCTGGCCAGTTGCGCAGGGTGCGAGCACAACGCGATAACCGCGTTGCCCAGCAGGTGCACCGTCGTCTCGTGGCCGGCGATGAGCACCAACCACAAGGTTCGGACCAGTTCCTCGTCGGACAACCTGCTCTCGCGGTTGGCCTGCACGAGAGCCGAAGTCAGATCGTCACCGGGAGCGCGGCGCTTGCGGTTCAGCAATTCGCTGAGGTACGCCAGCATTTCCTCCACCGCTGCCTGAGTTTCCTCCCCTGTGCTGGTCTGAGAGACCACCGTCGTGGCCCAGCGCCGGATCTGGGATTGTTCGTCTGCCGGCACACCGAACAGCTCACAGATCACCCGCACCGGGAGTGGTGTGGTGAAACAGGAGACCAGGTCGAGCTCACCGGCGTGGTCGCGGAGACCGTCGATGAGTTCGGCAGTGATCTGCCTGATGCGGGCTTCGAGCGCGGTTACGCGACCGGGGGTGAACGCTTGGCCGATCGTCTTGCGCACTCTCCGGTGATCGTCGCCATCCTTGTTGAGCATGTGATCGATGTCGGTCAACGCACGTAGTGGCCAGTCCGGCGGTATGGTCCCGTCGTGGAGCGCGGGGCAGTTACGGGCGTTCTTACTGAAGAGCGTGCCGTCGCCGGCGAGGATCTCGCTCACCGCCTGGTGACCGACCGCCAGCCATGCCTCCACTTTTCCAGGCAGTTCGATCGGAACGACCGGCCCGCGCCCGCGGATCCGCTCATATGTCTGGAACACTGACTCTCCAGCGGTGGGCAGCTGGATTATGGACTCGGTCACAACGTCTCCCCATACATCCGAACAGTGGTCCCGCACGCACGAGAACCGGGTGCGGTGCAGGTAAGTCTGAGCCGCCCGGTCCAACTGGGACGTGGAACCGGAATCCTCTGCCCCAGAACCGAATTCCTCGTAACCAAACCAATGGAACCTGGGTCGTCGGGAGTAACCGCCACGAGGGAACCACCGCAACGATGTGCCACCACGAGGCACAGACCTCGCTCGACGACGTCGGCCAGGCTGGACCGGCGAGGAGGCTGCGGGCACGGCGGTCGGTTCTCCGAGACGGCGAGCAAGGGACTCGCGCTCCATCAGGCGCTGAGCGCCGAGGCCCGATTGCCCGTTCGCCGAAGTGCGAGCCGGGTTCACCGCGCGGTGGCGCTGCCGCGGTGGCGAGTGGGGGGAGGCTCCGGCGACGGCCTGAGGCGTGCGGAGGTTGACGCTGCCGGTGTAGCCGAGGGCGTCGAGCTCGTGGAACTCAGCCGCGCAGGCGGTCGAGGACCTCGTCGTGCAACAGGCCGTTGGTGGCGATGGCGTCGCCACCATGTGGGCCCGGCTTGCCGTCCAGCGAGGAGAATCGTCCGCCCGCTTCGCGGACCAGGATGTCCAGAGCGGCCAGATCCCACAGGGAGACCTCCGGTTCGGAGGCGATATCGACGGCGCCTTCGGCGAGCAGACAGTAACTGAAGAAATCGCCGTAGCCTCGCACGCGCCACACATCGTCGGTCAGGGTGATGAACTGCTCGCGCAAGCCGCGATCGCGCCATCCGGACAGACTGGAGAACGCCAGGCTGGCCGAGCCCAGCTCACCGACGGCGGAGACGGAAATCCGCTCGCCCGCCCGCCCTTCGAAGCTCGACCACGCCCCTGATCCCGCGGCAGCCCACCAGCGCCGGGCCAGCGCCGGAGCGCTCACCACGCCCACGACCGGTTCGCCGTCCTCCAGCAGCGCGATCAACGTCGCCCAGATGGGCACGCCCCGCACGAAGTTCTTCGTGCCGTCGATCGGGTCCACCACCCATTGCCTTCCGCTGAATTCGGCCGCGCCGCCGAATTCCTCACCCAGCACCGCGTCGTCCGGCCGGGCCTCGGCCAGCACCTGCCGGATCGCCTGCTCCACGGCGAGATCGGCGTCCGACACCGGCGTCAGGTCCGGCTTCGCGTCGACCTTCAGATCCAGCGCACCGAAGCGAGCCCGGGTGATCGCGTCGGCGGCATCGGCCAGTCGCAGGGCGAGTTCGAGATCGGAGGAGTACACAGCCACGCCCCGCACCCTATCGGTCCGCCTGGTCCCACCCCTTCCGTCCCGGTCTGGTGCGGGCCCTGCCGCGGTCGCCCGGCTAGGGCAACGGCAACGGCAACGGCAACGGACGCCGACACAACGTGCGTCCGAGGCCCGAATGGACCTCGCTGTACCCGGCGCAACACCGGAACGCTGTCTACGCCGCCTCGATGATGGCGCCTGACCGGCTGCGCGTAGTCACCGATTGAAGCCACATCGCATCGGCTGCCGTGCGCGGCCCGCTTTCGCAGTCGGCAGCTGCACCGGCCGCGCCGTCACCCCACAGTCTCGAGCGACCGCGCCGCTGCCAACGCGCTCGCCCACCAGTGCAACTGGTCGAGCATCGCCGTCGCGGCGGCCGCCGGCTCCTCGGGCTCCCGAAGCCTGCCCTCCTCGTCGAAAAGCAGGTAGTACCGAGGGAACGACACGTAGTTGCGGACGGTGTGCGCGTTGAGTTCGTTGAAGATCTGCCGCATGTGCTCGATGGCGAGCAGGCCACCGGAGGCTCCGCTGTAGCCGACGAAACCGATCGCCTTCGCGTCCCACTGCGTGAAGTGCCAGTCGATGACGGCCTTGAGCGAGGCGGGGATGCTGCGGTTGTAGTCGGGCGTGACGACGACGAAGGCATCGGCGGCCGCCAGCCGCCGCGTGAGGTCGGCCATGCCGTCGGGACGCTGGGGGTTCGGGTCCATCGCGGGCGGCACGGCGGGCAATTCCAACGGAATGTCCGCCTCGGCCAGATCGATGACGTCCACCTCGAACAGACCGTGCCGCCGTGCCTGCTCGGTGAACCACGAGGCGACGACCGGTCCGAAACGGCCTTCCCGGACACTGCCGATGATCACCGCGAGCTTCAATGGTGCGTGGGACATGCTGTTCCTCCTCGAATGACGACGGCCCGGCCGGGCCGCTCACTCAATCTGCTGGCCCGCGCACCGCGCAGGGAGACCGCCGTAAGAGTGGTAGTGGCAGGGACACCCTGAGGGCGTTTCGTCTTGTTAGGTTCGAACGGTGAGCGACAACGAACTAGGGCTCTTCCTGCGCACCCGCCGCGAAGCGGTGACACCCGCCCAGGTGGGTCTGCCCACCGGTGCGCGGCGACGCACCCCGGGATTGCGCCGCGCCGAGCTGGCTACGTTGGCCGGAGTGAGCGTCGAGTACGTCACGCGCCTCGAGCAGGGGCGCGACCGGCGCCCCTCGCCCCCCGTGCTGTCCGCGCTCGCGGACGCCTTGCGGTTGAGTCCCGCCGAGCGCGTTCACCTACACCGGTTGAGCAAGTCGGTGGACAGCGGGTTCACCTGCATGGGCGACGCGCAACCGCTGCGCGAGGTGCGGCCGACGGTGCGCGCGATCCTGGACCGGCTCGAACCCGCGCCCGCCGTGGTGGTCAACCGCCTGACCGAAGTCCTCGCCCACACCGACGGTTACCACCGGCTGATGGCGCCGACCGGACTTTTCGACGGAACCCACGCACCGCCCAACCTGGCTCGTTTCGTCTTCTGCCGACCCGGCGCACGGGATCTCTACGCGGATTGGGATCACGTCGCCGATGAGACGGTCGCCACATTGAAGCAGGGCCCATTCCGCGCCGACGCGCACATCGCCGCCTTGGCCGACGAGCTCACCGTCACCGTTGGCCCGGCCTTCGCCGACCGGGTGGACACCGTCCCGAGCCTGGCCGCGGCCACCGGCATCACCCGTCTCACCCATCCCGAGGCCGGATCGCTGCGCCTGGCCTACGAGTCCCTCGAGCTCTCCGCGGACGACGACCAGCGCGTCATCGTCTACCTCCCGGCCGACGACGCCACCGCCGCCGCCCTCGACGCACTCGCCGGACGACGTCCGGGCGGTTTGCGCGCGGTCTCGGGCTGAGCGGAGATTCGCGGGACGGATGCCCCTCGGAAGACCCGCAAACCACGGTCGGGGGCGCGGGCGCATATCCGGCCGAACGCCATCGGCGAGCGGCCTTCCGCGACTCGAGCACGCGGCCGAAAGAGTGGGTTTCCACACACCGCCCGGAACCGCGCGTTCGGCGAGACGCCCGAGGCGCGCGACCGGCATCACCGGCCGGAGGCGCGGTCACCTCCGCCGCGAGATCCAAACACGAACTGCGCCAAGCACCGTCGCCGTTTAGGGTAGGAACCCATGAGGCGTACGTCACAGCACACCCGTCCGGCGGCGGCCGGGAAGCGCGTGCGTGACGTCCCGGCGATCCGCCGTTTCGGTCCGCGCCCGGCCCGGGCCGCCCGCCCCGACGCCGCCCCCGGTCATCCCGCGTGCACTCGTGTGCTGCCGTCACAGAGGGGCAGCTAGGCTTGACGATCGTGCATCCTGACGTTTCCGCTGATCTCGCCGAACTCGACGCCACCCTGAAGACGGTCGAATCGGTCCTCGACATCGACGAGCTCCGCCGTCGTATCGACGAGCTCGAACATCAGGCCGCCGACCCCGACCTGTGGAACGACCAGGACCACGCCCAGCGGGTGACCAGTGAGCTGTCGCACGCCCAGGGTGAACTGCGCCGGGTGGAGGAGCTGCGCCAGCGGCTCGACGACATGCCGGTGCTCTACGAGCTGGCCGAGGAGGAAGAGGGCGAGGCCAAGACCACCGCGCTCGTCGAGGCCGACGCCGAGCGCGCCGCGCTGCGCAGCGACGTGGAGGCGATGGAGGTCCGCACGCTGCTGTCGGGCGAGTACGACAAGCGCGACGCGCTGGTGAACATCCGCTCCGGCGCCGGTGGCGTGGACGCCGCCGACTGGGCCGAGATGCTGATGCGCATGTACATCCGCTGGGCCGACCGGCACAAGTACGGCGTCGAGGTCTACGACACCTCCTACGCCGAGGAAGCGGGCATCAAGAGCGCCACCTTCGCGGTGAAGACGCCTTACGCCTACGGCACGCTGTCGGTCGAGATGGGCACGCACCGGCTGGTGCGGATCAGCCCGTTCGACAACCAGGGCCGCCGCCAGACCTCCTTCGCCGAGGTCGAGGTGCTACCCGTGGTCGAGACCACCGACCATATCGAGGTGCCCGAGACGGAGATCCGCGTCGACGTGTACCGCTCGTCCGGTCCGGGTGGCCAGAGCGTCAACACGACCGACTCCGCGGTCCGCATCACCCATCTGCCCACCGGCATCGTGGTCACCTGCCAGAACGAGAAATCCCAGCTGCAGAACAAGATCTCGGCCATGCGCGTGCTGCAGGCCAAGCTCTTGGAGCGCAAGCGGCAGGAAGAGCGCGCGGAGATGGATGCGCTGAAGACCAACGAGGGCGCGTCCTGGGGCAACCAGATGCGCTCCTACGTGCTGCACCCCTATCAGATGGTCAAGGACCTGCGGACGAACTACGAGGTCAACAATCCGTCGGCGGTGCTCGACGGCGACATCGACGGGTTCATCGAGTCGGGTATCCGCTGGCGAATGCGAGAGCAGGGAAGCTAGATGAATGTCGCGGGAATCCAGGCGATCGCTTCCACCGGTTTCACCACGTGGCTACGCGGTTCGGGCCTGGAGATCGTGCTGCTCATCCTCGGCGCCATCCTGTTCAGCCGGCTCGCCACCTACCTGCGCGACCGGGTCACCCGCCGGATCGACGCCGGATTCCGCAGCAGCGACGCGCTGGTGCGCACCGAGGCGGCCAAACATCGGCACGCGCTGGCTCAGGTGATCACGTGGGTGGTGCTGACCATCGTCTACGTGCTGATCACTATGGAGGTGCTGCGGCGGCTCGGCTTCGCCGTCACCGGGTTGGTCGCGCCCGCCGCGGTGCTCGGCGCCGCGCTCGGTTTCGGCGCGCAGCGCATCGTGCAGGACATCCTCGCCGGGTTCTTCCTGATCACGGAGCGGCAGTACGGGTTCGGCGATGTGGTCCGGATCGCGGTGACTGGAGCCGCGGAGCAGGCGGAAGGTACGGTCGAGGACGTCACGCTGCGGATCACCACGTTGCGCAACGCGGACGGTGAGGTGATCACGGTGCCCAACGGGCAGATCGTCAAGGTGACGAACTTGTCCAAGGACTGGGCGCGCGCCGCGATCGACGTGCCGGTGGCCGCCAGCGCTGACATCACCAGGGTCAACGAGATCCTGCACGAGGTCGGTACAAAGGCGTACGAGGATGCTCGTTTGAAGCCGTTGCTGCTCGACGAGCCCACCGTCATGGGTGTGGAAGACCTCACCGTCGACCAGATGAACATCCGAATGGTTGCCCGAACGTTGCCGGGCAAACAGTTCGACGTCGGACGCGAGCTGCGGGTACGCATCGCCGCGGCGCTGCGCCGGGAGGGAATCAGTGAGACCACGTAGATCCACGGCGATCCTGATGGCAACCTGGGTCGCCACGTTCGTGCTGTACGTCTTCGTCAAACCCGAGGAGACCACCACCGCTCCGGCCACCTTGGTCAACGCTGTTCCGGCAGCGGTGTTCACCGACCCGCCGACCCGCTGAGTAGAGCGGGACGGACCGCCGCCGCGCTGTCTCCCCCGGTTGACGACGCAGGCCGCGGCCGGTTGCTGGTTACACTGGCTCCCCGTGATCACCATGCGGAACGTGACCAAGTCGTACAAGACGTCGACGCGACCCGCGCTGGACAACATCACCGTCGATGTGGGCAAGGGCGAGTTCGTCTTTATCATCGGACCGTCCGGCTCTGGCAAGTCGACCTTCATGCGCTTGCTGCTGAAAGAGGAGACGCCCACGGCGGGCGAGATCCGGGTGTCGGATTTCCGGGTCGACCGGTTGCCCGGCCGCAAGGTGCCCAAGTTGCGGCAGCGCATCGGGTGCGTCTTCCAGGACTTCCGGCTGCTGCAGCAGAAGACGGTGTACCAGAATGTCGCGTTCGCGCTGGAGGTGATCGGCAAGCGACGCCAGTTCATCGACCGCACCGTCCCGGAGGTGCTCGATATGGTCGGCCTCGGCGGCAAGGCCGACCGGTTGCCCACCGAACTCTCCGGTGGTGAGCAGCAACGGGTCGCGATCGCGCGCGCCTTCGTGAACCGGCCGCTGGTGCTGCTGGCCGACGAACCGACCGGCAACCTCGACCCCGACACCAGCGGGGACATCATGATGCTGCTGGAGCGGATCAACCGCATCGGCACCACGGTGGTGATGGCCACCCACGACAATCACATCGTCGACGCGATGCGCAGGCGGGTGGTGGAACTCGACCACGGGCGCCTGGTTCGGGACGAGGCGACGGGCGTGTACGGGGTGGGCCGATAATGCGCGCGAGCTTCCTGTTCGGCGAGGTCGCCGCCGGCCTGCGCCGCAACGTCACGATGACCATCGCGATGATCCTCACCACCGCGGTCTCGCTCACCATGCTCGGTGGCGGTCTGCTGGCGGTGCGGATCGCGGACAAGACCGAGCAGTACTTCCTGGATCGGCTGGAGGTGCGGCTGTACCTCACCGAGGACGTGTCGGCCAACGACCCGGACTGCTCGCAGGACCCGTGCCGTGCGCTGATGGCGGACCTGAAGGCGACCAGCGGCGTGGAGTCGGTCCAGTTCCTCAACCGGGAGGAGGCGGTCCGCGAGGCCAAGGAGAAGACCTTCAAGGACCAGCCCGAGCTGGCCAAGTACGTCAGCGAGACGCCGCTGCCCGCATCGTTGCGGGTGAAGATGGCGGACGCGGAGCTCTACCCCACCATCTACGAGAAGTACTACGACCGCCCTGGCGTCGGCATGGTGCGCAACGACAAGGACATCGTGGACCGGTTGGTCAGCCTGTTCGACGGGTTGCGCAACGCGGCGTTCGGCCTGGCCGTGCTGCAAGCGCTGGCCGCGGTGATGCTGATCGCGAACATGGTGCAGATCGCCGCGTTCACCCGCCGCACCGAGGTCGGCATCATGCGATTGGTCGGCGCGACCCGCTGGTACACCCAGTTGCCGTTCCTGCTCGAGGCCGTGGTCGCCGCACTGGCCGGTTCGGTGCTCGCCATGCTCGGCCTGCTCATCGCCCGCCCGCTGGTGATCGATCGGGCCCTCGGCGACCTCTTCGCCAGCAAGGTCTTCCCCCGCATCACCGGCGACGACATCGCGATGACCGCGCTGGTCATCGCCCCGGTCGGCATCGTCTTCGCGGCGATCACGGCCTACGCGACACTGCGGTACTACGTGCGCGAGTGATCGTCCGGGCCGGTGGCCGCGGTGCCACCGGCCCGCCCGGACAGCGACCGAACCCGCGTGTGGGCCCGACGGCGACTCACAACACGAGGTCGGTCAGTTGGTCCCAGTCGAGTTGAATCCGGATCGGCAGGTCGACGGCGAACGCCGTCTGCGGCTTCAGGACCCGGGCGAGCCGGTAGTGACCGACGCTGTGGTCGAGGCCGTAGGTCTCGATGGCGGTCACCTCGGTGTCCGACACACTGACCAGCCAGTACCACGGAATTCCGGCAGCCGCGTATTCGCTCATCTTCTCGAGCCGATCGGTTTTGACATGACTGGGCGAGATGATCTCGACAGCGATCTTCAGATGACGCGCGGGCATCGGCCGGACATCCGCAGGCACGCACTCGAACAGCGCGATGTCGGGGCGACGAATAGTCGCCCGGGGCACTTCCCAGAGCACCACGTCGAAGTCATGGTTGGCGTCCAGGCATGCCGACGGATCTTCGGCCATGTATTCGCCGGCGGCCGATTCGAGCATTGCCAGTAGTCGGTGGACGGCTTTCTGATGTGCCCTACTCGGGGATTCGCAACGGACCGCATCCCCGTTCACCACCTCGACCAAGCGGCAGAACTCTTCGGGCAGCTCGCGCCAGATGTCGACTGTGATCGGCTCGGGCTGCACGTTGTCCGGCCTGGCCCAGTCGAAGATCGCTGACATGCGTCGGATTGTAATCACGGCAACACTGTCACCCGACGTCCGTCGGCACCCCTGTCGCCACGATGCGTGAGCGCGCCGCTGCCCATGGCACCGGCGCCGTGTTCGAGCCTGCGCGCCGGGCACGAACCGCATCGCTCACAGACCTTCGTGGGACGGGAGCTACCCCTGCTCGATCCGTAACGGTTCCGCATCGATCACCGCCATGGCCTTGGAGCGAGGCGAACATGCGGCGGTAGATCCGGCTATCCGGGCCCTACACGTCATCCGTTTTTCGAAAGCGCAGCTCATCGCGACAGGAGGCATAGCACGACGCGCGGCGGGGAAGCCTACCGGCCCCGGGACGCAACTTTGGGCACTTGTCCAGCAAGGCGTGGATTCCCCGCGTATGCTGCACCTCGACGCGCTTCTTACTCGGCAGTAAGATAGTCTTACTCCGGAGTAAGATAGCTGGGGACAGACCGCACCAACCCATCCGAGAAAACAGGTGATGATGAGCACTCGAGACAGCGCAACGAAGCGACGTCCAGATACGTCCGCGGTCGGCCTGAACCAACCCAAGCGGGATTGGATGGGCGCGGCGATGCGGGTCATGACGACTCTCACCGGGTCGGAACTGGCCGAGAAATACAACCTGCGCAAGCCGATCGAGCGCGTCACCTACGAGGGCACCAAGACCGGCTTCCGCACGCTCGGTGCGGCGACCCGCGCGTTCGCGAAGGTCGCGGGCACCGGCGCGCCCAAGCGCCTGGCGGCCAACGAGACGAAGAACAAGGACTTCTTCGACCTGACACCGACCGACGAGCAGCAGATGATCGTCGAGACGGTGAAGGAATTCGCCGCCGAGATCCTGCGCCCGGCTGCCTACGAGGCCGACAACGCCGCCAAGGCGCCGCGCGACCTGCTCGAGCGCGCCGCCGAACTCGGCATCACCCTGATCAACGTGCCCGAGGAACTCGAGGGTGCGGCCTCCGAGCGTGGTGCGGTGACCAACTCGCTGGTCGCCGAGGCGCTGGCGCACGGTGACATGGGCCTGGCCCTGCCCATCCTGGCGCCCAGCGGCGTCGCGGTCGCGCTCTCGCAGTGGGGCAGCGACGCGCAGCAGAAGACCTACCTGCCCTCCTTCACCGGCGAGAACGTGCCGCAGGCTTCGGTCGTGATCAGCGAGCCGCGCGCCCTGTTCGACCCGTTCGCGCTGGAGACCAAAGCGGTGCGCTCGCCGAGCGGCTACCGCATCTCCGGCGTGAAGAGCCTGGTGCCCGCCGCGGCCGACGCCGAGCTGTTCCTGATCGCCGCCGAGCTCGACGGCCGTCCGGCGCTGTTCATCGTGGAGTCGGACGCGCCCGGCCTGGTCGTGGAGGCCGACCCGAGCATGGGTCTGCGCGCCGCCGGCCTCGGCCGGCTGATCCTGGACAACGTCGCGGTCGGCGCCGACGCCGTCCTGGGCGACGGTGACGCGGCGACGCGCGCCGAGGAGTACGCCGATGCCGTGCGCTTGGCCCGCCTCGGGTGGGCTTCGCTGGCCGCGGGCACCAGCCGGGCCGTGCTGGACTACGTGATCCCCTACGTCAACGAGCGGGAAGCGTTCGGCGAGCCGATCTCGCACCGCCAGGCGGTGGCGTTCATGGTCGCCAACATCGCGATCGAACTCGACGGCCTGCGGCTGGTGACGCTGCGCGGCGCTTCGCGCGCGGAGCAGGGCCTGTCCTTCGGCCGGGAGGCGGCGCTGGCCCGCAAGCTCGCCACCGACAAGGGCATGCAGATCGGCCTCGACGGCGTGCAGCTGCTCGGCGGTCACGGCTTCACCAAGGAACACCCGGTCGAGCGCTGGTACCGCGACCTGCGGGCGATCGGCGTCGCCGAAGGTGTCGTGCTCATCTAAACCGGCTCGTTCCGTTCTCCAGGAGACCTTCCCCATGATCAACCTCGAACTCCCCAAGAAGCTGCGGGCCAGCGCGAACCAGGCACACCAGGTCGCGCAGGAGATCTTCCGCCCGATCTCGCGCAAGTACGACCTCGCCGAACACGACTACCCGGTCGAGCTGGACACCATGGCCGCCATGGTCGAGGGCCTGGCCGATTCCGGCACCCAGAAGATCGGCGGCGCCGCCGGTGGCCGCTCCGACGACAGCGCCGCCGACCGCCACGCCACCGAGCTGCTCGGCAACACCAACGGCGGCAACATGTCCGCACTGCTGAACGCGCTGGAGACCTCCTGGGGCGACGTCGGCCTCATGCTGTCGATCCCCTACCAGGGCCTGGGCAACGCGGCCATCGCCGCCGTGGCCGCCGACGAGCAGCTGAAGCGCTTCGGCAAGGTGTGGGCGTCGATGGCGATCACCGAGCCGTCCTTCGGCTCCGACTCCGCCGCCGTGTCCACCACCGCCGTGCTCGACGGTGACGAGTGGGTGCTCAACGGCGAGAAGATCTTCGTCACCGCCGGTCAGCGCTCGACGCACATCGTGGTGTGGGCGACGGTGGACAAGAGCCTCGGCCGCGCGGCGATCAAGTCGTTCGTCGTGCCGCGCGACGCTCCCGGCCTGTCGGTGGCGCGGCTCGAGCACAAGCTCGGCATCAAAGCCTCCGACACCGCCGTGCTGCTGCTGCAGGACTGCCGGATTCCGAAGGACAACATCCTCGGCAGCCCGGAAGTCAACGTGGAGAAGGGTTTCGCCGGGGTCATGCAGACCTTCGACAACACCCGTCCGCTCGTCGCCGCGATGGCGATCGGCGTCGCGCGCGCCGCGCTCGAAGAGCTGCGCTCCATCCTGACCGCCGCAGGCGTGGACATCTCCTACGACGTCCCGGTCAACAACCAGCACGCCGCCGCCGCCGAATTCTTGCGGATGGAGGCCGATTACGAGTCCGCCTATCTGCTCGCCCTGCGCGCCGCGTGGATGGCCGACAACAAGAAGCCGAACTCGCTCGAGGCGTCCATGTCCAAGGCGAAGGCGGGCCGCACCGGCACCGACGTCACCTTGAAGGCCGTCGAACTGGCCGGCGCCATCGGCTACTCCCAGCGCACCTTGCTGGAGAAGTGGGGTCGTGACTCCAAGATCCTCGACATCTTCGAAGGCACCCAGCAGATCCAGCAACTCATCGTCGCCCGCCGCATCCTGGGCAAGACCAGCGCCGAGCTGAAGTGACGCCGAGCTAGTCGAGCGTGACGAAAATCCGGTGCGAGCTTCTGGGACTCGCACCGGATTTTCGTTTCCGCGCCCGGCGCAAAGCGAATGACTTGTCCTGGAACACTTTCGGCGATGGGGAACTATGGATTTCGTACCGAATGTTCCGTACCCTTCGCCCCCATGTGGAGCATCGTTCTCATTTCGATTGTGAGTTGTTTCGTGATAGCCGCTGGATTCGCGTGGGGGCTGCCCGGCGACTGAGGCGCCTCATCGGCGCGTTCACTCGCGGGCGTCGTCCGGTGTGAGATCACCGTGGGGCGAGCCCCGCGGTGGTTTCCGGACGGTCGGCCGCTCTCCCCGCTGCTTGCCGCATACGTCGATCGGCGAGCCGGGGTTCGGTGTCGGCGGGGATCACCAAGAGGGTCAGGCTGGTGCCGTTGGTCCCGACCAGTCGCATGGTGTCGGAGGGCTGGCCGGCCACCGGGCCGTTGATGTGGATGCCGTCGTCGTCATCGATACGGCGTTGCGCGAGACTGATCGCGTTCCAATCGAATCCGATGCGAGCGAGTTCGCCGAGTCTGGGCGTGAGAGCGGTGACCAGGTCGTGTAGCTCGGTGGTGAGATTCGATGTCCATGGCCACCACGCCCCGCCGAGCTGTTCGGGTTCGTCGCCGGCTGGTCGCAGGAGTACACGCGGCGTGCGGGTAGGGGTCGGGAAGGGTTGCCGGTCGCCAGGGAACGCGACGGCATGAGCGCCCATCGCGGCGTGGTTGGTGATCGGGCGTAGCTGTTGCGTCATCAGACGCTCCTGTCACGGTCCGCCGATGGACCGGGATGCCGAATCGGGGACGGCGCGACCTCGAGTGGCCGACGCGCGGGGTGCCTCCGAATACTTCGATCGTACTCGGTGCGGCCACTCGTTCGCAGTGGTCGTGCCGGCTGTGCGCCCGCCGACCAGCTCAGTTCGGCGGGGTCGAAGTCCGGCGGGCGAGCTGGGCGGCGGTGAGGTCGGCCGTCCACAGCGGCTGGAGCATGTGCCAGTCGGCGGGGTGGGCGGCGATGCCCGCGGCGAATCGGTCGGCCAGCGCCTGGGTGGCCTCGCGCACGCCACCACTCGTGTCGACAGGGGGACTCACGTGGAATCCCCAGCCGCCGGGGGTGTACCAGCAGTGCACGGGAAGCAGTGGCGCGCCGGTGTCGATCGCCAGCCGAGCCGGACCGGCAGGCAGCCGAGCGGGCTCACCGAAGAAGGTGACCGATACGCCCGTGCCGGACAAGTCTCTTTCGCCGAGCAGCCCGACTATCCGCCCCTGCCGGATCCGGGCGACCAGCTGGGGGAACGGCGGCGTCGCGGTACCGGTGAGCGGGATGATCTCGAATCCCAGCCGTTCACGGAAACGCACGAACCGCCGGAACAACGATTCCGGCGCGAGCCGCTCCGCGACGACAGTCGGCGAGCCCACGCGCTGCACCAGCCAGACGCCCGCGAGGTCCCAATTACCGCTGTGCGGTAGAGCGAGCACCGCACCGGAGCCGCGTTCGACCGCCTGGTGGATGTGTTCGAGCCCGGTCGCCACGGATTCGATGGCGTCGGCCAGTCGCACCGGATCCATCGACGGCAGCCGGAAGGCTTCGCGCCAATAGCGGGCATAGGAGCGCAAACTCGCCCGGATCAGCGCCTGCGGCACTTCGTCCGGCGCTGCGCCCACTACTCGAGACAGGTTCCGGCGCAATTGATTCGGGCCACCGTTCCGGGCCGCTCGTTCGGCTCCCGCGTCGAAGAGGCGGACCGCCAACGGTTCCGGCAAGGCACGGACCAGCCGCCAACCGGCGGCGTAACCCAGGTCCCATGCCCGGCCGGAGAGGTGCACTAATCGCCGCCGGACTCGACCGGCCCTGCTTCGTCGGTCACCGCGGACGGCGTCGCGCCGACGACGTCACTGAAGACGGGCATCCGAACCACTCCGACCGCGGGCGCGCCGACCTCGGACGGCTCGTTCGGATGGCTGAACAACGGGGACCGCTCACTTCGATGCATTTCTGGATTCTCCGCTCACTCGCGATCGATGACGTCCGAATGGGTGGCGCACCGTACAGACACGGTCATCGCCGCCGCGGATTCGGCGGTCGCCTCGATACCCACCCTACCCTGACGAGACCATACGGAACGGTTTATCGAGAATGCTCCGTTCAGGGCAGCGGTCGACAGACCGGCGCTCACGCCATGACGTCGATGGTGGACCTCCGAGCACGGTCGGCGACCGGTTCGCCGAAGCCCGCAGAAAACTGAATTTCCTGCGGCCCCTCAGATCCGTGCACTCGGCCACTGACAAGCACGCGGTTGCATCGATGCGTCAACGACACGATCACGCCATTCGGTGTTCCCCCCTGGACAGGCGCGTACCTGACCGGGCAGCCTATCGCCCTGTCGCTGGATCGACGAATCAGCGGACGTATTTCACTCGCCATCGCCGCCTCCGCGGTGTTCGTAGCACCGTTCGCCGGGCACGCCGCCGCGCAGCCGGCCACGGTGGACTGGACCGCTGCCGCACAGCAACTGCGTGCCGCCGCGGCCGGGAATCCGGCAGCCGAGCAGGCGATGGATCGGCTGATCGCCTCCGGGCAGCTGGGGAGGGCCGAGCAGGTGGCCTTGCCTGCGCAACCGTTCCAGATTCCGGCGCAGTCGGACATCGGACGCGGTGCGGGCCCGGGTGTGTACGGGTCCGGAATCGCCCTGGGAATGGACGGATTCCGCCTCGGGTTCTTCGGCGGGCCGGGGACCATCTCGCCCAACCAGGGCGGCGCGAAGCTCGAGGTGCTCTGGATCAACCTGGCCAATGGGCGTAGCGGCACCGAACTGCATTACGAGCACAACGACGTTCCGGTGGACACCACCATTCGCACACGCGCCCTGGACACCGGCGCGGGCCCGGTGGTCGCCGCCGTGTACGGGTCGCTGTGGCATCGCTGGTCGGTGCCCGTGAGCGAGGAGCACCCCGACGGGTTCGCCTACCGGCTGGGCACCATCTCGGTGCCGTCGTTCGGCGCGGTCTACAACTGAGGGCGACGGCTCCGGCTCCCGCCGCCACGGGAGCCGGGCCGTCGGTTTGTCGGACATTACGTACTTCCGTAGCTTGTGGATTCGTGAGTCTGGAAGACCGAGTTGCCGAGTTGGAGCGGCGGCTCAGCGCGCTGGAAGAGAACCTACGACCGGACAGCCGCGAGGCCGGCACCGGAGACTGGGCGGTGGCGCGCCTGCAGGAGGAGTTCGCGGCGGCCGACGAACCCGATGGCGGCGTCGTCTTCGCCGGGTCGGTCCGCTTGCCCAACGACCAGCAACGCGAGTGGCAGGCCCGGTTCACCACCGGCGACCTCATCGAGGACGACTGGGCCGAGACCGCGGAATGCCTTGCGGCGCTCGGCAGCCCGGTCCGGTTGCGGCTGCTGCGCGAGATCATGGGCGGGCGCAGGACCGCGGCCGAGCTGGCCGGGGTGGACGGTGTCGGCACCTCCGGCCAGATCTATCACCACCTGCGCCAGCTGGCCGCGGTGGGCTGGCTGCACACCGCGGGCCGTGGCCGATTCGAGGTCCCCGCCGCCAGGGTGGTTCCCCTACTGGTCGCGCTGGCCAGCGCCCGGCGCTGACTCGGGCGGCACGCCGGCGGCCACGTATCCGGCGGTGGCGAGCATGCCGCCGATCTGCTCATACGTGGCCCGCTCCCGGGGCGCGACCGTCGCCAGGCCGTCCACATAGCGGTTGAACATGCAGAACGCCGCGGCGACGAGGACGGCGTCGTGGATGTCCTCGTCCTTGGCGCCCGCGGCACGTGCGTGCTCGACGTCCTCGGCGGTCACCTCGAGCCCCGACCGGCGCACCTTGTCCGCGATGCGCAGCAACGCACGCAGTTTCGGCTCGATCGCGGCGGACTCCACGTCCTCGATGACGGCGTCGATCACGTCCCGGCCGCCGTCCACCAGCACCGCCGCGGTCGCCGCGTGCGACTGCGTGCAGAAGTACGTTTCGTTGCGCGAGGAGACGTAGGCGGCGATCGTCTCGCGCTCCCCCGGTGTCAGCGGAGAGGTCCCGCGCAACAGGGTCTGCGCGAATTCGCTCAGCGCGGATCCGGTTTCGGGCTTGAAAGCGAACAGACCCCGGATGCCGGGCAGATCGCCGGGAATGTCGATGAACGGTGCACGGTCCTTCGGATCGGACATTGGCCGCGTCTCCCTTCGAGCGGTCTCGAGACGCTGCGAGGGTAACCCTACCGACCGGTAGCCGAGAGCGGAAAGGTCGGAATCGGCACGCGGACAGCTCCCACCTGGGGCGGACGCAACCGAACCGAGACTGATTTGTCCGTTTCAACTGTGACCTGTCACACTCCGCACTGCTACGGTGGCAAGTCAACACGCCGTACCGGTTCGCTAGGTCGAGGACCGACGCGAGGGTTTTGTGGAGGTAATTCGACATGAACTTGGCCCACACGCTGGAGGCCGTCAAGGCGCTAGGGGTGCTGCGCAGCCGGGGTGTCACCGACCCCAAGAAGCCGCTGGAGACGCTGCGGACGATGAAGGAGTCGCGCATCCTCGGCCCCCAGGCGACCCTGATCCGGCATTCCGCGCGCGTGGCGCCCGACGCTCCTGGCATCGTGGACGACGCGGGCGAACTGACCTACCGCGAGCTGGACGACCGGTCGACGGCCGTCGCACGCGGCCTGCAGGCGGCCGGCATCACCGAAGGCCAGGTGATCGGCTTGCTCGCGCGCGACCACCGCGGGCTCATCATCTCGATGGCAGCCGCGGGCAAGCTCGGCGTGCGAGTGGCGCTCATGAACACCGGGTTCGCCAAGCCGCAGTTCGCCGAGGTGTGCCAGCGCGAGAAGGTCAAGGCCGTGCTGCACGACAGCGAGTTCGTGGGCCTGCTCGACGCACTGCCCACCGACTTGCCGCGCTACCTCACCTGGGTCGACGAGGGCGCCGTGCTGCCGGAGGGCGCGCAGACACTCGACGACCTGGTCGCCGCGAACTCCACCGAGCCGCTGCCCGCGCCGAGCAAGCCGGGTGGCTTCATCATCCTGACCAGCGGCACCACCGGCCTGCCCAAGGGCGCCCCGCGCACCAAGGTCACTCCGCTGTCGACGGCGCAGCTCGTCGACCGGATCCCGTTCCCGCAGCGCGGCACTCAGGTGATCGTTTCGCCGATCTTCCACAGCACCGGTCTGGCCACCTGGCTGGTCGGCGCGGCCCTGGCCAACAAGGTGGTGGTGCGCCGCCGGTTCGACGCCGAGGCGACGCTCGCGCTGGTGGCCGAGCACAAGGCCGACATGCTGGTGGCGGTGCCCACGATGCTGCACCGGATGGTCGAGCTGGATCCGGCGATCCGGGCGAAGTACGACACGTCCTCCCTGAAGGCGATCGTGCTGGCCGGTTCGGCGCTGTCGCCGGAGCTGACGATCAAGGCCACCGAGGCCTTCGGCCCGGTGCTCTACAACCTCTACGGCTCCACCGAATGCGCCGTCGCGACCGTGGCGAACCCGGAGGACCTCGCGCTCGCGCCCGGCACCGTCGGGCGTGCGCCGATCACCTGCGAAGTGCGGCTCTACGACGACAACGACCAGCGCGTCACCGCGATCAACACCACCGGGCGCATCTTCATCCGCAGCGGCGCGCCGTTCGAGGGCTACACCGACGGCAGGAACAAGCAGATCATCGACGGCTACATGTCCAGCGGCGACGTCGGCCACTTCGACGAGAACGGCCTGCTCATGGTGGACGGCCGCGATGACGACATGATCGTGTCCGGCGGCGAGAACGTCTTCCCGCAGGAGGTGGAGAACCTGCTGCTGGAGCGGCCCGACGTCTTCGACGTGGCAGTGGTCGGCGTGGACGACGTGGAATTCGGTAAGCGCCTGCGCGCCTTCGTCGTTCCGGAGCCGGGTCACTCGCCCGACGGCGAGGAGCTCAAGGCGTACGTGAAGAACAACCTGGCGCGCTACAAGGTGCCGCGCGATGTCGTCTTCCTCGACGACCTGCCGCGCAACGCGACGGGCAAGCTGCTGCGCCGCGTGCTGGTGGAGTACGAGGTCAAGGCCTGACCGACGGCGGGCCGGGCCTCCGCGCCCGGCCCGTTACCAGCGGGTATGAACTCGATGAGATACATGACACAACCGGTTACACACGCTTGCTACTGTTAGCACCAGCACTGGGTATATCGAATTGCGGTCCGCACCACCCGGAGGATCACCGGGTGCCACCGCCGGAAGGTTGTCGTCGATGTCTCTTTCCCTCCCCGCGTTGGGCGGTACCGCCCGCAAGGCGGGCGATCTGGCCCTTGGCGTGAACGTGATGGTCAAGCGGCGGCTGTTCAATCCGCTGCGGCCCGACCATGCGGCACGGTCGGCCTTCAATATCTTGAAGTTCGGCCCGTTCGCGGGTGTCGTCATGCACGCCGCGCAGACCAGGCCGCACGCCGTGGCGATCGTCGACGAACGCGGGGAGTTGACCTTCGGCCAGCTCAACGAGCAGTCCAACGCCCTGGCGCGGGGCTTGCAGAGCAACGGCGTCGATCCGGGTGACGTGGTGGCGATCCTGGCCCGCGACCATCGCGGCATGGTGCTGAGCCTGCTGGCCACCGGCAAGCTCGGCGTGCGCGGGGTGCTGATGAACACCGGGTTCGCCAAGCCGCAGTTCGCCGACGTGGCCGAGCGGGAGAACGTCAAAGCGGTGCTGCACGACAGCGAGTTCATCGACCTGATGAGCGCCATCCCCGCCGCGATCCCGCGCATCCTCACCTGGGTGGACGAGAAGGACGGCGCCGATCCCGCGATCCCGACCCTCGACGCGCTGATCAGCGGGCAGTCCGGCGCCGCGCTGCCCGCCCCGGCCAAGCCGGGCGGCATCGTCATCCTGACCAGCGGCACCACCGGCACCCCCAAGGGCGCCCCGCGCGACCGGGTCAGCCCCTTCGCCTCGGCCCAGTTCATCGACCGGGTGCCGCTGCCGAACAACGGCACCATGATCATGGCCGCGCCGATCTTCCACGGCACCGGCTTGTCGCAGTTCACCCTCGGTCTCGCGCTGGGCAACCGGGTGGTCTTCCAGCAGCGCCGGTTCAACCCCGAGCAGACGCTGGCGAACATCCAGAAATATCGGGCGGATTCGCTGGTCGTCGTCCCGACCATGCTGCAGCGCATCCTCGATCTGGAACCGGACGTGCTGGCGAAGTACGACGTCAGCAGCATCAAGGTGATCTTCGCAGCGGGCTCGGCCATCGCACCCGACGTGGTGACCCGCACGCTGGACCACTTCAACGACAGCCTCTACAACCTCTACGGCTCCACCGAGTGCGCCGTGATGACCGTGGCGACCCCCGAAGATCTGCGCAAAGCCCCGACCACCGCGGGCAAGGCTCCGGTCGGCATCCGGATCGTGCTGCTGGACGAGAACCGCAAGCCGATCACCGAGCCGAACGTCACCGGAACCATCTTCGTGGACAACGGTTTCGCCTTCACCGGCTACACCGACGGCCGCAGCAAGGAAATGGTCGACGGCATGATGTCCAGCGGCGACGTGGGTCATTTCGACGCCGACGGCCTGCTCTACATCGACGGCCGCGACGACGACATGATCGTCTCCGGCGGCGAGAACGTCTTCCCGCTCGAGGTGGAGAACCTCATCGCAGGCCGCGACGACATCTTCGAAGCCGCTGTCGTCGGCGTGGACGACCGTGAGTTCGGCAAGCGACTGCGCGCGTTCGTCGTGCCCGGCCCCGAGTGCAAGCGCGACCCGCAGGAGATCAAGGACTACGTCAAGGCGAACCTCGCCCGCTACAAGGTCCCGCGTGAGGTGATCTTCCTGGACGAGCTGCCGCGCAACGCGACCGGCAAGCTGCTGCGCAAGCCGCTGATCGAGATGGAGGTCGATGCGGGTTGAGCGGTTCGCGTCCCGGGTCTTCCTGGCGGTGCGCCGGTCGCCCGCCCGGAAGGCCGGAGTAGTTCCCGTCGGAAGCGGGTTTCGGTGCGATCCGATGCGGTCGGACGCGTGCAATCGGTCCGCTATCATCAGCGGGTGAGTTACGAGTTCGACCGGTCTGCCGCGGAACGTCGCGGCGCCGTCGCGCGGGTGCGCGGTGGCTCGGCCGGTGCGATCTCGGGGGCCATCGCCGTCGCGGCACACGGCTGGGCTTCCGGCGGCATGCTGCCGGACACCACCGCGCTGGCGCTGCTGACCGCCGCGTCCGCCGTGGTCGGCGCGTCGGTCGCGGGTCTGGCCCCACTGCGCAAGACGTCGTCCGGGCTGGTCGCGGCGCTGATCGCCGGGCAGCTGCTCGGCCACTTCACCATGGGGATCGGCTCGGGACACCTGCATCACGGTGACGCCCAGCTGACTCCGGCCATGCTCGTCGCGCACGTGTGCGCCGCGTTCGCGGCGGCCGTCGTGATCCGCGGCGCGGAAGCCGCGTACCGGATCGGCACCGCGGTGCTGCACCGCGTGCTCCCGCTGCGGCACACTCCGCCCGTAGTCGCGGACCGCGTTCCCCTGCGGACGCTCCACCGCGACCGGGTCGTCCTCCGTGTGTTCGCCGCCGAGGCGCTGCGCACCCGGGCCCCGCCTCTCGCGGTCGTTCTCTGAATTCTTCCTACACCCGGTGCACCCGCGCTGTGGCGTGAGTTGTCGCTCACCGTCACGGTTTTCCGTGCAGCGCGGTGTCGCCGCGCACCCTCGTGCCCACGCCTGAGCGTGCCGACGCGACGCCGTCGTCCGGGTCGCAAACCCTCCTCCGCATCCGGCGATGCCATCGCCTCCATGACGGAACTGTCGACGCTCCGCGCAGCTCCGCGGCGAACATCCGCGAGGTACGTGCGGTCGCGTGTGCCATCGGGACGTGGTTTGTGCCCCAACCGGGTTTCCGCCGTCAGAAACGAAACGACCGTGAGTACAACAGAAACCATTTCCGACGCCGACTTATCGGAGCCGTCGGACTCCCCCGGCCCACGCCGGACCACCGCGCGTAACAGCCTGCACGCGCTGGCCATGCGACTGCACTTCTACGCGGGAGTGTTCGTGGGGCCGTTCGTCCTCATAGCGGCCGTCACCGGCGCGCTCTACGCGATCTCGCCGACGTTGGAATCGATCGTGTCGCGTGATCTGTTGACGGTCACGCAAAGCGGAACGCCGAAGCCGCTGTCGGAGCAGGTCGGCGCGGCCGTCGCCACCCGGCCGGACCTGCCGCTCGTCGCCGTCGCCCCGGCCGCGGGCACCGAAGACACCACCCGGGTGCTGTTCAGCGACCCGTCGCTGGGCGAATCCGAGCGGCTGGCGGTGTTCGTGAACCCGTACACCGCGCAGCCGGTGGGCGATGCCGTCGTGTACGGCAGCTCGGGGGCGCTGCCGATGCGCACCTGGATCGATCGGTTGCACCGGGATCTGCACCTGGGCGAGCCGGGCCGGCTCTACAGCGAGCTCGCCGCGTCCTGGCTGTGGATCGTCGCGCTGGCCGGACTTGTGATCTGGGTGCGCCGGGTGCGCAGCCGCCGGGCCCGCAACGGCTGGGGCCGGCTGTGGGCGGTTGATCGGTCGCAACGCGCACGGGGCCGCACCCTGAACTGGCACGGCGCGGTGGGTATGTGGGTGCTTCCCCTGGCGCTGCTGCTGTCGGCCACCGGCGTGACCTGGTCGACCTACGCGGGCGAGAACATCACCGCATTGCGTGAGCAACTGAGCTGGACCACACCGGCGGTCAGCACCACGCTGCCGGGAAGCGCTGCGCCGAGCCATGACTCGAGTTCGGATCATCATGGCGGCGGCCATACGGAGCACGCGCCCGCCGACCCGGCCGACCGGATCGCCCAGCTGGATCGGGTGTACGCGACGGCCCGTGACGAAGGCATCACGCAGGCGGCCGAGATCGCCGTCCCGGCCGCGCCGGGGAAAGCGTTCGCGGTGAAGGAACGCCGGATGTCCGGCACGTACACCGTCGACTCCGTCGCCGTCGACGGCGCCACCGGCGCGGTCACCGATCGGCTCGCCTACGCCGACTGGCCGCTGATGGCCAAGCTCACCAACTGGGGCATTCAGTTCCACATGGGACTGATGTTCGGGCTGCTCAACCAGTTGCTGCTGCTCGCGGCGATGATCGGCCTGATCACCGTGGTCGTGCGCGGCTACCTCATGTGGTGGCGCAGGCGGCCCACCCGGGAGGCGGGCCGGTTCGTTCTCGGCCGGGCTCCACGGCGCGGCGCGTTGCGCAAGATCCCGCTGTGGCTCGTCGTGCCGCTGGTGGCCGCCGCGCTGGTGGTGGGCTGGTTCGTCCCGCTGGTCGGGGTGAGTCTGCTCGTCTTCCTCGCGATCGACGTGCTGCTCGGCCTCGCCGGACGGTTCCGCGCCGCCGCTTAACCGCACATCCACGGGCGAAGGCCCGTTACTTCCACGACCTACCGAACGTCATTGGTATGGCCGTCACTTCGCCATGCCTCCGAAACCAAGGATTCTCCATGCAGATCACGAAACTTGCCCTGGCCGCCGCGTTCACCACCGCTGCCATGAGCATCGCCGCGGGCACGAGTTCCGCCGCTCCCGAAGTCCCTGCCGCCGACAGCACGTCCGTCGAAGCCACGTCCACGGAGGCCGCCGAGGCCGTCGGTTTCACCGCCCACGCCACCGAGACCGCCAGCGTCATCACCATCGATTCCGGTTCGCTCGTCGTCGAGGACCAGGTGCTGAAGATCAAGGCCGCCGACGGCACCGTCGTCGCGGGCACGCCGCTGACCTTCCTGGTCGACGAGTTCGAATTCCCCATCACCGCGGAGATCTCGGGCCGCACCGCCACGCTGACTCCGCAGTTCGACTCGGCGCACGCGACCTACAAGCCGGTCGCCTTGCCGTTCGAGGACAAGGCGCCATGGAAGACGGAGTACGACCGTGAACAGGCCGCTTGGTCCCGGATGACCAGCACCCTCTCCATGGGCGCCACCGTCGGCACCCTGGTCGGCGGCATCGGCGGCGCGGCGGTGGGCTGCGTGCTCGGCGGCATCGCCGGAGCGACCATCGCCGCCGCCACCATCGTCGGCATGTTCGGCCCGTTCATCCCCGCCGCGGCCGTCGGCTGCCTCGGCGGCATCGTCGCGGTCGGCGCCCTCGGCACGGTAGCGGGCCAGATCCTGGTGACGGCCCCGGTCGCCATCGGCGCGGCGATCATGTACTTCTCCACGATCAACTCGCCCATGCCCACTCCGCAGAAGTGATTCCTGGCCCGGCATCGGGAGCGACACTCGATGCCGGGCTTTCTCGGCCGTGTGAGCCGACAGGTGAGCTCGCCATTGGACAACAACCCCTTCCGTGTTGCGGGCAGGTTCGGGCCTCAGGCTCCCCTGCGGGGGGTTGCTGTGCGGCGCCGAGGATATTCCCCTGTCGCTAACCATCTATGTCACATTGACAGGTTAGCTTCATGCGGACACTCTTAACCACTGAAATTTATTTAGATGGTTAGAAGTGGTACGGGCGCGAAGCCGGGTCGGCGACACCTCCGCTGCCACGACCGACCCCGAGTGTCCGTTCGATGAACACGACCAGGAGAAACACGATGAACGCAGTGCGTCACAACACCGTCGAGATCCAGGGCCTGCCGGTCTTCTACCGCGAGGCGGGCGATCCGAGTAAGCCGACGCTTGTCCTCCTGCACGGCTTTCCGACGAGTTCGGCGATGTTCCGCAATCTGCTGCCGGAGCTGGCCGCGGATTACCATCTGATCGCGCCGGACCACATCGGGTTCGGGCAGTCGGCCATGCCGTCCGTGCTCGCCTTCGACTACAGCTTCGAGAAGCTCACCGAGATCACCTCGGAACTGCTGGACGTCTTGGGCGTGCAGCGGTTCGCCCTCTACATTCAGGATTACGGCGCACCGATCGGGTTGCGCATCGCCTCCCGCAATCCGGATCGTGTCACCGCGATCATCACCCAGAGCGGCAACGCCTACCTGGAGGGCTTCACCCCGTTCTGGGAGGTGCTGTTCGCACATGCCAACGACCGGGCGGCACATGAGCCCGAGGTGCGGAAGCTGCTCGAACTCGACGCCACGAAATGGCAGTACACCCACGGCGTCCCGGCCGACCGGCTGACGCGGATCAGCCCCGACACTTGGACCTTGGATCAGCACTACCTGGATCGTCCGGGCAACAAGGAGATTCAACTCCAGCTCTTCGCCGACTACAAACTGAACCTCGATCGCTACCCCGAGTTCCAGAAGTACTTCGCCGAGCACCGGCCTCCCGTCCTGATCACCTGGGGCGAGCACGACGAGATCTTCGGAGCCGACGGCGCGCGCGCCTACCTGCGCGATCTGCCGGACGCCGAACTGCACCTGCTGAACACGGGCCACTTCGCCCTGGAAACGCACGGCACCGAGATCGCCGCACTGATCCGCGACTTCCTCACCCGCACGCTCGACTGACAGCGCGCTGGAGCGAGACCGCGCTGAGCGCCGAATGCGGACGGGGTATGCCCAGGAACGGACATACCCCGTTCCAGCGCCGGGGTCCACGTCCAGCGCGTCGAACCGGTGGAATCGTCGGTTGCCGGATTCTTCCGACGAGGATTGGTCCGGCGGCGTGCGGTGAGATCCGGTGAAAACAGCCCGGCGACGCGACGAAGCGCTGCCGATGGTGTCGGACACCGGTGCCAGACTCGGGGACGTGAGGTGGGCGGTGGCGGAATCGGGCGAGGGGGGCGCGTATCTGTGTCCACTCGATCCGGACGGTCGGCCCGCCGGGGCGGTGGTCTACGAGCCGTCGATCGCCGAGGCAGTGCGTTCCCGCCCCGAGGTCGAGCGGTGGGTGTGGCGGTCCACCGCCGCGATCTATCGACCCCTGCTGGCAGCGGGCGTGCGGGTCGAGCGCTGCTACGACGTGGAGGCCGCGGAGGCATTGCTGATCGGGTATGAGGAGGGGCAGTCGGGTCAGCCTCGTTCGCTGGCGGCCGCTTGGGCTCGCCTCCACAATCTGCCCGTTCCGCCGGACGCCCCGGCACGGGCCGCCGAGAGCCAGCCGTCGTTGTTCGAGTCGGGCCCGGTGCCGCTGCCGGCCGGGACGAATGAACTCACCGCCCTGTTGGAGGTCTACGCGGGTCAGATCGCCCGGACGGCGGCCACCGAGCATCCGGAGCGGATGCGACTGCTGCTCGCCGCCGAATCGGCGGGCATGCTGGTTGCCGCGGAGATGTCGCGATCGGGGATCCCGTGGCGCGCGGACGTGCACCGCGAGTTGCTGGACACGCTGCTGGGTGAGCGCTATCCGGGCGGGTCGCAACCGCGCCGGATGGCGGAGTTGGCCGACGAAGTATCGCGGGCTTTCGGCAACGGAGTGCGGGTCCGTCCGGACTTGCCCAACGACATCGTCAAGGCCTTCGCCCGTGCCGGAATCGAGTTGTCTTCCACGCGGAAATGGGAGCTCCAACGCATCGATCACCCCGCGGTAGCGCCACTGCTGGCCTACAAGTCGTTGTACCGCTTGTATACCGCCCACGGCTGGTCCTGGCTCGAACAGTGGGTGCACGGCGGCCGCTTTCGTCCCGAATACCTGCCAGGCGGCACGGTTTCAGGTCGCTGGACTACCAATGGTGGTGGGGCCCTGCAGATCCCGAAAGTGATCCGCCGGGCGATACGTGCCGATCCGGGCTGGCGCCTTGTGGTCGCCGACGCCGACCAAATGGAGCCACGGATACTCGCCGCGGTCTCGCGCGATCCAGGGCTGATGGAGGTGGCCGGTCGCGGTGAGGATCTGTACGCGGATCTGGCGGCCCGTGGCTTCGGCGGCGATCGCGCGCAAGCAAAACTCGCCCTCTTGGGGGCCATCTACGGTCAGACCTCCGGCGATGCCCTTACCCACTTGGCCGGTCTGCGGCGCCGATATCCAGCAGCGGTGGCCTATGTCGACGACGCGGCGCGTGCCGGTGAGGAGGGACGACTGGTGCGTACGTGGCTGGGGCGGACGTGCCCGCCGGTGTCGGCCGCGTCGCCCGACCAGCAGGACCTGCCCCGGGAAAACCTCGGTGAGTACGGCAGCACCTCGGCGGCGCGTGCCCGTGGCCGCTTCACTCGTAACTTCGTGGTGCAGGGTAGCGCCGCCGATTGGGCCCTGCTGGTCCTGGCGGCCCTGCGTCAGGCGATGTCCCGGTCCGGGCTCCGCGCCGAGTTGGTCTTCTTCCAACACGACGAGGTGATGGTGCACTGCCCGGCGGAGGAGGCGACGACGGTCGCCGAAATGATCGCGACCGCGGCCGACACCGCAGGTCGGCTGGCCTTCGGAGCGACACCGGTCCGGTTTCCCTGCACAACGGCGGTGGTGGAATGCTACGGGGACGCCAAGTAGGGACTCGAGCCCGACGGTGGTGAGACGTGACAGCACTTCCGGTGCCGCTGGGGTTCCCGCCGAGTCGTCACAGCGACTGTCGGCATCTCCCGGCCCCGGCATCGAGATCGACGCTCGATGCCGGGCCGTCGAATGGGGTGGGCTCGACCAACGGATTCGCTGCGGTGTCAGGAGGTCGGCTTGTCGACGAGGGCGGTGCGGACGCCCAAGGCAGAGTCAGGGACGTACCCGCACGATGCCGCAGTCAGGTGCCGTTGATCTCGAAACTCACTTCGGGACGGCGGTGACGCATTCGTACATGTGGCCGTCGAAGGAGCCGAGGGGGGCCACGCTCCAGAGCATTCCGGTTTCTTCCATGCTGGGGGTGTAGATCTCGCTGCCGGCGCTGTTGAAGTAGCCGAAGGAGGTGCCGGGGAAATTCTTGCCCGAAGAGTTCAGGTATTGCGACATCGAGTCCACGAACGTGGCGAATCGCGCCGAGTCGGTGGATTCCTCTTCCGCTACCGCGGCGGCGTTCTGCGACCAATCGTCGTACTGCTCCATCATCGAACCGGACGGCGCGGGTGTGCCGGACGGGAAGGCGATGGCCTCGTAGATGCGGGAGCGGTCCCGGAACCCGGACAACGTCCAATAGATCGACGACGCGTCACCTCGATCGGTGCTGTCGACATCCGACATGTGACAGACGCCGTACGCGTGGACGTCCAGTTTCAGGCCGAGACGGCTCAACCAGCCGGGTAGCGCCTCTTCGAATCGGCCGAGGCAGGATTCGTCGTCGTTTCCGTCCTCTTCCGCCTCGGTGGCGGCCATCAGGCAGGCGAGCTGATACGCGCCGTACGCGTCGTCCCGGCCGCCGTTGGAGGCCGCTATGCGCTTCTGCAGTGCCTCGGGATCGCGCATCTCGCTTCGGGTGGGCATCTCGAAAATTCCGACCTTCTTCATTTCGTACCCTCCTTCACTCGATGGTCAGGTGCGGCCACCATGACGAAAGTGTGATTGCCGCAGCAGCAAGAATGTCGCGGCGCGTCAGCTGATGTCCTCGCACGTTTCGGGTGGTCCTCGCATCCGATGCCGGATGGCCGGGCCCTCGGATGCCCGGCGGATCGATCGGCGCTGCGGAACGTGGGCAGCGGGACCGTCGCCTGTTTGCCCCCGAACGACCCGGGTAAGCGATGAATGTCCCGAGTCGCCCCACAAGGGAGCGCTTGTCAACCGAGAGACGCAGGCCCGTGAATGGTGCGGGCAGGCGAGGAAAGGGGTAGCAAGTGAGCACAATGGCCGCCACGGTGGACGTCGAGGTCCCGGTTCGCACCGCCTACAACCAGTGGACGCAGTTCGAGTCGTTTCCGCAGTTCATGGAGGGTGTCGAAGCGGTACAGCAGATCGATGACCGGCATATGCACTGGCGTGTCCATGTCGGCCCGTCGACGCGGGAGTTCGACGCGACCATCACCGAGCAGCATCCCGACGAACGCGTCGCATGGAAGTCCGACAGCGGGCCCAAGCACGCGGGCGTCGTCACGTTCCATCGGCTCGACGACACCCACACCAGGGTGACCGCGCAGATGGACGTCGACCCCGAAGGGTTCGTGGAGAACGTCGCCGACAAGCTCGGCGTGCTGAAGCACCGGGTGAACGGTGACCTGGAGCGCTTCAAGCACTTCATCGAGCACCAGGGCCGCGAGACCGGCGCTTGGCGCGGTGATATCCCGCGCCCGGACGCAGGCAGCACCGCCACGGAGCGCGGCACGACCGGCACCCCGGGTACAGGCACGCCCGGCGCAGGCGGAACCGGCATGCCGGGTGTCGGCGGAACCGGCACCCCAGGTGTCGGCGGAACCGGCGCCGGTGGAACGGGCACTTGGCCCGGCGGAACCGGCACCCCCGGCGTCTGACCCGTGTGAACCGGCGCCCCCTGGGATTTTTCCCAGGGGGCGCCGTTCGTGTGTCAGGCGGAGCCGGACTCTTCGTCGGCGTGCTCCGCCGGGTGCGACTCCGGCGGCACCTGGACCGGCCGCCACAGCGCCCAGACCACGAAGGCCAGCGCCACCACGCCCATGCCGAGCCCGGCCCAGAGGTTGACGTTCACCCCGCCGGTCTTGGCCTGCTCGGCCGCGGTGTTCTGCACCAGGCCGGTGATGACGAGGACGATCGCGTAGCAGCCGAGCAAGCCGCCGACGATGGTGCGGATATCGAAAAGCATGGCGGCGGTTCCTTATCCGACGAGGATGTTGAGCAGGATGACGAGGACGAGCGCGATGCCCGCCAGCAGGACCGGGCGCTGGTACCAGGGCAGCGTGCCCGCCTCCGGGTCGGTGCGCACTTCCTTCGGTGTCTCCGAGTACACCAGCCCGATCAGTTCCGCCGCCGGTTTCGGCTGAGTGACCTGGGTGACGGCGACGCTGACGACGATGTCGACCACGAACGCGGCCCCGGCGGCGACGAAACTGGCGCCCTGGCCGGATAATTCGAAGACCTTCGTTTCGTGCAAAAGGAAAACGACGATGGCCGAGGCGGTTCCACAGACCAGCCCCATCCAGCCCGCGGTCGGTGTCATCCGTTTCCAGAACATGCCGAGAATGAACGTGGCGAACAGCGGCGCGTTGAAGAAGCTGAACAGGGTTTGCAGGTAGTCCATCATGTTGCTGAACCCGGAGGCGATGAACGCGGTGAAGATCGCGGCCACGGTCGCGCCGACGGTGGCCAGCCTGCCCACGCCGAGGTAGTAGCCGTCCGGGCGTTCCCGCCGCACGTACTGCTGCCACAGGTCGTAGCTGAAGACGGTGTTGAACGCCGAGATGTTGGCCGCCATGCCCGCCATGAACGCCGCGAGCAGCCCGGCCAGCCCCACCCCGAGCAGGCCGTTGGGCAGCACATCCTTCATGAGGTACAGCAGCGCCTGGTTGTAGGTGGTGTCGCTCTCGAAGTCCGGATTCGCGGTCACCGCCGCCTTGTACTCCGCCATCTGCGGCACCAGCACGGCGCTGATCATGCCGGGAATCACCACGATCAGCGGGATGAACATCTTCGGGTAGGCGCCGATGATCGGCGTGCGCCGCGCCGCCGAGATGGAGTGCGTCGCCATCGCGCGCTGGACTTCGACGAAGTTCGTGGTCCAGTACCCGAACGACAGAACGAATCCGAGACCGAACACGATGCCGAGGATCGACAGGAAATCGTTGGAGAATCCACTGAGCGCGTTACCGGGCCACGACTCGAGTTGCTCCGCGCCGCCTGGTGCGGCGGTGACTCGGTCACGCAGCCCGTCCCATCCACCGACCCGGTGCAACCCGACCAGGGTGAGCGGCAGCAGCGCGGCCACGATGACGAAGAATTGGAGCACCTCGTTGTAGATCGCGGCCGACAGACCGCCGAGGGTGATGTAGGACAGCACGATCACCGCCGCCACGATCACCGAGACCCACAGCGGCCAGCCCAGCAGCACGTTCACGATCGAGCCGAGCAGGTACAGGTTGACCCCCGCGATGAGGATCTGCGCGATGGCGAAGCTCAGCGCGTTCACCAGATGGGCTCCGGTGCCGAAGCGGCGGCGCATGAACTCCGGCACGCTGCGCACCTTGGAGCCGTAGTAGAACGGCATCATCACCACGCCGAGGAACAGCATGGCGGGCACCGCGCCGATCCAGAAGTAGTGGAAGGTCGGGAACCCGTACTCCGCGCCGTTGGCGGACATGCCCATGATCTCCACCGCGCCGAGGTTGGCGGAGATGAACGCCAGGCCGGTCACCCAAGCGGGCAGCGAGCGCCCCGACAGGAAGAAGTCGATGCTGGAGGACACCCGCTGCCTGGCCAGCAGGCCGATGCCGAGCACGAACACGAAATACAGCGCGACCAGGGCGTAATCCACTGGCTGAGCGTCCAGCCGGAGGGTCTCGGCGGCTACCGACTGCGCCGGCGGGGCAGCCGGGTGCAGTCCTGGCACGGCGGCGAGAACGAACGGATCGGCGAGCGGCACAGCGTTCCTCCTGGCGGGTACAACCGGGGCGGCGAGCGAGATCGCTCGTCGTGCGAGAGCATGCGTCGTGCTGGTCCTGCCCGGCGCGCGCGACCTCTTCGTCGCCCGCCGAATGGTGTCGGCAGACACCACTCTGCGTGATCATGCCTACCGGCGGGGCACATTCGCGCACAAATCCGGCTGGGCGCTCAGCCGATCCGGTGCGCTCCGGCGGCGGGGACCACCACGAACGTGCGTGGACCGGGAAGGTCCGCGTCGCCGAAGCGCCGCCGCACCGCCTCGACCACCGCCGCGGTGCGGTCCCGGTCGACCAGCGCGACGACGCTCCCGCCGAATCCGCCGCCGACCATCCGCGCACCGTGCGCCCCCGCGGCCAGCGCGGCGTCGACCGCTGCGTCCAGGGCCGGGGTGGACACCTCGAAGTCATCCCGCAGCGAGGCGTGCCCCGCCGTCAGGATCGGGCCGATACCCCGCGGGTCGGCGCCTTCTCGCAATTTCTCGGCAATCGCGAGCACCCTGGCGTTCTCCGTCACCACGTGCCTGGCGCGGCGGCGCAGCACGTCGTCGGCGATCCGGCCGACATCGGTCGTCGCCACGTCCCGCAAGGCGCCTGCGCCGAGCGCGGCGGCGGCCGCGGCGCATTGGTCGCGCCGCTCGGCGTAGCGGCCGTCGACCAGTTCGTGCGGCTGCCCGGTGTCGATCACCAGTAGTTCGAGTCCGAAGGCGGCGAGGTCGAAGGGGATCTGCTCGGTCCCGCGCGGCGCGGTGGTGTCGGCGGCGAAGGCCCGCACGTCCAGCAGCAGCGCGTGCCCGGCCGTGCACAGCAGCGCGGCCGACTGGTCCAGCACACCGGTCGGCGCGCCGACGTAGTCGTTCTCGGCGGCGCGCGCCACGTCGATCAACGAGCGGTCGGTCAGGCCGGGGGCGAACAGATCACGCAGTGCGATCGCCACCGCGCAGGACAGCGCCGCCGACGAGGACAAGCCCGCGCCGATCGGAACCTCGCCGTCGAGGTCGAGATCCACACCGGGAATCCGGTGACCCCGCCGGGTGAACTCGGCGACCACCCCGAGCGGATAACGCGCCCACCCGGGCATCCGGGCTCGCTCGGCGGCGAGGTCGGACACCGCGACGAGCACCGGCTCGCCGGGCTGCTGCCGTGAGCCGACCCGCACGGATCCGTCGGCGCGCGCCGCCGCCGTGCATCGCATCACCTGCGGCAACGCGATGGGCAGGACGTAGCCGTCGTTGTAGTCGGTGTGCTCGCCGATGATGTTGACCCGGCCCGGCGCCACCCATGTCCGCACACTCGCTCCTCGCTGTCTCGGTCGGTGCAAGGGTACGAGACGCGCGCGCGAGCATTCTGTTCCACGCGCTAGGCTGCGTGATCGGCGTTCGGGAACGCACCGTCGATTGCGACGGACGACCGGCCTGCGATATCTTCGGCCGCGCTCGTGCCCCCACCTGCGCAAAGACATTCGGGCCGGGAACGAAGGCCGTCGCGCGGCAGGTATCGCATCCGCGGAGTTCCGGGCGCCGATGGCCGACCCCGCGTGCCGAAGTCATGGCGCACGTCGACGGGTTTCCTCCTTGTTGCGCCAACTGCCCGCGAAGCGGCGGCGTTCCATGCCATGATCAAATCAGTTGTCCAGGTATTGGTTGCCGAGCGCGCAGCGGTCGGTCGGGACATCTGCTCGTGCAACAACACTCGGTTCCCGTTCGCCGACGGCATCCGGGCGGTGCTCGGCGAACAGGCGAACATCGTAGTCGCGGTGGAGGATTCCCAGATCTGTTACGCGGCCCGGTGCACCGGGGACGGAGCGACCAAGGGGGGCTGATGACACCCAGTGAACAGCCACAGACCAACTGTCGGCGCAGTATCGGAACGGGCTGGTACGCGGTGCTTCTGGGGGGAAGCGGGGCCGCGATCGCGGTCCACCTCGCGCTCGACTCGCGCCTGGTGGCGTTCGTGACGATGGTGGTCATCGTCGGCGAGACCGTAGCCATGGTCGCTGTCGGGATGCGTACGCACCGGCCCGCGCATCCGCTGCCGTGGTATCTGTTGTCCGGCTCGGCGGTGCTGTTCGCCACCGGCACCACGCTGCGTGACGTCGGCGACCACGCGATGCATCCGCTCGACGACGCGTTCACCCTGCTCGGTTATCTCGGCGTCGGGTTCGCCGCGCTGATCTGGCTGTGGCCGCGCCAAGTGCACGGCAACTACGATCTGATGCTGGACTCGGCCCTCATCGGACTCGGCGCGCTGCTCGCCTCCTGGACCTTCCTCATCTCACCGATCCTGCAGTCCACCGTGACCGGACTGGACGCGCTGGTGGCGGCGGCCTACCCGGTGCTCGACGCGCTGCTGCTCACCTTGGTGGCGCACTCGATGGCCACCTCCACGCGCGCGGAGACTTCGCTGTGGCTGTTGCACGCCGGATTGATCGCGGTGCTGCTCGGCGACCTGGGCTACACCCTGGAAACCGCGGGCGCGACCGCGCTCGGACGCGAGGTGCTGCTGGCTCCCCTGCTCACCGCCTACTCCACCGTGGGCGTCGCGGCGCTGCACCCGACCATGGCCACGCTCGGCATGCCGCGGCGTATCCACCCGCACCACTCCAGGCAGCGCGCCAGCCTCATCGCGATCGCGCTGATCGTGGCCTCACTGGTCCCGGTGGTCGGATCAAGCCTGCGGCCGCTCGACCGCGCGGTGGTGTCGTCGCTGTTCGCGCTGCTGCTGATCGGCATGCTGGTGCGCAGCGAGCGCGCGATCGTGCGCAGCGCGCGCAGCGAGCGGCGCGCGCAGTATCAGGCCGACCACGACATGCTCACCGGACTGCTGAACCGAGCCGCGCTGCTGCGCGCCCTGCGCCAGCGTGGCGAACAGTGGGCCGAGCAGCCGATCTGCCTGCTGTTCATCGACCTCGACGGCTTCAAGCGGGTCAACGACAGCTACGGCCACGCCGTCGGCGACGAGCTGATCGCGACGGCGGCGAGCCGGATCCGGCGGGTCGTGCGACGCGAGGACGTGGTGACCCGCTACGGCGGCGACGAATTCGTCGTCCTCGCCCCGCTCGCCCGGCCGGACGCCGCCGTGCTGGCCGAACGGCTGCTCGGCGCGTTCGTCCGGCCGTTCGGGCTGAGCGCGGGCGAGATCCCGATCACCGCGAGCGTCGGCGTGGCATGCGCCGGTCCGCGCAGCTCGGACACCGACATGCACAGCCTGCTGCGCGACGCGGACGCGGCGATGTATCACGCGAAGCAGCACTCGCTCGGCTACGCGTTCCATGACGACGTGCACCGCGCGCCGCCCGAGAGCGAACGCCGGATCTGGCGCGCTGCCGCCCGATCCGCCAGTCCGGCGGTGTGACTCAGTCGCTCAGCTCGTCCAGCAGGCGCCTGGCCTCCTCGAGCTCGGCCTGTAACTGCTGAACCTTGGCCTCTTGCACCCCGCGCAACGCCTCCAGGACCCCGGAGACCACTTCGGCGACCTCGGGATGCAGGATCTTCGCCGCCTGCGCCACGGCGGAGCCCGCCACCGGGATGCCGCGCAGGGTGCGCTTCTTTCCGCTGACCACATCGATCGACCACTCGCCGTCGGCGGTGCCGGTGAGCGTCACGGTGACCTCGGGCGCCTTGGCCTTGCGGGCGGCGGCGGTCTTGGCGGGTTTGGGCGCCGTCGCCGCCGGGGCTTGCTTGCCCGCGCGGCCCGCTTCCCCGGACGCCTCGGCCTGCTTCGGGGCGGCCGACGGCGCGGGTGCGCTCGCCGGTTCGGGTTGCGCGGTGGTGTTCGTCGTGGTCGACGACTGGGTCACAGAAGATTCCTTCCTGGTCGACTTCGGCTGGGCGGTAGCGCCCGCCGCCCCTCGCGGCGGCTTGGTCAAGGTCACCTCGACGGGAGAGAAGGACAGTACATCCTTCGATCCGGTCGGCCGGACCTGCAGGAAGTCACCGTCGGCCGGATCGCCGAGTGCGATCACCTTGCCCGAGCGCCCCTCCGGAACGCCGACCGCGGCGGCGGTGAACCACACCATGGGCGGACGGCCACCGGCTATGTCCGTGGCGATCTGCTGAATCTCGCTGTCCGACAGAGGTTGCGGCTTGGTTCGTGGGGACGGCATGGTAACTCCGAGCGATTCGTGGTTGGCTGCGTGCACAGATGATGCCCCACGACGCCGACAGATTTGCGGGCCGCTGTCGAATCCGGCCTGCGGACACCTCGGTTCGAGCATTCAGCGAATACCTGGCAAAGCCCGGACTTCCCCGCTTCGGCGCACTCGTCCTCGCCATGCCGGGCTCCGGTGCGCTCGCGAACGGGATGATCACCGGAACCCGTGCGACGCGATCGCCTTTCGACGACGCACGGCTGCGCCGACGCCGGTCCGCACGATATCGGCGCGGCGATTCCGTCCGGCCGACCAGGCGCGATCAGCTCGCCGTCGGTGCGCGCAGGGCGGGAAACCAGATGTCTGTGAGCACCTCGACGGCTTGGTCCACCGAGACGTCGATGGTGCCCTGCATCGCCCAGCGGGTGAAGAACCTTTCGAGTTGGGCGACAAGCAATTCCACGCGCAACCGCGCCTCGTCGCGCCGGTCGGCGGGCCACCCGGCGAGGTAGGCGGTCATCGCGTTGGGCAAGGCGAGGATGCCGGTGCGGGCGATCTCGCGGAACTCCGGTTCCAGTGCGGTCGCCTCGTCCCAGGCGGGCAGTAGGTCCTTGTACTCGTGGAACCACTCGATCGCGCGGGCTACCCAGCCGGCGAACTCGGCGCGCGAACCGGTCTCCAGCACCCGGTCGAGGTCCTGATAGAAGTGCAGCGCGGTGGGCACGGTGCCCTGTTCGGCGATCGCGCGCAAGATCTCCTGCTTCCCCGCGAAGTGCAGGTAGAACGTGGCCCGGCTGCAACCGACCGCGGCGGCGATGTCGTCCACGCGCACGGCCGCGTAGCCGCGGGCGGCGAACAGCTCCTTGGCGGCCTCCGTCAGCCGGGCCCTGGTCTGCTGCTTCTGCTCGTCCCGCAGGTTGGTGTTCGCGTTCGTCCGCATGGTGGACACGTACCTCGAATTCGTAAAAGCCGTCCTGACGTGCTGCTTCCGCAAAGGGAGTCTACGCATCGAAGGCGTGGATGGACAGTGCGTCACTCACTAGACAGCATGTCTAGTGAGTGTTAGTTTGTTGCCTACGTCACTCCGGTGCGGGAGCCGCGCCGGACGGTTCGGCCGTCGTCGAGGACGGCACTCCAGCACGAGGACAGTGAATGACGTCAACCGCACTCCCCCGCGTCTGCGTGATCGGGGCGGGCCCTTCCGGGATCACCGCCGCCAAACGCTTGAACGACCACGGCATCCCCTTCGACTGCTACGAGGCGTCCGACGAAGTAGGGGGCAACTGGTACTACAAGAACCCGAACGGCATGTCGGCCTGCTACCAGAGCCTGCACATCGACACGTCCAAGTTCCGCTTGGCCTTCGAGGACTATCCCGCCCCCGACGAGTGGCCGGATTTCCCCCACCATTCCCAGCTGTTCCAGTATTTCCGCGACTACGTCGACCATTTCGGCATCCGCGATCGGATCGTGTTCGATACCGTGGTGACCGCCGCGGAACGCGCGGCCGACGGCCGCTGGCTGATCACCACGAGCGACGGGCGTACCAAGGACTACGACGCGCTCGTGGTCTGCAACGGGCATCACTGGGACCCTCGCCTTCCGGACTATCCGGGAGAGTTCGACGGCACGCTGCTGCACAGCCACGCCTACAACGACCCGTTCGATCCCGTCGACATGCGCGGCAAGCGCGTGGTGGTGGTCGGCATGGGCAACTCGGGCCTGGACATCGCCTCCGAGTTGGCACAGCGATTCATCGCCGCGAAGCTCTTCGTCTCCGCCCGTCGCGGGGTGTGGGTGCTGCCGAAGTACGTCAACGGAAAGGTGGGCGACAAACGTTCGATGCCGCGGTGGATGCCGCCGAAGCTGGGGCTGAAGCTCAAGCAGCGCTTCGTCCGGAAGTTCCGCGGCAACATGGAGGACTACGGCCTGCCCAAGCCCGACCATCTGCCCTTCGAGGCGCATCCCTCGGCGAGCGAGGAGTTCCTGCATCGCGCCGGCTGCGGCGACGTCACGTTCAAGCCCGCGATCGCCGCGCTGGAGGGGCCGCGGGTGCGCTTCGCCGACGGCAGTGTCGAAGAGGTGGACGCGATCGTCTGCGCCACCGGTTACCGCATCTCCTTCCCGTTCTTCTCCGATCCCGACCTGCTGCCCGACGCCGACAACCGCTTCCCGCTGTTCAAGCAGATGATCAAGCCCGGCATCGACAATCTGTTCTTCCTCGGCCTGGCCCAGCCGCTGCCCACGCTGGTGAACTTCGCCGAGCAGCAGAGCAAGCTGGTCGCCGCCTACCTGACCGGGCGCTACCACCTGCCGTCGGCGGAGGAGATGCGCGCGGCCATCCGGTCCGCGGAGTCGGCCCGGACGGGCCGCTACTACGACTCGCCCAGGCACACCATCCAGATCGAATTCGAACCGTATGTGCGGGACCTGCAGCGGGAAATGGCGCGCGGCGCGAAACGCGCGGCCGCGGCGGGGAACGCGCTGCCGGTTCCGGCCCGCACGCTCGAACACGTGTGAGGCGGCGATGACCACCACCACCACCACGGGAACCGCCACATCGGGATTCTGCGCGGAGCGATTCGAGCGGGTCCGAACCGAACTGGAGACCCGGCTCGTCTCCGGGGACGAACTGGGCGCGTCGATCTGCGTCACGGTCGACGGCGAACCGGTCGTCGACCTCTGGGGCGGCTACCGCGACCCGGAACGCACCGCGCCGTGGACCGAGGACACCTTGGTCAACGTCTTCTCCCTCACCAAGACCATGACCGCGCTGAGCGCCCTGCTGCTGGTCGAGCGCGGCGAGCTGGACGTGCACGCGAAGGTGTCCAGGTACTGGCCGGAGTTCGCGGCGAACGGCAAGGAAGACATCGAGATTCGTCATCTGCTCGCGCACACCTCCGGCGTCTCGGGCTGGCAGCCGCCGATCGAGCTGGCCGACATCTACGACGCGGAAGCCTCCGCCGCCCGCCTCGCGAGCCAACCGCCGTGGTGGGAGCCGGGCACCGCGTCGGGGTATCACGCGCTGGCCTACGGCCATCTGATCGGCGCGGTGATCCGCCGTGTCACCGGACGCTCACTGGGTGAGTTCTTCGCCGCGGAACTCGCCGGGCCACTGGGCGCGGACTTCCACATCGGCACCGCGCCCGAGCACCACGAGCGGATCGCCACCTTGATCCCGCCCGCCGTGCCGGAATTCGACCTGGCCGCGCTCGACCAGGACAGCGTGCTGGTCAAGACGCTCACCAGCCCGCTGCTCGACATCGCCGAGACCGCGAGCGCGGGCTGGCGGCAGGCCGAGATCGGCGCGGTGAACGGCCACGGCAACGCCCGCTCGGTGGCGCGGGTGCAATCACTGGTGTCCTGCGGCGGTGAGCTGGACGGGCGGCGGCTGCTGTCGGAGAAGACGATCGACCTGATCTTCCAGCAGCAGTCCGACGGCGTGGATCTCGCACTTGCGGTGCCGCTGCGGTTCGGCATCGGTTACGGTCTGCCGCAGCGGCAGACCGCCCCGGAAGTGCCCGACGGCCGGGTGTGCTGGTGGGCCGGGTACGGAGGCGCGATGGTGGTCAACGACCTCGAGCACCGCACCACGTTCGCCTACACCATGAACCGGATGGCCCCCGGCCTCATCGGCTCCGACCGCGCCGACGCCTACCTGCGCGCGACGTTCGCGGCGGTGCGCGGATGATGCGGGCCCTGCAGCTCACCGAGCCCGGTGTGCTGGAACTGCGCGAGGTACCGATCCCACGGATCGGTCCCACCGATCTGCTGCTGCGCGTGGGCGCGGCGGGCATCTGCCATTCCGACCTGCACGTGCTGCACATCCCCTTCCGGATGCGCGAGGAGCCGCTGACCCTCGGCCACGAGATCGCGGGCACCATCGAGGCCGTCGGCGACGGCGTGGGCGGCCGCAGGGCCGGTGAGCGCGGCGTCGTGTATCTGTGCTGGTCGTGCGGGGTCTGCCGGGAGTGCGCCAACGGCAACGAGAACGTCTGCCGCGCCGCGGGCCGCACCGCCATGCCGCCGTGCCCCGGTCTCGGGCCGGACGGCGGAATGGCCGACTACATCCGGGTGCCCGCGAGTTCGTTCGTGCCGATCGGCGACCTGGATTTCGGCGAGGCCGCGCCGCTGGCCGACGCCGCGCTGTCGAGCTATCACGCCATCCGCGGCGCGCGCGAGCAGCTCGGGCCGGGATCGGTGGCGGTGGTGATCGGCATCGGCGGGCTCGGTCACGTCGCGGTGCAGATTCTGGCCGCGACCACGGCGGCCCGGGTGCTGGCGGTGGACGTCAGCGCCGACAAGCTGGAACTCGCCGCCCGCTGCGGTGCGACGGAAGGTCTCCTGGCGAGCGACGACACCGCCCGCGAGATCCTCGACCGGACCCAGGGCCGCGGCGCGGACGCGGTGTTCGACTTCGTCGGCGTCGACGCGACCGCACGGCTCGCGGTGGAGTCGGTGGCGCCCAACGGGGCGTACCGCATGATCGGCCTGGGCGGCGGCGCGCCGGAGATCACGGCGGCGCCGGCCGGCGGCCCGGGCTGGCCCTGGGGCGCGTCGGTGCGCAAGTCCTATGGCGGCACCAAGTCCGACCTGATCGACTCCGTGGCGCTGGCCGCGGCGGGAAAGCTCCGCGTCGAGGTGGAGCGTTATCCGCTGGCCGCCGGCCGCGCCGCCCTCGACCGGCTGGAACGCGGCCTGATCACCGGCCGCGCGGTCCTGGTCCCCGAACCGTGACGAATCGACCCGCGCAGTGACGAGGAAGTACCTGATATGACGAAGCCCTTCGACCCGCAGGCGTACGTGGCGGAAGCCGCGGCCCGGCTCACCGGCCCCGGCGGCCGATTCGAGATGGCGATCGAGGACGTGCTCGGCGCGCCCATGCCGGTGGTGCGCCACCGCAAGTCCTCGCTGCGCGAGGTGCTCGTCGCCGCAGCCGAGCACGGCGACCGGGACTACCTGGTCACCGCCGAGCGCACGATGTCCTTCGCCGAGCACGCCGCCGCGGTCGCGGCACTGGCCACGGCCCTGCGTGACCGATGCGGCGTCCGCAAGGGCGACCGGGTCGGCATTCTCGCCGCGAACACACCCGAATGGGTGCTCACGTTCTGGGCGGCCCAAGCGCTCGGCGCGATCGCGGTGGGCTACAACGCGTGGTGGGCGCCGCGCGAGATCGCCTACGGCGTCGAGCACACCGCACCCGCCGTGCTCGTCGTCGACGCCAAGCGCGCCGCGCTGGTGGCGGAGCTGGACATCCGGATCCCGGTGCTCACGATGGAGCACGACGTCCCCGCGCTCACCACCGACTACCGGACCGACGAGCTCCCCTACGCCGAGATCGACGAAGACGACCCCGCGGTGATCCTCTACACCAGCGGCACCAGCGGACGACCCAAGGGGGCGGTGCACTCCCATCGGAATGTGGTGGCCGTCAGCGACTATCACGTCTTCAACGACGCGCTGGCCGCCGCGCTCACCGGCGCGACGGAACTGCCCAGCGGCCGACGCTTCCTGCTCACCTCACCGTTGTTCCATATCGCCAGCCTGCACAACCTCGTGGTCCCCCGGTTGGTCACCGGCGACGCGGCGGTGATCCACCAGGGGTCGTTCGACGCCGATCGGGTGCTGCGTTTGATCGAGGCCGAACGCGTCACCAACTGGGGCGCGATGCCGACCATGGCGACCAGGATGCTCGAACTCGACCTGTCCGCCTACGACCTGTCCTCGCTGGCCGCGTTCTCGCTGAACTCGGCGCCGTCCTCGGCCGCGCTGCAACAGAAGCTGCGCGATCAGCTGCCCGTCGCGCGCAACGCGCTGGTCACCAGCTACGGCCTCACCGAATGCAGCACCGCCGCGACGCTGGCGAGCCCGGCAGAGCTGGCGGCGTTCCCGGACACCGTGGGACGACCGGTCGTCGGGGTCGCGCTGGAGATCCGCGACAGCGCGGGCAACGCGGTCCCCGACGGCGTCGAAGGTGAGATCTGCTTGCGCAGCCCGTATGTGATGCTCGGGTACTGGCACGACGAGGCCGCCACCGCCGCGGCGATCACCCCGGACCGCTGGCTGCGCACCGGCGACATCGGGGTGCTGGAGGACGGGAGGCTGCGCCTGTCCGGGCGCCGTTCGGATCTCATCCTGCGCGGCGGGGAGAACGTCTACCCCACGGAGATCGAGCAGTGCCTCGAGGAGCATCCCGCGGTGCGCGAATGCGCGGTCCTCGGCGTGCCCGACGCCGACCTCGGCCAGCAGGTCGCCGCCCTGGTGGTGGTCGAAAGCGGCATGACCACCAGCGAAGAGGAGCTGCGCGCGTTCACCGCCGAGCGGCTCGCCTACTACAAGGTGCCCGCCCGCTGGCGGCTCACCACCGCCGCACTCCCGCGCAACGCGACCGGCAAGGTCGTGCGGGCCGATCTCGAGGTGTAGACCCATGTACGACACGATCATCGCGAACGGCCGCTGGTTCGACGGCACCGGCGCGCCGTCCGCGATCCGCCACCTCGGCATCCACGACGGGCGGATCAAGACCATCTCGGCGGAGCCCATCGACGACCCCGCCTGTCCGAATGTCGTGGACGCCACCGGGAAGTGGGTGATCCCGGGCATGCTCGACATCCACACCCATTACGACGTGGAAGTGCTCCAGCATCCGGCGCTGACCGAATCGGTCCGCCACGGCATCACCACGGTGCTGCTCGGCTCGTGCTCGTTGTCCACCGTGCACGTCGACGCCTCGGACGCGGGCGACCTGTTCGCGCGGGTCGAGGCGATCCCGCGCAAGCATGTCGTCGCGGCGGTCGGCGAGCACAAGACCTGGCGCTCGGCGCACGAGTACGCGGACGCGCTGGAGCGACTGCCGTTGGGCCCGAACGTCGCCGCGTTCATCGGGCACTCCGATATCCGCGCCGCCGAAATGGGCTTGGACCGCGCGACGCGCAAGGATGTCCGCCCCGCTGCCGCCGAACTGGCCGGGATGGAAGCAAAACTGACCGAGGCGCTGGACGCGGGGTTCGTCGGCATGTCCTCCCAACAGCTGTTGTTCGACAAACTGGACGGCGAAGCGTGCCGCTCCCGGACGCTGCCGTCGACCTACGCGACTGCCCGGGAACGGCACCGGCTCAATGCCGTGCTGCGCCGGCGCGGCGGAGCGTTGCAGGGCGGACCCGACGTATCCCGGCCGCACAGCCTGATCACGATGGCGGCAAGCAGCCTCGGCCTGTTCCGCAGACCGCTGAAGGTCAGTCTGCTCTCGGCCGCCGACATCAAAGCGATTCCCGGTGTGGTGCATGTGTTCCCGCTGATCGCGCGGGTGCTGAACGCGCTGGGCGCCGATTTCCGCTGGCAGCATCTTCCGGTGCCCTTCGAGGTCTACGCCGACGGCATCGATCTCGTGGTGTTCGAGGAGTTCGGGTCCGGCGCCGAGGCGCTGCACCTGGCCGATCAGGTGGACCGACGCCGGGAACTGCTGAGCGACGAACGTTATCGCCGCCGCTTCCGCGCGGACTACGACAAGAAATTCGGTCCACGGGTCTGGCACCGCGACTTCTTCGACGCGCAGATCGTCGAATGCCCCGACCCGGCGGTCATCGGCAAGACCTTCGGCCAAGTGGGCCTGGACCGCGGCGGCGCGCATCCGGTGGATGCCTTCCTCGATCTCGTGGTGGAGCACGGCAACAAGGTCCGGTGGCGGACAACGATTTCCAATCATCGACCGGCGGTCCTCGATCGGCTCGCCGCCGACCCCGGCGTGCAGCTCGGCTTCTCCGACGCGGGAGCGCATCTGCGCAACATGGCGTTCTACAACTTCGGGCTCCGCTTCTTGCGCCGGGTACGCGACGCCGCGGATGCCGGTCGTCCGATCCTCTCGGTGGAACAGGCGGTACACCGGCTCACCGGCGAACTCGCGGACTGGTACGGCCTGGACGCCGGGCATCTGCGGGTGGGCGACCGAGCCGATGCCGTAGTCCTGGATCCGGCCCGCCTGGACGACTCGCTCGACGCGTATCACGAATTTCCGCTCGCCCCGTTCGACAACCTGCCGCGCATGGTGAATCGCAACGACGAGGCGGTCACCGCGGTGTTCGTCGGCGGGGTGCCGGTCTTCGGCGACGGCGCTCCCGCCCCGGCGCTCGGCGCCCGCCGGACCGGCCGGTTCCTTCGCGCGGCGACCGCGGTCCGCTGATCCGATCGGCCCTGCCCGGACGAAACAGCCACGTAGAATCGCGGAATGTCGTCGGCTCGCTCGCCGACGGTGCGTAGGAGTCGGCGTGGACGTTTTCGAACATCAGGGCAGGGCCGTGGTCTTCGACCGGACCGGCAGCGGTTCCCCGGTCGTGTTCCTGCACAATGCCGGCACGCAACGCCGCATCTGGGACGACCAGGTCGCCGCGTTACGGAACGACCACGAGGTCTTCGCGCTCGATCTCCCCGGCTACGGGCAATCCGACCAGCCCGCCACGGGCTACCGCCTCATCGATTACGTCGACATGCTCACCGCGTTCCTCGACGCCCACCGCCTCACCGACGTGGTGCTGATCGGCAACTGCCTCGGCAGCGCCACCTCGCTGAGCTACGCCATGAGCCACGCGCAGCGGGTGCGCGCGCTCGTGCTGCTCAATCCGCTCACCTTGGACACCGTCAGCTCCGGACAGTCCGCGGGGCTGGCCTGGCTGGACGCGCGGCTGCCGCTGGCGCCACTGGCCCGCCGGATCACGCTGCCGAGCGCGGTCGTCTCGCTGATCGTCGGCAATCAGCTCGGCCCCCGCGGACGGGCCCGCAACAACCAGCACGAGCCGCGCGTGCGGGCGCACTGGACCGATCGGGGCAGGCTGCTGGCCTTGCACGGCCTGGTGCAAGATTTCCCGTCCTACCGCACGCTGGACACGTTCGATCCGCCCGAAGGATTCCCGCCGATCTGCACCATCTGGGGGCGGCGCAACCGCATCCTGTCGGCGAAGGCGGGCCGCCGGCTCAACCGCAGGCTGCGCCCGCACACCTCGGCGGAACTCCCGGACTGCGGTCATCTTCCGATGGTGGAGGCCCCGCAGCAGGTCACGTCGATCATCATCGACTTTCTCGCCGCCGCGGACATGCTCGTAACGAAGCAGTCCGGCGGCCACTGAACCGCGCTCACAGCGGAGCCGCGGTCGGGCAGAGCTCGGCGAAACTCGCCGAGTGCGCGCCGCAGCCGGTGCATTCGAACACCACGCCGATATCGAGCATCCAGTGGATGCGGGTATGGCAGGTTTCGCACAGGAAATCCACGCCCGCCGGGTAGCAGCAGGATCGTTTACGGATGAACCATTCCGCACGATGACGGCAGGGCACGGAATCGAAGCGGAACGTGCAGGTCGGCGCGGCGGGCAACTCGGCGACGACGGCATCGAAAGCCGTTGTGGCCGTACGGGTGTTCACAGCAGATACCTTCCGGCGGGGCAGGGTGGGAGGCGAGAGCGCAGGCCGGTTTGGGGGCCGCGGCGCCTTTCCCCCTGGATCGATCTTTCTCGATTAGCTGTTACCCGGATGAGGTGGCCTTCACACGGCGGCGGACCGGCTTGTTTGGTCACGAATCGCGCGGGAATCCGAAACATGACGACATCAAGGGAAGGGGTTCTGTCATGTTGTTGCGCCGACTCGCCCGGCCACTACTGGCCACCGCGTTCGTGGTAGACGGGGTCGATACGCTGCGGCGCCCGGACGAGCGGGTCAAGGCCGCGAACGCACTGCTGGAACGGGGGCATCGGCAGCTCCCCGAAGAAATCGCCACGAAGTTGCCGTCGAATCCCACGACCGTCGTGCAGGTCAATGCCCTCGCCCAGGTGAGCGGCGGCGTCCTGCTGGCCCTGGGTAAGGCGCCGCGCTTGGCCGCCCTGGTGCTCGCGGCGACCGTCGTGCCCGCGGCCGTCACCGAGCAGGACTTCTGGAACGAGCAGGACCCCGCCCGCAAGTCGGCGAAGCGGAACGCGTTCCTCAAGGATCTCGGGCTGCTCGGCGGCCTGATGATCGCCGCGGCCGACACCGAGGGCAAGCCGTCGCTGGGCTGGCGCGGCCGCCGGGCCGCACGCGACGCCGCCGCCGCGGTCACCGCCGCGCTGCCGTTCGGCGCCGCCTCGGACACCAATACCGGCGCGGCGTTGCGCAAGCACGCGCACGAGGCCGCCGAGCGAGCGCGGGCGCTCGGAGCGGTGGCCGCGAGCAAGGGCTCCGAGCTCGCCGAATCGGCCCAGCGTCACGGGCCGGGATGGGCCGAGGCAGCCAAGGAACACGGCGGCGACCTCGCCGAGACCGCCAAGGCACACGGGTCGGAGTGGGCGGAGCTCGCCAAGGAACGCGGCAGCGACTGGGCCGAGATCGCGAAGGAACGCGGCACCGACTGGGCGGAGATCGCGAAGGAACGCGGCGCGGAGTGGGCCGAGATCGCCAAAGAGCGCGGCACCGAATGGGCGGAGATCGCCAAAGAACGAGGTGTCCATCTCGCGGATCTGGCCAAGCAGCGCGGGACAGAGTGGGCGGAGCTCGCCAAAGAGCGCGGACCGGAGATCGCCGACGCCGCGCGGGAACGCGGCGCACACACCGCGCAGCTGGCCCGCGAGCGTGGAGCACAAACGGCGCACGCGGCCCGCGAGGCGATCGAGTCGCGTCGCCACTGACCCTCCGGCCGCCGCCTCGCTCCGGCCCGGTGGCGGACTCGGACGCTACGGCGGTCCGTCGGGCCGCCGTAGCGTTCTGTCGGGACACCGACATGCGGCGGTCGATCCGACGGTTCGCGGCACCGGTCGCCACCGGACGCCTGCGCAGCGTTCTGCCCCGCTGAGGTGCTCCTCTCCGCTCACGGTCCGCGAACCCTTCCGCGCGCCGGATACCGGGCCGGACAGTGGCGCTGAACTCCTGCGTCCTCCGTATCGCCGGTTCCCTGGCACGGCAGGTCGGTCGACGCACCCCCGGTCAGGCGGTCTCGTCGTAGCCGGGTCCCAGGACCACGAGGGCGGCGTCGAGCGAGGCCACCCGTTGGAATCGGTCGGCGAGGCCGGTGACGTCTATGGCGCGGTCCACCGGGCGCACGGTGGTGATCAACATCATCCGGCGGCGTGCGCGGGTGGCTTCGGTCTGCGCCTCGACCAGTACGCTCAGCCCCGCCGCGGCGAGGAAGGTGACCGGGGACAGGTCGAGCACGAGCGTGGCCGCGCGGCGCAGGTGGGCGCACGATAGTTCGGCACGGAAGCGGGGGGCGGTCGCGACATCGATATCGCCCGCGACCATCAGCATGGTGACGTCGCGTCGCGGGCGGCACACCGAAAACTGCAGCGGGACAGCCCATTCGGCGTGACGTGACATGCGCTGACTCCTGGCCGGCAGCTGGCAGTGCACAGACGTGGTGCTTCCAGTGAAGCACGGTGCCGCAGGTCTGTACAGCCGCCGACCGCGTTCGGGCACCGCGCTTTACGGCCGAGACGCCCGGCTCTAGGACGTACTGGCGCTTCCGCCGCAGGAGATGGTGACAGCCTCCCCGTTGAAATGGCGGCCGTGCTCGGATACCAGCAACAACACCGCCTCGGCCACCTCGGCGGGCTGGATCAGATCGCCGTTCGGCGGGCCGGATTCGATGATCGCCATCCAGTCCTCCTTGGTCGGATTCTCCTTGTCCGGCACCATGAGCCGCCAAGTCGCCGGATTCTGGATCATGTCGGTGTCCACGCCGGACGGCAGCAGGGCGTTCACGGTGATGCCGTACTCGGCCACCTCCAGCGACAGCGACTTCACCAAGCCGAGCACGCCCCATTTGCTCGCGGCGTAATGCGCCGCGTTGCGCACGCCCATCTTCGCCACGATGGACGAGGTGGCCACCACACGACCCCAGCGCCGTTCGATCATGTGCGGCACGACCGCGCGAAAACTGTGGAAGACGCCGGTCAGGTTGGTGTCGATCATGTCCCGCCACAGCTGCTCGCCCATCTCGGCGACGGGCGAGTTGGACGCGATGCCCGCGTTGGCGACGAGGATGTCGATGCGGTCGAACTCCTCGAGCGCGCGCTCGGCGACCGCCCGCATCTGGTCCAGGCTGCGCACGTCGGCCTGGACGGCGACGCAGCGGCGGCCGGTCCGCTCGACCAGGTCGGCGGTCTCGGCCAGGTCGTCGGGAGTGCTCAGCTCGTAGGGAAGGCCGGGCAAGGGTGCGGCGATATCGCACACCACGATGTCCGCACCCGCGTTCGCCAGCGCCACGGCATGCGCACGCCCCTGTCCGCGGGCGCCCCCGGTGATCACGGCTACCCGGTTGTCGAGGTTTCCCATGACTGGCCTCTCCTCGGTCGCTGCTCCGGCCGCCACCCATCGTGTCATGCGCGGCCGAGCTGAGCTCGCGTTTTTCTGCCGGACCTGGCGGTCGGGGCGATTTCCCAGAGCTGGGGACGGACCAGCGGTGCTGCCTTCCCGGCGCGCACGGCGGTGGGCCACGCGGCGCGGACTCGACCGGCGCCGACGGGGCGTTTTGCCGAATTCCACAGGGACAGTGGAACAATGAGTGCGGTCTCGGCGGCGGATCGGGCACGGACACGGCACGGACGAACCGACCCGACTGCGGCACGGAGGCCACCTGTAACCATTCCGACCCGGTCCAGCGACCAATTATGCGCGATGTACGCTGCGCCCCGGAACGATTCTGCCCGTGCCCACGCGTCGTTCCGGGTGCGGACGGCGCATCGACAATGGTTTCTGGGGGCCCGATGACCGATTGTGAGTACCTTCCCGTGAATCTCGACCGACAGCTCGACGCCGAACCGACCGAGCACGACAGCACCGTGGCCGACCGGCTCACCAGCCCGCGGCTGCGCAGGCTGCTACACACGGCCATCGGCCTCTCCGAGGATTCCGTCGATCTGCTGACGACCATGACCACGCGCCTGCGCGCCGCCGAGGGCATGATCCTGCGCGACCCGCTCGACGACTGCTGACCCGCGCGCGGCCGGGTAGGGGCCGCGCGCGACGAGCACCGACTCCTGGACGGTTGCCGGATCGGCAACGATATTTGCCGATTCGGCCGAGTCGATGGAGGGTGGGACACATGAGCGCCACACACCATCACGCCGACCGGACGACGCCCACGACGGTCGAATACTGGGAGTCCTTCTACCAGGAGCGCGAGCAGGTCTGGTCGGGGCGGCCGAACTTCCTGCTGGTGCGCGAGATCGACGCGGTCGCCCCGGGCCGGGCGCTGGACCTGGGCTGCGCCGAGGGCGCCGACGCGATCTGGCTGGCCGAGCGCGGCTGGCAGGTCACCGCGGTGGACGTCTCGGAGACGGCCCTGGCTCGCGCCAGGGCGAACGCCGCACGACAGGAATTTCCCGGCGCAATCGATTGGCAGCGGCACGATCTCGATCACACCTTCCCGGCCGGACGGTTCGACCTCGTCTCGGCGCAGTATCTGCACTCGCCGCTCGCGCAGAACGGCGAACGGACGCGGATCCTGCGCCGGGCCGCCGAGGCGGTGGCCCCCGGCGGGCTGTTGCTGATCGTCGGGCATGCGGAATGGCCGGCCTGGGTCGCGGAACCGCCCGCCGACGTGCACTTTCCGACCACCGCACAGGTACGTGCCGACCTCGCGCTCGACCCGGCCGAATGGCGGGTGGAAGTCGAGGAGGTCGTCGAGCGCGAGCACCCGAGCCCCGAAGGACAACCGAGCACGCGAAAAGACAACATCCTACGAATTCGCCGGGACTGATCGGGCGCAAATAACGGGCGAATCTCCTTGCGCTGGAGGAGAATTCGAATAACCACCGCATGGAATTAACTCCGATATTACTCAGGATTCATGGCGGCGATACCGATTTCTCGCTACTGTGGACGGTGCCTACAACGCGGTGGGAATCGAGAATCTCACGTCGGTCGGGGGGATCGTCGCCCGTAGGAGAGCTCCCAGTGAAGTATCCAGTTTGCGCTCGCGTATTAGGTCCGTTGACGCTTGCTCTGAACAATCACAACGCGACGCCGACTGCACAGAAGCAGCGGCAGTTGCTGGCATTACTGCTGGTCCGGCACGACACCGTTGTTCCGGTAACGACCCTCATCGAAGAACTGTGGAACGACGATCCGCCGCGCAGCGCGGTTACCGTCGTGCAGACCTATGTACTCGGAATTCGCAAGAAGATAGCGGAGCGACTCGGGGTGGAGCAGGCCGAGGTGGCCGAACGCTTTCTGCGCACGCGCAGCAAGGGCTATTCCTTCGACGTCAAGGACTGCGTGTTCGATCTCCGCGATTACCGGTCCATGTCCGAGGCCGCCCGGTGCGCCGCCAAGACCGGCGACGACCAGCGGGCGGTGGATCTGTTCAGCGCCGCGGAGGCGCTGTGGAGCGGTCCGGCGCTGGTCGACGTGGAGGGCGGCATTCCGCTCGCCGCCGAGATCTCGCATCTGGATCACCTGCGGCTGACCAACATCGAACTGCGTGTCGAGGCGGAGTTGCGGCTGGGCAGGCACCGCGAGGTGTGTCCCGATCTCGCGCGGCTGACCATGCAGCACCCGCTGCACGAGCGGCTGCAGGCGTACTACATGTTCGCCTTGTGCCGGTCGGGCCAGCGCGCTCGCGCCTTGACCTCCTACCAGCGGTTCAGCAAGTCCATGCAGGCCGAACTGGGGCTCGACCCGTGCCAGAAGCTGCAGAAACTGCACCGGGACATCCTGGCCGCCTCCGACGTCTCGGTGAGCGCGATGCTCAACAGCCGCCACGCCGGTTACCTGATCGGGTGGCACTCGCCCGAATTCAGCGCGGCGGCCGCCGAGCCCGCCTGACGCGGCCGTGACGTCGCCCGGCCTCCCACCGCGCGGGGCGGCCGGGCGCACGTGCGGCGTGCTCACCTGCGCGTACGGCGTGCTCACCTCCGTCCGAGGAGTTCGTCGACCAAGCCGGTGGTGTGCGTCGCGGCGCGCATGGCCGGGTGGTCGAGCACCTCGCACAGGAAATCCCGGGTGGTCGCGACGCGGGCGCCGGAGATCCGGAATTCCTCCAGTGCCCGCCGCATCCGCGCGAGCGCCCGATCGCGGTCCGGCGCCCACACCACCAGTTTGGCCAGCAGCGAATCATAGTGCGGAGGTATCGAATAACCGGCGTGCGCGTGGGTGTCGACGCGCACGAACGGCCCGCCGGGCGGGGTGAACTCCGCCAGTATTCCCGGGGCGGGCGCGAATTCGGCGGCGGGATCCTCGGCATTGATGCGGCATTCGATCGCAGCACCGTGCGGAACGATGTCATCTTGCGTAATGCCGAGAGGTTGCCCTGCCGCGATACGGATCTGTTCGGCGATCAAATCCAGGCCGGTCACCATTTCCGTGACCGGATGCTCTACTTGAATACGGCAGTTCACCTCCATGAAATAGTAGCTACCGTCCCGGTCGACCAGGAATTCCACGGTTCCGGCGCCGACATAGCCGGCCTCCAGCACACCGTGCACGGCGGATGCGCCCATTCGCTCGGCGAGCCCTTCGGGCAGCAGCGGAGCCGGTGATTCCTCGATCAATTTCTGATGCCTGCGCTGCACCGAGCAGTCGCGTTCACCCAGGTGCACGCCCGTACCGTGCCCGTCGCACAGCACCTGGATCTCGACGTGCCTGGCCGCGGCGAGATACTTCTCCAGGTACACCCGGCTGTCGCCGAACAGCATCCGCGCCGTCGCCCTGGTCTCCTGGTAGGCGCGCGGGAAGGCAGCGCTCTCGTGCACCACCTGCATGCCGCGCCCGCCGCCGCCCGCGGCAGCCTTGATGATCACCGGGAAGCCGATCGAATCCGCGAGTGCGTGCGCCTCGTCGAGTTCGAGCGGATCGAGGCTGCCCGGCAGTAGCGGCAGTCCCGCCTTCGCCATCAGCGTGCGCGCCGACTGTTTGTCGCCCAGCTGGGCCATCACGTCGGCGGGCGGTCCGATCAACGTTATGCCCGCCGCTCGGCACGCGTCGGCGAAATCCGGTGACTCCGAGAGGAATCCGTATCCGGGATGGATCGCGTCCGCGCCGGTGAGCTCGGCGGCGGCCAGGATCGCCGCGGCGTTGAGGTAACTGCGCTTGGCCGCGGACGGGCCGATCTGCACCGCCTCGTCGGCGAAGCGGACCACCGCCGACTCCGCGTCGGCGACCGAGTGCACCGCCACGGTGCGCACGCCGAGCTCGCGACAGGTGCGTGCGACGCGCAGCGCGATCTCGCCGCGGTTGGCGATCAGGATCTTCTCGAACATTCCGCCCCCCTCACGCGACCGACCGGACCAGGACCTGCTGCCGCGCGCCGAAGCGCCGGAAACGGGCGCGGCGCTCCTCGGCCAGCTCCGCGCCGCCGCGCTCGGCGAGTTCGGCGAGGGTCGCGGCCAGGGCGCGGCGCAGCTGCTCGGCCGCGGCCATCGGTGCGGCGCCCACGTCGTCGCCCGGCTCGGGCAGCACCGCGTCGACCACCCCGAGACGCAGCAGGTCCCGCGCGGTCAGCGCCAGCGCGGCGGCGGCCTCGGGCGCGGCGGCCGGGTCGTTCCAGACGATCGCCGCGCAGCCCTCCGGGCTGATCACCGAGTAGGTGCCATTGGCGAACATGAGCACCCGGTTGGCGACGCCGAGCGCCAGAGCTCCGCCGCTGCCGCCCTCGCCGATCACGACGCTGATCACCGGCACCCGCAGCGCGGACATCAACCGGATGTTCTCCGCGATGACGATCGCCTGCCCCTGCTCTTCGGCGGTCGCGCCCGGGTACGCGCCGGGCGTGTCGATCAAGGTGATGATCGGCAACCCGAGCTTCTCGGCCAGCCGCATGAGCCGTGCCGCCTTGCGATAGCCGGCCGGGGTCGGCATGCCGAAGTTGCGTTCCATCAGTTCCTTCGGATCGTGGCCCTTCTGATGGCCGATCACCATCACCGGGCGCCCGCCCAGCCACGCCGTTCCGCCCACCACCGCGGCGCAGTCGCCCGAGACCCGGTCGCCGCGCAGTTCGCGGAACTCGTCGAAGGCGAGGGCGAAGTAGTCGAGCGCGGTCGGCCGCTGCGGAGAGCGGGCCCGGCGCACCTGCGTCCAGGGATCGGTCGCGGGGATGCGGGCCGGATCGGTGATCGCGCCGACGTCCGCGGGGACGAACGTCGCTGCGGGATCGACCGGGCCTGCCGCCCGCAGCAGCGCGCCGAGTGCCTGGCGCAGGCCCGCGCGGGGCACGATCATGTCGATGAGCCCGTGTTCCAGCAGGAATTCGGCGGTCTGGAACTTCGGCGGCAATTGCTGGCGGATGGTCTGCTCGATCACCCTGCGCCCGGCGAAGCCGAGGCGCGCGCCCGGCTCGGCGATCAGCACGTCGGCGAGGGTGGCGAAGGAGGCCGCCACCCCGCCGTAGGTGGGATCGGTGATCAGGCTGACGGTGAGAATGCCCGCCCGGTCCAGTTGCTCCAGGGCCGCGCTGGTCTTGGCCATCTGCATCAGCGACAGCGGGCCCTCCTGCATCCGCGCGCCGCCCGACGCGGTGACGACGATCAGCGGGAGACGCCGCACCAGCGCGGTCTCGGCGGCGGCGGTGATCATCTCGCCCACCGCGGTGCCGAGGCTGCCGCCCAGGAAACGGAAGTCCATGGCGGCGATCAGCACCGGCCTGCCCTCGATCGCGGCCTGCGCGCACAGCACCGCGTCGTGCATGCCGGTGCGGGCGCGGGCGGCCGCCAGCCGGTCCGGATAGGACTTGGTGTCGGTGAAGGTCAGCGGGTCGTCGTCGGTGGCGGCGATCGGCAGCGGCTCGAAGCGTCCGTCGTCGGCGAGCTGCTCGATGCGCTGCCGTGCGGTGATCGGGGTGTGCCTGCCGCACTCGCCGCAGACGCCGAGATCGCGGGCGAACCGCTTGCCGTACAGCGGGATCAGGCAGGCCGGGCAGAGCACCCAGTCGGCGGCGCCGTCCTGGCCGTGTGCTGACTTCATCACGCGTGTCTCCTGTGCTCGGGAACGGGTGATCGATCCGGACGGCGCCGGCCGGGCGATCACAGCGTCAGCCTGCGCCGCGCCGCTCGAGAACAGCTCGACCCGCTCGCTCGAGCGAGGTTCGAGGGCCGTCCCCGATGCTCGATCGCACCATCGAAGGGAGAACGCCATGAACACCAATGCATCCGGTGGTCCGCGATGAGCCGCCGCGTTGTCGTCACCGGGCTCGGCGTCCGCGCGCCGGGCGGGTCGGGCAAGGACGAGTTCTGGAAGCTGCTGTCCGAGGGCCGCACCGCGACGCGACGGATCTCGTTCTTCGACGCCTCGCCCTACCGATCCCAGGTGGCCGGCGAGGCGGACTTCGACCCAGCGCGGGAGGGGCTGTCCCCGAGGGAGATTCGACGCATGGACCGGGCGGTGCAGTTCGCCGTGGTCTGCGCGCGCGAGGCGGTGGCCGACAGCGGAATCGACCTCGCGGCGGTCGATCCGCACCGGCTCGGCGTGAGCCTCGGCAGTGCGGTCGCGGCGGCCACCAGCCTGGAGCGCGAGTACTTGGTGCTGTCGGACTCCGGGAAGAACTGGCTGGTCGACGAGACGTATCTCTCCCCGCACATGTTCGACTACATGATCCCCAGCGTGATGCCCGCGGAAGTGGCGTGGAGCGTGGGCGCCGAGGGACCCGTGGCGATGGTCTCCAACGGGTGCACGTCGGGTCTGGACTCGGTGGGCCACGCGGTGCAACTGATCCGCGAGGGTTCCGCCGACGTCATGGTGGCGGGGGCGTCGGACACGCCCATCACACCGATCGTGGTGGCCTGCTTCGACGCGATCAAGGCGACGACGCCGCGCAACGACGAGGCGGAGGTCGCCTCGCGGCCGTTCGACAACTCGCGCAACGGGTTCGTGCTCGCCGAGGGCGCCGCGATGTTCGTGCTGGAGGAGTACGCGAGCGCGCGTAAGCGCGGTGCGCACGTCTACGCCGAGATCACCGGATACGCGACCCGGTGCAACGCCTATCACATGACGGGGCTCAAAGCGGACGGCCGTGAGATGGCCGAGGCGATCCGGGTGGCGCTCGACGAATCCAGGATCGACCCGACCGGCGTGGACTACATCAACGCGCACGGCTCCGGGACGAGGCAGAACGACCGGCACGAAACCGCCGCGGTGAAGCGTAGTCTCGGCGCGCATGCCTATGCCACGCCGATGAGTTCGATCAAGTCGATGGTGGGTCACTCGCTCGGCGCGATCGGCTCGGTCGAGATCGCCGCCTCGCTGCTGGCACTGGAATACCAGGTGGTGCCGCCGACGGCGAACCTGCACGAACCCGACCCCGAATGCGATCTGGACTACGTGCCGCTGGTCGCCCGCGACCACCGGATGGACACCGTGCTCACCGTGGGCAGCGGGTTCGGCGGCTTCCAGAGCGCGATGGTGCTGCGCAAGGCGGAGGCGGTGGCGGCATGATCCTCGTGACCGGAATGGGAGTGCTCGCGCCGAACGGTCTGGGCGTGGAGCGTTTCTGGGATGCCGTGCTGGCCGGACGCGGCGGGATCGCGCCGCTCACCCGGTTCGACGCCGCCCGCTCGGCGGCCCGCCTGGCCGGCCAGGTGGCCGATTTCGACGCCGGTGAACACCTGCCGAGCCGGCTGCTGCCGCAGACGGACATCTCCACGCGGATGGCGCTGGTCGCCGCGCAGTGGGCGCTGGACGACGCCAAGGTCGACACCACGACGATGACCGACTACGACATGGGCGTGGTCACCGGAAACGCGTCCGGCGGTTTCGAATTCACCCATCGAGAGTTCAACAAGCTGTGGTCGCTCGGCTCCGAGCACGTCAGCGTGTACGAGTCCTTCGCGTGGTTCTACGCGGTCAACACCGGCCAGATCTCCATCCGGCACGGCATGCGCGGTCCGAGCAGCGCCTTGGTCGCCGAGCAGGCGGGCGGATTGGACGCGATCGGCCACGCGCGGCGCACCGTGCGGCGCGGGACGCCGCTGGTGGTGACCGGAGGCGTCGACTCGGCGCTGGATCCGTGGGGTTGGGCCTCGCATCTGTCCAGCGGCGGGGTGAGCACCGCGACCGACCCCGACCGCGCCTATCTGCCGTTCGACGCCGCCGCGGCGGGATACGTGCCGGGTGAGGGCGGTGCGATGCTGGTCGTCGAGGACGCCGCCGCCGCGCGGGCCCGCGGTGTGCCCAAGGTGCACGGCGAGATCGCCGGCTACGCCTCGACTTTCGACCCGCCGCCCGGTTCCGGCCGGCCCTCGGGCCTGCGCCGCGCCGCGGAACTGGCGCTGGCCGACGCCGGGATGACACCGGCCGACATCGATGTGGTGTTCGCCGACGCCTCCGGCATCCCCGACCGCGACCGCGACGAGGCCGCCGCCATCGAGGCGCTGTTCGGGCCCGGCGGGGTTCCGGTCACCGCGTCGAAGCCGCTGACCGGGCGACTGTTCTCCGGCGCGGGTCCGCTCGACGTCGTCACCGCGCTGCTGGCGATGCGCGACTCGGTGCTCCCGCCGACCGCCCGCACCACCGCGCTCGCCGAGGACTACCGGATCGACCTGGTGCTCGGCGCCCCGCGCACCGCCACCGTCGGCGGCGCGCTCGTCCTGGCACGCGGGCGCTGGGGTTTCAACTCCGCGGTCGTCGTGCGCGCCGTATCCGACCGAGATCTGCCGAGGAGCGAATCATGACCATGACCATCACCGAACTACGCCGGATTCTCGTGGACTGCGCGGGCGGCGAGGACCTCGCCGAGCTCGACGGCGACATCGCCGCCGTGGAATTCGAGGAGCTGGGCTACGACTCGCTCGCGCTCATCGAAACCGCCGCGCGCATCCAGCGCGACTTCGGCGTCACCATCCCGGAGGAACAGCTCGTCGAAGTGAAGACCCCGCAAGAGCTGGTCGACATCGTCAACACCCAACTGCAAGGTGCGGCATGAGCGATCAGGCCCGGAGGCGGCAGCGAAGCGTGACCACGCAAGGCCCCGCTCATGCCGAAATCGGACACAGCGTGAGCGATCAGGCCCGCAGGAGGCAGCGCAGCGTGACCACGCAAGGCCCCGCTCATGCCGAAATCGGATACAGCATGAGCGGTCAGGCCCGCAGGAGGCAGCGAAGCGTGACCACGCAGGCCCCCGCTCATGCCGGAAAGGACAGAGCATGAGCGGCGAAGTGATGACCCACACGAAAGTGGTGCAAGCCGCGCCCGAGGTCGTCTACGACCTGGTCGCCGACGTGACCAGGTGGCCGGTGATCTTCGAGCCGAGCGTGCTGGTGCGCCACCTGCACCGCGGGCCGGACGAGGAGCGCTTCCGGCTGTGGGCGACCGTCGGCGGCGCGGTGAAGAACTGGACGTCGCGGCGGGTGCTGGACGCCGGGCAGCGCCGCATCGTCTTCGAGCAGGAGCGCAGCCAGGCGCCGATCGCGTCGATGGGCGGCGCCTGGTCGTTCCGTGCGATCGGCCCGGTCGGCACCGAAGTCACCCTCGATCACCACTTCACGGTGGTGGACGGGGTCGATCCCGAGCAGGTCGCCGCAGCGGTGGACCGCAACAGCGAAACCGAGCTCGCCGCGCTGGCCCGCATCGCCGAACTCGGCCATGCGGTGGACGAGGTGATCCACACCTTCGCGGACACGGTGACGCTGAACTGCTCGGCCGCCGAGGCGTACGACTTCGTCTACCACAGCGAACGCTGGCCCGAGCGGGTGCCGCACGTCGGCCGCATCGAGCTCACCGAGGACGCCGAGGGCGTGCAGCTGATGGAGATGGACACGGTGACCGCGGGCGGGCTTCCGCACACCACCAAGTCGATCCGGGTGTGCTTCCCGGGCGAGCGGATCGATTACAAGCAACTGGTGCCGCCCGCGATACTGTTCGGCCACAGCGGTGGGTGGGAGTTCGCGGACGGACCGGATGGCGCGGTGGTGACCGCACGGCACACGGTCGCGATCAATCCCGCCGCCGCGCGCGAGATCCTCGGCGCGAACACCGATCTCGCCGACGCCCGCGCCTACTTGACCGACGCGCTGTCCAGCAACAGCCGCAACACGCTGCGGTGCGCCGAGCGCTACGCCGCCACGACGAAGTCGCCGACATGACCGCCACCGAGACGGCCGCGGCGCCGCGCATACAGGAGATCGCCGACGGCGTCTACGCCTACACGCACAGCCGCGGCGGCTGGTGCGTCAGCAACGCCGGGGTGCTGACCACGCCGGGCGGCGCGGTGGTCATCGACACGCTGGCGACGGAGGGACGCACCCGCGCCCTCGTCGAGTTCGTCGACGGGCTCGGTACCGGACCGGCCCGCACCATCGTGAACACCCATCATCACGGCGACCACAATTTCGGCAATCACCTGTTCGGACCGGCCGCCGTCGTCGTCGGCCACGACCGGATCCGGCCCGAGATGATCGAGACCGGCCTGGCGCTGACCAAGCTGTGGCCGGACGTGGAATGGGGCGACGTGCGGGTCACGCTGCCGAGCATCACGTTCAGCTACCACCTGACCCTGCATCGGGGCGAGCGCCGAGTGGAGCTCATCCATTTCGGGACCGCCGCGCACACCACCAACGACGTGGTGGCGTGGCTGCCCGAGGAACGCGTGCTGTTCGCCGGCGACCTGGTGATGGCGGGCGCGGCGCCGTTCTGCCTGATGGGTTCGGTCAGCGGTTCGATCACCGCGGTCCGGCGGCTGGCCGCGCTGGGCGCGGAGACGGTGGTCGCCGGGCACGGCCCGGTCACCGGGCCGGAGATCTTCGACCAGACGCTGCGATACTTGCGCTGGGTGCAGGAGCTGGCCGCGGAGGGACGCGCGCTCGGGCTGACACCGCTGGCGATCGCGCTGGAGGCCGACCACGGCGAATTCGCCGAGCTCGTCGACCAGGAGCGGCTGGTGGGCAATCTCTATCGCGCGGACGCGGAACTGTCCGGCGGCCCGCTCGGGGAGCCGTTGGACGTGCTGGCGATCTTCGACGAGATGGTGGTCTACAACGGCGGGCAGGTGCCGACATGCCTGGCGTGAGGACCGAATCGGTGCGGGTCTGCGTGATCGGCGGCGGTCCCGCCGGACTGATGACGGGTCTGCTGCTGGCCCGCTCCGGCGTGGAGGTGCTCGTGCTGGAGAAGCACCCCGACTTCCTGCGGGATTTCCGCGGCGACACCGTGCACACCTCGACGCTGCTGGCGATGAAAGAACTCGGTCTGGCCGAGGAGTTCCTCGCGTTGCCGCACGTCGAACTGCCGCAACTGCCGATGGCGACCGCGACCGGTCCGGTGGTGTTCGCCGATTTCAGTGCCTTGCCGGGACCTTTCCCGTTCGTGGCGTTCATGCCGCAATGGGATGTGCTGAATTTCCTCGCCGAGGCGGGTCGCCGCTACCCCGGCTTTCGGCTGGTGCAGGAAGCCGAGGTCACCGAGCTGGTCCAGCGCGACGGCACGGTGACCGGCGTCCGCGCCACGACGGCGGGCGGACCGCTGGAGGTCACCGCCGACCTGGTGATCGCGGCCGACGGGCGGCATTCGATCGTGCGCCGGTCGGGGCTGCTCGAGGTCGCCGCCGGCGCGGCGCCGATGGACGTGCTCTGGTTCCGGGTCGGCAAGCCGGAGGGCGAACGGCTGCCCACCGTGCGCAGTGGGAAGGGGTTCTTCATCGTCTGCATCGACCGCGGCGACTATCTCCAGGTCGCGTACATGATCCCGAAGGGCGGCTTCGCGGCCATCCGGGCTGCGGGGCCCGCACGGTTCCGCTCGGATCTGGCCGCCATCTATCCCGTGCTCGCGCCTTTTCTGGAGAAGGAGATCCTGGACTGGGACGACGTGAAGCCGCTCGACGTCCGGGTGGACCGGCTGCGCCGCTGGTACCGGCCGGGTCTGGTGGCGATCGGGGACGCGGCGCACGCGATGTCCCCGGCGGGCGGGGTCGGGATCAATCTGGCGGTACAGGACGCGATAGCGACTGCCCGGCTGCTCGCGCCGATCCTCACCGCCGGCGCGACGCCGACCACGGCCCAGCTGCGCACCATCCAACGTCGCCGCGAATTCCCTATGCGCGTGGTGCAATTCGCGCAGTTGCGCCTGCTGGCCGACCTCTACCCCAGCGCGGGACGCCCCGGAACCGACAAACCGCTGCTGGTCCAGCTGCTCCGCCGTTTCCCGCGCCTGCCCCGCCTGGTCGCCCGGGTGATCGGCCTCGGCATCCGCCCCGAAACCGTGCCGCCCGCCGCGTCGAGCGAGACGAGCACGGCACTGACGAAACTCAGGGAGAACTGATCGTGTCGACCTACCTGCTCATCCACGGAGCCTTCCACGGCGGCTGGGTCTGGCAGCGGGTGACCCCGCTGCTGGAAGACGCGGGCCACCGCGTTCTGGCTCCTTCGCTGGTCGGCCTCGGCGACCGCGCGCATCTGCTGACCGCCGACGTGGGCCTCGACACCCACGTCCAAGACTTGATCGACCTGGTCACGGCCGAAGACCTGACCGACATCGTCCTGGTGGGCCACAGCTACGCGGGCATCGTCGTCACCGCTGTGGCCGACGCCGTGCCGCAGCGCGTCGCCGGCCTCGTCTACCTCGACACCTTCGTGCCGCGCGACGGCGAGGCGGTGGCCGACATCATGCCGGGCATGGTCGAGGCGTTCGCCGCCGCGGCGGCCGCCACCGGCGACGGCTGGCGGGTGCCGCCGCAAACCGAACCGACCGGTGACGGCGGACTGTACGGCGTCACCGAGGAACCCGATCTCAGCTGGCTGGCGTCCATGCAGACGCCGCAATCGCTGAAGACCTTCCAGCAGCCCCTGCGATTGAGGAATCCGGAAGCGCTGAAGGCGATCCCGGTGACGCACGTGCACTGCAGCGAAGGCGGCGAGGACTTCAAGGCGATGCGCGCGGCCATGCCGCGCACCCTGCCGCCCGCGGACCTGCCCGCCGACCGCCTCCATGTGCTCCCCACCGGGCACGACTGCATGATCACGATGCCGCGCGAGCTGGCCGGATGCCTGCTCACGTCGGCGTCGCATCCAGCATCCGCCCGATGACCTCGGTCCCGTAGCCCTGGTTCAGCTCGCGCGCTCGCCCGCGTCGTAGGCGGCGCGGGCCGCGAGAACCTCGCCGAGGTGTTCGGCGGACCAGTCCACGATGCTGCCGAACACCGGCGTCAGCGTCCTGGCCAGCGCGGTCGCCTCGTATTCGACCCGGGGCGGCACCTCGGGGTGGTAGGTGCGCGCGACCAGGCCGTCGCGTTCGAGCTGGCGCAGGCGCTGGGTGAGAACCTTGGGCGTCAGGCCGGGGATGCGCTGTTGCAGTTCGGTGAAGCGAAGCCGGCCGTCGTGGGTGAGCACCCAGAGCACCTGGGTGGACCAGCGGCCGAACACCAGGTCGATGACCGGTGTGATCGGACAGGGATCTACGGGCGTCTCCGGCGCGGTGGTCATAGGTCCTCCCGGTGAGTCACTTTCCCCTTGGTTACTACTATACTTTGGAAAGTAACGTGTCTCCAAGGGTCGCTAGAACGCGAAATCCGAAGGGAGCACAGTCATGACGACGACAACACCGGACGGGCGCCTGCACCTGCCGCCTCGCTCCGGCGACCGGCCGCGCACCCGGGAACACAATCCGCACCAGCAGCTCAGCCAGACCGCGCCACCCGAGCTGCAAGAGGAACTGTGGTCGCGGATGACCACGCTCGACGGCGTCCTGCCCGGTCGCAGCGGAGTGTCCGTGCCCGACACCCGCGCCCTGCACCTGCGGCCGACGATCGCCCATGGGCCCGCCGAGGCGTACCTGGTGGGCACCGAATTCGCCCACCTGCACGGGCACGGCGACGGCAGCCTGCACATGTGCCTGCCGGAAGACGTTGTCGCGGAGGCCGTCCGGCAGTGCTGGGCGGAACCGCATCCGATGGCCCGGCAGGGATACCTGCCCGGAACGCTGGTCATGGTGTACGGGCCGCGCGATCACGCGGAGCTGGACATCGTCTGGCGGCTGGTGCGGATCAGTCACCGGTTCGCCCGGCAACCGGCTACAGCGTGACTGGAGCGGCGGCCGCCATCGTCGATGCCATGAACGCAAGCGATCTCGTGGGCACCTGGGAACTGGTGTCCTACTACGACCTCGACGAGCAGGACGCCACCAGCGAGGGGCCGCTCGGCGACGCGCCACGCGGCCTGCTCATCTACGGCGCGCACGGCTACATGTCGGTGAGCATGATGCGCACGGACGCAGCCGCGGGAGCCAACCCGTTCATGGGTTACGCGGGCACCTGGCGGCTGGCCGGCGCGGAGGTGGTGCATGCGATCAGCGTGTGCTCGAATCCGGCGTGGGCGCAGACCGAGCAGGTGCGGCGGATGTCCCTGAACGGAGACGTGCTGACGCTGATCGGCGCCGCACAGGTCGGCGGGCGGAGGCAACGCCGGATACTCACCTGGCGCCGCACCCGCCCGCCCGAACCCGACCGTCATTCCGGGGAGTACGAGAACAACGGCTCGTCGAACTGAACCGGCTCACCGTCTTCTTTGAGGATCCCGGTGATCACGCCCGCCTGGGCCGTCACCGGGATCATCAGCTTCATCGCCTCGACGATGCCGACCTGCTGCCCGGCGCTCACCCGGTCGCCGACCTCCACGAACGGGTCCGCGCCCGGCTCCGGGCACCGGTAGAACACGCCGACGCTGGGCGCGCGCACGACAGCGCCGAGCGGCGGAATATCCTGCACAGCAGCGAATTCCACCGGTGCAGCCGCGGGCGCGGCGGGAGCGGCCGCCTGCCACTCGGCCTCGACGGTCACCTCCCCCACCTGGAAGCGCAACGCGCTCGGCTGCTGCGGGAAGCCCGCGAGCAACTGCAGCGCGCCGGTCTGGATCGCCTCGAGCACCCGGAGATAGTCCTCGTGCCCGGTGGCGGGGGCGTTCTCCTCTACTGCGGTCATCGCCGTCCCTCCTCGTCAGTAATTGCCCAGTCCGCCACAGACATTCAGAGCCTGTGCGGTGACCGCCCCCGCCCCGGGGCCGATCAGGTAGTCGACCATCGCCGCCACCTCGAACGGCTGCACGTAACGGCCGATGGGTACCCGTGCGCTGACCCTGGCGTGCACCTCGTCGGTGTCCACGCCCCAGAGCCCGGAATACACCTCACGGACCCGCTCGGCCATCGGCGTCTCCACGAATCCGGGGCAGACGGCGTTCACGGTGATCCCCGTCTTGGCCAATTCGAGGCCCAGCGCCTTGGTGAAACCCACCACGCCATGCTTGGACGCGGAATACGGAGCGCCGTGCACCACACCCTGTTTGCCGCCGGTGGAGGCGATGTTGACGATGCGGCCACTGCCGCGTTGCAGCATGCCGCCCGCGTTCAGCACCGCCTTCGTCATCAGGAACACGCTGTTGAGGTTGGTGTTGATCACGTCGAACCACAGGTCGTCGGGCACCTGCGCGGTGACGCCGCCGCCGCTGCGGCCCGCGTTGTTGATCAGGATGTCGATCGGGCCGTAGCGCCGCACACCCGCGTCGACGTACTCGCGCACCTGCGCGGCGTCGGCGACGTCGCAGACCGTGCCGTCCACCTCGTGACCGTCGTCCTGCAGGCTCTTCACCGTGTCGGTCACCCGCTGCTGATCACGAGCGCACAAGAACACCGCGATTCCCTGAGCCGCAAGACTTTTGGTGATCTCCAGGCCCATTCCACTGGTCGCTCCGGTGACCAGCGCGACGCGCCGATTCTCCGCCATGACTCCTCCATCGGTCGAACTTCCGAACTCGCCGGCCTTCTCGACCACCAGGGTCGACCCGCGTCCTATAGATCCGGTCAACCGCCGGTCGCGGGCATCGGCTCGACCGAGGCTCTAGCGGCGTCGGTCAACCTGGCGTGCGATCGAGCCCCGCCGCGACCACAGGAGCAACCATGACCACCGTCGCCAGCCGCACCGAGTTGTACGCCGAGGTCCAGCAGTTCTACGCCGAGCAGATGCAGCGCCTGGACGGCCGCGACATTCCCGGTTACGCCGCGACTTTCACCGAAGACGCGGAATTCGAGCACACCCCCGGCATCCCGCCCGCCCGCACCAGGGCGGGAATCATCGCCGACCTGGTCGAGTTCCACAAGCGTTTCGAGACCGACCCGATGCAGCGCAGGCACTGGTTCAACATGATCAACCTGCAGCCGCAGGACGACGGGACCATCGTGTCCACCGCCTACTGCCTGGTGGTGAAGATCCGCCCGAACAGCAAGCCGGAGATCGCGCCGAGCTGCGTCGTGCACGACGTGCTCGTCCGCACCGACGGCGCGTTGCTGACCCGCTCGCGACGAGTCGTCCACGACTGATCCGGACGGCAGCGCCCAGCCCGCACAGCGCACTCCCAGCTTTGCCCCAGGTTGCGGGCAGCCGGCCTTCCTAATCACCGAGTGGGTCGAGGTCCACTACACCGCGAAGACGGTCGGCAACGTCACGGTCTACGACCTGACCGCGCCGATCAGCTGACCGATCCAGTCCGCCATATCGCCGCGTCCCACGACGCGGCGATATCGCGTCCGCGGGTTCGAGGACCGTGCGGCGTCGCTGACCACGATCGCTCGGCAATGCCGCTGGCAGGAACGTCGGCACACGGCCACCGTCCGGGGCATGGCCTGCGACGCCGACACCGATCGACGCTCCGCCGTGGGCCGCCCTGACGTCGGGCACCGACATCCGCCGGGGCATTGCTGTTCGGTCTGTGACCGAGCCGTTCGGACGGACCACCCCGCTCGGCGCGCGCAGCCGGTTGTGCATCATGGGTGAAAGCGGCAGCAGTAAGCCGCACTGCCTGGGCCGCAGCACACGCGACGGGCGCCACGTTCACAGGAAACATCCAGCTTGCTCGCAGATTGCTCAGGGCTCGCAGCGACACCATGGGTGCATGACCGGTACCGAACCCGAAGCCCGCGTCCTCATCGTGGACGACGAACCCATGATCATCGAGCTGCTCGCCGTCAGCCTGCGGTTCCAGGGCTTCGAGGTGGCCACCGCGCTCAGCGGAACCGAGGCGCTGGACCGGGTGCGCGGCTTCCGGCCGGACGCGCTGATCGTGGACGTGATGATGCCCGGCATGGACGGATTCGGGATGCTGCGGCGGCTGCGCGCCGACGGGGTCACCGCGCCCGTGCTGTTCCTCACCGCCCGCGACGACGTCGACGACAAGCTCACCGGGCTCACCCTCGGTGCGGACGACTACGTCACCAAACCGTTCAGCCTGGAGGAGGTCATCGTGCGCCTGCGAGTCATATTGCGCCGCAGCGGAAGACAGTCCGCCGAGGCGGGCGTCAACCGGATGACGGTCGGTGATCTGATGCTCGATGACGACAGCCACGAGGTGTGGAAGGCGGGTGTCCCGGTGTCGCTGTCGCCGACCGAGTTCACCCTGCTGCGGTACTTCATGGTCAACGCGGGCAAGGTGCTGAGCAAGCCGAAGATCCTCGACCACGTGTGGCGCTACGATTTCGGCGGCGACGCGGGCGTCGTCGAGTCGTACGTGTCGTATCTGCGGCGCAAGGTCGACACCACCGAACCGAAACTGCTGCACACGCTGCGCGGCGTGGGGTACGTGCTGCGTGCACCCCAGGCGAGCCGGGCGTGAGCGTACGGGAGAAACTCGCGCGCCGGATCTCGGCGGTCCCGCTGCGGGTAGGGCTGGTGATCGTGCTGCTGCTGCTGACGACCGCGGCGCTGTTCGCGTCGGGCGCGGCGGTGACCTCGGCGCTGAGCCGGTCGCTGACCCAACGCACCGACGAACAGCTCTACGACGCGGCCCGGTCCTGGGCGCAGCCACGGCCGATGCGTCAGGTGACGACCGGTGACGGCCGCACGCAATGGATTCCGGCCGATTTTCCGGCCGCGCCCATACCGCGGTCGCCGGGCGAGCAGCCGCGCCGGTTCTTCGAACTGCGCACAGGAGCCGACGGGCAGGTGTATCAAGACCTACCCGGCGCCAACAGCGCGGCGGGAACCCCGGAGCTCGACGGCGCGAACGCGCACACTCCGCGCACGGTGGATTCCTCGGACGGTTCCTCGGTGCGCTGGCGCGTTCTGACCACCACCAACCAGTACGGTTCCACCACCGTCGGCCTGCCGCTGACCGACAACCAGGAGACGGTCTCGCGGCTGATCTTCTTCGAGATCGGCACCGGAGCAGCGGCGCTGCTGGCCCTGGGCGCCGTCGGCTACCTGGTGATCCGGCGCAGTCTGCGACCGCTGCGCGAGGTGGAGCAGACCGCCGCGGCGATCGCGGGCGGCGACCTGCACCGGCGGGTCCCGGTGCGCGGCGTCGACACCGAGGTCGACCATCTGGCGCGGTCGCTGAACGAGATGCTCGCGCAGATCCAGCACGGCGTCGCGGCGACCGAGGCCTCGGAGGAGGCGGCTCGCCGCTCGGAGGCGCGGATGCGCCGCTTCGTCGCCGATGCCAGCCACGAGCTGCGCACGCCGTTGACCACTATCCGCGGGTTCGCCGAGCTGTACCGGCAGGGCGCCAGCACCGACGCGGGCATGGTGGTGGGCCGGATCGAGGCCGAGGCCGAGCGAATGGGCCTGCTGGTCGAAGATCTGTTGCTGCTGGCGCGACTGGACGAGAAGCGTCCGCTGGAGCGCAGACCGGTCGACCTGCTCGCGCTCGCCGGTGACGCCGTGCACAACGCCCGGGCCGTCGCCGCCCGTCAGAAACCGGCACCCGACTCGCCGGACCGCCCGATCACGCTGGTGGTGGGCGAAGGCTCGGGAACCATGGATGTCGTCGGCGACGAGGCGCGGCTGCGCCAGGTGCTGGGCAACCTGCTCGGCAACGCCCTCACCCACACCCCACGCGAAGCGGCGATCACCGTGCGACTCACACCCGCGCCCGATCGCGTCCGCATCGATGTGATCGACGCGGGGCCCGGCCTGTCACCCGAGGCCGCCGCCCGGGTGTTCGAACGCTTCTACCGCGCGGACGCCTCCCGCACCCGGACCAGCGGCGGCACCGGCCTCGGCCTGTCCATCGTCCAAGCACTGGTCACCGCGCACGGCGGACGGGTGTCGGTGGACAGCGAACCAGGGAGTGGCGCGACTTTCACAGTGGTGTTGCCACGCGAGCCCGCCGAGCCGCAGACCGGAGTCGACCGAACGCCGTCCCCCTAGCTGTCGTATCCGGCCCGCATTGCGCCGCCGGGCCTTATGACATCGCGATCGCGCCGAGTACAGCCGGCAGACCCAGTCGTGCTGTCGGCGTTCTACGGCTACCGCGATCGCGTCATGATGCTCAGGGGCGGGCATCCCATGAGGAGCCACGACGACCCCAACGGCGGAGAGGCGTTGCGAGGAGGCCCGCAACGCGGACCTCCGATTACGGACGACAACGTCCAGTCCGGTCGGCTGTTCCGCGCGAACCGGCACGGAGACCGTCGGCCCGGCCATACCGGCGTGCGGCACCACCTGGCTGCCGATGCGGCTGGAGCCGCCCGTGTGGCACTTCGTCGCTGGGCCTCGGCGGTGACACGGCGCGCAGCCTGGCCATGCGAGGAGAACGGGTCGCGACACGACCATCGCCGACCCAGCGGCGAAACCGCTCAACGGGACGCGGGCCGGAAGATGTCGTCGAGCGGGACCGCCGGTCCGGAAATGACGCCTTCTTCGGCATACCATTCCCAGCGCATCACCCGGGCGAGCAGCGGGGTGGGCATGCGCAGGATGACCTTCGCGATGGTGGCGAAGCGGCTGGAGCCCTCGATGATCGAGCGGTGCGCCGCCAGTGCGGTCTTCCGTCGCGCGGCATGTGCGCCGACGTCGATGCGGTGGGTGATCGCCGAGCGTGGACTGTACAGCGAGTCGAGGACCGATGGGTCGTAGCCCGAGAGGACCCGCAACCGCCGCAGCAGATCGTTCAGGCGTGTACAGCCCTCGCGCGGCAGGGTCGCAGCCAGGACGCGCGACACGCCGGCGAGTTCGGCCGCGCGCTTGCCCACTTCGTGCACGCGGACGTGGTCGCGGTGCCCGTACCCGCCGTTGCGGTCGTAGCTGAGCAGAATCTCGGCGCGCTCCGCACGCAGGATCGCGGCCAATCGCCGCGCCGCCTCCTCCGGGTCCGCACGGGCGAACCGCATCCGGTCCGGCGGGTCGGCGTACAGCACCGCGCCGTGCCCGCTGTCGGCGTAGCCGAGGTGCACCACCCGGTGCACGCCGAGTGCGGCGGCGCTCGCCTCCAGCTCGCTGAGCCGCAACGGTTTGCGGCCGTTCAGATCGGCCATGTGGCCGTCGGTGGCCACCGCGATCACGGTCCGATGCCCGGCGGCGGACAGCTCGGCCAGCGTCCCGCCGGTCAGCAGCGTCTCGTCGTCGGGGTGCGCGTGGAATGCCACAACGGTCGCCATCGCACCAGTGTGCCAAAGACTTTCACCACAGGTCCGCGGCCAGGCGAGTCGCGCCGACGAGCATGTAGCTGCCGGTCAGAGCGACCAGCGCGACGGCGGTCGGCCGCGGAACGTCGCTGCGCAGGATCCGCACCCCGCCGTGTGCGGTGTCCAGGATGTCCACCAGCAACGCCAGGCGCTGCCAGCGCGGCAGCTCCTCGGCCGGCGCGGTCAGGTACCCCAGGCCCAGCGCGATCGCCCGCGCGCCGAAGATCCGGGTCATGTACTCGAGTTCGGGTGTGGGGCGCACACCCAACCTTTTGCTCAACGTTCGCGGGGCCAGGACGGCGGCCGACCCCAGCGCGACCCGTCCGAGCGCCAGGCCGCGCAGCGCACCGGCCAGGGGGGAGCGAGTTTGCCGCATACTGTTCGTCGCCATGCCCCGAGCCTCGCTCACCACGCCGCTCAGGTCGATTACCTACGAGGTAATCGACCTGACAGCGGTGTGCCCGGGAAACCGTGCGGGGGAGACTCAGGGCAGCGGAATCCACTGGCCGAGGAACCAGAAACCGTGCGGGCTCGGCTGCGGATCACCGTGGTGCTGCTGCTCGGGAGCATGGTCCCGACCCCGGTCGCGATCGTCGTGGCCCGGATCCGCGCTCGCGATACCCGCGCCTGCGCCGACCGCCGCCAGAGCGATGCCTCCGGCCACCGCCGCCTTCGCCACCTTGGACTTCAACACCTTCATACCTGTCTCCTTCCTCCGGCCCGTTGGGGCCCTCGGCCGAACCTCGACCGCGGAAACGATCCTCGACGCGGGATCTCGAGACAGCCGGATAGCCCGCCGGGAAACTCCTGGCAACCGAATCGGCATGCGCAGCGGAGGCAAAGCGCCGATGAAGGCGCGGTCGAGGTCCGGATGCGAGAGTGGTCGAGACAAGACCCCGGCCGTCGGCGCGCTCGCGGCGGACCGGCCAGAGATCCTCCGCGACCCACCACCAGGAGAGGACATCCGTGAAGCTTCTCGTCACCGGCGGCGCCGGCTACATCGGTAGCGTCGTCGCCCACCAACTCGTCGACGCGGGCCATGAGGTAGAGATTCTCGACGACCTGTCCACCGGTTTCCCGGCGAACCTCCCGCCGCGCGCGGTGTTCCACCAACTCTCGATCCATCGGGTCGCCGACGTGCTCACGCCCGCGTCCGGCTTCGACGGCGTGCTGCACTTCGCCGCCAAGATCGAAGTCGCCGAATCGGTCGCGAACCCGGAGAAGTACTGGTGGAACAACATCGAAGGCTCCCTCGCACTGCTGCGCGCCATACGCGCCGCAGGCACTCCGCGCCTGATCTTCTCCAGCACCGGATCGATGTACACCGGCGACGGAAGCACACCCTTCGACGAGAACGCCGAAGTGCGTCCGGCCAACCCGTACGCGGCGACCAAGGCTACCGTGGACATGATGATCGCGGGCGAGTGCGGCGCGAGCGATCTCGGCGCCGCGTCGCTGCGCTACTTCAACGCCTCCGGCGCCGTCGTAGCGCACGGCGCGCGGCTGGGCGAACGTCACGACCCGGAGTCGCACCTGATTCCGATCCTGCTGCAAGTCGCTGCCGGGCAGCGCCCTTCGTTCACCCTCTACGGCACCGACTATCCGACTCCGGACGGCACCTGCATCCGGGACTACGTGCACGTGGCCGACCTCGCCGCCGCGCACCTGCTGGCGCTGGAAGCCATCCGCCCCCGCGAATACGAGGTGTACAACCTCGGCAACGGCAGCGGCTACTCCAACCGGCAGGTGCTCGATACCGTGCGGGAAGTAACCGGACGTGACTTCCCGGTGCACTACGGCCCGCGCAGGCCGGGCGATCCGGCCGTCTGCGTGGCCGCGAGCGGCAAGGCGGGCAGCAGGCTCGGCTGGAAGCCGCAGCGTCCGGACCTGGCCGACATCGTCTCCGACGCATGGGAATTCCACCGGTCGGTGTCCGGCGACTGATCGACCGAGGAACGATTCGCCGTATTCGGTGATCTCCGGGCGCCCTCGCCGGGGCGCCCGGATTCACGAGTCGATCAGAGAATGAGCAGGATCAGCGCCTTCTGCAGCGTGTCCACGATGCGGCCGATGGTGATCGCGATTTCGACGGTGCCCATGACAGGCCCCTTTCCTCGGGCGTGGCAGATCCTCGACATATCAATTCAAGCGCGCCCGAGGGGGATTCGGAAGCTCGCGCTCGGGTCGATCCACGAGGTTTCATCCGCGGCGCCGCTGCCTTCGAATCATCTGTGTCGCGGCACCGGTCGCGGCTGTGGAATCACCCACCGACAGGAGTACTTGTGGCGTCGTCGCAACCGTTGATCCGGGAGGACTCGCACGACTGTTTCCGGTCTGCGGCGGGCACGGTCGGACAAGCCGCGGCGATATTCGGCATGCTGCATCGGAATTCCGCCGAGCCCGCGGCGGTGCACGCGCGGCTCGCGGTGCTCACCGATCGCAGCGACGAATTCGTGTGCGAACTGCTCGGCGCGCCGGAGGCGGCGGGCCGGTGCGCGCTCGGCCGGGCGTTGCACAGCGTCGTCGCCCACCTGCGGACGGCGGCCGAGCGCGCGAGCCTGCACCACACGACGGCGCTCGTGGACGAACTCACCGAGGTGATCGCCATCGTCGAAGAATGCGGGCAGCATACGGCCCGATCGCTGACCGCCCCGCTGAATTTCCTCGAAGCACAGCGGTATCGAGCCGAGATCCAGCGACTGGCGGACGACGCCGACGACGCTTTCCGCCGCCTGTTCGCGCGGTGGTACTTCGACACCGAAGACCTCATGGCGGTCGCCGGGATGCGTGAGCTCGGCGACGAATTGGAGAACGTGGTGCAGGCCTTCGAGTCGGTCGCCGACGCAGTGCTCGTCAGGGACCGGCGACTCGGGTGAGCCGCCCCGCTACATCCCGACGAAGTCGATGATCGGCGCCGGATAGTCCGCCGGATCGACGTGCTCACGCCACGGCCGGTGGATACGTCCACCGGGCAGGTGCGCCAGCTCGGGAACCCAACGCCGGACGTACTCGCCGTCCGGGTCGTAACGCTGCGCTTGACGCAGCGGGTTGAGCACCCGATTCGGCCTGGTGTCGGTCCCCGTACCCGCCACCCACTGCCAGTTCAGCTGGTTGTTCGCCAGGTCGCCGTCCACCAGCCAGCGCAAGAAGTGCTCCGCCCCCACCCGCCAGTCGACCCGCAGCGACTTGGTCAGGAAGCTGGCCGTGATCAGCCGCGCGCGGTTGTGCATCCACCCCTGCGCGCGCAGTTGCCGCATCCCGGCGTCCACGATCGGATGCCCCGTGCGCCCTTCGCGCCAGGCGTCGACGGCCTGCTCGTCGTCGCGTCGGCGAACCGAGCGGGGGCGGTAGTCCGACCAGGCCGCCGACGGGCGGGCGGCCAGCAACTGGTGGTGGAAGTCGCGCCAGGCCAGCTGACGGGCGAACGCGTGCCCGCCGGCGGTGGACGTGTCGACCCGGTGCACCAGCTCCACCGGCGACACGCAGCCGAAGTGCAGATACGGCGACAGCCGCGAAGTGTCGTCGGCCGCGAGGTCGTCGTTGTCGCGCGCGTAGTGCTCGACCGGCCCGGCCAGCCAATCGCGCACGATCTTTCGCCCGGTCGTCTCACCGCCCACGGCAAGCTGCGGCGACGTCGGTCCCGGGCACAGCTCGTCCGCGTCCGGCAGCGGCAGGCTCGGCACCCGCGGCACCGTGAGGCTGCTCGGTTTGCCCAGCGGCTTGCGCAGCGGCGCGTCGGACCAGCGCCGGAAATACGGGCTGAAGACCGCGAAGTGGTCGCGCCCGGTAGCGGGCAGCAGCGTGGCCGGATCGGCGGCGGTGACGGTGGCGGGATGGGTGTACAGCAGGCAGTCGCGCCGCGCGAGACGCTCCCGCAGCGCCCGTTCGCGCCTGCGACTGTAGCCGCTGACATCGGCGGCGACGTGCACGCTCTCGGCGTGCACTACGGCGGCCACGCGGTCGACCTCCGCGGCCACGTCACCGCGGCGCAGGACCAGGCCACCGCCGAGGGCGCGCAGTTCGTCGTCGAGTTCGGCGAGGGCGGCGACGAGGAACCGCGCACGGTTCGGCGCGGCGAAGCGGCCGGCGAGGACGGCGTCGTCGAGCACGAACAACGGCACCACGGCGGCGCCTTCCCGGTGCGCGGCGGTCAGCACCGGGTTGTCCCGCACCCGCAGGTCGCGGGTGAACAGCGCGATCGTGACGGTCATCGCGAGGCTCCTTGTCGGACGAGAGCGGTCGTGCTCGGCGCCCGTGAGGGTCGCGCCGGCGCGGCGTCGGGCGGCTCAGCCCCACCGCCGCCGACGCGGCCCTCACGAGCGCCGAACATGCCGGATCACGCCGCGCACAGCGGGACGATGCGCGAGTCACCGCCGGTCGTCGGCGAGGTCAGGTACAGGCACGGGTTCTGGCCCGCGGAGACGATCGCCGCGCGCACCTGCTGCCAGGCTTCCGCGTCCAGTGACGCGGCGCGCGCCAGGACGAATCCGGATATCCGGCTCGGGTCGGTGACCACCGCCCACGAATAGGCCGGGCCGAGCGCCGTGACGATGTAGTTGGTCGGCCCGTCCAGACGATCCTGGGTCGGCACGCCGGGGAAGCTGACGTGCAGCTGCGCACCGGTCTCCCGGTCGTTGACCGTAGCGGTCCCGTTGATCTCGTTCTGCGTGCCGGTCCATGTGGTGCAGGTGTTGCGCACCGCGATGTTGCCCGCCGCATCGAGGGCGTAATTCGCCTGGGTATCTCGCGCGCAGGCGAGGTTGAAGTACTGCGGGACGGCGGCGAGCTGACGCCACGTCCCCAAGTACCGCTCCAGCTCCAGGCGCGGCACCGGCGCAGGTCCCTCGAGCGGGTTCGGAGCCGCGGAGGCGCCACCCGTCGCCAGAGCGGTCGCGGACAGCGCCGACACCACCCCGGCGAGCAGGCGGGTCGACGTACGCAGCAGATTGCGACGGTGCACGCTAACTCCTCGGAAATCGGCGATGCTGACCACACTAGCATAGAACGATGCACAATTGATGCAACCTTCCTTTTCCGGAGGAACGATGCCGCGGAGGACAACGCCGAACATCGACGGCCGGGCGCCTGCCGGACACAGGTGCGCAGCCACTTGGGGAACCTGCCCGCTCGGTCCGCGCGTCCGGGCGCACGAATGCGCAGCATCACGCTCTCCAAAACCGGCACCGATAAGCCCACAGCCGCGAGAAGCCGTGGCGGTCGGGCGCACAGTCCTGACCGCCCCACCGCGAGATGCCGTCCGGCCGGCTGATCGCTCACTGCCAGGGCAGCGGGCGGGACCGCCGCCGCTGGTCACCCTCCCGGACGGCGGCGGCCGACGTGCACGCGTCCGGACTCACACCGCCCGGTCGACCCGCGCCGAACGACCCGGCGCGAAACCGACGGTGACGTGATGCCACCGCACGGACCCACCGATCAGCCGGGTGGAGCGGATCCCGTCGGCGGCGGCGGGCAGAATGGGGCGATGCCCGCCGGTCCCGTCCCCGTGTCCGACGCGGCCGGATACACGGTGCGCGCGGTCGCCGAGCGTCTCGGTATCCCGACCGCGACGCTGCGCAGCTGGAACCGCCGCTACGACATCGGCCCGCCGCAGCACCGCCCAGGTCAGCACCGCCTGTACACCCGGGCCGACATCGCCATGCTCGAACGGATGCTGGCGCTGATCCGCGCGGGCGCGAGCCCGGCGGGCGCGGCGGCGGCGGTGCGCGGGCCCGCGCCCACGCTCGGCCGCCGGGAAGCGCTGCTGGCCGCGGCCTTCGCGCTGGACACCACCGCGGTGTCGAACCAGATCGAGGCGCACGTCCGCGCGTTCGGCGTGGTGGACACCTGGAATCTGCTGTGCCGCCCCGCTTTCGCCGACATCGTCGATCGGCAGCTCGGCGGCGAGGGATGCATCGATGTGGAGCACTTGCTTTCCTGGTGCGTCATCTCGGTGCTGCACCGGACGCACCCGCCGTCGGTTTCGGACGGCACGGCGCCGGTGGTGCTCGCCTGCACCAGCGGGGAGACGCATTCGCTGCCGCTGGAGGTGTTGCGCGCGGCGCTCGCCGAACGCGGCGCCGGAGCCCGGATGCTGGGCGCCGACGTGCCCGCCGCCGCGCTCGCCGACACCCTCGCCCGGTTCGACCGCCCCGCCGCTGTCCTGCTGTGGTCGCAGCAGGAGTCCACGGCGTTGACCTCCGCGGTGCGCGCCTGCCTCGGCGCGGGCGCCCGCGTGCTGGTCGGCGGCCCGGGATGGGAGGCGGTCTTCCTCCCCGAGGGCGTGGAACGCGTCGAGAGCCTGGTCGACGCCGCCGACCGGCTCGCCTGACCAGCCCGCCGGGCGCTTCCGCCGAACCGATCCATCGACGGACACCACGCAATCCTCCGTCGGCCCTGGCTTCTCCCGGCGACCGCCGGCTCAGATCATCCCCTGAACCCAGCAGAGGTAGCTGGCGAAACCCCCTCTCCCGCACGAGCCGCCCGCGCGCGCAGCGCTCGGCCGCCAAGTCCGCTGCCCACGATCATCGATGCAATATCGATGCAGTACGGAATCCGACATCGGCGCGTCAGCTACCACAGAGGAGAGGGGGCCTCTCGTGCGGACGCACCCCACACCGGTCACCGGCGGAGCGCTCCACACACACCTCGCCCGCGCCATCAGCAACCACAGTGGAGATCGGACCAGCGCGCCGATGCGCCCGCACAGGTCACCGGCGGAGCGCTCTGCCAACACCTCGCCCGCACCGCCGGCAACTGCAGTGGAGATGGGACCTCTCGTGCGGACGCGCCCCGCACCAGGCACCCGGCTGAGCGCTCCACACACACCTCGCCGGCACCATCAGCGATCGCAGGACCGCACCGATCAGTCGCCCGACTCGGTTGCGCTCCACTCATCCAGCGCAAGCCGTCTCTTGCTCACAGCCGATTCAACAGCGACTACTCGCATGTCGGGAGACTCTCCGAGACCCAGCCGCAAGGTGGACAGGGCAGTCGATTGCTGCGACGCGGGCACGAACGCCGGAATGGCGTCGATCGGTCTACTACATCCGCCAGATCGGGAACATCCATTCCGTCGCGAGCCCCGGCGCCATCCCGGACTCAGCCCGCGAGCCTGCCGAGCAGATGTCGCAGCGCCGGTTCCAGAGCCGGGGCCCGGAAATGGTGCCCGGCCTCCGCCAGCCGCGCGGGGACGACGCGCTGACTCGCGGACGCCACTTCACGATTGCCTTCGCGGCCCAGTAGCAGAGCGGGACCGAACCCGGGCACCGGGAACAGGGCGGGCCTGTGCAGCACGCGCGCGAGGATCTTGGTGTACTCCGCGTTCCGCACGGGTTGCGGCGCAACGGCATTGACCGCACCGGACAGTTCCGCATCCCAGAGCGCCCGGTGATAGATGTCGATCAGGTCATCGATTCCGATCCACGACAGCCATTGCCTGCCGTTGCCGATGCGCCCGCCCAGCCCGGCGGTGAACAGCGGACGCAACAGCTGCAGGGTGCCGCCGCGCGGGGACTGCACGATGCCGGTACGCACGCGCACCACCCGCACACCGGCTTCGGCGGCGGGAGCCGTCGCGTCCTCCCACTCCTCGACCACGTCGGCAAGGAAGCCCGTCCCGCGCACCGATCGCTCGGTCAACGCCTCGTCGCCGCGATCGGCGCCGTAGTAGCCGATCGCGGAGGCACTCACGAAGACCGGCACCGCCGCGCGGGCCGCGACCTCGGCGAGTTTCCGGGTCGGACCGATCCGGCTGCCCGCGATCGCACGCTTGTGCCCCTCGGTGAACCGGCCCGCGATGGAGGCCCCCGCCAGATGCACCACGGCGTCCACATCGTCCAGCAGGTCCGGCGCGGGGTCGGCGGTGTCCCACAGCCTTTCGTCGGCGGCGCGCGGCGTGTGCCGGACCAGCCGAACGACGCGGTGCCCGCCGGTGGACAGGAACGCGGTCAGCGCCGAACCGACCAGGCCGGACGCTCCGGTCACCGCGATGGTCCTGGACACGAAGCCCTCCCCCGCCGCCCGCGCGTGCGCCGCGAGATCGTCGGCGAGCTGCCGGTGGCGGTAGGCGAACATGGGACGCAGCACGGTGGCGGGAACCGGCGCGTCCACCCGGTCCACCACCCGCGTCCGCGTCTCGTCGACGACCTCGAAGTCGTGGGTGTGCCGCCAGGGCAGCAGTCCGGCCGGCAGCGAGCCGATTCCGTCGACGGTGACCGCGTCCACGAACCGGCGCGGGGGGTCGTACTCGCCCGGGTCGTGCCGCGCCACCCAGCGCAGGCCACCGGGCAGTCCGAGCACGGCCTGCCCGTCGCAGAGCGAGTCCGATTCGGCGCGCGGAGACACGGGCTGCCATGGCGGCGCCAGGCGGGTCAGCGCGCCAGGGCGACCGTGCCAGGCGAACACCTCGGACCGGGGTAGATCGATGACGCTCGCGTACTCGATACCCATGACCCGACTCTAGCCCGAAACCCACCCCATGCAGCGTTCATGCATCGTTACATAGCACGCGGTTTTCAAAACTCCAGGTATCCACCTACTTCTAGTACGTCCGATGCAACCGATGACTCAATCGATAGGCAATCGGCGGGGACCCCGGTTTCGCGAGGCGATCAGACCACGAACGGAATCAACGCCTTTCGATCCACGGGATAGTCGGCGAACTTCTCCCGGTACCACCGGTGTGTGGCGAGGGCACGCGGCACCAGATTGCCCGCCGTGATCAAGAAGATGACCACGCCGGCCAACGACCAGGTCGCCAGCGCGAAACCCGCCCACGCGATCAGCTCGCCGAGATAGGCCGGACTGCTGACGAACCGGAATCCCGCGCCGTAGGGGATCCGATACTCGGCCGCGCCGGGATCCGCCTTGTCCCGCAGGTTGCGCACGATGGATTCGGAGCGCACCAGCAGAGCGAAGCCACTCAGGTAGACCACGAGCCCGAGCAGGAAGCGCGGATCGGTCAGCCATTCCGGCCCGTATTGATCGAGGTAGTCGTGACTGAACAGGGAGCCGTTGAGATAGCCGTGCAGCGCCGTGACGAACATGCCCGCGGCGAGGACCGAGACATTGAAGCTGCTCCGCTTGCCGGGCACCTGCCGGATGGACAGCGGGAAGAACCAGCCGCGGTTGCCGTAGTGCAGCACCCAGATGGCCGCCAGGGCCAGCGCGGTGGGTTCGAAACGATTCGGGCCCGCGAGATAGCAGAGGGCGAACACCACCGTCGCCGGAATCTCCATCAACCACCACCCCAGCTTCGGGTTGAGGTTGAAACCGACCTCGGTGGAGGCGAAACGACCGTAGGGACTCTGCGCGAACAAGCCGCCGACCACGACGAACGCCGCGAACGCGAAGCCGATCGTCAGCACGGTGTCGTACACGGTGTTGCCGGTATACCAGTCCATCGAGTTCCCTTTGTCCTGCGGATGCGACCGGCGGGACACCGGAACGCGACGCCAAAATTAGAACTTGTTCTACCATGTGTCCAGTCCGGCTCGCGTCTACGGAGGTTGTGTCATCATGCCGCTGGATCCCTCGGCCGCAGCGCTGCTGACGGCCGTCGAGGCGTCACCGCACGCGGTCGCGGCGCACGACAAGTCCGCGTGGGTGGGCCTGTTCGCCGCGGGGGCGGAGGTCAACGACCCGGTGGGGTCCCGCCCGCACGTGGGGCGCACCGCCATAGCGCGGTTCTACGACACCTTCATCGGACCGAACACCATCGCGTTCCGGGTCGATCGCGATCTGGTCCATCCGCCGACGGTGCTGCGCGATCTGACCGTCGTCACCACGATGTCGACCGGCGCCACCGTTCTCGTCCCCATGCACCTGCGCTATCGGCTGGTCGAGCAGGACGGCGTATGGAAGATCGCCTCGCTCGCCGCGCATTGGGAACTGGCGGGCATGATCTGGCAACTGCTGCGCACCGGTCTGCCCGGGCTCGCCGCGGCGCTGAAGCTGGGGCCGCAACTGCTCGTCAACCAGGGCGTCGGCGGGGCGCTGGGCATGATGCAGGCGCTCGGTGGCGTGGGCCGCCGCGGAAAACACACCACGACAGGGCTTTTCGCCGCCGCGGCGAGCACCGATCTGAGCCGGGTGCGCGAGCTGCTCGGGTCCCGGGCCGAGATCGAATTGCCCGCGGGCACGCCGGTGTCGGTGGAGGAATTCACCAATCGGGTACGCAACATGCGCTGGAGCAAGGTGATCGCCGCGGGCCACACCGTCACGGCGAGTGTCCGGCTCGGCGCGGTATTCGGAGTCGCGGTCGTGGAATTCGCGACCAGCGGGGAAGGCATCGCGCGCGTGACGTTCTATCTCGACGGCGACTGACCCGGGCGGATCGCCCGCCGGGAGTCGCCGCGACCGGCCGATGCCTGCACCCGTGGTCGCCCACTCGGACCGTCGCGGTTGCGCCCCTCGGAGTACGCGCGCCGGTAGCCGGATGCACCGCAGCACCGGGCTACCAGAGCTGAAGGCAAGCTCAGTTCGATGAACGGGCTCGGCACCCGGTCACGACGCGAGCTGTCCGGCGTGTTCCCCGGCCCGGTCGGACACCGGCGCTTCGACCGGCGCGGACACCGGCACGGCATGCTCGGTCCAGCCGGGCGGGCCGAAGATGTATCCGAGCCGCCCCCGCCAGGTGCTCGCGCCGCGCACGTCGCGGATCAGCGCCGCCAACTCGTGATAGTTGACCTTCAGCGGGTTGTCGGTGCCGATGTTCTTGGTGAGGCCGTAGCGGACCGGTTCGGATTCGGCGGCGAAACTGCCGAACAGACGATCCCAGATGATGAAGATGCCGCCGTAGTTCTTGTCGATGTAGGGCTGGTTCGACCCGTGGTGGACACGGTGGTGCGAGGGTGTGTTGAACAGGAATTCGATCGGACGCGGGAGGGTCTCGACGCGCTGAGTGTGGATCGGGAACTGATAAAGCAGCCCGATGCCCTGCAACAAGAAGATCATCCAAGCGGGGAAGCCCAGCAGCGCCGCGGGCACCCACGCCAGCCCGCGCAGGATATTCGGGATCGGGTGCAGCCAGGAGAGGCGAAGCGCGGTGGAGAGGTTGAAGTGCTCACTGGAGTGGTGCACGTTGTGCGCGGTCCACATCAGCCGGACCCGGTGGTCGGCGCGGTGCGCCCAGTAGTAGCACAGATCCGTGACGATCAAGCCGAGCACCCAGACCCACCAGGATCGCGGCGACAGGTGCAGCGGCGTGATCGCGGCGGCCACGACCACGGCCGAGAACGGCACCAGATGCTGCATCAGCGGCTTGACCAGCCTGCCCACCGTGAATGTCGTCACGTTGGAAGCGGTGTCGCGGACCGATCCACCGTTGCCGGACCGGTCGGGATCGCGCCGGTAGGCGATCCACTCCACCAGCATGAGCACCGCGAACGCCGGAATGGCGTAGGTCAGCAACTCGAACTCCACACGACCCATGGGTTCTCCTTCTTCCTCTGGCCTCTTCCTTGGACGCTACGTGCCCGGGCCTGGGGAAACATCGCGCCGGCGAGGGACTTCGCGTCCCCCGCGCGGGGGACGCGAGCGCGCAGGCGCGCGGGCAGAGTTGTCGTTCGTGCGGCGTCTGCGATCGGCCGGATCACTAGGATCGCCCCAGGACCCGGCACCGGAACCGGACGGAGGCGGTGACGAACTGTTGGACGTGAGCAGATCACTGGCCCGCCAGTCGGTGGTGGTCGCCATGGTGGCCGCCGTCATCGACGCGGTGGTGCTGGGTCTGTGCGGCGTCTTCGCGGTGGCGCCGTGGCAGACGGTCGCCGCTGTCACGGCCATCGTCGCCGCCGATCTCGCCTTGGCCGCCCCGCCCCGGACGGCGGGCGTGGTCGCGGTGGTGCAAGTGCTCGTGCGACTGCTGGCCGCGCTGCTGTTGTATCGGCACGGGTTCCCGGTGCGGTTCGCCGACGTGGGGTTCCTGGTGGCCGGATACCGCGCGGGGGCGTGGCTCGCCGGACCGAGTTCCGTGCTGACCATGTTGTCGCTGTGCGCAGGAGTCGCCGGGGCGCACCTGGTCACCGACAGCGCCGCGGCGCGGGATTGGCGGCTGTTGCTGGCCGCGACCGTCTCCGCGGGCTGCGTCCCGTGGCTCGTCGGCCGCTACACCGCGGCGCGAGGCGCCTACATCGCCGATCTGGAGCAGCGGGCCCGATTGCGGCAGCAGGAGCACCGCACCGCGCTGGAGCGCGCGGTCACCGAGGAACGGGCGGCGATCGCCCGCGACCTGCACGACGTGATCTCCCATCACGTCAGCGCGATCGGCATCCACGCCGGTGCGGCGCGGCTGGCTCTGGGCGGCACGGCGAACGCGGCCGCCGCCCGATCGCTGTCGGCGGTGGAATCCAGCAGCCGGGCCGCGATGGTCGATCTGCGCCGCCAGCTCGACTTGTTGCACGGGCGGGAGGACGAGGGGCAGCGTCAGCCGGGGCTCGCCGACATCGACGGGCTGATCGAGCACGTCCGCGCGGCTGGGCTGCGGGTCGAGACGAGCGTGCGCGGCGACGCCGTCACACTGCCGGACTCGTTGAACCTCACCCTGTACCGCATCGTGCAGGAGATGCTGACCAACGCGTTGCGCCACGGCGACGGCACGCACGTCCGCTTGGACGTGGAGTACCTGCCGAAGCGAGTGGTGCTGCGCGCAACGAACCCCCTCCCCCGTGAAGCGGTCACCGCCGACCCCTCGATCCAGCGCGGCCTGCACGGAATTCGTCGCCGCGCCGAGCTGTTCGACGGCGCACTGGACTACGGCCGCGACGCCACGCACTGGCACACCACGGTGTCCGTGCCGATCGGAGGATCGTGAACCCGCCCATCCGTGTCCTGATCGCCGACGACCACAGCATGTTCCGCTCCGGCCTGCGCGCCGTCGTGGACAGCCAGCCGGACCTGGATTGCGTCGCCGAGGTGAGCGACGGCCGGGCCGCGATCACCGAGACCGCCCGGCTGCGACCGGATGTGGCGATCCTCGACGTCCGCATGCCGAAACTCGACGGCTTGGCCGCCACCACCGCGATCGTCGCCGCCGGCGGCACGCACGTCCTGGTGCTCACGACCTATGACAGCGACGCCAACCTGTATCGCGCCTTGCAGGCGGGCGCCAGCGGGTTCCTGCTGAAGAGCCTGCCGCCCGAAGAACTCGTCACGGCGATCCGGATCGCGGCCCGCGGCGACGCGCTGATCGACCCGTCGATGACCCGCCGCCTGGTCTCCCGCTTCGCGAGCACGCTCGCGCCCCCGCGCACCCCGCCGGAAGTCCAGCAGCTCACCGCCCGCGAACTGGAGGTACTGCTCCTGCTGGCCGACGCGCGCAGCAACGCCGAGATCGCCGCGCAGCTGGGTGTCGGCGAGGAGACGGTGAAGACGCACGTCTCCCGCATCCTCGCCAAACTCGGCGTCCGCGATCGCATCCACGCCGTCGTCTACGCCCATCAGCACGGTCTGGTCTCGCCGGAATCGGCACGCTCCGACTGACGGCATTCCCGCCCATGTGGCGGCGACAACCGAGCGCAGTGGCTCGGTTGTCGCCGCGCGCGGCTCACCCGCCGGTCGGCGGTTCCCCGACGGTCGTCGTCGGATCGATGATGCCGAAGACCTCACCCTGCGGCCCCTGGACGATGCCCATGCGGCCGAAGGGGCTGTCGTCGGGTCCCGACATGACGGTGGCGCCGAGATCGCGCGCCCTGGCGAGCGCGTCGTCGGTGTTGCCGACCTGGAACCAGGCCAGCCAATACGACGGGTTGTCGCCCGGCATCTTCGTCGAGTCGTTCACGCCGCCGACGGCGTCGCCGTCCTGCGTCAAGCTGAACGTGGAGTAGACGAAATGCTCGCCGTCGCCGATCTCGGTGTAGTGCCAGCCGAACACGTCGGCGTAGAACTGCTGCGCCTGCTTGTAGTCGCTGGTGTGCAGCTCGTTCCAGCAGTAGGCGCCGTGCTCGTTGTAGATGCCCGCGCCCGCGTGGGCCTTGGCCTCCCAGATCCCGAAGACCGCGCCGGTGGGATCGGCGCCGACGACCATGCGGCCGACGTCGAGCACGTCGAACGGTTGCATCATCAGCGAGCCGCCCGCGGCGCCGACCTTCTGCGCGACGGCGTCGGCGCTGTCGGCGGCGAGGTAGGTGGTCCACACCGACGGCATCGGCATGCCTTCCGGTTTTGGTCCGATGCCCGCGGCCGCGCGGCCGTTGCGCATCGCCATCAGATATCCCCCAGCCTCGGGCGGGCTGTCCTCGATCTGCCAGCCGAAGAGAGCGCCATAGAATTCGCGGGCGCGCCCCGGGTCGTCGACCTGGCAGTCGACCCAGCACGGCGTTCCCTGCGGCCAGCTTCCGTCATGAGTGGGCATTGCGGGTGCCTCCTGACACGGGTTGCCGATGTGCGGGCCGAGACAGCCGGCACACGGCTAGTCAACCATCAGCATTCCGTTGGAGTGAGTCGATTCGGCCGGAGCGCCGTGTCGCGCTCGCAAGCCTGGAACCCAGGTGGAAAACCCCCTACACAGATCAGTCCCCGGTAGTCTCGTCGAAACCGTGGGTCTCAGTCGTCGCTGAGTGCTCCGGTATTTCGGCTGGCTTGCCGGGGGCCTAGCCGGATCCTGGGTCGGTTGTCTTCACTGCCTGCCGACGTCTCAGCTGACAGTGCGCTCACCTACCGGTGTTCCGGTGTAATGACTAGTCTCCTCCACATTTCCGGCTAGTCAAGAGCCTGATCGGAAACGACGCGCGCGGTCGCCCCGCGCTCCAGGCATCCTTCAGCAAATCGATCTTGACGTGTACTCTTGGCTTTCGAACCATGTGATTGTGACTGGGGTCACATACCCCGCCTGACTGCACTCGCCTGCCCGATAGCCGGGCCGGCCGTCCCGTTGGAGTCCCCATGGCGCTCGCTTCCACTCCCGCATCGACGAGTGGCGGCGCGTGCGCACACACCCGCCGTGAACGCCGCACCGGGGACACCGGATCCGTCACTTCGGAGACATCATGAGCGCACCGAACCGATTCGACGAGCTGCAGCATCGCGTCGCGGACCTCGCACCGGTCTTCCGCGAACCGCTGGACTCGCCCTACGAGATCTCCAACGAATTGTTCGCCGCCCTCCGGCACGTGCTGCACGACGTGGGCGGACAGCCGGACATCCCGGTCGATTACCGGGAGAAGGAGGAAGAGCCCTGGGAGATGCGCACTTACGTCACCTGCGAATGCCTCGGCTGGCGCGGCGTGTGGAACTCCGAAGAACGCAGGCGAGCGGAGAACGACTTGGGCGCGACGTTGTACTTCGGTCTCCCCTACTACGCGCGCTGGGCGACCGTCGCGGCGAAGACCTTGATCGCCAAGGGTTTGATCACCCCCGATGAGCTGTCGGCCAAGCTGGACGAAGTACGCGCCCGAATGGAGGCGCGCGCATGAGCAGGAAGTACCGAATCGGCGATCGGGTGCGGGTCCGCGACGCCACGTCGATGTTCCACACCCGGACCCAGGCCTACACCCGGGGGCACACCGGCGTCGTCGTCGAGTACCGCCCGGAGTGGATCATCCCGGAGGACGAGGCGTGGGGACGCGAGGACGGTCGCGTCGAGCCGTTCTATGTCGTGCGATTCCGCCAGAAGGATTTGTGGCCTACATACACCGGCTTCGACGTCGACACCCTGGAGACGGAGGTCTCCGAGCGCTGGCTCGAGCCCACAGAGGAGGATGCCCGGTGAGCCGGACCCACGATCACGACGCGCACGCGCCGATCCGGACGAGCGAGGAGATCAGCGAGTTCGAAGTGCTCGAGACGGCGGTCCGGGAACTCGCCATCGAGAAGGGTCTCTTCTCGCAGGAAGACCACCGCCGGTTCAGCGAGTGGGCCGAATCGGTCGGGCCGCACGGCGGATCGAAACTCGTGGCGAAGGCGTGGACCGACCCCGAGTTCAAGGCGCGCCTGCTCGCCGACGGGACCGAGACGTGCAAGGAGGTCGGCATCGACTGGCGCGATCCGACCGGATCCGGGACGCCGAGCGACTACACCTACTTCTACGTACTGGAGAACACGCCGCAGGTGCACAACGTCATCGTGTGCACGCTGTGCTCGTGCTATCCGCGCCCCGTGCTGGGCATGTCCCCGGATTGGTATCGCACGCCCAACTACCGTCGCCGCCTGGTGCGCCGGCCCCGCGAGGTACTCGCCGAATTCGGCTTGCATTTCCCGCCCGACGTCGAGATCCGGGTGCACGATTCGAACCAGAAGTCCCGATTCATGGTGCTGCCGATGCGCCCCGAGGGCACCGAGGGCTGGACCGAGGAGCAGCTGGCCGCCATCGTCACCCGGGACACCATGATCGGCGTGGCGCTACCCCAGGTCGATTGGACCGCGCAGCAGCCACCGAACCGAGTCGAGTCCGCTACGAGTAAGGAGGGGCGCCGGTGACGAGTGGTCCGTACGAAGTCCTGCTGAGCGCCTTGGATCCCGCGGCGCGCCGAGAGAGTGCGCTGCCCGAGCTCGATCGCGCACCCGACCCGTGGGAGTCGAGCATGCAGGCCACCTGCGAATGCCTCTCCTGGCGCGGGGCCCTGGACAACCTGGAGCGTCGTCACGCCGAGGACGCGCTGGGCGAGACGATCTATCACGATTTCCCGGTCCGCAGTCGCTCGGTGGTCGTCACCGCGCACACGCTGATGGAACGGGGCGTGATCACGCCGGAGGAACTCCGCGCCCGCATGGACGCCGTGCGGGAGCGCTTGCACCGGCAATAGCTTCCATCGGAACCGTGCGGCGGTCGGAGCCGCGCGTCGGCCGACGGATAGGCAACCAACTGGAGCATCGACCCAAAACGAAACGGCCCGGAACCTGGTGGTTCCGGGCCGTTTCGCTAGTAGCGGGGACAGGATTTGAACCTGCGACCTCTGGGTTATGAGCCCAGCGAGCTACCGAGCTGCTCCACCCCGCGTCGGTGAACACAACATTACACACGCGTTCGCGCAGACTGCAAATCGCCTGCTCAGGCGCGGTTTCGAGGAGGTGAACAGACCACCGAACGCCGAACACGAGCCGGCGCCGAATCTCGGAAACACTCGGCGGCACCCAACTACCGGAAGACGCATTCCCGCGCCGCGCCCACAAGATTTGCCACCAGTTAGCCGCTTCAAACGTGATGTACTTCACTATATCACAGTGATATCACTCACATAACGATGCGATAACGTACCATCACCGAAGCGTGTTGATGACGTTTCCCACCTGGAGAAACGGGGATATTCGGGTTATTCGCTTCATGCAATTCCGGCGTTATCCAGATGTGATCTGCTGAGATTTCTTCGTTACCGTCACTCCACGGCCCGGATCATCCGAGACGGGCTCGAACTCGAACCGCCGAACACCGGCGACCCTGTCCCGCGGTTCGAGGATCCCCGACGACCTGGGGACAGGGACACGGCAGTGATTCATCGCCGTGCCGGCGGGCGCAGGGAGGGAAACGACCATGACTGAGAACCGGAAGATCAGCACCCGCGCCCTCGGCTTCGCCGCCATCACCGGCGCACTTGTTGCCGTCCCGTTCGCATTCTCCACCGCTTCCGCCTCCGCGGCGACCCACGACTGGGACGGCGTCGCGCAGTGCGAGAGCGGTGGCAACTGGGGGATCAACACCGGAAACGGCTACTACGGCGGCCTGCAGTTCTCGCAGAGCACTTGGGCGGCCAACGGTGGGAAGGGCTCGGCCCACACCGCGAGCAAGGAAGAGCAGATCCGCGTGGCGGAGAACGTGCTCGCCACCCAGGGCCCGGGCGCCTGGCCGTCCTGCGGCAAGTACCTGCGCGCGGGCACCTCCTCGCCCGAGCCGCTCGTCGAGGCGGAGGAACTGCCCGCCGTGCCCGAACCCGCCGAGCCCGCCGTGAGCGCCGCGCAGTCGGTGATCGAGCAGGCCGAGTCCGCCGCGTCCGAGTTCGCCGAGCAGTACGGCGTGCAGGACCAGCTCCAGCAGATCCTCAGCCGGAACAGCGCGCTGATCGACTCGCTCGGTCGCTGACGTCTCCCGGGTCACGAACCCGAAGAACGCCGCCATCGTCACGATGGCGGCGTTCTTCGTCCGAGTGCCTCTCCGACCGGCGGCGCCGGTCAGCGACCCGCGTCCTGATACGCCTTGACGGCGGCTTCCAGCTCGTCCAGCGCCCGGCCGAAGTCCTGGAAGTTTCCGCTGCGCATGGCGTTTCGCACGTTCTCGATCTTGCGATTGAGCTCGGCCGCCGCGGCGTCCTTGGCCGAGGACGATCCCGGCGCGGGCGGGGGCACCGACGCGGGCGGCGGGGTCGCTGCGGCGCCGGTCCCGTTGTTGCCGTCGGCGGGCGCCGGAGCGGTCCCCGGCTTCGGCCTGGTCCCCGAGTCACCGCCGAACGGCGTCGCCAACGTGCCCGCGCCCGGGATGACCTGGTTCAGCGCGTCGGTCAGGGTCGAGGCGTAGCCCACCTTGACGTTGCCCGCCTCGTCCCGGTAGCTCACCAGCACCCGCAGCAGCTGCGGGAAAGTCGCCGTGTTCGGCCCGGTGTTGCGTTCGTTGTAGAACGGTTCCACATAGAGAATGCCACCGTCGGCAACCGGCAAGGTCAGCAAATTGCCATATTTGATCTTGTTCGAATTCGACAGCAACGTTTTCTCGCGGGACACATCCGGCGACGTCGTCATCCGGTTCTGCGTCTGCTGCGGACCCAATGTCTGTGTGTCCGTTGGCAATCGGAGAATCGTGAATTTGCCGTATCCATCCGGGTCGGAACGCACCGAGATATAGGCGGCGAGATAAGGCCGGTTGTAGCCGGTCATCGCGCTGGTCAGATTGAACGTCGGCTTGTTCGTCTTCGGATCGCCGAGCAGCACGTAATACGGCGGCTGGTTGGCGGTGGTGCCGCCCTCGGTGGTCGGATCCGCGGGCACCGACCAGAAGGCGTTGTTGGTGAAGAACTCCCGGGGATCGTCCACGTGATACTTCGACAGCATCTCGCGCTGCACCTTGAACAGATCCTCCGGGTAGCGGAAGTGCGCCCGCAGCTCCGGCGAGATCTCGCTCTCCGGCTTCACCGCCCCCGGGAACACCCCGCGCCAGGCCTTCAGCACCGGGTCCGACGAGTCCACCTCGTAGAGCGTGACGCTGCCGTCATAGGCGTCGACCGTCGCTTTCACCGAGTTGCGGATGTAGCTGACCTCCTTGCGCGGCAGCAACCGCCCGGTCTTCTTGTCGATGCTGTCCTCCAGCGCGCCCTCCAGCGAGGTGGTCTGCGCGTACGGGTAATTGTCCAGCGTGGTGTAGGCGTCCACGATCCAGACGATCCGTCCGCCGACGACGGCGGGATAGGCGTTCCCGTCGGTGGTCAGCCAGGGCGCGACCTTCTGCACCCGTTCGCGCGGACTGCGGTTGAAGATGATCTTCGAGTCCTCGCCGATGGCGGAGGAGAACAGGATGTTGCGCTCGGCGTACTTGGCCGCGAAGGCGAGGCGGTTGAACCAGTTGCCGATCGGCACGCCGCCCTTGCCGGTGTAGGTGTACTGCGCGACGTCCGAGTCGTACTCGCGCGGACGCTGGCCGTCCGTCGCGCCGACGATCGCGTAGTCCGGGTTGGCCTGCGAGATCAGCTCCCCGAAATACACCCGCGGCTGGTCCACCTTGATCCGCTGCTTGTCCGCGGGCGTGAACAGGTCGCTCACCATGAAGATCGGGTAGCCGCCGTCGCCGCTGCCGCCCGCGGCGTTGGGATCGTCCGACGGCGGCTTGTTCACCCGGTTGGCGGGGGCGGCGACGAAGCCGTTGCCGTGGGTGTACACGGTGTGCCGGTTGATCCAGTCGGTCTGGTTGCCGCTCAGCGCAGCGGGCGAGAGCTCCCGGGCTGCGACGATGTAGTCCTGCACGTCGCCGTCGAGGTTGTAACGGTCGATGTCCAGCGACTCCGGGAAGCCGTAGAAGTTCTTCAGCTGGCGCAGCTGCGTGAAGGTGGGCGAGAGAATGTTCGGGTCGAGCAGCCTGGCGTTGCCGATGGTCGCGGCGTCCACCGGCACCTCGAGCGGGCTCTTGCTGCTTTCGCCCTTGTAGTCCTTGTAATCGATCCGGTCGTTGGTGATGCCGAACGCCTGCCTGGTGGCGGCGATGTTGCGTTCGATGTACTCGCTCTCCTTGTCCGCGGCGTTGGGACGCACGGAGAACTGTTCGACCACCAGCGGCCACACCGCGCCGACCAGGATCGAGGACAGCACCAGCAGCGCGGCGGCCATCGCGGGCACGCGCAGATCGCGCAGCACGATGCCGGCGAAGAAGGCCAGCGCGCAGATCACCGCGATCGACAGCAGGATGAGCTTGGCGGGCAGCACCGCGTTGATGTCGGTGAACGAACCGCCGGTGAAGGTGGGTTCCTTGCGGCTGCTGGAGAGCAGTTCGTATCGGTCGAACCAGTACGCGATCGCCTTGAGCAGCACGAAGGTTCCGGCCAGCAGCGCCAGCTGGATCCGCGCGGCCCGGGTGAGCGTGCCCTCGCGGCCGGTCAGGCGCAGTCCGCCGAAGACGTAGTGGGTGACCAGGCTGGCGAAGAACGCGATGACCACCGCGACGAACAACCAGTTCAGCACCATGCGGTAGAAGGGCAGGTCGAAGGCGTAGAACCCGACGTCGAGGCCGAACTCCGGATCCTTCTCACCGAACGATCCGCCGTTGAGGAACAGCTGCACCGTCACCCAGTTCGACTGCGCCACCAGACCCGACAGCAGGCCGAGCAACACCGGGATGCCGACGCCGAACAGCCGCAGTCTGCTCATCACCGTGGTGCGGTAGCGCGCGATGGGATCGTTCGGGCCCGCCACCGGTACGAACACCGGCCTGGAGCGGTACGCCAGCAGCAAAGCCAGCCAGACCACCAGCCCGACGAAGGCCGCCACGACCAGGAACAACAGCACCCGGGTGCGCAACACCGTGAGGTACACGTTGCGGAAGCCGACCTCGCCGAACCATAGCCAATTCGTGTAGGCGTCCGTCAGCCGCGGCCCGAGCAGCAGCAACGCCGCGAGGACGATGGCCGCCACCAGCAGCACACGGCTGCGTCGGGACAGCGAAGGTAAGCCGGTGGGGGGCCGCATGCCCACGATGCCACTCTCCAAGGTCCGGCGACGCTCGCACCGATACGCCCGGCCGATGCGCCGCAGTCCGATGTTGCGGGTGGTCCTTCCGGACCGTCCCGGCCCACTCTACGGAAATCGGACACCATGCAGCTGGCAGGGTTGCGCTAGCCGCGCCGGGGAACCGATCGTCCGGGTTTCCGGCAGCTCCGTCCGGCGGTTTGATTGGATATTCGCGTGACCCCAGACCTGCACGCCGAACTCGTCCTTGCCCGATCCGTCCGGGAGGTGGCGGAATTCGTCGACGCCGAGGGGTGGGGCCGTCCCCCGCAGATGTTCGCCCTGGTGCCGACCGCGGAACTGGTCGCGGCGCAGCCGGAACTGGAGGACCAGCTCGACGAGGGCGACGAGCTGACGCCGGTCGCCCAGGAGGCTTTCCCGGACGACATCACCGGCGGCTCGATCGCCTTGGACGAATTCCTGGCCACCACCAGCTGGCCGCCCGCGGTCCGGGGTTGCGTGCTGGTGCAGGAGATCGTGGTGCTGCCGCCGGATGCCGAATCGACACTCGACGACGCGCTCGCCCCGCTGCTGGCCGACCATGACGCGGCCGACGCGGCCGCGCGCGCCGCCGCCGAAGCGCACCCGGAGCGCCGGGAGGCCCGGTTGTTCGCCGCGGTGCTGCGCGACGGTGCGTCGCTGTGCCTGCTGCAACTGCGCCCCGAGGACGACGCCGACGAATTCGGCGATCTCGACCTGCGCACCTACCCCAACCTGGCGCCGAATCTGGTGGAGGCGCTGCACCATACGCTCGAGTAAGCGCTCCCCGGTTCCTTCCGGCGCGGGTCACCGACCTCGCTGAGCCGCATCACCCGCAGCTGACCGGCTCCTTGCCCGCGCTGATCTCGTTCAGCGACTGCACCGCGCCGGTGAGGTTCTCGACGCGCACCAGCCGCAGGCCGTCCGGGGTCCGCTGCTTGGCTTCGTTGCAGTTGGCGGCGGGGACGAGGAAGGTCTCCGCGCCGGCCTCCCGCGCGGCCATCATCTTGTACTGGATGCCGCCGATCGGGCCGACCTTGCCGTCCTGATCGATGGTCCCGGTGCCCGCCACGAATTTGCCGCTGTCCAGCTCGCCGGGGGTCAGCTTGTCGATCACGGCCAGGCTGAACATCAGGCCCGCCGAGGGGCCGCCGATGTCGGCCAGGTTGAAGGCCACCTGCAGCGGCGGGCGGGCGCCCTCGCCCGGTGTCACGCCGAGGTAGCCCTTGGTCGGGTCGTCGGGACGGGCGCCGAGGACGATCGTCGCGGTCTGCTCGGCGTTGTCGCGCCGGTACACCACGGTCAGCGTGCTACCGGGCGCCTGGCCCCCGACCGTGGTGACGACGTCCTTGGGCGTCGCCACCGGCGCGCCGTTGATGCTGACCAGTTCGTCACCGGCACGCAGCGCGTCACGGGCGGGCCCGTCGTCGGCCACCTTGCGCAGCAGCACGACCGTGGGCAAGTTCAGATAGTGCAGGGCGGCGACCTCGGCGTTGCCTTCGGAATCCTTGAAGTCCTCCTGGTTGGACTTGTCGATCTCCTCGCGGGACACGCCGGGCGGGTAGACCTCCGAGCGCGGCACCAAGCCGTGCTTGCCGCTGGCCCAGAAGCCGAATGCTTCGAAGATGCTCAGGCCGTCCCGCACCGACACCGTTGTCATGTTGAGATGGCCCGTGGTCGGATCGACCTCGGTGCCCCGGACGTCGACGACTTCCTTGCCGTCCACTTGGCCGAGGGTGTTGAAGGTGGGCCCGGGACCGAGTGCGACGAACGGCACAGTCAGCACACTGCCGGCGACACCGAGCACGAGCACCGGGATCAGAGCGGCGACCAGGGTGAGGATCCGACGATTCACCCGGACCACAGTAATGACAACCGGCGGCGCGAGGTGCCGGAGGCGGTCATTTCACCCGGGCGCGCCGCCGCCGGTTTCGCGCCGCGCGAACACGGGGACGCTGTGCTACGCGCGTAACGTAAAGGGCATGAACGACCTCCCCTTCGGATTCTCGAACCGCGACGACGACGATCGCAAGCGCGGTGACGAGCCGAGCGGTCCCGGCCCGAACGATCCGTTCGGGTTCGGTATCGGTGGGTCCGGCGCGGGCGGATTCGACCCGGCGCAGCTCGGGCAGATGCTGACCTCGCTCGGCCAGATGCTCAGCGGCATGGGTCAGCCGGGCTCCGCGCAGGCCGGGCCGGTGAACTACGACGTCGCCAAGCGGCTGGCCCGCCAGCAGCTCGGCTCGGCCGTCGCCCCGGTGACTTCGGGCGCCGCGAGCGCCGTGGCCGACGCCGCGCACCTCGCCGAACTCTGGCTCGACAACGCGACCACCCTCCCCGCGGGCGCGGGCAAGACCGTGGCGTGGACCGCGAACGACTGGATCGAGCAGACGCTGTCCACCTGGCAGCGCCTGTGCGACCCGGTCGCCGAGCAGATCTCGGGGATGTGGACCGCGGCGCTGCCGGAAGAGGCCAGGCAGTTCGCCGCGCCGATGGTCGGCATGCTGGGCCAGATGGGCGGTCTGGCATTCGGTTCACAGCTCGGCCAGGCGCTCGGTCAGCTCGCCAAAGAGGTGCTGACCTCCACCGACATCGGCCTCCCGCTCGGGCCCACCGGCACCGCGGCGCTGCTGCCCGCGGCGATCTCGGAATTCAGTGCGGGGCTGGAACAGCCGGAGAGCGAGATCCTGGTGTTCCTCGCCGCGCGGGAAGCCGCCCACCAGCGCCTGTTCGCCCACGTGCCGTGGCTGCGCCAGCAGGTGCTCGGCGCGGTCGAGGACTACGCGCGCGGGATCCGGATGGACTTCTCCGCGATGGAGCAGGCCGCGCAGGGCATCGACCCGATGTCGCTGACCGATCCCGCGAAGCTCGAGGAGATCCTCGCGCAGGGCACCTTCGAGCCGCAGACAACACCCGAGCAGAAGCAGGCGCTGGAACGCCTGGAAACGCTGCTCGCGCTCATCGAAGGCTGGGTGCAGGTAGTGGTGGCCGACGCCGTCGGCGACCGGTTGCCCGGCGCGGGCGCGCTGGCCGAGACGCTGCGCAGGCGGCGGGCCACCGGCGGCCCCGCCGAGCAGACCTTCGCGACGCTGGTCGGCCTGGAATTGCGTCCACGCAAGCTGCGCGAGGCCGCCGCGTTGTGGCGCAGGCTCACCAGCGACGCGGGCATGACCGCGCGCGACCGCGTGTGGGCGCACCCCGACCTGCTGCCGGATTCCGACGATCTGGACTCTCCCGCGGGCTTCATCGACTCGGTGATCGGCGGCGGCGCGACCGTGTTCGACGATCCGCTCGCGCAACTCGCCGAGACCGAGGCGCGTGAGCAGGCCGCGCGCGAGCGCAAGGACGACGACGGCGGGCCCGACGTACGGGAAGAGGGCGAGGCATCGTCCTGATCCATCACTGTGGATGAAGCGAAACCCTGTGGATAACCAGGGGTTTCGGTACGAGTCGGCCCCCACGCGATCCGCATACTGATGACATGACAACGATGTGTCGCGGTCCGCGATTGCGGCCGAGGGTGACCGTGCTGGTCCGCCCGAGCGGTGTCGTGCAGCTCGGGTGCGATCCGGAAACCGCGGTGGTGCTCGATCCGGAAGGAATGGACGCCGAGACCGTCGTCACGTTCCTGCGCCTGCTCGACGGCCTGCGCACCAAGCCGCAGATCATCTGGAGGGCCGGAGAACGCGGGATCGAGGCCGAACGCGCTGTGGCATTGCTCACGCTGATCGACGAAGCCGGCCTGCTGGATCATCCGGAGGATCGGACCGCGCACGTGCGGGCGGTGCGGGTGCACGGGCTGGGTCCGCTGTCGGACGCGGTGTCGGCCGGGTTGCGCGCACTGGGCGTGCGGCCGAGCCGTTCTCGCGACTATCCCTCCGGCACGGCGACGGTACGGTCCTGGGGAGCGGACCTCGTGGTGCTCGCCGACACACTGATGCCCGATCCACGGCTGGTGAGCGATCTGGTGCTGCACCGGATCCCGCACCTGCCATTGCGCATCCGAGACAACAAGGGCGTCATCGGGCCTTTGGTGCTCCCCGGCGTCACCAGCTGCCTGCGCTGCGCGGACCTGATCCGCGCGCAGAACGACGCCGAATGGCCGCACTTGGCGGCACAGCTGCTGGGCCGCGTCGGACACGCCTCCCCCGCCGGGATCGCGGCCACCACGGCGGTCGCTCTGAGCGAGTTGGAGGCGATCATCGACTGCTCGCCACGACGCGCTCCGGCCACGCTGGACGCCACGCTGGAACTGGATCTGGATTCCCACGTCCTCGATCGGCGCGGTTGGGACCGCCATCCCGCATGCGCGTGTGTGTACGTTTCCGCAGGGCACAGCCTCCGAAGCCGGTCGTGATCAAGATTGCGATGGCCGATCGGCCGGTCCGTCCGCCATGATGGGTACGTGTCTGAGATCGTGCGCCGTCGCTCGTCCCGCAACGCCAAGTTGGCCAAGATTCCGCTCGGCATCGCCGGACGGGCGGCCGTGGGGTTCGGCAAGAAGCTCGCCGGAGGCGACAAGTCCGAGATCAACGCGCAGCTCAATCAGAAGGCCGCCGAGCAGCTGTTCACGGTGCTGGGTGAGCTGAAGGGCGGCGCGATGAAGTTCGGGCAGGCACTCAGCGTGATGGAGGCCGCGGTACCGGAAGAGTTCGGCGAGCACTACCGGGAGGCACTCACCAAACTGCAGGCCGCCGCTCCGCCGATGCCGGCCGCCACCGTCCACCGGGTGCTCGACCAGCAGCTCGGCACCCAGTGGCGTACCCGTTTCCGCGAGTTCGACGACAGCCCGGCCGCGTCGGCCAGCATCGGGCAGGTGCACCGGGCGGTGTGGTCGGACGGGCGCACCGTCGCGGTGAAGGTGCAGTACCCCGGCGCCGACGAGGCGCTGCGCGCGGACCTCAAGACCCTGTCCCGGATGTCCGGTCTGGTCGCGTCCGTGATCCCCGGGGCGGACGTCAAGCCGATCCTCGCCGAGATCACCGAACGCACCGAGGAAGAGCTGGACTACCGCAACGAAGCGGCCAATCAGCGCGCCTTCGCGAAGGGCTTCGACGGGCACGGCGAGATCGTGGTGCCGAAAGTGGTGGCCAGCGCGCCGAAGGTGATCGTCACCGAATGGCTGGACGGTGTCGCCGTCTCCTCGATCATCAAGCAGGGCGCGGAGGATCCCGCGGGCACCCTCGCGCTGCGCAACCGTGTCGCGGGACTGATGGGCCGGTTCCACTTCTCATCCCCTGAGGTCGTCGGGCTCCTGCACGCCGACCCCCACCCGGGCAATTTCATGATGCTTTCCGACGGCAGGCTCGCGGTTATCGATTTCGGCGCCTGCGCGCCGATGACCGACGGCTTTCCCCCGGTGCTGGGCCGGATGCTGGCCCTCGCGGTCGAGGAGCGCTTCGCCGAACTCACCGAATTGCTATACGACCACGGCTGGGTGATTCCCGGCCGGGTGGTCACCCACCAGGAGATCGCCGACTACCTGCGTCCGTTCACCGACCCGATCCGAACCGATTCGTTCCACTTCACCCGCAGGTGGATGCAGCGGGTGGCGGGCAAGGCTTCGGAGTTGTCCAGCCCGGAAATGAAAATCGCACGGGCCCTGCAACTTCCGGCCGAATACGTGATGATCTTCCGCGTGCTCGGCGGTTCCGTAGGCATCCTGGCGCAGCTCGACGCCGAGCTGCCGTTCATGCAGCTCGTCCGCACCTGGATGCCCGGCTTCCGCGAGGAGCGCACGGCCTCCTGAGTTCTCCGTCATTCCCGGCGCAGATCGCTGTTCGAGTCACGGTGCCGGGTCCCTTTGCCTGCTACAGCCGACGCTGCGAGATAGCCACCCGGCCCGCGGCCCCGCCATGACGGATTCCTCGGAACCACGCAGAGCAGCCGCCCACCTGGCGACGGTGGGCGGCTGGTCTGCTTTCTCGTTCGTTGGCTCGGCCCGTGCCGGGACCGACCGAATCGAGCACATCGACCGGAGGGAGGGAAATCACTCCCCGGCTCATGCCGGGACCGCGACCTTGCGCGGACGACCACGGGGACGCTTGCGGGCGATCACGACACCCTGGTCGAAGATCTCCCCGCCCCAAACACCCCACGGCTCACGACGATCCATGGCGGCGCTCAGGCAGCCCTTGCGGATCGGGCAGGTCGCGCACAGCGCCTTGGCCTGCTCCAACTGGACCGGGCTCTCGGCGAACCAGAGGTCCGGATCTCCAGCACGGCAGGGCAGGACCTTGGCGATCTCCTGGGTCCGAGTAGTCGACGCCACGGTTCGGCATGTCACGTCAGTAGTGGCCTGTGGCCAACCCTGTGCGGTGAACACGTCGTTCTCCTTCAGCTCGTTTGCAGCGGTTCGTTTGTTTGCGGCGAAACCGGTGCCGGTCGGCTGAAGGGCCGGAGAATACTGGCCACGGTTTCGCTGTCGTGCGATCCGTGGCCAGGAGGTCGGGGAGGAGTTCCCTACCTAGGTCGACATCTGTGTCGAGTCCTGTTCACGGTCGCTGGGTGTGCGGTGCGGAGGCGTGCTGCCCGCGGATCCGCCGGCTCGAAGCCGGCTTCATCCGCGAAGACACCGACTGCTGCCTCGGCAGCCGTCGGGTGCCAGCCCGCGCTGGGCTTGCCCTGAATCGGGTTACGGACAGAGGTGTGCATCGCAGCGGAATTCACTTGCGAGACGCACGTGCCGAACGCACCGATTCCGGACAGACCGATCCCCTGCAAGGCGAGGATCCCCCGGGAGGCCGCCATGGGCGCATAGACCGCAACGCCACTGGCACCGAAGTTCATGATGTTGTCCACTGCTCTGCCTCCCTCCTGTACTCGTTGTGTGTCGGTAACTGTGCGCGCCGAGATGCCCTCCCGGTGCGTGGAATCCACCATAGGCAAGATCGTCGAGCGCGACAACCTATTTTCTACCTGCGGTTTTGTGATGTGGATCGAAGCCGGGACGCGACGATGGCCAGTACGTCGGCGCCGAACTGGTCGATCTTCTTCGCGCCGATGCCCGCGATCGCGGCCAAGGCGGCGTCGTCGGCGGGCAGTTGTTCGGCGATCGCGGTGAGCGTGGTGTCGGTGAACACCACGAATTCGCGGACCCGCAGCGCCTCCGCCTTCTCCGCACGCCAATCACGCAGTGCCGCAAGCAATTCGGCGTCCAGCTCGGCCGGGCAGCGACGGCAGCGGCCGAGCATGGTCGCGTACGTGCCGATCAGCGGTTTCGCGCAGACGCGACAGGTCGGGCGGACGCCGTTCCCCGCCTTCGGCGGGGCCGCGATTCGCGACGCGGGCGAATCGTCCGGAACGAGGCCGGTGAGGAAACGGGAGCGGCGCCGGGTGCGCCTACCGCCTTCGTTCCTGGCCAGCGCCCAGGACAGCCGCAGATGTTCGCGCGCCCTGGTGACTCCTACGTAGAGCAGCCGCCGTTCCTCCTCGAGCGCCGCCGCGTCGGCGACCGAGCCGTCGTCGGCGAGGACGTGCGCGATCGGCATGGTGCCGTCGGAGAGGCCGACGAGGAATACCGCGTCCCACTCCAGGCCCTTGGCGGCGTGCAGCGAGGCCAGCGTGACCCCCTGCACGGTGGGTGGGTGCCTCGCCTCGGCGCGGGCCGCGAGCTCGCGCAGCAGTCCGGTCAGATCGAGCCGATCGTCGTGGCCGACCAGTTCTTCGGTCAGCCGCACCAGGGCCACCAACGAGGCCCAGCGTTCGCGCGCCTGGGCGCCTGCGGGCTCGGTGGCGGTGAGACCGACCGGGGCGAGCGCCGCGCGGACCAGCGTGACCAGCGCATTGCCGCTGCGCGACTGGTCGGGCAGATCGTCGCGGGACGCCGCCTGCCGCAGCGCCTGCACGGCCTGCCGCACCTCGGCACGTGCGAAGAAGCCCTCGCCACCGCGCACCTGGTAGGGAATGCCGCGTTCGGTGAGCGCCTGCTCGTAGTTCTCCGACTGCGCGTTGATCCGATAGAGCACGGCGATCTCGGCGGCCGGTGTGCCCGCTTGGATGAGCCGGCCGATCGCCTCCGCCACCGCCGCGGCCTCCGCGGGCACGTCGTCGTACTCGGCGAAAACCGGCTCCGGTCCGTCGGCTCGCCGGCCGATCAATTGCAGCCTGGTACCCGCGATGCGCCCGCGTGCCGCTCCGATCACCCGATTGGCCAGCGACACCACCTGCGGGGTCGAGCGATAGTCGCGTTCCAGACGGACCACCGTGGCCTCGGGGAAGCGACGGGAGAAGTCGAGCAGGTAGCTCGGCGTGGCGCCGGCGAACGAATAGATGGTCTGGTTGGCGTCGCCGACGACGGTCAGGTCGTCGCGGTCGCCGAGCCACGCGTCGAGCACGCGCTGTTGCAGCGGCGTGACGTCCTGGTACTCGTCGACGACGAAGCTGCGATAGCGGCCGCGGAACTCGTCGGCCACGGCCGGGTAGTCCTCCAGGGCGGCCGCCGTATGCAGCAGCAGGTCGTCGAAATCCAGCAGCAACCCGTCCGGCGTCGCCTTGAGTTTCTCGTAACCCGCGTAGACATCGGCGACACGCAACGCCTCATAGGGTGTCTCGCGCCGCTGCTTCGCGACCGCCGCCACGTAATCCTCCGGCGCGATGAGCGAGCCCTTCGCCCATTCGATCTCGCTCAGCAGGTCGCGGACACTGTCGGTGGCCGTGGACAGCCCGGCCCGGTGCGCCGCCTGCGCGACGATCGGGAACTTGGCATCGATCAGCCGCCACGGCACGTCACCGACGATCTGCGGCCAGAAATACTTGAGCTGCCGCAACGCCGCCGCGTGGAACGTCCGTGCCTGCACCTGGGCCGCCTCGCCGCCGAGGCCCAAGGCCCGCAGCCGGGTGCGCAACTCCCCCGCCGCCCGCGCGGTGAACGTCACCGCGAGTACCTGGTCCGCCTTGACCTGCCCCTGGGCGATCAGATGCGCGATGCGATAAGTGATGGTTCTGGTCTTGCCGGTACCCGCGCCCGCGAGCACGCACACCGGACCACGCGGGGCGCGCACGGCGGCGGCCTGCTCGGGATCGAGGTCTGCGAGGTCGAGAGCGGGCACGCGATCCATCATGACAGCGCCCACCGACACTGATGATGGGAAGTGGTTCTGATCGTCGTGTCTCTCCCACCGACTGTCGCCCTGCTGGGTTGACCATCACTTGGTCTGACCGGCGGTCAGGGCCGCGCGCGCTGGTCGGGCGGACA
>NZ_VUOS01000028.1 GCF_009829325.1 Nocardia sp. CY41
GGTGCCCGGACCGGCAGTAGCGGTTCGATCACTGTCCACAACTCGTCGTCCACGATCCACGGGGCCGCCACGACGAAACATACTGCACCGCAACGAGAATCACCGCCACTCTACAGAACCTGTTAGGAGCTCTAAGGGGCTCTGGCTCACTTCTGGTGGCTGAGCGTGGTCGCCTGACGGCACGATGCCTGGGTGGGTGAGGCGGATGTTGCTGTCGGGCTGGTGTTCTCGGGTTTGTCGGTGCTGGTGATCGAGGAGGGCTGGAGGCTCGTAGTGCGGGCCCGGACAGCGCCCGGTCCGGCGGTGTGCTCACGCTGCGGTGAGGAGTCGGAGAAAGTCCACAGCTACCACCACCGGACCGTCGCCGACCTGCCCGCCGACGGTCGCCTGGTGATCGTCCGAGTACGGGTTTGACGACTGGTTTGCCCGACATCGCAGTGCTGCAGGACTTTCCGTGAACAGGTTCCCGGGCTGCTCGGACGCTACCAACGGCGAATGACCCGACTGACCGGCCAGGTGCGGCAATCGTGAAGGAACTGGCCGGTCGGGCTGCGGTTGGTTGTGATCATCGAATCCTCTGTCGGTGAGTTGGTTTCGGGGTGCGGATACGGGTGATTGTGTCCGCGGGGTCTGACATGCGTGTCGCTGCGCGTGGTGCGCGCCGGGGGTGTGGCGGGGCGTGGCGGGTGGTGGGTGGAGTCGTAGTGGTTGTCCGGCTCCGGCGCGGCGCTACCCGGTTGCCCCGTCCCTACGACGACTACGACAGGCTCTTCCCCGACCGAGGCGTCTCCCGTCGCTGAGGACGAATGCCACGCGTCCGGTGTTGTGTCGTTGAGTGGGCTGCGGATCCAGCGCTGGTGGGTCCGGGGCTGACGGTGGTGTCCCTGATCATCCCGACGGTCAGAGACCACGCCAGGATTCGGTCAGCCGGCCGGTGCGCAGTGCGCGGATCCGCTTGTCGTATTCACTGCGGACGTGCGCGGAGTGGCGGAGTGATCGACGTTCTGCGACAACCAGCTGACCATCTTCACCTGCTGGATCGCTTGCAGGACCGACCATCCGGACCAGGTGACGTCGTAGCCGTAGCTACCCGCGAACGCGGCGTAGTCGCGTTCGGAGAGCATTCCCATCGACGCTTCGGCCGCGGTCTTGGCCAGATCGCACTCCGTCGGCCCGAACGCGAACGCCTCGAGATCGATCAGCACCTCCTGGCCGTCGTCGGTGATCATGACGTTCTTCACGTGGATGTCGGAGTATGGGGGCCTCTGGCTGCTGGGCCCGCCGCTGCGTCGGCGATCGGCCCGAGACCGTCTCCTACATGTGCAAGGCTCGGATGATCGACTCGCGGCTCGAGAGCAACGCACGTCCGACCTCTCGGCAGTTCCTGGCGAATCGGCCGCAGGTATGCCGTCCAATCGACGCGGGTATCGCCGGGTCGCCCAGGTCGGTAGCGCCGCAGGTCATCGACACGACATCGACCATGCCTTCAGTTCGCCAGCAGCCGCATCGCCAGTTGTGGCACAATGCATTTCGTGTATCGGTTGGTTAACGGCAACTCTGCGGCAACGGTGATGTCGCAGGTCGACGCGACCGTTTCCTGGGTTGGTCAGCGCGTACGGGCTACTGCCCAGCGGATGCGAACAGATGTCCCATCCTGTCAGCGTCCCGGATCGGGCGTCCGCGGCTTCGCAATCCTTCCTCTGTGTTCTTGCGATTTCTCGGGAGCCGGTCTCGGCGTGGTGCGCGAGGTTTTTTGCTGGGTATCGGAGCGAAACCTCATGTGAAGGTCTGGTGCAGTGGGCTTTTGAGAGGTGATCGTCCGACTCGTTTGTTCCGGGCCCCGGTTGCGTCTGCGTGGCCGTGCGATGACCGCTGGCTCCGGTGCGCTGTAGTTCACGCGATGGCCTCGGGCATGCCCAGCGGTGGATGAGTAGCCGTTGGGATCGGAAGTGAGTAGGAGGCGGTTATGGGTACACATGGGTCGAGGGAACGCACCTCGCTGACGGAGATTCTCCGGCACGGCGACCCGCAATTTCACCAGCAGCTGCAGAAGATCCTGACCAAGCCTGACTTCCGCGTCACCGAGGACATGAGCCAGGTGCAGCGGCGGCAGAAAGCGTATGACCAGCTGGTAGACTTGATCAACGAGATCGGTGCCCGCAATGTCGCCACCGATCTTCCAAAGTTGTTTGCGGTGTTCGACCAGTCCGCAGTACTCACGCCGGACCTGATCCCGCTTATCTCCGGCCACTACAATCTGTCCTCGGGCAGCCTGGCCACCTTGACCGACCCCGACTCCGCCAAGGAGTACCTCGAGGACCTGGATGACGGCACCAGCATCGGGGTCATGCTGCTGACCGAGTATGGGTGCGGCTCCAACATCGGCTTCATGCAGACCACCGCGACCTGGGATGGCGAGGGGTTCGTACTCAACACCCCGGAACCGCTTGCGCGTAAATTCATGCCCAGCCTCGGTATCTCGGTTCCCCGGGTCTGCGTCATCGGTGCGCGGCTCATCGACGCGGAGGGCGTCGATCAGGGTGTGCACCTGTTCGCCGCGAGGCTGCGCGACACCAACGGCGATCCGGCTCCCGGCGTGACGATTACCCAGCTCGGCCGCCAGCAGCTGGTCGTCATGGACAATGCGGTCATCAGCTTCGACAACCTCCGGGTCGAGCGCAGTGCCTGGCTGAGCAACGACCTGGCGACCATCGACACCAACGGGGTGCTGACCTGGTCCGACGAGAACAGCCGGAAGCGGGCATTCTCCTCGGCGATCAGCCAACTCACCGTCGGCCGCCTAGCTCTCTCATCGTGTCTGACCGCCACCGCCCGAGCCTCGCTCTACATCGCGCTTCGCTACGCCTTAAATCGGCGCGTGCCGTTGACGTCAGACGCCAAACCGTTTATGGTCGACATCCCGCACGTGAAAGACACCCTACTCACCGAACTGGCCGGCACCGTCGCCCGGACCATCTACGGTAATGCGGTCAAGACTTTCCTCGCAGGCGCTGATCTCACCAAGCGCGGCACCGTCGTGGCGGTCATGGCGGCCAAGTACTTCATCCAAGAGCATGCCTTGGCCACGGTCACCGACTGTCGCCTGAAAATGGCTGCGCAAGGAATGTTCAGCGACAACCGGGTCGCCGACTACATCGGCATATGCCATGCCGCCATCACCGGCGAGGGTGATACGAAAGTGCTGGGTAGCGTGAGCGGGCGCGTACTAGCCAAAGAACTCGGCGGCACACCGCCACCGGAACCGACGCTGCATGATCCCACCGACCCCACAGACCGCGCGCGGTTGCTCCGCGCGCGCACGCTGATGATCGCGCAAGAAGCGCAACCACTGCTGAGCGACCCAGCGCTGGAAGCTCGACTGGATGTCATTCCGGACTCACTCGAACTCGCCGAGGCATATTGCGCCGAACAAGCCCTGCAGCTGATCGACGAGCTCGCCGAATTCCATCCCGAGATCGCGGCCGTACGTGACGTCTTCGCTCTGGATCAGATCAACCAGCATGTTTCGTGGTATCTCACCCACGGTCTACTCGACATCGCTGCTGTCAAGGCCGTGAAGCAGCACGGCCGCGGAGGGCTGCTTCCCCGGGCGATCGACCACCTCGGCGTCCACCTGCCTGCACTGTTGGACGCCTTCGACTTCGACGACGAGGTCCTCGGCGCACCGGTACTTTCCGACGATTTACCTACCGCGTGGGACTCCCGCTTGCGCGACCAACACGATCACTGACACTTCACGGCAACTCCAGGCTCGGGCGCCCGGCAGGGTGCCCGAGCCTGTGCCGTAGCGGAACTCATAGGCCTCTGCTGTTGGGGCCTCAGCCAGGGCAAGCGCCGCCGACACGGGGACTTGGTCAAGCGAAGCATGTTGGCAGGCAACGACATTAGCGAGCCGTCGGCCTTCGCCTTGGGTAGTATGCTGCCGCAACCGAAACCAAGGAGACTACGTGTATCCGCAGTACACGCATCTGGGTGCTACCGCGACCGACCCGATGTCACCCATCGAGAGCATTGGTCCTAGAATCCCGATTCACAGTCCAGAATTCGCGGCGGATCCACACGGATACTACCGCCTGATGCGTAGAGACTACGGGCCGCTGGTGCCGGTCGAGATGTGGCCAGGAGTCCCCGCAACCCTGGTCATCGGTTACCGCACCGCCGTGCGGATTCTCAACGACGACGACCACTTTCCAGCCGATCCAAGCGCGTGGCAGAGAACCGCACCCGGCGACATCCCGATCATGCCGATGATCGAGGCTCGCCCCAACGCCATTCGCACCAGCGGTGAAAGACACGCGCGCTACCGCGCTGCACTGACCGACGCCCTGGACGGGATCGACCTGAACTCCCTGCGCGCCATGGTCGAGAGATCCGCCATCCCGATCATCAACACCTTCTGCGAGACCGGGAACGCCGAACTGTTGAGCCAGTACGTCCAACCGCTGGTCTTCTCAGTCTTCTGCCAGGTCCTCGGCTGTCCACCGGACATCGGTCAGCGGGTCGCGCAAGCCAGCGCCGCGATGTTCGACGGCGTGAATACCGAAACAGTGAACGCGATCATGGGTCAAGCGCTGCTCGACCTCACCGCGCTCAAACGCGACTACCCCGACGACGACGTCGTCACCAGGCTGGTGCAGCATCCCGCCCGGCTGAACGACGAGGAGATGGTGCATCAGCTGGTCCTGCTGTTCGCAGCCGGTGTCGAACCCCCACTGAACCTCATCTCCAACACCCTGCTGTTGATGCTCACCGACACCCGCTTCGGTGACAGCCTGCACATGCCGACCAGGACCGCGCTTCACGAGAGGCTGGCCACCGACCCGCCAATGGCGAACTACTGCATCACCTACCCGCGCCAGCCAATCCTGATCGAGGACGTATGGTTGCCAGCGAATCAGCCGGTCATCATCAGTATGGCCGCCTGCAATACCGATCCAGCGATGAACACCGGCGAATTCCTCGACAACGGGTGGAATCTAGCGTTCAGCACCGGCCCGCACGCCTGCCCTGCTCACGCTCGGCCCTACGGACTTCTGCTCGCGCAGGAAGTCATCGATCAACTCCTGGATACCCTCCCCGAGCTGAGGCTAGCAGTCGCCAAGAAGGCTCTTGTATGGCGCCCAGGCCCATTCCACCGAGCACTGGGAGCATTGCCGGTCGTGTTCCCGCCCTCTTCGCCGTTCCGTTTCTGAGGATGTATCTCGGTGGCACGGTTGATCGGAGGCCAGGGCCCGAGGCTGGGATCGCATGAGGTGTCGTTCACCTGCAACAGTATTACGGGTTCAGCCGCATGCCGTTCGGCCGGGACCTGGCGCTGTCGATGCTGCACCGCCACCCCGGCACAGCGAAGCCGTCGCCGGCATCTGCTGGTGCGTCGACCAGCGCGCGATCGGGGTGATCACCGGTGAGGTCGGCGCCGGCAAGACCGTCGCGGTCCGCGCCGCGACCACCGCCCTGGACCCGTCCCGGCACATTGTCATCTATCTGCCGAACCGACTATCGGGGTCCGCGGTTACGCAGCTCGGCAAGCACGGTCATCCAGAACCGTGCTCCCTGGCCCTCAGTGTTGCCCAGCCACAGCCCGAGCACGTGTTTGCACCCGTCCAGGTCGACGCCGACGGCCAGGTAGACGGGCCGGTTGACCACGGCGCCGTCGCGGACCTTGAGCCACAGGGCGTCGATATAGACGATGGTTCGCATGCCCCGATATGCACCCAACAAGCTGCCGACTGCGGTGAAGAAGCGGTACTTCGAGTTGATCCGGCAAGGGCTGAAGGGGGCTGCCGCGGCACGGATCGTCGGTGTGTCAACCAGCTGCGGATCGCTATGGTTCCTCGATGCTGGCGGGATGCTCGTGCCCGACCCCGGCCCATTTCGCCCCGCTTGCTCACCCAGGACGACCGGATCGCCATTGCCGACGGCCTCCAGGCCAAACTGTCGATCAACGACATCGCCGCCTCGATCGGCAAGAGCTTCCAGACTGTCTACCGGGAGGTCGAACGCAACAGCAAACCCGACGGTCGATACCAGCCGTGGTGGGCGCACAACCAGGCACTACTGCGCCGCAAACGGCCGAAAAGTAATAAGATTCGCGACAAAAACGCACTGCGAAAGATCGTTTACGACAAGCTCGGTGAGGACTGGTCACCTCAGGAGATCTCCCGGTATCTGGCCCGCACCTTCGCCGCCGCGACCGCCATGCGTGTCTGTCCCGAGACGATCTACCGCGGGTTGTTCGCCGGCTTGCTCGGACGCAAGAAGGGCAAGCTGCGTACCGGCCGCACCCGGCGCAAGAAGCAACGTCGCGGGGTCGCACACCCGAACTGGATCAAGAACATGCGGCTCATCCACCAGCGGCCGGTGGAGGTCAACGAGCGTCGCGCACCGGGCCACTGGGAGGGGAATCTGATCATCGGCGGCGGACAGGGCGGGGCGGACTCGCTGAAGGTGGTGGACGAGATCTGCGGCGGGAGGCGGCCGGAGATGTCCTCGAGCATGGTGGCGGCCTCTTTCATCAGGGTCACGGCCTCATCCCTTTGCAGAGAAGACGGACGGAAATTCCATTGAGGCGCCTCGACCACAAGCCCCACGCCGCCGTGTCGGACCGCATACTGGGTGCTCTGCGCACCGTAACTGGCTCTGCGGGGGGTGGGGGAGTGTCGGGAAGTGAGGGTCTGAGGAAGACGCCTGGTCCGATCGAAGGGAAGCCCACCAGGTCGGTGACGTGTTCGGAGATCGGGAGCCCGTGTCTCTCGGCGGCGGTGTGGAACATATCGGGGATGCGCGGGACAACAGCGGCGGCCGTCCGGTCCTCGCCGAGAGTCAGGGTCAGATGGGCGTGATCCAGGTCGCAGTTGTGCCGGGACACCATCAAGGAGGGGCGGAGTTCGTCGATGACACTCATCTGGGCGCGGGTTTCCGGTAGGGGTTCGTCGAACCAGGAGGTGGGGAAGGTCCAGTCGGGTTGTTCGCGCATACCGGCGAGGTGGATACCGAGATGGAATTCGGCCATGTCGACGGGTCCCTCGGTGGCCGGCCAGGGCGCGTTGAGTACCGAGCTGTCGGGATCGGAACTGACGATGATGTGGTAGGAGGTATCCGCGCGTAGTTGCGGATTTGCCAGGACGTGCTCGGCCAGCGTGTAGGCGCTGGCACGGCCAATGGGTTCCATGGGGTGCGGGTCGATGATGAGCAGAACATTGTGCGGGTTCGGACTGTCGCCGTGGATGGTCAGCATGTCCATCGGACGGTCCGCGCGCGTGCGCCCGATCTCACGCCAGTCGGCCAGGTCGGGGTGACGGTCGGCCAGATCCTGCAGAGACCGGCGCAGATCATCGTAGATGGGTGGCCGCGATCCGACCGATTCGTCGATCAGCGCGGCAGTATCGGGATGCCACGAATCACCGGACACCTCGGACACGGTCTCGGAGGACTCGGACACGGTCCCGGCGGACCTTTCGGGACCGCCCTCACCCGCCCCCGGTTCGGACGGACCGGCGGTATCGGGACCGGGCCTGGACACCGCGTCGGTGGACACACGCACCGGCGGTATCGGACCGGCACCGTCACCTCCGAGACCGGGCCCCGACCCGGCAGCGGCGCGGCTGCCCGCAGCCGCCATACCCATCGCCAAACCATTGACCAGCGACGGCAGGGTCATGGAGAACTGCCCGGTGACCACACCCACGGCCGCCGAACCACCCAACACCCCACCCATACCACCACCAACCTGGGCCAGAACATGCCGCAACCGCTGCGACACCGAACGCAACCGAGAGTGCACCGCCCCCGCGACCAGTTCACCACCCACCCCACCAGCGGCACCCTCGATACCCATCAACAGCACAGACTCCACATCCCACCCGCCGCGGTGCCCCTGCACGATCTGCACCCCCTGCGCCAGAGCATCCACCCCTGACGGCACGGCCGCATACATCCCCGCCCGCATCGCCACACCCCTCGTACCGCCCGCGGCCAGCCGCGACACCAAACCCGCCAACATCGACAAGAACCGGGCTCGACCACCGGCCAACACCGCCTGCCCGGCCGTCACCCCCGCCGGACCACCCGCCGCCAACGCCACGATCTGATAGGTGACCATCAACCCGAAAACAGCCATCTCCCATTGGGTTTTCTCCAAATCCGCTGTAGCGGTCTCCAACTCCTGCGCCAATGCCACAGCCATACGTTCCTGCTCGACCGAGGCCGCCTCCAACCGGCGAGCCGCCGCCACCGCCTCCTGCCCGGCGCTACCCACCATCACCGCCGGGAATCGGGCGATCACCGACGCCGCATACTCACGCACCCGCTCGATATCCCGCCCCGCCTGCCGATACCCCCGAGCCTGCTCCCGCATAGCCTCCACATCCGCGGTAGGAAACTCGTCACCGAACACCGCATACTGCACCGGAACAGGAATCGCGGCCAACGATTCGACAAGCTCGGGCATCATTGCTACCAGCAGCCCCTTCTCACCGACCACACAACACACCCTGAAGCTCCCCGGGTTTTGTGCCGCACCGGGTTATCTGTCTCCAGCCAGTTGCCGGGAGCAGTTGGCATAGTAGTCGGCTCCATACTCATAGAATGCGGCTTGTCTTGGCGCACCGCCACTTCCGTGCCGGGGTGGCTCGGGAAACCATCTGCCGTAGCGCGGAAGACGCTCGGATGGGCGCGGTGAGGATGCTGCCAATCGCCCCTGCCCGTAGATGCCCTCACCGATCACCGCGGCATAGAATCACTTATAGCCCAATCCCGCCAACCGAATCGGGTTTACCGCCGGATTTACGCCGGATGCTCCTTAGACCGTGCCTCACGTCGCTGATTTTGCTTTCGTGAGTTTCTTGTAGCCGGTCAGCGCTGCGGCGAGGGTGAGGACGCCCAGGAAGTAGGTGGCCTTGCGGTCGTAGCGGATGTTGAGCCGGTGGTAGCCGGTCAGCCAGGAGATCGTTCCCACCTATGGGGTTCGAGGCGGTCGCTGGATCGATGCCGTTGCGGGCGATCCGGACGCCGATTCCCCGGGTCTCGAACCCACTGGCGCAGTTCGGTGTGGTCGTATGCCATGTCGGCGTGCAGCTTGGCCGGTCGGCGGCTGCATGGCCCGCGCCACGACCGCACCGTTGGGATGGCTGCCACCAGTGGCCGCAGCGCTTCGGCGCCGTTGTGTCGGCAGCCGAGATCGCCACGGTCAGAGGAATTCCTACACGGTCGACAGCACGTGGATCTTCGATCCGGACTTGCCTCGATCGACCGGGCTCGGCTCGGTCACGGCGCCCCCCTTTTTTTCGCTCGCACCGATGCCGCGTCGATCACCGCCCGCCACCAATTGATGAAGCCTTCGCTGCCCAGTTCGTCGAGGACAGTGCGATGTAGTCGCCGCCACAGGCCCGCTTCGGTCCAGACGGTGAACCGGCGATGTGCTGTCGGAACGGTGACCCCGAACGACGGCGGCAGCATCCGCCACGCACAACCGCTGGTCAGCACGAACACCACCGCGGGGAACACCGCCCGCTCATCAACCGGCGCGGTCCCACCGCCTTGGGCGCGGGGCTCGAACCTCGGCAACAAAGGCTTGACCAGCGCCCACAACCCGTCCGGCACCAGGCGCTGCGACAAAACATCGACCACAACCAGAGACATCATGCAACACAACCGATTACGACACATAACGACACATCACGAACCAACGACGACGTGAGGCGGCGTCTTATTCTCCATTATCACCGAAACCGTACTGGTTTACTACATATCTCGCGTGAGCGATTGAGCTGAAATGTATGACGTGACCGGTGAAGGATGATCCGGTTTAGTATTGATTCCAAAACTGTTGTGAAACAGCAATATACGCTGCCCCGGAGTTTCGTGTCGCGGTGGTCAGGTGGGGCGGCGGGATCGCGGCGGTCGATATCCGGGATGAGGGACGCCGAGTATGTATCGCCGGTTCGTCGTGGTGCGTCGCGAGGTGCTCGCTCGGGCCTCTCAGCAGGTAGTGACCGGCTCGGAGCCCAGAGAAGCGGGACGGGGGCGGTGGCGTCGGATGTGATCGTCGTCCGTTGCGCTACCACACCCTTCTGTTGCTTGCATTTACTAACATTATATTGGCTCTTGACATATTCGAAATCAATGGCAGCCTATTCGGGAATCCCGGGAACGGGACTCTTGATCACCGGAAAATGAAAATCCGGACAGCGTATCTGTCTGTTCATATCTGTCCGTTCGAAAGGAAAGCTCATGATGGTGCGCCCCATTCATAAATTGGCCGCCGCCGGTCTCCTGGCGACCGCCACCGCGCTCGGCTCGGCTGCCACCCCGGCCGCGGCCGCCGATCCCCCGGCCATCACGGGCAAGGGGAAGTTCACCTTCCAGGAACCTGGTCTCGAGGGGCACCAGATCACTTTCGGTGCGCAGGCCGGCGCCACCGCCGTCGACGGCAGCTTCGGCGACTTCTCGTTCAAGCACGTCCTGCCCAGCGGGGAGGTGGTCGGCGAAGGCGTCGCCGACATCACCTGCGCGCAGGTCAGCAACGGTGTGGCGCTGCTCACCGCCGTCGTCCCCGAGGGGCAGACACCGGTGCGTAACCACGCGTTCTACGTCAAGATCATCGACGGGCAACCCGACCAGGTCGCCTCCGTCCAGGCCCAGGGCGGGGACGAACCGCCGCCCCGTGACTGCATGGACTTCGAGGTCCTCATGCCCGGAGCCGCCCAGCGATACCCGCTCGACGCCGGAAATTTCGTCCTCAACAACACCTAGACGACACAGCAGGGCTCGGGCCGGCCGGACCAGGATCGAGAAAACTCCCGGTAAGCGGTTTCGCTCTCACCGGGCACGATGTGGGCGACCCTCACTCCGCGGATTATCCGTGGAGTGAGGGTCGCCGTAGTAGGGGTGCCGTCAAGAATCGTGTCACCAGGTACAGGTATATGAAGACCGGTGCACGAGGTCGGCCAGTTGCTCGGAGGCCGGGCGAACACAGAACACGACGCCGAACGTCCGGAAGCCGCCGCGGTGTTCGGCTTCGTGCCAGGCACCCTGGGTGTCAGAACCTTCATGTACCTGGTGACACGATTCTTAACGGCACCCCAAATCCAGTATCACACTGCTGAACGGCCGCGGTGGTAACCGGGTCGGTCGTCCGGGTCCCGAGACGAGGTGCGGTGGTCTTCGCTGCACCGGTCACTTCGTCGTCGGCTGTCGCCGGATCCGCGTGGATCGCGGTGCGAGTCCGGTGGGATCGCGCGAATCCGTCTCCGTATCCGGCAGCGCAGAGCTTGATCACCCGTCTCCGGGTGACCACGCAGCGCCGTGCCGGAGAGGTCGAGGAACGCGGGTCACCGCAACCCGGTGGCGTCTCCGCTGGGCGACTCGCACGATGTCGCGAACTCCGCCGCGTTGAAGTCAGCACGGTTCCCGCCGATCAGCCGGCACGGTGTCGGCACGCGGCGCTCGGACCGGTGGCGCCGAGGGAGACTTCGCGAGACCGGTGAACGCGCTTACGAGTTCTCCGGTCTGCGCCGTTCCGGACGGCCCGAATCGCGCTCGCGGTAGCGCACATTGGGCTGGGGATGCGGCGGCGTATCGCGGCGGCGGTTCGCGCCGCGCGGTGGTTCGCCCTCGGGACGCGGCATGGCCGCTGTCGGCCGCGCGGCGCCCCGCGCGGGAGCCCGTCCTTCCCGCGGACGAGAGGGCGCGACGCGCGGCGGGGTGTCGGCGACCTGCGCGGCGGGTCGGCGAGCCGGGCGCGCAGCGGGCTCGTTCAGGTCGTCCGGCTCCGGTTCGTCCGGCTCGTCCTTCGGACGGCGGCCTTTGCGGCGGGCCGAGTCGGGGGCGCCGGGGGACGAACGGCCGGGCCTGCTCTTCTTCGCCGGCGACTTGCCCCAGCTGTCGCCGCGGCGCGACGCCCGCGGCCGGTCGGTCTCCTCTTCACGGCGGTGCAGATAGATCCGGGCGCCACCGATCAGCAGGACGACGGCCGTGGCGAGCACCATGGTCGGGAACCGGTTCACCAGCGGGATCGCCAGGTTGAGCAGGATGTCCTTCAGCGACGTCGTGCCGCGGCCGGTGAGCTGCTGATAGGCCAGCGGCACGGCGACGAAGAGCAGCAGTGGTGGCAGCACCATCGTGCTGAACAAGCCGCGGTAGCGGACGGCGGCGACGGCCACCACACAGCCGAGGACATACAGGGCGGCGAACGTGCCGGTCAGCTCGGCACCGCCGCCGACGGCATCGATCAAGAATCCCAGGAACGTGCAGGCAACCGCGATCGAGATCGCCGCGCCGACCGGGATCCCCGGCACCGACGGCAGGATCGAGCGTTGCGGCGCGGGCACCCGGGATCGCACACGTTCGGAAGCAGCCACGACATGCACACTAGTTGCCGCCGTTCGCGGCGGCGTGGCGGCACGGCCATAGTCCTGATTACTCGCCCGCGTCGGCGAAGCCCACCGGGCGGGGCCGGGAATCCACCCGCCCGATCTCGGGCACTTCCTGCTCGGCTATCTCCAGATCGTGCAACTTGCGCGCGGTGACCAGCACCCGCGACTCCACCGAGGCCACGGTGTAGTTGAAAGCCTCCACCGCCCTGCCGAGTTGCACGCCCAACCGGTCCAGGTGCGTGCCCGTCGTCCCCAGCCGTTGATACAGCTCACGGCCCAGCCGCTGCACGGTGGCCATGTCCCTGGACAGTGCCTCCTGCCGCCAGCCGAAGGCGATGGTGCGCAGCAACGCGACGAGGGTGGTCGGAGTAGCGAGGATCACATTGCGGCCGAACGCGTACTCCAGCAACTCCGAGTCGGTGGTCACGGCGGCGTCCAGGAACGGGTCGCCGGGTACGAACAGCACGACGAACTCCGGTGCGGGATCGAAGGCGGCCCAGTACGCCTTGTCGGACAGCTGGTCGACATGCGCGCGCAGGTGTTTGGCGTGCCGGGTGAGCAGCTCGGCCCGCACGTCGGGGTCGTCGGTGTCGCAGGCGTCCAGGTAGGCGGCGAACGGAACCTTCGCGTCCACCACGATGTGCCGTCCGCCCGCCAGCCGCACCACCAGATCAGGCCGGACCGTCCGCTCGTCCGCGCCGCGGCCGGTGCGGCTCACCTGGGTCCGGAAATCGCAGTGCCTGGTCATCCCGGCCAGTTCGACCACCCGCTCCAGCTGGATCTCGCCCCACCGGCCTCGTACCTGCGGCGCGCGCAGCGCCGCGACCAGCCGCCCGGTCTGCCCGGTGAGCTGCTGGGAGGTGCGCTGCATGCTCGCGACCTGTTCGCGCAAGCCGGAATACGCGGTGAGCCGCTGCCGCTCCACCTGCTGGATCTGCTCGTTCAGCGCACCGACGGCCGCGCGCAGCGGTTCCACCATCGCGCCGACGGCATGCGAATGCCTGCGCGCGGCATCCTCGTTCGCCACGGTGAGCGACTGCCGCAGCAGCCGTTCGTTGCCCGCGGCCGCCGCCAGCCGCGCCTCTGCCACCGCGGCGCGCTGTCCGGCCCGCGCCGCGTGGCCCAGCCAGCCCAGGCCGGAACCGGCGGCGAACACCAGCAGCAGTGCGGCGAGCATCGGTGCGGTCATAGCGCAGATAGTGCCGTACGTCACCGACAAGAACGAGCACCGAGCAACTGTCCGGCATCGCGTCGTCCACCGGCCCTGCCAGCGGATCTCCGTCTGTGTCACATACGTGTCCGGCTGCTGGCATCCGGACCTTCCCAGGTCGCGACGTGGTAGAGGTCAAGGATTGTGCGATGTTTCGGCCGGTCCGGCAGGCGCCCCAACACGTGCGCCCGCTCGGATGGACACGCCGTGCGCGGGCTGGGCGAACCCGACACAGCGGGCGGGGCGATTGAAGTCTGTCGGTGGGTTGCCCTACGGTTTCGCGGCATGCGGATGCTGCACACCTCGGACTGGCACATCGGGCGCACGTTCCACGGGGTCGATCTGCTTGCCGACCAGGCTCGTTCACTGACCGCGATCGCGGAGCTGGTGGCCGAGGAGTCGGTCGACGTGGTGGTGCTACCCGGTGACGTGTACGACCGGTCCATTCCCAGCGCCGACGCGATCGCGGTGTGCAACCGGGGATTCGAGGCGATCCGCGCCGCCGGTGCCCAGATCGTCGCCACCTCCGGCAATCACGATTCGCCCGCCCGTCTGGGCGCGGGCGCGAGTTTCGCCGCCGCAGGTGGGCTGCACTTGCGCACCACCGTGGCCGAGGCCGATAGCCCCGTTCTGCTGGCGGACGCGCACGGGCCGGTGGCGTTCTACGGCATCCCGTACTTGGAACCGGAGATCACCCGCGCCGAACTCGAAGTGCCGCAGGCGCGCTCGCATGCCGAGATCCTGGACGCGGCCATGGCCCGGGTACGTGCCGACATCGCGCGGCGGCCGGGGGTGCGGACGGTGGTGCTGGCGCACGCCTTCGTCGTCGGCGGGGAGGCCACCGGATCGGAGCGCTCCATCTCGGTCGGCGGTGTGGAGACGGTCCCGCTGGCCGCCTTCGACGGCATCCACTACGTGGCGCTCGGCCACTTGCATTCGCCGCAGACGCTCGCCGATCAGGTTCGCTACTCCGGCTCGCCCCTGCCTTATTCGTTCGGCGAGAACGCCCATCGGAAAGCGGTCTGGATCGTCGACTTGGACGCGTCCGGCTTACAGGCGGTGCGGCGCCGGGACCTGCCCACGGTCCGGGGCCTGAGCAAAGTGACCGGCACCCTGGACGAGCTGCTGAACGGCGCGGAGTACGGCGCGGCCGAAGAGCACTACGTGTCCGCCGTACTCACCGACGTCGCCCGCCCGGTCGACGCCATGCGCAAACTGCGCGAGCGGTTCCCCTACGCCGTCCACGTCGAATGGGCGCGGCCCGAGGGGAGCCCGGAACTGCGCTACCGTGAGCGGGTGCACGGCCGCCGCGACATCGAAGTAGCCCGCAGCTTCCTCAGCGACGTCCGTGGCGCACCCAGCTCGAGCGAGATGGCCTGGCTGGAGCGGGCGCTCTCGGCCGCCGTCGCCGAGCCGGAGCAGATCTCCGCCGTGGCCGCCGCCGAGGAACTGACCGCATGAGCGTTCTGCCGAAGCCGGGCGTAGGCGCGGTGGCATGAGGCTGCACAAGCTCGAAATGACCGCTTTCGGCCCGTTCGCGGCCACCACGGTCGTCGACTTCGACGCGCTCGGCGCCGACGGATTGTTTCTCCTGCACGGCCAGACCGGCGCGGGCAAGACCACGGTGCTGGACGCCATCGCGTTCGCCCTCTACGGTCGCGTTCCCGGCGCGCGAGGGGAAAGCAGGCGACTGCACTCCGATCACGCCCCGGAGCACACGCCGCCGCAGGTGGTGCTGGAGGCGACCCTCGGCGGTCGGCGGCTACGGCTGACCCGCAGCCCCGAGTTCCAGCGTCCCAAGCGCGACGGCACCGGTATGCGCACCATCAACCCGAAAGCGACGCTGACCTGGCTGGACGGCCGCGGGGAAAACCTGTCCCGGATACCGGATATCGGGGAGGAGGTGTTGCGCCTGCTCGGGATGAGCGCCGATCAGTTCTTCCAGGTGGTGCTGCTGCCGCAGGGCGATTTCGCCCGCTTCCTGCGAGCGGACAACGAAGATCGCGAGAAATTGCTCGAAAAACTCTTCGACACCAGGCGTTTCGGCACCGCCGAACAGTGGCTGGCCGACAAACGCCGCGCTGCCGAAGCGGATCTGGATGCTCGTACCGACGGGATCAAGCGGCTGATCACCCAGGTGGGCATGGCGGCCGGAGTGGCGGATTCGGTCGGTACCGCGGAGTGCGTCGCTTGGTCCCAGGACCTGCTGGCCACCGCTCGCACGGACCTGGCTACCGCCGTGACGGAAATGGAACGCTGCCAGCGGGAGTCGGCGCAGGTCCGGGAACAGGCCGAACAGCAGCGTCGCCTGCACGAGCTGCGGCGCCGCATGAGCGCGGCACGCGTGCACCTGGACGATTACGCCGCGGGCGCCGATCGCCGGGCCGCACTACAAGCCGAGCTCGACCTCGCCCGCCGGGCCGACCCGGTCGCCGCCGCGATCGAGGAAGCGCGTGCGGCGGTCCAGACTCAGCGTCGGCTCGACAGCGAAAAGCGCACAGCGGCAGAGCGGCTCACGGTGCGTCTGCGCGAGCAGGCCAGCGCCGGACTCGGCGGCGCGGAACTGCTGGATTCCGACGCCGCGCAGGTGCGCGACGACGCCGATCTCGACGCGGCGATCCGGCGCTGGAGCGCGCAGATCGGCGCGCTGGATGAAGTGCGGACCGATGCCGCCACCGCCACCCGGCTGGGCGGGGAGATCGACGCGTTGCGCACCGAGGACGCGACGTTGGCCCGGCGCGTCACCGCGCTCACGGCCCGGCGCGACGAACTGCCCGCGGCCCGCACCGCGGCCGAGGCCAGGTTGCGGGAGGCGGCCGAAGCGGTGGCGGCCCTGCCGGGCATCACCGCGGAGACCGAACGGCTGCAGGCCGCCGCGACGGCCGCGGTCGAGCTGGCCGCCCGCCGCACCGCGCTCGACCACGCCCGCGTCGAGTTCGACGCCGCCCGCATCGCGCATCTCGACGCCCGAGAACTCGTCCTGGATCTGCGCGAGCGCAGGTTGAGCGGGATGGCGGCCGAATTGGCCGGCGAGCTGGTCGACGGCAGCCCTTGCGCGGTCTGCGGTTCCGCCGAGCATCCCGCACCCGCCCGGCCGACCGCCACCGCGGTGTCCAAGGACGAGGAGGAGGCCGCCGCCGCGGCCGAGCGCGCCACGGAGGACGCCCGCGATCGAGCGCTGGCCCGCATCACCGAGCTCGAGCGCGAGATCGAAGCGTTGGTCGCTCGCGGCGGCGATACCGATCGAGTCGAACTCGCCGCCGCCCTGCGTGCCGCGACCGACCGCTACGAGGACACCTCGGAGCTGGCCGCCTGTGCCGATGAACTGGAAGCCCAAGTCATCCGCTTGCGCGAGGACGAGGCACGCCTGCACGAGGAGTTGCGCACGTCCGAAGCGCGCCGTGGCGCGGTGGCCGCCACCATCGTCTCGGGCGAAACCCGCCTGGCCGAACTCACCGAACGGCTGCGCACCGCGGCGGGCGCCGACCAGACCATCGACCGCCGCCGCGCCCGGCTGGCCGCGCTGGTCAGGGAGGCGACCGCCCTGCGCGACGGCCGCGCCGAAGCGGTGGCGGCGCGGGAGCAGGTGTCGGCGATCGCCGGCCGTGTCGAAACTCTCGCTCGGGCGGCGGGTTTCGTGCCGGAGGGCGAGTTCGGCGGTCCACCGCCCACGTCTGCCCCGGTCGGCGCGGAGGATCAGCTGTGCCGCACCGCCGACACAGAGGTCACCGCACGCGACGACGTCGCACTCTTGACCGCCTACGCGAAGGTGGTCGCCGCCGCGTCACGCAGCCCGCAGCAGCAGGCGGAGATCGAAGCGGAACTGGTGGCCGCGGACCGTGCCCGCGCCGCGGCGGAAGCGGTGCTGGCGGAACCGGAGGTCCGCGCCGCGGCCGAACAGGAGCCCGGCGATCCGGCCGAGCTCGACGCGCTCGTAGCAGCCGCGCAAGCAGCGCTCAACGCGGCGGTGGCCGCCCAGGCGGAGGCGAGCAGGCGCGCGAGCCGGCTCGAGGAGCTCGGTGGCCAGCTCTGGGCCGCCGTGGACCGGATCGCCCCGGCGCAGCAAGCGTTCGAGGAACTGAACGGTCTCGCCGACGTGGTCGCCGGACGCGGCGCGAACAACCGCCGCATGTCCCTGCACTCCTACGTGCTGGCCGCCCGGTTGGAGGAAGTCGCCCAGGCGGGATCGCTGCGGTTGCGCAGGATGTCCGGCGGACGGTACGAATTCGTCCACTCGGACAAGGCCGGTCCGCGCGGCCGCCGGGGCGGGCTCGGCTTGGACATCCGGGACGACTACACCGGAGCCGTCCGCCCCGCCAAGACGCTCTCCGGCGGCGAGACCTTCATGGCCTCACTGTCGTTGGCGCTCGGCTTGGCCGACACCGTCGCCGCCGAATCCGGTGGCCTGGTGCTCGACACCCTGTTCATCGATGAGGGTTTCGGCGGCCTGGACGCCGACACCTTGGACGCCGTGATGGGCGTGCTGGACGAACTCCGTGCCGGCGGCCGCGTAGTCGGCGTGGTCAGTCACGTGGACGAGATGCGCCAACGCATACCCAGCCGCCTACACGTCCTCCGCGGCCGCGACGGCTCCCACCTCCAGGCGACCATCGCCTGAGGGTGGGTTGTCCGCCGTCGCCGGAGGCTCACCCCTCGTGGTCGAGCAGCCACCGCTTCACCGGCAACCCCCAACGGAAGCCGCCGAGTGCGCCGCCGATGCGGAGAATGCGGTGACAGGGCACGAAGAGGGCGGCGGCATTGCGAGCGCAGGCGTTGGCCGCGGCGCGCGTGGCGTCGGGGCGACCGGCGCGGGCGGCGAATTCGGTATAGGTGAGCGGGCTGCCCGCCGGGACGGCGCGCAGTACTTCCCAGGCGTGCACGAGGAACTCTCCGGACCGCTGGCGAACCGGAATCGGGTCGATCGCGGTGAGATCACCTTCGTGGTAGGCGGTGACCGCGCCGGTCACCTCGCCCAGCGAATCCCGTCGCCGTAATTCGCCGGGGCGCAGGGCGGGGTGGATCAGGCCGCGCAAGTTCTCCGCGTCGGAGGTCCAGCCGGAGGCGAGGACCGCGCCGTCGGAGTCGACGAGCGTGGTGAACGGTCCGAGCGGAGTCGCGGTGACCGCGAAATCCGCTGTGCTGGTGGAGGTGCCGCCGATCGCGTTGTCGACGGCGATGCTGGTGCTCATGATTCGTCACTGCCTTTCGTGGTGGCGAGCGCGGGGATACCGGAAGCTGTGGCGCGGCTGGTCAGCGCCGCTTTCCACAAATGCATGGACAGGTACGACCGCCACGGCGCCCAGCGAGCGGTGTCCGTGAGATGGATGCCGAGCAGGCTCGCGCCGCGGCGGACGACCAGGTCGGTGCCGAGCAGGACATCCGGATCGGCGAGCAGGCGCATCGTCACGTAGTCCGCCGTCCACGGTCCGACGCCGTCCAGCGCGAGCAGGTCGCGGCGTAGGTCGGCGGCGGTGCGTCCTTGGTGCAGCAGCAGCTCACCGGACGCGAGTGCCTCGGCTGCCGCGATGATGGAACGGATACGCCGCGCCGGCCCGGTCAAGACCTCGGCGCCCCGCTCGGCGATCACCCCTGGTGCGGGGAACAGCAACGGGATCGGCCCGTCCACCCGCTCGCCGAGCGCCTCGACCAGTCGCGCGGTGTGCGTGGCCGCGGCGGACACCGAGATCTGCTGCCCGATCATCGTGCGCAGCAGGAGTTCGGGTGCGTCCACGCACCCGGGCACTCGGATACCCGGTGTGAACGACGGGCCGGCGAGCGGAGGCAGCTCGGGCGAGTTCTCGCTCTCCGGCGGCGAGCCCGCCCCCGCATCCGGCAGGTCCTCGGCGGCATGTTCCGGCAGGCGTTTCCTGGAGGGCCCGCGCGCCGCGGACCCGACACCGAGCGCTTCATCGATCCCGACCGGATCGGCGTCCAGATCCAGCAGGTGCCGCAGCCTGGTCACCGTCGGTGCGAGATCGCGCATATCGTGCAGGGACAGTTCCGCCCGCACGTGGTCGCGCTGGAAGCTCAGTCGCGCGGTGGCGTGCCCGTGCGGGGTGCGCAGATTCCTGATGTAGGCGCGGTTCTCCCACGACTCCATGCCCGGCACGGCGTGCGCGGACAGGAACCACTCCAGCCAGGCCCGGTCCAGGGGCTCCCGATAGGGCAGCCGCAGCGTGAGCGAGCCGCTCCCGGCCGGCGCCGGGCGCGCGGGGGCGGCGGTTTTCGCGCGCTGCGCCTCGAGCCGCATGGTGGTGGGGCTGACCGCGAACACCTCGCGCACCGTGTCGTTGAACTGGCGGATCGAGGCGAAACCCGCCGCGAACGCGATATCGGACATGGCCATCGCGGTGGTCTGGATCAGCAGCCGCGCGGTGTGCGCTCGGTGTGCCCGGGCCAGCGCCAGCGGCCCGGCGCCGAGTTCGGTGGTCAGCACCCGGGTGAGCTGCCGCTGCGAGTAACCGAGCGTGGCGGCCAGCCCGGGCACGCCTGCCCGCTCGACCACACCGTCACCGATCAATCGCATCGCCCGCGCGGCCAAGTCCGCTCTCGTGTTCCACAGCGGCGAACCGGGCGCCGCGTCGGGCAGGCAGCGGCGGCAGGCGCGGTAGCCCGCCTGCTGCGCCGCGGCGGCGGTCGGCAGGAACGTCACGTTGGCCCGCTTCGGCGTGATCGCCGGACACGAAGGGCGGCAATAGATTCCGGTGGTGCGCACCGCGGTGAAGAATTGCCCGTCGAATCGAGAGTCCCGGGTCGACACCGCCCGGTAGCAACGTTCGAAATCAAATGCCGTGATCGTCACGTCCACCACAATGGCAGCTGCGGCGAACCCGTGCTAGCGGGAATCGGTCACCACCACGGGGGGTGGTCACCACCTCACACAACGGTCATGACATCGCACAGTTGTCGCCTGGTCGGCGGTTGTTGCGACTACCAAAGCGGTGTGTGGCGGCTCGGCCGGAAAATCTTCTCAGCAGCACCGGTTCGTCGGATTGCGATCCGCCTCGGCATGCCGCTGCCGCCAGTACTCCCGCTCGGTCGGCACGGCGCGGTCCGGATGCCTGCGCCGCAGGTGCTCGACGTAGCGTTGTCACCCCCGGCCCCCGAGGATCGAGTCGAACCACCAGACGCCCGCCCGGATGCCGCCGCCGCACATGCGGGCCGCGGCGCGCCGCCGGGCGCCGACCGGTCGCGCGGACCGGTCGGCGCCCTGGTGCGAGGAGTCGCTCATTGCGCGTGGACGTGTGCCGCGCCGGAGGCGCGGGCCTTTCCGGTCGCGATCAACTCGTCCCACTGCTTCTGCACGTCCTTCTCCGCCGCGGTGGCGAGGAATCCGCTGGGCGCGAAGATCTTCGACGGCTGCTCCGGCGTCTCGGTGGTCGTCGCCTGTCCGGAGCTCCAGGCGCGGTAGGCCACCACCGCGCCGACCACCGCCACGATCAGCACGAGCACCGCGAAGATGATCGACAGCGTGCCCTGGATGAAGGTGTTGCGCACGATCGCGGTCATGTCGTCGGGGGTCTTCGCCGTCAGGCACAGCTTCCCCGCGTCCTGCGCGGCTTGGCAGATGCTGTGCTGCTTCCAGTAGCCGAGCTTCGGGTCGGCGGAGAAGATCTTCTGCCAGGAGGCGGTCATGGTCACCAGCAGGTCCCAGACCAGCGGGATGCCCGGAATCCAGGCCCATTTCGCCAGGCCCTTCTTCACCACGATCACCAGCACCACGGTCAACGCGATGGCCGCGAGCAGCTGGTTGGCGATGCCGAACAGCGGGAACAGCGTGTTGATGCCGCCCAGCGGGTCGGTGACGCCCATCAGCAGGATCGAGCCCCACGCCGCGACCACGACGGCCGAGCACAGCCACGCGCCCACCCGCCAGGACGGATCACGGAACTTCTTCGCCGCGCCGCCGAAATTGCCCAGCGCGTCCGACAGCATGAACCGCGCCACGCGGGTGCCCGCGTCGATGGTGGTGAGGATGAACAAGGCCTCGAACATGATCGCGAAGTGGTACCAGAAAGACTTCATGCTCGCGCCGCCGAGGAACTGGTGGAACACCTCGGAGATGCCGACCGCGAGCGTCGGCGCGCCGCCCGTGCGGGAGATGATCGACGATTCGCCGACATCGCTCGCCGCCTGGCTCAACTCCGCCGGAGTCACCGCGGGACCGGCGAGCCCGAGGCTGTTGGTGTAGGCCGCGGCCTTCTCCGCGGTGCCGCCGGTGAGACCGACCGGCGCGTTCATCGCGAAGTACAGGTGCTGGTCGATGATCGAGGCGGTGATGATGGCCATGACCGCGACGAACGACTCCATCAGCATGCCGCCGTAGCCGATCATCCGCGCGTGCGATTCCTTCTCCAGCAGCTTCGGCGTGGTGCCGGAGGAGACCAGGGCGTGGAAACCACTCAGCGCGCCGCAGGCGATGGTGATGAACAGGAACGGGAACAGCGAGCCCGCGAAGGCCGGTCCGGTGCCGCTCGCGGCGAACGACGAAACCGCGGGCGCCTGCAGCACCGGAAGCGTGACCAGGATGCCGACCGCGAGCAGCACGATGGTGCCGACCTTCATGAACGTCGACAGGTAGTCGCGCGGCGCCAGCAGCAGCCACACCGGAAGCACCGAGGCGACGAAGCCGTAGGCGATCAGCAACCAGGAGATGGTCACCGGCGAGAGCGTGAACCAGTCGGAGCCCCAGTCGGTTTCCGAGACCCAGCCGCCGCCCACGATGGCCGCCAGCAACATGGCGAACCCGATCACGGAGACCTCGCCGACCTTGCCCGGCCGCAGGAACCGCAGGTACACGCCCATGAACAGGGCGATCGGAATGGTCATGCCGATCGAGAAGACGCCCCACGGGCTGTGCGCCAGCGCGTTGACGACCACCAGCGCGAGCACCGCCAACAGGATCATCATGATCACCAGCACGCCCACGATGGCCGACCAGCCGCCGATCACGCCCAGCTCGTCGCGGGCCATCTGCCCCAGGCTGCGCCCGCGCCGCTTCATCGACACCCACAGCACCAGGTAGTCCTGCACGGCGCCGGCCAGTACCACGCCGACCACGATCCAGATGGTCCCCGGCAGATAGCCCATCTGCGCGGCCAGCACCGGTCCGACCAGCGGACCCGCGCCCGCGATGGCGGCGAAGTGGTGCCCGTAGAGCACCCGCCGGTCCATCGGCATGTAGTCCTTGCCGTTCTCCAGGATCTCGGCGGGCGTGGCCAGGTCGTCGCGCGGTTTCACGATCTTGCGCTCGATGAACCTGGCATAGAACCGATACGCGATGACGTAGGTGCACACCGCCGCGATCACGATCCACACCGCGTTGACCGATTCGCCGCGTGAGATGGCGAGCACCGCCCACGCTACGGCGCCGAGCGCGGCGATCCCGGCGAAGATCAATTTCTTGGCCGGGGTGATCGGGGACTTGTCGACCACGCCGACGGGCGGCAGATCGGGATCGGTCCGCAGATATTCGATTGTCGCCATCTGCCTACTCTCCTGTAAAACGCGCAGGATCTTGCTGAAACACGTGACAACGTATCCGATCGATGAGCGCCGTCGTGCCGATTCCGGACGCCGGGCGGGCACCGTGAAATATTGTTCATGTGTCGGCCGTCACCACGTGATTGCCGAACGTATGCTGCCATGCGGTTCGAGAAGCTCCACATCCGCCCCGGAGGAGGGCTGTGTTGCGTGCGAATCCCGTCGCCCGGGTCCGTCGCCGGACGGTGCTCGGGTCGGCGCTGGCCGCCCCGCTGCTGGCGAGCGGCGGCTGCGGCTCCGACGACGACGCGTTGACCTTCTTCTTCCAGGCCAGGCCGGAAGAGGCCCGGGTCCGGCTGAAGATCATCGACGAGTTCCGGAAGCTGCACCCCGACATCAGGGTTCGCACCGTGATGTCCGGGCCGGACCCGCTGCAGCAGATGCTCACCTACTGCGCGGGCGGGAAATGCCCGGACGTGCTGATGGCGTGGGAGCTGCTCTATTCCGGACTGGCCGAGCGCGGGGTGCTGCTCGATCTGAATACGCTGCTCGCCCGCGATCCGCAGTACGCCGCCGAGCTGAAAGCCGACAGCTACCCGGCGCTGTACGACACCTTCGCCTACGCGGGCGGGCAGTACGCCTTGCCCGAACAGTGGTCCGGGGTGTTCCTGTACTACAACCGGGAACTGTTCGACGAGGCCGGGATCATCCCGCCCGCGCGCTGGCGTGACGCCTGGTCGTTCGACGAGTTCCTGTCCGCTGCGCAGGCGTTGACCAGGCACGACCCCTCCGGCCGGACTCGGTGGGGCTTCGCCGACGCCTGGGTGCCGTACTTCTCGGCGGCTTGCTTCGGCATGAACAACGGCGCCGAATGGTTCTCGCCCTCGGTGCGCCCGACCAGAACCAACCTCGGCGATCCGCGGTTCGCCGCGGGATTCCAGTTCTACGCCGACCTCGCCGTCCGTCACCGGGTGGCGCCGAAAGCCGCCGACACGCTCTCGGTTTCGGCGCCCGACCTGTTCCGGCGGGGTCGAGCGGCGATGGCACTGGGCGGGCACTGGCTGTATTCCGAGTTCGCCGGGCACGACGACCTCCCGATCGACGTCACGGTGCTGCCGGTCGGCCCGCACGGCGGTCCGGGCGCCGTCACCGACGTCGGCAGTACCGGGTTGGCCATCGCCGCGGACAGCCCGCGTGTCGAACAGGCCTGGGAATTCGTCAAGTTCGCGACCGGGCCGGTGGGGCAGGCGATCATCGCCGCGTCCGGGCTGTTCGTGCCGGTGCTCGCGTCGGCGATGAGATCGCCGGGGTTCGCCGACGCGCACCGTGAAATCCGCAATCTCGCGGTGTTCACCGAGGGCCCGGCCAGCTCCCGCCCCTTACCGGTGACGCCCGCCTGGGGCAAGGTGTCGGCCTTGCTCGAACGCGGCTCCAACCGGGTGCTGCGTGGCGCCGCCACCGCAGCCTCCTTGGACGGGCGTTTCGCCGCCGACGTCGACGCACTGCTGGACGCGCCATGACCGGAGCGCAGCCGTCGCAAACCTCGGGCAAAGACCTGCGCGGCGTCGCGTCCCGGTTGGCGCGGCGGCGAGAGCGCGCCGGGTGGGTATTCGTCGCGCCCAACGTGGCAGCCGTCGCGATTTTTCTGTTGTTTCCGTTGGGATTCTCGCTCTATCTGAGTTTTCATTCGTGGGACTTGTTCGGCCCCATGCGTTTCGTCGGTGTGGACAACTATCGGCGGCTGTTCGCGTCCGATCCGTTGTTTCTCATCGCAGTGCGCAACACGGCCGTTTTCACGGTGTCGACGCTGGTGCCCACGGTGGCGATCGGACTCGCCGTCGCCGCCGCGTTGAATCGAAAGTGGCGCGGCGTCGGCATATTTCGCACTATCGCGTTTCTCCCGCTGGTCGCCTCGGCGGTCGCCATGGCCGTCGTGTGGCGGTTCCTGTTCACCGACGACGGGCTGCTCAACGTCGCGCTCGGCCGGCTCGGCATCGATCCGGTGCCCTGGCTGACCCATCCCGACTGGGCGCTGGTCTCGCTCAGCATCGTCACCGTGTGGAAAAGCGTGCCGTTCGCGACGGTCATCCTGCTGGCTGCCATGCAGGGTGTCCCGGAGACGCTCTACGAGGCGGCGAAGATCGACGGCGCCGGCGCGCTGCGGCGGTTCTTCTCGATCACACTGCCGCTGATCCGGGGCCCGCTGTCGTTCGTCTTCATCATCACGATCATCAATTCGGTGCAGGCGTTCGACCAGGCCTACGCGCTGACCGGCGGCAACGGGGGACCGGAGACGGGTACGTACCTGCTGGGGATCATGTTGTTCCAGAACGCCTTCGGCTTCTATGAAGTCGGTTACGCCTCCGCGCTCGCCTGGGTGATCTTCGCGATGCTGTTCCTGCTGACTCTGGTGCAACTGCGGATGGCCCGGCGCTCGGAGGTGGAACAGTGAATACCTATGAAGCGGCCCGGCGCGCCCTGCCGGTGCGGCGCGACCGCGCGATCGTCGCGCTGGGCCGGGTCGACCGGGCCATCGTGCGACGGGTTGTGCGCGGGACCGCGATATACGCGGTGCTGGTCGGCATCGCATGGAGCGCATTGCTGCCGATCCTGTGGGCGGTGTCGGGCTCGCTGAAGCGGGACGGCGAGATCGCCGACGCGGCATTGCTTCCACAACGGCCGCAGTGGTCGAATTACGGGAAGGTCTTCGAGCTGCTGCCGATGGGGCGGATGCTGCTCAACACCACGATCTACGCGCTGTGCGTCACGGCCGGGCAGGTGTTCTTCTGCTCGCTGGCCGGATACGCGTTCGCGCGCTTGCGTTTCCGGGGACGCGACATGCTGTTCCTCGCCTACCTCGCGACGCTCATGGTGCCGCTGACCGTGACGGTGATCCCGCAGTTCCTGCTGATGCGGGCGTTCGGCTGGGTGGACACCCCGTGGGCGATGATCGTGCCCGGCCTGTTCGGTAGCGCCTTCGGCACGTATCTGATGCGGCAGTTCTTCCGCACGCTGCCCGAGGAACTCGAGGAGGCCGCCATCCTCGACGGCTGCTCCACCTGGCAGGTCTACTGTCGGGTCCTGCTGCCGCACACCCGCCCGGCCCTGATGGTGCTCGCCGTGCTCACCTGGATCACCGTGTGGAACGACTTCCTCTGGCCCCTGGTCATGATCCAGCGCGAAGACGTCGCGACCGCGACCCTGGGGTTGGTCCGGCTGCAAGGCCAGTACCACACCCAGTGGCCGATCCTCATGGCCGCCGCGATCGTCATCCTGCTTCCGCTGCTGCTCATCTATGCGATCGCTCAGCGCGCGTTCATCCGCGGCATCGCGATGTCGGGGCTGGGCGGGCGCTGAGGGGATGCGCTCGGGTTCGCCCGGTCCGGGGCGGCTTCGCGCGTGTTCGCCGTTGCCGTGGGCACGGCGATCGTCCAGCGCGTTCGTCCGCGCCATCGCGACGTTCGGCGCCCGAGCGGGTTGCCCTCGCGTCGGTTCGTCCACGCTCGGCTGGCGGGAGAACGCGGCCCGCCTGATTCGGCAGGTGATCCATGTGACCTCCCGGACGCTGCTTTCGGGTTCGCCCGGTCCCGGATGGGCGGCTGCGTTCGGCTGGCCAGGTTCCCGTGAGCACGGCCATCGCTCAGCGCGTCGGTCCCGGCCGACACAGTGTTCGGCCGACGTCGCTGACTGGCTGTGCTCCGGTACACCGGGGCCGGGGTGATTCGCGACAAAACTTCGTCCACCGCGTCGGCGCGGTGCCGCGGCCAGGAGGAGGTCGGCGCCGGCCGCGGCTGCGCTCTCTGAGGGGGCGTTTGCTTCCGCGCCGATCAAGCGCCCCAGTAGGTGCCGAAACTCCAGAGGTTGCCTTCTGGGTCGCGCACCGTGAAGCCGCGCGAGCCGTAGTCCTCGTCGCGCAGGCCGCGGACCACTTCGGCGCCCGCGGCGGTCGCGCGGGCGAATAAGGCGTCGGGTTCTTCACAGACCAGGTAGACCGAATCGGTGCCGGTCGGGCGGGTGCTGAATGGGCTGTCGTCCTTACCGGCCGAGCCGAACATGACGCCGCCGCCCAGCGGCCAGCGCAGTTCCGCGTGCTCGATGATCGACGGGTCGTCCTCGCGGGCGTAGAGCGCGGCTTCCCGGAAGCCGAACGCCTCGACCAGGAAGGTGGCCATGGCGCGGGCATCGCGGAAGGTCAGCGTTGGCCAGACGGCGGTACGGGTACTGGTTTCTGTCGGATTCGTCATGGATGAATCGTCATCCGGCGGGCACGTCGGGGGCTTGGACGGATGGAACCTCCTCGGCCAGCCACGAGGTCGGGCTCGTGCCGGCGAGATCGGCGAAGTCGCGATCCAGATGAGCCTGGTCGTAGTACCCGCACGCTGCGGCCACCTGGGCGATGGTGACGTAGGAGGGCGTGTGCGCGAGCATGCGACGGGCCCGTTCGAAACGGGTGATCCGGGCGGCCAGTTTCGGGCTGAGACCGAACTCCCTGTTGAAACGGCGCGCCAGATGCTGCCTGGTCCACCCGATCTGCTCGGCCAGTGGGCCGATCGCGATGCCGCCCCCGGAATCGACCACAGTCCGCCAGGCCCAGGTGAGTTCCGGACCGACCGAGCGATCCGGATCGGCGAGCGCCGAAAGCACCTGGTCGCAGGTGGCGAAACGGTCCCGCCAGGTCGGCGCGTATTGCAACCGTTCCCATAACTCGAGGCCGACGGGCCCGACGACATCGGAGAATTCGACGGACGTATCCCAGAGCGCCGCCGCAGGCATGCCGAACAATGTGCGGCAGCCGAGCGGCGTCAGCGCGACGGCCACGCCCTCCTGGTGACCGTTGTGCGCGATCAGCGCCGTGCTCGCCTGTAAGCCGCTCAGCACGCACCGGTAGTTCTGCGGCGACTGGCGCGGATCGGTCTGCTCGACGACGTCGATGGTCGGACCGATCGCGACGATGAACGTCATGTGCCGCGACGGCAACCCGCGATGGATCGCCGCCGCGAACCCGGACATGCGATATCCCACGTAGCGGTCGATGAACGCGGCGAGCACGGGCGCCGGACGCGCAGTCACCACCTCGGTGGTCGGCTCCATACGGGCCACGCTACGCCGGGGGACCGACAGGCTCCGGGCGGTCGATTCGCGACGTCGACGTGCTTTCGGATCGCCGATTCGTCCCCGGCCGTGTCGAGCTTGCAGGCGGCCGAGTCGTCGCGGGTGACGCGGACGCCGAACAGCACGTTCCGTTCGACCGCGGTGCGGTAGGAGCCTTTCGCCCGGGGTGTCCGTGAACTGTGGCGCGTGGACGATCGTCCAGTCCAGCGCCGAATCCCGCACCACCTGCTCCGCTGCGGACATGTCGGCCAGGCTGTGCCGCAGCAGCGGAGCCAGGATGGGCGGTTTCGCGCACCGGTGGCTGTCGCGGCCAGGTGGACCGGCTCGCGAATTCGCGCGGGCTAGGGCTGCTGATCTGCGCCAGCTGACGGCGCTCGACGTGATGCCTACCGTCTGCCCGGTCGGAGTCGGCACCGGCCTCGGATCAACTCGAGCGTACTTCGGTGGGTGCCCCGGTCGAGGTCCGGCCTACTCGATGGCTCTCCGTCGGCTCGAGCCGCCGGTGAGATGTACCACTACAGCGTGTAGTGGACTGTGCTCACCGGTTACCGTTGCGCCTCCTAACGATTTCTGGAGGTGTGATGCGGCGGGTGCAGTACGAGCGCAGCGGTGGTCCCGAGGTGCTCGAGCTCGTCTCGGTCGAGGTCCCGACGCCAGGGCCGGGTGAGCTGCTGGTGCGCGTCGAGGCGGTCGGGGTGACCCTGCCGGTGGTGCGGAAGGTGCGCGAGCAGCGCGAACCGATCGCGCTGGGTGGCGAAGTCGCGGGCGAGGTAGTGGCGGTAGGGGAGGGCGTCGATCACTACGCGCCCGGCTACCGCGTGACCGGCCTCGTCTTCGGACACGGGTATGCCGACTACGCCCTGCTGTCGGCGGCGATGGCGTCGCCCATCCCCGATGGGGCGTCGGCGGTCGACGCCGTCGCGCTGGTGCGCAGCGGCCTGGTGGCGCTCGGCGCGCTCGATGCCGCGGCTCCGCAGGAAGGCGAGTCCGCCTTGATCACCGCCGCCGCGAGCGGCGTCGGCCACCTCGCGGTTCAGTTGGCGCGGGTGCGCGGTGCCGCGCGCGTGGTCGGCGCGGTGTCGGATCTCGCCAAGGCGGAGTTCGTCCAGAAACTCGGCGCCGACGACGTGGTCGAGTACGGCCAGGAATCCTGGGGCACTCCCGCCGACTACGTGCTGGACGCGGTCGGCGGCGACCTCCTCTCGCCCGCGCTGGCGGCGCTGGCCACTGGCGGACGCCTGGTCGCCTACAGCTCGGGAGGCGGCACCATCGAGGCATACGACCTGCTCGTCGGCGCGAAATCCGTCATCGGCTTCCAAATGGCCCGCATCGCGCGAAGCCGGCCCGACGTGTACGAACACTGGCGCCAAGAGCTCTGGCAGTACTTCGCCTCCGGCCAACTGCGCCCCGCCGTACACGCCCGATACCCCCTCGAGGAGGCGGCCACCGCCCACACCGTCATCGAAGCCCGCGCCAACCTCGGCAAGGTCGTCCTCATTCCCTGACCAGCCGCGCGAGTGGCACATGGCTGCGGCAAACGTCGAGAAGACCTCTCCACCATGTGCCCCTCGCGGGACGCGTAGACTCTGTTCCTCGTGAGTCTCACCCTCGGAATTGTTGGCCTGCCGAACGTCGGGAAGTCGACGCTGTTCAACGCGTTGACCAAGAACGACGTGCTCGCCGCGAACTACCCCTTCGCGACGATCGAGCCGAACGTCGGCGTGGTTCCGCTGCCCGACCCGCGGCTGAACAAACTGGCCGAGATCTTCTCCTCCGAGCGGATCGTGCCCGCCACCGTCTCGTTCGTCGACATCGCGGGCATCGTGAAAGGCGCCTCCGAGGGCGCGGGCCTGGGCAACAAGTTCCTCGCCAACATCCGCGAGGCCGACGCCATCTGCCAGGTGGTGCGGGTGTTCGCCGACGACGACGTGGTGCACGTCGACGGCCGCGTCGATCCCGGCGCCGACATCGAGGTGATCGAAACCGAACTCATCCTCGCCGACCTGCAGACCCTGGAGAAGGCGGTCGTGCGGTTGGAGAAGGAAGCCAAGGTCAAGAAAGACCGCAAGCCGGTCGCCGACGCGGCCAAGACCGCGCAGGAGATTCTCAACAGCGGCACCACCCTGTTCGCCGCGGCCGACAAGGTGGACACCGAGCTGCTGAAGGAACTGTCGCTGCTCACCACCAAGCCCTTCCTCTACGTCTTCAACGCCGACGAGTCGGTGCTCACCGACGAAGCGAAGGTCGCCGAGCTGAAAGCTTCCGTCGCCCCGGCCGATTCGGTCTTCCTCGACGCCAAGGTGGAAGCCGAACTCCTCGAACTCGACGAGGAATCCGCGACCGAACTCCTCGAATCCATCGGACAGACCGAACCCGGCCTGCACGCCCTGGCCCGAGCCGGTTTCCACACCCTCGGCCTGCAGACCTACCTCACCGCCGGCCCGAAAGAGGCCCGCGCCTGGACCATCCACCAGGGCGACACCGCCCCCAAGGCCGCCGGCGTCATCCACACCGACTTCGAACGCGGCTTCATCAAGGCCGAAGTCGTCGCCTTCGGCGACCTGGTCGAAGCAGGCTCCATGGCGGCCGCCAAGGCCGCGGGCAAGGTCCGCATGGAGGGCAAGGACTACGTCATGTCCGACGGCGACGTGGTCGAGTTCCGCTTCAATGTGTAGTCACGCCGCCCGAGGCGATCGGTTGCTGTACTCACTGACGTCGCCCCGCGGCCTCTGACGACGAGGACAACCTGTCGGCTCGGTTCGCGTGGATGATGCGAATGGAAGATGGCTAGGTAAGCCAGAACAAGGCGTCTGAATAGCGAATCTGGCGAACGGCATGGGGTGCGGGGCCGGCAGGCACAATTTGCTTTCCCAATCGGCCATGGCCGTCTGATTCGCCCTTCTGCGCGTTCGCCTTCCCGAGGCCGGCGGAGCAGTCATTGTGCCCGTTGGCTGTGGTGATATCTCCTTCGATACAGTGGCAGTAAGGGGCTGTGCTTCTAAATCGGGCATATTCGAGAATCTATGAGGACTCAGATTATTTGAGTATCACACGAGCGCATCGTGATTGGGTCGAGACAGCAAGGTACAGTTGGCTCGTGATTGCCGCGGTTGTCTTTGATGTCGGAGAGACGCTGGTCGACGAGACCCGGGAGTATGGAACGTGGGCGGACTGGCTGGGTGTACCCCGGCATACGTTCGCGGCAGCGTTCGGAGCCGTCATCGCAACCGGTCTGGACTACCGCGAGACGTTCCAGATCTTCCGTCCCGGGTTCGACCTCGACAAGGAGCGACAAGCACGAGCTGATGCAGGGCAGGCCGAGTGGTTCGGCGAGGACGATCTCTATCCCGATGTGCGGCCCGCGTTGGCGAAGCTGCGTGAGATGGGGGTTTGGGTCGGGATCGTCGGGAATCAAACCGTCCGCGCCGGAACGCTGCTCCGGGGTCTGGACCTGCCCGCCGACTTCATCGCTACCTCCGACGACTGGGGTGTGCAAAAGCCTTCGCTCGAGTTTTTCGCGAAGGTTGTCTCGGCGGCGGGCCGACCAGCGGAAGAGATCATTTACGTCGGCGACCGCATCGACAACGATGTCGCTCCTGCGAAACGGGTCGGAATGCGAACGGCCTACTTACTGAGGGGTCCTTGGGGGTGGATACATCGCAACAAGAAGGAGGTCGCGGATCTATCGGACTGGCAGATCAGCGACCTCAACGAATTGGCGAACATCGTCGCGGCAGAGAATTCCTCCGGTTAGCCGACCAACGAATTTACGGTGGTATGCCAGTCGTACAACCGGGCATCGAGTTCTCGAACCGAGGGCAACGATTCCCACTGGGTGAGCGAGTGACGCACAGCCTTGATTCGATCGAACGCAGTCGCATACCAGTTACGCGCAAGCAGATCCAGGGATTCTTCGAGGTATCGGCACGCCAGCTCGGGGTTCTTTTCCAGCACGGCTGCTGCGGCCGCGTCGGCGAGATAGATCGACCTCTGCTTCGTGTCCCCCTCGGGTAGGACGGTGAGTACTTGCTCCAAAGTCTCGCGAGCTTCGCGGCCTCTGCCGGCGAGGAGGAGCGTGTTTCCTTTGAAGCCTGCGAGCCGGACTGGAGAAAACCAGTCGAACCACTCCGGGGACGGATGCGACTCGCTGTCGTGTTCGTCGACGATTTTCTCGGCGTGCTGGAGGAGGGCAAGCGCTCGGCGTGGGTCACCGAAGCGAGTTTCGACCTCCGCCTCGACAGCGTCCAGCCAAGCCATCGTCTCGGAGTTGGCATTGCCTCTGCTCGCGAAAGCGCGTGCGGCACGCAGTCGTTCACGAGCTTCCTCGGCGCGAGACGGGTCTCCCGAGAACGCTGGCGCGAATGCCATGTGCGCGAGTGCGGCCGCGCCGAGCAGCGAATCGCCGGCTTCGTGTGCAGCTTGAAGTGCGAGTACGAGGCTCGGCTGCGCGAGCTCGGGCTGCTGTAGATCGAAGAATCCCAAGCGCCCGGCCAGCAGACTCGATTCCGAGACGGCTCGTGCCAGAACCGTCTCGGCCGCGCTCGATACCTGCGGCAAGAGCTCGAATCCGAACTGCGCATGATCGGCGACCAGACGGTGTAGGCGTGCCGCCGGTGTCGACCAGTACAGGCGGCGGTGGGACGCGGTGATCGTGGCGAATTCCTGCGCGACCGATGCCGGTAGGTGCGATGCGGCAGTGCCGAAACCCCTGTGGCGGAGCGGAAGACGCGAGCGTGTGTCACCGAACTTCTGACCTGTGCGTTCATCGCCCATCTCATCCGTCCAAGGCGGTGAGAAACCCAACTCGGTAACCGGCCGCTTGAAAAGTGCCTCCAGTGCCGCTGCGTGGTCGGGATGAGGCCACGGCGGATTTGCGGATTCCCATCTACGGACCGTCCGGCTGGCGACCTCGATGCGTAGTCCGATCTGACGTGCGGCTTCCGTCACAGCTTCTGCGAGTGCCGTTTGAGATCGAAAACCTAGAGCCTGCCTGGCCGCGCGAAGTGAAGCGTTCCCTTTCGATGCCATGGGGGCCAGAGTAGTCCACGTAGAGGACTATGCCGCAAGTGAATTGGGCATGAACGTCCTGTGGATGTCCCATTCTATGGCCTTTATGCGGACGTCAGGTTTTGCGAGTCTCATGAGATCTACTAGTGCCGCACGGCGGACGCGGTGCTCATCCGAGCAGCGCTGACCGAAGTCAACGGGAGGGAACACGGATGGTGGAACGGCGGATCGGCTTGTCGGGACATACCCGACCGCGAATCACGGTCAGCATGTGCGGCGCGGCATACGCGCGCGGTGTGACCGGCCCGATCGAGCAGGTCATGTGCCTGCTCTGCCAGCGGATGGTGCCGGTGATCGGCGGGCGGATCGGTGAGCACCGGACTGATGGGCCGGACACGTGCGCATGGACCGGGGTCGAGGTCATCGATGACCGGCCTGCCGACCTGCGGGGAGGTGTGCGATGACGCCGACCGGTCGTCCTCGGGCGATCGGGTTCTTGCGGACGGACATCGCAGGCTCGCAGCAGAAGTGGTTAGAGACGACAATGCGGAGCTTGGCGAAGCGGCTCGGTTACGACCTGTGCAAAACAATTGCGCTATCGGCGAAGACGGAGGACCCGGTCGGCTTATTGCTCGATCAGGTCGAGCGCACTGGGGCGGAGGCGGTCATCGTGCCGGGACGCGCGCATCTGGACGGTCACATCGAGCGGGTGATGCGGCGGGCCGATGTCGTCTTCGATGTCGACGACGTGGAGGCTCGATGGCCGATTACGGCTCTGATCGATAGGTGGTGTCCTTGACCTCGATACTTCGCCGCGTTACCTGAAGCACCGATGCCCAAGTTCGGGCACGCAGGACGGACGCTTCGCAGGTGACTCCTGCGACCGGTCGACGTCGCGCCGTAGTGGTCCTTGCGGGATAGGATCTAGCTGCACGGTTTCCCGCCCGAGTAACAGTTGTTCAGCAAGGGAGTCCGAGCGGATGGATCGCCGGAACAAGGGGATCAGCCGGCGTGTGCTGTTGACGGCTGGAGCCTCGATCGCAGTCACCGCGATGGCGCCGCCGACGCAGGCGGTGCCGATCACACGGAAGATCTCCGCCGGCCCCGAGGAGCCCGGAAAGCGGGCGGACCTGGCGGAACAGGCGATCGTGCAGCGCCACCTGCGCACGCTGTGGGGTCGGCCGCAGAGGCGGCTGGGCACGCTCGTCTGGCCCGCGTCGGTGCTGGACCAGTCGTTCCTGCGATGGTGTTACTGGTGGCAAGCCCACCTTCTGGACTGTGCGGTGGACGCCGCGTACCGCGCCCGCACCCCCGAACGCATCGATCGGGTCGTCGCTCTCGCACGCGGTATCCGGACCCGCAACCTCACCGGCTGGACCAATCGGTACTACGACGATATGTCGTGGCTGGCGCTGGCGCTCGAACGCGCCGACCGGCTGCTCGGCGTCCGATTCGGCGACGCTGTCGGCGAGCTGCGGGCCGACTTGATCGATGGCTGGAACCCGGTCGTCGGCGCGGTGCCTTGGCGGTCCGGCGACGAGTATTACAACACCCCCGCGATCGGTCCGACCGGTATCGCTCTGGCCCGACTGGGCGAGCTGTCGCGCGCCCGGCGACTTGCCGATTTCCTGTACACCCGATTGCGTGACGCCGACAGCGGCCTGATCCTCGACGGTGTGCACGAGCCCGGCGGACGAGTGGACCGGACCGTCCACACCTACTGCCAGGGCGTGGCCATCGGCCTGGAAACCGAGCTGGCGGTACGCACGGGTGAATCGAGTCATCACCGGCGCGTGGCAGCCCTCGTTGCGGCAGCCGGGGACGGGCTCACGAACGCGGGGGTGATCGCCGCGGCCTCCGGAGACGACTCCGGGCTGTTCATGGGCATCCTCGCCCGATATCTCGCGGAAGCGGCACTGGCCTTGGGCGACACCACCGCAGCGGATATCGTGCACGCTTCCGCGCGGGCCGCCTGGAAGCACCGCGCCGAGGTGGACGGGCTACCGCTGTTCGGCATCGACTGGTCCCGCCCGGTCACCGTGCCGGAGCATCCGGGAACCTTCCCCCAGCTCACGCCCTCCTCCGCGGTTTCACCGGCGAACTCGAGCCGCGATCTCTCGGTACAGCTGAGCGGGTGGATGCTGCTCGAAGCGGCTTGCCAGCTCAGTGCCGCCGGACGCTGAGCCCGCGGCGGCGGGAGATTGCCCTCGTTGAAGAATGGAGTGAAACTTTCGCGATTTCTCCCTGGAATCGAGAGAACAAAGCCTCGATCGGAGGTGCGAGCTGCGGCCCATCGACCTCGCCCGGGAACACGGATTGTCCGCACAGGCGATCCGCAACTACGACGGCGCGGGCATCCTCCCGCCCACCGAGCGCAGCGATACCGGTTACCGGCGCTACACGTCCCTGCACGCGCAGGCTCTGCGCGCCTTCCTCGCGTTGCGCGGTGGCCACGGGCACCAGCGGGCGACGGAAATCATGCGCGCGGCCAACCGCGGCGACCTCGAGTCCGCCTACCGGCTCATCGACGCCGCGCACGTCGAACTGCTCGCCGAACGCGACACCCGCACCGAGGTCGCCACCGCTCTGGCCGGCCTGTCCACCACGGTGCCGACCCCTGTTCACGGTGGATCGCTGACCGTAGGCGAACTCGCGCGCCGACTCGGCGTGCATCCGGCGACATTGCGCACCTGGGAGACTCAGGGCATCCTTCGCCCCGAGCGTGAACGGGCAACGGGTTACCGCCGATACGGGCCGGACTGCGTACGTGACGCCGAGATCGCGCGACAGCTGCGCTGTGGCGGCTACCTGCTGTCCCAGGTCGCGCAGTTCATCGCGTCACTGCGCGAGGCAGGCGGGGCGGAGGCGTTGAGCGCTTTCCTCGACGTCTGGCAGGACCGGCTGACCGCCCGCAGCCGCAACCTGCTCGCCGGAGCTGCCCAGCTCGATACCTACCTCACCATGCTCGATGAGCGGAAGTAACCAGCGACGCAGGCTGCCGTTGCGCGGCTCGTCACGGCTGGGTATTCGCTATGGCATTCGGGTGAACCGGTATACAAGCTGACGAATCGGCATATCGGCTGTTGATTCCGAATATTCGCCGAGTATTGGCCGCAGGCCATTCGCCACGTCTGAGCATCGGCAGCCGATCCGTGTCATCGGCGACGAAAAAGGTTGGCGCGGGGCTGCTCTGCCGCGCTTTGGCGTGACCGATGTCGGTCGAGGGTGCCCTCCCAATGTCGGGAATGAGCGATTCTCCCTTGCGCGATACTCGGTGGTGTCGTAGTGGCAGGCCGCGCGTGGCCTGATGAGGGTTGTCAGGCGTGAGGTGATGATGTTGTTCGCAGATTTGCGGCCGGCTCGGGTGAGGGTGCTGCGATGAGTCCCGAGCGCTGGGTGGTGAAGCTCGACCCGCCCGCCGGCGTGCGCCCCGGGTTTCCGGAGTTCCTCGCGGCTGTGCAGGAGGGTATTCAGACCTCCGCGGATCTACTCGCGACAGGTACGCCGTCGCAGGCTCCGGATCTGTTGAAGCTGCTGCGCGACGAGAAGCTGGTCACCGGCGACGAGAACAAGTCCGTCATGGCCGAGGACTACTCCAGCCAGGTACGCAAGTTCGACACCATCAAGGCCGAGATTCACAAGCAGGACGCCAGCGTCGACTTGTCCGCCTACGGCACCTACGACATCTCCAGCGGCGCTTTCGCGGCGGTCAAAAAGCATGTCGAAGATCTACAGGACGCCCTGCGTGACGTTCCGAAGCCGAGTCCGGGTAAAGAATTCATCGACCTGGATCTCCAGACGAGGCTGGAGAACACCGTGCTGAGGACGGTGGACAAGGTGAACGACGAGATCGAGAAGGCGAACGACAAAGTTCAGACCCACGCGACCAACATCGATGGTTCCGCGCCGACGTACTCCCCGGCGTCCGCGGGAAGCAGTCCCATGCCGAGCAACTACGTGCCGAGCAACTATATGCAGCGCAGCTATTCACCGGGCCCGGGGTTCGTGCCCGCCGCGACGACCGCCGATTACGCCCGCTACCAAGGCAACGTCTCGGTCGACGCCGCCATCGAGGGCGCGCTGGACGCGCTCGGCATCACCGATCCGGTGGCCCGCGAGTACTGGAAGCGCGGCTACCAGGTGCTGATCGAACGGGAATCCGGCGGAAACCCCAACGCTGTCAACAACTGGGACAGCAACGCCGCCGCCGGGAAGGCATCCAGGGGGCTTACCCAGACCATCCCAGGCACCTTCTCGGCCTATCATGTGGCCGGAACGTCCGCCAACATCCACGATCCGGTAGCCAATGTCGCCGCCAGTATGAACTATGTCATGGAACGGTACGGCGTCTCCCGCGACGGCCACGACCTGCAAGCGAAGGTTCAGCAGGCGGATCCGAACCGTTCGCCGAAAGGCTACTGAGCGCGGAACCCGGCTGGAGGCCCGCGTTGGGTCGAAGTTCTGTCCTGGGCGGTTCCTCCCGAGGCCCGGTTGTGTACTGCGTGCGGCCCCGTTTGCTCGTCGGGTCGAAAGGAATTCGATGACGGGTTATCTTTTCGGTCTCAGCCGGGTCGGTCATCCGGTTCGGCGGAAGTGGTCGACGGCCGAGGCAGCTCTGGCGCGCTGCGTCTGGAACACTCGATCGTCGGAAAGGTTCTTTGCTGATGTTCCGTCGTTTCACGACCCACGCGCCCACGGCGGCGCCGCCGGTGGATGATCTGGTGGCCGGCGCGCTGCCGGACCGGGTGCAGATCGCGCATGAGCGGTTGGCCCACCAGGATGATCCGGCACTGCTGGAAGCTTTGTCGGAGCGCGAGCTCGCCGCCTCCCGCGAGTTGGCCGAGCTTGTGCGCGACTACGAACGCCACGAGAAACGGGCGCGGATCCAGGCGGCTGCCGACGCCGCCGAGCGGGTGCGGCGCACAGCCGCCGAGCTGGCCGAACGCGAGGCCGCCGACCTGCTGCGGGCCGCGCAGGCGATCGGCGAACAGCGCCACAGCAGCAGCCCGCACGCGAAAGTCGCTCGCCTGCACCAGCGCAAGCCGCGGGTGCTGGGTTTGCTCGCCGGTGTGGTCGCGTTCTCGATGCTGTTCTCCGCGGTCACCGTGCAGCAGAACATCGCGCCGACCGGTGGTGCGGCCAATCCGATGTTCTGGCTGTCCTACGGCCTGGAAGCCCTGATCAGCGCGGTGCTCGTCGCGCTGATGCTGTCCACCGGGGATACCGCCGAGTGGGGTGTGATCGATCGGCTGTGGCAGGTCTACACCGTCGAGGGCGTCCTGTTGACGGCGAGCATCGCGCTGAACACGTTCCCGTACTTCCGAACAGGTGACTTGGCCGGAATCGGAATCCACGCGATCGCACCGATCATGATCGGCGTCGCGCTCGTCACCCACCGGCTCGTCGCCGAGCGGTACGGGCGCGCGATCGAGCAAGCGACCGCCGCCGTGCCCGACCACGAAGACCTCCAGGAACGACTGGCGGCGCTTACTCAGGTCGGCGGGGCCGGGAACCAGATCCTGCCGAGCATCCTCATGGAGCCGGCGGTGCCCGTCCACCGCGCGGACGAAACGGCCGCGACCGAACCGCCCGCACCGGCGGCGCAGGGCGCGGCTATCGCGGGGCAGGCGGCGGTGCAGGACGACAACGGCGCCGCGGTTGCCGGGCAGCCCGCCGGGGCTCCGACCGCGCCGCCTGTTCCGGCTCCGGAACTCACGGAGTTGTGGTTGGCGACGACGCCTTTGCCCGCGATCGAGCGGCCCGCCGAGCAGGGTGCGCACCCCGCTGCCGGAGACAGCGCTGACGAGGCCGTTCTCGACGCGCGGTTGGCGGCGGCGGTGCGGCAGACCCTCCACCGGATTCGGTTCAGCAAGCAGCCGGAGCCGGGCGAGCAGCCGGTGGCGGGCGGGCAGCCGGTGCAGGACGCCCCCGTTTCCGCGCCCGAACCCGATGCTCCCGAACTCGCCGAGGCGTCCGCCGAGCACGGCGCACGCGAAGCCGCCGAGGCGCTTCCCGAGGCGAACGCTCACGACGCGGCGGAGCAGGTCATCGACCGTGGCGTCGATGGGCCGCAGGGCACGGGCTCGGAGATCGCCGCGACGCACCACGAACCGGATGTTCGCGCGCTGGAGCCGATCGATGCGGGCATGGCCCAGCATTACGCACCAGGCGTGGACGGCAGCGAGCGCCCGGCGCGGATGCAACAGGTCGCACCGGTCGGCGCCGCGAGTATGTCGCCGATCGGACACGAACCCGACGACGCCGCCGCGACCACACCGCGTGTGGCGGCCCAACCGCAGCTCACCATTCGCTGATTCGAGCGCCTCACCGTCCGGCGCTGCCGGGGCCGCAGCGGCTTCGGTGCGGCGGTCCGGCTACGACGCTTCGCTTTCGGCGTAGAGCTTCCCGGTCGACCCGATGGCGGAATGGACGTAGCGTCGAATTCGTGAAAGTTCCCGCACACCTGCCCACCACGGCGGGCGAACTGCGTTCGGCCGGCTACCTGCCGCGTGGGGTGAAGACCGAGATCCGCGAGAACCTGCTCGCGCTGCTGAGTTCCGGCGGCGACCCGTGGCCCGGGATCGTCGGTTTCGACCGGACGGTCGTGCCGCAGCTGGAACGCGCGCTGCTCGCGGGGCACGACGTCGTGCTGCTCGGCGAACGTGGCCAGGGCAAGACCCGGCTGTTGCGTTCCCTGGTCGGCCTGCTGGACGAATGGACGCCCGTCATCGCAGGCGCCGAGCTGGGCGAACATCCGCTCGACCCGATCAGCCCGGCCGGCAGGCGACTGGCCGCCGAACTCGGCGACGACCTGCCCGTCGCGTGGCGGCACCGGTCGGAGCGGTACGCCGAGAAACTCGCCACGCCCGACACCTCCGTCGGTGATCTGATCGGTGACGTCGACCCGGTCAAGGTGGCCGAAGGGCGCAGTCTCGGTGATCCCGAGACCATCCACTTCGGGCTCGTCCCGCGCGCGCATCGCGGCATCGTGGCGATCAACGAACTGCCCGACCTGGCCGAACGCATCCAGGTCGCGCTGCTGAACGTCATGGAGGAGCGCGACATCCAGGTCCGCGGCTACATTTTGCGGCTGCCGCTGGACGTGTTGCTCGTCGCCACCGCCAACCCGGAGGACTACACCAACCGCGGCCGGATCATCACGCCGCTGAAGGACCGGTTCGGCGCGGAGATCCGCACCCACTACCCGCTCAGCGTGGCGGCCGAGGTGGCGCTGGTGCGCCAGGAGGCCGAGTTGGTGGCCGAGGTGGGCGATCCGCTGATCGAAGTGCTCGCTCGGTTCGTGCGGCAACTGCGGGAGTCGTCCGCGATCGACCAGCGCTCGGGGGTGTCGGCGCGCTTCGCCGTCGCCGCGGCCGAGACGGTGGCGGCGGCGGCCTTGCGCAGGTCCGCGGTCACCGGGGAGAGTCCCGCCGTGGCGCGGCCCGTCGACCTCGAATCCGTGCCCGCGGTGTTGCGCGGCAAGCTGGAGTTCGAGTCCGGCGAGGAGGGCCGGGAGCAGGAGCATCTCACCCACCTGCTGCGCCGCTCGTTCTCCGAGACCGCGCGGGCGCTGCTCGGCGGCCTGAACCTGCGTCCGCTGGCGGAGGCGGTCGGTGACGGGCATCTGGTCACCACCGGGGAACGCGTGCCCGGCGAGGAAGTCCTCTCGGCGCTGCCGGAACTACCCGTGTTACACGAAGTGGCCGGACGGCTCGGTGTGGACGCGGCCGACCCGCCGCCCCGGATCGCCTCTGCCGTCGAGTTCGCTCTGGAGGCGCTCTATCTGGCGAGGCAGATCGCCAAGGATTCCGACGACGGTCTGGCGGTGTACGGCCGATGAGCGCCGCTGTTGCCGGCAGGGCATCGTGACGACCCCGGACCGCTACTCCTACGGCCCCTATCACGACGGGCCCGATCCCTTGGCGCCCCCGCTCGATCTGCGGGAAGCGCTGGACAGCATCGGCCGGGACGTGATGGAGGGCAGTTCGCCGCGCACCGCTCTGCAAGAGCTGTTGCGACGGGGCACCAGCTCCATGCCCGGGCTGGAGGAGCTGACTCGCCGGTTGTGGCAGCGACGCGCACAGATCGCCCGCACCCACCGGCTCGACGGCACGTTGCAGCAGGTCCGGGAATTGCTGGAAGAGGCACTGGAGGCCGAGCGCGGCGCCCTGTTCCCCGACCCGTCCGACGACGCCAGGTTCGCCGAGGCGCAGTTGGACGCGTTGCCGTCGAGCACGGCCGCCGCCGTCACCGAGCTCGCCGAGTACACCTGGCGATCGGAGACCGGCCGCGAGAACTACCGGAAGATCCGGGACCTGCTCGGTCGCGAGTTGCTGGAATCGCGCTTCCAGGGCATGAAACAAGCCTTGCAGAACACCACTGCGCAGGACGTCGAGCGGGTCCGGCGGATGATGTCCGACCTGAACGACCTGCTCGCCGCCCACGCCACGGGCGAGAACACCGAGCAGCGTTTCGCCGAGTTCATGGCCGAGCACGGTGAATTCTTCCCGGAGAACCCGCGCGACACCGAAGAACTGATCGACGCGCTCGCCGCTCGTGCCGCCGCCGCGCAACGCATGATGAACTCGATGTCCGAGCAGCAGCGCGCGGAGCTGTCGGAGCTGATCGGGCAGGCGTTCGGCGATCCGGGCATCGCCCGGCAAGTGGCCGCGCTGGACGCGAATCTGCGCGCGCTGCGTCCCGGCGAGGACTGGAACTCCCGGCAGAGGTTCCGCGGCGAGGATCCACTCGGGCTCGGCGAAGGTGCGCAAGCCCTGCAGGACCTCGCCGAACTCGACGCGCTCGCGGAACAACTCGGCCAGTCCTATGCCGGCGCCCGTCTGGAGGACATCGACCTGGACGCACTGGCGCGCCATCTCGGCGCGGACGCGAGTGTGGACGCGGCTCGCCTGGCCGAGCTGGAACGTGAACTGCGCAGGCAGGGCGTCTTCGAACGGGGCGAGGACGGCTCACTGCGGTTGACGCCCAAGGCGTTGCGGCGGCTCGGCGAGACGGCGTTGCGAGACATCGTGCGGCGCTTGCGATCCCGGCGTGGTGAACGAGACACGGCCTTGGCCGGTGCGGCGGGCGAGCCGACCGGCGGCTCCCGGGCCTGGCGATTCGGCGACACCGAACCGTGGGATGTGTCGCGGACCGTGCGCAACGCCGTGCTGCGCTCGGCGTCGGCGGGGGATCGCCGGGTGCGACTGGACGTCGCCGATGTCGAGATCATGGAGACCGAGCAGCGGTCCAGGGCCGCGGTGGCGCTGTGCGTGGACACGTCCTGGTCGATGGTGCAGGACGGCAGGTGGGTGCCGATGAAGCGCACCGCCCTCGCGCTGCACCACTTGATCGGCACCAGGTTCCGCTCGGACGCGCTGAGCGTGATCACGTTCGGCAGGCAGGCGACCACCGTCGACATCGGCGCACTGACCGCACTGGAAGGCGTCTGGGAGCAGGGCACCAACCTGCATCACGCGCTGCTGCTCGCGGCGGGACATCTGCGCAGGCATCCGGACGCGGTGCCGGTCGTGCTCGTGGTCACCGACGGTGAGCCGACCGCCCACTTGGAGCCGGACGGGGAGACGTACTTCAACTGGCCGCCCGCGCAGCGCACGCTCGCCGTCACGATGGCCCAGGTCGACGCCTTGGCCAAGCTGGGCGCGTCGGTGACGGTCTTCATGCTCGGCGAGGATCCGCGACTGGCCGCGTTCGTCGACCTGATGGCCCGCCGCAGCGGCGGCCGCGTGGTGGCGCCCGATCTGGACGGTCTGGGCGCCGCCGTGGTGAGCGACTATCTGCGCGGCCGGGGTCGAACTCCGGGGCAGTGAAGACGCCCGACGACGCGGGCGGTCGGCCCTACACTGAGCGTGTGGCTTTTCGTCGGTTCGTCGCAGTGTCCTTGTTCGCCTTGGTGACTCCGCTGGGCGTGGCTGCCTGCACGGCGGAAGGTCCCGGTTCGAAGACCGATTGCGCGGTGAGCGGCTGCACGGTGACGTTCGCTCGGGGCGTGGATGCCAAAGCGAGCATCCTGGGCATCGAAGCGAAACTGATTTCGGTGAACGGCAATCTGGTCACGCTGTCGGTGGGCGGTCAAGAGGTCACGGTCCCGGTAGGGGAGACCCGGTCCGCCGACGGGAGCACCGTCACGGTGCAGGAGGTGACCGACGACAAGGTCGTCGTCAAGATCTCCACCGGCCTCACCGGCGGCTGATTTCCTCATCCGGTGCCGCATCCACCGGCGCGGCATCTGTCCGATGTCGTAATTGCTGCGAGATCACTGCGGTCGTGCGGATCTCGTCCGTCGCCGTGCGCCGAGCACGGCGGGAAATCCGTGCGGCTGTGCCGTTCCCCGGGCACCTGTTCGTGCGTGCGCAGTCGCAGGCGTGTCGCGAAAGTGGCACGGGAGCACTCGAGCGGCCGTATCGAGGGTTTATTGTGGCATTTTCGGCGTGTCGACAATGGAAACCGAAAGGTATTGAATACCAGGAGGTTTGAATACCGGAAGGTATTTATTCCGCGCTGCCAGGGGAAATCATTTTTACCGGAAATTTCTCCCCGATTTGCTGTACACCGCACCGTGCCCGTGTGTAGCGTCTGGAACCCGTAAACCCCTCCCATGACAAGTGGTGGCGCGTGATCGGTATCGACGGCTGTCTGAAACGCATCATGGATATTCCTGGTGCGCGCAGTGTGACGTTGGTGGACGGTGCGAGCGGTCTGGCAATCGCCGCGGACGGCAGGCACGAACTGGTGAACGAGCACGAAGATGCCGCCGCCACAACGGATGTCGTACGCGCGGTGCTGGCCTGTCCGGCCTTGTCCAGCGGCGGCGACGGTGACGACGTCACCGAGATCATCGTCTGCGGGACCCGCGGATATCACCTGCTGAACCTGCTGAACGGCGACTTCGACGGACGGCTTTTCGTGCACGTGCTGTTCGACGAGGACGCCGGAAATCTCGCGATGGCGCGATTCCAGTTGCACGCAATTCTCGACGAATTGGCTGAGGGCGCGCATGAGTCCTGAACTCGCGGTCGAATTGCGGCGGCTGGAGAAGGAAGGGAGTACGGGCGTGCTGCGGGCGGGCGACGGTGCGTTTCATCTCGCCGAAGGCGCGATCGTCTCCGCCGACTGCCGCCGCACCACCGGGCTGGACCGGCTGGTCGTCGAGGCGGGCGTGGCGACCGCCGAGGACTGGCGGCGCGCCGATGCGGGGGACCCCGGTCGTGTGCTGGGGCGGCCACGGCTGGAAACCCTGGCGATGCTGTCGGTCTTCGATGCCGCCTACTTCCTGCTGGCCTCGCCCGCCGTCCCGGAGTTCCGCCCGGCCCCGCCGCACTGGCTGGCCCCGGTCTGCCACATCACGCCCCGCGCGCTCGTGCAGGAGTGTGCGCGGCGCGGCGATCCCGAGTCCGGGCCGTGGCCCGCCGACCTGGTCGATCGCGTCCCGGTGGTGCCGGTCCGCCGGGTGCGGCGGCGGCGTCTGGTACTCACCGGCGGACAGGCCGAGGTGCTGGCCGCCGCCGACGCCCGGCGCAGCATCGCGGGAATCGGCCGGGAACTCGGCCGCACGACCTACGGATGCCTGGTGGCGGTGCGGGATCTGACCGCGGCGGGGCTGATCGAGCCACCCACCGCGCCGGCGGTTCCCGTGGCAGCCGGACCGTCCGCGCTCGCGTCGCTGGTCGCCGAACGCCCGGCGGTCGCGCCCGTGGCCGCCGCGCCGGGCCGGCTTCCTCGGCGGCGGGGCAGGCACTCGGCCCCGCCGGCCCCTGTCGAACGCTTGGAGCCGCCGGACCGGGACCTGCTCGTCCGCCTGCAAGCGGCTTTGGAGGAACTCGCGTGACCGCGCGGAAGAAACTGCTCGGTGATTGGATGGGAAGGTTGACAAAGGTGGGGATGTCCGGACCCGAACCGAACGCGGCGGTGCTCACCGAGTTGAAGGCACTGCGCGATCGCGTCCCGCGCCTGACCGGCGCGCTCGTGGCCTCCAACGACGGGCTGCTCGTCGCCCACGATCTACCCCCGCAGATCGAGCCCAACGGGATGGCAGCCATGGCCGCCTCGCAACTGTCGCTGTCCCATCGGCTGGCGACCACCGCGCACGGCGGCGGGTTCAGCGAAGTGGTGGTGCACGGCACCGGGGGGCACGTGGTCATCTACGCGGCGGGCTGGACCTCACTGACCGTCCTGGCCGCACCCGAGGTGAACATCGGTCGGCTGCATCTGGAATCCCGTCCGGCGGCCCGTGCGATCGCCGATTTGCTGACGCCGGTGGCAGCCGACGCAGAGAGCCGACTGGCAACGAAAACCCACTGAAAGGAACACATATGTCCAATATGGATCTGGCACTCAAAGACATGATGGTGATCGACGGCGCGATCGGCGCCGCCGTGGTCGACTACAACAGCGGCATGGCGCTGGGCATGCTCGGCAGTTCCAAGTCGCTGGATCTCCAGGTCGCGGGCGCGGGCAACACCGAGGTGGTGCGCGCGAAGCTGCGGACCATGGACCAGTTGGGGCTCAAGGAAGACATCGAGGACATCCTCATCACGTTGTCCGGGCAGTACCACATCATCCGGCCGATGACCGGTCGCAAGTCCAAGGGCCTGTTCCTGTATCTCGCGCTGGACCGGGGGCGGGCGAATCTGGCGCTGGCCCGCCACCGCCTGCGAGGAATCGAGGAGGATCTGGAGGTCTGATCGGCGCGTGCCGATTTGACCTGAACTATGGTTCAGGTTCGACGCTGATCCCGTACCGAAAAGCGTCGAAGGGAATTCCCATGCCTGACCACCCGATTCAGCTCGCCGTAATCGTCGGCAGTACCCGCGCGGGCCGCTTCGGCCCCACCGTCGCCGAGTGGTTCGCCGCACATGCCGACCGGCGCGACGACGTCACCGTCGACGTCGTCGACCTGGCCGAAACGCCACTGCCGGACCGACTTTCCCACCGTCCCGAACCCGAGGCGGCGCGGGCGCTGGCAGCCGTCGGTCCCCGACTGGCCGCGGCGGACGCTTTCGTCGTGGTGACACCCGAGTACAACCACAGCTATCCGGCGTCGATCAAGAACGCCATCGACTGGCACTACACCGAATGGCGCGCCAAGCCGGTCGGTTTCGTCTCCTACGGCGGCATCTCCGGTGGTCTGCGAGCCGTGGAGCACCTCAGGCACGTCTTCGTCGAACTGCACGCGGTAACCGTGCGCGACACGGTGAGTTTCCACGATGCGGGCAGGCAGTTCGACGCCGCGGGTCAGCCGACGGATCAAGAGATGCCTGCCGTCGCGGCGGACAAACTACTGGGCCAATTGGTCTGGTGGGGTCGCGTTCTGCGGTCGGCCCGCGCCGAATATCCCTATATCGCATAGCGCTTCCGGGCTGCTGTGCCGACGGCCTCGGCGCACGACGGCGCCGGACGGCCGAGTCGATGGGCTCGGCCGTCCGGCGAGCCCGATCTGGGCACCAGGGCGTTCGCAAGGGCGGCATTCTGCGGTTTCGCCGTGGCATCCGGCGTACGCTGTGCGGCGACGAAAGGACTCCACGATGCGAAGAATGCTCGCCGCGTTGGTGATCGCCGGTTCGTTCATGGCAGCGGGGACGACGATCGCGCAAGCGAATCCGCCGTCGCAGCCGCCTACTCCGCTGTGCGTGGTGGTGGGCGGTGCCATATGGGTGGTGCGGAACAGCATCGACCCGTACGGCCTGTCGCAGGATCCGCTCGCGGTCGCGTTGCGGAACGCGCATCGGCAGGTCTGCGGCTAGCGGCTACGTCGAGCTTCGCAGGCGCTGCTCGACCCACCTGCGCAATGCGCGGCTGACGAGCAGTTCGTCGCACGATGTGGATCTCGCATGCGGCGAGCCTGACGCCCCTGATCCCGAGGGAAGTGGCAAATCGCGGGCATCCGGCTCGATCGGCGGCGGCGTGGCCGCGCTCGGCTTGCCGTCGCGAGTGTTGAGCCACGCCCCCGCGAACATCAATGCGGCGCCGAGGGCTTGGACCGGGGCGATGGATTCGCCGAGCAGCAGCCACGCGCAGGCGAGACCGAAAGCGGGCACCAGGAACATGGCGGAGGCGGCTGACGCCGGGCCCACCTCGCCGACGGCGCGGTAGTAGAGAACGTACGCGAGCGCGGTCGGGAGCACGCCGAGATATGCCTGGTTGAGCCAGAATTCGGCACCGAGGTCGGACCAGGCCACGTCGGCCGTGCGTGGCGCCGCGATTACCCCGAGCGCCAAAGCGCCGATGGCCGTGGCGTATACGGTCACCGTAGGGGCCGCCAGCCGGGCGAGCACCGGAGCGCCGAGCATGGTGTAGCACGCCCAGCACGCCGCCGCGCCCAGGAAGACGAGGTCGCCGAGCAGACGATCACCACCGCCGGAGGGGATGCCGAGGAAGAAGACGACACCGCCGCCGGTCGCGACGGTGAGCCCGACGGCTCGGGCCGCGGTCGGCCGGGTGCGAGTCAGCACCGCCGTGCCTGCGACGGTGATGACCGGCGCCGCCATCGGCACGATCACACTGCCGTCCGCGGCGGGCGCCAGGGCGAGCGCGAGAAAGAAAAGGACGTTGTAGCCGAAGACGCCGATCAGGCCGAGCGCCGCCACCCGCCCGGCGTCCCGCACCGCGAGCCTGGGCAGGCGCAGCACGACGAGCAGGACGACGGCGCCGAGGAAGAAGCGAAGGAAGCCCGCCACCTCGTGCGGCACCTCCCGGATCGCGAGTTTCGAGGACGCGAACGCGCTACCCCATAACGCCATGACCACAACGAGCAACAATCGGATACGCACGGATCCGATCCTGCTGAGGGGTGGCCCCGCGGTCTTGAACGCTGGTGCGCGCGCACAATGAGATGGTGGCCGACGGTGAGTGGGTGCGATACCGGCGAATGCCGAACCGCCCGGTGGAGTTGATGCACGCGCACTTCGAAGGGCACGTCTACCACGCGCACAGTCACGAGACCTATTCGTTCGGCTGCACCGAGTTCGGCGCGCAGAGCTTCGACTGCCGCGGCGCGGCGCGGACCAGTGCGGCGGGCATGGTGATGGCCTTCAACCCGGACGAGCCGCACAACGGCCACAGCAGCACCGCGGAGGGCTTCACCTACTCCATCGTGCACATCGGCGCCGAGTTGGTCACCGATCTGCTGTCCGATCAGGCCGGTCGACCGGCCGGGTTGCCGCTGTTCGCCGAGCCGGTGCTGCGCGACCCGGTGCTCACCTCGGCGCTGCGTCGGCTGTGCGCCGCCCTGACCGGCCCGGCCACCGAACTCGCCGCCGACGAGGCACTGGCCGCTTCCGTCGCGGCGTTGACGTGGCGTGCGGCGCGCCGTCCGCTCGCGCGCTCGGCGGCCGAGCCGGGCGCCGCGATCGCGCACCGCGTCCGCGCGCTGCTCGACGACCGCTATCTCGATCCGCTTTCGATGGATGACTTGGTCGAAGCGAGCGGCGCCAGCCGCTTCGCCTTGTATCGCGCTTTCCGTGCGAACTACGGTCTCGCGCCGAGCGATTATCAGCGTCTGCTGCGGCTGCGCGCGGCTCGCCGGTTGATCGCGGCGGGCAGGCCGGTCGCCGAAGCGGCCGCGGCGGCCGGTTTCGCCGACCAAGCACATCTCACCCGCTGGTTCCGCCGGTGCTACGGCATCACGCCCGGCGTCTACTCCGCCGCGTGACCGCTCCTCAGGCCGACTCGGGCGGGCGCGGCCAGGGGTTGTGCTCCTTGTCCTCGACCGACTGATTGAAGCGCTCGATGAGTTTGCCGAACAGGTCGACGTCGGCCTCGGCCCAGTCGGCCACCACCGCGCCGATGCCCTGCCGGCTCTGCATCCGGTCCGCGGCCAGTGCTTCCAATCCTTTCGCGCTGGCGCGGACCTTGCGGGCGATGCCTCCGTCGGGGTCGGGCACCCGGTCGACCAACCCCTGCTTGAGCATGGCTCCGACCTGGCGGTTGATGGTGGAAATGTCCAGTTGGAACGCCTCGGACAGCTCGCGCAGGCTCAGTGGGTAGTCCAGTTCCAGCCGGGTCAAGATCAGGAACGCCGAGCGGTCGAGCCGGAAGCCGGGACGCCGGAGCAAAGCGGCGGGGAAGTGCCTGGACAGCAGTGACAGTTCGAAGGTGAGGCGCTGGAGCGCCGCGCTGTCGTCGCCGGTACCGGAATCGGACATGCCCCACTATGTCGCGCGGATCACGTCGATACCAAATTGTGCAGCATACACACCATATGTACCGTGCACATGTGACTGTAGCTGCCGACGCGTCCTCGAGCGTCTCTGAATCCGGCGACCGGCGGCGGCCATCGCCGGCTCTGCTCATCGCGACGCTCGGCATGGTCGGTGTCGTCGTCTCGCTCATGCAGACACTGGTGATTCCGATCATTCCGTCGCTGCCCGTCCTGTTGCACACCTCCGCGTCCAACGCGTCCTGGGTCGTGACGGCCACGCTGCTGGCGGGCGCGGTGGCGACCCCGATCAGCGGCCGCCTGGGCGACATGTTCGGCAAGCGCCGCATCTTGTTCGCGAATCTGCTTCTGCTCGTGGCCGGTTCGGTGGTCTGCGCGTCGTTCTCCACGCTGCTGCCGGAGATCGTCGGCCGCTCGCTGCAGGGCGCCGCGGTCGGCGCGATCCCGCTCGGCATCAGCATCATGCGCGACGAACTGCCCGCCGAGCGGGTGGGTTCGGCGATGGCGATCATGAGCGCCACGCTCGGCGTCGGCGGCGCGATCGGCCTGCCCGTCGCGGCGGCCATCGCGCAGAACGCGAACTGGCACGTGCTGTTCTGGACTTCCGCCGCGCTCGGCCTCCTCTGTGCCGCCCTGGTTTTCGTCTTCGTGCCGGAGTCGCCGGTGCGCACGCCCGCCCGCTTCGACTTCGGCGGTGCGATCGGGCTGTCGGCGGCGCTGCTGGCGCTGCTGGTCGCGATCACGAAAGGCGCGGACTGGGGCTGGGCCAGCGCTCCGATCCTGATTCTGTTCGCGGCGTCTGTGGTGGTGTTCATCGGTTGGGGCGCTTTCGAACTGCGGCAGCGTTCGCCGTTGGTGGATCTGCGGGTTTCGGCGCGGCCGCGGGTGCTGTTCACCAACGCGGCCTCGATTGCCGTCGGATTCGCGCTCTACGGCATGTCGCTGACCTTCCCGCAGCTGCTGATGGCGCCGGAGCGGACCGGATACGGCTTCGGGTTGTCCATGATCAGCGCCGGGTTGGCGCTGGCGCCGACCGGTTTCGTGATGATGCTGCTGTCGCCGGTGTCGGCTCGGCTGTCGGCCAGCCGCGGGCCCAAGGTCACTCTCGCGCTCGGGTCGGCGGTGATCGCCGTCGGTTACCTGTGCGCAGTGGTGTTGATGAACAGCGTCTGGGAGATCATGCTCGCCTCGGTGATCGTCGCGGGCGGTGTCGGCCTGGCCTACGCGGCGATGCCCGCGCTGATCATGGGCGCGGTGCCGATCACCGAAACGGCGGCGGCGAACGGCTTGAACTCGTTGATGCGCTCGATCGGCACCTCGACTTCGGCGGCGGTGATGAGCGTGGTGCTCGCGCACATGACCATCCAGTTCGGTCCGCACCTGCTGCCCTCGCGCGACGGGTTCCACACCACCTTTCTCATCGCGATGGTGGCAGCGCTGGTCGCGATCGGCCTGACCACGTTGATCCCGATGCGCAAGAGCGCCGACGCGGCGACCACCACCGGGCATTCCTGACGGCTGCCGTACTCGGTACCGGCTTCCGTCGCCCGCGACTCTGCTTGTCGAGTGCCGAAATCCGCGCGCGAGGTCTCGTGCGCGTGACCGTGTGCCTCGTCGGTGGTCGGCGAATCACGTGCAAACGCCTCCGTAGTCAGCTGTCGGCAACGGCCTCGGTGTACCGGCGGCCGAGAGCGCGGATGTGGGCGACGAGTTCGGGCGGGCCGTCGACCCGAAAATCCATCATCAGCATGGACAGGTAGATCGCGATGGTCTCCAGCGCGTCCGCGCCGGTGTACAGCACACAGGTGTCCGCGTCGACCGCCTCGACCACGCCGACGGCGGGATTGATCCGGGCGACGACGGTTTCGGCCGGCGCGAGCACCGTGACCCGGGCCTGCACTCGCCACCCGGTCGTGGCGATGTGGCGCATGACGAAGGCGACCAGATCGTCGTCGGGCAGCGAGCGCGCGGCGAAACGGCGCGAAGTAGTCTCCGCCCGCAGGACGCGGGCGACCGGAATCGCCACCCAGGAGTGGTCGTCCAGGCGGTAGGCGACCAGGTACCAGCGGCGCTGCCAGTTGATCAGCCGGTACGGCTCGATCTCGGCGGAAGACTCGGCTTCGGCGATCCGCACCGTCGCACCGTCGCGGATGGCGCCGGCCAGGGTGGTGAGCACAGCGGCGGGAACCGGCGCGTCCGGCTCGCGCGATCCGGTGGTGGCCGGCCCGATCGCCGTCGCCTCGCGCAGTGCGGACACTTTGCGTTGCAAACGTTTCGGCAGGATCTGATCCAGTTTGCCCAGCGCTCTGGTGACGTGCTCGGCGATGTCCGCGATGCCGGTGGAGCCGTCCTCGGCGAGCCCGACCGCGACCGCAACGGCCACCGCTTCGTCGTCGTCCAGCAGCAACGGCGGCATGGTCGCGCCGCGGCCGAGCCGGTAGCCGCCGATCGCGCCGCGTCCGGCATGCACCGGATAGCCCAGTTCGCGCAGGCGCTGAATGTCGTGGCGCAGAGTGCGATCGGTGACGCCGAGCCGCTCCGCCAGCTCGCGGCCGGTGTGCGCGCGGTCCTGCAGCAGTGCGAGTAATCGCAGCAGCCGGGGTGTGGTCGACGCCACTTTTCTCCTCCTGATCCATTAGGAAAGAAAATAGCCTAATGCGCCGATAGGCTTGTGTCATCAGCGAGAACGACCGAGAGGCTCCCGACATGAACGCCACCACCACCGCCGCCGCGACTCTGCGCCATGTTTGGCGGGACGTGCTTGCCGAGGCACACCGCGCGCTCGAGAGCGTCGTCGCCGGGGTGCGCGCGGATCAGTGGCGCCTGCCCACCCCGTGCTCGGAATGGGATGTGACGCAGGTGGTGCAGCACGCCGCCGGTGACCAGCTGGCGTACGCGAAGTCCCTCGGCATCGGCGAGGGCCCGGCTTACAACCCGTTCGCACCCTCCGGTGCGATCGACGGCACTGCCGGGGATCTGGTGCGCGTGGCGGTCGAGCAGACCGCCTTCGCCTGGACCACGGTGGACGACGCCACCGAAACCGTGCCCACCCCGCTGCCGCACGGCGCGCTTCCCACCCCGGTGGCGGCGGTCCTGTGCGCACTGGATGCCGCGGTCCATGCCTGGGACATCGCCATCGCGACCGGTCAGCCGTCCCCGTTGACCGATGACCTCGCCGCCCACCTGCTCACCGCCGCCCGGGCCGGTCACCCCGCGCCCGGCACCGGTGAGACGGCGGAGATCACCGAACCGCTGCGTCAGTGGGGGGCCTACGCCGCGATCGTCGACGGCCCGTCCGATGGCGCCCTGGGAGAGCTGCTGCGCTACCTGGGCCGCGATCCGCGCTGAGCAGCCCCGCCGACGCGGGGCTCACCGACCGAGCCCCGCGGACGGCGTAGCGGCGCGGTCAGAGGGCGGTGACGAACCCCTGGGCGACCATCCAGTCCCGGGCCACCTCGGCGGGTTCGCGTCCGTCCACATCGACCTGACGGTTGAGCTCGGTGATCGCCTCGTTGGTGAGGCGCTGCGAGATCGGCGTCAGGATCGTGATCACCTCCGGGTGCTCGTCGGCGAAACTCTTGCGCAGCACCAGAGCGGCGTTGTACTTCGGGAAGAATCCGCGATCGTCCTGCAACAGCACCAGATCGAGCGCCGGGATGCGTCCGTCGGTGGCGGCCACCGAGCCGAAGCGGCACTGTCTGCCGTCGGCGGTCGCCTGGTAGACCACCGGGTCCTGCACGATCTGCTTGCGTACCTTGCCCGCATCGATCTCGTATCTGCGGGCCAGACCGGGGAAGCCGTCCTGCCGGACGTTGAATTCGGTGCCGACGCAGAGGGCCGCGGCGGCGGGGTCGGCAGCGGCGAGCCTCGCGTAGTCCGACAGTGTGCGCACGCCGGTCTCCTGCGCGGTCCGCGCGCTCATGACCAGCGCGTAGGTGTTGTTCATCGGCGCCATGGCGGCCCACACCATGCCGTGCCGGGCGAGGTCGGCGTCGCGCACCGCCTCGAACTGGCCGATCTCGTCCGGGACCGGCGTCTCGTTGCCGAGATAGTTGATCCAGCCGGTGCCGGTGTAGTCGTAGGCGAGGTCGATCTGCCCGTGCAGCTGGGCGTCGCGCACGCTGTTGGAGCCCTGGATATTGGTGAGATCGCGCACCTCGGCGCCCGCCGCCGTCAAGGCGAACTCGATGAGGTACCCGAGAATGTTCTGCTCGGTGAAGTCCTTGGACCCCACTGTGACGCGCACACCGTCGAGTTCAGGGATCGGGCGGATGCTGCCCGGCCCCACCCGCAGCGGCACCGCGCTGCCGGATTGCAGCCCACAGGCCGCCAGCAACGCCATCCCCACCCAGAGGGCGAGCGCGCGCCACGCCCGGCTCATTTCAGCCCCTTCGGCCCGAGGAACGCTTCGGCGACCGCGCCGAGCCAGTCCACCAGCAGGGCCAGTGCCACCGCGAGCACCGCGCCGACCACCAGCGTGACGTTGTCACGAAGTTTGTAGCCGGTGTCGATCAGGATGCCGAGCCCGCCCGCGCTCACCAGGAACGACAGCGTCGCGGTGCCGACCGCGAGCACCAACGACGTCCGCAACCCCGCCAGGATGTACGGCACCGCGAGCGGAAACTCGATGCGGCGCAATACCGCAAGGGCCGACATGCCCTGACCGCGGCCCGCGTCGACGAGCGTGGGGTCCACCTGCTGGTAGCCCAGGATGGTATTACGGAGCACGGGAAGCAGTGAGTAGAACGCGATCGGCGCCACTCCGATCCAGAAGCCGGTGGTGCGGGTGGCCAGGTAGAACAGCACGATCAGGCCGATGGCGGGCGCGGCCGCGCCGATGTTGGCGATGCCGACGAAAACGGGTGTGAGACGACGGAATCCCGGTCGGGTGAGCAGGGTGCCCAGCGGGACGGCCACCGCGACCACGATCAGCACCACCGTCGCGGTGATCAACATGTGCTGCCAGGTGACGGTCGCGACATTGCGCGCGTTCAGGCTCGCTCGCTGGGTGGCGGTGAGGTCGCGGGCGAACGCCCACACCAGTACGCCCGCGGTGAGCACGAGCACGAGCAGAGGTTGCGCGACCAACCGGAGGCGTTCGGCGCGGCGCTGGGCGGGGGGAGTCACGGCGGCCGTGGTCATGGCGCGCCATCCGTCCCGGAGCGGCCGCCGTGTTCGGCCCGCAGCGCCGACAGGTGCCCGATCAGGGTGTCGATGGTGATCAGCCCGACGTATTCGCCGCGCGTCCCCGTCACCACCGCGGTGGCGCTCTGATGCGTCAGCAAGGCGTCCAGCGCGTCTTGCAGCGTCGACTTCAGCGACAACGTCTCCGGCACCGGTGAGCCGAGGCCGTGCAGCGAGTCGGCGTGCGCCAGCTGTTCGGCCGAGACCCAGCGGCGCGGCCGGCGTTGACCGTCCAGCACCAGCGCCCACGGCCAGTCTCGGCTTACGAGCGTGGCGCGCAGTTCGTCGACCGGGTCCTGTTCGGTGGCGGTGGGGCAGTCGCCGAGGTCTATGTCCCCGACGCGGGTGAGGGTGAGCTGTTTGAGCGAGGCGTCCGCACCGACGAAACCGGCGACCGTCTCGTCCGCCGGATCGGCGAGGATCGCCGCGGGCGTGTCGTACTGCAGGATCCGGGACCGGTCGCCGAGCACGGCGATGCGATCGCCGAGTTTGACCGCCTCGGTGAAATCGTGGGTGACGAAGACGATCGTCTTGCCGAGTTCGCCTTGCAAACGGAGCAACTCGTCCTGCAACAGCCCCCGGGTGATCGGGTCGACCGCCCCGAACGGCTCGTCCATCAGCAGCACGGGCGGGTCGGCCGCCAGCGCCCTGGCCACGCCGACGCGCTGCTGCTGGCCGCCGGACAGCTGCCGGGGATACCGGTCGCGGAAGGTGGCCGGGTCGAGTCCGACCAGTTCCAGCATCTCGTCGACCCGGGCCGCGATGCGCCGCCGGTCCCAGCCGATCAGCCCCGGCACGGTGGCGACGTTCTTCGCGACAGTCAGGTGCGGGAACAGTCCGGCCTGCTGGATCGAGTAGCCGATGCCACGGCGCAACCGGTCGGGATGGATCGTGGCCGCGTCGCGCCCGTCGATCGTGATGGTGCCCGAGGTGGGCTCGATCAGCCGGTTGATCATCCGCATGGTGGTGGTCTTGCCGCAGCCCGACGGTCCGACCAGCACCACGATCTCACCGGCGGGGATGGTCAGCGAGACGCTGTCCACGGCCGGATCACGCTGTCCCGGATAGTGTTTGGTCACCGAGCGCAGCACGATCTCGACGCCGGAGACGACGGATTCCGCGGTCCCGTCGGGTGTTTCGGTCTCAGTCACGGATTCCCCTCGAGGTGGTGAGCCGGCCGATCAGCACGTAGATGCCGTCGAGTACGAGCGCGAGCACGACGACGAGGATCGTGCCGACCAGAGCCTGCGGCACCGCGTTCGGACTCCCCAGGCGCGCGAGGCCGGAGAAGATGAGGTTGCCGAGCCCGGGGCCTTTGGCGTACGCGGCGAGGGCGAGGATACCCATGATCAACTGGGTGCTCACCCGCATGCCCGCCAGGATCGCAGGCCAGGCCAGCGGCAGTTCGATGCGGGCGAGCACCCGCAGGCGGTTCATTCCCACGCCGCGGGCCGCATCGGTCACGGCCGGGTTTACCGAATCGAGTCCGATGATGGTGTTGCGCAGGATCGGCAGCAGTGCGTACACCACGAGCGCGGTGATCGTCGGTGCGACGCCGAGGCCGAGGATCGGGATCAGCAGGCCGAGCAGCGCGAACGACGGAACGGTGAGCACCGCGCCTGCCAGCGCGGAGGCGATCGATGAGCCGAATGGACTGCGGTAGACCAGAACTCCGATGAGCACCGAGACCACCGTGGCCAGCAGCACCGATTGCACCACGGCCGAGACGTGCAAGTAGGAGTCGACCAGCAACTGGTGCCGCCGGTGCACGATGAATGTCCACAGCGTGTCCAGGGCCGTACCTCCCCATCGGCTGGTCTCTCCGGAGACTAGCGCGGTTTTCCCGGTGCCGTACGCGATTTCGGCTCCTGCGGGTTGCCCCGCCGCTCGGCCGGGCGAAACCGATCGTAGGGCGTCGGGAACCGTTCGGCGTGCTCGCGCGTCGAAACCCATAAGCTCGACAACAGCATCACAGGAATGGATCGGGGGAGCGATGGCACAACAGCTGAGATCGCGGGCGGGGCGGTGGATCGCGCTCGCGTTGGTGGTGCTCGGCGTGGCCGGAGCCGGGCTCGCCGGGGCCCTGTGGTGGCAGGACCGAGCCGATCGCGAAGCGGTCGTGGGTGAGCGCCTCACCGAATTCCCCGCGCTGGACCGGTCGGCGCTCGACGCGGTCCAAGCCGGAATCGTCACGGTCGCCGAGCGCGAGTTCGCCGAGCCGGGCGCGGGCACGAAATACGCGGAAGGCGCCGAAGAGGCGTGGTGCGCCGACTTCGTCAGCTGGGTGTTGCGCGAGGCGGGGGCGCCGCTGGCCAACCCGCATTCGGGCTCCTGGCGGATTCCCGGCGTCTACACCTTGCAGGAGTATTACGAGAGCGCCGGCCGCTTCGTCCCACTCGGCTCCGGCTACCGCCCGCGCACCGGTGACGTGCTGCTGTACCGGGAATCGAGCCCGTTCGGCCAGCACACGAACATCGTCTTGCGGGCCGACGCCGGGCAGGTGACCACGATCGGGGGCAACGAGTACGGCGAGATCCGGATCCACCGCTTCGCGCTCGACGACGTGCCGGGCGTGGTCGGTGTCGGGCGATTGTGATGAGCGCCCCTCCCCGGTGAGCGGAATCTGTTCGATATGCGGGTGAATCGGCGTGCCGGATGGCCCTACGATGGAGTCGGCGGCGCCCGGCAGCGCCGCCGCCGATCCCCGCCCTGCTTCCCCCTCATCGGCAGGACGGGGATCTCAGGCTGACCACCGCGTTCCGGGGCGGCGCAAGATCGGTCGCGTACCGTGTCGGGTGTCCATCGAGAGGTGAGGGTTCCGGAACTCCTGATGCATCCGACCGACGAATCGAGTAGCGCGCCCGCGTGGATCGACTACGCCGAGTTCGGCGAGCGTTTCGTCACGCACGCGGTGAACGCCGCCCGCGTCGAATCCGCCGTCGCCGGCATGACGGGCCGTGGTGTGACCATCGGCCCGGTCTCGATCGGCCCGGCCGGACTCGCCGGTTTCGTGGCCGAGGGCAAAGTCGGCGCCCCGCGCGTGCTGCACAGCGGTCCACGGGTGACCTTCGAGGTGACCGTCCCGGTCTCGCTCACGCTGAAGGTGCTGCTCGGCGGCCGGAAACTGCGTCTGGAGGCCAGGGTCGAGATCGATCTGACCCTGCACGCCCGCACCGCCGAACCCGTGCTCATCATCATCGATATCCCGCCGATCACCCAGCGGGACATCAGCTTCGTCCTGCGCGCCCAAGCGGTCGAGTCGGCATGGGAATGGCTGCTCGACCCGATCGCCGGCGTGGTGCAGCGGGAGGTCGCCTCGCGGGTGAATGCCATGCTGGCCGACCCGCAGACCCGCCGGGGGCTGGTGTTCGACGTGGAAGCGATGGTCGCGGGCAAACGGTCGGCGTATCGGGACAAGCGCGCGTTCGACTGGATCGGCTACGACGAGTTCGGGCACCGGTTCTTCTCTCGCATCGTGACGCGTGACCGGGTGCACGACGTGGTGGAACGATTGGCGGGCAGGCCGATCGAAGTCGGTCCGCTGCGGACGGGCCCGCGCGCCGGCGCCGTCGTCACCGTTCGCGGAGCGGTCCGGATGCCACGGTTGACGGACCGGTCGGCGAATCCGGTCGCCTTCGACCTGACGCTGCCGGTGACCCTGGACATCACCGTGGACGTACTGAAAGCCAATCGCTATCGCGCCGACGTGGAGGTGCCGTTGGTGCTCACCGCCCGCGCCGCCGACCCTTTGCGCGTGGTGATCGACGTGCCGCCGCCCGACCCGGCCGACATTCGGATGGAGTTCACCGCCCACGGTGCGCGCGCGGCCGCCCTCGGTGCGCTCGCGGGGATAAAGAAGCAGGTCATCGCCCAGGTAGCGGCGGTGATCCGCAAAGAACTCGCCGACCCGGCGATGCGCACCATCGACGTCGCCGCGCGCATCGACGGCATCGCCTGACGTCCGTCACCCCTGCGTGCGGTGTGGCGAATGTGAAACATGTTTCTCCTGGGTCTAGCGGTTCCAATGTGAATGTGGTGAAATGAGTTCACGTTCGAGGCTCCCGGCGCGCGACAAGGTATGGGGAAGGTGCGCCGGGCACGCTGCCATCCATGTCGGGGTTGCGCGAAGGAGTCGACGATGCGTTCCATTTCGGTATCCCGGCGTGATCTGTTCGCCTACGCAGCCGCGGCGGCCGTCGTCGGCGTGACCGCCGCTCCAGCTCCCGCCTCAGCGCGGCCCGCGCTCGGGACTCTGGTCGATTACGCCGGCGGCGTCCCTTCAGCCGCGGCGATCCGCGATGCCGGACATATCGGCGTGATCCGTTACGTGTCCGATCGCAGGCCCGGCGCCGAGTGGATGGCGGGAAAACCACTGCGCTCCCCGGAAGTCGACGACCTCAAAGCGGCGGGTCTGCAGATCGTCTCCTGCTACCAGTTCGGGAAAGGGCCGACCGCGGACTGGCGCGGCGGGCTGGAGGCGGGCAAGCGGCACGCCGAGCGCGGACTCGCGTTGCATCGCGCCGCCGGTGGCCCAGACAACGTCCCCATCTACGCGTCCATCGATGACAATCCCTCCCCGGTCGACTTCGCCACCATGATCGCGCCGTACCTGCTGGGCTGGCAGGCCGTGCTCGGCAAGGAGAACACCGGCATCTACGCGAACACCCCGACCATCGAACTGGCCCGCACCGCGGGCCTGTGTTCCTGGTACTGGCAGCACAACTGGGGAACGCCCAAGGGCTTCGTGCACCCGGCCGCCAACCTGCACCAATTCGAGATCGACAAGCGCTCCATCGACGGGGTGGGGATCGATGTGAACAACGTGCTGACACCCGAATACGGGCAGTGGTGAAGGGGCTCGCCCTATCCGCTTCCCCGCAGACTCGCTCGACTACCTGTACGCCCGAGCGGCCGCAGTCCGGCTGGCGCCCGAATGGGCCACCGTGTCAGTGGAGGTGGCCCGGGCGATCATGCCATCGACCGCACGCCGCCACAATGGCATCGACGCGCTGGTCGGCGACGCGATCACCGGCGCGACGCACCCCGACTGCGCGCCACCGTCCGGTCGCGGGCGGCGTGTTCCAAGGGTCATCCGGCGACGCACATGATCGTGAGCCCCGGGCGTGCCTTGCGGAACAGAGCCGTCCCCAACCTCGCGGACCTCGCGAAGCCTGCGACCGAATCAAGCGCGGAAGCATCGAACTCGGTGATGGCAGCTGTACGGGGTAGCTGCGCTCAGATCGCTTCGACCCTCCGACGTACTCGGCGCACCGCAACCGCGTCTCGAGCGAAGCGAGATCGAGCTTGCGGGGTTCGGGGCCCGGTTCGCGTGTGCGCGGCCGTCGCGGACGTGATGAAGGAGCAAGCGGCGGTCGCTTGAACTGGCAGAGCCGATTTAGCGCACGCGCTTGATCAGTGAGCTTCGCTATCGACGCGCCCGGCGCACCGCAACCGCGTCTTTCGAGCGAAGCGAGATCGAGCATTGCCCGTTCGCGAGCCACAAAGGGGCCGCGAACACCCAGCGCCGCAGGCGCTGGAAAGACCAACACAGCACACCCAGCGCCGCAGGCGCTGGAAAAAATCACGTCTGGCAGTGGCTGATCGGTGTGACGCGCAGGTCGGGCTCGTCGTCCGGGACGACCCGCAGGGAGGGGCGGCTGTCCGGGGCTTCGTGGTCGCCGAGCCAGGAGAACATCGACCACCGGGACAGGCCGGAGAACGCGGAACCGAGGCTGGCGAACGAGAACGACGAGATCGCCGATCCGAACGATCCCACGGACCCGATCGACAGCACCGAGCCCACGCTGCCGATGGACAGGATCGAGTAGGCCGACCCGATGGACAGGATCGACCCCTCCGAGCGGATGGACAGGATCGAGCGGTGCGAGCGCCTGCTGCGGATCGAACGAGCCGTGCGTATCGAATGATCGATGGTCGCCATAGTTAGCGGTCTACCACAGACCGGACGGCTCGTGGGGCGTCGCGGCGGATCCGTCCGAGGTTTCGGTGCCGACCCACGGAACGACCGAGGGCGGCGACCCCGATGGAGTCGCCGCCCTCGACCGAGAACTCAGCCTACGGTGAAGAACCCGAGCGTCGGCAGGAACGAGCAGGTCCGAGCCTCCCCGTCCGCGGACTGGGTGGTCAGCGAGCCGGACACGACGGCGACCACGCGGCCGAAGCCCGTGTCGGCGATCGCGGACAGCGTGGCTGGGCCGTCCGGGTTGATCTTGGCCTCGTCGGTCAGCGGCAGGACGCCGGACTGACGGGTGTCCAGATTCAGCCACTGCACCGTCATCGGCGGGTTCTGCACCGGAGTCGGCGACTTGGTGCCGAGCGCGGTGAAGACGAACCCGGTCTGGCCCGCCTGCGGGCCGGGCGGCGGGAGCGTGGCCGGGCCGGGCACGGCGAGAGCGGTGCCGACCGAGTCGGCGCTCGGGCCGATGCAGCCCTTGCCGATGGTCGGGTAGAGGAACTGCGCGATCGCCGGACCGTCCTGCGGCACCTCGGGACCACCGCCGCCGCTGCCGTCGAGGAAGGTGATGATCCGTTCCAGCGTCGACTTGATCTGCGGCGGGAGGTTCAGGGTGGCCAGCAGCCTGCGCGCCTGATCCAGGATGGCCGATTGCGGGCCTGCGACGCCTGCGGGGCTCGCGATATCCGCCGGGCCGGCGACGGCGCCGACGATGGCCGGGGCGAGTGCGGCCAGCGCGTCCACCGGTACGCCTTCGGGAACCATGGGAACGCTGTTCGTAAGCGCCGCGGGGGCGGGCGCGGGGGCCGCGATTGCTGTCGTCGGCGCGGCAAGCGTGGCACTCGCCGCGATGGCGAGTGCGGACAATGCAATCCGCGATCCTCGGGTGCGAAGCACTGGTCTGGCCGTCCTTACCTCGGGTACATCAGGGTTCGATTGCTAAAAGCCATCGTTTCGGGGGTCACTCTAGGGACATTGCGGCTATGTGTACAGCCGCGGCGTCCGGAAGGCGCCGTGGACGATCAGTGTGAGCCGAACATACCGCGCCCCGATGTTACTGGTGTGAAAATTGATGCAAATGTTACCGGTGGTTCGAGGGTGCGACCGACCGCATTCGCGCTGCGGTTAATCTAATCGTTGCCGTCCGCGCTGTCGCCTGAACATCGAAGTCCGGGCGTGCCCCGCCGACGCACCGCACTCGAGCCGAAAGCCAGTGATTTGAATCGTCACCTCCGATGGGCTTTGTCGGCGCTGGGCCTGTCCGTGCTGGCCCGGCTGCTCTGGATGCTGCTGTCCCCGAACGGGATGAACCTGGTCGATCTGCACGTCTACGTCGGTGGGTCGGCCGCGCTGCTGACCGATCAGCTCTACGACTTCACCTACGCGGAGAAGACGCCCGACTTCCCGTTGCCGTTCACCTACCCGCCGTTCGCGGCGTTGGTGTTCTTCCCGCTGCACTATCTGCCGTTCACCGTGGTCGCGGTGGCTTGGCTGCTGGCCATCGCCGCGGCGTTGTACGCGGTGGTGCACATCAGCCTGGAGCTGATCTTCGGGGCGGAGCGGCTGCGGACGCCGCAGTGGCGGGCCGCGACCGTCGGCTGGACCGCGCTGGGCCTATGGCTCGAACCGGTGCGAACCACGATGGATTACGGCCAGGTCAACGTCTTCCTGGTGCTCGGCGGGATGCTCGCGGTGCGCAGCTCGCGGTGGTGGATCTCCGGCGGCCTGGTCGGGATCGTCGCGGGCATCAAGCTCACGCCCGCGATCACCGGCCTCTATTTCGTCGCGCGCAGGCGCTGGGCGACCGTGGCGTGGTCGGCGGTGGTCTTCGGCGCGACGGTGGGGGTGAGTTTCCTGATCGCGCCGGTCGAAGCGCGCCGGTACTTCGGCACCCTGCTCGGTGACGCCGACCGGATCGGCCCGGTGGGATCGGTGTGGAATCAGTCGCTGCGCGGCACGTTGAGCCGGATTCTCGGCTACGACGTGGAATCCGGGCCGTGGTGGATCGCGGCCGTGCTCGTTGTCGCGGTGCTGGCGTTCCTGGCTTGGCGCGCGCTCGGCCCGGACGACCGGCTCGGCACGCTCATCGTGGTACAGCTGTTCGGGCTGATGGTCTCGCCCATCTCGTGGTCGCATCACTGGGTGTGGCTGCTGCCCGCGGTGCTGTGGGTGGTCTACGGGCCGCTGCGCCGGGCGCCCGGTGCGCGCGTCGTGGCCGGGTACTGGCTGGTGACCATGCTCGTCGGCGTGCCGTGGGTGCTGTCGTTCTTCCAGGATTCGATCTGGACCATCTCGCGCCCCGGCGTGCTGTCCTGGCTGGGCGCCGTCGACGTGCTCGGCGTCGTGGCGTTCTACCTCTGGGTGATCCGCCTCGGCCCCCGGTTCGCGAGCGCGAACCCCGCCGAAGCGACGCGTGAGAGCGCAGAGGGCCGCGCCCGCACGACGTAGTCGCGCGGCCGCCGAAGCGGGTCGGATCCGACCGCAACGCCCAGGCTCGGCGACCGGTTTCGAGCGAAGCGAGACCAAGCAGTTGGCGTGCCCGCCGCGTAGAGGATGAAGGAGCCGGCGGTCGGTCCTGACCGACAGCGCCCCACTACCACCACCCGCAGACCTTGGTAGCGGCTTCGTCATCGACGCGCCCAGCTCACCGAACCACGTCTTTCGAGCGAAGCGAGACCGTGCATGCGCCGTTCGCGGCCCGGCTCGCGTTTGCGTGGCCGTCGCGTAGGCGACGAAGGAGCAAGCGGCGGTCGCGCAAACGTGAGCCACCGGGGGGAGCCATAAGGGGCCGCGAACACTCAGCGCCGCAGGCGCTGAAAATTCAACACAGCTGATCTATCTGGTGCGCCAACGCGACGTCGAGCGCCGTGAGCCCGCCCGCGGAGTGGGTGGACAAGCTGAAGGTGACTTTGCGCCAGCGGATGTCGATGTCCGGATGGTGATCGGCTTCTTCCGCGACTTCGGCGACCCGGCGCACGAGTTCGATGCCCGCCGGGAAGGTGGGCGCCTCGACGGTGCGGACCAAGGCGTTCCCTGACCGTGCCCAGTCCGGCAGTTCGGTGAGGGCCTCGGTGATCTCGGTATCGGAGAGCAGTGTCTGCTGGGCCATAACACTCCTTACTACTCGCCACGGGCCGCCCCGGAAAGGTGGCGGCGGGGTCAGGCGGCGCGTGCCTGTTTGAGTGCCTTCTTCAGATCCTTGCCGGTGATGCCGGCCGCTTCGCACTTCTTCATCCGCATGATGACCACGGGGCACTTCAAGCAGCGCGTCTTCTTCCGACAGCACTTCTTCTTGGGTTTCAGGCTGGAAACCTTCTTCGCTTTGACCTTGCCCACGGCGGTTAGCGTACCCTAAGTACAAAGCCTGAAACGTTGCGCGAACGGACTGCCGGTAGGGTGTAGCTGGCCGCGATGCCCGGTGAGTTTCGATTCTCCACCTGTCTGCAAGGAGCCCGGCGGGAGCGTCAGGACCCGGAGGCGGCAGCCTGCGTAAACCACGTAGGGTCCCGTCCAGGCTGGACGCCGAGCACCGTCGGCTCCCACACCGAACAGCAGGAGGATTCAGGCGTGTCGTCTGCACGCGATTTTCGCAACGTCGCCATCGTGGCCCACGTCGACCACGGCAAGACGACCCTGGTCGACGCCATGCTGCGCCAGTCGGGCGCTTTCGCCGAGCGGGCCGAGCCCGTCGACCGCGTGATGGACTCCGGCGACCTGGAACGCGAGAAGGGCATCACCATTCTCGCCAAGAACACGGCGGTGCACCGCCACCACCCGGACGGCTCGGTCACCGTCATCAATGTCATCGACACCCCCGGCCACGCCGACTTCGGCGGCGAGGTCGAGCGCGGCCTGTCCATGGTGGACGGTGTGGTGCTGCTGGTGGACGCGTCCGAGGGGCCGCTGCCGCAGACCCGGTTCGTGCTGCGCAAGGCGTTGGCCGCTTCGCTGCCGGTGATTCTGGTGGTGAACAAGACCGACCGCCCCGACGCCCGCATCGAAGAGGTCGTCGAGGAGAGCCATGATCTGCTGCTCGATCTGGCCTCCGATCTGGACGACGCCGCGGCCGAAGCCGCCGAACTCGCGCTGGATCTGCCGGTGCTGTACGCCTCGGGGCGCGAGGGCAAGGCGTCCAAGGAACGTCCGGAGAACGGCAACGCCCCGGACGCGGAGAACCTCGACGCGCTGTTCGACGTGCTGCTGGAGCACATTCCCGCGCCGAAGGGTGATCCGACCGCGCCGCTGCAGGCGCACGTCACCAACCTGGACGCCTCGGCGTTCCTCGGTCGCCTCGCGCTGGTCCGCATCCACAACGGGGAACTGCGCAAGGGGCAGAACGTCGCCTGGATGCACGCCGACGGCGTCAAGCAGGTGAAGATCACCGAGCTACTGCAGACGATCGGCGTGGAGCGCCAGCCCGGTGAAGTGGCCGTGGCGGGCGATATCGTCGCCATCGCGGGCATCCCGGACATCATGATCGGCGACACGCTGGCCGACATCGACGATCCGGTCGCGCTGCCGCGCATCACCGTCGACGAGCCTGCCATCTCGGTCACCATCGGCACCAACACCTCACCGCTGGTCGGGCGGGTGCAGGGCCACAAGCTGACCGCCCGCATGGTGAAGGCGCGCCTGGACCAGGAGCTGGTCGGCAACGTGTCGCTGCGCGTGCTCGACATCGGCCGCCCGGACGCCTGGGAGGTGCAGGGCCGCGGTGAACTGGCGCTGGCCATCCTGGTCGAGACCATGCGCCGGGAAGGCTTCGAGCTGACCGTCGGCAAGCCGCAGGTGGTCACCAAGCAGGTCGACGGCAAGGTGCACGAGCCGTACGAAGAGCTGACCATCGACTGCCCCGACGAGTACCTCGGCGCGATCACGCAGCTGCTGGCCGCGCGCAAGGGCAAGATGGTGCAGATGAGCAACCATGCCGCGGGCTGGGTGCGGATGGAGTTCATCGTTCCCTCGCGTGGCCTGATCGGCTTCCGCACCGACTTCCTCACCGAGACCCGCGGCACCGGCATCGCCAACGCCGTCTCGCACGGTTACGCGCCGTGGGCGGGCGAGATCCGGGCCAGGCACACCGGCTCGCTGGTCTCCGACCGGTCGGGCACGGTGACGCCGTTCGCCATGATCCAGCTGGCCGACCGTGGCCAGTTCTTCGTGGAGCCCGGCGCGGACACCTACGAGGGTCACGTGGTCGGCGTCAACCCGCGCGCGGAGGATCTCGACATCAACGTCACGCGCGAGAAGAAGCTGACCAACATGCGCAGCTCGACCGCCGACGTGATCGAGACCCTGGCCAAGCCGCTGCAGCTGGATCTGGAAGGCGCCATGGAGTTCTGCGCCGCCGACGAGTGCGTCGAGGTCACCCCGGAAGTGGTCCGGGTCCGCAAAGTGATCCTCGGGCAGAACGAGCGGGCGCGGGAACTGTCCCGCCGCAAGGCGCGGGACCGCGCGGCGCTGTAATCGTTCGCGACGAACGGGATTCGATGGCGCTGCTGTCGAATCCCGTTCGCCGGTCGGGCGGGAAGCCCGAAGGCGTCCACGCTCTCGCCGTGCGAAGGTTATCGGGTGTGTACCGAGTGCGGTCGGTATTTCGATACGGAGAAATTTGCGCTCGGCGAGACGATATCCGAAACTGCTTCGTGATGTGATATCGGCATAGTCCGGCACCGGATCATCTCACCGCAGAAAATCAGCTTCCGGCAATTTTCCGTCCTGGAATTATCGGGCGGAGGCAGTACGAATCGGACTCGAAGTGATCCGCCCGCGCAGAATCGCCTCGAAGGGTGCTTCCATCCGGGGAGCTGGGTTGATCGGTAACGATACCGCTCTATAGAAGTCACGCGTATGCGGTGGACATCGCCCGAAATTCCGCCCGCTTTATCGCGTATCGCTTCGATGCCCGCGCATGCGGTTGGTCGGGATGAGCCGCCCCGGCGGCTGGACGCTTGCCGTACAGCTGTCAGAGGCTTTGTGGCGGGGCGTGGTACCTGCGGTTGGATCCGCGAAGCAAAGAATTCGATTTCTGTTCGGCGTGTCGTCGCGTTGATTCACTTCGACGGGCGAATGCATTCCGCTCGGTTGCGTGAATGCCCGAAACGTGCATGGAATGGTCGCGCAGGTACGTCCCCTCCGGATGTGTACGACGAATATCGCGGATGTTCGGCAGGTATGCACGTGGGGTGCGCCGGGCGATGTGGCGAGCTTCGTGTTTCTGCCGGCGTCGATATCCGTGCGATCGTGTCGTTTTTCCGCTCGTCCGCAGGAATCTGGGAACGGACTCGACCGTACGGTAGAGTTCCCGAGCGTGAAAGTGGGCGCAGGAAAACGCGCAGCGTGGCGCACGTTGTTGCCGGCCGTGGCAGTGCTGACCTTGATCAGTAGCTGTGCGGCGAATCCGCCGCCGCTCATCGAGAGCACCGACAGCCCGAAGACGACACCGGTCAAGCCCGCGGAGACGACCGTGGTGGTCGCCCTGGACACCATCGGTACCGCTTTCAATCCGCATCTGCGCTCGGACCAGTCCGCCGCCACGTCCGCGATCGCGTCACTGGTGTTGCCGAGCCCGTTCCGGCCGGTGCTCGATCCGGCGCGGCCCGGGGCGACGGCCTGGGTGCCGGATTCGTCGTTGCTGGTCTCCGCCGAGGTGACCGCGCAGGAGCCGTTCACGATCACCTACAAGCTGCGCAACGAAGCGTCCTGGTCGGACGGGGCGCCGATCGCGGCCGAGGACTTCCGTTACCTGTGGCAGGAGATGATCTCCGAACCTGGGGTCGTCGATCCGGCCGGATACCGGATGATTTCGGACGTGAACTCGTCGGCGGGTGGCAAGACGGTCACCGTCGTCATGTCGCAGCCCTACCCTGGCTGGCGCGAATTGTTCACCGATCTGCTCCCGTCGCACCTGCTGAAGGACGCGCCCGGCGGGTTCGCCCGGGGCATGAACGGCCAGGTCAACGGCGTCCGGGTGTCCGGGGGCCCGTTCGGGATCCGTTCGGCGGACCCCGGCCGGGACGAGATGCTGCTGGAACGCAACGACCGCTTCTGGGGCACACCGGCGATGCCGGGCCAGATCCTGTTGCGCCGCGGCGGCACGCCCGCGCAACTGGCGGGCTCGTTGCGCACCGGCGACGTCCAGACGGCGCTGGTCCACGGCGGTGTGGCGACCCAGGCGCAACTGGGGGCGATTCCCTCCGTGCGGACGGCGATCATGCCGCAGTCGCGGGTGCTGCAGATGGTGCTGAACGGGCGCAAAGGCGACTTGAGCGATCCCAGGGTCCGCTCGGGTGTGCTGGCCCTGCTCGATCCGGCGCTGCTGGCCACCGTGGGCGCGCAGACCGGCAATTGGGTGGAGCCTGCTCGCGCGCAGGTGCTCGCGCCGTCCGACCCCGGTTACGCCCCGACCGCTCCGCCGCGGCCGTCGGCGGAGGAGGCGTTCGCGCTACTCGCCGCCGTGGGGTACGGCCGCGCGCCGGAACCGCCGCACGCGACCTCCCCGACCTCGCCCGCCCCGCAGCCGCGCACTGTGGGCAAGGACGGCAAGCCGCTGGTCGTGCGCATCGGCGCGGTCGACCGGGACGCCACCGCCTTGGCCGTGGCCAATACCGCCGCCGACCAGCTGCGCAGCGCCGGCATCGACGCGACGGTGCGCAGTGTCGCCGCCGACGAGTTGTACGGCAAGGAACTGCTCGAGGGCACGGTGGACGCGATCGTCGGCTGGGAGGTGGCCGGGTCCGATCCCGCGACCGTGCTGGCGTCCCGCTACGGCTGCCCACCGCCCGCGCTGCCCGGGGTCACCGGCCCGGCGCAGGCCATCGCGGAAGCGGCGCAACGGGCTCCGAGCAACCTGTCCGGAGTGTGCGATCCGGCTCTGCAACCGGCGATCGAGGAAGCCTTGCGCGGCGGTGACGTGGGACGGGTGCTCGCCGAAGCGGAGCCCAAACTCTGGGCCATGGCGACGGTGCTGCCGATCGTGCAGGACAACGCCGTCGCCGCGGCCGGTCCCCGGCTGGACGGCGCCTCGCTCAGCGGCGCGATCCAGGTCGGCATCTTCGGTGACGCGTCCATGTGGCGCAGGATCCCGTGACGGCGGCGACGGGCGGGTTGCTGCTGGTCCACGCCCACCCGGACGACGAGTCCATCACCACCGGAGGCACGATCGCGCACTACCGCAGGCGCGGCGTGCCCGTCACCGTGGTCACTTGCACCCTCGGCGAAGAGGGGGAGGTGATCGGCGAGGAGTGGGCGCTGCTCACCGCGCAGCACGCGGACCAGCTCGGCGGCTACCGCGTTCGCGAGCTGGCCCGCGCGCTGGAGGCGCTGGACGCGGGCCCGCCCCGTTTCCTCGGTGGCGCGGGACGCTGGCGCGACTCCGGCATGGCGGGCACGCCCGCCGCGGACCAACCGCGGGTCTTCGTGCGCTCCGGGAACGAGGCGGTGCGGGCGCTCACGGCCGTGCTGCTCGAACTGCGGCCACGCGTCGTGGTCGGCTACGACCCGAACGGCGGCTACGGCCACCCCGACCACATCCGGGCCCACGAGGTCACCACGGCCGCGGTGCAGGACGCGGCGGGCCGGGGGTGGGACACACCGAAGTTCTACTGGACCGTCACCGACGCCGACATGCTGCGGCTGCACACCGCCGCGCTGGCCCGGCGCACGGCCGCGGGCCTGCCCGGCGCGCTGCCGCCCGGCTGGCGGCTGCCCGCCGAGGGCGAGCTCGCGAGCGTGCCCAGCGATGCGGTGACCACCACGATCGACGTCTCCGAGGTGCTGACGGCCAAGCGCGCCGCGCTGCGCGCGCACGCCACCCAGGTCACCGTCGCGCCGTCCGGCCGCGAGTTCGCGCTGTCGAACAATGTCGCTCAGCCGGTGCTGCCCGAAGAGCACTTCATCCTGGTGCGCGGACGGCTCGGCCCGCTCGGCCCGGATGGGCGGGAACACGATCTGTTCGCCGGACTGGAGTGACGCGGAGTCCGCTTTGCCCGAGGGTTGCCATCGAGCGGTATCGGCGCGGCGGGTACCGTTCGGCGGGATCTCGCGACATCGAAAGGGAGGATCCGGCGTTTCATGACGGCGCGCGGCGACACCGATCACCTCACCATCGAGGACCACGGGTACCACAAGAGTCTGAAGCCGCGGCAGCTGCAGATGATCGCGATCGGCGGGGCCATCGGCACCGGCCTGTTCCTCGGCGCGGGCGGGCGGCTGGCCAGTGCCGGACCCGGATTGTTCCTGGTCTACGGGGTGTGCGGGTTCTTCGCCTTCCTCATCTTGCGCGCGCTGGGTGAACTCGTGCTGCACCGGCCCTCCTCAGGGTCGTTCGTCTCCTACGCGCGCGAGTTCTTCGGGGAGAAGGCCGCCTTCGTCGCCGGCTGGATGTACTTCTTGAACTGGTCGATGACCGGCATCGCGGACACCACCGCGATCGCGCAGTACTTCCACTACTGGTCCGGGTTCGCCGCCGTCCCGCAATGGGTGCTCGCCCTGATCGCCTTGGTCCTCGTGCTGAGCGTCAATCTGATCTCGGTCAAGTGGTTCGGCGAGATGGAATTCTGGGCCGCGCTGGTGAAGGTCTTCGCGCTCAGCGCCTTCCTCATCGTCGGCACGATCTTCCTGCTCGGCCGCTTCACCGTGCAAGGTGACGCGACCGGACCGAGCGTGATCACCGAGCACGGCGGGTTGTTCCCGACCGGCCTCATGCCGCTGGTCGTCGTGGTCTCCGGTGTCGTCTTCGCCTACGCCGCCGTCGAATTGGTCGGTACGGCGGCCGGCGAGACGGAGCAGCCGGAGAAGATCATGCCGCGGGCGATCAATTCGGTGATCGCCCGGATCGCCGTCTTCTACGTCGGTTCACTGGTCCTGCTCGGATTGTTGCTGCCGTACACGCGGTACACGGCCGACGAGAGCCCGTTCGTCACCTTCTTCACCATGCTCGGCGTCCCCGGTATCGGTAGCGTGATGAATCTCGTGGTGCTCACCGCGGCGTTCTCCAGCTTGAACGCCGGGCTGTACTCGACCGGGCGCATCCTGCGTTCGATGTCGATGAACGGCAGCGCGCCGAAGTTCACCGGCGTGATGGGCAGCAACGGCGTACCCTACGGCGGCATCCTGCTCACCAGCTTGATCGCGCTGGTCGGCATCGCGCTCAACGGGATCGTCCCGGACCGGGCGTTCGAGATCGTGCTGAACATGGCGTCGCTGGGCATCGTCGCCTCCTGGGCCACCATTGTGTTGTGCCAGCTGCAGCTGTGGCGCTGGTCCAGGCAGGGACGCGTTGAGCGGCCCGCGTTCCGTCTGTTCGGCGCGCCTTACACCGGGCTGCTCACGCTGGTGTTCCTGTTCTTCGTCGTCGTCCTGACCGGGTTCGACTACCCGGTGGGCACCTGGACCGTCGCGACCATCGCCTTGATCGTCCCCGCACTGATCATCGGCTGGTTTGCCGCGCGTAAGCGGGTGCTGGCGATCGCCGCGGAGCGCGGCGGCCCGCCCGCTGAATTCCCGGTGGTCGCCGCCCTGCCTGCCGACCGGGAGAATTGATCATGCGCCCGGAAGCGCCGGAATAGACTCGGCAGTATGTACAACTGGGAGCTCCAGAACGCGATCGCGGCGTTCGTCGACAGCATGCGGCCGCATTGGCAGGAGCAGCACGACTTGTATCTGACGGTGCTGTACGCGTTCGCCGACATGCAGAGTCACCTGTTGACCCTCCTCGGCTATCCGCCGGTGCCGTGACGACGAAAATCGACGACCACGCGGGCGACCGCGCTCCCGTGGCAGCCGGCGCCACCACCCGCCCGATGGGCGTCGTGGGAGTGGCGATCCTCGTGCTGCTGGTTCTGAACGCCCTGCTCACCTTGGCGCTCGAGGTGTTGTACCTGCCGATCTATCTGGGCTCCGTCGCCTTCCCGGTGTCCGCCGTGGTGGCGGGCGTGGTCAACGTGCTGCTCGTCGCGGGGGCGCGCTCGATCTCCCGGCGGCCCGCCGTCCTCGGCCTTCCGTTGGTCGCCTGGGCATTCGGCTTCCTGGTGTGCGCGAGTGCCGGGCCGGGTGGTGACGTTCTGCTGGGCAGTGATTGGCGAACGGCGCTGCTGCTGTTCGCCGGGCTGCTCCCGCCGCTGGCCTACCTCTACATTCAGGCGAACGCGAGCGTCTTCGGCCGTCGCTGAACGCGGCGGTCACGCGAGCCCGACCGCGAGGGTCGCGATCACGGCGTCGGTGCGGGCGCGCAGTGCGGCGGTCAGCACCGGTCCGCGCGGATTGCGCAAGCGAGGAGCATCCCGCGGCAAATGCTCGAGCAGCAGAACGATCCCGAGCGCTTCGATCGGCTCGATCGGGCCGCGGTCGGCGCCGATCACCGCGACCGGGTCCGGCCGCAGCAGTCCCACGACGATGACCCCCGCGATCAGCACGACGAACAGGATCGCGGGCCCCATCAGGACCCGAGTCGATTCCGCCACCCGATCAGGTTGATCACCGTCAACACGGCCGGCCCGGCCAGCGTCATCGGCAGCAGTTCGTCGGCCAGTGCGGGAAAGGCGCTGGCCAGGCTGGCCGCGCCCGCGGCGAGGCTCACCGCGACGGTCAGCACATAGTCCACGACCAGGCTGGCGGCCGCCGGCAGGGCGGCGGGCCTGCCGAGCTGCTTCTCGGCGACCGCGTAGGCGCCGCCGCCGTCCGGGTGCACCGCGATCACCTGGCGGTAGGAGAGCACCAGCACCAGCAACAGCGCGGCGATCGCGCAGACACCGGCAGTGTCCAGGCGACGGCCGCCGCGCCCGCCGCGACCAGCACCAGCACGATCGCCTCGGGTCCGTAGGTCACGCTGGACAGTGCGTCCAGGGAGAGCGCGGCGAGCCCGCCCACCGCGGTCAGCCGGAACTTGTCCGCCCGCTGCAGCTGCCGGAACCGGCGATCGGCGATCCCCGGCTCCGACGACGGCGGCTGGGTCTTGGTCACCACGGCGTCCATTGAACTCCGCCGTCGCCCGGCAACCGATCAGCGACACCAGGCGGGTCACCGCGCGCCGGGCAGCCCCGGTGTGACGGTTTCGATGAGCCGCCACGCCTCGTCGACAGGCAGGTCGACCACCGTGTAGCGCTTCTTGCCCGCCGCGGTGGCCGCGACGACTGTGGCGACCCCGGCGCGCCGCTGGAAGAAGGTCCGCCGCACCGTCCAGCCGATCACGCCCGGGGCTTCCAGGCAGTCGCGGTCCCGGTCGAGCGACCCGGCTCGGGTGATCAGCCAAGTCGGGGTGCTGGCCGTGCGGGGCAGTATTGCGTGCCCGAGGCCACGGTAACGGTCCTCCGCGAGGGCAAGGGCCACCGGCAACATGAGGCCCGGCACCAGCCACCACCACGGCGAATAGTGCTCTCCCGCAAGCTCGATACCGGCCATCAGGGCGGCGATGAGCACCACCGGCGTGAGCGTGCGGGTGTATCTGCGCCGCCGCGCGGCGGGTCCGTGCGCGGTCAGGGGGGCGCTGCCCGGCTCCGGGACGACGTGCGGGTCCGATGCGCCCGCGCCGGTGGGTGCCGGGGCCGGCCGGACGGGAAGGTCGTCCCGTATCTCCTCCGGGGCGAGCAGGTGGCCGAGAGTGTGCTCGACGGCGCTGCGCGGAGCCTGCGGGAGGATTTTCTGCCGAGGCTTCTCCCCGGTCATGATCGCTTCCAGTTCGGCGCCGCCCGCCAAGCGCAGCAGCAACGGTTCGTTGACCGTAGCTCCGCGCAACCGGGCCCGGTCGAGAGTGATCTGGCGGGTGGTGAACAGGCCGTGGCGCAGCTGCAAGGTCTTGCCGTCGTCGCGGACCCGAAGCCCGAAATAGGTGGTCAGATAGTGCCCGCACGCGGCAGCGCTGACCACGAACACGATGGCGCACAGCAGTGCGGCCCCGGCCAGCGCCAGGACGAGCCCGCCGCCGTCTTCGACGTCGTGCACCGCGTCCGACCGGAAGACGACCTCGCCGAGCCCGTACTGCAGCGCGAAGCCGACGATCGGCGCGATGATGGCGAACCCGGTCAGCGACAGCGGGGCGTAGCGCACCCACGCCGGGCGCCAATGCCCGATCTCGCGCGGCCGAGTGCGCGCGGCGGATATGTCACCGGATGCGTTCTCGCGCGGATCTTCTCGATCCGCACTCGGTTCCGCCCGGCCCGCCGTGTGGGCGAGCAGCGCGGTGCGCAACGGCGGTACTCCCCGTGCGTCCAAGGCGTCGAGCTTGAACTGCTCGCCCGTATCGGCCTGCTGGCCGGTCCCGATCGCCAGCACCGCGAGTCCGAGCACGCGGTGCAGCAGGTCCGCTTCGATGTCCACCGAGCGGATCCGCGACCGCGGGACCGAGAGTTTCTTGCGTTGCAGCAGCCCGGTCCGCAGTTCGACGTGGGTGGGCCCGACCCGGTAGGTCGTGGTGAACCAGCGGGTCAGCGCGAATCCGACGATCAGCACGATCGGGATGACGCTCCACAGGTGGTTGCCGCTGCTGGTGCCGAGGATCACCGAGCCGATCAGCACCGGGACGAATTTCACCACCTCGGTGATCGGATGCACCAGCAGCATCCGCTTGTCCAGCCGCTGCCACGGCTGTTCGGCCTGCGCCGCGTCCGCCGCGTCCGCCGCGGGCTCGGCGGTCATGTCGCATCGCCGCGGTGCTGGGCGGCGATGCCGGTCAACCGCGTCACGGTCTCCTCGGCGACCGGGAGGTCCAGCGCGGTGATCTCGACAGCGCCCGCGGAGGACGCGGTGGTGACGGTGACCGTGGCCAGGCCGAGCAGGCGCTCGAGCGGCCCGCGTTCGGTGTCGACGGTCTGCACCCTGGATATCGGCGCCACCCGGCTTTCCTGGGTGAGCCAGCCGACCCGGGTGTAGACCGCCTCGTCGGTGACCTCCCAGCGGTGCACGGCGTAGCGCCACCACGGCGACACCCCGATGTTCACGGCGGCAGGCCCGAGCGCGACCAGGAGGAATCCGAGCTGCCAGCCTCGATGCGCGGAGTCGAGCAACGCCCACACCAGCAGCGCCGCGAACGGAATCACCCAGGCCAGGGCGGCCTGCACGGTCCACAGGAGCTTCGCCTTCGGACTGGGGCGCCAGGCCGGGTCGGCCATGATCGTGCGCGGCTGCGACATGCTGCCAATCGTTGCACGCCCGAGCGTCCGCTGTCCCCGTCGATCGTCGGGGGAGCAGCGCGCATGGGAACGGTGGATCCGGCGGCGCTCACCGGGCCGCCATCGAGAACTCAGCGCCGGCGTCGCCCTGGAATAGCCTCGGCCACCGCACAGTTGTCAACGCTCAACGGTGTCCACGTCCCCGCGTGGGCTCCGTGGCGAGCGGAGTCGTGGCGTGTCCGCTTCGCCGCAACCAGCACTGGAGGGAGACAGTTCCGGATGTGTAGCGCATGATCGAGGGCGTGACCGACCTACCGAACCCGAGCGTCCCATCCGCTCCGCCCAGTCCATCGGCCATGCGCCGGGCGTTGCGCAGGGCCCGCGACGGTGTCACGTTGAACGTGGACGAGGCCGCGGTGCTGTTGCACGCGACCGGCGACGATCTCGCCGACCTCTGTCGCAGCGCCGCGCGGGTGCGCGATGCCGGGCTGGCGTCCGCCGGGCGTCCGAACACGATCAGTTATTCCCGCAACGTCTTCATTCCGCTGACCCGGCTGTGCCGGGACAAATGCCACTACTGCACCTTCGTCACGGTGCCGGGCAAGTTGCGCGCCGAGGGCAAGGGCATGTTCCTCGAACCCGACGAGGTGCTCGACATCGCTCGCCGCGGCGCCGCGCTCGGCTGCAAGGAGGCGCTGTTCACGCTGGGCGACCGGCCGGAGGATCGCTGGCCGGAGGCCGCGCAGTGGCTGGACGAGCGCGGCTACGACTCCACGCTGGACTACCTGCGCGCCGTGTCGATCATGGTGCTGGAGGAGACGGGCCTGCTGCCGCACCTCAACCCCGGCGTGATGTCCTGGGAGGAGATCGCGCGGCTCAAGCCGGTGGCGCAGTCCATGGGCATGATGCTGGAGACCACCTCCACCCGGTTGTTCACCGAGAAGGGCAACTGCCATTACGGCAGCCCCGACAAGGACCCGGCCGTCCGGCTGCGGGCCATCACCGACGCGGGCAGGCTCTCGGTGCCCTACACCACGGGCATCCTCGTCGGCATCGGCGAGACGATGGCCGAGCGGGCCGAGTCGATCATGGCGATTCGCAAGCAGCACAAGGCGTTCGGGCACATCCAGGAAGTCATCGTGCAGAACTTCCGCGCCAAGGACGACACCGCCATGCGCGACGTCCCGGACGCGGGCCTGGAGGAATTTCTCGCCACCATCGCCGTCACCCGCGTCCTGCTCGGGCCGGACGTGCCGGTGCAGGCGCCACCGAACCTCGTCTCGCATGCCGAGTGCCGCGCGCTGATCGAGGCGGGCATCGACGACTGGGGCGGCGTCTCGCCGGTGACGCCCGACCACGTGAACCCGGAGCGGCCGTGGCCGAACCTGGACACCCTGCGGGAGATCACCGAGGCTGCGGGCTATCAGCTGGTCGAGCGGACCTCCGCGCACCCCAAATATGTGCGGGCGGGTAACCCGTGGGTCGACCCGCGAATCGGCGCGCACGTCGCGGCGCTCACCGACCCGGTGACCGGGCTGGCGAAGCCGGACGCGATCCCCGCCGGGCTGCCCTGGCAGGAACCGGAGGAGTCCTGGGAGTCGGCCGGACGCGTCGACCTGAACACCGCCATCGACACCCAGGGCCGCAACACCGAGGCCCGCAGCGACGCGGCGCTGGGACAGGACATCGTCGGCGCCTTCGGCGACTGGGACACCATCCGCGAACAGGCGCGCGACCTCGCCGTCACGGCGCCGCAGCGGCTGGACGCCGACGTGCTCGCTGCGCTGCGCGCCGCCGAACGCGACCCGGCGGGGCTCAGCGACGCCGAATACCTCGCGCTGGCCACGGCGGACGGCGCGGAGCTGGACGCGGTCGCCGCGCTGGCCGACCGGCTGCGCCGCGACACCGTCGGCGACGACGTCACCTACGTGGTGAACCGGAACATCAACTTCACGAACATCTGCTATACCGGGTGCCGGTTCTGCGCGTTCGCCCAGCGCAAGGGGGACGCGGACGCGTTCACCCTGAGCACGGAGGAGGTCGCCGACCGCGCCTGGGAGGCGCACGTCGACGGTGCCACCGAGGTGTGCATGCAGGGCGGCATCGACCCCGACCTGCCGGTCACCGGGTATGCGGATCTGGTGCGGGCGGTCAAACGGCGGGTGCCGTCGATGCATGTGCACGCCTTCAGCCCGATGGAGATCGTCAACGGCGCCTCGCGCGGCGGTCAGAGCGTGCGGGACTGGCTGGTCGCGCTGAAGGAAGCGGGCCTGGACACCATTCCGGGCACCGCCGCGGAGATCCTGGACGACGAGGTGCGCTGGGTGCTCACCAAGGGCAAATTGCCCACCTCGGCGTGGATCGACGTGATCACCACCGCGCACCGGATCGGCATCCGGTCCAGCTCCACCATGATGTACGGCCACGTGGACAATCCGAAGCACTGGGTCGGGCATCTGCGCGTGCTGCGCGGAATCCAGGACGAGACCGGCGGCTTCACCGAATTCGTGCTGCTGCCGTTCGTGCATCAGAGCGCGCCGCTGTACCTGGCGGGCGCCGCCCGTCCCGGGCCGACCAACCGGGACAACCGCGCCGCGCACGCGCTGGCCAGGATCATGCTGCACGGCCGGATCCGTAACATCCAGACCAGCTGGGTCAAGCTCGGCACCACCGGGACCCGGGTGATGCTCGAGAGCGGGGCCAACGATCTGGGCGGCACGTTGATGGAGGAGACCATCTCCCGGATGGCGGGCTCGCAGCACGGTTCGGCGAAGACCGTCGCCGAACTCGTGGAGATCGCCGCGGGCATCGGGCGACCGGCCCGGGAACGGACGACGACCTACGGCGTGCCCGAGCACAAGAGGCTCTCCGCTGCCTCGGGACTGCAGGCCGTGCTGGTGGAGTGACTCGTGGGGTGGCTCGCTCGTCGACGACGGCGAGCCACCGATAGGCGATAGGCGTCACCCCGGTGCGATCGGTTCTCGGGTCCGCCGCAGGCGACCGAGACCGGCGCAATGACCGATCGGTCGCGGCGCACTCCGTCGTTACCTCGGACTTCGAGGTCCGCACCGCGCACGGCGGGTGGCGGAGTCGATTTCGTCCCTCGCGCCGTCGTGCGCACGGCCGGAAGTTAGGGCAGGCTGACCAGTAGTAACGTGGGGTGCCGGGATAGGGTTTCGCCGGGCGGACCATCCCGCAGGCGAGGACAGACTAGGAGAGCGGCAGTGCCGTACATCATCGCTGAACCGTGCGTTGACGTGAAGGACAAGGCATGCATCGAGGAATGCCCCGTGGACTGCATCTACGAGGGCGGCCGCATGCTGTACATCCATCCCGACGAGTGCGTGGACTGTGGTGCATGTGAGCCGGTGTGCCCGGTGGAGGCGATCTTCTACGAAGACGACACCCCGGACCAGTGGAGCGGATACGTGAACGCCAACGTCGATTTCTTCGACGAGCTGGGCTCGCCCGGTGGCGCCACCAAGGTCGGCAAGGTCGACTACGACCCGCCGTTCATCAAGGAACTGCCTCCGATGGCGAGTGAGTGAGATCTGACGTGTCACCGCGTGGCCGGGTGAGCAGCCTGCTACCCGATTTCCCCTGGGACACCATCGCTTCGGTGAAGGTTCGAGCGGCCGCCCACCCCGGCGGGATCGTCGATCTGTCCGTCGGCACTCCGGTCGACCCGGTCGACCCGCTGATCCGGACGGCGCTGAACTCCGTCGCCGAGGTGCCCGGCTACCCGACCACGCACGGCACCCCCGAACTCCGCGCGGCCGCGGTCGACGCGCTGAAGCGGCGTTACGGGATCACCGGCCTCCAGACCGCGGCCGTGTTGCCCGCGATCGGCACCAAAGAGCTGATCGCGGGCCTGCCCCGGCTGCTCGGGCTCGGTGCGGGCGACCTCGTCGTCATCCCCGAGGTCGCCTATCCCACCTATGAGGTCGGCGCGCTGCTGGCGGGCGCGCAGGTGTTGCGCGCCGATGGGCTGACCAGGCTCGGTCCGCAGAACCCGGCGTTGATCTACGTCAACTCGCCGTCCAACCCGACCGGCCGGGTGCTCGGCGTGGAGCATCTGCGCAAGGTGGTCGCCTTCGCCAGGGAGCGCGGCGCGATCGTCGCGTCCGACGAGTGCTACCTGGGACTGGCGTGGGAGGGCCGCGCGGTCTCCTTGCTCGACCCGGAGGTGTGCGAGGGCGACCACACCAACCTGCTGGCCGTGCACTCGCTGTCCAAGACCTCCAATCTGGCCAGCTATCGCGCCGGTTTCGTGACGGGCGACCCCGCGCTGATCGCCGAGCTGCTCGAAGTGCGCAAGCACGCGGGCATGATGGTGCCGTTCCCGATCCAGGCCGCGATGACCGCCGCGCTCAGCGACGACGCGCACGAGGCGCGCCAGCGCGAGCGGTATCGCGCGCGCCGTGACGTGTTGCGGAAGGCGCTGGAAGGCGCGGGTTTCCGGATCGATCACTCCGAGGCGGGCCTGTATCTGTGGTCCACCCGCGGCGAGTCCTGCCGGACCACCCTGGACTGGCTGGCCGAACGCGGCATCCTCGCCGCTCCGGGCGACTTCTACGGCCCCGGCGCGAGCGAGCACGTGCGGATCGCGCTCACCGCGACGGACGAGCGGATCGCGGCGGCGGCCGAACGCCTGGCCGGCTGACCGGCAGCGCTGCGACGCAGGCCAGCTCGCTCGATCGGCGGCCTCCCTGATTCCGGGTGTGTCGGCACCCGTGCGCGCCTGCGCGCGCGAGCTAGCCTGAGGTATGGACGCTGTCACGGTTGTCCCCACGCCCGGCAACGAACCGGTGCACTCCTACGCGCCGGGAAGTCCGGAGCGGGAGCTATTGCTTGGCAAACTCGCCGAACTGTCCGCCGAGCCCGTCGAGGTGCCGCTGGTGATCGGCGGCAAGCATCGCCCCGGCATCGGTGAACGGCACGACATCGTCGCACCGCACCGACGTCGCCACGTGCTGGGGACCTACACCGATACCACGCATTCGGAAGCGCACGCGGCCATCGACGCCGCGATGACGGCCGCCCCGGGATGGCGGGCCCTGCCGTTCGAGGAGCGCGCCGCGGTACTGCTGCGCGCCGCCGACCTGCTGGCCGGACCGTGGCGGGAAACCGTCGCGGCCGCCACCATGCTCGGGCAGTCGAAATCGGCTCAGCAGGCGGAGATCGACGCGCCGTGCGAGCTGGTCGACTTCTGGCGCTTCAATGTCGCATTCGCGCGGGGAATCCTGGAACAACAGCCGCAGTCCAGCGCCGGAGTGTGGAACCGGATGGACTATCGGCCGCTGGAAGGATTCGTCTACGCGATCACGCCGTTCAACTTCACCGCGATCGCCGGGAATCTGCCGACCGCGCCCGCGCTGATGGGCAACACCGTGGTGTGGAAGCCCTCGCCGACGCAGACGCTGTCGGCTTTCCACACGATGCGGTTGCTGGAGGCGGCGGGCCTGCCGCCCGGCGTGATCAACCTGGTCACCGGTGACGGGGTGCAACTGTCGGAGGTGGCGTTGGCCGATCCACGGCTGGCCGGGATCCATTTCACCGGTTCCACCAAGACATTCCAGTATCTCTGGCAGCAGGTCGGCGCGAATGTCGGTCGCTACCACGGCTATCCGCGCCTGGTCGGGGAGACCGGCGGTAAGGACTTCATCGTCGCGCACTCCTCGGCCGACCCTGCCGCGCTGCGCACCGCCTTGGTCCGCGGAGCCTACGAGTATCAGGGCCAGAAGTGCTCGGCGGCCTCGCGCGCCTACATCGCGCGGTCGGTCTGGCGCGCGATGGCCGACGAATTCCTGCACGACACCGGCGAACTGAGTTACGGCGACGTCGCTGATCTGTCGAATTTCGGTGGGGCGCTGATCGATCGGCGCGCATACGACAAGAATGTGGCGGCCATCCGGCGCGCGGTCGACGCGGGCGTCACCGTCCCGGTCGGCGGAACCTACGACGACACCGAGGGCTGGTTCGTCCGGCCGACCGTTCTCCTGGCGGACAATCCACACGACGAATCGTTCTGCACCGAGTACTTCGGGCCGATCCTGTCGGTGTACGTCTACGACGACAGCGAACCAGGCGCCTACAGCGCGATATTGGCCGAAGTCGAGGCGGCGGCGCCCTACGCGCTGACCGGCGCGGTGTTCGCACAAGACCGGTACGCGATCGAAGAGGCCGACGCCGCGCTGCGATTCGCGGCGGGCAACTTCTATGTCAACGACAAGCCCACGGGTGCGGTGGTGGGGCAGCAGCCGTTCGGCGGGGCACGCGCCTCGGGCACCGACGACAAGGCGGGCTCGCCGTTGAACCTCTTGCGCTGGGTCGCGCCGCGGACGATCAAGGAGACCTTCGTGCCGCCGGTCGAGTACCGCTACCCGCACATGGGGTGACTAAATCAGCGGCTTGCCCTGCCGCAGCCGCCTGCGCAGGTCGAAGTGGTAGGCGTTGAGCGGGAACATCCGGGCCGGCTTCGGCAGTCGCCGGTGCACCGCGCCGATGGCCCGCAGCAGCCGGTCCAAGCGACGCTGGTCGCGGTCGCTCCAGGTCATGCCCATCTCGTTTCGCAGGTGCTGGGGAAGCAGCCCGGTGACGATGAAACGCTGCAGTCCGGCGAAGGCCACCTGCACCGGGCGCGGCATCATCTTCAGATCGATCAGCCCGTTGAAGTACTCCCGCAGCTCCGGCTCGATCCCGCGCAGCTTCAGGTTCTCGTCCCAGTACCGCTGGAACGCCGCGCGATCGGCAGGCCACATCTCCGGCCGCATCTGCAGGGTGGTGCCCAGCCGCGCGGCGTAAGCGTAGAAGGCGTCGGCGGTGGCGGGGTCCATCGGGCCGTGCATGCGGGTGTAGAGGTCATCGATGCCCCAGTACAGGCAGGCGGCGACCCACAGTTGGAGGTTCGGATCGAAAGCGTTGTACTTCACCGGGCTCGTCGCCGTGGAGCGCACCGACCGGTGCGACACGTTGACGGCCTCGCGGTAGGCGTCGCGTTCGTCGTCCGATCCCAGCAGCGCGACGGCTATGTAGGTCAGTGTGGTGCGCAGCCGTTTGATCGGATGCAGCGTGACCTTGCCGCTGTCGACGGTGCTCTCCAGGACGCCGCGGCCCACCGGGCGCAGGCTCAGCTGCATGATGACGTTGGCGGCGCCGCCGAGGAAGGCGGCGATGCCGTCCACGTACTCGGTGACGGTCTCCGGGGTGAGAGCCGGGCTCGGGTCCGGCTCGTGTTCGGCGGTGCGCAGCGGCGCGGTCATCGTCGACCTCGTCTTTCCTGTCCGCCCGATCCCGGAGAATCGGTCGATGAGAAGATTATGCCCTAACATTCTCATCGACTCGCACACCTGTCAATGACACGTAACGGCGGTGACGGTATGCGATGCTGAAAGTGTCATCGTTTCGCTATCGCGATAGGGTTGAGCCATGGCCAGGCTGACCAGACTGCTGCCGCTGGTGCGCAGCGCTGCACCCGAGGATCGCAACCAGGCGCGGGTATTGGACGCGGCGCTGCTGGCGTTCCTCGACTTCGGCATCAAGCGCACCAGCATGGTGGAGGTGGCGCGCCGCGGCGGATTGTCCCTGGCCACGCTCTATCGCCGCTTCGCGAGCAAGTCCGATCTGATCAGGGCCGTCGGGCTGCGGCAGACTCGCGATTTCATCGAGGAGGTCGACGCCGCGCTCCAGCGCCAGGTGGACCGGAACGCGAGCGCGCAGGACCAGATCGTCGAACTGTTCGCCGCGTTCATCAACGGCTTGCGCGGAAATCAGCTGATCCACCGACTGCTGGCCACCGAGCCCGAATTGGTGCTGCCCTACCTCACCACCCAGGGGGCCCCGGTCATCGAACTCGGCCGGGACTACCTCGCCGAGTTCATCACGCGCTTGCAGCGGGAAGGCAAACTGCCGGAATACGATCCGGAGCCCTTGGCCGAGATGATCGCTCGCACCGCGCTGTCGTTGGCGCTGACGCCGCAGACCGTCATCCCGCTCGGTGACGACGCGTCGATACGGCAGTTCGCGCGCGACCACGTCGTGGTGTCGTTCCGGGTGCGCTGAACCGGGCTCAGCGAGGCTGGGCGAATCCCAGGATCATCGCTCCGAGCGCGGCCATGACGTCCGCGGTCTGCTCGGCCGCCGTGCCGCGGGTGTGCGCGGTCACCGCGAAACCGGGGCCGTAGGACGCCGAGGCCACCTCCGGCTCCCCGGCATCCGACCAGCCCCATTTGGTGCCCTGCACGAACGGCCAGCGCGCGGTGCCCCAGTCCTGTTCGGTGCCGTCTCGGGCTGTCGATCCCGCCGCGGCCATCCATTCGAAGATCGGCGATCCCGGGTCCGTGCGCAGTTTGGTGGCGAGGAAGTCCGACACATCCGCGGCGCTGGTGGCTCCCGCGCCCCAGTTCGGCCCGGGCGCCGTCTCGTGCAAGCCGTATTCGGCGGCGATGGCGGCGATCGCCTGGGGATACTTCGCCTCCATCACGGTCGCCGCTCCATCATCGGAATAGCGAATCATTTGCTCGCTGAGCATGCGGTCCTCAGGCGAGCCGTCGCCGTGGCGCAAGGCGTAATCGGCCAAGAACAGTTTGGCCAACGACAGGCTCGCGCGCGACTCGTGTTCGTTCGCCGTGCCCCAGCCGATGCCGACCGACGTGCGGACCGAGAGAGCCGTGCGCGGCGGAATCGCGGCTACCTCGGTCTCTGCCGGGGGCTCTGCGCAGGCGACCGGCGCGGCCAGGGCCAGGAACGCTCCCGCGACGAGGGCGGTCGTCGTCATTCGACAGCGCATCTTCTCCTCCTGGCTCGCGGCGGCGACGGTCCGTCGATCGGGTGGATGAGATCCGATTGCCCAGAGATTGCTCTGCGAAACGGCGCGCGCGTTCGCTCACACCAGGCGCAGACCGAGCAGCCGCCGGACGCGCATGTCGAGGAGGCAGGCGTTGAGGGGGAAAGCGCGGACCGGGCGCGGCAGCCGGGACTCTGTCGCCCCGACCGCGTGCAGGATGCGGGCGAGCGCGCGCTCGTCGCGATCGGTCCAGGTCATGCCCATTTCCTCGCGCAGGTGCGGGGGCAGCAAGCCGGTCACGAAGAAGCGGTGCAGGCGCCCGAACGCCAGCTGCGCGGGTCGCGGGAGCATGCGCAGATCGATGAGGTCGTCGAAATAGGCGCGGATCGTGGGGTCGATGCTGGTCTTCGCGAGGTTCGCGGCCCAGTACTCGTCGAAGGCCCGACGGTCGGCGGGCCACATCGTTTCGGGCATCTGGAGGGTGGTGCCCAGCCGGGCGCCGAGGTGGTAGAACGCATCGGCGGTGGCATCGTCCATCGGGCCGTGCATCCGCTCGTAGAGATCCCGCGCCCCCCAATGCAGGCAAGCCGCGACCCAGAGTTGCAGCTCGGGGTCGAAGGCGTTGTAGCGCACCGGACTCGAAGCGGTCGAGCGGACCGGGCGATGCGAGACGTTCACCGCTTCCCGGTAGGCGGCGCGCTCCTCGTCGGTGCCGAGCATCGCCACGGAGAGGTAGGTCAGCGTGGTGCGCAGCCGTTTGACCGGGTGCAGCATGACGTTTCCGCTGTGCACCGTGCTTTCCAGCACGCCGTAGCCGACCGGCGGAGTGCTCAGTTGCATGACGACGTTGGCCACGCCTCCGAACAGGCCGGCGACGCCGTCGATGTACTGCCCGATGTCGAAGGAGTCCGGCGGTTTGGGGCGATGCGTCGCGGGAAGTGACCTGGTCATCGTCGACCTCGCAGTACTGAGAGAGCTATGCGACAACGGTCTCACCACGTCAGTGGGAGTGTCAACCGTCACATTCGTGCCCGGTTCGGGCAGGACGCCGCTACTTCGCCGCGGACCCGCGAAGTAGCGTGAGCGAATGCCGTTCGGTCCGCCGCTGCTGCTCAGCTCCCTGAACCCGCTCGCCGACGCAGGTGGAGCGGACATCCCCGACGCCGTCACCATCGACGGAACCACTCTGTCGCGCAGTGACCTGCTCGGCGCGGCCACTTCGGTGGCCGAACGCGTCGCGCGTGCGGAGCGCGTGGCGGTGCTGGCCGAGCCGACCGTGGAGACCGTGCTCGCGGTGGTCGGCTGCCTCATCGCGGGCGTCACGGTCGTGCCGGTGCCCCCGGACTCCGGCACGGCGGAGCGGGCGCACATCCTCGCGGACTCGGGCGCCCAGGCGTGGCTGGGCAAGGCGCCGGAGGGCGCCGGCCTACCCGTGGTGCCGGTGCGGCGACATGCCAGGTCGTGGCACACCTATCCCGAACCGGACCCCGCCGCCACGGCTTTCGTGCTGTACACCTCCGGCACCACGGGCTTGCCCAAGGGGGTGCTGCTCAGCCGGGGCGCGATCGCCGCCGGTCTGGACGCCCTCGCCGAGGCATGGGCGTGGACCGCGAGCGACACTCTGGTGCACGGACTTCCGTTGTTCCACGTGCACGGGCTGATCCTCGGCGTGCTGGGCCCGCTGCGCGTGGGCAGTCCGCTGATCCACACCGGCAAGCCGACGCCGCAGGCGTACGCGGCGGCCAAGGGGTCGCTGTACTTCGGTGTGCCCACCGTCTGGTCTCGGGTGGTCGAGGACCCGGACTCGGCGAAGCAGTTGGCCGACGCGCGGTTGCTCGTCTCCGGGAGCGCGCCGCTTCCCGTGCCGGTGTTCGAACGACTGCGCGAGCTGACCGGGCACGCGCCGGTCGAGCGTTACGGCATGAGCGAGACCATGATCACGCTGTCCACCCGGGCCGACGGTGAGCGCAGGCCCGGCTGGGTCGGCACGCCGGTGCGCGGGGTACGCACCCGGCTGCGCGACGAGTCCGGCGCGCCGGTCCCGCACGACGGCGAGAGCATCGGCGGCCTCCAGGTCTCCGGGCCCATGCTCTTCGACGGCTACCTGAACCGCCCGGAGGAAACCGCGCAGACCTGGACCGCCGACGGGTGGTTCCGGACCGGCGACGTCGCCGCCATCGATGAAGAGGGCTTCCACCGTATCGTCGGCCGGGAGTCGGTGGACCTGATCAAGTCCGGCGGCTACCGGGTCGGCGCGGGCGAGGTCGAGACGGTGCTGCTCGGTCATCCCGCGGTCGCGGAGGCCGCGGTGGTCGGCCTGCCCGACGACGACCTCGGCCAGCGCATCACCGCCTTCGTCGTGCTGCGCGGAGCCGCGACCGAGCGCGAACTGATCGACCATGTGGCGGCGGAGCTTTCGGTGCACAAACGCCCGCGCGAGATCCGGGTGGTCGACGCGCTGCCGCGCAACGCCATGGGCAAGGTGCAGAAGAAGAAGCTGAGCTGACCGCGGGGATTGACCTCGAGCTAGGTAGAGGTTCTACGGTCGGCGCATGACTTCCACCCTGACGTCCGAACAGATCGACTACCTACACACCCAGCGCCTGGGCAGGCTGGCCACCGTGCGCCCCGACGGCACCCCGCAGAACAACCCGGTCGGCTTCCGCTACAACGCCGACCTCGGCACCATCGACATCGCGGGTTGGAACATGGGCGCGTCGTGGAAATTCCGCAACCTCGCCACCAACGACCGCGTCGCGTTCGTCGTCGACGACGTCGCCTCGGTCCAGCCCTGGCGCGTCCGCTGCCTGGAGATCCGCGGCACCGCCGAAGCACTCACCGACGTCGACCCCTACATCTCCGGCGTCTCCCGCGAAATGATCCGCATCCACCCCCACCGAGTCATCGCCTTCGGTCTCTCCGACGAACAACCCGCCCGCACCTGATCCACCCGACCTGTCGAAGTCCGAGCGGATCCGGAATCGGCAGAGGCCGCCTCGAAGACATATCACCTATGATCGGGCAATGCCCCCCGCGAGTCCTCGGCCTGCCGGCGACCCGCACCGTGTGATCACCGGACCAGAGGGCGTCGTCGAAGTCATCGTCAGCTTGAACGAGTACCAGCAGCTCGAAAAGGCGCGTGAGGAGCTTCGTCATCTTCGCCGAGAACGGACTCGCAGCGCGATTGCGGCGCAGATGCGCGACGGAATAGCCCAGTTCGAGGCCGACCCGGACGCCTTTCGCACCTTGACTCGGGAAGATCTGCTGCGGCCGGACGTCTTTGATCGGCCGTAGGGTCCTCATCGAAGTCGGTCCGCGAGCCGAAACAGATATACGAACTGCCGGAGAAATTGCGCTTCAAGATGCGCTCCGCATTGCTCGACCTCTTGGACGATCCGCTGCCGCTTGCGAAAGGGGCCATCCCATTTCGTGCCGATGGCGACGAGATACCGGACGCGTACGAGTGGGACATCGGCGGCGTGACGATCTTCTACAACTTGATCGAAACCGGCCCGCTGTTGGTCCAGATAATCATCCAAGTCGTCCTCGTTGATGCGCTCTGACGGGCCGTTACCGGCACCCGGTCAATGCCGGAAAACCTCGCGAGCGGCACATGGCTGCGTACGAAACCGCTTCACCATGTGCCGCTCGCGGAAGTTCTAGTCGTTGGCGTGCAGGTCGGCGTTGAGTTCGATGCCGGTGCCCTTGCGGGGGACGACCTCGACGGCGCCGGTGGTGGAGTTGCGGCGGAACAGGAGGTTGTCGCGGCCGGCCAGTTCGGCTGCCTTGACCAGGGTGCCGTCCGGCGTGGTGACCTTGGTGCCCGCGGTGAGGTAGAGGCCCGCCTCCACCACGCAGTCGTTGCCGAGGGGGATGCCAAGGCCGGAATTCGCGCCGAGCAGCGACCGCTCGCCGATGGAGATGACGGTCGTGCCGCCGCCGGACAGGGTGCCCATGGTGGACGCGCCGCCGCCGATGTCGGAGCCGTCGCCCACCACGACGCCCGCGGAGATCCGGCCCTCGACCATGGACGCGCCGAGGGTGCCGGCGTTGAAGTTCACGAAACCTTCGTGCATGACGGTGGTGCCGGAGGCCAGGTGCGCGCCGAGCCGGACCCGGTCGGCGTCGCCGATGCGGACACCGGAGGGCAGCACGTAGTCGACCATGCGCGGGAACTTGTCCACGCTGTACACCGTGACCGGGCCGCGGGCGCGCAGCTTGGCGCGGGTGGTCTCGAAGCCCTCCACCGCGGCGGGACCGTGGTTGGTCCACACCACGTTGGTCAGCAGGCCGAACTGGCCGTCCAGGCTCACCTCGTGCGGCTTGACCAGGCGATGCGAGAGCAGGTGCAGGCGGAGGTAGACGTCGTGCGCGTCGACCGGTGCGGCGGACAGGTCGGCGATCGTGGTGTGCACCGCGATCACGTCGACCCCGCGCGCGTCGTCGAAGCCGAGCAGCGCCGCGTACTCGGCGGGCGCCTCGTCCAGGCGCTTGGTGCCGGTCTCCGCGAACTCGCCGAGCTGCGGGTTCGGGTACCACGTGTCCAGCACGGTCCCGTCGGCGGTCACGTTGGCGATACCGATTGCTGCTGCTCCCTGGATGCTCACGGCCTAGAGGTTACCGACCCGCGCCGGGCGACGGTGCGGCTGCTCCGGAGACCGCCCTCACGTCTCCGGCCTGCGCCACTTCACGCGCCTTCCCCCTGAGCAGCGTCCGGCCGAGTACGACCGCGGCATCGCCGCGGGCGACCGACGAGGACGGCATCGGGTTCCACCCGCGACGCGGGCCGTAGCGAATAACGCGCGCACGGCGCGCCGTCCGGACAGGAGCTGCCGCAGCACGCCTGTACTGGTCGGTGGACGCTCCTGCGGCGTACGGGTGCCCGGTGGTGGGCGCTGCCGAGGCACACCGGTACCGCCCTGCGGGAAGCGGCGGTCGTAGGGTGAAGCGCGTGACCATCGACCTGCATGCCGACCCGATCACACTGACCGCCGCACTCGTCGACATCCCGAGCGTCTCGCGTGACGAGGCGGCCATCACCGACGTGGTGGAGCGGGCGCTGCGGGAGCAGACGACGGGGTTCGAGATCCTGCGGCACGGGAACGTGGTGCTGGCCCGCACCCACCGCGGGCTGCCGACCCGGGTGATCTTGGCGGGGCATCTGGACACCGTGCCCATCGCCGACAACGTGCCCGGCCGGTTCGAGGTCGGCGCGGCGGGTGAGCGGGTCCTCTACGGCTGCGGCTCGGTGGACATGAAGTCCGGCGACGCGGTCTTCCTGCACCTGGCCGCGACGATCGCCGACCCGGTGCACGATCTGACCCTGATCTTCTACGACGGTGAGGAGATCGCCGCCGAGTTCAACGGCCTCGGGCACATCGAGCGCGATCTGCCCGAGTGGCTCACCGGAGATCTCGCCGTCCTCGGCGAACCGTCCGCGGGCTGGATCGAGGCCGGTTGCCAAGGCGTGCTGCGCATCGGTTTGCGCACCGCGGGCGTGCGCGCGCACTCGGCGCGTGCCTGGCTGGGCGACAACGCGATTCACCGGCTGGCCCCGATGCTGCAGCGGCTGGCCGACTACCGCGCCAGGGAAGTCGACATCGACGGCTGCGTCTATCGCGAGGGCCTGTCCGCGGTCCGGGTCGAGGGCGGCGTGGCGGGCAACGTCGTACCGGATGCCGCCGAGTTGGAGGTCAACTTCCGTTTCGCTCCCGACCGCACCGTCGACCAGGCCGTGGAGCACGTGCGCGAGGTCTTCGCCGGGCTCGAGCTCTCGTTCGAGGTGATCGATTCGGCGCCGGGCGCACTGCCCGGGCTGACGGCTCCGGCCGCCAAGGATCTCATCGCCTCGGTACAGAGTCACGGCGGCGGTGGTGTGCGCGCGAAGTACGGCTGGACCGACGTCTCGCGTTTCGCGGCCCGCGGCATCCCCGCCGTCAACTTCGGGCCCGGCGACCCCAACCTCGCACACAAGCGCGACGAGCACGTTCCCGTGGAACAGATCACTGCCGTCACCGCCATGCTGCGTAGCTACTTGAGCGGCACTCCGGACTGAGCGGCTCGGCGCGGATACGCGCGGGCAGGGTCGCCGTATTCGATGCGGCCGGGTCCAGAACGATCCGAGTCGGTGCGCCGTCGCGTCGTCCATGCCGCCGCCTCCGCGTCGACCGACGAGATCGCGCGTGCCGTCCTCGCCGCGCTGCCCGCGGATCCGAGCCGCGACGTGCGCGCCGACCACCGAGATTTCGACCGCGTCTCGTTCTTCCTTCCCCTGGCTGAACGTGGGACGACTTCTCCCATCCAGCCCGTGAGTCCCCCTTGCCGGACGGTAGCGTGGAACGCATGTCCACCGACGCCGCGGACCGTGAGGTCACCCACAAGCCGAAGTCGACACCGAAGTTCCGCGGGCCGATCATGTTTCGCCGCGATCGCGCGGACGGTGTGAGCACCGCCGACCGGAACTTGCTGGACAAGCGTGGCGACACCGACTGGGTGCACACCGATCCGTGGCGCGTGCTGCGGATCCAAGCCGAGTTCGTCGAAGGCTTCGGCGCGCTGGCCGAGGTGCCGCGGGCGGTGACCGTCTTCGGTTCCGCGCGCACGTCGGCCGACCATCCGGAGTACCAGGCCGGCCTCGCCATCGGCGCCGCGCTGGCGCGGGCGGGCTTCGCGGTCATCACCGGTGGCGGTCCAGGCGCGATGGAGGCGGCCAACCGTGGCGCCTGCGAGGCGGGCGGCTACTCGATCGGCCTCGGCATCGAGCTGCCGTTCGAGCAGAGCCTCAACGACTGGGTGGATCTGGGCATCAATTTCCGGTACTTCTTCGTCCGCAAGACGATGTTCGTGAAGTACTCGCAGGCGTTCATCTGCCTGCCCGGCGGTTTCGGCACGCTCGACGAGTTGTTCGAGGCGCTGACGCTGGTGCAGACGCGCAAGATCACCCGATTCCCCATCATCCTGTTCGGTACCAGGTACTGGTCGGGGCTGGTCGATTGGTTGCGCGATTCGCTCGGCGGCTCCGGCAAGATCTCCCCGGGCGACCTCGGCCTGCTGCATGTGACCGACAGCGTGGAGGAGGTCGTGCACATCATCCAGGCCGCCGCGGAGGCGGGCGGCGCCGAGGACGCGATCGGGACGGAGGATCAGTGGTGAGCGATCGGCCTTTCGCCGTCTGCGTCTACTGCTCGGCGAGCACGACCGACCAGGACTACCTCTCGCTGGCCGCCCGGGTGGGCACCGAGATCGCCCGGCGCGGTTGGCAGCTGGTGTCCGGCGGCGGGCACGTCTCGATGATGGGCGCGGTGGCCACCGCGGCGCGTGCGGGCGGGGCGAACACCATCGGCGTGATCCCGAAGCACCTGGTGCATCGGGAGGTCGCCGACGTCGACGCCGACGAGCTCGTCGTCACCGACACGATGCGCCAGCGCAAGCAGGTCATGGAGGACCGCGCCGACGCGTTCCTCACCCTGCCCGGCGGCATCGGCACGCTGGAGGAGTTCTTCGAGACCTGGACCGGCGGCTATCTGGGACAGCACGAGAAACCCGTCGTTGTGCTGGATCCCAACGGTTTCTTTCGCGGTTTGTTCTTCTGGCTGGACGAGTTGTACGAGCGGAAGTTCGTGCCCCAGACAGCCTTGTCCCGCATTACCGTGGTGACCGATCTCCCGTCCGCCTTCGCGGCACTGGAGGCGCCGCCGACCCAGTGAGGAGAGCTGAAGACGTGAGCACCGACGCCCGCTCGACGGTGAGTTTGTTCGACCTTGCCCGCAGCCTTCCCGCGATGGCCCTGGACGCGCCCGGCATGCTTCGCAATGCCCTGAGCATGTTGGTGACGCCGGATGCCAAAAGCTCGGTGGGGTTGTATTTCCAGCGCAACGCCCACCGGCATCCGGAGCGCTTGTTCCTGCGTTTCGAGGGCGCGACCTACACCTACGGGGCGGTCAACGCGCAGGTGAACCGGTATGCGAGCGTGCTCGCGGCGCGCGGGGTGCGGCGCGGCGACGTGGTGGGCGTGCTGATGACCAACCGGCCGGAGACGCTGTTCGTCGTGTTGGCGACGGTCAAGCTCGGGGCCACCGTGGGTCTGCTCAATCACCATCAGCGCGACCAGGTGCTGGCGCACAGCTTGGGTTTGCTCGACAGCGTGCTGAACGTGGTCGGCGCAGAATGCTCCGACGCGGTCGACTCGCTGCCCGAGCCGCCCGCCGATGTCCTCGCCGCCGACGAACTCGATCGGGCGGCTCGCGACGCCGACGATGCCGACCCGCCGAGCTGCGCGGAAGTCACCGCGCGCGAGCGGGCTTTCCTCATCTTCACCTCCGGCACCACGGGATTGCCGAAGGCGAGTGTGATGACTCATCTGCGCTGGACCAAGAGCATGGCCGGACTGGGCGGCCTCGGAATCCGCCTGCGCGCCGGCGACACCCTGTACTGCTGCCTGCCGCTGTATCACAACAACGCGCTCACCGTCGCGTTGTCCGCCGTCCTGGCCTCCGGCGGCACGCTCGCCCTCGGCCGGGTCTTCTCCGCGTCCCGCTTCTGGGACGAGGTCATCCGCGAGCGGGCGACGGCGTTCATCTACATCGGCGAGTTGTGCCGCTATCTGGTGAACCAACCGGCCAAGCCGACCGATCGGCAGCACTCGGTCCGGCTCGCCGTCGGCAACGGGCTGCGCCCGGAACTGTGGGACGAGTTCAAGTCCCGGTTCGGCATCGAGCGGATCGTGGAGTTCTACGGTGCGAGCGAGGCGAACATAGCGTTCGTCAATGCCTTCGGCGTCGACCGCACGGCGGGCTTCGGTCCGCTGCCGTATGCCGTCGTGGAGTACGACGAGGAGACCGGAAAGGCCAAGCGCGACAAGGACGGACGCCTGCGCCGGGTCGGTGCCGGTGGTGTCGGGCTCCTGCTGGCCAAGGTGACCGACCGCTCGCCGTTCGACGGTTACACCGACAAGGCCGCCTCCGAGGCCAAACTGGTCCGCGACGGCTTCCAGCGCGGGGACGTCTGGTTCGACACCGGGGATCTGGTCCGTGAGCAGGGCTGGCATCACATCGCGTTCGTGGACCGGCTGGGCGACACGTTCCGCTGGAAGGGGGAGAACGTGGCGACCACCGAGGTGGAGGGCGCGCTGAGCAAGGCGGAGTCGATCGCCCAAGCGGTGGTCTACGGCGTGGACATCCCCGGCGCCGACGGCAAGGCGGGCATGGCCGCGGTGACGCTGCGTCCCGGCGTGGAATTCGACGGGGCGGCGGTGGCGAAGCTCGCCTACGAGCAGTTGCCCGGGTATGCCGTCCCGCTGTTCGTCCGCATCGTCGACGAACTGGAGCAGACCTCGACGTTCAAGAGCCGCAAGGTCGAACTGCGCAAGCAGGGCTACACCCCGGACCCCGACAGCACGTTGTACGTACTCGCGGGCCGCACCGAGGGCTACGTCCCCGCCTACGACGACTATGCCGCCGACGTGGCCGCGGGTCGTGCGCCGAAGAGCTGACGGGCCATCCGCCGGGAGGGTTCGGGCGCAGGACTGCGCACTGATCCCGCGTGACCGGACTGGTACGGTCTGGGAATTAGGAGATGCGGGAAGCCGACGCAGATCCCTGTCTCCTGATCTGTAGGGCCGGAATTCGCGGAGAGGCGGGACAGCGACATGTTCAGCTCGACCGCGGCGCCGCTTCCCACGCTGTGCGGGCGGCCGGTGGCGACGGATCGAGCGCTGGTGATGGCGATCGTGAATCGCACGCCCGACTCGTTCTACGACCGAGGCGCCACCTTCACCGACGCGGCGGCCATGGACGCGGTGGCGCGCGCGGTGGACGAGGGCGCCGATCTCGTGGACATCGGCGGCGTGAAAGCCGGTCCGGGCGATGCGGTGGACGCGGCGGAGGAGACGCGCCGAGTGGTGCCGTTCGTGGCGGCCATTCGCGCGAAGTACCCGGAGCTACTGATCAGCATCGACACGTGGCGGTCGGAGGTGGCGCAGGCGGCGGTGGGCGAGGGGGCGGACCTGATCAACGACACCTGGGCCGGCGCCGATCCCGATCTCGTCTCGGTGGCCGCCGCGCACGGCGCGGGTGTGGTGTGCAGTCATACCGGTGGCGCGGTGCCACGCACCAGGCCGCATCGCGTCCGCTACGCCGACGTGGTGGACGAGGTCACCGAGACACTGGTGCGCGCCGCGGAGAACGCCCTCGCGGCCGGGGTGCGCCGGGACTCGATTCTGATCGATCCGACCCACGATTTCGGCAAGAACACTTATCACGGTCTCGAACTGTTGCGCGGAGTCGACGTTCTTGTAAAAACCGGATGGCCAGTCTTGATGGCGCTGAGCAACAAGGATTTCATCGGGGAGACTCTAGGTGTCGGTCTTTCCGAACGGCTGGAGGGCACATTGGCGGCGACAGCGTGGTCGGCGGCGGCAGGCGCCCGAGTCTTCCGTGTTCACGAGGTCGCCGCGACTCGGCGGGTCGTGGACATGATCGCCGCGATCCAGGGCATCCGGCCCCCCGCACGAACCTTGCGAGGTCTGGCATGACATTTCAACACCGTGAGCCCGCTTGGGCGACGACCAATACCTGGGATACTCCGGACTGGCGAGTGGACGAACTCGTCGCCGCCAAAGCCGGGCGCACCGTGTCGGTGGTGCTGCCCGCGCTGAACGAGGAACGAACCGTGGCCGATGTGGTGGCCAGTATCCGGCCGCTGCTCGGGACATTGGTCGACGAGCTGATCGTGCTCGACTCGGGGTCCACCGACGCCACCGCGGAACGGGCGCGCGCCGCGGGCGCCGAAGTGGTCAGTCGCGAGCAGGCGGTGCCGGAACTGGAACCGGTCCCCGGCAAGGGTGAGGTGCTGTGGCGCTCGCTCGCGGTGACCAGCGGTGATCTGATCGCCTTCGTCGACTCCGACTTGATCGACCCGGATCCCGCCTTCGTTCCGAAATTGCTCGGGCCGCTGCTCACGGTCGATGACATGCATCTGGCCAAGGCCTATTACCGCAGGCCGCTGCGGCAGGGCGGTGCGGTGGACGCGCACGGCGGCGGCCGCGTCACCGAATTGGTCGCCCGCCCCCTGCTGGCCGCGCTGCGGCCGGAACTCTCGCAGGTGTTGCAGCCGCTCGGCGGCGAGTACGCGGGCACCCGCGAACTGCTCACCTCGGTGCCGTTCGCGCCGGGCTACGGCGTGGAGATCGGGCTGCTGCTGGACACCTACGACCGGCTGGGCATGTCCGCGATCGCGCAGGTCAACCTGGGCGTGCGGACGCATCGCAATCGGCCGCTGGCCGACCTCGGCGTGATGAGCCGCCAGATTCTCGGCACCGTCCTCGGCCGCAGCGGCATCGAGGACTCCGGTGCGGCGCTGACCCAGTTCCCCTTGATCGGCGACGAGTTCACCGCCCACCGCACCGAGGTTTCTCTGGCGGACCGCCCGCCGATGAGCACGCTGCGGCCCGCATGCGCGGCGGCCTGAACCGCGCCATCGCCGGGATGCGCGGCTCCGGTCAGGCCCCTTCGGGATGCGGATCGCGCATGTAGCCGGCCTCGATCAGCGTGCGGAAGGCCGCGTACTTGTAGACGCATTCGGAGGGTTCGCAGATCCGGTGGCGCTGCATGAGTTCGTGGGCCTCCGCCACGGTCAGCGGCTCGACGGGCACGTGCTGTGGCCGGCCGATCGGGCAGGTCGGCAGCAGGGGCGCGGGCATCCGCTCCACGAGCGCTTGCTGGGCGACACCGACCCGGCGTCTCCGGTTCGCCGGTCCATACAGCAACCCGATGGTGGCGACCAGGCTCGCTGCGCCGGCGAGCGAGCAGAGGACGGCGATCTGGGTGGCGGTCACGGCGCTTTCTCCTCTCGGTGGTACGGGCCGGGCGCAGCGTGGCGGGGCCGAAGCGCGAACGCACCGTCACCTACTCGTGGTTAATTTTCAGCAAATCAAGTGTGGGCCGCAGTGGCGCTCCGTGCAAGGGAAAAATGCGGTGGTGCCATCGGATTTGCGGCTCTGTGGCCAGGTATTCCCGTCGGTCGATGGTCCAATCCGCTTGGCAGGATAACTTCGAGCAATCAGCGGTGGATGGGGCCATCGATACGGTCGAGTGGAAGACCGGAAGCGCCGCCGCGCTCGGCCAGGATCTGCGCGGCGATGGAGATGGCCGTCTCGTCCGGCGTCCGCGCGTCGAGGTCGAGCCCCACCGGACTGCGCAGCCGTTCGAGCTGGTCTTCCGTGACGCCGGCGGCCCGCAGTCGCTCGACGCGCTCGGCGTGCGTCCGGCGGGATCCGAGGGCGCCGACGAAGCCGATGCGCGGGCACGACAGCGCCGTCAGCAGTGCGGGCACGTCGAATTTGGCGTCATGGGTGAGCACGCAGACCACGGTTCGCTGGTCGATCCGGCCCGACTGCTGCTCCTCGGCCAGATACCGGTGCGGCCAAGCAACGACGACCTCGTGGGCGGGGAACCGGGCGGAGGTGGCGAAGGTCTCGCGGGCGTCCACGACGGTCACCCGGTAGCCGAGCGAACGGCCGGTGCGGCTGAGCGCACGCACGAAATCGTTCGCGCCCGCCAGGATCATCCGCGCCGGGGCGGCGAAGACCTGGACGAACGTCCGGGGTCGCGGTGGGCTGTCCGCCGCGCATTCGTCGGCGCCCACCACACCGCAGCCGCCCGCGTCGAGCAGCGCCCGCGCGTCGCGGTCGACGCCGTGCCAGGGTTCGCGATCGCCGGGGGTGAGCAACTTCCATTCGGGTGCGCCGTCCAAGGTGGTCGCCACGGCGACGGGAGAGCCTTCCCGGATTCGCTGCCGTAGCGCCGCGAGCAGCGGGAGCCGCTCGCCCGAGACGCGCTCGACGAACACTTCGATCTCACCGCCGCAGGTCAAGCCCACCGCGGGTCCGTCGGAGTCGGCGTACCCGAACCGATCGATCACCGCGTAGCCGCCGTCCAACACCTCCCGCGCCGACGCGACGACGGCGGCCTCGACGCACCCGCCGGACAGCGAGCCGTGGACCTCGCCGGACTCGGTGACGATCATCGCCGCTCCCGGTTCCCGAGGACTGGGGCCGGTCGTGTCCACCACGCGGGCCAGTGCGACCGGGCCGTGCGGCAGCAGGGTGAGCAATTGCCCGAGGATCGCGCGCACCGGAACCGGTCCTTTCCCGAAGGGTCCGGCCACAGCGCATCGGGCCCGAGACAGTCGGCGGATCCCCGCCGTACCGTCAGCCTAGTTACTTGAAGACTTTTCGGCGCGGCAACGACGACGCAGGGGCCGCGCCACGTCCGGTTCCGTCGTCGTCGGAGGCCCCCTCCTCCCGGGTGTCGTCGCTCTCGGGGTGGGTTTGCTCGACATCCGGACCCGCGGAATCCGCCGCCTCGGCGCGGTCGGCGGGTGGCTCCTCTGGCTTCGGCTCGTCGTCCGCCTCGGGCGAGGTGGCCGATTCTTCGTCGGCGAGCCGGGCCTGCAGGTCGGCGACGGTCAGATGAGCCTTCGATCCCGCCGGCCGCAGCAGCACGCTGAGGAGCAGTCCGAGCAGGCCCAACGCCAGAACGGCGCCGCCGATGAGCAATAGCGGATTCACGATTTCCTCCTAGCCGGACACCTCACGCGTCCGTTTCGCGGAGTTGTAGATGGGACGGGACGGCGTCGGTCTCGAAGTACGCCGTGAAGATCTCGGCCGCCTGCTCGGCGGTGAACAGCTCGTCGGGATAGACGCGCGGGGTGGGCACGCAGGACGGGACCGGCACGTCGACCTCGGGCGGGCCGAGTCGGTCGCCACGCAGGCCCACGGTGAAGCGGTGCGACCTGCCGTCGACGGCGGTGCGCACTTCCAGGGTCAGCGCGTCCGCCGAGCCGGTGCACTGTAGATACTCCCGCCCTGGCGCCGAGCTGAGCGCCGGGTCGATGTCGGCGGGCCGCATCGGCTCGGCGAGCCGGGTCATGTTCATCGAGTAGCGGTGGAAGCCGTCCAGCCTGCCCAGCGGGCGCAGAAAGCTGTCGATGGCCTCGTCGCGGCCGACGAAGACGCGCAACCGGTCGCTGTAGGTCACCCGGTGGGTGGTCACCGCCGGGTTACCGGTTCGGGCCGCGCGGCCGTGCGGCCGGTGCCGGAATACGGAGAGAAGGGACACGGAACTCGCAGACATCGACTTTCGATCACGCATCAGAGTTCACCTATCACATGCGGTTATCGTCCAGCTATTCAATCATCTGTGTATGAACCCGCTTGCGCGAGGTGTGGTGATCTGGGACACATAGGTGTACGGCCGCGCGGCTGACGTGGTTCACCCTTTGTGATCAGCTTTATCGGCCGGTGAGGTGGCTTCTCCATTGGACGGCTCGCGCGATAAGCGCAGCGTTACCCCGCGGTGGTGCACCCGCTCCTTACGGTGTCCGATCATTTGCTGAATCTCGTTGCGCCCGTGCGGTCGACACGTCCATGAATAATCGACCGCGCTGGCGGTCGAATCCCGCTGCTCGATAGGGCCGGAGCGGACGACCGAAGGATCAGCGGCTCGGACGAGCGAAACACTGGGCACCGGTCGCGTTGCCTATGCCGCACGGGGAACCGGTTGTCCGCCACCCGCGACACGCGATCCGCGTGAACCGATGCCGCGGCGTGTGCGGGGTTCCTCGTAGGAGCCGAAGCTCAGCGGCGCACACCCGTTGCGGGCGACCTGTTTTCGGGGTCGTGCCGATAGACCGGCGTGAGCAGTTCGGCCTCCAGGGGTTCGCCCGTGGCGCGGTCGAAGCGACAGGCGATCAGCACCGAGAACAGGTGATTGCTCGCCCGCTCGTGCAGCGTGGCCAACCGGGTGGCGAGCAGCCGGATCGCGCCCAGCGAGCCGGGCGGATGCATGCCATCGATCATCAACACGCTGCCGCGCCCGTCGGGCCGGGGAAGCCTGCCCAGATAAGCGATGTCGTGCGGTTCGGGTCCGCCCGGCCGGTACACCCGCCGGGCCGCCCGGTCCTCGATTCCCCGCCGCGCGTCACCCATCCTCGCCACCGCGCGGCGCAATCGCGGATCGGCGGCGACCAGCTGACGCAGACTGGGTGACAGTTCCGGGCCGCCGAGCACGATCAGACCATCCCGCCGCAGGTCGATCGGGCGGCCCGGTAGGAAATGCTCGACCGCCACACTGAAGCCGAGTTCGCGTAGGAGTTCGGCCAATCGCTGCGGCGCCGCGGGATCGGGCGCCCCGATCACCCGCCCGGCGCGCACCTCGGGAACGAGCACGGTGAGCGAACCGTGCCCGAAGAACAGCCCCTCCGGCGCTGGTCCCTGCGTACTCACCTGGTGGATGCGGGCCCGGGAAAGGCCCGCCGCCGCACCGATTCTCGCGAACGTCCAGCCTTCGGCATGGAGCTCCCGGATCACGGCACGCCGAATCCTGGTCAGTTCGTTGATGGTCTGCTGGGCCGCCGCCACCCCGTCGGTGGCCGCTTTCAGTCGCTCGACCTTGTCCTCGATCGCGAACACGCGCGCCACGTCATCGGCCGACATGTGCGAAGTCTAGACAGCTGAACAGCGCAATGCGTCTAGTCTTCTTGACGGCTCAGGTGGCATCGGTGTCGATCGGGGGACGTTCGTTGCGGTCCAACGGCTTATCCAGCTTGGGCATCGGATAGTCCGGCATCCCGCTGTTGGTGCTGTACAGGTCCTTCGGATCGGGCAGCGCGCTGTCCAAATTCCGGAGCAGCGAATCGTCGCCGTTGAGAAGGTGTTTGGTCACCATCGCCCGTGGTGTCATACCGCGCAGTTCGTTCAGGTCGGCCAGCGGCTTGCGCAAGTCTTCGAACTCCGGCCCGAGCTCCTCACGCAGCTGCGAGGTGGCGCCACTCGCGTAATCGCGCACCTGCCGCAGGCTGCGCGTGGTCCAGCGCACGGCACCGGGCAAGCGCTCCGGGCCGAGGATCACGAGGGCGGCGACGAGCAGGATGACCATCTCGCTCCAGCCGATGTTGCTGAACACGTAACCAGGCTACCTGGCGATCCGACCTGCGGTTCAGTCGGATTCCAGGGTCACCGGCACGTCCACCTGCCTGCCATCGCGGATCAACTGCACGTTCACCGTCTCGCCGATCTTGCGCGACTGCACCGCGACGACCAGTTCGTCCGGACCGGTGACCTCGCGATCGCCGACCTTCACGATCACGTCGCCCTCCACGATCCCGGCCCGCGCCGCCGGGCCGCCCGCCACGACGTCCGCCACCGCCGCGCCGCTCATCACCTCGTTGGCCACCTGCTTGGTGCGCGCGCTCAGGCCGATGGTCGGGTGGTGCATGACACCGTCGCGGATCAAGGTCTGCGCGACCTCGATCATCTTGTCCACCGGGATCGCGAAGCCGAGACCGACCGAGCCGCCGGTCTCGCTGCGGATGGCGGTGTTGATGCCGATGACCCGGCCGTCCATGTCCACCAGCGCGCCGCCGGAGTTACCCGGGTTGATCGACGCGTCGGTCTGCACGGCGTCGATCACGGCCTTGGTGTCGCTGCCCTCGCCCTCCAGTTTCACCGGCCGGTGCAGGGCGCTGACGATGCCGGAGGTGACCGTCTTGCTCAGGCCGAGCGGCGAACCGATGGCCAGCACGTCGTCACCGACCTGCACGTTGCCGGACTTGCCGAGCTGGGCGACCGTGAGATTCTTCACATCGACCTTCAGCACGGCCAGGTCGGTCTTCGGGTCGCGGCCGACGATCTGGGCGGGCACCCGGGTGCCGTCGGAGAACTGCACCTGGATCGCGGACCGGTTGGACTTGTCCTGGGCGGCCATCGAGACGACGTGGTTGTTGGTGACCACGTAGCCGCCGCCGTCGATCACCACGCCGGAGCCGGTGGCGCCGTTGTCGCCGACGGTGACCCGGATGGAGACGACCGAGGGCAGCACGGCGTTGGCGACCTGCGCGATGAGGCCGTGCGGGCGGGTGCCGTCACCACTCTGCTCCAGCGTCACCTTGCGCGAGGTGAGGGTCGAGGCGGTTTCCGCGGTCAATCGCCCGACCAGACCGCCGAGCAAGCCGATGACGACGGCGACGAGCGCCAGCAGGGCCAGCGCCTTGGGGGCGACCCGGGAGCCGAACAGCACTTCGCGGGCGCTCAGCTTGGCGGCCTGCGGAAACGTCTGCTGCTTGGGTGTGGGCACCGCGGGGGCGCCCAGGCGCGCGACCGCCTCGGGATCACGCCAGGGATCGGCCGGTCCGGCCACCGGGGCCGGGCCGCCGGCCGCGTCGGGATCGCGCTGGAGCAGTTCGCTGGAGCCTTCCGGGCGGCCGAAGGCCTCGGCCAGCACCGCGTCGGGCGGACGATTCTGCAGTTCGGGCCCGGATTGCGACGCCGAACCGGACTTGCGGAGCGGCAGCGGCTCGGCGAACGAACCGGAGAGGCCGGACGGCCTGCGGAAGGCGCGCGCGGTGTGCGTGTCGACATGCGGCCGGTAGACCGGGCGCGGACCGAGCACGGGTGCGTCCGGAGGACGGAGATTCCCGCGGTCGGCCGCCGAATCCGAGGTGTCGGCCGATCCGGAATTCGTCGATTCGGTGGTCACTCGGAAAACTCTACTTGCGCCACCACGTGGTCCACCGGGTCGCGGTGAACGAATCGGTGAGAAACCCGAAAACCGCCTCGTTGCGCCCGGACTGGCCGGAGGCCGACGAGGGCGTTGTGCCGCTGGAGGCGCCGCCCGGCAGTTCCGCGAGCGGAATTCTGGTCAAGCTGTCGTGTAGTCCGGTCGGAATCGCGACCTGACCCGCGTGCCGCAACGCGATGCGCGCCTGTTGCTGGGCGTCGACCTCCGCCGCGCACTCGGGGCAAAGCGAGAGGTGCTGAGCGGCACGCAGATAGGCGTTCATCCGCAGCTCACCGTCCACGTACGCCGCGACCGCCTCACTCGCCAAATGCTCGGTGGGGCGAAAACGGGGCGGACGACGACCGGACGTGCTGGAGTCGCCACTCATTCGGTGCTCACCCTTTCAACCGACATCGACCGATGTTCGGGCGATGCCGGCGTCCGACGAATCACCCTATGTTCGCGTCAGCGGCGAACCGCTGCTCACTTCCATTATGCGCAAGGTAGTCGCGCAGGGCCTGGCGTCCACGGTGGATCCGACTGCGCACAGTGCCCAGTTTCACGCCGAGCGTAGCGCCGATCTCCTCGTAGGACAGCCCCTCGATGTCACACAGGACCACGGCCGCGCGGAACTCCGGCGCGAGCGAATCCAGAGCCGATTGCAGGTCCGGATCCAGCCGGGCGTCGTGGTAGGCCTGCTCCGGCCCGGGACCCTCCGCGGGGACCCGGTCGTAGTCCTCGGGCAGCGCTTCCATCCTGATCCGGTTGCGGCGGCGAACCATGTCCAGGAACAGGTTGGTGGTGATGCGGTGCAGCCACCCCTCGAAGGTGCCCGGCTGGTAGTTCGACAGCGAACGGAAGACCCGGATGAAGGTCTCCTGGGTGAGGTCCTCCGCGTCCTGTGCGTCGCCGGACAGGCGGTAGGCCAGGCGATAGACCCGGTCGGCGTGCTCGCGCACGAGTTCGTCCCAGGTGGGCATCGCCGACCGGTCACCGGTGGCATCGAAGGCAGCGGTACCGGTCAGCTCGGCCGCGTCCTCGACGGAGTCGGCTTCGACCGGCAGGATCTGCTCGGGCAGGGTGGCGTATTCGCGCGCCGCATCGACCATGTGGATGGGGCTACCTCCTACTAGGGACCGCAAACGTCGGGACTCGCTCGGCCCGGGTCTGCGGACCGTGACGTAGGGATACAACCGACAACTGGTATGTCGTTGTTCCCGCGTCCCGTGTAAACACGGTCGGTGGTCTTGCGTTGCCCATACTCTTTCTGGTCCTGATATGGCCGGGTTATGGAGATCCTGAGGGTCACCTGAGAAAACCGGCGGCGGAAATGGCGGGCGGCGCGTGTTGTCCGGAACGCCGAGATCACCCGCCCGGCGTTAGCCTCATACCCGTGGCATCGAATCTGGAGCGGAATCTCGCCTACGTGGAGGAATCCGTCGTGGAAGACGAAATCCTCGTCAGCGCGCGGGAACGGGCCACCGAACTCGGCGCGGTACCCGTGCCGCCCTCGGTGGGCGCGCTGCTGAGCATGTACGCGCAACTGCTCGGCGCGCGGGCGGTGGTCGAGGTCGGCACCGGCGCGGGCATCAGCGGCTTGTGGCTGCTCGACGGCATGCGCGAGGACGGCACGCTGACCACCATCGATTCCGAGCCGGAACATCAGCGCGCGGCCAAGGAGGCGTTCCGCGCCGCCGACATCCCGCCGGCCCGCACCCGGCTGATCAACGGGCGCGCGCTCGACGTACTGCCCCGGCTTGCCGACGGCGCCTACGACCTGGTCTTCATCGACGCCGCGCCGCTGGAGCACCCCGAGTACGTCGCCCAAGCGGTGCGTCTGCTGCGCGACGGAGGCGCGATTCTCCTGCACAACGCGCTGCTGGGCGGACGGGTACCCGACCCGGCGCAACGTGATCCGGCTACCCAGGCGGTGCGCGCGGCGACCCGCGCCATCGCGGAGAACCCCGAACTCACCTGTGTGCTGATTCCGGTCGGAGACGGATTGCTGTGTGCCTCACGAGGTTAGGGATTCGCGCGCGAGTCTGATTCCACCCCGGAATCCGGGGTATGCGCTGAGAAAGAACTCAGTGAGGAAAACAGTTATGCGTGAATTGACTCCCATCGAAGTAGCGGTCATGGGGGACGTGGTGACCGAACGGCGAACGAGTTGGTTGCGGCCGACGATGTTGGCCCTGCTGTTCGTGATTCTGGGCGCCGTGCTGGTGATGGTGGTGGTGAGCAACACCGATTTCGACACCGGCCCCGAGAAGACCACTCCGCCCCCGGGACCCTGCGAACCGTTCTGCACCCAGAACGTCGCCCCGCCCGCGCAGTAATCCCGCCGCCGACAGCGGCTCCCGGTGCGGCCGAATGGGCCTGGCGCCGAAGTTTTTCCGGAATTCGAGCCGCCGCGCTCACTTCTCATCGCACACGTGCCCTCCGCGAGCGACGGGCCGACTTCGCGAAAAAGCCACCGAAAAGCCACGGTTCGGCGCAAGGCGCAGCGAAACGCCGATGATCACCGATACTGGTGAAGGCATGTTCCGAGTGGATCCGGAAGCGGGTGCGACGTGGTGATGATGATGTTCCTCTGGGACGAAGACGAGCGTCGCCCCAAGCCGATCCATTGGGGCCGGACCATGATCGCTTTCGCCGGGGTGCTGTTGTTCGCCGTGCTGATGGTCTATTTGGTGAGCACCGCCGATTTCGGCAAGGACTCGAAAACGACCGTGCCGCGCACACCCGGCCCCTGCGCGCCGTTCTGCATCGGCTCTCCCGCACCCGAGCCGGGCGGGCCCTGAGACCGCGCGACTACACCCAAACGCCTTTGCCGACCGCAACTACCCCGCCGTTGCTCACGGCGAAGCGGGTGCGGTCGCGCGCCAGGTCCACTCCGATGATCTCGCCCTCGCCGACGACCACGTTCTTGTCCAGAATCGCGCGCCGCACCACCGCGCCGCGCCCGATCCGCACGCCGGGCATGAGCACGCACCCTTCCACGGTGGCGCCGTCGTCGACCACGACGTTGGCGCTGAGCACCGAGTTGCGGACGGTCGCGGCGGACAGGATGCTGCCCGCGCCCACGATGCATTCCTGCGCAAGCCCGCCCTGAGCGAACTTCGCGGGAGGCAGGTTCTCGGCCGCCCCGCGGATCGGCCAGTGACGGTTGTAGAGGTTGAACACGGGGTGCACCGAGACCAGGTCCATGTGCGCGTCGTAGAACGCGTCGATGGTCCCGACATCGCGCCAATAACCACGGTCGCGGTCGGTGGCGCCGGGCACCTCGTTGTCGGCGAAGTCGTAGACGCCTGCCTGCCCGGACGCGACCAGGGCCGGGATGATGTCGCCGCCCATGTCGTGGTCGGAATCGGCGTTGTCCGCGTCGGCCCGAATCGAGTCCACCAGCACCTTGGTGGTGAAGACGTAGTTGCCCATGGACGCGAACGTGACGTTGGGGTCGTCCGGGGTGCCGGGCGGATGCGCGGGTTTCTCCAGGAACTGCGTGATGCGGCCGGAATCGTCGCTGTCGATGCAGCCGAACGCGCTCGCCTCGCTGCGCGGCACCCGGATCCCCGCCACGGTCACGCCCGCGCCGGAATCGATGTGGTGGCGCACCATCTGCTCCGGATCCATCCGGTAGACGTGATCCGCGCCGAAAACGACGATGTAGTCCGGGTCCTCGTCGTAGATCAAGTTCAGCGACTGCATGATCGCGTCCGCGCTGCCGGTGTACCAGCGCGGCCCGAGCCGCTGCTGGGCGGGCACCGGGGTGATGTACTCGCCCGCGAAACCGGACAGCCGCCAGGTCTGCGAGATGTGCCGGTCGAGCGAGTGCGACTTGTACTGGGTCAGTACGCACAGCCGCAGGAAGCCCGCGTTGACCAGGTTGCTGAGGACGAAGTCGATGAGGCGGTAGGCGCCGCCGAACGGGACGGCGGGCTTGGCGCGGTCGGCCGTGAGTGGAAAGAGTCGCTTGCCCTCGCCACCGGCGAGCACGATCCCGAGTACGTGCGGCTGGCTCCTCACACCTGCCAAACTACCGGGTGGAACGCCTGTGAGTGGCCGCCGCGGAGCCGAACGTCTACTTTGAACCGGTGAGTTTCGGCACGGATGGCGGACGTTCGGCGGTGGATTCCGACGAGCGGGACCGGCTTCGCGTCGCGATGCTGACCCGCGAGTATCCCCCCGAGGTGTACGGCGGCGCGGGGGTGCACGTCACGCAGCTGACGGCGCATTTGCGTCATCTGTGCGAGGTGACCGTGCACTGCATGGGGGTCGACCGCGCCGACGCCGTGGTCCACCAACCGGATCCGTCGCTCTACGCCGCCAACGCCGCGCTGCAGATGATGTCCGCCCAGCTCCGCATGGCCGACGCGGTGGGCGATGTGGACGTGGTGCACTCGCACACCTGGTACAGCGGCTTGGCCGGGCATCTGGCCGCGACGCTCTACGGCGTCCCGCACGTGCTCACCGCGCATTCCCTGGAGCCGCGCAGGCCGTGGAAGGCCGAGCAGCTCGGCGGCGGCTACCGGCTGTCGTCCTGGTCGGAGCGCAACGCCGTCGAGCACGCCGACGCCGTCATCGCCGTGAGCGAGGGCATGCGCCGCGACGTGCTCGACGCCTACCCCGCGGTGGATCCCGACCGGGTCCACGTGGTGCACAACGGCATCGACGGCGCGGTCTGGCATCCGGGCCCGGTCACCGGTGACGAGCCGTCGGTACTCGACCGGCTGGGCGTGCGGGCGGATCTTCCCATCGTCGCCTTCGTCGGGCGCATCACCCGCCAGAAAGGCGTCGGCCACCTCTTGGCCGCCGCCCGCCACTTCGACCCCGGCATCCAGCTCGTGCTGTGCGCGGGCGCGCCGGACACGCCCGAGCTGGCGCAGGAGGTCACCGCGGCGGTCCAAGAGCTGCGGCAGCGGCGCGGTGACGTGTTCTGGGTGCGCGAGATGCTGCCGACCGAGCAGATCCGGCAGATCCTCGCCGCCGCGTCGCTGTTCGTGTGCCCGTCGGTGTACGAACCGCTGGGCATCGTCAACCTGGAGGCGATGGCCTGCGCCACCGCCGTGGTCGCCTCCGACGTGGGCGGCATTCCCGAGGTGGTCGACGCCCGCAACGGACGGCTCGTGCACTACGACGCGGGCGCTGCGGAGGACTACGAACACGGGCTGGCCGCCGCCGTGAACGAGGTGGCGGGCGCCCCGGAACTGGCCGCGCGGCTGGGGGCCGCGGGGCGGGAGCGGGCGATCTCGGAATTCGACTGGTCGCGCATCGCCGCGCGCACGGTCGCCGTCTACGACGCGGTCAGGAAAGGCTGAATCCGGCGATCAGGCGGTAGGTGCCGACGACGACGGACGCGGTCACCTCGACGGACTCCGGCCGCGGCGCCAGACGCTCACCTCCCGCGGCCGCGTGATGCGCGGAGGGGCCCATGCCGACCACGTGCGCGACATCGGTTCCGGTGAGCGTCATCGGATACTCCACCAGCGTCCGGTCGACCGGCTCGAAGTGCCCCGCCATCGCGGCGTCGAGCCTGCGGTCCTTGTCGGGATCGACCCGGACCATGTCCAACGGCTCGATCAGCTCTCCGAGATGGCGCTCGGTGGGAGTGACGACGACGAAGCAGCCGTCCGCCGCGAGCACCCTGGCGATCTCGCCGGGATTGCGCGGGGCGAAGACGGAGAGCACGCAGGCCAGCGCGCCGTCTCGGATCGGCAACCCGCGCCAGGCATCGGCCAGCACCGCCGCCGCGCGCGGGTGGGAGCGCGCGCACCGCCGGACGGCGGGTTTGGCCACGTCCAGTCCGATGCCGACCGCCGGGGGAGCGGCGTCGAGCGCACGGGCGAGGTAGTAGCCGGTACCCGCGCCGATCTCCAGCATCGGGCCGTCGCAGCGGCGCGCCGTGGCGGCGTGCGTCACCGCGTCGGCGATCGGCGCGAAGTGGCCTTCGCTCTGAAAGGCGGCGCGCGCGTCGAGCATGGCCGCGGTGTCGCCGGTCATCTTGGTCGACGCACCGGTCAGCAGGCTGACATAGCCTTGCCGGGCGATGTCGAAGCTGTGACCGCTACCGCAGCGCAGTGCTCGATCTCGCGGTTCGAGCGCGAGCGGCGCGGCGTCCTGGTGTGCCCGCAAACATTCCGGGCAAGCCAGGACGTCGGCCGCGACGGCGAGAGCCGAGTGCTCAGCCGGGGCCACTCAGCTCGTGACGCTCTTCAGTTCGTCACCGAGCGCCGCTGCCTCGTCCGGCGTGAGTTCGACGACCAGACGCCCGCCACCCTCGAGTGGAACCCGCATCACGATTCCACGCCCTTCTTTGGTTGCCTCGAGGGGACCGTCCCCGGTGCGGGGCTTCATGGCCGCCATCCTCTGCTCCCTCCAGATCTGCGCGGTCTGCTGCGCACTTTCTTGGAACTCCAGTTGTCACCAACCAGTGAGCTCGCCGGCGTTTGGCGAGCTACACCCGTCCCATTCTTCCCTATCGCCGATGTGGACGGATAGCTGAGTTCAAAAAGTGACCGGTCGGCCCGTGTCGAGCGAGTCGCTGCCCACCCAGCAATCGGCCAGGTGGTCGTCGACCATTCCGGTCGCCTGCATCAGCGCATACGCCGTGGTGGGGCCGACGAACCGGAATCCGCGCCGTTTCAATTCTTTTGCCAGCGCGACGGATTCGGGGGTGGTCGCGGGCACGTCGGCGCCGGAGCGCGGGCGTGGGCGCGGCGGCGGGGCGAACGACCAGAGCAACTCGTCCAAGCCGACGTCGAGATCGCGGGCGACACGGGCGTTGGCGATCGCCGCGTCGATCTTGCTGCGGTTGCGGACGATGCCCGCGTCGGCCAGCAGCCGGGCTACGTCGTCGTCGCCGAACTCCGCGACGCGCTCGATGGAGAAGCCGGCGAAAGCCGCGCGGAAGGCCGGACGTTTGCGCAGGATGGTCAGCCACGACAGGCCGGATTGGAAGGCCTCCAGGCAGAGGCGCTCGAACAAGGCGTCGTCACCGTGCAGGGGCTTGCCCCACTCGTGGTCGTGGTAGTCCCGGTAAAGCTGCGAGTCCAGTGGCCAAGCGCAGCGGATCAGCCCGTCGTCGGCGGGGGCGCTCACTTCGACTCCGGCGCGATCGGTGTCTGCCACCGCGCGGCCTGCGCCTCGGCCAGTTGGTGCTGGAGTTCATCGATCCGCGCGGCCAGTCGCGCCAGCGCCCAATCCACCTCTCCGGCTTTGTAGCCGCGCACCACTTGCTGGAAACGCAACGCGCGCACGTCCGCCCCCGTGATCCCGTCCACCGGCAACACGGTGGCCGTCGTCCCCTCCGGTAGCGGCCCGAGCTCCTCCGACCGCCCGAACACCGCACTGGCGAGCAGGAACAGCACCGCGGCGACCAAGCCGACGATCAGCACGTACAGCAGCATGGTGAGCATGGCACGAGCTTATGCGGGGTTACAGGTGTCGGGTGGTGTCGATGCCGAGTGACATGCCCGCCAGGCCGCGGCGGCGAACGGCGAGTTTGTCGGCGACTTCGAGCAGCGCCTTGGCGGCGGAGTTCTCCGGATCGCGCAGCACGATGGGGGTGCCTTCGTCGCCGGCTTCGCGCAGAGCCTGTTCGATGGGGATCTGGCCGAGCAGCGGCACGGTGGCGCCCACGGCGCGAGTGAGCCGGTCGGCGACGGCCTGGCCGCCGCCGGAGCCGTACAGGTCCATCCGGGTGCCGTCCGGCAGGTCCAGCCAGGACATGTTCTCCACCACGCCCGCGATGCGCTGGCGGGTCTGCAGCGCGATCGCGCCCGCCCGTTCGGCGACCTCCGCTGCCGCCGGCTGCGGGGTGGTGACCACCAGGATCTCGGCGTTCGGGATCAGCTGCGCGATGGAGATCGCGACATCGCCGGTGCCCGGCGGCAGGTCGAGCAGCAGGATGTCGAGGTCGCCCCAGAACACGTCGGCGAGGAACTGTTGCAGCGCCCGGTGCAGCATCGGGCCGCGCCACACCACGGGCGTGTTGCCCTGGGTGAACTGCGCGATGGAGATCATCTTCACGTCGTGCGCGATCGGCGGCATGATCATCCGCTCGACCTGGGTGGGCCTGGCGTCGGTGCCGAGCATCCGCGGGATGGAATGGCCGTAGATGTCCGCGTCCAGCACGCCGACCGACAGGCCGCGCGCGGCCATCGCGGCGGCCAGGTTCACCGTGACGCTGGACTTGCCGACGCCGCCCTTGCCGGAAGCGACCGCGTAGACCCTGGTCAGGGAGCCGGGCTGGGCGAACGGGATGACCGGATCGGCCGAGTCGCCGCGCAGCTGCTTGCGCAGTGCGGTGCGTTGCTCGTCGTCCATCACATCGAGGTCGACGGTGATGGCGCCCACGCCGGGCACGTCGGCGACGGCCTTGGAGACCCGCTGCGTGATCTCGGTGCGCAGGGGGCATCCCGCCGTCGTCAGATAGATCTCTACATGGACATCGCTGTCGGCGCCGATCACGACGCTTTTCACCATGCCCAGCTCGGTGATCGGCTTGCGGATCTCCGGGTCGTCGACCTTCGCGAGGGCACCCCGCACATCCGATTCCGTAACGACTGGCATGGCAGGAATTTTAGGCGTGTCAAATTTTGGGCAAGTCCGCGGCCCGGGGTGCGACCCCCGTGCTGTAGGAAGTCTCCCAGGCCATGACGTTCGCGACGTACGCCATCGAGTGGTTGTACCGCAGGATCGCCTTGGACTGTTGCGCCAGGTCGCGCATGTTCAGGCCGCCGTCGCACAGGTACTTTCCGGCCGTCAGAGCGGCGTCGAACAGGTTCTGCGGATCGGCGATGCCGTCGCCGTTGCCGTCGGCCGCGTAGCGCTTCCAGGTGTCGGGCAGGAACTGCATCGGCCCGATCGCGCGGTCGTAGCCGTCCAGGCCGTCGAGCGCGCCGTCGTCGGAGTCCCGGACGACGTGGTTGCCGGTGAGCGAGCCGTCCAGCACGGGGCCGTAGACCGGGCTCAGCGGATTGCCGTCGGCGTCGGCTTTGCCGCCGAACGCGTGTGTGGACTCCACCCGTCCGATGCCGGCCAGCAGCGACCACGGCATGCCGCACACCGGGTTCTCGGCCGCCAGGACGCGTTCCGCGTTCTGGTACGCCGCGACGGCCACACCGGGGACGCCCAGCGGCCCGGCCGGCATCGCGGCCGGTTGCCTGCCATTCGGCAGCGCAACGGTTTTCACCAGCGGTGTCGCGGTGGGCGCGGCCTTGGCCATGGCGTGTGCGACGAATTCGGCCGCGGCGACGGGCTCGGCGGCCGCCTGCGGCCGGGCGCCCTGGACACTCTGGTCATCCGGCGTCTGGACCGCGGCTGCGAGGGGTACGGCGTCGCCGACCTCGGAGGCTGCCGTGACGGATACCAGCCCGGCGGGAACCAGTCCGGTCAACGCGATGACGGAACTCCGTCTGGCGGTGGCAGGCGGTTGTTTTCGATGACGCCCCACGGTGTGGTGACCCTCCCATGACTCGCTGTGAGCCGTTTGTTACGGACCAGGGGAGAGGCTACCGCATCCGAGATCTTTTTGTTACTGCTTCGTGATCTGATACCAGGTTTGAATCACTGCTGGGGAGCCGGTGGGGCGGGAAGCGGGATGACGATGCCGAACGGCAGGGTGATCCCGGGTTGCGGCGTGGGCGTGGGCGCGGCGTCGGGCACCGGTTCCGGTTCCGGCGTGGGCGGTGTGGTGGTGGCGGGCGCGGTATCGCCCCGGGGTGCGGCATCGGGAGCGGGCTGATCGCCAGGGAGCGGGACGGATTCGGTCGTGGCGAGCGTGGTGTCGGGCTGTGCGCATCGGGCGGCCGCCTGGTCCGGAGCGCCCGGCTGACCGGCGGTTCCGGTATCGGCGGGCTTGGCTCCAGGGCCGGATCCGGCCGGGCCGGGTGGCTGGGCCGGTGCGGCGCCATAGGGCTGCTGCGGGGCTAGTGGTACGCGCGCTGTCCCTGGTAGGTCGGGGAACGGCATCGGTGCGGGAATCGCCTGTCCCACACACGGATCGACCGGTGGAGGCGGGCAGAAGATTCCGCACGGGATCGGCGGCAGGCCCGGGATCGTGATCATCACCGTGGTCGGCGCAGGCCGCGGCCGCGGCCTCGGAGCCAGGCCCGCCGCCCGCGCCTGCTCGTCCGGATCGATGGCCGGCGTCTGGGTACGCACCGCGCTCATGTCCGGACTCGGCGAGAGCGTGCCCGGTGCCACCAGATCCGGCGAGATCCGCACCTGCGTCGGCGAACCCCCCGTCCGATACGCCGCCGACCAACTCAGCACATTCGCCGCGTACGCCATCGAGTTGTTGTACCGC